>NZ_BAAAZK010000001.1:0-2610 GCF_039536865.1 Sphingobacterium ginsenosidimutans
TATATTGAAAGAGTTTCGTTTCCTTTGTTTCAAAAATTAAAGAGGAAGACAACAGTGTGTCTCTGCATGAGAAAGCTTCGGGCTATTAGTACCACTTGGCTTTGGTCTCTCAACCTTTACACCTATGGCCTATCAACGTAGTCATCTTCTACGACCCTATAAGGAAGTCTCATCTCGTGGCTAGTTTCGCACTTAGATGCTTTCAGCGCTTATCTATTCCAGACGTAGCTACCCTGCCGTACACCTGGCGGCATAACAGGTTCACCAGAGGTCTGTCCAACCCGGTCCTCTCGTACTAAGGTCAGATCCACTCAAACTTCCAACGCCCACAACAGATAGGGACCGAACTGTCTCGCGACGTTCTGAACCCAGCTCGCGTGCCACTTTAATGGGCGAACAGCCCAACCCTTGGGACCTTCTCCAGCCCCAGGATGTGACGAGCCGACATCGAGGTGCCAAACCTCCCCGTCGATATGAGCTCTTGGGGGAGATCAGCCTGTTATCCCCAGCGTACCTTTTATCCTTTGAGCGATGGCCCTTCCATACAGAACCACCGGATCACTATGTCCGTCTTTCGACCCTGTTCGACTTGTCGGTCTCACAGTCAAGCAAGCTTATGCCATTGCACTCCGCGTACGGTTACCAAGCGTACTGAGCTTACCTTTGAAAGCCTCCGTTACCTTTTTGGAGGCGACCACCCCAGTCAAACTACCCACCAAACAATGTCCTCCCCATTAGGGAGTTAGAAACCGAATACAGAAAGGGCGGTATTTCAAGGTTGATTCCACGTATCCTGGCGAACACGCTTCAACATCTCCCGCCTATCCTACACATCCTGTACCCAATCTCAATGTTAAGCTATAGTGAAGGTGCATGGGGTCTTTCCGTCCCGTTGCGGGTAATCGGCGTCTTCACCGATACCACAATTTCACCGAGCTCATGGCTGAGACAGCGCCCAGATCGTTACACCATTCGTGCAGGTCGGAACTTACCCGACAAGGAATTTCGCTACCTTAGGACCGTTATAGTTACGGCCGCCGTTTACTGGGGCTTCGATTCAATGCTTCTCTTACGATGACATCCCCTCTTAACCTTCCAGCACCGGGCAGGTGTCAGGCCTTATACCTCATCTTGCGATTTTGCAAAGCCATATGTTTTTGTTAAACAGTCGCCTGGGCCTTTTCACTGCGGCTGCTCATCGCTGAGACAGCGCCCCTTCTCCCGAAGTTACAGGGCCATTTTGCCGAGTTCCTTAGCCATGACTCACTCGAGCACCTTAGGATTCTCTCCTCGACCACCTGTGTCGGTTTGCGGTACGGGTCTTCATAACCTGAAGCTTAGCGGGTTTTCTTGGAAGTCTGTTTACCTGCTCTATCAGCGCCACCGAAGCTTTGCTGTACTATTGGGTTTCAGCAGGGTCGGCGGATTTGCCTACCGTCCCTATACCTACGCCTTTCAACGAACTATTCCGTCAGTTCGCGGCAGTGTCACTACTCCGTCACCACATCGCAGTTATGAAGAGTACTGGAATATTAACCAGTTGTCCATCGGCTTGCCCCCTTCGGGTGCGCCTTAGGTCCCGACTGACCCTGATCCGATTAACGTTGATCAGGAAACCTTGGTCTTTCGGTGGGCGGGTTTCCCACCCGCCTTATCGTTACTTATGCCTACATTTGCTTTTCCATACGGTCCAACACCCATTACCAGATATCTTCGCCCCATATGGAATGCTCCCCTACCAGATGCACATAAGTGCAAATCCATAGCTTCGGTACCGTTCTTGATGCCCGTTTATTATCCACGCCCGGCCGCTCGACTAGTGAGCTGTTACGCACTCTTTAAATGAATGGCTGCTTCCAAGCCAACATCCTAGCTGTCTGGGCAACCGGACCTCGTTAGTTCAACTTAGAACGAATTTGGGGACCTTAGCTGATGGTCTGGGTTCTTTCCCTCTCGGCCTTGGACCTTAGCACCCAAAGCCTCACTGCCGGCCATATTTAATAGCATTCGGAGTTCGTCTGGATTTGGTAGGATTTGACTCCCCCGCACCCAATCGGTAGCTCTACCTCTATTAAACTCGATGCCGACGCTGTTCCTAAAAACATTTCGGGGAGTACGAGCTATTTCCCAGTTTGATTGGCCTTTCACCCCTACCCTCAGGTCATCCGGAAACTTTTCAACGTTTATCGGTTCGGTCCTCCATTACATGTTACTGCAACTTCAACCTGCCCAAGGGTAGATCACAAGGTTTCGCGTCTACCTCATCTGACTATGCGCCCTATTAAGACTCGCTTTCGCTTCGGCTGCGTCCCTGAAGGACTTAACCTTGCCAGACAAGAGTAACTCGTAGGCTCATTATGCAAAAGGCACGCTGTCACAGGACCTGCCTGCTCCAACCGCTTGTAAGCACACGGTTTCAGGTTCTTTTCACTCCCCTGTTCGGGGTTCTTTTCACCTTTCCCTCACGGTACTGGTTCACTATCGGTCTCTCAGGAGTATTTAGCCTTACCAGATGGTGCTGGTGGATTCCCACAGGATTTCTCCGGTCCCGCGGTACTCAGGATACCACTATGTCAACATTCTTTACCTGTACGGGGCTCTCACCCTTAT
>NZ_BAAAZK010000002.1:0-474332 GCF_039536865.1 Sphingobacterium ginsenosidimutans
TTTGTTCTTATTTATTTCATTTTGCCGCTAACTCGCTGTGAACTTGGCGGATTCTTTTTGTGAAACAGGATCCCGGGGGGCTCCGGGGGACAAAAAAGGCTGGTTATATCAGGATCTGCAGCGGATACGCAGTGGAAAGGCCGGATTGCCTATGGGCTAGACTTACGCCGCAGCAGCGCAAAACCGGGGAATGCAGTGGAAAGGTCGCAGCAAGGCCAGCTATACGCAAAAAAACAGTGAAGGGATAAAAGTGCATGGGCAGCAGAAACCGGGGATCAGGGAAGCAAGGAACCGCGACAGTCACTGCCAGAGGGGGCTGAAGGGTATTTTCAAACGGGCGCTCCTCGGGATCTGCTCACCCCTTCTTCGCCCTTCCTTCGGCCTCCACCTATCGTTTACCTATCCTTTCCCTATCCATTCCCTATTGTTTGGATAGGTGAACGATAGGTAACGGATAGAGAATATATAGAGAATTTCCGAACAAAGGGCGAGGCGTGGACGAACGAGACCCGAAACGCAACCGAAAAAGGCCAAGTACGCGCGGATCGACCGCAGGGAAACAGCTCCTGAGCACAAACTCACGGCGCAAAGGCCGGAGATGGGCCGCAAGTGTGGATACCCTGGACCACAGAATGGATAGAAACGGATGTCTCAAGGGAAAAGGGATCCGCAGTGCTCACTTCCATATGGAACCCCTGCCATTTTAAGCCAGAGGGAATAACTCAGTGGGTGCCGCCCCCCTCTTCCCTTCCTCTTAAACCGGTCTTGCCTCCGATCAAAACCCAACTATGGGACTAGCGTGGTCATATATCATATCCAGCAGTTCTCACCCTCCCGACTCTAGTGGCAACACAAGAGATAAACCTCGGGACTGTGACCTACCTCCGTCGGGACAGCTTTGCTATCTGTCCGTAGTGTCTCCATGTTGAGTCCGTGCTGAGTCCGAGTCTAACACGCTAGAACAGCGGTAGCAATCCGGTCAAACCCTACCAGCATCTGCACTCACACTCGTTTAAAGCCCGATTCGGTCCCGAACAGCTCCCGAATCACAGCTAAAAAAAAACCAAAATAGGCCAAACACTCGGACTCACTGACTGGAAACGCAGTTTTTTGAAGTAAAAGCATTCAAAAAACTGCATTTGTTAAACATAAAAATACGATAAACCAGACTATATTATTGTTACAACACAAACCCTTGATAATTATCAAAAACAAGTGGTTTGTCTTTTTTTTTATGTAGATTTATCTTCTTATAACAATCTCCAAAGTGATGAGCAGAACTACCCTGAAAGATATAGCCTTAGAACTCAATATTTCTGTTTCGACAGTTTCCAAAGCACTATCAGACAGCTACGAAATCAGTGAAGCAACTAAAAAAACGGTTCAGGAGTACGCTAAAAAGCACAATTTCCACCCCAATAAGTTGGCACGAAGTTTAAAAATCGGGAAATCAAATACCATTGGAGTCATTGTTTCCAATATCAGTAATACATTCGTATCTCAGATTCTCGATGGAATTCAGATCGCTTCCCAGCAAACCATCTACGATGTTATCTTTATGCAAAGTAGAGAGGATGAACGTGTAGAAAAGAATTGTATAGATGTTTTAAGAATGCGAGGCATAGATGGGCTAATGATAGCCCCTGTATCTTCTGGGTCAAATATTGAGGAGCTTAAAGACCTCATTAAAGCTAAAATACCTGTTGTTATCTTTGACCGCATCAATCACAAATTAGACACATTCAAAGTCGGAGTCAATAATTTTCAAGGAGCATACAATGCAACCCAACACCTTATTCAACAAGGAAAACGGAATATATTACATATCACAGGAAAAAACCTAGGGGTTGCCGAAGAACGTTTAAGTGGTTTTAAAGCAGCTCTCTCTGATGCAGCCATACCTTTTAATGAAAAGCATTACATCGAATGTAGCTTTAACAGCACAATTGATTTAGACAAGAGTATAAGAGAAATTATAATCAAAGAGTATATTGACCATAAAAATATCGATGCAATTTTCGGTGCAACGGATGTCATCACGACAAGAACATTAGGCATTTTAGCAGAACTTAGGATTGAAGTTCCGACGGAGGTTGCCGTCATTGGATTTTCCAATACACAAATTGCAGCTTCATTAAACCCTGCACTGTCAACTGTCGTACAACCTGCAACTGAAATCGGTGAAATAGCAACAAAAAAACTGATTGATACCATCAATCAGACAAGACCGATTCACGAATTTGAAACCATAGAACTTCCGACACAACTTGTCGTAAGAAAATCTTCGTTATAACCCCTTGCCTTTTACATCGAGAGAAAATAACAAAAAAACAGTCGGAGATAATAGCTTAAGCTATTATCTCCGACTGTTTTTTTATACTATAACCTTGTCATCAGCGAAAGTAATCAGTATGATTATTATCGTAGACTACTCACCAGCAATTCCATATTCCAGTCCCCGCAATTCAGCTAAACCTCTTAATCGGCCAATAGCAGAATAACCAGGGTTTGTCACCTTGTTAAGATCGTCCAGCATCTGATGTCCGTGATCAGGTCTAAAAGGAATAGCAGTAGATCGCAACTGGTTTTCGGTAACCAAAATTTGCATAATTTTATGCATATTCACATCCCCATCCAAATGGTCTGCTTCATAGAAACTACCAATAGTATCTTTCTTGACATTACGCAAATGGACAAAGTTTACCCGCGCCTTTACCTGCTCTAATATTGCTGGCAAATCATTGGTCTGGCTAGCTCCTAAAGAACCTGTACAAAAACAGATACCATTGAATTGTTGCGGAACTTCACGCAAGATATAGCCAAGATCTTCACCATTGCTAGCAATACGTGGCAAACCCAAAATCGGATATGGTGGATCATCAGGATGGATCGTCATACAGATACCGTTTGCTTCACATACCGCAGCAATTCCGTTTAGAAAGTAGACCAGATTTCTACGCAAGCCATCCCTTCCAATATGTTTATAGGTATCAATACTGGCTTTTAATGCATCCAATTCCACATTTTTTTCTCCCGGAATCCCCATCAGAACAACATTGGCCAAGCTATCTTTTTGTTGCTCGGAGATTTCCCCGAAGCGCGCTGTTGCTCTTTTGACAATATTTTCTGAATAGTCCTTTTCAGCATCAGCTCGTTTTAAAATAAAGATATCAAAAAGCGCAAGGTCAATCCAGTCAAAATAAAGGGCCTTTGAGCCATCTGCCATCACCAGATCCAATTGCGTTCTGGTCCAATCCAGCACAGGCATAAAATTGTAACAGACTGTTTTAATACCGCATTCCGCAAGATTAGCTAATGTCTGGTTATACTTGGCGATATATTCATCAACTCGAGGTCCTTTTGTTTTAATTTCTTCATGAACCGTTACACTCTCTACCACTGACCAAACCAAACCCGCATCTTCAATAATACGTTTTCGTTCCTGAATATCGGCAAGAGGCCAAACCTCACCATGAGGAATATGATGCAGCGCTGTAACGATACCCGTCGCGCCTGCCTGTTTAACATCCTGCAAGGATACTGGATCGTTGGGACCATACCAACGCCATGTTTGTTCTAATTTATTCATCTCAAAATTTCGTTAAACACCACACCATGCATTAAAACCACCATCTACAAAGACTGTCTCACCAGTTACAAAAGCCGAGGCATCGCTCAATAGATAAATTAAAGTTCCTTTCAATTCCCGTGGATCTCCCAATCGGTTATAAGGTGTTCCGCTAAGTATCCGCTTGGTACGTTCGCTATAACTACCATCTGGATTTATCAATAGATTTTTGTTTTGTTTGGTCAGGAAGACACCTGGAGCAATTGCATTGACGCGAACTTGATCACCATAACGCTGTGCAAGTTCCGTTGCCATCCATTTTGTATAACCATCAATACCGTGTTTGGCAACTGTATATCCCAATACCCGTGTGAAAGGTCTGCTTGCTGTCAAGGAGGAGATATTTACGATGGCTCCTTTTCCGCTTTCTGCAATTACGCGACCAATAATATGTGTTGGGATAATGGTTCCATAGAGGTTTAGTTCGATCGCTTTAATCGTATCTTGAATGTTACTAGCAAATAGATCTTGGTCAGCTCCTATTGTCGCGCCCGGAATATTTCCGCCAACAGCATTCACAAGAGCGTCTATTCGCCCCCATTTATCAAGAATTTCATCCTTTGCTCTACTGACATCCTGTTCGTCCATGATATCAACCTCTACAAATATGGCCTCCCCTCCGAGAGATTCAACTTGCTGTACACGTTCCTTTCCGATCTGCTCGTTACGCCCAAGAATAGCAACTTTTGCCTCTGCCTCAGCCAACGCTTCCACAAATGCCTCACCAAGAATCCCCGTACCACCTGTGATCACGACAACCTTATCTTTTAATGAAAATGGATTATTACTCATGTATTTCTATTTCAAATTGGTATTTATCCCCAATTTTATTGATAATAACCTTAATTACAAAAAAAAGTAATTAATTTAATTACGATAACGTTTTAGTTATTTCAATTTATTTTTCCACTTCTTCCGTTGTTTCATCATCAAACAGAATTCTTACTGAGGGGGTATAGGTATCATCATGCTGCCCTGACTTATTCGCCCAAAAGAAAGCACATAAAAACACCAACGCTAATAAGACACTACAACCGATCAGAATATACATGATTTCCATAACAACTATAGTTTATGACGTTTTGCATACCATCTTGTCATTAAGCTGGTAAATGAGATAATTGTAACTGTACTTATCGGCATCAAGATTGCCGCAAACAAGGGCGACATAATTCCCTGAATAGCAAAACTTAACCCGATTATATTATAGAGCAATGATATCCCAAAGCTCATATGGATTACCTTTACAGCATCTTTGCTGAAAGCAAATAAATCCGATAATTTTGAAAATGATTCGCCGTCTAAAATAGCATCACATCCAGGTGAAAAGTTATTGATATCATCACTGACAGCAATCCCTAAATCTGCTTTACGCAATGCTCCGGCATCATTCAATCCATCCCCGATCATACAGACATGTTTTCCTTCTTGTTGAAATTGCTGAATGCGCCCCAATTTTTCCATTGGTGATTGGTTAAACATCAAGCATGCTTCCGAAGGAAAAATCAATTTTAACGCATCCAGGCGTCGGTCATTATCTCCCGATATCAGATGCAGGTCGTAATGAGGTCTGAAATCTTCGATCAATGCCGACAGACCAGCTCTCCATGCCTGTTCCATGGTGAAATATCCTTTCAGCTCATCACCGATACGTATGAATACGACAGATCCGTCAGTCTTGATATTTCCTATGTTCAAAAAATTAGCGCTACCAATTCTGACGACTAGGCCTTCAATTACTGCCTCCATCCCCTTTCCCGGAAACTCTTTAAAATTTCGTACTGGGATATCTGAGCACACATCCAGCCATTTCACAATCTCTCGGCTCAATGGATGGCTAGAATTTCGACATACCGCATTGACCAATTTTCTTTCATTTGTGCTAAGTGTTCCCTCAAAATAAATTGAGGTTGCTTTAGGCGACGAAATAGTCCCGGTTTTATCGAAAACGAGTGTATCTATTGTTGCCATCTGTTCGATTGCCGCTGTATTTTTGACATAGAATTTGTTTCTATCGAAAATACTTAATGCCGCAGACAGGGTAAATGGAGAGCTCAACGCCAATGCACAAGGACATGCGATAATCAGCACTGCCGTAAAAGCTCCCCAGGCCCTATTGGCGCTACCGTCCACAGCCCAATACAGCGCTGCAAAAAAAGCGATCGCCAATAAAACAACAGTAAAATATTTACTTATAAAGTTCACAAAAGTCTGAAAGTGCTTATCGTAATCTTTATAGTTTTCATTATTCCATAATTTGGTCAGATACGACTGTGAAATCGGCTTTATGACTTCCAATTCGATTGCCTCACCAGTCTGACGCCCCCCAGCGTAAATAATTTCCCCTAAGGTTCTACTCACAGGGCTCGATTCTCCGGTCACAAAACTAAAGTCAATCGCTGCGTCACCTTTTAATAATATGGCATCCGCCGGGATAATCTCATTGTTACGAACAAGGATACGGTCACCGATATGAACATCGGCCAATTGCACAGGTTTGTCCCCTTCTTCAGTAAGTACAGTTACCGCAACGGGAAAATAGCTCCGGTAATCCCTTTCAAAAGAAATATGGTAATAGGTCCGCTGTTGCACCCATTTTCCGATCAGAATAAAGAAGACCAAACTACATAAGGTATCTGTAAAACCAGCTCCAGTCTGCGTTATTACTTCGAAGGCCGAACGTAAAAACAGAACCAAAATACCCAAGGCCAAAGGGACGTCCAGATTCAACCTTTTTTGTTTCAAACTGAAATAAGCGGACTTAAAGTAGTCTGAAGCACAATACAACAAAACTGGCAATCCAAAAGCTAAATTGATATAACCGAAAAAACTTGCATACTCCTTTTCAAATGCTCCCATACCAAAGTAGTCCGGAAAACTAAATAACATCGAATTTCCGAAACAGAATCCAGCTACTGCAATCTTGGCAACCAAGGGATTCAGGTTATTCTTATTCCCCTCTTTAACAACATCCTGCAGCGTAATTTTGGGATCGTAACCGATATTAGCTAATAGATATACTAAATCTTTGAGCGGAAGTAAAGTGTGATTAAAAGTAATGCTTGCTTGTTTTTTCATAAAGTCCACACGGGACTGTAGCACATTTGGATTTAGCCTATAGAGATTTTCTAACAGCCAAATACATGAGCTACAATGGATAGCAGGAATATAAAAGGTAATGATAGTTATCTTATCATCCTTAAAATCGACTAATTTAGCCGCAATCTGTGGCTCATCTAAATACGAAAAATCTGCTTGTTTTTCTTTATTGGATTTCCCAGGATACTGATTATAACGGTAGTATTGTTGCATCCCCCCATTGTGCAAAACCTGATAGACCGTTTGGCATCCAAGGCAGCAAAAATCATGATCATCGAGATGGTAACCTGTTTCATCGATTTTGTCTCCACAGTGGTAGCATTTCTCGATTTGTTGTACTTTTTCCTTTGTTACCGCCATATCCCAATTAAATTGCTTCACTAAATAACTGCATTTTTGTACGCAGCTTCAAAAAACGTTGATCAAAGGCCATACAGATATTCCGTAGAAATGAACGTCCGATCGCAGTGCACCGAATCAGATCTCCTTCTATACTGACTAAGCCATCCTGGACTAATGTTGACAATTCTTCTTTGATCTGAGCAGTTAAATCCGATGTGGGATCCAATTGTACTTTACCTTTACACATCATATCAAGGATATAACGTCTTATGACCAGATCCTCTGCATTAAGTATATGTCCTTTCACGACAGGCAATACACCTGATGCGATCAGCTTGTGATATTCTTCAACTGTTTTTACATTTTGTGCAAAACCACCCCAAGCATCGCTGATTGAGGACACACCAATCCCAATTAATAAGGGGTTAAACCGATCCGCATACCCCATAAAATTTCGGTGCAAGCGTTCCTCTTGGAAGGCCAAATAAAGTTCATCCTCTTTTTTTGCAAAATGGTCCATCCCGATATCCGCGTAGCCTTGTGCCAGGATCAGCTTTTTTCCAAGATTGTAAAGTGCTAGTTTGGCAGTACCCTTTGGCAGATCCGCCTCCGTATAATGCCGCTGCCCGGGTTTCAACCAGGGCACATGGGCATAGCTATAAAAAGATATCCGATCTGGCTTGAGCAGCATGGATTTTTCAATGGTATCCTGTACAGATGCTTGGGTCTGCTTCGGCAATCCGTAGATTAAATCAAAATTAATAGATTCAAAACCGATCTCTCTGGCATTCAGCATCACCGCTTCCACTTCTTCAAAGGTCTGCTGTCTATTGATCATAAACTGCACCAAAGGATCAAAATCCTGTATCCCTAAGCTGAGACGACGGAAGCCTAGGTCGAAAAGAATCTGTAAGTGTTCGGTTGTGGTATTAGCAGGGTGCGCTTCAAATGAAAAAGAGCGATCTGCTGTAACATCGACATGTTCAAGGATCCCCTCTATCAACAATTTCAGGTTCTCGGGTTGAAAAAATGTCGGTGTACCGCCACCCAAATGTATTTCTGACACGAGCGGCCTCTCACCTTTGAAAACAGCCAGATACATCTCCCACTCCTTTAGAAGAGCAGCAATGTAAGGCAGTTCAACCTGATGATTTTTTGTGATACGCGTATTACAGCCACAGTAGGTGCATAGGCTTTCGCAAAATGGAAGATGTATATACAGACTTAATCCCCTATCCTTTGACTGTTTGAAAGTACGGTATACCTGATCCATCCAAGCATCAATAGAAAATGTTTTCTCATCCCAAAATGGGACAGTTGGATAACTGGTGTACCGTGGTGCTGCAATATTATATTTCTGCACCAGCTCCGCCATAGTCCTGTCTTGTGTACTCATTGAAAATTATTTTTTGCACAGTCATTTAAACAACAACATGCTTTACCAACACATTTTTCCATCCCCCAGAGATTGAGATTCCGAACAGTCTGTTCTGCCAGTCCTTTTGGGCTTTGATCCTCAAAAGGTGCATTCGCAATCTGAATACTTAAAGCGCCTGCCTTCACCAAATCGATATGGGATGTTTCTTTACTCCTAGTCATGATCTTATTGATCCCTAATTCCTTCAAATTAAGTAGCATTTTATCATCCAAAATATCTCCTCCTGAGATGACAATCGCATCCTTTCCGCGCGCATAATTTTGAGTTTCGGCATTTAATCCGTTTGAAATCAAGGTGAGATCATGCTGTTTTGCATTAGCTAATGCCCAAAACTCCTTTTCAAATGACCTCACATTATATACAACTACTTTCATTTTGAATTCTACAATCAACCACGTATAAGTTTATCCTAAAAACAAAATTAGCTCATAGCTCAGCCCAAAAACATGATACAAGACCATGCCTGATAATGATATATATCACAATTACACAAAAAGGGTGTATCCGAAGAATTCAGACACACCCTTTTTTGTATTGATATTTATAAACCGTAAGCCCCAAAGCTCACGCAATATTTACTTGTTACTGTTTTACATCCCTCAAGTTTTTGATAGAATTGATGAAAATCTTTCCTTTTTCCTTCGAGATCAGTTTTTCCTCCTTAAAATCAGAAAGCATACGTGAAACAGTTTCATTTGCCGTACCGGCTATCGAAGCAATTCCATCTCTGGTGATATCAATTGTACAGGCATTGACCTCATTGATATTAATTCCACTTTTTTCGGCTACACTGATCAGCGCATTGGCCACACGTTTACGGACAGAATGATAGGCAAAACCCAACAGTTGTTCTTCTTTTTCACGAAGGTCAACAGAAAGCAATTTGATAAACTTACTTGCTATAGCTGGCTTTTTCCACAAAAGTTCCAAAAAGGCGTCTTTCGGGATTAAAATAACCTCGCTCGGTTCAACAGCCTCTGCATAATCTTCATAGTTCTCATTCAACAACACCGAAGCGTAACCAAAATAATTTCCTTCGATATAAATTCCGGTTGACAACTCGCGTCCATCTTTGTATGATTTAAAGCTTCGGATCTGCCCCGATTTGACATAATAGACATAAGTAGGTGAATCGTCTTTCTCAAAGATTGACTGTTTCTTCTTTAGCGTTTTCACCCGCGAGTTGGCGAGCAATTCCTGTAGCAATAAAACCTGCTCCTCTTCACTCAGATTTAGATCAGCGTCTTCGGGCGTATCAGCGGATAACTGCTCGTGCTTTTTTAAACGAACCTCAATCGCATTCATCAGTTCCACGTCGTCAAAAGGTTTGGTCAGGTAATCATCAGCCCCCATCTCCATTGCCTTGCGCATATCTGCACGTTCGGCTTTGGCCGTCAGAAAAATAAAAGGAATTTTTGCAGTGCTTTCTATTTTGCTCAACATAAATAGTACACCATAACCATCCAATTCAGGCATCATGATATCACAGAGAATCAAATCAGGAATATGCCGGGTTGCCAAATCAACTCCTATCCGACCATTCTCCGCTGTAATAACATCATACCGTCCTGTCAACTCCAAAATCTCTGTTGTCCCCTCTCTAATGTCAATATTATCCTCAATAATTAGAATTGTCTTTTTATTTTTCATCTTATTTATCCTTCAATGGCTGATGAGAGCTCGCCTGTTTATCTTCAATGGGTCCTCTAATGCCTTGCATTTATTTCATAAGTTCATTAGCACAGATTTTCTCCACTGCTAAGGTTAAGCTTACGCCTATTCAAAACTAACTTTAAATGATGTTCCTTTGTGTACCTCCGATACAAACTCCATTTTACCCTGCATAAGTTCAATATATCTTTTCACGATATTCAACCCTAATCCCGTACCCGGAATATTCCCCGTGTTATGCGCTCTAAAAAAAGGTTCAAACAAATGCACCTGATCTTCTTCGGGAATACCGATACCGTTATCTTTGACCGAAATCGAACAGCCATCGTCATCAATACAGGTTGTAAATTCAATTAATGTATCTTCGCCCGAGTATTTGATTGCATTGGAGATCAAATTCACCAAAGCATTTTTCAATAGATTCTGGTCCAAAGAAAAATGTCCGATCTCGCCCGTATGTTGATACACAATATGCTGATTTTTCTTACAGATCAATTGCATTTCCTCCGTAATCTCCTCAGCCAGTTCCACCAAATTAATGTACTGCTTGTTCATGACTACAATACCCGCCTCCAATTTTTCCAATGAGAGAAAATCGTTCAAAATACTGGTCAGGAGCTGCACCGCACCTTTGATCTTGTTGGTGTGTTTAATGATACTCGCCTTATCATCGGGGCGATCCGCATATTTTTCGATCAACGAAGCCGACAATTGAACGGAACTTAAAGGTGTGCGAAACTCATGTGAAGCCATGGAAACAAAACGCGATTTAAGCTGGTTAAGTTCAATTTCTTTCTCCAAAGATTTAGAGACCTCGGCCTTTGCTTTTTCCAGCTCCGAAACCATCGATATTAGATCACGGGTTCGCTCACTGACTTTATGCTCCAATTCGGCTGCATGCTGTTTTAGCATGTCCTCAGCAGCCTTCTCGCGTGAAAGATCATGGATAAATCCCGTGAAAATATTTTTATCCTTAAGCCAGACTTCACTGACCGCAAGCCGGAATGGAAATGTTTTTCCATTCTTCTTTAATCCCATCACCTCCCGACCGATTCCAATAATTTTCTTATGGCCAGTCGTTTGATAATTATGGATATAATTATCATGATTACCCCGATCAGGTTCAGGCATTAACATTGAAACATTATGTCCTATAACTTCTTCGGCATTATAACCGAACAATTCTAAGGCAGCAGGGTTAATGCTTTCCACATTCCCCCTGTTGTCAATGGTGATAATACCATCAATTGCATGGTCTATTATAGCCGCCAGAAGCCTTCCGCCTTCCATGATCATCGTTATTTCACCAATTTTTTGTATTTAATACGATGTGGAGTCACATCCCCCAAACGTTTCTTGCGGTTCTCCTCATACTCAGTATAGTTACCTTCAAAGAAGTACACTTGAGAATCACCTTCAAAAGCAAGAATATGTGTACAGATACGGTCCAAGAACCATCTATCGTGGGAGATCACCACAGCACAACCACCGAAATTCTCCAAACCTTCCTCTAACGCGCGCAATGTATTAACGTCAATATCATTGGTCGGCTCATCGAGTAAAAGCACATTTGAGCCTTCTTTCAATGTGATCGCCAAATGGACACGATTACGTTCTCCACCAGAAAGCACGCCAACTTTCTTTTGTTGATCAGCACCATTAAAGTTGAATTTGGATACGTATGCCCTGGAATTTACCGAGCGATTGCCTAAGATCATATTATCATTACCACCAGTGATATTTTCCCAAACAGATTTTTCAGGATCCAGATCATGGTGCATCTGATCGACATAACCCAATTTGACCGTCTCGCCTACTTTGAACGACCCCGTATCTGGTGTCTCCTGACCTGTGATCAAGCGGAATAAAGTTGTTTTACCTGCACCATTTGGCCCGATAATACCAACGATACCGGCCGGGGGCAACATGAAACTTAAATTTTCAAATAAGATACGGTCACCATAAGCCTTGGAAATATCTGTTGCTTCAATAACAGAGTTACCCAAGCGTGGTCCTGGAGGAATAAACAACTCTAATTTTTCTTCGCGTTCTTTGGTTTCCTCAGAAGCTAATTTTTCATAGTTATGAAGACGAGCTTTAGATTTGGCATGACGGGCTTTTGGAGCCATACGTACCCATTCCAACTCACGCTCCAAAGTTTTCTGACGTTTGGTTTCTTGCTTTTCTTCTTGTGCCAGACGTTTAGCTTTTTGATCTAACCACGAAGAATAGTTCCCTTTCCAAGGAATTCCCTCACCACGATCCAGTTCTAAGATCCATCCTGCGACGTTATCCAAGAAGTAACGGTCGTGGGTTACGGCAATGACAGTTCCTTTATACTGTTTCAAGTGTTGTTCTAACCAGTCAATAGACTCTGCATCCAAGTGGTTGGTCGGCTCATCAAGCAATAATACATCTGGTTCTTGTAATAATAAGCGACATAATGCTACACGTCTGCGCTCACCACCTGACAAATTGGCAATTTTGGCATCAGGTTCTGGACAACGTAATGCATCCATTGCTCTATCCAATTTGGAATCGATTTCCCAAGCATTTGTTGCGTCAATTTTATCTTGTAATTCACCTTGTCTTGCCAACAATTTATCCATTTCATCTGGATTTTCGTAGACCTCAGGCAAACCAAATTTTTCATTGATTTCTTCGTATTCTTTTAAGGTTGCCGTAATTTCGGCAACACCTTCCTGCACAATTTCAAGTACGGTCTTTTCGAGATCCAATTGGGGCTCCTGTGCCAAATATCCCACAGAGTAACCTGGAGAAAACACGACTTCACCCTGATACGATTTGTCCAAACCCGCAATAATTTTCAATAATGAAGATTTTCCGGATCCGTTCAAACCGATCACACCGATCTTGGCACCATAGAAAAAAGATAAATAGATATTTTTTAGAACTTGTTTTTGAGGCGGATAGATTTTGTTGACTCCCGCCATCGAAAAAATAATCTTCTCGTCTGACATAAAATTTAAAAAAATTGGAAAACTCTTGTTATATTAACATACAAATGTAATCTTTTATACTGACATTTTGGACGTATAATGGTCATGGCTTAATTGTTGATGACATTATTTAAAATAATTTTAAGGTTTGAAATGTAGAATTTACTACATTTATATATCCTTAATATAAAACAGAAAGGTATTCAATGGAAGCAAAATTTTCACCGCGCGTAAAGGATGTTATATCGTACAGTAGAGAGGAAGCTTTGAGATTGCGTCACGATTATATAGGCACAGAGCATTTGTTGCTCGGCCTGATTCGTGAGGGCGATGGAATGGCGATCAAAATCCTTAAAAACATAGGCATTGACACAACTGCCCTACGTCAATCTGTGGAGGACGCAGTGAAGGGGGCATCTGTATCACGTGCACCTATTGGCAACATGCCGTTAACTAAACAAGCTGAAAAAGTGCTGAAAATAACTTATTTGGAAGCGAAAATTTTCAAGTCAGATATTATTGGCACCGAGCACCTATTATTGGCTATCTTGCGGGATGAAGATAATATCGCTTCGCAGATTTTACAGCAATATAATGTGACTTATGACATCTTCAAATCTGAAGTTGAGCAAAATAGAACCACCATTAAGGATGAAGCTCCAGGCTCTCCTACCGGTGACGATGACTTTGCTGAGGATGATCAATATATCCAACCTAAAAAGGTTTCGGATATTAAATCCAAAACACCTGTATTGGACAACTTTGGTCGAGATCTGACCAAAGCTGCTGAAGAAGGTAGATTGGATCCTATTGTAGGTCGTGAAAAAGAAATCGAACGTGTATCACAGATCTTATCACGTCGTAAAAAGAATAATCCGTTATTGATCGGTGAACCTGGAGTAGGTAAATCGGCTATAGCAGAAGGATTGGCGTTACGCATCGTGCAACGTAAAGTATCACGTGTATTGTTCAACAAGCGTGTGGTTACTTTAGATCTTGCCTCTCTTGTTGCCGGCACGAAATATCGGGGTCAATTTGAAGAGCGCATGAAAGCGGTCATGAATGAACTGGAAAAATCACCGGATGTGATTTTGTTTATTGACGAAATCCATACCATTGTTGGTGCTGGTGGTGCTTCGGGCTCTTTGGACGCTTCTAATATGTTTAAACCAGCCTTGGCAAGAGGAGAAATACAATGTATCGGTGCGACTACACTGGACGAATACCGTCAATATATTGAGAAAGATGGTGCTTTAGACCGTCGTTTCCAACGTGTGACTATCGAGCCGGCTACACATGATGAAACTGTAGAGATCTTGAATCGTATCAAAGAGAAATATGAGGATCACCACAATGTGACTTATACGCCAGACGCGATTGAAGCCTGTGTGTCATTGACAACACGTTATATTACGGATCGTTTCCTACCAGATAAAGCGATTGACGCATTGGACGAAGCAGGTTCACGTGTACACTTGAACAATATCCATGTACCACAATCCATTATTGATATCGAGAATAAAATCGAGGAAGTCAAATTGGAGAAAAACAAGGTTGTTCGTAGTCAAAAATACGAAGAAGCTGCTAAACTACGGGATACAGAGAAAAAGCTTATCGACGAGTTGGAGAAAGAGAAGATTGCGTGGGAAGAAGAAACCAAATCTAAGCGATACACTGTTTCCGAAGAAAATGTAGCGGAAGTTGTGGCGATGATGACTGGTATCCCAGTGCAACGTGTCAGCCAATCCGACAGCCAAAAACTGTTGAATATGGGTGAACTCATGAAAGGAAGAATCATTGGTCAGGACGATGCCGTCGGTAAATTGGTTAAAGCCATCCAACGGACACGTGCCGGACTGAAAGATCCTAAGAAACCAATTGGTTCCTTTATATTCCTAGGCCCTACTGGTGTCGGTAAAACAGAATTAGCGAAAGAGTTAGCTCGATTTATGTTTGATACTGAAGACGCATTGATCCAAATTGACATGAGTGAGTACATGGAGAAATTTGCCGTGTCACGTTTGGTCGGAGCGCCTCCGGGATATGTAGGTTATGAAGAAGGTGGACAGTTAACAGAAAAAGTACGCCGTAAACCTTATGCAGTGGTGCTTTTGGATGAGATTGAGAAAGCTCACCCTGATGTATTCAACTTGTTACTGCAAGTATTGGATGAAGGTCAGCTGACCGATAGTTTGGGCCGTAAGGTAGACTTCCGTAACACAATTATCATCATGACCTCCAACATTGGAGCACGTCAGTTGAAAGAATTTGGTCAAGGTGTAGGTTTCACTACAGCAGCAAAATCACAACAAACAGATGCACACTCCCGTGGAGTAATTGAAACTGCATTAAAAAGAGCTTTTGCTCCAGAGTTTCTGAACCGTATTGACGATGTTATCGTTTTCAATTCATTGACAAAAGAAAATATCTTCAAAATCATTGATATCGAATTGAAATCATTGTTTAAACGAATTGCAGATTTAGGTTATATCATTAATCTGACGGAAGAGGCAAAAGATTTCATTGCTGATAAAGGCTATGACAGTAATTTTGGTGCACGTCCATTAAAACGGGCAATTCAAAAATATCTGGAAGATCCAATTGCAGAAGAAATCCTCAAGGGAAATGTGCAAACAGGTTCAGTTTTAACTGTCAGCATCAATCCGGAAACCAAAGATATTGAGGTCTCTAGCTCAGATCCGAAGTCTTCAAAAGATACAGCTGAGAAATAATCGCTTGCTGTACTCGAAATAATTTCAAGAAAATGCACCATTGTGGTGCATTTTTTGTTATAAAAAAGGTTGACGTTAAACTTTCGCACTATTTTATCGTCCTATAATAAAAAATGTCACAAATAACACAAACGATATGAAAAGACTTTTATTCGCAGCTTTAATTGGAACCGCAGCCTTGGTTTCATTCTCTTCTTGTACAAAGGAGTATATTACACAAGAGGCTATTAATCCTGGCAGGTCATTTATTTATACGGTTAAACCCAATGAATGGTCATCCGATAATAATAAAAGGATAATACATAAGATAAACCTACCGGAACTTACTAAATATTATATTGATCAAGGAAATGTTTCTGTTCATATGAGCTTAAATAAAGAAGCTTCATACAAAATATTACCGGCTTCGTTTGCATTCAATGATGGCAGAGAAACCAATCCCGTCAGCTTCCATATTGACTATAAAGTCGGAGAAGTTTCAATAATAGGAGAAGATCCTACTAATGAATTTACAATTAATCCGCCTACTCAAGACATAATTGTAAAAATTATCATATCAGAAACTGATTTCGTAGAGTAAATAAAAATAAAACCTCAGAATAAATATTCTGAGGTTTTATTTTTTTTGCCCTTCTCTAGTACGGCAGGCCATCCAACCCAATTACTCCCCTTTCAACAACAACTCAGCATGCTCTACCGCAGCATCTGTCGGGTTTGTTCCACTCAGCATCTGTGCGATCTCTTTTACCCTTCCGGATTGATCCAAACGAACGATATTTGATATGGTACGATTGGTGTTATCTTCTTTGTATACTTTAAAGTGCGCTGCCCCTTTTGAAGCAATTTGTGGCAAATGCGAGATGGCAATCACCTGCATATTTTCGGCTAGATTTTCCATGACCTCACCCACACGTAATGCAACCTCACCCGAAATTCCAGTATCGATCTCATCAAAAACAATCGTTGGTAAAGCCGAAGTTTTAGCAACCAGCGACTTTATCGCCAGCATCACACGAGAAAGTTCTCCCCCTGAAGCTACACGATGGATAGATTGCAATGCCTGCCCCTTATTGGCCGAAAATAGAAACTGAATGGTATCTATTCCAGATTCACGCATCTCGCCTTCTTTTAATGGCTCTAATACAATCTGAAGCATCGCATTTGACATACCGACATTCGACAGGGTATTTTGCACGTCCTTGGCAATCCTATCCAGCACTAATTTGCGCGCTTCCGATAGTTCCTTCGCATTCCGCAATGCAATCGCTAACTTCTGCACAACCTCAGCTTCCAGTCGCTCCAATTGTTCATCGGAGGAATTGATAGCGATTAGCTTTGTCTCCAGATCATCTCTAAGCTGAATGAGTTCCTCAACAGAATCAACATGATGCTTTTTCTGTAATGAATAAAGTAAGCTCAATCGTTCATTAATCTCCAATAAAGTTCCTTCATCCAATTGTGTATCTTCTTCAAGTGAGGCCAACTCGGCAGCCACATCTTTCAGCTCAATCAAGGTACTTTTCAACCGCACAGAGAGATCAGACGCTTCGGGCAAAAAAGAAGATATACCCTCAACTTGTGTCATTGTATCTTTCAATTGCGTCAATATTGCCGTATCTTCGTTTTCCAACAAATGCGAAGCAGCATTTAGGGCCCGTTTGATATCCTCTGCATTTTCCAATTGACGCTGCTGCTGTTCGAGTGTCCCCTGTTCATCAGCAATCAGTTTCGCTCCATCCAGCTCATCAAACTGAAATTGAAAATAATCCAATTCTATCGCTGCCTTCTTTACCGTCTCTTTCAGTTCCTCCAATTCCCGCTTTGCCTTTTTATAGGCAGCATAGCTTTCTTTGTAGTTCTGTTTCAATACAAATGAACCAGCAACACTATCAACAACCAGAAATTGAAATTCCTCCGTATTGACCTGCAAAGTCGCGTGCTGCGAATGTACATCGATCAATTGCTCGCCCAATTGCTTTAGTATCGCCAATGTAACTGGCGAATCATTGACAAAAGCACGGGATTTACCATCTGGCGTTATTTCCCTTCTGATAATCGTATGATCCGCATAATCTAAATCATTCTGCTCAAAGAAGTTATTTAATTGATAAGCTCCAATGTTAAACTCTCCTTCGATCACGCATTTTTTTGATGGATCAAAAAAATGTTTTCCCTCTGCTCTGTTACCCAAAATCAGGGAAAGTGCTCCCATAATAATGGATTTACCCGCTCCAGTCTCCCCAGTAATCATATTCAAGCCACTATCAAATTGGATTTCCAATACATTGATCAGGGCATAATTCTTAATATGTAAGGTATCTAGCATATTCTTGAAGGTCTATTTTACAGTTGAGAGGAAAACCGTTCCTCATCCGGATTAATCGTATCTTTTATGATCCTTTCTTTAGTAGGTAATTTACCTAAAACTCAGCCGATTTCAATGCATTTTGTTTCAAAAAAATATTGCACCGGTTTCGAACACTGTCTTCTTGAATTTTATTTAACGGCACTAAATACTAAAAATAATATCAAAATTCCAAATAAAAACTAAATATTATAGTTAAAAACACCTTTTTCATAAACGATTTATAGTGCTTTCATTTGTAAATGTCACTTCAAATCCATCATATTGATCGTACCAGGATGAACCAACCACAGCGAATTACCCCGCAGATTCCCTGCGGATAAACACGATCTTTTGACAATAAAATGTTTGCCAGTGACAAAATAATGTCCTCCGATTATTATGTGAGCATGAATAAATCACTATTTTTACGGCATGCAAGATTACAGTGCAACCCTCAAAAAATACATGCCCGAAGAAGCAGCTCCTATTATATCCAATTGGATAAATCACACCGCATGCTTATTTAAAATTTCCCGGTCCAGAAGCACCAAACTGGGGGATTATCGTGCTCCGTTTAAGGGTAGTCCACATCGTATCTCGGTCAATCATGACCTGAATCCTTATTCCTTTCTGATCACGACCATACACGAATTTGCACATCTTCAGACCTGGAATAAGCATCAACACCGCGTAAAACCACATGGGACTGAATGGAAGAAACACTTTAAGGAGTTGATGGATCCTTTTTTAAAACTCAGTATCTTCCCAACCGATGTCAATAATGCGATACACAGTTATATGGAAAATCCAGCGGCATCGAGCTGTACCGATCTTCATCTCTTTCGGACATTGAAGGCCTATGACAAGGCCAAAAGCAATGCACTCACAGTAGAAGCATTAGAAGATGGACATTTTTTTAAATTAAAGAACGGAAGGTCTTTTCAGCGAATTGAGAAAATACGAAAACGCTATAAATGTATGGAGTTAACCAGCAAACGCATGTACCTTTTCAACCCAATTGCAGAGGTATTTCTGCTAGAACAATGATTTTTAACAAATACATTCATTATATTTTTATCTTTGCTAACTTAGGAAACAATTAAAGAGAGCTTTTATGTTACACTTACACTCGACAATAGCAATTGTCTTATTGCTAGCCCTGGTGATATCTATTGTGATCACCTTAATGAACTATTTAGGCAACAAACCTTACAACCGTAAAATTGCCTTATTAGGTTTTATCGTATCGCATATCCAATTATTAGTGGGATTGATCTTATACTTTTATTTGAAGTATCCATCGATGATCTCTGGCGCCGTGATGAAAGATCCAACATTGCGTTTAAAAATCATTGAGCACCCTTTAACGATGATCATTGCCATTGTATTGATTACCATCGGTTACTCAAAAGCTAAAAAGATGGAAAACTCGAGAAAAGCAAATCAAACTGTTGTGATTTTTTACATCATCGGTTTAATTTTAATGCTAGCTCGTATTCCATGGGGTACCTGGTCATTATTTGCATAGTCTATACAGCATTCATAGCGAAAAGGCATCAATTAAATAATTGATGCCCTTTTTTGGCCTATCAAATAAATAATTACCCCGCAATAGTTTACCCGCTTTCTCTTTGATGGCACTCTTTTCCATGCTGCCCTTTTCTGTTTGGGGTAAAATTTCACTTGTATGTGAACTTACTTTACTCTTATCAACTTCCTATTAAAACATCACATATAGGCACAAAAAAGCCCCAGTAAAAACTGAGGCTTTCCAATATCATTAAATGACTTTTAATTAGTCACGATTTTTTCCAAATCCCAAAATCCCGAAAACAGTTTTAAATGCAATAAGCGTACCTATGATCAATGAGATATTTGCTATCGCAGAGAACAAAAATGTTTGTTGTCCCATTGCAGTACATACATCCGGTACAAAACGGATAAATGTGCCTATTAAACCTAAAGCGATAGCTACTACCAATGTTTTGTAGTAATGAGTTTGATTCGCATTATTATCAGTTGTCTTTGGAGCTCTTGGTTGTACAGTTTCTGCCATTTCTATTTCGATTTTATTCGATACAAATGTACAAAATATTCTATGTTTGAAAAATAAAATTGAAAAAACCAGCAAGGATCTAAATCATACAGGAAAAACACAGAAAATGCTGTCAAAATTTTCAATCAATATTCAGCCTAAAATCTAGCAAAGCGGCATATTTTTCGCAGTTACTTCTTTTTTCTCGGGTTGCAAATAATAGTACTCATCGCTCTTAAAGATACGGAAGCACTAAAGGCAGTTGAAAATGCTATTAAATTGGACCCCAATGACAAAATAAATAAAAATATTGCATCCATTGTGCGGGATGTCATAGCAGGAAAACGTCAAAGGCCAACTTTTGAAGATGCAGTAAGGTAGAATAAAATCTCAGTGATCTACTCAACTCCACCTTTGCTTACATAACTATCCAGTTCTTTATTTAACTCGTCCAGCAACTGCTTTTCGGTAGGCAAATAAAGTTCGTATTGACTGGCAACGATCTGTTTTTGTTCTTCGGGAAGGGTAAATTTCACGACCGCATCATTTTTACTTGCGCAAAGTAAAATACCAATCGTGGGATGCTCATGTGGGAGCTTTTCAATACGATCGTAGTAATTGACATACATTTGCAATTGACCTATATCCTGATGCGTTAATTTATGTGTCTTGATTTCAATAATCACAAAGCTTTGCAATAGACGATTGTAAAAAACTAAATCAACAAAGAACTCATCGCCTTCAATATGTATACGTTTTTGGCGGGCAACAAAGGAAAAGCCATTCCCTAATTCCAGCAAAAACTCCTGCAGATGGGTGATAATAGCGCCTTCAAGGTCTTTTTCATAATACGCACTCTCTCGCTTTAAACCTAAAAACTCGAGTACCATTGGATCTTTGATGATCTCCTTCGCATCGGAAGGCATCTTTTCTCTTTTTGCAACAGCCAACACACTTTCTTTATCGTTACTAAGTAATAGGCGTTCATATAGACTGGTATTGATCTGCCGCTCAAGCTGTCGGACAGTCCAGTTATTCTTTATGGTTTCGGCGACATAAAATTCTCGCTGTTCCTCGCTATTAAGACTTAAAAGTAGCTTGTATTGACTCCAACTCAATTGTGTCCACAGTGTAGACACAATTGGAAAGGTGCGATAAAACTGGCGGTACCAATTCAACTGTCTAGCGGAAAAACCACTACCAAACTCAGGTTGCAGCTCCTCTGAAAGATATTTTATGATGTATTTCCCATAATCAGCCCTATCCTTACCTTGTTGCTCCTCTTCGAAAATACGTTTGCCGATATGCCAATACATCAATGTACGCTGATGATCTACCACACGAATAGCATCATCTCTAGATTTGGAAATAATCGCCTTTATGTCCGATATTAAAGTTTGATCTGATAACATAATTATTTATTTAATTGGTATTACTTCTGCAAGTGAATAGTACAAAGATAGCTAAACACAAATTAAAATACTAATTATTTTAGTAAAAATGCATTTTCAAATACTTTTTATTAAACCTCATAATCCGCCTTAAAAACCTATTAAACGACATCTAACAGACGCATAGCTCCCAGTTCTCCCTCCGCCAGACACATCAAATAAGTCAATCGTTTCCTTAGATAATCATACATGGAATAAATCTTCATTATTTTTAAAAAAAATTGACACTTTTTGATTGGATTATAAATATTAGCGTTTAAATCATAGCTTTAGTAAGACTTTTCTCAATTCTCAAATGACAGATCTTAGGTTAAAATATCCCATCGTTCTTATCCATGGTACAGCTGCCAGAGATAACAGTTTGTTTTGGGGAAGAATTCCAAAGGCTTTTAGAGACAACAACATTCTGTTTTATTACGGAAAAACAGATGGCTGGGCTAATGTTGCCAATAACGCACAGCTATTAAAAGCAAATCTGTTGAGGCTTGTAGAAACAACGGGGACTAAAAAATTTAACCTGATCGCCCATTCCAAGGGCGGAATAGACGCTAGGCACTTTATTTCAGCACTAGGTGGACATGAAATAGTCGCATCGCTAAGTACGCTATCAACACCACATTTGGGCACACCAATAGCAGACTATTTAATGGAAAAACATCTATCTGGAGGCTCCATTACAAAAAAACTTGTACAACGGATTTCATTCTTACTTGGTGGCCAATCGCCTAATCCGACGGAATTGATACGGAATCTAAGCATAAAAGAAATGCATGCTTTCAATCAGTCCAACCCCAATATGGAAAATGTATATTATCAGAGCTTTGCATCAACAATGAATACCGCTCAGGACGATTTGCTATATGCTCTAACCTTTAAATACCTAACACGGGTAGCTGGTGAGAATGACGGAATGATACCACTTCAAAATGCCGTTTGGGGTGATCGGTTTGAACACATACGTGCGCAAAAAGGTATTTCGCATGCTGCTATAACCGATATAATGCGTAGAAATATCGGAAATTTGCATATACCCCAATTTTATCTGGATATTGTTAGCGGATTAAAAGGATTGGGCTTATAGTCTGCTAGAACAATAGCCACTAACCTGTCCTACCAATATTTAAAGAAATAACTATAAATTTGTAAAAAAGCCATATTTAAAATTTAAATTAACAAAACGTATGAAAGTAAGTTATCTCGCACTGTTTCTGTTCTTAATCGCTCACAAAGTAATAGGCCAAACTAAGGTCGATAGTATTCCCTTTGTCGCCTACTGGCAGAATGGAGACTCTTATAATTTTAAGGTCACAAAATTAAAACAACAGTGGCAAGACGACAAACTTATAAAAAATGATTCTGCTACTTTTCAAGCAAACTTTACCGTTTTGGATTCCTCTGAAACTGGATATAGAATCAAATGGGCTTATGATATAGATTGGTCAAAATTTTCCTTTGCAGACAGTTCTACCTCAGAATTAATCAAAAATATAGCAAAAGATATGGTTATGGAAGCAACATATAAAACGGATGAAGTCGGTCAATATAGGGGTCTGGAGAACTTTGAAGAAATTAAAAACAAAATGCTAAACATATTTGATAAGATATCCGAGCATTTCGAGAAATCAGGCAAGATGCCCCCAGAACAATCAAAAAAAATGAATCAGGCCCTTCTAAAACTGTTCAGTTCAAAGGAATTGATCGAACAAATGGTTGCCGAAGATATCCTCCTATTTCATAGTCCATTCGGAATAATCTATCCAGTTCGCGATACATTGCTTTATACAGGAGAAATGCAAAATCCATTTGGCAATACCCCAATTCCTGCGCGTATATCAATGTTTACGGATGATCTGGATTTAGATAATAGTTTTTGCGTAATTTCCCAAATAACAACTATAAATCCAACAGATGCAAAAAAATATTTGCTGGCTTTACTACCTCAATTGGGCATCCCAGCAAATGAAATAAAAAAAATGGCCCAAACATCCACACTTGATATCTCTGATAAAAAACATTTTGAATACTGGTACAACCCTGGAGTTCCTTACTTTATCGAAGCCAGTAAACAAGCAATTCTACATTTAGGCGAAGAAAAGCTTAAACGTATTGATATCACGAGAATTCAGTACAATGATTGAAAAAGATTTTGCTAGATATTTATAACGGTATAAATACAAATACCGTTTTGGATAAAATAAAAATGTGATGCGGCAAAATTTATTTTTGTCCAAAAAAAAGTGTATCTTAATCATAAATCACAGCCACATGAAACGCTTATATATCCTATTTAGTTTTGCCCTGTTATTCTCTTCGATATTGACAGTAAAAGCTGCTATTTCTTCCGACAAAAATTATTCAAAGCAGTTGACTGATACGCTTTCTAATCATATCAGAGAGCAGATCATAAAATCCGTCATTTCGAATGGTTTAGATCTAAACGTCATCAAAAATGATTTAACGATTAGTGATAATAAAGGAATTCACACAACCGTATCAAAAGATATATTTGGAAATTTAGAAATTGGTGACAATAAAGGAAATCGCAAAACCGTATCAAAAGATATATTCGGAAATTTAGAAATAAGTGACAACAAAGGTAATCGTACAACGATATCAAAAGATATATTCGGAAATTTAGAAATAAGTGACAACAAAGGTAATCGCAAAACGGTGTCAAAAGATATTTTTGACAATTTAGAAATAAGTGACAATAAAGGTAATCGTACAACGGTATCAAAAGATATTTTTGACAATTTAGAAATAAGTGACAATAAAGGTAATCGTACAACGGTATCAAAAGATATTTTCGATAATTTAGAAATAAGTGACAACAAAGGTAATCGTACAACGGTATCAAAAGATATTTTCGATAATTTAGAAATAAGTGACAATAAAGGCAATCGTACAACGGTATCAAAAGATATTTTCGATAATTTAGAAATAAGTGACAACAAAGGTAATCGTACAACGGTATCAAAAGATATATTTGGAAACTATAACGCTAGCGACAATAAAGGAAATAGAGCCTCGATTGAAAAAGATATTTTTGGACAAATAATTATTGATGACCCAAAAGGAATCTTAAAAACGGTAAAAAGTCAACTGATTCAAGAATTAATGAAAAAATAAATGATGTTATTATCGGATTTACCAAAATATGGACAGAAATTTTCTGCAAAACCAATATAACAGTCAAATAAGAATTATCAGGAAAATCATTAAATCCTGGAATTTAATTCCTGGTGCACCATCGGATGAATTTGATCCATTAGCGCATAAATTATTAAAACACTTATCAGAGCGTGCCTATAGTACGAAAATCAGTGAGATTATCGCGAGCGATCTTGTTATAAGATATGGCTTTCTCAACCATGAAATAGATCCAGAATCATTTGCCAATGAAATCATGGATTGGTGGTATGATTAGATTATTCATTAATTGGATGAACTGGTATATTTGAACTTTAACTAGAATTTGATAGCATTTAACCACCTAATTTCTGACAATAGAAATAATATCCAGACTGGGAGATGAGAATTTTATTTATTTGGACATGTATGCTAGGGCTGTTCGCTTGTAATAGCCCTAAATCCCAATCTTACAAAATTCCTTTAGAAGAGATCGAAGGAATGTTTTCAAAAATGAAAGCAAATGGAGTATATACAGATACAATATTGCTTTGGGGGTATTTTTTCACCTCAGATAGAAAAGATCATTTCGATCAAATCGCCAAAGAACTTAAAAAACAGAATTTTGAATTTGTAGAAATTTTTCAGGCTGATGATAAAAGCTATTGGCTGCATCTGGAACGACAAGAGATCCACAATGCAAAAAGCTTATTCGAACTAGACAAAGAACTCTATAAAATAGCTGATAAATATAAAACCACTTATGACGGTTTCGATATCGGAAATATAAACAAAGGTCAACCAATACAACGGGATACCTACGTAGTACCCGAAGAATTTAAAACTATTGATAATTCAAAAGACGATCTTCCTTATTTGCTGGTTGGAAATACGGCTTTTGATAGATTTCCTCATAAGGCAGAATTTTGCAACTTTGTAAAAGTAACGACAGTTTTTGTAAGCAACGCGTCAAAGACAATGTTGCCAACGAATGAGGAACTTAATGAATTAGACCAATTTGAGCATACTATTGAAATGTACCTAAAAGAAAATAATATCAAATATTACTATGTTTTTCGAGATACACACAGTGGTATAAGGAATTTTTATATTGTAACAAACGACAAAATAGGTGCGACAAAAGTATTCAACAGCATAAAGGATTCAAAAAAAATAAGAGAATTTAACTATAAAATTTCAACGGACAAAAACTGGGACTTATATCATGATTTCAGAAAGAAAATCCAAGATGAATAAACGTCCTCAAACTACGAAAGTGACATCAGAAAGTCGCGACTTCTTCTAACAGAGGTTGCCAGTCAAAACCGAATGGCATAGCGATCAGCTTCCCGCCCGGTGTTAAAATATACTTGCTTGGATACCCCCTGACTTTAAAGTTTTTTTCCACCTGACCATCTGACATCAGCACCGGTATAATGTAATTGTTTTTAGCAAGAAAGTTTTTCACTTTGTCTGCAGCATCATTACATGCAATACTCATAAAACCAATTTTGTCCGACTTCAATTTATCAGTTTTCAAGTGCTCATAAAAACTATTGAGTTTAGGCATCTCTGCGACACAGGGGCCGCACCAAGTTCCCCAAAAGTCAACCAATGTCCATTTAC
Organism: Sphingobacterium ginsenosidimutans; assembly: GCF_039536865.1. Classification (NCBI taxonomy): domain Bacteria; kingdom Pseudomonadati; phylum Bacteroidota; class Sphingobacteriia; order Sphingobacteriales; family Sphingobacteriaceae; genus Sphingobacterium; species Sphingobacterium ginsenosidimutans. Next base: position 26,459 of record NZ_BAAAZK010000002.1, read on the forward strand.
CTTTCAGGTCAGCCTTTGCAATTTTACTGTTCTCCAGATTCCCCAAAGCAAAATCTGGTGCATCGGGTAATTGTGGAATGACCTTCTGAATGAAAAACTCACTGAATTTCTGTTCTGGATAATAATGCTGGTAAAAATCACGTAACCCCTTATAGCTTGTTCCCTGAACGGTCAAAAACTCATCGATATATTTCTGTAAAGCGACATCTTTCTTACCGCCCGCGGCCAATTCTGTAAGATAATCTTCCGAATAGCTTTTCTTAGATTTCAAAAATATAATATCGTAAGACGAGTTATACGCAGTCTCCGTCTGATTTTTTGGTGAGTACAGAGCCGCTTTCTCCAAATAGTTCAAGGCGTCTTCCTTATTGCTTTTGCTGGTCATTTGGTAGGCCAAATAGTTAGCTGTAGCAAGATGTGCACGGGTTATATTTCGATGCTCGGTCTTATCGGCATTATAAAGCACTGTTAATCTTGAAATAATATCCTTTAGCAATTGGTGGGTATAGTCCGGATCTACAGAAACCAAACGCTGATAGGCCAGTAGCGCATATCTCCCTACGTTTCCATTGATCCAATAAGCATCGTTAAGGTTCATTAACTCTTCAAGCAATTTTTTAGCTTGTGACAGATCATCTGCCTGTTGTATAATCCGTTGCCCCAAAATCATCGGATAGGTATATTGCTTCTCAATTTCGGAAAAATGATTTATTAATAAATCGGCTTGTTCATCAGAAGACAACACTCCTGTGGCAGCTGGACGCCCCAGCTGTTGATATAAAACATTCTGAATCCAATTATATCGTTTTTCGTTGTCTAATAGCGGTATTACGATTATAAATTTATCCCTTGAAATGGCTCCATTGTAGAGAAAGTTTGAAAGATGATGTGTACCCGAAAGCAAGTTGACCGGCACATCGTTCAAACTCAGATCATATAATTTATAGTTTTGAATCTGCTGAAGCAGATCTAACTTTTTCTTTACGAATGTCCTATTATTCGTAAAAATAGCCTCATTTTTAGTGATGTATTTCATGACCTTCACACTATCAATTGCTTCGTTTGTATAAAGTGCCTTACTAACAAAACTACCCGACAACAACATCTCCGCATAGGTTTGATCGTAAGTACTGGATACATTCGTATCCAACATCTGCATGATAGTGGTCGTGATAAATGAATGATTATCTTGGATATGCTCACTTCTTCGTGAAAACATGATAGGCTGAAGTGTTTTCTTATCAACGACAAGTTCTCCATCCGAAATACCTGATGTATCCCTAAAATCTAGGTACAAATTTTTCTTATCACTTCTAGTTAATTGATAACGTTCGCTTTTGACGAGTATAGGTTCGGATTGGAGTCTCTTTATCAGACCTTTGTCTAGATACTGGTAATTTAGTTTGCTACAAAGGAACCCTGCTCCTACCATAACATTATTCCTTACCATCTCTGTGATATCGTCTGATAACTGCCAGTCCCTGGCCTTTAACAGGATCTCTTTTCTAAGTGAAGAAGTATCAACAATGGTCTCTTGATGCTGAAAATTGAATCGAATAGGCTGTTGTAAGTTCATCAAAATATCAACCAGTATGCTGGAAGACAAAACATTTTGGTTACTGTCAGGATGAAAACTGGAAAAGAAAAATGGATTACGGGAATCCTTATATTCTACAGCTTTAATCGTTATTTCTGACGGAAAGTCTTTTTTTGAAGCGGATTTGTTAGCAGACAATGTAAAAAAGGTCGATTTGGACTGTATAAGCTTCCCTTCAGACATGGATTCCTCGGTTATCTTATAATTAACGTTCTGTTGGCCGAAACACACTGAATTCAGCAACAGAAATACGAATAATATTCTTCTCATCAAAAAAATAGTTTTACATGGTTATCTCTAAAATTAATAAAAATTCTATGTCGATACAAGATATGCTCCAATTAAAAAATATATAAAGCAAAAGACCATTCAACTATTCTTCAGCTCTTTGGGCGAATAGCCAAAATATTTGGTAAAAGCCGTTGTAAAATGCTGCGGATAGCTATACCGTAATAGCTCGGAAACCTCATTGACGCTGTATCCCCTCTCTTTTAGTAAAATGAAGGCTTTTTCCATTTGCAGTTTGCGCAGATATTGTGCTATCGAACAACCCTCATATTTTTGGAAACCTGCATTGAGCACTTTTATTGACACATTAAATAATTCTTCAATTTCTTTCAACCGAATATTTCCGATTTCTTGCTGCGCAATCCAATTTTTGACCTGTATGATCTTCTCATCATTTGAAAGGCTCGTAACTTTAGGCGCAACCAGTTGATACTCTTCCAGACAGGACAGTATTAATAATAATAACTCGTCAATCTTGATCCTATAAAAACTTGATTTTAAATCACTATGCAGATTGCAACTCAAAAGACTATACAACAACTGTTTAATATCCGCCCGGATTGGTAGGGATTCACGGAACAAGAGCGTGGGTTTATTGATTTTGAGCGAGTCAACGAATCCGGCATACCCCGGAAACTTCCGGTATACCTCTCGTTCAAACCAAGCCTTGTCAAACATGATATCGACACATTTACGGTTCTTTTTATAATGTAACTTGCCATTGACGCGAGGCAGATAAAACAGATTGAAACAATCCTCATGAATTTCAATTGTGGTATCTCCATCAGTATACTTTGAATATCCTTCCAATTCAAACTGTACTTTAAATACACCGTCTTCCAACAAGACAGGCACAGTAACAGGATGACCAACTTCAGCCGAAGAATTAATGATGATAAAGTCGTCATTAATAATAAAACGTTCCTGAATAGGAATATTATAAAAATTTACCTTGAAAAAGCATTCGCTAAAATCATTTTCCTGATACACCATTTTTTGCTTATTCCGCAAATACTTGAGATTATATCGTTCCTTTAGTGGTTTCATGTGCAATTTCTCTTAAGGTATCAAAATCGTAGGTTTTCAAATCCATATTTCGTAGAAAACTGTGTGAAATTAGGGATAATTTTGCCGTTGTTAATAATTAATCTAAATACAAATGAATAAGTCCTACTATATTATATTTCTATTTGTTGTCTTCGCACAGTTGTCCCATGCGCAATCCAGCAAGGTTCTCGTACGTATTCTCGACTTTTCGTATAACCCCGTCCCTACTGCTTCAGTAAAGGTAATGGAAAACAATCAAGAACTAGTAACAGACAAGAACGGTCGGGTGGAATTAGAATTTACAGAATTCAAACCTTACACTTTGTTGATTCGTTACAACAACGAGAGTTATGAAGAGAAGCTATCTTTCAATGGTTTAAAACAATATACTGTCTATATCGGAAATAAACATCACCTTTTGGATGAGATTACCGTAAGTGCTTCAATGAAATTTGCCGAAAAGCAAACCAACACAGTAGGTAAGGTCGAACAGGAAAACTTAGAAACCTCACAGACTTATAATATTATCCCTAGCGAATTGCTCAAGGAACGTTCAGTGACTGATATGAAAGGAGCGTTGCTAGCAGCACCTGGTATTGCCAATGTAACGAATGGCTTAGGTGCAGGCGGGTTCACCGTAATCGCGCGGATGCGTGGTTTTTCCACGGGGGCAGGCTCATTACGAAATGGCTATCGGACCAGTACGACGACAATGGCTGACCTCGCTAACATAGAAGCTATCGAGGTCATTAAAGGGCCTGCCGGCACATTATTTGGCAGCAGCACAGAAATCTCCTATGGCGGGATGATCAATTTAGTGACCAAGAAACCCAAACCATATAAATTTGGTGATGTAAGCTTGAGCTACGGTGCCTATGATCTAAGCCGATTGACCCTTGATTTCAACAGCCCCGTCAATGATAGTAAAACCGTTTTATTTCGTGTGAACGGCGCATTCCAACGCGGGAAGACCTTCCAGGATTTTGGGCTTGACAATACAACTTTCATTGCCCCTGCCCTCCGCTTTCTAGTCAACGATAGGTTGACCTTAAATATCGAAGCTGAATTGAGTCAGAACGAGCGTAACATGATTGCTGTTGGCTATCTCCCTAAAGGATTCAATAGCCTAAAGGATTTCAACTGGGATGTCAAGAAATCATTTTCTTCCAATGACCTGACCATGAAATCCAATGTACTGAATATGCTGGCCACTGCGGACTATAAAATGTCCGATCATTGGAATTCACAGACTGTTGTATCCAGTGCAAATACAACGAACAAATCCGATTATCTCTTTGTAGTTCCCTTGACACAAGATACCATTGGGCGAAGAATTATGCGTATCCCCAGCCATTTCGTCTCAACCAGTTTACAACAAAATTTTGTAGGTACTTACACCGGCGAAAATTGGAAAAATAAGATATTGATCGGTGTAGACTACAACAACGATAAATATCTAACGACACGTAAGATGCTGAATTTTTATGACAAGGTAGACCGCTTTGGAACCACACCTACAATTAATATGTCCAAGGTTGAGACAATGTTTGGTTCTGCGGCAGAAAGCGAAATCAACACAAAATTTCAGACTTATGGGGTATACCTCTCAAATGTCTTCAGCCTGAACAATCGTCTTCACCTGAATGCAGGACTACGTATGGACCGCTATAAAAATTTAGTATCTGATTTCGAAGAAACTTATTTCTCGCCAAAATTTGGTGCCGTTTATGAGGTTCTTTCGGATCAGCTTTCCCTATTTGGGAATTATACCAACGGTTTCAACAATGGCTATTTAATGATCGAGAGTGTGCAATTCAATGCTGCAACGATCAAACCACAGGAAGCCAATCAATATGAATTCGGTTTTAAATACGAACTCTTTAATAAAAAACTACATGGTAATGCCTCTTACTATAATATCGACGTTAAGAATGTACCTTTCTCTGTTGTAGCTGAAAATGGCAAAACATCGACCGTTCAGAATGGCAAACGACTAAGTCGCGGGTTCGAGTTTGACATTACGGCCAATCCATTTGCAGGCTTTCACCTCATTTTGGGATACGGCTATAACGACTCCAAATTTACCGAAGGTGATGAAAAGACCATAGGCAATAGACCTCAGGGCACCCCATTCAACGTAGGCAACTTCTGGACGAGCTATAGCATTCAATCCGGACATATGAAAGGATTTGGATTTGGGGTCGGCGGTAACTATTCCGATGGTTTTTATGGAGACGATTTCAATACCTTTAAAATGCCAGGCTACTTTTTGTTGGATGCAAATCTCTTTTACGAAAGGGATCAGTTCAGGATAAGCTTAAAAGGCAACAACCTAACAAATGTACATTATATGACCACCAATTTCTGGTTGTATGCGCAACCTACAAAAACCATATTGGGAACCGTATCTTATCGATTTTAAGTTTCTATGAACGCTTATAAGAAAAAAGAAAAGAAGAAAAGCACGTTATTACGCTTGGCCAATTGGTTACACCTCTGGCCAAGTGTGGTATCGGGCTTGATTGTGGTTTTTGTATGCCTCACGGGCACCATTATCGTATATTCGGACGAGATCATCGAAGCTTCTGCAGGATCAGCAAAGTATATCACACCAAACGCGGAAAAAAAGCTGACATTAGAACAACTGCTGGAGATACAGAAGAAAAAAATACCAGGGATCTTGCCATCCTATGTCCTTTATTACAATGCCCCCGACCGTAGTGTTATAATCAACGGTTTCGACCCCAAGAATATCCGGCTATCGATGATCTACATGAACCCATATACCGGTGAGATCCTGAAATACGACAAGACAATTCATTTTTTCTTTATTATGGCACATCTGCACGCCCATATGAAGTTAGGATCTATTGGGGGTTGGATTGTCATTTTATCGACCATTATTTTCGTCATTAGCACATTAACGGGGTTAATTCTTTGGTGGCCCAAACGTTGGACCAAAACCACCCGAAAAGCCAGCTTTACCGTACGATGGAAAGCCAAATTCAAGCGATTTAACTATGACATCCACAATGTTTTTGGTTTCTACTCCTTAATTTTATGTTTTATACTTGGGATGACCGGATTAATTATTTTCTTTCAACCCATGATGAACCTGACAATGAAATCTCTTGGAGCTACCGCTGTCGATTGGCATCGTGATCTCCCAAAAGCGGATAAGACCAAACATTTTATAGATGCTTTCCCGCTGATGGATCAACTATTTAAAGTACAACCACAGAAAAAAGTGATCAAATATTGGGTATATGATTACAAAAAATCAGGCGTATTTGCCTTCAATCTTGCAGATCGTGCTGGCTTGAAAAGCAACGAAAACAATTATACTTATTACTTTGACAAATATTCCGGATCCCCCTATCTTATAAAAAAAGAAGAGCATATACACAATAAGGTGGAGAATTGGGTATGGCAACTCCATATGGGGCAATGGTTTGGTCAGATTGGGAAGCTTTCTACCTTTATAGCCGGACTCATCAGTACAACGTTGCCCATCACTGGTTTCTTAATCTGGTGGGGCAAACGAAGAAAAAACAAAGCAAAAAATACAACGGGTAACTTTATCCGCTAATGAACATGCTCTTGACTCTGTTGAATAAATGCAATGTCTAGCTTATCGTAACGCCATCCCATATTGGGGCACTAACTCGTTCTTATTGCTCGATATCTATTCCTGAACATTAACCAATTTATTAGCATTCTACCCAAAAGGGTGGGAATTATCAAAAAATACGAGCTAAGCTCAGGTCAGTATTCTGAATATTTATCCTTTTACATATTCAAAGAACTACCCCCTAGCTTACAAAGTATTATATATCCACCATATTTTTTTCTAATGGCATATTTACCCTACAAAACAAGTAATTATCTAAAGTTGTTATATCAATTAGCGCTACCCCACAAGATAACTACGCAATAAGTCTGCGTACTCATTTATCCAAAGCCATTTTATTTTCGAAATAAAAAAAATAAAAATCTAATAATCAGCAAAATAAACATTAATCACACATTAACCTCTAATTGCGCACATATAACGCGTAGCTCAGCTTGCAATTTTGTAATGTCAGTTCAGAATAGTCTGGCACAAATGTTTAACGATAATGTAATGATTATGAAATTCAACTTCCTTAACACTAAAAAACAGCTGGTTACGAATCATGAAAAAGCAAAGGCTTACCTCATGACACCAGAACTGGAATTGTATACTACGGTAGTCACAACTGGATTGCATGATTCATTTTATGAAAGCGGCAACAGTAGATTAAATCGAATCAAGGAGTTGGTCATGACATGCGAATCGATATTTGTTGCCAAACTCGCCGTCTATGCACGTACAGTGATGAACTTAAGGTCCATCCCGATAGTACTAGCTGTCGAATTAGCGAAGAAAGCCTCTGGCGAGTCGATCGTTAGTAAAACAGTGAGCCGGGTAGTATTGCGTGCTGACGAGATAACTGAACTTCTGGCCTATTACCAGATTGCAAATAACAGAAATGGAGCGAAAAAGTTAAGTAGACTTTCCAAGCAAATCCAAAAAGGTCTTGTAGCCTCTTTTAACAGATTTGATGAATACCAGTTTGCAAAATATAACAGGGAAGCTGAAATTAAGTTAAAAGATGCGCTTTTTCTTGTACACCCTAGTCCTAAGAACGATCAACAGCAGGCTATTTTTAACCGAATCGCAGCGGATAATCTTTCGACCCCCTATACTTGGGAAACGGAACTTTCTAAATTGGGTCAGGAAAATTTTGATAACACCCTGGCCAGATCTGATGCTTTCGCCAGAAAATGGGAAGAGTTGATCGAAAGTAAAAAAATGGGGTATATGGCTTTGCTCAGAAATCTCCGTAATATACTGGAGGCTAACGCATCAGCACAACATGTGTTGATGGTCTGCAATTATCTATCGAATGAGCAAGCAGTACTCAACTCTAGGCAACTTCCGTTCAGATTTCTTTCAGCTTATAGAGAGTTGAAAGTGCTGAAATCGGGTTTAACGTCAACTGTATTGACTGCACTAGAAGATGCCACATTATGCAGTGCCAGAAATATAAAAGGCTTCGGTTTTGAGACTTCGGTTGTGATTTCCTGTGATGTTTCAGGATCTATGCAAAAGCCTATTTCGGCAAAAAGTACGGTTTTACTGTATGATGTGGGCCTAATGTTAGCGATGCTATTACAATCACAGTGTAAAGATGTAACAACAGGGATATTCGGCGATACATACAAGATAATCAATATGCCTAAACATCAGGTGCTGACGAATGTAATGGAGTATTACAAACGAGAAGGTGAAGTGGGTTATTCGACAAATGGATACCTGGTCGTGGACGATCTAATCCGTAGAAAAAAGATTGTGGATAAAGTAATGATATTTACTGACTGTCAATTATGGGATAGTAATCATAATGGCAATTCTTTAGAGAGGTCATGGAATAATTACAAAAGTTTAGCTCCAACGGCGAAACTCTACCTATTCGATTTGGCGGGATATGGAAAACAGCCCATAGATGTTAAACAAAATGATGTTTATCTGTTAGCAGGCTGGTCGGATAAAGTATTTGATATACTTTCTGGCATGGACAACGCCCTATCTGCAGTCAAACAGATCCATCAAGTGGAAATATAAGATCATCCTGCAGTAATTTGGCTGCGGGATTAATCAAAGGAATAAAATAAGCAAGTGTCGTAGAAAAGAGTTACTTCGCATTTGGGTTGCCCGTGTCACAGGTTCGAGTCCTGTCTCTATAGGTATATAGAGTAGCTCAGTTGGTAGAGCAGGAAAAACAGTCTCTTTTCGTTAGTTACCTTGCTTTATGATAAAATTGGATAAGTGCCGTAGAAAAGAGTTACTTCGGTCCAATGGCAGGTTCAAATCCTGCTTCCGATCAGTTCTAGATAGACGATATCGAAAACGTCGGAAAAAACTCTTTTCGTCAGTTGCCTTTCTGATTCTAAACAGAATGCCGTAAACGATAGTTACTTCGTCACCGTTAAGGGGAGGAATAATGAAGTTGTAAAATCAACAAGATTATCCGGTTCGAATCCGGCAATGACTAGCCCCCACTATTGTTGCTTTTTGCTTCTGTTTTTTAAACTAGAAATTTGTTAAGTACAATGTATTCTCTTACATTGTACTTTTTGATGGCAAGTCCTCCCAAAAGACTAGGATATATGAGATTCAATACAAATGAAGTTAACGGACAAAATAGATTTTATACCGCTGATTGAACTTCCTACCACAAAGGGAGCCCAAAACAATAGAGTACCTGAGGGAACTTCCTTTACGAATACGAAAGAATGGGATCTATATCAAGAAAATGAATTAAGGAAAAACTATATTGGTATCCCCCATCCAATCGCAATGGGAATTTATCAATATAGACTTTTTGACATTAAGATCGAGGATTTAAGAACAATAATCAAACTACATATTGGAGACATGCCCATAAAAGACTCTTGCTCACTATTTGGAGGGTATGCAATTTCCATTAATGGACAGATTGAATTGTATCCACAATGCTGTGGTCTAATGGAAGAAATCCAACAATGGAAAAAAATATTAAATGAAAATTTCGAAGATTTTTCGTTATTGGAGTGCCACCCTTCACCCCTAATCACCAAAAATCAAGAAAGGATTACCATTTTCTACGACGATAAAGACGAACCTTTCTTTCCATATTTTTCAAAAAATAAAATCGAACTTGATTATCAAACCACAAAAAATGCTTTCATCACCTTGCTAAGTCAACTGCATTCTTTCTCCGAAAAATTGGACAATCTAGCGGCAGAATTTAAGGTAGATAATATTGCTGACATCTTGATTTGGGGACAGAATGAAAAGGAGCAATCTCTCGAAGAAACTTAATATCAATAGACTAAAAGATAAGTTGGAGAATCCGAGCTTCACCGAAAGGGAAAAATTAGCCATAAGATTTGAGAACAAAAAAGGAAGTTTTCGATTAGAATCAGTCCTCGAATAATTTAAGATTTCCAAAAGAAGATTAAAATTCCTAAAATTGCATTCTCATTTTGACTGGACTTTCTTTAACACATCCAGTATGAACTTATCTCCATAGTAGATCTGGATATAAGGGAATCAGTCAGACCTGTTGTTACAGGTGAGTTAAAATTTAAAAGCATATAAATAAGATGAAAAAGGTTCTATTTTTTCTATTACTGATACCTTTCTGGGCAAGTGCTCAGGAGCAGAATATCCAAGACTTTGTAATAAAAGAGAATCTTTCGAAAAACGGAAAACTTGCGGTGGTCGCTTTGGATTCAATCGGTAATACCAATGAGACTATCAATGGAAACTACATGTTTACCATTAACGGATTCTCTCAGGCGCTCCAATTTCACGATGGTGTAGCTGTTCCAAATCAAAAAATCGAATCGTCTACCTTTGTATTTTTTAATCACAAAAACCAAGAGAAATCTAAAGGTCGCCTGTTTTACATCTATAAGACTGATAATGGGCTTTCTCCTTTTGCCATCAGTGGATTGATGTTTTTGATCATCCCTGCTATTGTATTAGGTATCGCCTACATGTTTAAAAAAGTAATCATGACAGCCATTGCACTGGCAATCGTTTTCTTTATATTCAATCACTCACAAGGATTAGATTTAAGCAAGATCTTTGAGTCAATCTTCTCCAGCCTAAAGAATCTCTTAGGCTAGGGCTAGCATTCAATATCAGTACGTCAAAGTCGTAATCTAGGTGAGTGAGCTTTTTATAAAAAAATAGTGTTCCCTAGAACGGCATACCTATCCCAAAATTGTACTGTATAAAATTATAACGGTCCGGTTTATGGGTCTGATAATATTGCTCCTTAAATTCTTTTGAATCGAAGAAATTCTTGATGACCCATTGATTGCTTCCTGAAAACTGAGGGTCTTTTACCTTTAATCCTGCATCCAGACGGATCACAAAGTAATCTGAATCAAAGCGTAGTCCAAAACCGGTACCAATGGCTACCTGTCCCAAAAACTTGTTGAATTTAAATTCGCCGCCAGGATTTAAATCGTCATCTTTTTTTAGCCGCCAGACATTCCCCATATCAACGAACGTTGCTCCGTTCATCTTGGCCCCCAAAAAATTATTTAAGATGCGAAATCTATACTCAGCATTAGCCTCCAATTTGATCTCTCCCAACTGATCTAAATTCCTTAGATTCAGACGAAGATCTTCGCTCAAATTTTGCCTATTGTATGCGCCAGGCCCTAGGGTTCGTGCTTGCCAAGCCCGTATACCATTCATCCCTCCACTATAAAAACTCTTTTCAAATATCAGTAACTTCGAATTGTTACCATACGGAATTGCGATCCCCGGATTAAAGCGAAAGACAAATTGTCTATTTCCGCCAAGGTTACGGTACAAACGATAATCAAATTCGGTTTTCGCATATTGCAAAAACGGTACACCAAAGATTTTTTTCTCACCATCGGCATTTGCCGGTAGTTTAGCAATACTACTGATCAGATCCAACACATTACCGCTGATATCTACTGTACCACGGAAATATTGAAAATCTTCCTTGCTCGTCAGCTTTTTTCCGTTCAGAATAAAGGTGTATTGCGTTCCCAATCCGAAATATTGACGGTCATTACTACGTACATACAATTGATACCCCTCCTGTTCGAGATTTTTTCGAAAATTTGAATCTAACCTCCCATCCCGATATTCCAATACTATCGGGGTAAAGCTATGATATTTGTTCTCTGTTTCATACCAGGAATAATTCAGCGAAGTAATAAAATAGCGGTTGGAATAAGTACGATCCTGATCAAACAACTGAAGAGTCATCGAATATGTTGTTTTTGGTAAACCAAATTTGCCACCTGGATTAATATGGAAAGGTACCATGAGTCGTGGAATTACTAAATTGACACCCGCCTGAAAATCATTATTGAATATCTTACTCGAAAGCCCCCCTGCCAAACGAGGATCAAATAGCACACCATACCGCAACTTCACCTCCAATTGCTCAGAACCACCAAAAATATTACGCTGTGAAAACGTATTTCCGATATTAAAACCGCTCATCCCCGAACTAAAAGTATACTCTCCTTCGATCTGGTTACCCATTCGTGGCCGCGGGACGAAATCATAATGAACATCGAGTTTATTGGAATCTTTTTTCACAAACTGCACTTTCACAGACCGAAAACCGTTCATCTCATAAAGCCGATCATAAGACTTATTTTCTTCAGCCAAGGAATAATAATTTCCCGATCGTAGGTACATATACCTTTCCAATGGTTTCCAGCGAAAGCTATTTGTTTCATCCACAAAAAGAAGTCGTTTGACAGAATCAGTTATACGGCGAGCTGGTTTCTTTGACATTGCCCCATAATTCCTAATAGTCATATATACACTATCAATTTGATACTTTTTATGTATAGTTGAATCACTGGGATTTTCTACATTTATTTTTAAATCGATCAAGTTTCCAGTCAATGTAGAGTCAATACCCACACGCATATATTGCCTCAAGTAGTCATAATACCCATTGTTACGCATAACAACATATAACTTTTCCCGTTCCTCCAGTAATTTGGCGGCATCATATTGTGTATTGGGCTTGACTTTAGTTTTTGGTAGGATATCCCGATCAAATAACCATTTGGCATCCCCATCTTCAAATTTCCGTTCTATGTTCCTAATTTGATATGCATTTCCTTCATCGACGTTAAAATTGATATGCGCTCTTTTTTTGTTAACTGTAATCTCGGGATTGACTTTGGCATTAAAATATCCCTTAGTAAACAAAAAACGTCTAATCTGATTAGCGGAAAGGTCAACCATTGCTGAGTCAAGCAAATGGGGTGGTTCGCCTACATTTCGAATTTTCTTGGTCTTATAGCGTCCTTTTGTAGTATTGAAGGTATTGTAAATAAATAGATTGACCCTCGAATTAGGTTTTATCTGATTGGATATATAGGTTTCGGAAGACTCTTTCAATGCTGGTGAAACACCGGAAATCTGTATTTTTGTAACCAGGGCTTGGTCGTCATCTATATATTTTGAAGATCGGCAAGATGCAAAAAATAGCGTCAAAAGCATTATACTTGCAAATCCGATAAAACGAGGGTACTTAATCATCAATAAAAATGTTGTCAAAAGCGCAAATCAGTCTAATAACGTCTCTACAAAACAAAAAGTATAGAAAACAACATGGTTTATTCATCGTTGAGGGCATAAAGTCCGTCAAGGAATTTATCTCATCGAGCTACCAGGTTGAGTCGATTTTCTATACAGACGACGCAAACACAAAAGTGGGTAAAATCTCGCATAATATAAAATCCCATGAACTGACGGAGGCTGAATTCCAAAAGATTAGTACCCTAAAATCTCCTCAGGGTGTTCTAGCCCTGGTGAAACTTCCGAAACAACAACAGGTCGAAGTAAGTGATCTAAGAAATTGCTACAATATCGTATTGGATGATGTACAAGATCCCGGTAATCTGGGAACCATCATTCGCACAGCGGAATGGTTTGGGATCAAACATATCATTTGCTCCATTGGCACAGTAGATGCTTATAATCCAAAAGTTGTGCAGGCGACTATGGGCTCATTGGCAAGAATACAGGTTCATTATATAGACTTGCATGAATTTATCTCTTCAACAGATCTACCGGTCTATGGCGCACTGCTCAATGGGCAATCCATTTACCAGACCGAATGGAGTACAGAAGGATTGATCGTCATGGGAAATGAAGGCAATGGTATAAGTGAAGAAATTATAACATTAATAGATCAAGCAGTGACCATACCCCGTATCGGCCAAGCGGAATCGCTGAATGTTGCCGTTGCAACAACAATATTTTGCAGCGAGATCGTCCGGCGGCAGCTGGTTTAGCGAATTTATTTCCAAAAACACCCTATAAACGTTGATGAAGTCCGATCCGATTTCCTTCAGAATCCTCTATTTCAGCGACTGCAAAACCTAAATCTTTGTGAAAGGTGGCAGGATATAATATCCTTGCGCCAGCTTTTTCTGCCCTTTTTAAGGTCTCTTCCAGATCTTCAGTATGCAAATAAAGCAGTACCCCCTGATGCGTAGGCTGATAGATTTCCCCTTTTGCCAACGCACCGGTAATCCCCGACAGCTTTTCCTCAAAAGGGAAGTAAGCCATCTGAATTCCATCAAATTCTTCCTGATCAAAGGTAAAGGCAAACAACTCACTGTAAAAATGAACTGCCCGCTCCATATTTAGTACAGGAATCTCAAAATAGACCCCTGGATTTCTTTTTTCTTTTAACATATGACCAATTGGAGGTTTCTTAATGTTCAGCCAATAAAAGAGTTTTCTATCGCTGGTGAAGATCAAATATACAAATTTGTGTCAAGTGGATTTCCGCATGATTATTTTTATGTTACCATTGAAAGGATTTTAAAATTTTGAACAAAAGAAAAAGTTTAATCGTTTCAAAAGCTGTACATTTGACCTACTCTTCAAAAAGTAAAGGTATCTTCCACGGTATCGCAGACTTGAAGAAATATTCATGCACGACAATTGTTTTAAAATGCCATCTGAACAGAAATCCATCTATACGCTTCAATTTATTTTACTCTGCCTGAGCTCACTCCTATTCTCCTCGAGTTTCAATATGATTATTCCAGAGCTCCCTAATTACCTGAGTAGTTTGGGTGGGGCCGAATACAAGGGGCTGATCATCGCATTATTTACATTGACTGCCGGAATTTCAAGACCATTCAGCGGTAAGCTGACCGATCGCTGGGGCCGTGTACCCGTCATGGCCATCGGATCCATCGTCTGTTTTATCTGTGGTTTTCTTTATCCGATCTTAACTTCCGTCGCAGGCTTTCTGTTTCTTCGGTTGATCCACGGTTTCTCGACCGGTTTTAAGCCTACATCCACCTCAGCTTATGTTGCGGATCTTGTCCCCCAAAAAAGATGGGGCGAAGCCTTGGGAATGCATGGGCTTGCATTCAGTGTCGGCACCGCAGTAGGCCCTGCAATAGGGAGCGCAATTTTTGACGCTTTTGGAATTAACATCATGTTTTACTCCTCTTCCTTCATGGCTTTATTATCAATCCTCATTGTCATCAATATGAAGGAAACCCTTGTCAAAAAGGAAAGATTCAACCTTTCCATGCTGAAAATAGACCGAAAGGATATCATTGAATGGCGTGCACTTCCGGCTGGAATAGTTACATTTCTATCCTATACGGCATACGGTGTAATCCTGACCCTTATACCAGACTGGAGTGAACACCTAGGACTTAAAAATAAGGGTCTTTTTTTCCTGGCATTTACAATCGCATCCGTCTTGATACGCTTTGTTTCGGGAAAGGTCTCCGATCGCTATGGAAGGCCAAAAGTTATTATCACAGGCATAGTGATTATTGCCATTGCTTTGGTGGTGATTGGTTTTGGGGATAGCTTTATCGGTATGATGATTGGAGCGAGCATCTATGGTATTGGCACCGGTATATTATCTCCCGCGGTTAACGCCTGGACTATTGACCTGAGTATCCCTGAACATCGCGGCAAGGCGGTCGCAACCATGTATATTTCACTCGAAGCGGGAATTGGTCTTGGGGCGCTCCTCGCTGGATTATATTATGCGGATGTTATTCTTCGCATTCCACAAATTATGTATGCAAATGCCGTCGTACTCGTGATCGCTTTACTCTATATGCTAAATTGGCAAAGAAAATCTTAGTTTTAGATATAAAAAAGATATGAGATTGATTTTTATAAATCGAGAAAATTTTGCAATGAGTAGCACAAATAAAAATCATCCGATCTATAGCTATTACAATTAGCAGACGATAGGATCGCTTGCATGACTATTTATAAACAGATAGCAAATGATAAATAATTATTTAAAGCTTCAATATAAATTGTTGACACGCCATTTTAAGGCGACTGGCCTTCCGATAATGGTTGCACCACTTTTGTTACTGGGAGCCTGTTATCTGGCCTATTACCTGCTGCTACAGTATCCTGTTTTTGGGAGCTATGCCCTACTGCTTAGCAACTTCCAATTACTCTTTCTCCTGACCGAAAAAAATAGGAACGATTTTCTGAAAAATACCTTTAGTAAAAAAGATTTTTACACGATCAGACTACTGGAAAATAACATCGTCATTTTGCCAACCCTTGCTATTTTTCTATTTCGAGGGCTATGGTTATATAGCCTCGCGCTCATTGCCTTAGCTGTTATATTTGCCTTTTTGGTCTTTAAAACTCTTGGCAAATCCCTCCCAACCCCATTCGCAAAGAAACCATTTGAATTTATTATCGGGTTCCGAAGGAGCTATCTGCTGATTCTCGTTTTGTATATGCTGGCGGCAATTGGTTTCTATGTAACCAACCCCAACCTCGTTCTATTTTGCGTAGTAGGTATAGCACTAACCTCTATGTTCTATTATCAGCTACCAGAACCCGTATTTTATCTTTGGAGCAGCCGAGAAACGCCGGCCAGATTTCTCCTGGGTAAATTTAGACGTGGAATACTGCAATGCCTTTTATTTGTTCTCCCGCTCATAGTGACATACGTTTTTATTTTTTCAGCAGAATGGTTTAATGCGTTAATTGTATTGGGTGGTATACTATTCCTACTCCCTTTTGCTATTACCTTAAAATATGTCGCTTATCCTAGAGAGATCAATTTTCCGGAGGGCTTTGCACTGGTATTATGTTTCAGCTTCTATCCACTGATATTGGCATTATTACCTTTCTATTACTTTAAAGCCCTCAAAAATCTAAAAAACTATTTATGATCGAGCTTATTCATATCAGTAAATCCTTTGGTCAGCATCAGGTCTTGCAAGAGGTCACCTTTACTTTTGAGGACGGAAAGGTCTACGGTATCGTAGGCGAAAACGGTGCTGGAAAAACAACCTTATTTCGTTGTATAGCAGGTTTAGAAACAGCTTCAGGGCAGATCAATGCGAACTTAGAACCACTTAAGAACCACCTAGGCTATCTAACATCAGATCCGTATTTCTTATCAAAACTGACGGGTGAAGAGTATATCTACCTCCTTACCGATGCCCGTGGGAAAAGCATTAAAAACCTCGATGAAAGAAATATCTTCGAGCTACCGTTGAAAGAGTATGCAAGTTCCTATTCTACAGGGATGAAAAAGAAACTGGCGCTGACAGCAACCCTGCTTCAGGACAACAGTTTCTACATTCTGGATGAACCTTTTAACGGGATAGATTTACAAAGCAGTATTATCCTAACCGAAATTATACTACGCCTAAAATCCATGAACAAAACCATCCTGATTTCATCGCATATATTTTCGACATTAAAGGATACCTGTGATGAGATCTTGGTCCTTGAAGAAGGCCGGATCAGCAAATCTGTCAAAAAAGAACAGTTTGGTGATTTTGAAGAAGAAATGAAGGAAAAAATATTAAAAAAAGATATCGATAAACTCTGGCTTTGAAGCCCTGTAAAACTCAAAAGAAATAAGATGGAAAAATACCTACCCACATTAGAAACCGAACGTCTAATCATCCGTCCGATAAGCATGGACGATAAGGACTTTTTTTTTGCTATGGATTCACAGCCTGAGGTACATACCTTTCTCAATAAAGAGCCTGTTCAATCCATCGAAGATATGGAAAAAGCGATCGCTCTCATTCTGCAACAATATGAAAAATATGGTATTGGCCGACTGGGAGTCGTTGAAAAATCAAGCAATCAATGGATCGGCTGGACAGGATTTAAATATATTGATGAATTGGAAAATGGACGTATCGGATTCCTGGACCTCGGCTATCGTTTCAGGATGGAATCCTGGGGCAAAGGATATGCTACTGAAGCGGCATTAGCCTGTATGCAGTATTATCGTGAGCATCTGACTCATTTCGAGCTCCATGCCATCACCCATACCGAAAACGAGGGATCAAGACATGTATTGGAAAAAGTGGGTTTTCAGGTCACCGAAGAGTTTCATTTCGACCGTTGGGATATCCGTTGTTTTTGGTATGATCTGGTCGAAGACGCTAAATCAAACTAATTATGTTAGCTTTAAAAACTAATTTTTTTAACTTTTCATAGTTTCACTGGGATAAAACAAAATGGTTTTGTATTTTTACACGTTCGAATAAAATAAAATTTTGAACATTTCTGTATTGTACAATTTAATCTATTGCTGAGTAAATGAGTGACGAAACAAACTTCCCAACGGAAGATAACCAAGAAGAATTAGGATCAGGAAAAACAGAGGGCGGAAGTCAGACAATACCTTTATCTGGACTGTACGAGAACTGGTTTTTGGATTATGCGTCCTATGTGATCTTGGATAGAGCTGTACCCCATATAAATGACGGCTTGAAACCCGTACAACGTCGTATTCTCCATTCCTTAAAGGAAATGGATGACGGACGATATAATAAGGCCGCCAACGTTATTGGTAACACCATGAAGTATCACCCACATGGAGATGCGTCCATTGGAGATGCCATGGTACAGTTGGGACAAAAAGATCTATTGATTGACTGTCAAGGTAACTGGGGGTTCCCCATTACTGGCGATTCGGCGGCGGCACCACGTTATATTGAGGGACGACTTTCTAAATTTGCAAATGAAGTTGTCTTCAATCCCGAAACGACGGAATGGCAACAGAGTTACGATGGACGTAATCGTGAGCCAGTCACTTTACCTGTTAAATTCCCTTTGCTTCTGGCGCAGGGAGCAGAAGGTATTGCTGTAGGTTTAGCGACCAAGATTATGCCGCACAACTTTATTGAACTCATTGATGGCTCAATTCAGGTACTGAACGGCGAACGCCCGAATATTCTTCCTGATTTTCCCACAGGTGGTATGGCCGATGTGTCTAACTACAACGAAGGTCAACGTGGCGGAAAGATCCGTGTGCGTGCTAAAATTGAGGAGCGGGATAAAAAGACTTTAGCGATCACCGAGATTCCTTTTGGTACCACCACTGGCGGGCTTATCGAAAGTGTTGTCACCGCAAATGAAAAAGGTAAAATCAAAATCAAGAAAATCGAAGATAACACGGCTGGAAATGTTGAAATCATCGTGCATTTAGCACCGGGAATATCTCCTGATGTTACGATCGATGCACTATACGCATTCACAGCTTGTGAGGTTTCTATCTCTCCAAACACCTGTGTCATCAAGGATGAGAAGCCTCATTTTATGAGTGTCAATGACATCTTGATTGAAAACACCAAAAACACAAAAAATCTATTGAAGCGTGAACTAGAGATCCGTTTAAATGATCTTCAGGAAAAAATCTTCTTCAATAGCTTATTAAAGATATTCATCCAAGAAGGGATGTACAAACATGCCGATTATGAAAATGCCGGTGACTTTGATACTGTCGTTCAGGTTTTAAATCGCTTGTTTGAGCCATTCTTTGAACAGTTTTATCGTGAAATTCTTCCTGAGGACTATAAGAAATTGATCGATAAACCAATGAGTAGCATTACACGTTTCGACGTAAAAAAATCAGACGAAACGATGAAGACGCTCGAAAATGAGATCAAAGAAGTTAAACGTCATTTGCGTCAGTTGACCGAATATGCCATTGCCTGGTATGAAAAATTGCGTGAAAAATACAGCAAAGATCGTGAGCGCAAAACAGAATTACGCATCTTTGATAAGGTTGAGGCAACGCAAGTTGCATTAGCCAATGCCAAACTATATGTCAATCGTGAAGAAGGTTTCATCGGTTCAGGAATGAAGAAAGATGAGTTCGTATGCGATTGCTCAGATATAGATGATATCATTGTTTTCCGCGAAGATGGCAAATATGTCGTCAGCAAGATTCAGGATAAAGTATTTGTTGGTAAAGGGATTATTCATGTGGCGGTCTTCAAAAAAGGTGACGAACGCACGATATACAACGTTATCTATAAAGAAGGCGAAACTGGTACAAGTTATATCAAACGTTTTTCTGTTGTTGGCGTTACCCGCGACAAGGAATACGACGTATCCAAAGGATCTAAAGGATCAAAAGTTTTGTATTTCACTGCTAATCCAAACGGCGAGGCAGAAGTTGTCAATATACAGCTCAAACCGCACACGAAATTACGCAAATTGAATTTCGACATGGATTTCGCTGAAATTGCCATTAAAGGTCGTGCATCCCAAGGAAATATTGTTTCCAAATACCCAGTCAAGAAAATCGCCTTCAAAAGCTCCGGTATTTCAACACTTGCCGGACGAAAAATTTGGTACGACACTATCATGAAACGCTTAAATGCAGATGAACGCGGCCAATATTTAGGCGAATTTGATGGTGATGATAAAATATTGGTTGTACTTTCTGATGGTAGCTACGAGTTATCGAACTTCGATCTTAGCAACCACTTTGATGAGAAAATGATCCGTATTGAGAAATTCTATCCTGAACATGTTTATACCGTAGTACATCAAGATGGTAAGAGCGGCACCTATTTCGTCAAACGTTTTAAATTTGATGACCAGCCTATTGGTAAACGCATTTCGTTTATCAATGAAGAACCTGGTTCAAAACTAGTTCTAATGAGCAATGCGGCTGAACCTACAGTCAAATTAGATATTCTAAAAGGTAAATCTCAAACGGAGGAAACGCTGGAACAACCATTGACTGAAATCATTGATGTCAAAGGCATAAAGGCGCAAGGTAATCGTCTTTCCTTCCATACCGTAAAATCTGTTGCCTTAATTACTGCAGATGAGGATCTCAGTGAGAAAGGAAAGAAAAAAACGGAGGCAGCTTCTATAGACGGAGAAACAAAATCCGAAGAGACAAAGGCGGAGGCTGCAACTACTGAAACTGCGACAGATGCATCCAATGATAAAAAAGAAGATGACATCAAATTAGAGATCACTAATCCTGACGACATCCAAATTGATGACAAAGGGCAAATGGAAATGTTTTAACAGCATTTTTCAATAAGTAATCCGCATAAAGGAAAGGCTCGAATATATATTCGAGCCTTTTTATATTGTTATTGATCACTGTTAGTTCTCAAAGGTAACCAAGGACTTGTTTCAATCCTCCTCCCCCTCTAATAAACAGCCCACTATCAATTCGCTATGCTTGACACAAAGCTCCTATATAAAGCTTTTAGGCTTTAAATTCCTTTAAGAACTTTTGAAGTTTCGGCGCAATGACCACCGAACAGAACGGGTTCTCAGGATGATCATTAAAATAATTATGATGATAATTTTCAGCAAGCCAAAATGTTGATGCCGGTTCAACCGCTGTTACAATTGGATCTTCATAGACATCCTCGTTTTCCAACTCATCAATAAAGTTTTTTGCTAAGATTTCCTGTTCTTCATTGTGATAAAAGACCACAGAACGATACTGCGTACCCACATCATTACCCTGGCGGTTCAATGTTGTCGGATTATGAGTCTTAAAGAAAATTTTCAACAGATCCTCATAATTGACCAACTCATCATCATACTCCAACTCCACCACTTCTACGTGATCGGTTGTACCTGTACAGACCTGTTCATAAGTAGGATGATCGATATGACCTCCCATATATCCAGGCAATACGGATGTCACTCCCTCGGTATTTTGGAAAATCACTTCCGTACACCAAAAACATCCACCTCCAAATGTTGCTTTCATATTTTTATTGTATTTAGTATTGAGTATTGAGACTTTGATTTTTAAGCCCTTGACATACTTGTTATCTCATTGTTCTCACGCTAACGTCGCTTATACAAAGATAATCAATAATAAATTTAATACTTCTATCTAAACCCGTATTCTAAAAGAGACTAAAGAATAATAAGGATTATGGAGCATAAGATCTGGATTAAAGAACAAAGATTAAGCTGAACATCAAATCCGGACGCTTGTTAAACCAGTCCCTGATCCTTTGTCTCAAATCTCACATCTAAAATCTAATATCTAGATACTAATATCTCTAGTTACTAATAATAATGTTTTCCTTTGATCAATAGATCTTGCTGTTTGCTGTCGCAAACAGCATAAGAGAATCCCTCCTGCAATGCATAAGCTCCATACTCCCCTTTTCTGTTAATCGCCAAAAATCCAACTTGTATTTCTTTGGCAATTGCGGGCTTTTTCTTCACAATACGCATTACCGCTTCCTTACAGGCATCTTCAGGTGAATATCCTTGGCGCATTAACTCAACCACCAAAAAACTACCAACATTTCGAATAACTTCTTCACCGACACCGGTCGAAGTAGCCCCTCCAACTTCATTATCCACATAGAGTCCAGCTCCGATAATCGGACTATCCCCTACCCGGCCATGCATCTTAAATGCCATTCCGCTGGTCGTACAGGCTCCGGAGATATTTCCGTTGGCATCCAAGGCTAACATACCTATAGTATCGTGATTGTATTGATTGCCTGGTAGGCGCTCCGCAGCAAAAGTTTTATTTTCAATATTAACAACAGGCTTGTATTTCTTCTCCTTTAACCACTCTTTCCACGCTTTCTCCCCTTCTGGCGTCAATAAATTCTCTTCTTGAAAACCATTTTCCAATGCAAATTGCAATGCCCCTTCACCAACAAGCATGACATGTGGTGTTTTCTCCATCACTAGACGGGCCACGGAGATCGGATGACCAATTTTTTCCATACCAGCCACTGCGCCACAATTACCATCAGCATCCATAATACAGGCATCTAGGGTCACATGTCCATCACGATCTGGATACCCCCCTTTACCTACAGTCATATTCTTCAAATCCGCTTCGGGTACACGTACACCCTGCTCGACAGCGTCAAGCGCTTTTCCACCTTTCGACAAGATCTCCCATGCTGCTTTATTTGCCGCTATCCCAAAATCCCATGTCGATATCACGATAGGATATTTCTTCACCTTGACACTAGATGCAATCGTCAACCCTTTTGTATCGAATGCACTCAAGGTACCTATAGCCGTAGCCGCCATAAAACCTTGCTTAATAAAATTACGTCTAGAACTCATATGTAAATTATTTATCTTTTAACCCCCTGTTTCATTTGAGTAGCCTCCTACCCTCCAAACATGGATATACTACTTTTTGATTCTCATGAGCATAATGCTCCATAACGATGATTCTAAGATGCTCCTACCTCCTATTGGATTATCGTAACAATTGCATGATAAAACCGCTCAATTACGCTTGCAATCCAACGAAATCGGGAACAAGAATATCTGCTTTTTTTAGCATGCCTATTGGCCCCAAAAAGGATCTCAATCGCTCCCTGACTTATCTTCAGAAGGAGAATCACCAAAAAAAGCTGATTTCGCTATCAATAAGCAATAATACAAAATGGTTTTAGCAAATAGACAAATTAATTAAAATTAGGCCTAAAGATTCGTTTTTTAGCAACACAATATTCCAATCACTTAAAAATCGACAATAAACATTGATTTATATTGTGAATTAATCCTATCTTTAGAAACAAACTAATCAGCATGAAAAACACACTAAAATTCGCCATTTTAGCATGTGCAAGTCTTATTGGCACAAGTCATGGCCATGCACAGCAGGTAGATTCCACAACATATTTCAAAGTCAAAGAATTGCAAGAAAACGTAAAACGTGAATTTGCACCAGATCGCAGAACGAAAATTGTGGCCATTCAGAAAGCGGATATTCCACAAAATCAATATATCCTCGAAACAACCGAAAAAGATGCGAAGTTCGTACTCGAACAAAAAGCGAAAGAAATATCCGCTAATATCCAAATCCAACTATTACCTGACGCGAGTGTCGAAGGTAAAACTAACGGCGTAATAAGACTGTCCGTTGCCAACATGCGTACCGATCCGAATAATGCCGCAGAATTGACAAGTCAGGTCTTACTGGGCACACAAGTAGATTTATTGCAGAAAAAAAGTGGTGAATACCGTGTACGGACACCCGACGGCTATATCGCATGGGTACCTAGCTCTTCAATAGCTGTAATGGATAAAACTGAAATTGACAGCTGGAGACAAGCGGACAAACTGATCTACACCAATGAATTTGGCAAATCCTATACCGAAGCCGATGAGAAGAGCCTACGGGTATCGGATTTAGTTTATGGCGACATCTTAAAATTAACAGGACAGAAAGGCAACTTTTATACGATTGCTTACCCCGATGGCCGAAAAGGATATATCAAGAAATCTGAAAGTCTAACCTTAAAAAACTGGTTGGATACGCGTACCCCTACGGCCGACAATATTATCGCAAGCGCAAAAACAATGTTGGGACTACCTTACTTATGGGGTGGAACATCCGTTAAAGGAGTCGATTGCAGTGGTTTTACCAAAACAAGTTTCTTTATGAATGGTTTTGTTATACCCAGAGATGCATCGCAACAGGTACTGGCCGGCGAGAAGATAGACATTCTAGACAATGAGGGTCATTTCGATGCGAGCAAAGCACTCAAAAACCTTAAACCTGCAGATTTACTTTTCTTTGCTGCTGGTAAAAACAGTAATCCCAACGCCCGGGTAACCCATGTAGCCCTTTATATTGGCAATGGTACTTTTATTCATGCTGCAGGATTAGTCCGTATAAACAGCATGCTAAAAGATTCGCCAGATTACGACGACTTCCAAACACGTACTGTGGTAGCAGCCCGCCGTTACCTTGGAGCCAAAGATAGCGCAATTCAAAAAATCGCTGAAAGCAATTATTACATCAACAAATAAATCAAGATGAGCAACCAATCTGAATGGATCAGCAAAGACTTTGGGGTTTTTAAATTACGGTTCCGTCCATATACGTTAACACTACGGCATGTTTTCACTGTTGCTTCCTACAGCCGAAGTACAACACCTGTGGTGTTGACCGAACTGGAGTACGATGGCATTGTAGGTTATGGTGAGGCCAGCATGCCACCATACCTTGGTGAATCGCAGGAAAGTGTTATGGCTTTTTTAAATCAAATTGATCTATCAGCATTCAACTCCCCTTTCCAAACCGAAGAGATCTTACACTATATAGATCAAGTAGCAACAAAAAATACTGCAGCAAAAGCAGCCATAGACATCGCATTGCACGATGTACTTGGTAAGATTATGGGCCAGCCGTTTTATAAAATCTGGGGATTAAACCCCGATCTTATTCCACCGACGTCCTACACTATCGGCATCGATACGGAGGATATGATCCGTAAAAAGGTCGCTGAAGCGGATCAATTTAAGATCCTAAAAGTAAAATTGGGTTTGGATACCGATAAGATGATCATTGACACCATTCGTCAGGTCACTGACCGTCCATTATGTGCAGATGTCAATCAAGGTTGGAAAACGCGGGAAGAAGCGCTGGAAATGGCTCATTGGCTAGCTGAGCGAAATGTATCTTTCCTTGAACAACCCATGCCCAAAGAACAGATTGATGATAATGCCTGGCTGACTGAACATAGTCCAATACCAACAATTGCGGATGAGGGCTGTCAACGTTTGGTTGATGTACCTGCCCTAAAAGGAGTTTATAGTGGTATCAACATCAAACTGATGAAATGCACAGGCATGCGTGAAGCCAAACGAATGGCCGAACTTGCACGTTCTCTCGAAATGAAAGTAATGATCGGTTGCATGACTGAAACCTCATGTGCCATCAGCGCCGCAGCGCAATTAGCACCATTGACCGACTGGGCAGATCTAGATGGGGCATTACTGATCGATAATGATATCTACGACGGAATGACAGTGATCAACGGAAACTGCATCTTGCCGGACCGTCCTGGAATTGGAATTTTAAGAAAATAACATTATATTCAATGCAATGTTTTTTGTCTTAAAGAAAAACATTGCATTGAATCGCTATCGGAGTTGTAACCAATAGCCAATTTTACCAAGATATTAACAAACTAAATTAATCAATTCACACTTTATGAAACAACATGTGCTCACAACGTTGTGTCTCATAGCCTGTAGTTCGATGCAGTCACTATACGCGCAACAGATTCAGATTGCTGGAAAAATCACCGACAGCAATGGAAATCCCATCAGTGGAGTTACCATAAATGTTAAAGGATCCAGCCAAGGAACATCCACCAACGAACAAGGCTTATTCACACTCAATGCAAATTCGAATACCACACTAATGCTATCTGCTGTTGGCTATAATGCGCAGGAGGTTCAGGTTAATGGCCGGAAAACGATCAGCATTACACTCGTCAGCAACGAACAAGCCTTAGATGAGGTTATCGTCATTGCCTATGGTACTGCAAAAAAAAGCACTTATACAGGCTCGGCTGCACAGGTAAAATCTGATGCAATAGATAAACAACCGGTCACATCTTTTGAAAAAGCATTAACTGGACGTGTCGCTGGTTTGCAACTATCAAATGGATCAGGTCAAGCGGGAGCTACCTCGGCCATACGTATCCGAGGAATTGGATCAATGAACGCGTCCAACGATCCGTTATATGTGATTGATGGCGTCCCAGTTATCTCCGGAAGTGTTGGGCAAATGGGCGATTACATCGTCAATACAAACAATGTAATGAGTACATTGAATCCAAGTGACATCGAATCAATCTCCGTACTGAAAGATGCTGCTGCATCCTCTTTGTATGGATCTCGGGCGGCTAATGGAGTAATCATCATTACAACAAAAAGGGGAAAAAATGGCGAGCCTAAGATCAACGTTAAATCCTCGATCGGCATAAGCCCATCCTGGGCCACAAAAAATAATGAAACTGCTTCTGTACAAGACCAGATCAATATGCTCTATAGCATCCTATATGATTCTCGGATAGCATCAGGCCAGACAGCAGAGCAAGCAAACAAGAATACACTCAACCGCCTGAATTCATTGGAATGGAATCCCAATTCTGCAAATTATGGCAAACCAAATCCTGCCTATGGATTTGGTATCCATGGTTACCAATTTAGTACCGATGGCACATCACAATGGGAGAACGTCCATATTTCGGGAAAAACTGACGGAATGGAAAACCGCGACGGAAAATACTACGATTGGAATAAAGCATTATTTAGAACAGGTATATTTAACACCAACGATATATCGGTCAGTGGAGCAACGGAGAAGACAAACTACTATGCATCGTTGAACTATACACAAGATAAAAGCAGGATTATTGAAAATAATTTTGACCGCATTAATGGACGGGTCAATTTAACACAGAAAATCGGAAAATACCTAGAATTTGGATCCAATATCAACTACGCAAAGAACAAATTAATTGGCATGAACGATACGCGAAATACAGGAACAAATTACCTGTATCAAACGCGCAATCTTTTATGGCAGATGTATTGGCCAACTGATTATAAAACAGGCAAAGAATACACTGCCCGCTATGGCAGTCTAGCTTATAACCCATTATACTACAACAAAGAATGGGAGAACTCATCAAAAACGAGCAAAATTTCCGCCATAGAATCGTTGACTTTAAAGCTCCTACCAGAGCTAACCCTGAAAACGATTTTCTCTTACGATAATACAGAGGTAAAAGACCATATTTACTACAGTGCCAAACATTATAATGGCATGGCAGACAATGGTCGTGTCACCGAAGTTTCTACATCCATCGAGAAATTAGTCTCCTCCACAACTGCCAATTATAACAAAAGCTTCGGTCTGCACAATTTGAGTTTATTGGCAGGTTTCGAGGCTGAAAAAAACACCACAGATTTTATTCGTGCCACAGGTAAAGATCTTCCCTCTTCATCTCTTCATACAGTCGCTACTGCTGGTATTTTGGATGCCTCCGCATATTCAGAAGGCTTCAACATGATGTCCATTTTATCCAGAGCTGAGTATAATTTTGATGAACGGTATTTTGCCTCAGCTTCCTTTAGAAGGGATGGTGCATCACGGTTAGGACCTGGTCCGCGATGGGGCAATTTTTGGTCGGTCGCAGCTTCATGGAATCTAGCAAAAGAATCTTTTATCAAGGACATTGAACAAATCAATAACCTGAGATTTAGAGGTTCTTACGGAACTAACGGAACTTTACCCACAAGTAACTATGCCTGGAGAAACTTGACCAGTTATTCCAATAAATATATGACACAACCTGGAGGCGGATTAAACAACCTGGGTAATCCGGACGTCGCCTGGGAATTAAATTACCAGACCAACATCGCTTTGGAATTCGGGTTATTTAACAACAAGCTCTTTGGTACACTCGAATATTTCAATAGGGATTCAAAAAGTCTGCTACAGGATGTTCCGATTTCTACAATCACGGGTTTTAAGTCTATACTGAGAAATGTGGGTGAGATGAACAACAAAGGCTTAGAAATTGAACTAGGGTCGGATATTGTTAAAAATGAAAACTGGAAATGGACTTTAAGTGCTAATGCGACTTTTATTTCATCGAAAGTGACAAAACTATACGGCGGACAAGATATTGTCTGGTTTGACCCTACCGGTGGAGATAATAGGGCAAGGTACGTATACCGTGAAGGTGAATCTGCGTTGTCTTTCTTTGGACTGGAATGGGCTGGCACGGACCAAACCAATGGAAAAAATGTATGGTATACCAATGATGGCACCACAGGTGAATTCATGTTTAATGGGAAAGCAGCAACTTATAATTATAAAAATGCGAAGCAGACAATTATTGGAAATGCCAATCCCAAATTATATGGTGGTATAAATTCGGATATTGACTATAAAAACTTTTCATTGGGATTGAACTTTGCTTACAAGATAGGCGGCAAACTATATGATGCTACATCAAAAGATGTCGCAGATGATGGGTATTATTGGGAACGGATCCATTCAGAATACTTTGTTGAAGACTCTTGGTCACCATCAAACACAGGGGGAACTTATCCCATGGTAACCGGTAGAGATCTAGAAGATGTCAACCAGATTAGCAGTAGACAATTATTTGACGCCTCCTATATCAGACTAAAAAATATCTCCCTAAGCTATAGATTACCAAATACATTATTGAGTAGAGCCGGAATTTCAAATGCTAGACTATATTTTAATGGCAGTAATTTGCTCACGCTTTCCAAGTACAAATACATGGATCCTGAAGTGAATCAATTTGGTACCCGCGGTTGGGAAACACCACTGGCAAAAACATACACTTTTGGTGTTGAATTTAGTTTTTAATGGACAAAAAACAGTAATATGAAAAAGCTTTTTATCGCCTCGTGCATATCTATATCTTTAGCAATTAGCTCCTGCAGTAATTTTCTGGATGTCACTCCTACAAACATGGGAGATTCCAATACATCTATACAAACTGCAGCCGATGCAAAAGTTATTATGAATGGACTAATGAGCAAAATGGCAAATGTTGATTATTATGGTAGAAATTTCCCACTTTATGCGGATGCAAAAGGTGGGGACTTTACCATCGCCTCGCAAGGACGAGGTTACGACTACTTATACGTATTTAATCATTCTGCATCATCAAATCCCTATGCTAACATTTGGATCCAAGGATTCCACTCACTGGTACAAATTAATAATCTCCTAGCAAGTATAGATAAACTGGTCAACGCCGTTTCAACGGAAGATTTTGCTTCCTATAAAGGACAAGCATTAACAGCTAGAGCATTAATTAATTTTGATCTAGTGAGATTATATGGCAAGCCATATAATATGGATAAGTCATCCTTGGGTATTCCCAATGTAACCAAAGTACTTGAATACAACGCACAGGAAAAACGCGTCTCTGTCGATGAAAATTATAAGCAGATTCTCCAAGATCTTAAAGATTCTGAAAGCTTATTATCTAAATCAAAAGCAAACGGATATATTAACTATTTTGCGAATAAAGCATTGCAAGCACGTGTCTATCTTTACATGAACGATTATGACAATGCGCTAAAAGCTGCTCAGGAGATAATCGACTCCAAAGTGTATACCTTGTACAGCAACGCTGACTGGGTAAAATCCTGGACTAGCATGTTTGGTACAGAATCAATTTTTGAACTTGGTGTCTATCCCAATGAAGCCGATGCGGGTGTAAATTCTCTTGGGGCAATGTTTCGTAGGAAAGGACATGGAAGTGCGGCTATTTTGGGAAATTTTATCGCCGCAGACCCATTCCTAACGAAACTTAAAACTGACGACACTGATGTGAGATGGGGAGTAATGGGATCTGATGAGGTTGGCAGCACACATCTGGGCGCTTTGTACAAGTATAGTGGAAGCACTACCCTTGCCGGAGACAAAAATTCACCAGCAAATAGTACTGCCGTAAATATCAAAGTCATTCGCCTTTCAGAAGTGTACCTCATCGCTGCTGAATCCGCTTTACTGAAACCATCTCCAGACAAAAACCTTGCAGCAACCTATTTGAATGCTATTCGTCAACGATCTCCAAAACTGGATGCCGCAACCTCCAATACAGTTACTTTGGATATGATAGCTGACGAAAGAAGCAAAGAGCTCTTAGGTGAAGGCCATCGATTCTTCGATATGATGCGCTGGAATAAGTCGATCACATTTGACGATGATCTTGGTAATATCAGCACAACCAATAGACCTAAGACAATAGACCGAACTTTTTTCAAAACGATTCTTCCAATTTCTTTAGATGAAATGAATGCGAATCCGGCTATCGCAAATCAACAAAACCCGAGTTACTAGTTGTATAGGCCATCTCTACAATGAAAAAGCACCCCGGCTCGGGGTGCTTTTTTTGATTGTAAATACGCTTTCGAATTACTGCCCTTTAAACGGATTTTGATCACTTTCTTTTAACTGTGTATTTCTTGTCATTTCTAACTGTGGAATCTGACAGATAAAGCGGTAATCATTAGAAGGTAATGTCCCGATTGGGTTTGAGCTCTTTGGATCATAACCATCCAGGTTGGTCATTCCCCAAGTATAATGTCCCTCCACATAAGTAGGAGTTTCCTGAATACGCGTCAAAGGTTTTTGTAAGCGAAGCAGGTCATATAAACCAGTCACACCTTCACAAAGTAATTCTTTGCGCCGTTCCACGTAAATTGCCTCTAAAAGAGGATTTCCCGTAGCTGCTTTAGTTAAATTTTTAACCCCCCTAGCTGTTTGTAAACGATTAAGGTAAGCAAGCCCCATTCCGTTATTTAAGTGGGCAGCTGCCTCTGCCATAATCAGTAGCATCTCGGAACCGCGCATCAGTGTAACCTCTGGTCGTGTGTTTCCTTGGACCGCACCATTGGCATCACCATAATGCTTATATTTATCGTATGCCCATTTGGTAGACCATTCTTTATTTGCATTTTTCGTACGCTTCCAGAATTGGTAACGATCTTCTGTCTTTTCAAACAATTTTTCGTACTGTCCATCTGCGAAGAAATCCAAGAAGGCATAAATCGGCCCATCTGTATACCCCTCACCATATTTTTCATCTTGGTTATACCAGAAATTAAACTGCGTACCGCCCCCTAAATTATTCGTTGTTGTAAACTTCATTGCCCAGACAACTTCCGGATAGGCATTGGTGATCGCATCATCAAAACCGCTACGGTACTGGTCACGTGTCATTAGTTGACTATATTTATTATAAACTGTTGAAGCTTCAGTCAAGGCGCCCTGCCAATTGTTCATCACAAGATAGACTCTCGCTAGTTGCCCAGAAACGATATCCTCATTAATCGTCCATTTATCCGGGCGGTCAAATCCTTTTAACAGTGCTTTCGCTTCGCCAAGATCAGCCAGGATTTGATCATAGACCTGTTGTACGGTAGCCCTAGGCAAGTTAAGATCTTCCTTCGGATCCAAACGTAATATCACGCCTTTCTTTTCTTTGGCGATCATATAGGTTTGTTGATAGTTCTGGATCAAATGAAAATAACAGATTCCCCGAATAGCTTTAGCTTGTCCTAAAATCTGATTCTTAATTGCTTCATCTCCCTGTGCTGCAGGCACAGCGTGGATAATTTTATTGGTCTGATTGATAATTTTATACATCATTGACCAAATTGCATCCGAAGTGCCTGTAGTCTGTGTCCTCCCTGGTTCATATTTATACGTATCAACCTGATTCCCCCCCATGTTGGTATGGCTGACAATATCTGCTCCACCTAGATCCACATACATTTGCAATCCCGGTAATCCCGCATAAACACGGTCTGCACCTTGATCATTAAAATATAGTTGTCGGTAAGCAGAAGTCAGCACCATTTGTAACTGCCCTGCACTGGATAAAGCCGTCCCCTCTTCGGTATCGACAGAGGTATTGGCATCCAAAAAGTCTTTACAGCTCCCCATGAACAGCAATGAAGATGCTAAAATTGTAAAGTTTATGGTCTTGAATATCTTTTTCATTAATATTTTTTTTATACTAGCAACCTTATCATCCTGCATAGACCTGTTTCACTTGATCTATACGTCAGTCAGATGGCCGGTTCCTATAATTTTCCTCGATTTAATTTATCCTTAGAATGTAACCTGCAAGCCACCAGTATAGATTCTCCTTGCTCCTTGCCGACCATTATCCGTATCCGCATTACCATTATAGTTATTACCCGACAAGCCGGTCTCTGGTTCGGTATACCGATTTTTGGCTGAACCAAAAGTCAATAAATTATCTGCTGACACGAAAAACCGGACATTGGATAATCCTATTCTTTGTAAGGTATTTTTCGGGATGGAATAACCCAGTGTGATATTCCGCAAACGCAGATAATCGTTGTCAAAAATATAAAAGTCAGAAGCCCTGCGTGTCGCAGCATAATTATCATCCGACCATTTTGGCAATAGGGCCTGGTCACCCGGTTTACGCCAACGATCCTGTACCAGATCCTGCGTCACCCCCACACCACCGCGGAGTGTACTACGTTCAGAATAGGAGTAATCATACATTTTCCCGCCAAGCGAATAATAGAACATAAAGGAGAAATCCAGTCCATGTAATTTAAAACTATTGGTCAATGAACCATATACTTTTGGCAATGCCGAACCGATCCACTGATAATCATCAGATGTGACCTCACCAACATAGTCTTCGGAAATTTTCCAGCCCCCTTTATCATCCTTCACCCAATATTGCATATTACCATTATCCGGGTTGACACCAGCGTTCTTCACCATATAGAAATCGTACAATGAATGTCCTTCTTCTAGACGATAACCGGCACCGCGATTATTAAACGTAAGAGCACCGCCTGGTAAATAAGTGATCTCATTTTTTAAGGTTGATAAATTGGCATCAACTTTCCAGCTAAAATTATCTTTTCTAAAAATATCAGCACCTAATGAGAATTCAAAACCACTATTTTTCAAATTTCCAAGATTTGAGTTTTGTCCAATCGCATTTCCCGCTTGTGCTGAAAGAGGGAACTCCCTGTAAAAAAGGAGATCGGAAGAATTTCTTGAATAATATTCTATTGTTCCATAAAAACGTTTTAAGAAAGCAAAATCTGCAGCAATATTAAACTGCTTATTTTTTTCCCATTGCAGATCAGGTGCGGCAACAGTATTAGGTTTTAATCCCGGTAGTCCATAGAGGTTATCAGCACTATAATATGCCTGATAGCCGTAAAGAATCTCATCGGTAGCCACTCCTTGTCCATTGCGTCGGATCAACCGGTCATTTCCGGTGGTACCGTAACTGCTTCGGAATGATAAATTATCCAACCAAGTCGCATCTTTTAAGAAGTTCTCTTTTGATATCTTCCAGGAAAGCCCACCGGACAGAAAATTACCCCAACGGTTGTCTGGGTGAAAACGTGACGATCCATCCCGACGGAAAGAGACCGAAGCAAAATACTTATCATTATAGTTGTAATCCACTTTAGCCAAATATGATAATAAGGCATAACGATCTTTATAAGACCCGACAGACCAATTGGTCGTTGTCGAAGCCAACTCATATTGACCTAATTGCATAATACCCTCACCATAACCATTATCCCCAACAGCATTTCTAGTATAGGATTCCTGACCAGCCAATGCTGACAAATGATGTGCTCCGAAATCCTGCTCCCAACTCAGGATATTATTGAAAGTGACAGCACGAGTTTCATCATTTCTACGCCCCGCATTTCCACCACTGGTCAATACACTCGTTCCGTAAGGCGCTTGTTGTCCAGGCCCATGCACAGCTGAACCATAGGTAAATTCTTTATAAATATTATTATCTATGCTAATGCTTGACTTAAAGTTTAAATTGTATGGCAATTTTATTCCAGCAAAGTAGCGTGCTGATATCATGTTGCGCTGGTTGTTGGTAAATCCTTCATCATTCGGATTATCCCAGTAGTCACCACCATTGTTCAACACATGGATACCAAAAAAATTATTTCCATAGGTACCATAATCAAACATACGACGTCCCGTCTTCTCGGAATACACCCAATCTGTATTGTCAGCATTACGTAGCCACGGCGACGTCAGGGTTGTACTAAAGTCTAGGGCTCTACTGGCTCCGGAGAGATTCTGTTTAGAAGAGGAGAACGACATATTTCCACCAAGCTGCAACCAATCGGTCACCTGTGATGTCACATTAGCCCTAAAGCCATAACGTTTAAAATACTGAGCCATTGCATAACCTTTGTCATCCAAATAATTCGAAGACAGGAAATAGTTAGTTTTTCCATCTCCAGCGGTACCGCTCACATCCAGATTATACTCTTGTCTTAATTTGCGTGAGAATACAGCACCATAATAGTCATAGTCCGACTCATTCCAGATCTTTTCCAATTTGGGGTTGATATACGCATTTCCATTTCCATCATGAAGTACATAATTTTCATTGATATCTTTAAATGGCGATACGTAAACACCGGCGCTGCTTTTTTTCAG
This sequence comes from Sphingobacterium ginsenosidimutans, assembly GCF_039536865.1. Classification (NCBI taxonomy): domain Bacteria; kingdom Pseudomonadati; phylum Bacteroidota; class Sphingobacteriia; order Sphingobacteriales; family Sphingobacteriaceae; genus Sphingobacterium; species Sphingobacterium ginsenosidimutans. The sequence continues at coordinate 61,058 of NZ_BAAAZK010000002.1, forward strand.
TAGCTTACCCAGTACATTCTCAGATGCCCAATCTCCTGCTTCTTTCGAAGTTCTGTTATAACGGTAAAACTGGTCATTATACATCCCCTCCCAAGTGTTCAACAATTGTTCTTCCGGCGTAGCTTTGGTGGGATTGCCAACAGCATTATCTGAGGTGCCCCAGGTAGACTTAAAGTTCAGGGTAGGCTTAGCACTTTTACCTTTCTTTGTGGTGATCACAATAACACCATTGGCCGCTCTAGATCCATACAGCGAAGAAGCTGCCGCATCTTTCAGTACTGTAATAGATTCAATATCGGAAGGCGCTATCGAAGTCAGCTGCCCGTCATAAGGCATACCATCCACCACATACAATGGATTGGATGAACCGCTCATGGAACTGATCCCGCGAATCTGAATACGTGAATCACCACCCGGGTTACCTTCGTTGTTAGTTACATTGACCCCTGGGCTCATCCCTTGGAGAGTTTCAGCAAATCCCGAACCGCCTATTTTTTCCAGCTGTTCTTTTTTAACTACAGTCGCGGATCCTGTGAAAGTCGATTTTTTTGCCGTACCATAGGCTACAACCATCACTTCATCCAAATCGGTTGATGTGGCATCTAGAGAAATAGACAGGTTTGATTGGCCTTCATATTTCACTTCCCTAGATCCATAGCCTACGTAGGATACGACGATAATTGCTCCGGGATTCAGTTTACTTAATTTGAAACGCCCTTGCTGATCGGTATAGGTCGCTATCGCAGATCCTTTGACACTGACAGAAGCTCCTACAATGGGTCCGTTCTTATCACTGACTTGACCGGTAATCTCCTGTTGTGTGACTTTGTACTCAATTGTATTTGCAGTATTCGGCATAGCATGCACATCGAATGCAAATCCACTTGACGCTACTAAAGTCAATGCGAAAAATAATTTTGTTTTTTCTGACATAATTAGTGGGATGGTTTTAAGTTAGTCTCTCTTACTTAGTAGATTCTAGCGCCAAATATAAATTAATTAGAATTTAATGTAAAATTTTTGTTGTATTTTAATTAATTCCAAACAAGGCATAAAAAAGACGAAAAAACACAAGAAAGCCCATAGAATTATGGGCTAAATATTATTTCAAGCGATAAAACAGTATTATTTCACTACATTTTTTGATTTATTATCAATCGATTGCTTTAAATTGATCAGATAACCATTTATCAATGCATATTGTAACTCTTTTTCGGATCCAATGAAAAAATGGGCATCCCCACCTAGCCGAAGACAGCTGTCAGCTAGAAAATTAGCATCGCTCCGCACTTGGATAGGAAAAGAATGTAACCTAATTTGCGCTAAACTATCAGAAACCACAATTGTTCCATACCCTTGTTTCAATAGGCTTTCTACAAATGATGAGGTTAATTCTCCAAATAACAATAGCTGATCGCTATGTATTTTTGCCGGAATGAATTGAAGCCCTTCTACATCGATGTCAATATAACCATGAAAGTCCTGCAGATCACCTATATCTTCAATTACAGCTTCCACGTAGTAATCTCGTCCAACTGTCTTTTCATTTTGCCGAACCGCCACGTCTACCAACATTTTTTTTCCATTTTTTTCGATGGATAAATTCCGGATCACTAGATCATGTAATTTTTCATCATTCAATGGAATTTTGTGGTACGCAGCAATATCATGGTTCAGATAAGATTTCTTGGCAATTTCCTGAAAGGCATGCAATAATGCAATAAAATTATATTTTCGAACTTCCAGTTTCTCAGGATCGCCGACATAGGCTCCTGATTCAATTAGAATGGTACTTACACCCCATTTTTGAAAATTATCCCCGAAACCACGAGGGGTATGCTCGTCATCATATTTCGCGACAGCATTCGGGATAAATTCCTGTAATATCTTATTGATTCCCACAATTACCCGCATGGCATCTGCCCTAACCGTATTAACACTTCTGGCATAGTCATATGCCGGGGCCAGCAAGGAAATTGTTACTGGGGTGGCCGTACCTGGAATATTATAGTAATTATTCTGATTATGAAGATTAAAAGCAAAATCTGGCTTCAACAACATTGCTTGTTCTTTCAACAGAGCCCCTTCCACAGTAGCGACTGCACGTGCATCGCGGTTCATGTCCACATCCATTGCCGTTCTACGCTGGTAACGCTCCACGCCGTCAGGATTCAACATCGGAATAAAATATAAAGTCAGTTTCTCTGCTATTTCCTTTCGAAAGGTATCAAAGCCATCCACCTCCCCGTTAAAAAAATTAAACAGATCAAATAACGCCATTGTTGCCGTAGGCTCGTCGCCATGCATCTGTGACCACAACAGTACCTTTATCGGCCCCTGCCCATATTTCAATCTAAAAATTGAACGATCCTCCACTGACCGTCCGATCTCTTCAACAGTAAATTGCTTACTGACCTCTTTTCCTTGCAAAAGTGGCAAGATATCAGCATGCTTAAATCGTCTATGCTGCAAAGCCTTTTCTTCATATAAAGAAAAGGCTTTGATAAAATCTTCTTTCACTAAATTCATGTTAATCTTTTAAGGCTGCCTCAATTAAGGTAATCGTTCCTTGTGATGCATCCATTTTCACCTTTGCACCTACCGGAAGGATAAATTGCTCTGCAATATGCCCAATGACAGCTCCGCTATAAGCAGGCACATTTAAGGGTTTAATATAATCATTGAATAGCTGATCCAATGTCACAGAACCATAGCCTCCTGATGGTTTACAATTGGTACATTTCCCAAAAATAAAACCTTTGATCACTGCCAATATCCCTGCATTTTTCAACTGGCAAAACATCCGGTCGACGCGTTCCATATCTTCATCGACCTCCTCAATAAAAAGTATCTTATCTTTAAAGTCTGGTAAATAAGGGGTACCACATAAGCCCGTCAATACGGTCATATTCCCGCCCAGCAACACCCCATCAGTAACACCTGGGGAGATTGTAGCTATCCGGTCTTTCGTCTGTACAATATTATCCCCCTTCGATTTAGGATTTTCAAATACCGCAGGCTTATTCGCTACAAATTGTGCATTAAAGGCCTCGGCCAGCTTCTTTGTCCAAGTGCTTATACCAACCGCTCCATGGAAAGTAACAAGTCCAGTTTTCGCATACAAAGCCAAGATTAACGCAGTTATATCAGAATATCCCAACAAAATCTTAGGATTTTGAGCAATCATCTTATAATCAAGTCTGTCCAAAAGACGGGAAGTTCCCGAACCTCCCCTTATGCAGACTATTGCTTTGACAGCCTTATCAGCAAACATATCATGTATATCAGCAATACGTTCCTGATCTGTCCCCGCCAAATTACCGTAACGGCTACGGATATGTTTTCCCTCCTTCACTTTAAAACCCAATGTTTCAAAGATCTCGCGTGCGATAATGATCGATTCCTCATCGTCCAATACACCTGCTGGAGTTATCAACCCTATAGTATCCCCTGGGTATAGCTTCTTTGCCAGCAAAGTAGCCGCCCCTGCAAACTCCGCTGCGATTGCTGTAGCGCGCCCAGCTCCCAATACCGGAATGGCCAATGTGCCCAAAGCAATTGATTTAATAAAAACCCTTTTTTCCATATTATGACAACTTATCTGTTGAACAACAGACGCTCTCCAGCACCTTTCTCAATAATTTGCCCTTTAGAAAATGCGACTTTACCAGATACAATGGTATGTTCAATGGTTGAACTAAACGTGTGTCCTTCAAAAGGAGACCATCCGCATTTAGAAAGGATATTTTCTTTGGAAACTGTATATGGCTTATTCAGATCCACGAGTACAAGATCCGCCCAATAGCCTTCACGGATATAGCCGCGATCCTCAACCTGAAACAATGTAGCAGTATTATGCGCAGACTTTTGAACCAATTGTTCCAAGGTCATTTTACCAGCTTTGACCATATCCAATAATGCTTGTAAAGCATGTTGAACCAAGGGGCCACCGCTAGGAGCCGATGCATATGGCTGTGTTTTTTCCTCTATAGTATGTGGGGCATGATCTGTCGCTATCACATCAATATGTCCATCCAATACAGCTTTAAGAATATGGTCACGATCATTGACCGTCTTAACAGCAGGATTCCACTTGATAAAATTCCCCTTTGTTACGTAATCCTGATCAGAAAACCATAAATGATGAATACAAGCTTCAGCAGTGATTTTCTTATCCTTTAATGGGATATCATTCCGGAATAGTTCAATCTCTCTTGCTGTTGATATATGTAAAATATGTAATCTTGTATCATGCTTTTTGGCCAATTCCACAGCCTTGGATGAAGACAAATAACAAGCCTCAGCGGAGCGGATCAACGGATGCATTTCAATCTTCAATCCGTCTTCACCATATTGTTCCTTAAATATCGCCAGATTAGCCTTGATTGTTGCTTCGTCCTCACAGTGTGTAGCGATCAATGTAGGCGAATTAGCAAAGATGCCTTCCAAAGCTTTTTCATTATCCACCAACATATTCCCAGTGGATGACCCCATAAACACCTTTATACCGCAGACATCACGTGGATTAGTTTTCAATACCTCCTCCAAGTTATCGTTGGCCGCTCCCATAAAGAATGAGTAATTGGCTAATGCGTTCTTTCCGGCAATATCATATTTATCCTGGAGCAACTCCTGCGTCAGGGTATTGGGAACTGTATTTGGCATCTCCATAAAGGAGGTTGTCCCGCCTGCTACCGCAGCACGACTTTCATGCCATATATCCGCTTTATAGGTCAACCCCGGTTCTCTAAAATGAACCTGATCATCAATCAATCCCGGAAACAGATGTAGTCCCTCAGCATTGATTTCCTGATCCGCAGGATGATTTATCTCCTGAGCGATCATTTCGATTCGACCATTGCTGATATATATATCAGCAGTCTCAACTTTACCTTCGTTAACAAGTTGCGCAGATTTTATAAGAATAGATGACATGTTGATCTCTTTACTTTGGTATCTGTCAAAAGTAAAGATTTGTTACCGTGATATCAAGTTATCCGGTCAAAGAGTTTCCCAAATAAGAGAATAAAAAAGAGGCCTAAGCCTCTTCTATTATTCTTTATCAAATTTGTAACCTACTCCTTTTACGGTAGTGACGTAATCGTCGCCTATTTTTTCGCGGAGCTTTCGGATGTGTACATCGATTGTCCGATTGGTGACAACCACCGAGTCCTCCCAAATACTTTTTAAAATCTGCTCTCTTGTGAAAACTTTATTTGGTTTGGAAGCTAACAAGTAAAGCAATTCAAACTCTTTCTTGGCAAGCACAATCTTTTGCTCTCCTTTGTAAACTAAGAAAGAATCTCTATCAATAACCAGATCAGCTATCTCGATTTTATCCTGTGCGTTTGAATCAGACTCCTCCGAAGCATTTCTTCTTAAGATCGCATTAATACGACTCATCAGTGCTCGGGGCTTAATTGGCTTAGCGATATAGTCATCCGCTCCAACATGAAATCCGGCAATTTCTGAATATTCTTCGCTTCTGGCTGTCAAAAACACCATAAAGGTACTTTTGAATTCAGGCATAGCACGCATGATGCGACAAGCTTCAATACCGTCCATCCTAGGCATCATCACATCTAAGATGATCAGATCGGGGTTTACTTGCTTGGCAACTTGTATTGCCTCTTCCCCATTTTGCGCTGTAGAGACCTGATAACCTTCACGATTTAAGTTGAATGCAATTAAATCCAAGATATCTTTTTCGTCATCAACAATTAAAATCTTTTGTTTCGAAGAACTCATTTGTCTTATTTTTCTGCTAAAATATGAACAAAATGATAACAATCAGTTAATCTAATGTTACCAAATTATTAAGTAATATTTCAATTAACAATAACACATTGATTACTTAATTGTTTTCTTCAAAAAATCGGCTAGTTCCTCGCCACGCAGATTCTTTGCAATGATAATACCATTTGGATCGAGCATATAGGAAGTAGGCAATGCCTTGACACGGTAGTCTATGACTATCGGTGAACTCCAAGCCTTTAAATCAGATACATGTGTCCAAGCCAACTTGTCATCCGCAATAGCCCGCATCCATGAGCCAGGGTTATCGTCAAATGAAACAGAGAGGATATCAAAACCTTTGGTATGATAAGTATTATATAACTTGACAAGATTCGGATTTTCCTGACGACAAGGCATACACCAGGAAGCCCAAAAATCAACCAAAGTATATTTTCCTTTAAAACTAGACAACTTCACCTCTTTATTAGAAGGCGTAAATGACGTCAACTCCGGTGCAGGTTGACCAATAGCCATTTTCTTCAGCTTTTGGGTTTCCTCCTTAAATTGAGTCACATATCTATTTTCCGTGAATTCGTTTTTAATTCTATCTGCATAAGCAATAATTTCTGCCTCTGCTACTTCAGGATCCAAGGTTGAGATGGCATAAAATCCAGCCAGGTCATTATGTTTAGCGGAAAAATCGACAGCCTTGTTGGTATAGTCGCGAAGTTCATCCGCAAATTTGGCCTTATATTCTGCACGAAGTTTTTCTATTTCATCAGCAGTTGAATTTGCTGTTAATTTGGAAAAGACACCCTGTAAAGAATCTTGCACATAATCGCGATGATTTCGTTCCTTAGCAAATGGCTGGATCGCTTTCGACAATTCAGACCCTTCAACGAGATAATCATTAACATCCTTATGTAAATCTGCTTTAAATGAAATTGTCTCACCCGGAGAAGCAATTAGGTCATAGCGATTTTTACCGACACGTAGCGACAACAATCTCGATTGACTAGCTTGACGAACAAACTGAAATTTGTTATTATCACCAAAAAACATAGAATCCAGCTTGGTCTCTCCCTCATACAAGGAGACGACTTTTATATTACCAGGATTTTCTATATTTCCTTCGATGGTAAACTGCTCTTTATTCTGGCAACCAAACATTAATCCAACCACACCAACTACTAAAAAAATTGCCTTTTTCATTTGTATATCGTTTTGTGAGTGCCATAGGTTCATCTATAATATAAATGTCTTGCACTCGGTTTCCTTTTAAAGAAACTATCCTATTTATACCACCTGTGATTATTCATTCACAATTTGCCCTTCAGCGGAATTAGTGAACTCGTTACACTCGGTTTGACTAAATAGGATAGTTTCATGTAGTAGAATTTTAGAGGAGACATCCACTACGTTTGAAGTCTATTCAACAAGCATCCTAAGTCTCCGATCTAAATACTCAAATTTAACTTAAAAATTCCTTCGCCCGTTCAACAGCTGTTTTTAATCCCGCTGAGTTTTTACCTCCGGCTGTCGCAAAGAAAGGTTGCCCCCCTCCACCACCTTGGATATCTTTTGCCAATTCACGAACAATGTTACTAGCATTTAAACCTTTTTCTTTTGCTAAATCATCCGAAATTACGACTGTCAAACTTGGCTTTCCATCGAATTCCGCTCCAATAACCAAAAATAAATTATTGACAGCTCCCTTCAGCGCATAAGCTAGGGTTTTAACCGCTTCAGCATTCGGCAGATCCACCAACGTCGACAAGAAGTTGATATCGCCAACCTGTTCGATCTTAGCTTCCAGATCCGATTTCAATGCTAAAGATTTTTCTGTAATGCTTTTTTCAATTTCTTTTTTCAGCGCTCCATTTTCGTCAATGATCTTACCCAAAGCAGACACAAAGTCCTTCGGACTATTCATCAGTTCTTTTAGATGCTGTACCAATTCAAAATGTTCACGAATGACCGCCGCTGAGCGAGTTCCTGTAATCGCCTCAATACGACGCACCCCTGCCGCAACGGCTGACTCAGAGACAATCTTAAAGAATCCGATCTGCCCCGTCGCTTTCACATGTGTACCGCCACATAGCTCTTTTGAGAATTTATCTTCAAAAGTAATCACACGAACAAAATCACCATATTTCTCACCAAACAAAGCTGTCACACCTGAATCCAAAGCCTGCTGGTAAGGTACATTCCGTTCTTCTTTCAACGGGATATTCTCCCGAATTTTAGCATTCACGATATCCTCTACCTCTTTGATCTCATCCTCACTCATCTTTGCAAAATGAGAAATATCAAAACGTAAGATATCAGCATTGACCAATGAACCTTTTTGATTCACGTGCGTACCTAATACCTGTTTTAGTGCAGCATGCAATAAGTGGGTTGCAGAATGATTATTCTCCGTATCCAATCTTTTGGTGCTGTCAACCTCCGCGATAAAAGTCCCTTGCAGATCCAATGGCAACTTATTGGTAAAATGAACGAAAATTCCATTTTCCTTTTTTGTATCCGTAATGTAGATCTTTTCACCTGTTTCCTCTGAAATCAATTCACCAGAATCACCGACCTGGCCTCCACCTTCAGCATAAAACGGACTGACGGAAAGAACCAATTGGTACTGCTCTTTATTTTTTGCGACAACTTTACGGTATTTTACGATTTCTGTTTTTGCGGTCAAGGTGTCATAACCAACAAATTCAAACCCCTCATCCTCATTGACAAGAATCCAGTCACCGGTGTCAATTGCTGTTGCCGCACGGGAACGATCTTTTTGAACCTGAAGCGCCTGTTTAAAACCCTCCATATCAACAGATAATCCTTTCTCTCGTGCTAACAATTCTGTTAAATCTATTGGGAAGCCATATGTATCGTATAATTCAAACGCAAAATCACCATTAATAACGCTATGATCTTCCACATAATTCTCAAAACGCTGTACACCAGTGGACAAAGTTCTTAAAAACGATACTTCTTCCTCTAAAATTACTTTCTGAACAAAATCCTGTTGTTGGATCAATTCATCAAATACGCCACTGAATTGTGCCGCCAAAACTGGAACAAGCTCATGAATAAATGGCGTTTTGAACCCCAAAAATGTATAAGCATAACGTACCGCACGACGTAAAATACGGCGGATTACGTATCCAGCTTTGTTATTAGAGGGTAATTGTCCATCTGCTATCGCAAAACTTACCGCACGGATATGATCAGATACTACACGCATCGCTATATCAGTCTTCTCATCTAAACCATATTTTATACCAGACTTATCCGCAATAAAATCAATAGTCGGCGTAAAGACATCCGTATCATAATTTGAGGTTTTACCTTGGATACATCTGACAAGACGCTCAAAGCCCATACCTGTGTCCACATGTTTAGCTGGTAAAGATTGGAGTGACCCATCCTTCAAGCGATTGAATTGCATAAAGACCAAGTTCCATATTTCAATCACCTGTGGATGGTCTGCATTAACTAAGCTTTGTCCTGTGACCTCCGCACGTTCTTCCGCACTACGCATATCAAAATGGATTTCAGAACAAGGTCCACAAGGACCAGTCTCTCCCATTTCCCAGAAATTATCCTTTTTATTACCAAGCAAGATACGATCCTCAGCTATCCACTGTTTCCAGAAATCAAACGCTTCCATATCCCGGTCCAAACCTTCACTTGCGTCGCCCTCAAAAATAGTCACGTATAAACGATCCTTGTCAAGTTTATATACTTCGGTCAATAGCTCCCAAGCCCAAGCAATAGCTTCCTTCTTAAAGTAATCCCCAAAGCTCCAGTTTCCCAACATCTCAAATAAAGTGTGGTGGTAAGTATCAATACCGACTTCCTCTAAATCGTTATGCTTACCTGAAACACGCAGACAACGCTGTGTATCTGCAACACGTGGAAATTTAATCGGTGCTTCCCCCAAGAATAAATCCTTGAACTGGTTCATCCCTGCATTGGTAAACATCAATGTAGGATCATTTTTTACAACTACTGGTGCTGAAGGTACTATTTGATGCCCCTTGCTTTTAAAAAAGTCTAAAAAGGCTTGACGAATTTCTCTACTTGTCATTTAATTATCTAAAAATATGTGCAAACTTACTCAAAATTGGTCTGTTATGCAATGTAGAATACGAGATAATAACCATGACACAATGATTTTAATAATGCCCAGTTTTCATCGTCAACTGACTTTTCAAACAAAAAAATCAGGACATAAGATTCAGAAAGACAGGATTGTCCTATTTGCGGGATGACCGCAATCACAAATATGCATTAAATGCAACATTTTAAAAGCATTAAATGTTAGCCACCTTTGTGCTATCGGGATCAGATTTAATACGTTAAACAATAAAAACATTTTGACTGCTAGTCATTCACAATTGCGTTTGTTTTATTACATTTGATAGGGAAAGAGGGTTCTAAAAAATTGAGAAAGATAAATTTGATGGCTTCATCACAACTAAACAAACAAACCAGGTGAAACGAGCTCATTTATACCGATGAGAACAACACTTATAAATAATTTAAACAGATGAAAAAAAACATTCTACTACCGGTAGATTTTTCGGCTCATTCTAACAATGCGGTAAATTATGCTGTGGATCTAGCTATTCAAAAAGGCTACAGCATCCACCTTTATCACAATTATACCTCTGCTTCGGCTGTATTTGAGGAAGAAACTGATTCCATTGGAAAGCGAAGCCCCATATTTAAAGCTGATGTCCTTATTAAAAATCTTTCAGAGCAGATAAAATCGACACATGTCACTCTTGAAGTGACTACCCAATGCGAACGTGGCATGATCACAGAAACTCTCCCTGAAATGGCCACACCTGATCGTTTTGATTTTGTCATCATGGGCACAAAAGGTATTACCAATGATGATAGCCAACTTATTGGCAGCACAACTTACGTCATTAGCAAAAAAGCAAAAATACCTGTTTTGGCCATTCCAACAGAAGCATCGTTTGAGCAGGTTGACAAGGTTGGTTTATTGTCCAACTTCAAAGAAGAAGAAGTACAGACTGTCCAGGATTTCGTCAATATAATGGGTAAGGATTTTGAATTAAAACTGATGCATGTCCATTATGATCATTCTTCGGAAAACCGAATAGAAGATAAATTGGAGGTATGGAAATATAAAATCAAAAAATACATTGGTGTGACCAACATAGCCATCGAAGTTGACTCGATACAAGGCGACATTGAGGACCTGGACACTGTCCCCGAAGTGATCAATGAAATGATCCATACCGAAAAAATCAAGATATTACTCGTAACACGTTCAAGAAAATCCTTTTTTGAACGTACTTTCACCAGATCAGTGGCAAAAGCATTATTTAGCCACCCTTTAGTTCCCATATTTTTTACCAAAGCATAATAAGTATATCGCTATGTCTAGATTATTAATACCCGTAGATTTTTCCGAAAATGCGGAAGTTGCAGCAAACTATGCGGCTCAGATCGCTCAGGAAACACATGATGAAATTACACTCTTCCACTCCTTCACTTCACATATAAACAAATTCGCAAATGCGAAGCATTTAATAGACCCTACCGAAGAGGACGCCCGTGGTAAGATGGAGAAACTTGTCGCTGAACTTCTACAAAAATATCCTTCGATAAAAATTTCGACCTTATTTACGAATGGAATTTTAGCCGAATCACTGGAAAAACAGGAGATAAAAGAGAACTACCAGACGGTGATTATGGGTACAAAAGGAGTCACAGGACTTGAATCTGTACTGATTGGAAGCAATACTTATGACGTCATTAAAGAGTCAAAAATCCCTGTATTAGCGATCCCCAAAAATGCCGTAAAATTAAAAAAAGATAACATCGCGCTGCTGACAAATTTTAAACCTGGTGAGCTGGAAGTCCTCAAACAGGCAATCCCATTATATGGAAAAGATTTTCATTTACAACTCATCCATATCAACAAAAATGAACTAGAAATCAACATTTTAGGATCAAATCTTGAAAAGTGGATTGAACAGATTATAGCGGAGACTGGTATAGAAGACATCTCTTATATCGTTAAAGCACCAAGCTATTTTGCCGGCTCAAGGGAGAACATTGCAAATGGTATACATACGATTATTCGAGATGAAGATATTGATGTGATTTTGATTACAAAAAGTAGGAAAACTTTTTTTCAAAACATTTTTACTGAGAATATTGTTAAGCACATGGCTTTCGAAATTGAGGTGCCAAATTTTTTCGGTCGAGTAAGCTGACCAAATAATTTTTGGCAAATTTATTGCAAGAGTAGTCAATGAGTTAATTTAACAAGAATTTTATAGTAGAAAATTTTACAAAAACACATTATGAAAATTAGCCTTAAAAAATCAGGATTACTAGTAGCGGCAGGAATCATCTCAACCGCATCCTTTGCCCAAAGCGCAAAGCAGTCATCAATTGAAGGCACTACCCCATTTGGTCCGGCAACACAATACCGGACTTGGTCTATCGGTGTAGGCGCCGGTGTAACGAGCTTGCAAAACATTGCTAAATTCAATAATGGAGGTTATGACAAGTTGGACTGGAACTTAGGTTACAGTGCCTATATCAAAAAACAAATCTCCCCTTCATTCGGAATCAAGGCAACTTACTTTGGCGGAAAGACTTCAGGATATGAAGCCAGTGATAAACAAACAGGCTTCGAAACAAAAACACCTTGGTCAGTTGCTTTATCCGGTGAGTTTATTGCAGCCAATACCAACTGGCGGTTTTTTAATAGTTTCATTAAACCTTATGCATCAATTGGTGTCGGGGTAATGAATGCAGAGACAGCAGCAATTGCTGGCGGAAACAGAGGCGAATATGGTGATTCATATTCTAAGATCTACGTACCCGCAGACTTCGGTTTGAAATTTGCAGTTGCCAAAGGTATCAACTTCGAATTAGGTTACCAGTTGAACTGGGCAAATCAACGATTTGACAATAAAGTTGGACCAACTCAACAATATAAGAATGACTTATTCACCTATGCTCACGCAGGTCTAGAATTCGCTTTGGGTAGTGGTAGCAAACCAGCATTGAACAACTCAAATCCGGTAGCTACGCTTGTAAATGATTACACGGTAAAATATGATGATTTAAAAGCTCAAAATGATGCTCTTAATGCAAAAAATCAAGCTTTACAAGGTCAACTGGATGGAATTAACAATGACCTGAAAGATGATGATGGTGACGGTGTAGCAAACAAATACGACAAATGCCCAGGCACACCTTCTGGTGTACAAGTCGATGGATCAGGTTGTCCAATTGTTGTGAAAAACGAAACTAAAGTTGTAGAGAAAGTTGTGGTCACAGAAGCAGACAAAAAAGTTGTTGCTGATGCGATTAAAAACTTAGAGTTCGATCTAGGTAAAGCAACCATCCGCCCAACTTCATACGCAACATTAAACAAAGTTGCAGCATTGTTGATCGAGAAAAACTTTAGCTTGAAATTAGCTGGCCACACCGATAATACAGGTTCACGTGAATTGAATATGCGTCTATCCAAAGAACGTGCTGAGTCAGTAAAAGCTTACTTGGTATCTCAAGGTGCTAACGCTTCACGTATCGAAGCGACAGGATATGGTCCTGACCAACCAATTGCATCTAATAAGAATGCTGCTGGCCGTCAACAAAACCGTCGTGTAGAATTTACACTTTATTAATAGCTAATAAATTACACGTAATAAAATGGTATTTTTCAGTAAAATACCATTTTATTTACCCTTTTGTCATATTTAAACTACAAACCGATTAGGAATTTAATTTTTAACCTATTACTTTTGCCTCGGTTTATACAAACAAATTCTATGAAACTAAATTTACAATTAGCACTTGCTTTCGCAACTGCAGGCTTATTCGCCAATTCCGCTTTTGCTCAAACTGCAAAGGTAGCATCGATTGAAGGAACAACTCCTTTTGGTTCTGCTACACAATACAGAACATGGTCGATCGGTATCGGTGCAGGTGTAACAAACCAAACTAACATTGCTGGTTTCAACCGTGAAGGATACGATGATTTAGCATGGAACCTAGGTTATAGTGCTTACATCAAAAAGCAAATCTCTCCTTCATTTGGAATTAAGGCAACTTATTTCGGCGGTAAAACAGGTGGTGCTTTCAAGGATGGTTCACAATCATTCGAAGCAAAAACACCTTGGTCGGCGGCTTTATCTGGAGAATTCCTAGCAGCAAATACCAACTGGAGATTTTTCAATAGTTTCATCAAACCTTATGCATCAATCGGTGTGGGTGTCATGAACAGCAAAACAACCTTAACTACGGGCTCTACTTCAGTAGAAGCAGATGGTATCTCTAAAATCTATGTACCACTGGATATGGGTTTCAAATTTGCAGTTGCTAAGGGTATCAACTTTGAATTAGGTTACCAATTGAATTGGGTTAACCAAAACTTTGATGGTATCCAAGGAGGCCAATACAAGAATGACCTATTCACTTATATCCACGGTGGTCTAGAATTTGCGTTGGGAAGCGGTAGCAAACCAGCATTGAACAACTCAAATCCGGTAGCGACATTAGTCAATGACTATACATTAAAATACGATGATTTAAAAGCTCAAAATGATGCATTAAACGCTAAGAATCAAGCTTTACAAAGTCAATTGGATGGTTTGAACAGTGATTTAAAAGATGATGATGGTGATGGTGTGGCCAACAAATACGACAAATGTCCAGGTACTCCTTCTGGTGTACAGGTAGATGGATCAGGTTGTCCGATTCTTGTTAAAAACGAAACTAAAATTGTAGAAAAAGTTGTTGTTACGGAAGCAGACAAAAAAGTTGTTGCTGATGCGATCAAAAACCTAGAATTCGATTTGAGCAAAGCAACTATCCGTCCTACTTCTTATGCAACATTGAACAAAGTTGCGGAATTGTTGATCGAGAAAAACTTTAGCTTGAAATTAGCTGGCCACACAGATAATACAGGTTCACGTGAATTGAATATGCGTTTATCAAAAGAGCGTGCTGAGTCAGTAAAATCTTATTTAGTATCTCAAGGCGCTAATGCTTCTCGTATAGAAGCTACAGGTTACGGTCCTGACCAACCAATTGCATCTAATAAGAATGCTGCTGGTCGTCAACAAAACCGTCGTGTAGAGTTCACACTTTATTAATCGATAATATTCGATCTATACAAACCAAAAGGCATCACTTAAGAGTGATGCCTTTTTTCTTGTGGAATCAACAGGCTAAATTTGACATCTCTCTTGTGTTTAAAGTAAATAAACATTTGAACAACAAAAAGATAACACCAACAAAACTTACATTATTCGTATTTTTATTAAGCTAAGATCTTAAAAAATGCGTAAACCACAAATTCTTGTTTTAGCCCTTTTTTCGCTGATTTTTTCCGCCTGTGAAAAAGACCCGCCACTGAACGAACCGGGGTCAAATGAAGCGATCAATCAATGGACCTTGAAGCAGATGCAACAATATTATTATTGGAACAGTAAGTTGCCCAATCAAATTACACTCGATGACAAGCCGAATATCTTTTTCAAAAACCTATTGTATCGTGACGACCGTTATTCTACCATTCTACAAGCGCTCAACAGTGACACTTATGGCAACACGCTCTCGAATACCTTTGGGTTTGATATAGCTCAGCTTCAGCACAATGGTCAGACCATGCAACTGGTGACACAGGTAGTTCCCTATTCAGAAGCCGACTTAGCTGGCCTGCATAGAGGAGACACCATCCAGCAAATCAATGCGCAGCCCTTAGCTGCATACAATTTTGCTCCGGTATTGGAAGCGGCATTGAAATTACCTTCAATCCAATTGCAGTTACAGAATGGGAAGAAAATGAAGTTGCCCGCTTCCTACATATCCCAACCAGTAGTCTACACAGCTCAGATCTTTCATAAGCAAACAAAGGTAGGGTACCTATTTTTAAGCCAGTTTGATTTCAGCGGTGGTTATTCGGTATTGGAGGCCATCCAAAAACTCAAAGCTGGCCTAGTACAAGATTTGATTCTTGATCTTCGCTATAATACTGGAGGACAAGTAGCTTTTGCCTCTTTTTGCGCATTAACATTTGCTGATATTGCGCCGAATTATGTATTTGTCCAATTCAAGGGCAACAAAAAGTTGGGCAACAGCGAGGAGACCTTTCAATCTGCTTTAGCTCAGCAACCCGAAGGTTATAGCTTTCAAGCAGAAGAGCTCCTAAAGAGCGGACTGCAATTAAAGCGAATTTTTGTACTCACAGGCCCCAATACCGCATCCGCTTCGGAGATGTTGATCAACAGTTTAAAACCTTATATCGAGGTCATTCAGATTGGTACAAAAACTTTGGGCAAGGATATGGCTTCGACGACCCTTTCCTCACCATCACAGGTCAATGGCAATCAACGTGCTTGGTTGCTGATGCCGTTGGTATACAAGATTTATAATAAAGATGGATTAGGAGATTACAGCACTGGACTCATCCCGCATTACCATACAGATGAGTTTGCACAATTGCCCTTACTTCCTTTTGGCGATGAAAAAGACCCTTTACTACAACAAGTGTTTAACATCATACAGAACAAGACAACTCAATCGATCAACAAAAAGGCTAACACTAGTACAAAAACGTTAACTTCATCGTATTACGGAAGCAGCTATCGCGCTATACCTATGACATTTCCTCTATCCCCTCTCAACATTCACTAAAAACCAAATAAAAAGAATAACTAACGTGCACAGGAATTGATCGCAGAGACCCAAGAAGCAATAGCTGATTCAGTTCCATTTCTTTTTGATAACAGACGAATACGTTTAGATAATAAGCCCGAACGGACTTGCCGTTCTTTGAGCTCATAGTTTTTCACCACCGTACCTATCTCATCCAGTAGCTTTAAATAATGAAGGTATAAAGCTTTTAAATTCTCACCTTCAGCCTGTAGTTTTTTGATCAGCACCTCGTCATCCTCAGATGCCAACTTATACTGCATCTCGATCATCAGATGGAGTAAGCGCTGGTATTTGATTTCGTTTATGCCTTTCATAATTTAAATATTTTTAATTGCCAAATGCAACCTCTAGACCATTAAACTCCCAAAATGTTGGGATATTAGAAGCAGGGCTATTGGCTGTTCCCGAGTTATTGGTGGTAAATGAGGTTAAGACACCATAATTATGATAATCTACAGAATACCCATAATAAGCCTCCATACCATTGATCAAAAGTGGTTTGAAATCTTCTTTTAGGATTTGTGCCCTACCGTAAAAACCATAGTTGTAAAGAACATCTGCACTCGGCAGCGTTAGAGACTGATAATCTGCAGGTAAGGTCTTTCCAATATTTTTTAATGTATCTCCTTTCGCACTATAGACAATTCTTCTTCTTGAAGGTGGCCCTGATAACCTTTCTACAACATGGTAGAAAACCAAGTGGAATTTCTTTCCTCCCAATAGTGTGTTCAACTCATTATTTCCATTTACGATTCGAATTTTCACCTTCCCTTCGACCCGACTTTCTGCTTTCATCTTTATCAAACTTGGGGGAATATCATTTGTTAGCTTTACATATTGCAACGTATCTGTATTGTCTTTAATAATGATAGTTTCATTAAATATTATATTTCCAGCACTATCCAAGAGTGTAAATTTCTTTTCTCCAGAAATTATTTTTACTATTGAATTGTTATTAACAGACACTGCATGCTCATCGATCAACAATTTACCCTTGTCTGGCCCAATCAATAAATTAATATCTTTGATAAAGACATTAGTGAATTTTTGGAAAGTTTCGATATGTTCTCCTTTTTGACAAGAGAAAATAAAGAATGCCAGAAATAAAATAAAAGCTATTAATTGGCTTTTCATAGTATGATTTTAGTATAACAAAAAATATAATCCTGCCATGGAATATGGCAGGATCATAGAAGTTAGAAATAATGATTAATAAGTCTTTGGAGTAAATTTCGTCCAATTATCTGTCCACAAAGTTGTTGCAGCAGGATTAAAAGCACCCTTGTAATTTACACCAGCGGCAGGACTTGTTGAAGACGGCACTAAGTTCCATACATCAAAACTAGCTGCACCAGTTGTTGTGTAAAAAGGATTTATACCAGCACCTCCCAATAATAAATAGCTATTTGGTGTTGCACCAATATTAGTTGAATTTCCCGTACCTGGAGCAGTTCCACTAAAAGCTGCAGTATAAGCTTGAACCACATTGTTGCTAAATACTCCAGTAGCTCCATCTTGGAAAGCAGCACCTGTAGCATATCCAGCGATAATTGAATATTGGATATCTAATTCAGTATTTCTTCTCCAACGGTTACCAAATTTTAATTTAGTACCAGCTACCGAAGCATTATCAATACCTAAAAAAGTAAAGTTTTTCAATACTGGACGTGTTTTAGGTGTAGCTGACCAAGGTGAGGTTGCTTCGTTATCAGATTCTAAACCATTTGAATCTGAGCTACCGCTTGAAGTACTGTTGGTTGAATTGGGATCTTTTAAGGATAAAGCATATTGAATTGTTCCTGTATAACCATGGTCAAAATCAAAATCATCATCATCATTTGAAAGTGCCACTAAATTTTTTGCATTGACAGTGCCACCGAAAAATTCGAAAGCATCATCTTTACCCCAAGAAACTTGGATATTTTCCAATGTAGTACCTGAACCAACACCACCTAAAGTCAAACCGTTAATTTCATTGTCAGCAGTCAAGTTGTAACCTGCAAACTCAATACGTACATATTTCAACGAACCTGAATTGTCCGCAGGTACTGAACCACCATACGTAACATCAACGTTTACAGGTTGAGGAATGCCTTCAATTCTTTTGGTCGCAGGTTGGTTTGTCGTAGATGATCCCAACAAAACAACACCTCCGAAATCACCTGGATTACGTGATCCAGCTGCATTCGGCGAAGTAAATACAATAGGCGCTGTCGCCGTTCCATTAGCAATTAATTTTGCAGTCTTAGGGACAACCAATACACCTTTGATGTTTTGTGTAATACCAGTGATTTGATCTGGATATGCTTTAGTTACCCCAGAAGTAATAAAAGTACCTGGTTGGATGGTCAATGTTGCACCGGGTTTTACAAAAGCTACGCCATCGATTTTCCATACTTTATCCGAAGTAAGGGTTGTTGCAGTGATTACACCATTAGCATCAGTTGGAACTGTTGCTTGAGGTAAAGATGGTAATCCAGCTGTTGAACCATTTACCGGAGCCAAGTTGTCCTTGTTACAAGATGCCAATGCGATTGCGCATACACTTGCTAGCGTTAAGATTTTTTTCATTTTTTGTTAACTTTTACATAACTTAGCCATCACAAGATCACTTTTTAGACTATGCTTCTATAGCGGATAGCTATTCCTATAGTTGCATAGTTTTTCATTCCCCCATTATGATAAATTTTAATATCTTCCAGATTGTGCTAATGGACAAGTCTTGGAACGCTGCTTAATGTATTTATGGGTTAGAATGAACCTGCCTCGCGCAGTTAGTATTTTTTAAAAATTATAAGTCAATGAGAGATTAAACCTTCGCCCATCTCTTCTGCGATAGGTGATAATATCCCCCTCTCCTTTATTATATTTTATAGATTTACCTTTTTTCAATACATAAAATTTTGTATCATCTTGTTCATAATCTTGAATATTCATATAATACCGCGTCCATTCATCAAATAGGTTGGCCATATTGAATTTTACTTCCATCTTTCCCTTTAGAAAACGCGTATAAAGTTGTGCATCCAATTGTTTTGGGGCCAACTCATATTCGACATTGTTCATATTAACATTCGCTAAATTTGTGCGATACCCCCGATGATTATAGCTTGCCGTTACCCCGAAAAGCTCCCCCCAATATCCTACGCCTAAATTCACCAACCAGGGTGATTGCCCCATAAGTGGCCTATCTTGATTGGGGTAGCGTTGTTGAATACGCTCAGCAACCTGAGTTTCAGGGTTATTAATCCATTCCCAATGACTTAAGACATTAACCTTCGATTTGAGCAATGTTCCGTTGGCATATATAAATAGGTCTTTTAACCAGTCCTGATCCGATAGAAATGTCAAATTTTTCCTAATCTCCATTTCAAGGCCAAGATTTTTCGCATTTTCCATGTTGGCGAAAGTATACGTGTTCCCCCCGCTATGAACAAGTTCTATGGGTTTATCCAAGTATTTATAGTATCCTGTTATTGAAATTATTTCCCCCGGAGATGGATACCATTCAAATCGAAGATCTACATTATCGATCAAGGTGGATTTAACTTGCTCTCCATAAACGTAACCGTCTAACTCATAATCATACATGGCAAACATGCCCACTTCTCTAAAATCTGGCCTAACTACTGTCCTTGAATAACTACTTCGAATATTGAAATCGGATGTTACCTTATAGGTAGCATTAATAGAGGGCAAAAACCGCCAGTTATTTTCTTTTACACCAAAACGATGCCTTTGGACGTCATTGGGATCTGGCTCATCCTGATAAGTTCTCCTATATAATTCTTCCTGCTTAGAGTTTAAATTAAAATATTCTGCACGAACACCATATACCAAACGCAATTTATGCCATAGCATTTGATCTGCCATCAGATACACTGCTTGTGAAGACATTTTACCATCATAATATCGACCGCCCAATGCATCTGCGTAGTAATAGGCCTGCCCGTTTCCATTGCCAATATTATCAGCGCTGAATAACTGAGCATAAGGGATTTCTATCTCGGGAGGCAATTGATTCGTAGTACCCTCTGCCCATGCTCTCGTCCAAGGGACAAAATTAAATAAATCCAACGCTCTCTTCTTAGACCAGGCCTGATAGCCTAATTTCACCAACGTTGGAACAGCTGTATTTTCGTTGAATTTTCGCGAAAAAGCCGCGCTCCAATTATAATCTGTCTCATCGATATTTGTCCATCTTCGAGAGTCCCTGAAAATCCCCACCACAGATGAACTACGGTGAGTTAATAGCCCCGGGGTTTGAAAATAAGGAATATCATCTATCATAGTGGTTACCCTATAGGAAAGTTTTCGTTCATCCAAAATTTGCTGTTTGATTTTGTTAACAGTAATCATTCCTTCAGCTTTTATTGCCCACGGCAATTGATATTCTCCTACCAATTGGTGTTGCTGCAAAGACATTGCTTCAGGCAATTGATAAATCAGTTTGCTTACTTCAGGATTAGAATCACTATAAGGTTTTTGAATAGACTCATTATAAATATCACTGTACGTACGCGCATACATGTTCTTTAAGGAAACTTTAAAAACCTGTCCCTGCCAACCCATATTGGCCATTAATCCGCCACTGCTATTGAAGCGATAGGATGTTCCTGCTCCATTGTCACCGAGACCTATACTATCAATGTAATTATTGATACTTACCGAATTACGTACATTATTAAATGCAGTAATGTTTTGTTCGTTTCTAAAATTTGCGGATGCCACAAACCCTAATCGCTGTCCATTATTTAATTCGTAAACCCGTCCAAGCGAAAAACGCATATTCTGATTGGGGTATGCTTTATACTTATATTGTCGCAATGCATCATTATTAAAACGCTTGGACTGTGCGATAGCATCTAAATCGTTATATTTCACTGCATCGCCAAACTCCGTTGGATTTAAAGGGGTATTGTTCAATTCAGGATCAGTCAAAATATAGCCGGGAGGCGCATCCAATTGTATCGCCCGACTGTTCCACTGCCAAGTTTTTATTCCATCGGGCATTTTAGACGATTTGTCGAAAAAACCGAAATATTCACTCGTATGTCGCTCTCCCAGCCGATAAAAGTCTTTGCCAGTTGTACGGGAATTACCACCTATCCCATATTGTATTGTCGTAAAATTCTTCTCCGGAATATCCAATGTATTCACAGAAACCTGTCCACCCGAAAATTCAGCGGATACATCCGGTGTTGCCGTTTTATTGACCACCACTGAGCTCACCATCTCTGTCGGAATAATATCAAAGGAAAAATCACGTCTATTCTGCGAAGTACTCGGAATCACCACCCCATCCAGCATGGCCTGATTGTAGCGGTCGGACATCCCCCGTACAATGACGTTCCGGTTATTGACAGTCGTCAATCCGGTAACACGTTTTAAAACCTGCCCCATATCATTGTCTGGTGTGCGGGCGATCTGTTCGGCGGATATTCCATCCGTCACCGAAGCTGCATTTTTTTGTACCGCATACAATCCAGCTACGGAAGCTTTCTTAAACGATACGCTGACAACAGCCGTTTCCAGCGCATTTACCAGCGTCTTCATGGCAATATTTAATCCAGTCCTTTGTCCAGCCTGTATTTTGACCCCCTCAATACGTTGGGTCTGGTAAGAGAGATAACTGACTTCCAGTATGTAGGTTCCCGGTTCAGCATTCAAAAGATAGCTCCCATCGATACCGCTCTGTGTTGATTTATTGACACCGATCAGTTTGATACTGGCATTGGCCAAAGGCTGACCGCGATCATCAATAACTTTACCTGAGATACGCCCATCCTGCTGTACCGGCTTTTCGACCAATGTAATATAAACACCGTTGTCTTGAGCCATCAGGTCAGTCTCCCTGAGCAGATAACGCATGACATCCCGAACGCTGTTACTTTTAAAAATTTTGGCATTTACCTTTTTCTTTGCCAGATTATATTTCGCAGCATCGAAAGCGATATGTATATTTTGGGATTCCAAACGTTCGAAAGCCGCTGGAATATTGGATTCACTAAAAGAAACTGTAATCTTTTTATTGAGTAACTGGCCGTATGCGCCCGAAGCTAAAAGCATTTCGGCCGATACGATCGAAAGAAGTAAACCTACCAACGATGTCCTTATCATAAACTTAATACCGTTTTGCGTAACGTATTGCTTAAATTTCATAAATTTGTATACGTATATATAATATCTCTATAAGTTGTTGTATATGTTATTTATACCATCTCCAAATGGTGTATGATTCAGAGTTGACGATGGCCGTCGTCAGCTCTGTTTTTATCCCCAAACTAGTAAATATGCACTATCCTGCCCTCCTTCCTGGATTTATTGTGATGAATTGCTTTGATACTTTCGAGGGTTGCCGTCCAGGACAGCTGCTTTGATATCGGCATGCTATACCGTTGTTGAGCAATCCGCTGGTCGTCAGTTTTAATATCTACATCATAGATATTTTTAACCGCCAGTGCCAACTCTGCAAAACTGCTTTGCTTAAGGTAAACTCTTCCCTCAATCCAGCTATTACGTGTCGTTAGATCAAAAGTCTCCTGATTGCTATTGTGGTTATTTTTGGTATACCGAATCTGTTCCCCACGGGTCAGCACACCCAGTGGATTATTATTGGCGGTGACCTGCACTTTACCTGTAAATACAGACACCGATATATCATCCAATTCCGCATAGTTTTTCACGGTAAATGAGGTACCCAATACTCTTGTCTGTATTTGTTGGGCATTCACAATAAAAGCTTTCGTAGAATCTTTCTTGACCTCAAAAAATGCCTCTCCAGCCATAAGCTCGACAACCCGGTCCCGCCTATCGTAAGAGACGGTATCCAATTTAATTTTGGAATATGCGTTCATTACAACGGTTGATCCGTCGGCCAAAAGTACCCGTTTACGTTGCGAGGCCCCTGTTTCAAAAATCCGGTAACCCGGTTTTAAATTCGATTCTCTTCGGGAGAAATTCAGATCATGCTGTTTTTTCCAAAATAAAATACCAAAGCACAACAGCAGGCTTGCGGCAACTGCTCCGCTCCAATAGCTTATTTTCCGAACCGTTGATTTTTTAGGAGCAGTACTTCCGATCCGTTGCTCTATGCTATTCCACAACTGAACCTCATCTAGCTTCCCTGCAGGAAGTTCTTCCTGATCAAGTGTATCATACCAGCGATCAATCAGGGACTGCTCAGCCTTGTTGGCTTTGTTCTGCTGATATCTATAGATTAAGGATTCAAAAATTCTTCTTTTCACTTTTTTGCCTGCTGTTTATATACAAGTCTTCAAAAAAGCTGGAAAGTACTTCAATAAATAGTTAACGTTTTATAAAAGAATTGTTAAATTGATTTTTTAATGCTGCAATGACCACCAGACGGCTGCCATTTACCTGGAGAGCTCTTCCAGAACAAAAATAAGCAGGAGGGTAAAACTGCCATCTTGAACATTTTGATAGCCGATTATTGCTTTCTTCAGTCTTTTGGATGCTTCGGTAAGGTTATTTTTTACAGTTTGTTCAGAGAGTCCCATCCGCAGTGCTATCTCACGAATTGATAGATGCTCCCACTTCAACAAGAGTACCTGCCGCATATTATGCGGCATAATTTCTAATTCATCTTCCAGCATCTTTTCTAGCATGAGGTAAGTTTCAAGTTCTTCCGGATGATGCTGTACGTAATCGAAAATATGTTTACTCCAATGATCCAAGAGTTTATCCTTTGCCTTATTGGAATTGAAAAAATCTATAATTTTATATTTGAGCATTCCCTTGAGATAGGCAGGAAGATTCATTTGGATATCGATCGTATGACGTTTTTCCCAAAACTGAACAAACAGTTCCTGAAGAATATCTTCTACATCCTGCGAATCAAGAATACGCCGGGCGGCATGTTGATAAAGATCTTTCCAACAATACTGATATAACTCAGCATAAGCATTCGTATCATTCCGCTCTTTAATAGCCCTTAGCCATTGCTGATATATAATTGGTATCTGATCCATACTAATACCAAAAATAAGGTTGAGATATTAAGTTTTTATTAATAAATGAATAAAGAAAGTACAAAAAAGCAAAATAGTTTACAATCAAAATAATACTTTTCAGTCGGTCACTAGCTATATACCGCGAATAAATTTTTTATCCCCCTTAATTTGCAATCTTCAATCTCATTAAAAATCAATTATTTAAATTCTTTGATTATTCAAATATTATTTTTACCTTTGCAACGCCTTAGGCAATAGTGCCTATTGTATATAATATTTCATGAACCCATTTTTAGAACTGGGAATCCGTGAGGAAGTTGTTAATGCCATCTCAGAATTAGGTTTCGAAAAACCTTCTGAAATTCAGGAAAAAGCCATTCCTGTTTTATTGACTGGTAACGACGATTTTGTCGGATTAGCCCAAACTGGCACAGGAAAGACCGCGGCATTTGGTCTTCCATTATTAGAGCAATTAGACTTTTCTCAAAAACACCCACAGGCATTAATCCTTTGCCCTACTCGGGAATTATGTTTACAAATCTCAAAAGATTTAGAAAAATTTGCTAAATACGTTGACAACGTACATGTTGTTGCTGTATATGGAGGTGCAAATATCTCAGACCAGCTACGTCAAATTAGACGTGGAGTGCAAATTGTAGTTGCGACCCCAGGTCGTATGTTGGATATCATTGGCAGAAATGCAATTGATTTCTCAAATGTTAAATATGTTGTATTAGATGAAGCGGATGAGATGCTCAATATGGGCTTCAAAGAAGACATCAACAACATTTTGTCAGAAACTCCTGACGAGAAAAAAACTTGGTTATTTTCGGCGACAATGCCTTCTGAGGTACGTCGTATCGCAAAGAATTATATGACCGATCCTGTTGAGCTTACTGTAGGTACAAAAAACACCGGTAATGCCAACATCGAACACCACTATTATTTGATCAAAGCAAAAGATAAATATGCTGCGTTCAAACGTATTGTGGATTCAAACCCTGATATCTTTGGTATTGTATTTTGTCGTACAAAAATCGAAACACAGGATATCGCTGAAGCGTTGATCAAAGATGGTTACAATGCAGACTCGCTGCACGGTGACTTGTCTCAACAACAACGTGATAAAGTAATGAAACGTTACCGTGACCGTAGTTTACAATTATTGATCGCAACAGACGTAGCCGCTCGTGGTATTGATGTAAGTGATGTAACTCACGTTATCAACTTCTCTTTACCTGATGAAACAGAAAACTATACGCACCGTTCAGGTCGTACTGCCCGTGCAGGTAAAACTGGTATTTCTCTTTCTTTGGTAAACGTAAAAGAACTCAGCAAAATCCGTCATCTTGAAAAGATCATCGGTAAGCCTTTTGAGAAAAAACAAGTTCCTCAAGGTGCTGAAGTATGCGAAAAACAGTTGTTCTCAATCGTTAAAAAGATTGAAAACGTTGAAGTAAATGATGAGCAAATCAGTCCATTCTTGCCAGCAATTATGGAAAATCTGGAATCTCTTTCAAAAGAAGATATCATCAAAAGATTTGCATCCCTTGAATTCAACCGTTTCTTAGATTATTATAAAAACGCTCCAGATTTAAATATCGAAGCCCGTGAAGGTTCTCGTGAAGATCGTGGCGATAGACGTGATGGTCGTTCTCGTGAAGGTTCAAAAGGTTATACCCGTTTGTTCATGAACTTAGGTTCAGTAGATGAATTCTCTCGTGGAGACATGTTAGGCTTTATCTGTAACAACGCGAATATCTCCGGAAAATCTATCGGTAAAATTGACTTAAAAGGTGTGTTTACATTCTTTGAAGTACAAGATGCTGAAGTTGAGAAAGTATTCCAAGGATTCCAAGGTGTAGATTACAACGGTCGTCAAGTACGTATCGAAGTATCTGGTGAAGCTAGAAGCGAAGGCCGTGGTGGTGATCGTGGAAGAAGCCGTGGTGGTGATCGTGGCGGAAGACGCGAAGGCGGATACCGTGGTGGTGATCGCGGTGGAAGACGTGAAGGTGGATACGGAGGCGGTGACCGTGGCGGAAGACGTGAAGGCGGATTCAGCGGCGAAAAACGTGACCGTGGTAGTAGCAATGGCGGAGGTTTCCGTGATTTCTCAGGTAAACGTAAAGAATCTAAAAGCAAATACTAGATTTAGTATTTAGATAAGCGTATAAAGACTCTGATTTGGAAAGCCCCGGCTTTGCAGATCAGAGTCTTTTTCTTTTATAGTAGTTCATACATCCAAACCCCAAATACCCTCCACCTTATCGCTATCTTAATGTGCCTTATTCCATTGTTCACATGCCTTAATCTCCGCAAAAAAACGTAAATTAGCTTAATTACACGAACTGGATTTTCACAATGCCAACAGCAACAAGATTATTTGATTTAGCCTATTTGCAACAAGAAACTGCACCTGGCTTTCCTATGTTTTCCTACAAAGCCGGAGCGAATTGGGTAGCAGTAAGTAATACAGAATTTATTGAACGTGTCAATCAGGTATCCAAAGGTCTGATTGCGCTCGGTGTCCAAGTAGGTGAAAAAGTTGCTTTAATCAGTGAAAACCGCATCGAATGGAATATTCTTGATTTTGCAATCCAACAGATCGGTGCTGTCGTCGTCGCGATTTATCCAAATATCTCTGAATCAGATTACAGCTATATATTCAATCATGCTGAGATTAAAAACTGTATCGTAAGCTCAAAAAAGCTATATACGAAGATCACTTCGATCAGAGACTCATGTCCGCTCCTTGAACATATTTTTAGTTTAGACAAAGAAGAGGATATACCGCATTGGCAGAGTTTCGTTACTAATGGTACTTCCATCACTGATGAGCAGCTTGAGACACTTCGAAATGCCGTCGGTACCGAGAGCCTCGCTTCTATCATTTATACATCAGGTACAACCGGAAATCCGAAGGGAGTTATGCTGGCTCACCGCAATCTATTGGCCGATACCATGAGTAGTGAGTACTCCTTCCCTGTCGGACGCGGAGACCGAGCACTTTCCTTTCTGCCCGTTTGCCATGCCTACGAACGTGTCTTCCAATATGTCTATATGTATAAGGGCTTAACAATCTTCTTTGCCCAGTCGATGGATACCATTGGCGAAGATTTCAAATCAGTCCGACCACATATCTTTTCAGCTGTGCCCCGTGTACTTGAAAAAGTATATGAGAAAATTATTGCAACCGGTGAAAAGCTGACTGGATTCAAACGCAAGATATTCTTTTGGTCTCTTCGTGTTGTTGAGCAATACACATTAGAGAACCGCTCTTGGTGGTATGCTATCAAATTAAGTATCGCAAGAAAACTCGTCTTTTCAAAATGGCGGGAGGCCTTGGGTGGGGACATCAAAGGGGTTGCATCGGGCAGTGCTGCTTTACAAGAAAGATTAATCCGTTTGTATATGGCTGCCGGAATCCCTATTTATGAAGGTTACGGTCTAACCGAAGCAGGCCCCTGTATTGCTGTAAACTGCTTTAAAAGAGGGATGAAAATCGGTACAGTAGGTCTACCATTGATTAATATTGAAATCAAACTTGCCGAAGATGGGGAGATCCTCACCAAAGGCGAAAACAATATGCTTGGCTATTATAAAAATGAAGAAGCCACTGCTGAGGTACTCAAAGATGGCTGGCTATATACTGGAGATATCGGTCAATGGGTTGACGGCAAGTTTCTGAAAATAGTAGACCGCAAGAAAGAGATGTTCAAGACTTCTGGCGGCAAATATATTGTTCCCCAACAGCTTGAGTCCAAGATCGTAGAATCTTCCTTTATTGAACAGGTCATGGTGATCGGCGAATCGCGAAAATTTCCCGCAGCTTTAATTGTTCCAAACTATGTCAATCTTTTGGAATGGAGCAAGAACTCCGCTCTTTCATTGGCAACATTGTCAAAAATAGAATTCCTGAACCATCCTGAAGTTAAACAGCAGATTGAGTCCGAACTCAATCGCATCAATCAAAATTTTGGTAACTGGGAACAGATCAAGAAATTTGCAATTATTCCAAACGAAATGACAATAGAGACGGGTGAATTAACCCCCACCTTAAAGATGAAGCGAAAAATCATTCTTCAGAAGTACGAAAAAGAGGTTGAAGCGATTTACAATACTTAGTTAAATAAATAAACAAATCTATTTATCAGGGACAAACAATAAAGCATGTAAGATGTCGGGATCTGGATCAGACTTTCGTCTGCAGATTGAAATAAGGATCAGCAAGAGCGGTATAAAATTGAACCAAAACCCTTTTGCTTCAATATTAAAGTAAAAATCAATAAGATCGATATTCAAAAAAATAGCCTTTGTCAGAGACAAAGGCTATTTTATATAGCAGAATTTTGTTCTTACGACTTCTTAGGCAGACGTTGACGAATTGCCTCATAAATAACAACGGCAGCCGATACAGACACATTAAGAGAGCCTATTTCGCCATACATTGGTATCTTGGCAAGATTATCCGCGATACGGATTAAATCATTCGATACACCGACATCCTCAGCGCCCATGATGACACAGGTAGGTGCTGTATAATCCACGTCATAGATACTCGACGTTGTTTTTTCTGTACTCACAACCAATTGCACTCCTGAATCTATCAGAAATTTACCCACTTTTGAAAGACTATCATGGCGGCAGACCGGAATTTTATACAATGCTCCAGCGGATGTTTTAATTGCATCCGGATTTATTTCAGCAGATCCTTTTTTCGGCACAATGATCGCATGCACACCTGAGCATTCAGCCGTACGTGCAATAGCCCCCATATTACGAACATCAGTTACACCATCTAACATCAAAAGTAAAGGAGTTTCACCTTTCTCATAGATCTGAGGTAGGAGATCTTCAATATTTTGATAGGTAATTGGCGATATAACCGCAATTACTCCTTGATGATTTTTCCGTGTGATACGGTTCAGTTTTTCAATAGGCACTTGCTGGAAAGCAATATCATGTTCTTTCAACAAGGATTTCAGTTCCAGAATCAAGCTACCACTTAATCCGCGTTGCACAAATAACGATTCAATTTCTTTACCACTATCGATCGCTTCGATGACGGCACGGATACCGAATACCATCTGATTTACTTCACGTCTTTCGCCGTGATCGCGATCACGTCTCTGAAAATTTCCTTGCATCATAAAACTAAATATTACCTTCCAAATAGAAGAGATTGCAAAGGTACAAAAATTAACAGGAATTAGAATGGTCGATTTAGCTTAAACCTAAGTTAAACTCCTTACGCAAAGTATCTAAAAGCGGATTTTTGGTTACCATAGCCTGATACTTTTCCTGCGAAGTGTACGGTTTGCGGGAAACCGTGAATTCCATCATCACACCTTGTAGATCTAGCGCAAAATTTTGCAGTTTTACCCGAAGATAATTCAACACATCCACTTTCGCGCTTTGCAGTACATCCATCTGTACGCCATTTTCGACATCAATCTCGATCAACGTACCGTTCAAACGAGGTTGCGTAGTCGTCATCATCGTATACAGGTTGATTTTATTTTCAGTCTTCAACTGCTCAGCATAGGCATTCCAAATGGTTATGAATTGATTAAAGCTTACCTCACGTTGTTCGGTACCTCTTATTAATTCAGGCTCATCACCTTCTTTGGCAACCGAGTTGTTGTCATAAATGGTGTTCAAATCCGGTAATGATGGAATAATCGCTGAGGCAGTTGCCCCCCATCCTCCTTTTTTTACTTTTGGTGGTACATTTGAAACGACATCATTTTTTACCTCGGGTTTAACAGCCGAAGTCTGAGGATTGGAAACTGTTGTTTGTGGGTTGGATACAGGCGTGGGAGTTGATACAACGGGTGCTGGAGTCGCATTTTGCACTGGATTTCCAGAAGGTGCTGCCGCAGAAGGACTTTCCTTTGCCTGCGAGACTACAGACTCAGGGAGTTTTTTTTTTACTCCTTCAGCTGCTGAAGGAACCTGTATAGAACCGAGCTGACTTAACTTAATGGCACTTGCGATATGGCACATTTTCAACAAAGCAAGTTCTACCTGTAAGCGTTGGTTTTTACTTGTTTTGTAATTTATTTCACATTGGTTTGAGATATTCAATGCGGACAATAAAAATCCCGAAGAAGCTTTCTGCGCTTGCTGTAAGTATTTTTGACGTATGCTATCGCTAACTTCCAATAATTTTAATGTCGCCGGCTCTCTAGCCACCAACAGATTCCGAAAATGGGCTGATAAACCAGCAATGAAATGACTTCCATCGAAACCATGATTCAAAATCTCGTTAAATGTCAAGAGCGTTTGTGCAGCATCTTCAGCCAAGATCGAATCCGTTAGCTTAAAATAATAATCGTAATCCAGAATATTCAGGTTGTCAATAACAGCCTGATAGGTTACATTTTTATTCGAGAAACTGACAATTTGATCAAACATAGACAATGCATCACGAAGACCACCGTCTGCCTTTTGCGCAATGATATGTAAACCATCTTGGTCATAAGCGATCGCTTCACGATCAGCTATTCTCGCCAGATGGCCTGCCATATCCTCCACCTTTATACGGTTGAAATCAAAAATCTGACAACGTGAAAGAATCGTTGGCAAAATCTTATGTTTTTCGGTTGTTGCAAGGATAAAAATCGCATAAGAAGGTGGTTCTTCCAATGTCTTCAAGAATGCATTGAAAGCGGCCTGTGAGAGCATGTGCACCTCATCGATGATATAAATCTTATATTTTCCTGCCTGAGGTGGTATACGGACCTGATCAATGAGGTTACGGATATCATCTACCGAGTTGTTGGATGCGGCATCGAGTTCGTGAATGCTAAAAGAATTACCGTTTTGGAAGGATTTACAGCTATCACATTCGCCACAAGGCTCAGTTCCAGGTAAGATCCGTTCACAATTTATTGTTTTGGCCAAAATACGGGCGCAAGTAGTTTTACCAACACCACGTGGCCCACAGAATAGAAATGCCTGCGCCAACTGATTGTTGTGAATTGCATTCTTTAGGGTACCCGTAATGTGTTGCTGACCTACAACCGAATCAAAGGTAATCGGGCGGTATTTACGTGCAGAAACAATAAAATTATCCATTGCACGAAGATACGAATTTTAATATTATTTTTCTACGTAATAGCAATCGGGAGGAAAAGGATTTTAGTATTTCAATCAAGGGTGATATACTCTCACGCTGTGTTTGCTAAACCTTGCAGGCACACAAATCAATAAGTTCCAATGGCTTCCTTTAAATGTAAACTGATAACATGGCGGGCCCAGTAGTAATCTTAAAAAAATAACAAAGAACTTAGTCAACAAACAGCTTACAACCAATGTAACTCACCCTTTGTAATCCAAAAAACATTTTTCTCAAATCCTTTGAAAAGGCACTTATAATTATTAAATTTATATTACACTAATGTTATCAAATTGTTAAGGATTGAATATCAAAGGATGCCATATTGCCTTTTTGACCATTTTATATTGGTTTACATGCAGTCTACAAATTGCTAGGGCGCAGCATCATGATTTCGATTTTTACGATGGAAAAGTTTCAATTAATGTATCACCATCTTTCAATATTCCATTCAATGATAGTTTAACGGGAGCTCGCGTACAGGAGTTCTACCAAACTGCCGATCAGGCAGAATACCATGATCTGGTAAATAGTTTACTCGAATACAAAGATAAACAACACCTCAACGATTGGGTATATTATCAGCTTGTACGTCGCACAGCACAACAAATTGCACCAAAAGCTGACAACTATGCAAGATACACGCTATATAAATGGTTTCTGATGTGCAAATCTGGATATGATGCGCGTTTGGCAGTAGGAAATAATCAGATTGTCTTTTTTATTCAAAACAATGAGGATATTTCTGATATTCCTTTTTTTGAAGTTGATGGTAAAAAATATACCTGTTTAAATTTTCATGATTATGGAAAACTATTTCAACGAGCAGACACCTATATCCCTGTAAATATTAAAGTGCCGGAAGCAACCAACGATTTCAGCTATAAAATCACAAAGCTGCCGGATTTTGTACCTGCAAACTACGTTGAAAAACAAATTGCATTCAATTATGGTCATAAAGCCTATCATTTTAATGTTAAATTGAACAATGATATCAGTGATCTTTTTAAAAACTATCCTGGAGTTGATTTCGAGACCTACTTCAATATTCCATTGAGTAAGGAAACCTATCAATCATTGGTTCCTGCTCTGAAAGAAAATCTAAAAGGGAAGAAAGAAAAAGAAGGCGTAGATTATTTAATGCGGTTTACACGCTATGCCTTTTTATATGAAAATGATGAAGAGAATTTTGGGACAGAAAAACGACTATCCCCAGAACAGACATTATTAAATAAATACAGCGACTGTGATGATCGTGCAGCACTATTCTTTTACTTGGTCAAAGAGATTTATAATCTCCCAATGATCACACTCTTGTACCCCACACATATCACCATGGCCGTTCAATTCGAACAGCCCATTGGTGACGCTATTTTATATAATGGAAAATATTATTCAGTATGTGAGCCTACTCCGCAAGCGCAAAGTTTGGCTATAGGTCAATTATCTGATGAACTTAAAAAACAATCTTACCAGATTGTGTACCATTATGAACCGAGGTAAAATATTTTGCGTGTATCTTAAACTACATCTCATAGTAATATTTTCGCCACCTTCATTATTTCCCATTCTGACCTAAGTCGAACTAAAAATGATTTTTGACGTAACTTGGAAAGTTAAATGTTATAAAGGATCCTTATTTCGTTTACTATAATTCAAGGTCAGAAATCCCCTTGTTCCATTATTACCCGCACATACTCCAAGGTCACCAACTTCTACTCGGTATGCTATCTCTCCCGAACAAAGTATAACCTATACAATCAGTAATGCCTGAACTAGTATTAATTTAAAATTAACACATCCTTAATACTTATCATATATTTCAACAAATAAAATATATTAAATTTATTAAACATATCATTATCATTTATTAAACTATTTTAAAATGAACACAAAAAGCCTATCAATTTTATTAATTACGTTTTTTTTCACCGTCTTCTACGGATGTAAGAAATCCCTTATCGAAAATCCTATGCCTGAGCTTAAAATTTCCAAAACCAAAGCTGCTGTTCCTTCATACGTTTTTGACTATGAAACTGCAGATTATATGCCTACTCCTCCCGGAAGGGATCGAATCCTCGTTCCTTGGGCTTCAGGTAGCAACCGGCTTTTCGATGATGATATTGCACTTGATTTCAAAAAAAGTGATGGTTGGAATTTAGTTTATAATACATTCAGTCCAACGGAATCTGTCTCTCCTCTTTTTTTCGCTCTTTACAACAAATATCGAGGTCTTTTGCGTTTTTATATTTATTTACCCCCAGGTAATCCAACCCCCTCAACATATCTTAGCGATGGATTAGAAGTTGCTGGGTCATTTAATTCATCTTTAATGAATTTCAGTAAGGATATTTGTAATATTGACAGTATCGTGAAGTCTATGACAAGAGTTCAAAATTATCGCTTACAATCTACAGGGGCATGGTATGCTTGCCAGTACGAGGTTGCATATGATCCATTGATAAATACTGCTAATTATGGGAATGCCCATTTTAAATGGAACATTTGGTCAACCAATATTTCAAATGTAGTTCTGAATGGTGAATCTAATGGTACATTGACAGGCACGATTGGAACCGAAAGTCCAGGAGGTTTTAATTTGGGTAATTTGCTTGGACAAGCTGTTCAGGGAGTAGCATATGCTACCGGTTTTAAAGCAATAAGTTTATTAAAAATTGGAACCCCAGGAATAAAGGAGTCAATGGAAAGTGGTGCTAAGAGTGGTCTCTCCGGAGCAGTTAAAGGATTTTTGAGCGCAATTCTTGGAGGAACACCATCCAGTCCACAAATGGTTAACTTAACATTGAAAACAAATATCAATCTCACAGGATCTTTATCGAATGTTTCTGGAATTGCAAGTCCAACCTTAATTATTCCGGGAAGTAAAATTGATAATTCGGCTTATGGTATTGCACCAGCGTTTAATGAAAAGCTCGGAGTATTTAATTTAAGAACTAAGCCAGAGATTATTGTAGAAGACTATTTTCAATTTACTTTTTCAGAATCTCAATTTATGTCTAATACCACTTTTAGAAATTTTGAAAATTATATGTGGTTAAAGCCCTATCTTGATTCCGATGAAAGCTATCTCGAAAATCCAGCCCGATTTGGCATGGGAGGCACCGCAAAGGTTGTCAATTCTTTTATGTTATTACACCCAGATGATTTATTTCAATTTAACTCTGATTTAGTCAATCAAGGAACAAAATTTAAAGTATTAAGATATGACATAATGATC
Organism: Sphingobacterium ginsenosidimutans; assembly: GCF_039536865.1. Taxonomy (NCBI): domain Bacteria; kingdom Pseudomonadati; phylum Bacteroidota; class Sphingobacteriia; order Sphingobacteriales; family Sphingobacteriaceae; genus Sphingobacterium; species Sphingobacterium ginsenosidimutans. The sequence goes on from NZ_BAAAZK010000002.1 coordinate 95,844, forward strand.
CCTTATGAAGACACTGCTCCTTATAAATTGGCGCCAGAGCAACCCACTATTACAGAGCCAATATTAGATTTAAGAATGGTCTACTCTAATCCACCAGCTACTGAAAGTCAAGATTATAAAGGTCTTGAAAAAATAGGAAATCAAAAATATATAGTATTTGGTCAATTTCATCCCAATATGTTTCCTTCCGTCATAAGTTATATAAAACTTTATCCAGGGAAATATGTAAATAACATTCGCCGAAAGGAAGTTTTCATGAGATATACAGTCTTGGTTACCCCCCCAAATGGCGGAAAACCCGTAACTATTGTTAAGTCCTTTAAGGTCAATGTCAAAAGACGATTGCTCCCCGGCTTAGAAATAGGAGACTATACTCCAGACATACGATAAACTGTTCTTGGGTGATTCCTAATAAGATTAAGAATCACCCATTTCTTAATTTATACAAAATTCTGTTCTTTCTATAAAATCTTCTCTTTTATATAATTACCACGATATCATTTTTACAGCTGACCTCCTCCTAATTTCAGAAAAAAGAGCACCATTTATATTTCTATTATGCATGTTGGTTAAAACATAACAATCGAACTCACTATGAAAGCACTGTGAGTTCGATTGTTATGATGGAAATAACTTAAATTTTGCATCTTCATCATTCGATATTGGGACAAAAAAAAGCTATCCTAGACATGCTCCAAGAGTGGAGTGGACATTATTAAATAAATATAGCGACTGCGATGATCGTGCAGCACTATTTTTTTCACTTGATCAAAGGGATTTATAATCTCCCAATGATTACTCTTCTGTATCCCACACATCGCCATGCCCATTTAATTCGAACAGCCAATTGGAGACGCAATTTTATATAATGGAAAATACTATTCAGTATGTGATGCTACTCCGCAAGCGCAAAGTTTGGCCTATAGGTCAATTATCTGATGAACTTAAAAAACAATCTTACCAGATTGTTTACCATTATGAACCGAGGTAAAATACTGTTCCGAAAGCTACAAACAGTTTAATTTGTAGCGAAAACCAACTTTACACTAAGCTGTTCTATTTTTATTTAAAACTACTAAGCGCTCTAAATCATTAAAGTTTGTCAATAAAGTCCAATAAATCTGCATATTTACCATCAGTACGATGTGCGGCAATGGTTACTGTATTTTCTCTACCATCGAGCTTTATTTTAATTACATAGTCCGTTCCGTCCGCACAGCGCGCGCATTCCTCAATTTTAACATCCATTAATTTATAGGTATCAATATAGCTGGACAACCGTTTGAATGTGGCATCACTTGTTTTATAGGCTTTATCTTTTTTAGTCTCTGGTAAACTGCCTTTAGGATATTTAATTTCTGTTTTATTTTGATCGATGCTAATGTTCATCTCATCCCCCCAACCAGAAACCGCTTTAATTTCTATTTGGAGTCCAGAGATTTCAGGTTCGGAATCAATTTTATTATCAGATTTCTTGCACCCTAAAAACAATAAGATACTTAACACAAATAAATAGATCGTTTTTTTCATAATTTAGAGTTTATGTTATTTGACTATATAACGAAATATTCGAGTAAAATGCGACAAAAAAATCCTGCTGATGGCAGGATTTTTTTCTATTTTATTAAACTATACTTATTTTAATATTTATTGTTTTTAGGATCCCAACTAGCCCATCCTTTTGTCCAGTCTGTTGTACCCATTGCGCCAATAAAAGTTTCTTTGGTTAAGCTAGCCAAATCTCCTTCATATTTAGCTTTACCCAATGCTGGTGAATCAGCTTTCAATAAAAGATTTGGAGCAGAAATACTTGTACTAGTAAATCCGGCGCCATCAACAGAAGTTGTAGCAAAATCACCAAATCCGTTCAAATAGCCTGTCAAATCAGCCACAGATGCAAAAGATGTAACATCTTTCAATCCATAATTGGCAGTATTACCAAATACCATGTTATTTGAAAGAATAGAGCGACCAGCTTTTAATTCTGCTGCAGGGAAATCGGAATTAAATTCTACTGCATTTCCTTTTGCACCAACAATAATTGAATTTGCTAACACCATACGACTATTCAAACCAAAATGGATGCCCGCACCATGTTGAGCTGCTGATTCCTTACCTGGACCAATGAACGTAAAGTTTGATAAAATCGGTCTAGTATATTGATTATTCAATACATTTCCTTTATTTTCCAACTCTATTCCACGAGAAGTTCCCGCTGCATCAGCAATATTCGGATCCTTGATTGATATTCCGTACTGAATTTTACCATTATAACCTTGATCAAAATCGAAATCATCATCAACACCTCTGTAAGCAATCAGATGAGTAGCGTTTACTGAACCGCCAAAAAACTCGAAAGAATCGTCTCCTCCATAGGATACCTGAATATGATTTATTTTTGTACCAGATCCTACTGCACAAAGCGTTAAACCGTTAATTTCTTTATCTTTCTCAATTGCAATTCCAGCAAATTCGATACGGGCATAAGTTAATTCACCAGAATTATCATCTAAAACTGGAGTTGTTCCGCCACCATAATTAGCAACTGTCGCACCTAAAGCACCACCTTCATATTGTGCAGTACCGCTGGCTGTATTTACAATAGATTTACCACAAATAATAACACCAGACCAATCACCGGTATTTCTATTTCCGTCAGTCTGATCTGAAGTAAATACAATCGGTTTTTCTGCAGTACCGTTTGCTTTTAATTTACCACCACGTTCAACTATCAATGCTGCTCTTGATGACTTCTCTCCTTTTATAATTGTTCCGGCAGGGATTTCCAAAGTTGCCCCATCCATAACTTGGACATACCCACTCAAAAGATAAGTTTTGTTTGCGCTTAAGACTTTATTTGAAGTAATTTGGCCCTTTATAACTTCAACTTCCTTATTTCCTGGCTCTGGGGTTACTGGGTTAGGATTATCAGATTTACTACAGCTTACAATGCTCATTGATGTCGCTACTAGAGCTAAAGCAAACCATTTTGAACTCTTATTTAATTTCATAATCTAATTTTTTTTAAAGGTACAGATCGAATGTAACCTTAATGTTAACTAATACTTATTTAATCTTTAAAACTTATAACCAAAAGATAGAGAGATATTTCTACCATACTTTATTGAATTGATCAATTGATCTCCATTAACATTGTATTTACCGTTTTTGTCTACATCTTGGTAAAAGATAGACTTTGAATCCAAGATATTGCCCAAATTAAGTTTCAGCTCCGCTTTGTTAGCAATTAATTTTTTAGATAATTGAAAATCCAGTAAGCTTCTAGGTGCCTCATAAATCGTATGATACTCATCAATAAAGGCCGAATTTACATAATTACCAAAACCAACAATATCTATACGTCTTCCTATTCTATTAAAGTAAATACTTGATTCCCAACCATTAGCACCACTATACTGCATACCCAAATTAACTAGGTAAGGAGATTGTCCGTAAAGTGGTCGTTTATTTTCCAACAGAGGTTGGGAGCCTTTGAAATCCACTTCGGACTTAATGACTGAAGCATTTGCACTGAACACCAATTTTTTCAAAAATTCAGAATCATCATTAAAAATTGATAAGTCATGACGAATTTCAACTTCTGCTCCGGCAATGTAGGCTTTAGGAGCATTAATAAATGACATAGATTTACTCACCGCCGTAGATCCTGATAGGAAGTTTGATTCTATTGGATTTTTCAAGTCTTTATAAAACGCCGAAACAGATATCAATTTTCCTAGACTTGGATAGAATTCATAGCGAACATCGATATTCGAAATTTTGCTTCTTTTCAGATTAGGATTACCAATTTTCATATTATTGGTAATAAAATCATAGAAACTAAAAGCTGCTAACTCTCTAAATTGGGCTCTCGCTACAGTATTAGAATAACTGAACCTTAAATTAGTTTTTGGAGTCAATTCATATGTTAGATTCAAGGATGGTAAGAAATCTGTATAATTGTTATTTACATTATTATTTACGTCAGAAGAAGTTGATCCAGTATTTAATTTTTCAATATAATTCTCAACCCTTACCCCAACAGTCGCCTTTAATTTCTCTGCAACATTTCCAGATATCATAATATATCCAGCATTCAAATCTCCCGTACCCTCATAACTATTTGTTGCATTAGTAATATCATCTAAATACAATTTATTTGCAGCAATATTATTATAATCAAAAAGCTGTTCTTGAGGTAACTCGAGTAAAGCCTTATTCTCATTAAAATCTGATGTACGATTCACATAACCTAATACTCTTGCATCTACATTACGCTTTTTATACTGCTTTAGGGCTCCAATCTTTAGCGATTGCTCCAAATTGAATAATTTTAAGCCATATGACCAGTTCAAGCCTGCACTGTAAATATTTTCCTTCAGATTACTGTAAAATTTACCAGCTTGTTCTGGTGATGCTGAGCCATTAGGAATAGCTGCTTGATATGGAACACTAGGATCTGTCTCGTCTACAGATTTATTATAACTCAAACGTCTTAAATCAGGTTCATTATCCCAAATCCCACTGTAAGATAAATTCCAGGTTAATTTGGATTGTTTGTTTCCGTCTAACAAATATTCTCCATCTATGACAGAATTTAGCATTCTCTTTTCAAATACCTCCATCAAAGTAGTTCTACGCAAACTTTCGTTAACAAGTTCGCCTTCTCGAAGAATAAGGTTTTGTTCTAAACTTTGATTGAAAATATTTTTTAAAGATATTTTAAAATTATCTTTTATATATGATAGGTTAGCAAGAGCGCCTACTGAAGAATTAAAGCGGTAATATTTATCATTGTATTTGAAGTAATAATTGTTGTAGCCTAGATCAGTACCATTAAAATCATTTCGAACCTCATTGGAAATATTTTCTGAATTTCGATAAGTTAATGAAGTAATTAATCCTAATTTCCCATCATTATTCAACATGAATGAATTTCCATAAATAAACTGAAGATTTTGATAAGGTAAAGATTTACCTAGATTCTCATATCCCCATGTATTTTTGAAGCCTTTTGTGTAATCGGCCTTCTCACTGGCGGGCAAATTGGTATACAATTCCCTGCTTTTTGGAAAGTTTGAAGGTAAATTATTATCTGGGTTTTTAAAACCAAAATAATTACCTACTGTCCGTTTGCTACCATAAAAATCCTTAAACGTTGTTTGTGTGTTTCCTCCTAAGCCAACACTGATTTCAATTGTCTTTTTATCTGGAAAATCTTTGGTTTTAATATTAGCGGCCCCACCTGTAAGATCACCTGGTAAGTCTGGTGTAGCAGTCTTACTAATAACAATATTGTCTATCAAAGATGAAGGAATAATATCAAAAGAAAATGCTTTGCGATCAGGCTCTGTACTAGGCAGTGGACTATTATTTAGCAATGCTGAATTATAACGATCACTTAGCCCGCGGATAATAATAAATTTATTATCCTGAACACTTGCACCACTAACACGCTTTAATACTTCACCCGTATTTTTATCTGGTGTTTTCTTAATTACTTCAGCTGAAATACCATCTGAAATTGAAATACTATTCTTCTGTTGTGCATACAATGCACCTATTGATTCTTTTTTAAATGTACCTGTAATCACTACCTGATCCAATACTTTTCCCTCGGAATTGTCAAGAACCACATCTAAATTCGTTACATCCTTATCTTTAATCTCTACATCGGTGATTTGCTTTGTTGCAAAACCCAAATAGCTAAATTCCAATGTGTACTTTCCTGCTGGTACTGCAGGAATATTATAATTACCTGTTACATCCGAACTTCCTACACGTGCTGTGCCAAGAACCTTTACCGTCACCCCCGCGATGGTCTCTCCTGTTTTGACATTTGTAACTTTACCTGCAACCTTCCCACTCCCTTGTGCATAAACTGTTGTTGACGCAGCTACGACGAACGTAATGGCAGCAGCGATTCTTTTAAGTTGTAATTGTGGTTCCAATTTATTTTGTTTTTTGTTTCTGCAAAGCTATTGGCAGAATATTATATTAACATTAACAACGAATTACCATTACGTAAACCACTTGTTAATTTAATGTTACCCTGGAAATTATAACTTAAAATTTTAGATAAAATCCCCCCTGAAGTAGTATTTGAGTGATTATTCCATTATTTCGATGAGATGATATTAATGAAGTGTAATAAAATTATTAAGTCGAAAAGTTATTAACATATAAAGTTCAGTTTTAGGTTTTAGTACATTTACTTAAACATATCATTGTAATTCGATAAGAATAGATGTTCGTTCATATTATTGTTTAGAAGCAAGAATGATCTTATTATTGCAATAATATTGCATATGCAAAGCAATTTCTCTAAGTTTGAATATATTTTCAATTTTTGAGCATATGAGCAATCCGATCGTATCTACTGAGCAGCTAACATTCCGATATACCAATGCAAAAAGCATCGAATTTCCTGACATCCATATCGAGAAAGGACAACATACACTACTACTAGGAGATTCAGGTACAGGTAAAACAACCTTACTGAATATGTTAGGTGGCTTATCCCGACCTGATACCGGTCATGTTAAAATTAATGGTCAGGATCTTTCGCTATTATCAAATAGCAAACTAGATAAGTTCAGATCGCAATATATTGGGTTTATCTTCCAAGAAGCTCACCTTCTCAAAAATTTAACTCTGCTAGAAAACATCAAATTGGCACAGTCGCTGGCTGGTAAAAAAGTCGATGTAGATGAGATTCATCAGGTATTGAAACAATTGCAGTTGGACCACAAAACCGCGGCCTATCCAAATGAACTGAGCCGTGGTCAATTACAACGTGCCGCGATTGCACGTAGTGTCATTAATAAACCGGCCCTACTCATTGCGGATGAACCCACAGCAGCTTTAGATGATAATAATACAAATCGTGTACTAGAACTTCTTTTGGGCATTGTAGATACCGCTGGCTCAACGTTGTTGATCACAACACACGATAAACGGATCAAGGATCAGTTTTCAAAAATGTATCTCTTAAAATAATTGCTTACAGCCCATATCTCTCACCCTTTTTTATTCAACATTTGCTATGAACACGATACAGTTGGTTTGGAAAAATTTAAGTAGACAGTTTGGTTCTGTCTTTTTGAGTATCTTACTGACAGCTTTTGGAATCTCCATACTGGCAGTGCTCTCCATCACAGGTGAAACATTTGAAAAGCAACTCGACAACAACAGTAAGAACATTGACCTTGTCATCGGAGCCAAAGGTAGTCCACTTCAATTGATCTTATCCAGCGTATATCATATCGACAATCCAACAGGAAATATCCCCTTAGATGAACTCGAACCATTACGCCAGAATCCTCTTGTCCAATTGGCGGTTCCGCTATCCCTGGGCGATAATTTTAAAGGACACCGTATTGTGGGGACAGATTCTTCCTTTCTGACTATTTACGATACTAAAATAAACGAAGGGCGCATTTGGCAAAAAAACTTTGAAGTTGTTATTGGTGAGCAGGTCGCAAAAAAACACCACTTTAAACTAGGCGACCAAATCAACAGCTCACATGGACTGAGTAAAGATGGTCATAGCCATGACGAACACCCTTTTACGATCGTCGGTATTCTAAAGCAAAATAACAACGTAACGGACAACCTCATATTGACCAACCTTGAGAGCGTTTGGGATGTGCATGGTATTGCACATGCACACAACGACCAGGAAACTCCGGCACAGAAAGAACAACGTGAACGCGAAGAAGATAGGCAAGAGACTGTCAAAGCACACCAACATCACCACGGCGAAGACCTCCCGGAAAATTCTTCAGTTCAGACGACAACCGAAGAAAAAAAGCATCACGATCACGCAGATCACGACCATGATCATGAAGAGGAAGGTGTATTTGTCAAATCTATTGGAGCCGATATGGTTAAACAAAACGGACTGGAAATAACGGCTATCTTAGTAAAATATCAGTCACCTGCCGCTATTGGTATACTGCCCAAAATGATCGATCAACAAACAGATATGCAGGCCGCTTCTCCAGCAATGGAAAGTACACGTCTGTTTTCACTCCTAGGTGTAGGAATAGACTCATTAGCCATCCTTGCCTATGTCATTATGTTCATTGCGGGGCTGAGCGTGTTTATCAATCTCTATAATGCACTGAAACAACGTAAATATGATCTTGCTATTATGCGTACACTCGGTGCCTCTAAGGGCAAATTATTCAACATTGTCCTGCTCGAGGGTTTGACCATAACAATTGTCGGTGGACTGATAGGTTTGCTATTGGCACATTTGGCATTATATTATATCAGCAACCAAACAAGCCAGAGTGCAGATTTTATCGAAGCTTTTAAGTTACATCCAAAAGAATTGGTATTTTTGTTAGTAGCTTGTCTCATTGGCATTCTAGCCGCTTTAATTCCAGCAATCAAGGCTTATAAGACAAGTATATCAGGAACTTTGTCGAACAAATAGGTTAAAAATAGAATAAATGGATAATTGGGGTAAAAGCGTACGAATATCATATACGAGGTAAATCTTAAATTTCCGTCACCAACATCTCAATGCTCAATACGATATACTCAATACTAAAACAGATGAAACAAATTATTACAGCATTCGCATTTATATGCTTCTTTATACAAGCACAGGCACAGATTGGTAATAATCCCGATGTACCCGATCACACCCCCATGATGAACAAAACATGGGATGCTATTGATAAAATGGCTTACAAAGTAACTTATAATGGGGCGAAAAAGGTCTATACTCCTTTTTATCCAAAAGAGCTCAAAGCGCTTGAAAACAAAGTGGTCGAATTACCGGGCTATATGGTACCACTACATAGTGGACGTAATCACAAGAACTTTATGATGTCTGTCCTACCTGTTATGCAGTGTCAGTTTTGTGGTTCCAACGGAATCCCGCCCATGGTAGAAGTAACCTTAAAGGGTGGGGCAATTAAATTCTCTGAAGATCCTATCAAACTAAAAGGAAAGATGGTTTTTACAAAGGATCCTCTTAAAGGAAACTCCGAAATCCAGATCATAGATGCTGAGCTTGCAAAATAAATAGAAACAGCATATCATCAATGCTGAATCTTGTCTATCCGAAATAGATTAGGTTCACATTGATCTTTTATCGTACAGATTTATCTATTGATTAGTGAGGTCTCAAGACAAGCTGCCAAAGCTGCTGTCTCCGTACGTAAACGTGCATCCCCAAGGGATATCGGTTGAAAGCCCGCCGCTAAAGCCAAATCAATTTCCTCTGCTGAAAAATCACCTTCTGGGCCGATCAAAATAATATAATGCTGTCCTGCTTCAACTATTTGGTTTAAATATTTCTTATCGGAATCAACACAGTGTGCAATCGCTTTTTGGGTACCGTCCTTCGGAATATCCTTTATAAACTGTTTAAACGATACAGCTGGATTCAATTGAGGTAAATACGCTTTTAAAGATTGCTTCATGGCTGATACAATGACTTTATTCAAGCGGTCCAACTTTACTTCCTTGCGTTCTGAATGTTCACAGATAATAGGTGTAATCTCTTGAATCCCCACCTCGGTAGCTTTCTCCAAAAACCACTCAATACGATCGATATTCTTGGTCGGCCCAACAGCAATATGCAAATGATAGTTTGGCTGTTGGTAGTTCTCCTTGATACTTAAAATGCGAAGAACAGTACGTTTCGGATGTGGATCTATAATCTCAGCTTCGTACAGCCCGCCCCGACCGTCTATTAAATATAAGCGATCTCCCGTATTCATGCGAAGCACACGAATAGCATGCTTGCTTTCTTCCTCAGAGAGGATAAAGTTTTCTAAAGAAGGATTTAATTCCGGTGTAAAAAATAACTGCATGTACTGTTCATTGTGGCCTTATTCCGCTACATCATCGTCCGCAGACTCGACCAATTCCAGTTTGACAAATTCAATATTCTGTTGGGCTTTGCGGATAATTGTAAATACATAACCATATTCTTGCTTCCGCTCACCTACTTCAGGAATTTTATCAAAGATTTCACTGACCAATCCAGCCATGGTATCGTAATCCTGACTTGCTGGTAATTCGATCGGAAGAAACTCATTCACATCATGAATGCTAGCTCCCGCATCTACCATATACTCTGTTTCAGAGATACGTTCGACAACAGGTGTTTCCTCATCATACTCATCTTGGATCTCACCTACCAACTCCTCCACAATATCCTCCAAGGTAGCCATCCCTGCTGTACCTCCAAATTCATCGAGCACAATAGCCAATTGAAGGCGTCGTTGCTGAAACTCAGCCATCAAATCATTGATTTTTTTGGTTTCAGGAATAAAGTATGGTTTCCGCATGATATTTTTCATCACTACTTCTTTGCCTTTAGCCAAAAGCGGAAGGATATCCTTGGTATGCACAATACCAACAATCTGATCGATATTATCCTCGTAGATCGGAATACGTGAATACCCCTCCTCGGTCATCGTCTCAATCAATTCAGATGCATCTGCGGTCACCTCAACAGCGACAATCTTAGTCCTCGGTACCATAATATTCTTTACGATACGTTCGTTAAAATCAAAGACGTTTTTGATCAACTCATGCTCAGAAATATCCAATGCTCCGGATTCTTTTCCTTTATCTAAAAGGTATTGTAATTCCTCAGAAGAATGGGCAGATTCACCTTTTGTTACTTCAAATCCTAAAATTTTAAGCAGAAAATTAGCAAAACCGTTCAGGATCCAAATAAAGGGTCTAAAGATAAAATAGAAAAATTGCAATGGGACCGCAATCTTCATTGTTGTCGCAACGGGTTTTTGAATTGCAATTGACTTGGGAGCTAATTCACCAAAAACAATATGCAATACGGTAATGATCGCAAAGGCTAACACATGTCCGGCTTTCGTTGCTATGCTACCGGTCAATTCAACACCAAAGAAACCTAATGCGCCCTGCACAATCTGGGTCATTACAGCTTCTCCTACCCAACCTAAAGCCAGAGAAGAAAGTGTAATACCCAATTGTGTAGCGGCCAAATAACCATCCAAATGCTCCGTTATACTTTTGGCAATTGTAGCAACTTTGCTACCTGTTTTCGCCTGAACTTCAATTTGGGAGACTCGGACTTTGACAATAGCAAACTCAGCTGCAACGAAAAAACCGTTGGCCAATACTAAAAACAATGTCACAAAAATATCGAGCGCCATGCTGGGGGTTATTTGTTAACAAATTCTGTTTTGTACAACTCAATAGCTTCTATCAAGATTCTTTGTGCTTCTTCACGTCCTTTCACCCCTTCAACGATAACGTGTTTCTTTTCTAAAGCTTTGTAGCTTTCAAAGAATTGTACAATTTCCTTCATTGTGTGTGGCGGCAATTGTTCAATGTCTTTAATGTAATTGAATACAGGATCATTTTTGGCAACAGCAATGATTTTATCATCTTGCTCGCCACCGTCAACCATATTCATTACACCAATAACTTGCGCTTCCACCAATGTTAAAGGTAAGATATCAACCGAGCAAATCACCAAAATATCCAAAGGATCTTTGTCATCGCAATAAGTCTGTGGAATAAAACCATAATTGGCAGGATAGACAACAGATGAACTCATTACTCTGTCCAAAAGCAACAAACCTGTTTCTTTGTCTAATTCGTACTTTCCTTTGGATCCGTTTGTAATCTCAATGATAGCGTTTACGGCATTTGGCACATTCTCACCTGGAGAAACCATGTGCCAAGGGTTTTGTTTACTCATTTTTTATTTTACTGTATATTTTGTTTGTTTCTTTTGTCTTTTATTCGCTTTTTAAGCAAAGTAATTGCAATAGGCAAAAATGCGACCACGATCATCCCAACGACAACATATTCAACATAATGGATAATCCATGGGAACTCCATCCCCAAGAAATAACCGGAAAGAGTCAATATCAAGACCCATATTAAAGCTCCACTGACGTTATATAAAACGAATTTTTTGAAATCTAATTTTACAACACCCGCAAAGATAGGAGCAAAAGTACGAACTATTGGGACAAATCTACCTATAATTAATGCTGTTCCTCCATATTTATGGTAAAATTCTTCCGCCATCACCACATATTTCCGCTTAAAGATGATGCTATCCTTTCGCTTAAATAACATGGGACCGGCTCGATAACCGAACCAATAACCTGTAAAATTACCCAGTATTCCTGCCCCCAACAAGCCCAAACAAAGCGTGTAAATACTCACGTCAATCTTATTGAGAGCACAAAACAATCCCGCTAAAAATAATAAATAATCGCCCGGTAGAAAAAAACCAAAAAACAGACCTGTTTCGGCAAATACGATTAAAATAACTAAATAAAACCCTCCCGAACTTAAAAGTTCTTCGGGATTCATTAGTTGTTGAAATGACAACAAAAGTTCATGCATAACTTTCAGTAAAAATCAATGTTGTTTTCTTCATTTTAGAATCCAAACCTACTTTTTTCCCTGTACAATTTTAAAACAACAAAGTACAAATATAGTATTCTTCTAAAAAACGAAAGTAAATCAAGTGTAATATAATCTTGTTATTGATTTTGTGCAGTTATGCTAATAATGGACTCACGTATAGTCTCAGCAATCTGATGAAGCTCGTCTTCACCTAGACTTAACTTAGGCCCAGCAAAATTTAGGTCACTTATTTTATTGATCGGAACAAGATGGATATGTGCATGCGCAACCTCCAATCCTACGACAGCCACACCAACCTTAACACATGGAATTACCTTTTTTATCCCTTGTGCAACAATTTTCGCAAATACCCAAAGCGCCATGTATTCATCATCTTCGATATCAAAAATGTAATCTGTTTCTTTCTTCGGGATGACCAGTACATGACCTTTTGCCAAAGGACTGATATCCAAGAAGGCTAGAAAATCATTACTTTCTGCAACTTTGTAAGCTGGAATCTCTCCAGCAACGATTTTTGAAAAAATTGTTGACATATTATTCTATATTGGAATAAATTCTTTTTGTAATAACGTATTGAGATATTAGTATTGGGTATTGAGACTTCGGGTTGTACCAGCCATCGGCTTGCATAAGGAAAGTCTAATGTCTAATATTTCCTATCTAAATACATTTTATAAAAACCACCATAAGTAACATACTTATGATGTTCACAACAAATATAAACAAAAAAGGTCGCGATTGCTAGAACCCGACCTTCTTAATATAAAGTTAATTTGTGGATGTGCGGTTATGGCGTACCGCACATAACCGACATATATTATCTTGAAATTTCTACAATTTCAAATTCGATCTTACCTGCAGGCACTTCAATCTCTGCAGTATCACCTTTCGATTTACCCAATAACCCTTGCGCTATTGGTGACTTAACAGAGATCTTACCTAATTTAAGATCTGCTTCAGACTCAGCAACCAATTGGTAAGTCATCACAGCTCCATTTTTTTTATTTTTGATCTTAACAATTGACAAAGCCAATACTTTCGATGTATCCAATTTGGATTCATCAATCAAGCGAGCTGTAGCCAATGTGTTTTCCAAATTGGCAATTTTAGCTTCATGAAGCCCCTGAGCTTCTTTAGCAGCATCATACTCCGCATTTTCAGACAAATCACCTTTGTCCCTAGCCTCTGCAATTGCATTGGCAATTTTAGATCTTCCTTCCGTCTTCAGATAAGCTAGTTCCTCTTTCAGCTTACGCAATCCTTCTTCCGTAAAATAAGTTACTTCTGCCATAATTTTATCTTTTTTCTTATTTTCTACATTTTAAAAAAGAAACAAGACCATATTACCCTCGTCGGGAAACATGGTCTCGCTTTCAATCTATACGAAGATAATAATTGTTTTCAACAAAACAAATTCTTATCTATCAAATATAATCAAATCTCCTCTTCGTCAACAAATTTATAACCCAACCCTCTCACCGTTTGTAGATAATGTGGTTTATCAGGGTTTGTTTCGATCTTTTTCCGCAGGCGCACAACGTGCATATCCAACGTACGGGTATTTACATTTGAACTATAGCCCCATACCACTTCCATCAATTCCTCACGTGTAATCTCCCGACCCAAATTTTGAAGAAAATGCAATAAAATTCTGTTTTCCAGAATAGTTAGTTCAACCTTTTTACCATCACGGATTAATGAATGGATATTCGGATGGTGCTCTGTCTGCCCAAACTTGTAGATCTCTGGACTATTTTTAGGAAGAAAAAACTTCACCTTATTATCTATCATAGCAATCAACACGTCCATATTGAACGGCTTACTAATATAGTCCGTCACACCAAAGCTATAAGCCTCAATCTTGTCCACATCCTGGGATTTAGCAGTCATCATAATAATGATATTCTCAAATCCTGCTTTACGGACATCTTCGCAGATCTCGTTACCTTCTTTTCCAGGGAGCATCCAATCTAACAGGACCACATCGGGCCTCTTTTCCAAGATTAAACTTTCTGCTTCATTCCCATTTCCGCTTTGGATGACTTGATAGCCTTCAGATTCTAATCGATGTTTTACCAAGAAACGTAAGTTCTCATCATCTTCAATAACAGCAACAGTGATGTCTTTATTCATATTTAAATTTATTTTTTAAACCGGAAATACCAACGTAAAGGTAGTGCCTTGCCCCAATTGACTTTTGACTGTAATGTCCCCACCTATAAACTCAGTGATTTCCTTACAGAAAGCCAAACCTAAACCAATACTTCCTTGCTGATTATATTGACTTTTTATTCTATAAAACTTTTTGAAGATATTGTTAAACTCCGCCTTCTCTATCCCAATCCCTTCGTCCTTAAAAGTGATAACAAAATTCTTCTTATTTTGTTGTATCGTAATATCCAAGATTTTATGCCCCGCTTTCGAATACTTATAGGCATTGTCTATCATGTTTTGAAACACGCTACTCAATAACACTGGATCTGCCAGCATCGATGTTCTTACATCAATTTTTGTGCTAATTTTAAAGTCAGCATATTTTATTCTTGAAGAAGCAACCAGATTTTCGGTAAATTCCTCCAGATCGACCTCTTCTTTGTTTAATTTAATGGTTTTATTTTCAATCTGGCTAAAAGACAATAATTTATTCATTAGATTATTGAGCCGATCAGCCTCCTGGTCCAATATATTACCATACATTTTTCTTTCCTCATCGGAAAGTATTTGTGCACTCTTAATATTATTCCCGGCAATTTTTATTACACTAACAGGTGTTTTAAACTCGTGGGTCAAATTGTTAATAAAATCATATTGCAATTTAAAAAGTCTTCCGTTAATTTCTAAATTTCTATAAATTAAATATAGAATTGCTATTAAAATAATGTAAATCAATGAAATGCCACCTAGTACAGGCCAAAAACTACGATTTATTTCTGCCGAAAGAAAACTTTTACTCGATCTGAAAAGCAATTTATAATCAGCCAAAGCTCCGGGCAATGGCATTTCTGTTGAAATTTCATCGTCCTCAGGTGTAATTGGCGCGCCGACCAATGGCACAATCGCTACCTTTTCGTAAAGATTTGCATAACTATTTTTCACCTCCAAATACATTGGGTCAATCTGAAAGTTGAACATATCCTGTTCATAGCCGACAGTATGATCCAGATTCCCTTCCATAATGGATTTATAAACAATCAGATCATTAACCCTGGGTATATTTAAATACGTAATCTGCCCCGGCCTGATCGTATAAAATACCTTTAAAATATCCTTATCAGAAAGCTTCGCATTTGCCTGAAGCTTATCAATATAAGTAGCAAGTTTAACCCCAATATTATTAATTTCCTCAGAATGCAGCCCCATTTGAGCACGGTCGAGAATTGTATTTTTATTCAATCCCGATCGGGACACCGTAAAAAAGGTGATGGTTTTGGGCTGAATCCGCAGGTTATTAACGATAAAACCATAGTTCAAATTATGATCATTATTGAATTGCAGATCAAAAAAACCTATTTCACGTACAAAAGGATAAGAACTTAAAATACTATATGCATATTTTCCCGCTTGTACAGAATCCAGGAAACCTTGGTAAAAAGACACTTCGGGGATTCTATTTTGAAAAAAGTCGTTAAAAGGAATCAGAGTCTGATCAAAAATTTCAGATTTTCTATTCGTAAATTCATTTTTTATATGCGATTCAGTATAATTTCTAGATAGAAAAAGCGCAAAAATATAAAGGCCACTGATGACGATAAAAAACATCAACAATAATCCGTAATTTTTTCGATAGCTGTATTTTTCTGCTTTCATATGCTGCCTCTAGTCTGCTAGATATTTTGCCAAAAACCGCTCCAGCTCATTATAATAGCCAAATACATTCTCATCTTTTTTAAAGGTCCTATCTTCATCTTCCTTTAGAAAATACTGTACAGGAACATTATTGTTCTTTAATTTTTGAACAAATTGATTCGCATCCGTCACAGAACTAAACCGATCTTTTCCGCCTTGAACCAACAGCACAGGGATCCTTACTTTATCAGAATGAAAAACAGGCGATATATTTTTAAACAGCTCCGCCTCCCTGATAGGGTTACCAACGATCTGATACATCTTCTGTACATAAGATTTAAAATAAGGTGGAATGTCCCTAAAATAGGTGAATAGGTTTGTATATCCCGAATAAGAAACCGCGCATTTATAAAGATCCGAATTGAAACAAGCAGCATGAAGCGCAGAGTATCCCCCAAATCCCTTTCCGACAATAGCGACACGATTCTTATCCGCTATCCCCTCTTTGATCAGCCACTTCACTCCATCAGTAATGTCATCTTGAATTTTTCCGCCCCATTCTTTAAAACCTGCTGTCCAAAACTTTTTTCCGAACCCTGTCGAGCCTCTATAGTTCATCTGAAAAACCAAATATCCTCTGTTTGCCAAAAACTGTGCCTCATTATCAAAGCCCCACACCTCACGCCCATTTGGTCCATCATGTGGCAATACCACCATTGGAAGATCTTTTCGATTGGAATGAACTGGATAGGTTAAGTATCCGGATATCTCTACCCCATCCCTCGCTTTATAAGTAATAAACTCATTTGGAGACAACTCCTTGTCTTTAAGATCAGAATTATTATCGGTTAATTTGGTCAATTTTTTTGTGGTAAAATCATAAAAATAAATTCCACCAGGATTAACATCTGTATAGGTTTTAATAATCACTTTTTCGCCTGAAGCATCGGTATTAAGAACTTGGAATTCAAAACCATCAATCTGCTTAGACAATTCATCATATTTCCGCTTTGTCTGCTCATCGAAAAAATGTCTGCTTTGCCTTGAGGTTGTATAATTTACAAACAACAAGCGATTTAGCTCCGGAAAATAACCTCCTGGACTCATGTCAACCTCTTTATGGCTAAAAAGCTCGCCCAGTTCCCTTTCATTGACCAGATCATAGCTCACCAAGGCCAATTTATCACGGTTTATATTCGATAGTGCATAGATAATACTATTTGAACTGTCTTTATATCCCAGCGGAGTGAAACTACTTTCTACATCACAACGTATGATCTCCTTGAAAGGTTCTTTCTCAGAAGGACGGAAAAGAACAGATTGTTGTACGGAATCGTTTGCAATAGCCAAACGTATCTGTCCATCATTGGAAGCAATCCAGGAGCTCATATTGCCCGGATTTTGTAAGATCAATTCACGTGGTCGACCATCCAAATAAATACGATATAGATCAAAAAAAGAGGAATCACGATCATTAATCCCCGCAACAAAACCCTCTCCACCAGACACCGTCGAATGAATCCATCTAAACCGCGCACGAACTGGCTTAATTAATGCCCAGATTTTTTCAGTGTTAATATCCACAGCATACAAACGCAAACTGTCTTGGGAAGATTGTTCTGTCAAAAAAGAAATCTTAGAATCGTTATTCCAGGCAAAAGATTTTACATTGATATCATTCTGATAGGTTAATTGCTTGGAGCTATCCTGATGCTTCAAATCAATCAAATAGATATTTTTGCAATGATTGTCCATGCCGATATAGGCAATAAACCGACCATTAGGGGAAATCTTAAAATTTGATTTTTCAGGTGTGGAAAAGAATTGATTGATGGGTATAGGATCAACCTTATGTTGTTGGCATCCCAACATAGTCAATGCACAAAAAAATAAAACAGTCCAAAATTGCAACCTCATAATCCCAAATGCGTCCTTATCAATTAACTCAAATATTGTAATTAAATACCAAATTGCAGTCAATGCAACCTTATTTTTACAAGATATAGTAATTAAACGTAATATTCAAAAATAGCGTATAAAACCGTATTTTTGTTTATGTTTTTATACAATGTCTCTGTTATAGCAGAAGAAACGATCCACAATGACATCGTTTCTTGGATTCAGGATAATATCGTGCAATCCCAAAAATTCCAAGTGCATTTCCTCGAAATGCTCCAGTCGCCCCATGAAGGAATGACTTATTGCATCCAAGTAGTTTTACCTTCTGAAGAACATATTGCAGACTTCCAACAGGTACATTTGATACCATTGCAACAATTTATTTCAGAGCTGTACAAGGACAAAGTTTTCCTTTTCGACAGTACAATGAAATACTTAAAAAAATAAAGAGCTCTAGCGCTCTTTATTTTTTTAAGTATGTATACAAACTAAAATTCTTAATTCATCTTATTTTTCTTGGATTCCTGATCCTTTTCACCAATTTCCAAAGCTAATTCATAACGTGGATCATAACTTATTTTAGGCGTTAAGAAATGTAATAGGATCAATCTCGCGTACCTAAAATTAAAGGGAGCAAAAACGAAAATAGTAACCGCCAAGCCAACCAAATAGAGCCAAGGAGACTCACTTCCGGTCAAAATCGCAATAGCAACAGATACAGATACAATCTCAGCAACAGAAAGAGCATAACTCACATACATCGCCGCATAAAAATAGCCCGGCTCAACTTCATATTTAACACCGCAATGCGGGCAAACGTCATTCATCTGCTGCTTCCGCAGGCTATAGACCCTTCCTTCAAATACTTTTCCAACATGACATCTAGGACATTTGGAATGTATCATTGCGTGAAATTTGGATGTCGGCATCAGAGTCTACTTTATCTCGTTAATAAATTTCTTGGCTGGAGGATTCTTTTTACGGTATTTCTTATACCACAGATACCCCAGTCCTGCTGCTGCCAAATAGGGAATCACCAATAAAAATAAGATTCCATCATTCAACCCTCGTCCTTGCATATTACCATCTTTGGTAGAATTCTCAGCAGTCAATGTACACATCGCACATTGTGCTTGAGAAATAGATACTGTCGAGCAGCTTAGGGTAAATATTACGAGTAGATATTTAAACCATTTCATAGTCCAAAGTTACTGAAAATTTAGCGATTAGCCCACCAATACTTCAAATTTGTCCCAAAAACCATCTTGCGGCAATGAGGCTACCAATTCCATCTTTTCTTTTTTAATGGGATGTGTAAACGCTAACGACCGTGAGTGCAAACAGATACTTCCCATTGAACTTCCTCTTGGATACCCGTATTTGTTATCGCCAACAATAGGACAACCCATTGCTGCCAACTGTGCTCGTATCTGATGTGTACGACCTGTTAGGGGTTCAACCCGCAAGAGGTAGAATCCATTTAATTCACCCACTATTGCATAGTCCAATTCAGCGTAGGTACCACCTTTCACTTCACGCGGAAATGCTTTCGTTACTCTTGTCTGTCTATTTCGAATCAACCAGTTGATCAATTTACCTTCAGCATTACGTGGGCGTTGCCGCACGATGGCAAAATAAGTTTTTTTCACCATCCGGTCTTGAAAGAACTTATTCATACGTTCGAGGGCTTTACTTGTCTTCGCGAAAAGAATCATGCCGCTGACAGGCCTATCCAAACGATGAATGACACCAACATAAGCATCATTGGGCTTGTCATATTTCTTTTTCAGATAGATCTTCACCATATCCTCCAATGAAACATCCCCAGTTTCGTCAACCTGCACAATATCGCCCGCTTTTTTATTAATCGCTATCAGATGATTATCTTCAAAGATCACCTCTTTATCTGTAATTTCAGATTTATTCATTTCTTCTATACTAAAAGGTTACGCGAACCTCTGTTATTATCTAAAATAATCGGATTGAAATACCGAAAAAAGGCCCTACGCAAGCGTAAAGCCTTTTCATATCTTCTTACTAAAACTTATTGCGCACTATCTGCCTTAAGCGCTTCTGCTTTTTTAGCGTTCTCTTTCATTTTTTTCTTAAAGAATCCTCGTAACAAGAAATTATGTTGCAAAGCTTCCATATTCTCATCCAACTTTTCAGTACTAGAATTCAGATTATTAATGGCTGACTTGATTTGGTTTGCTGAAGCAGGATCATTCAATAAGACACCGACCGCATTGTCTTTATCGTTCAATCGACTAGAGGCATTATTCAAGTTATTGATTAATGCATTTGCAGTCTGCGACACACCCTGCAACTGCGCTGCAGACTGACGCAAATTTGAAAAGATAGCAGTATCGGTAGTCAGATCGTGGATCAACCCTTTATTGCTGTTCAGCGAATTTGTTAATGTAACCAAATTTGCAGATGCTTTATTGGCATTATTCATTGCAGC
The DNA here is from genome assembly GCF_039536865.1 of Sphingobacterium ginsenosidimutans. NCBI lineage: Bacteria > Pseudomonadati > Bacteroidota > Sphingobacteriia > Sphingobacteriales > Sphingobacteriaceae > Sphingobacterium > Sphingobacterium ginsenosidimutans. The sequence continues at coordinate 116,392 of NZ_BAAAZK010000002.1, forward strand.
ACTGATGGACAGTAAACTCGCACGTAACATATTCACCATAGCAGTATCGGTCAACATTGCACCAACCATGCCTTTACCATCAGCCAAACCACGTGATATCTCGACAAAGTCAGTCGTAATCTTAGCCAAGTTTTCGTTATTTACTTGCAATGTTTCCATCATGGCCTCCATGTCTGCAGTTTTCGCTGATCTTAAAAAATCACCAGTTTCCACAGTAGGTGCATTTTGAGACCCCCCAGTGATAACAACAATTTTATTACCAATCAATCCATCGGAGCCCAATTTTGTGACAGCATCTTTGCGAATATATTCCGCAGATTTCTCTTCAATAGTTAAAACAACTTCGACATCCTGTACACTTTTAAAGTGGATATTTTTAATGATCCCCACCTTAACCCCAGAAAACCAAACATTACTTCCTACTTTCAATCCCGCAACATCAGGAAATGAAGTCGCGATCTCGATGTTTCTTGTAAATTTCTTTTGTTGACTGCCTAAAATAAAAATCCCGGCCAAAAGAATCAATACGCCTAAAAAAACAAAAACACCAACAATGATTGCTCTTTTATTTTCTGCCTTACTCATGTATATTATAGAATAAAATTATAATTATAAAACGCTTTAACACGTGCGTCATCTGTATCAAAAATTTCTTCAAAAGACCCCTGTCTTTCAAACTTACCATCCAATAGCATTACAATACGATCACCTACTTCCTTCGCGCAGGCCAAATCATGTGTAATAATAATTGATGATGTCTTATACCGCTCCTGAACCTCATTGATCAATCCATTGATATCCAAACAAGTGATCGGATCGAGACCTGCTGTAGGCTCATCATACATCATGATCTCCGGCCGAAGAATCAAGGTACGCGCAATACCAATCCGCTTACGTTGACCTCCAGACAATTCAGATGGCATTTGGTTGATGGCCTGAGATAAACCTACACCATCCAACACTTCCTCCACAGCATGATTAATCTCAGATCGTGTGAGATTTCGTTTATTTCTCACCAATGGAAACTCCAAATTCTCACGAACCGTCATACTATCATAGAGTGCACTATTCTGGAAAGAAAAACCAATTTTTAATCGTAACTCACGCAACTCACGGTCATTTAATGACGTGACAGATTCACCCAATACATCAATTGTTCCTTCATCAGGTTTTAATAATCCAGAAATCAACTTGATCAAAACTGATTTACCTGTACCCGAACGTCCTAACACAACTAGATTTTCCTCTTTATATAAATCTAGGTTAACCTCCTTGAGTACATGGTTATCCCCAAAAGATTTACTCACATTTCTGATTTCAATGACTGACTGAGAATGATCTATATTTACTTTAGCCTTTTCCATATACCACTATCCAAAGAACGACAAAATCTGAACAATAATGATCTCCTCAATAAAGACAAGAAACATCGAAGCAACCACAGCCGCATTAGCTGCCTTACCTACTCCTTCTGTACCTTTAGAGGAAAAATAACCACAATAGCAACTTACAGCCCCAATAGTAAAGCCAAATATTACAGCACGTAATACCATAGCGCCTAAATCCTTGAAGGCAATTGTTTCAAATACCTGCGTAAAAAAGCTCAAAAAACTCAAGTCATCTTTACTCATCATACTCAGATAACCACCTAAAAGGCCAATACCCGCCACATAAAAACATAACACAGGAATACCAATAGTTGTAGCTAAAATTCTACTTACAATCAAATATTTATAAGGATTAGTACCTGACACCTCCATTGCATCTATCTGCTCAGTCACATTCATCGAACTTAATTCAGCCCCAATCTGCGACCCCACTTTACCCGATGCAATCAAAGCAGTTACCAAGGGCGCTAAGGCACGAACAATCGCAATTGAAATCAGCGATGGCAACATGGAGGTTGCACCAAATTCTTCCAACGAAGGACGAGATTGTTTCGTAAAAACAAAACCAACGATAAATCCGGTTAAGCTGATCAAAGGCAAAGATTTATAGCCTATTTCATAGCATTGGCGTATAATTTCTTTGAATTCATATGGTGGAGTTACTAATTCGCGCCAAAACCGTAATAAGAAACGATGAATGTTTGCGAATTCTAGAAAAAAAGTCTGAAGTTTTTTAGCCATTTAAAAATATGTCTATGTCAAATTAATGTGTCATAAAACACCTCATATGCTCAACAAACACGTAACAATTCGAGCGGTAAAGGTAAATAAAAAATATGTATCTAAAATTGTCGTTTATGTAAAAAGATCATCAATTTGACTTTTATATAAAAAAAATCAGATTTATAGTGTACCAATTAAACCATTTAATACGTTATGCTGTCATAATAACAAAGACAATAGCATAGAGTTTTGTCTTACTTAAAATATTACGAAGATGAAAAATTTAGGAAACATAAAATATTGGGTACTGGGATTGATCGGTGTTGCTTCCTTTACAAGTTGCACAACTACGATGGCTCAAAGAGGAGGATATACAGGTTATAATAACTACAACAATTCTGGTATTTCATTTCAGACGTTCTATGATGAACTTTCACCATACGGACAATGGGTGAATGATCCAAATTATGGATATGTGTGGATTCCTGATGCCGGGCCAGACTTCCAGCCTTATGCAACCAATGGTTATTGGTCCATGACAGATTATGGTAATACATGGGTCTCCAATTACGATTGGGGCTGGGCTCCTTTCCACTATGGCCGATGGAACTACAACGATCGTTATGGTTGGGGATGGGTTCCAGATTACGAATGGGGACCGGCGTGGGTAAACTGGCGCCAAAGCAATGATTATTATGGTTGGGCTCCATTAGGTCCGGGCATGAATATCAATGTCTCGGTCAATATCCCAATGAACTTCTGGACCTTTGTTTCGGTCAATCATTTTATGAACCGCAACATGGATAGATATTATGTGAACCGTCGAAATTATAACAGCATTTATAATAGAACCACGGTGATCAACAATACAACGATCATCAATAATAACTATTATGTGGGCGGCCCGCGTAAATCTGACATCGAGCGTTATACAGGCAGAACTGTCAACGTAAACCGTATTAACAATGTAGATCGGCCAGGATCGGTGCGTAGTAGTAATAGCCGTACAAGATCAAGCGAAATCAATATGTATCGTCCAAGTGTAGACCGCAACACACGTTCATCTGCACGTCCAACCAATGTTGTGGACGCATCAACTCGAACACGTAGCAATAATAGTGAAATTTCGGACCGCAACAATCGTGTCATTTCCAACCGGGATAATATCAATACCAGATCTGGAAATCGTGAGCTGTATATTGACAATAGCGGTAATGCTTCGGTAAGATCACGCAATGATGCGAATAATAATAGTGGATCTACACGTAGCTCCAGTAATACGAATGGACGTACAAGAGACAATAGTTCGAACAACAGAAATAATGTAGGTACAACACCTACTTCAGACAATTACGATTTTAGAACCCGATCCGGCAGAGAGTCGAATCCATCAAATACGAATAACCCTACTTCTACCAGTAGAACCAGACAAGGAAATGCTGTTGACAACGGCGGCGTTGTCAATAGCCGAAATTCGGACTATAATACACGAGTAAGAACAGGCACTAGCAATACAAGTGACGCAGGTTCATCCCGTAGTGGGCAGCCAACAACAATGCCGCAACGAAATGGAAATTATGATGCTGGTAATACTAGAACACGTGCTAGTCAACCTGTATCACAACCTAGTCAACCGGTGCAAAATAGAAGTTATGACACTGGCAACAGCAGATCCCGCTCTAGTCAACCTGCAGCGCAACCCAGCCAGCCGGCGCAAAATAGAAGTTATGAGAATACCAGAACACGGTCCTCATCTCCTACAGTTGAAAGATCAAATCCCTCAAATTCAGGAAGTTCTTCAACTCCAAGAACCAGATCATCTGAAGGATCAACTCGTTCAGGAGGTAGTTCAAGAACACGATAACAGATCAAATTTATAAAGTAAAAAAATGGGTCAGCACATCACTGACCCATTTTTTTTGCATCAACTCGTATGGACTCTTGTTTTATTTATGATGAACAATCCGCACATTTTCATGTTAATTAGTAAATTTACAGCTTTAAACAAAAATCAGATTAATAAAGATGGCTTCATTCACCTCTATATTAGATAACGACTTTTACAAATTCACGATGCAGAATGCGGTAGTCAAGCTATTTCCAAAGGCAAAAGCACGCTACCACTTTATCAATCGGGGACATCATAAGTTTCCGGAAGGATTTGACATTCTTTTAAAGGAGGCTGTAAACGAAATGGCAGACCTGCGGCTTACCAAAGCCGAGAAAGCCTTTTTTGCGCGGACTTGTCCCTACATTGATCCAACCTATTTTGATTTTCTACAAGGTTATCGGTATGATCCTGATGAAATAAAAATCACGCAGGATGGTCCCGATCTCGAAGTTGTTATCGAAGGGTATTGGTATCGAACGATTCTTTGGGAGGTACCGCTCATGTCACTGATCTGTGAGCTTTTCTATGAATCTCAGGATTTGGTTCGCGCATCAGATGAAGAGGTTATTGCAACGGCCAAAGATAAAATCGAAAAATATAAAAAACTACATATCACGATTGCCGATTTTGGCACCCGTAGAAGACATTCCTATGAAGTCCACGACTTGGTTGTCCGTACATTAAAACAATACGGCGAAAAAACCTTTATCGGAACCAGTAATGTTCACCTGGCTATGAAATATGAAACCAAACCGATCGGCACCCACGCACACGAATGGTTTATGTTTCATGCGGCAAAATATGGCTACAAAATGGCCAACCTCTTAGGATTGGAGCACTGGTCAGATGTTTATCGCGGTGATCTTGGAATTGCCCTGTCTGATACCTATACAACGGAAGTTTTCTTTCAGCAATTCGATAAAAAGCTTACCAAATTATTTGACGGAGTACGTCACGACAGTGGTGACCCGCTGGAGTTTACAGACAAGGTTATTGCACACTACAAGAAAAATGGTATTGATCCATTGTCCAAGACAATTATATTTTCCGATGGCCTAGATTACGACAAAGTCGAAAGAATAGCAAGTTACTGCGAGGGCAAAATATTACACTCATTTGGTGTGGGGACCAACTTTACAAACGATGTAGGACTTAGACCTATGAATATTGTCATTAAAATGACCGATGCTCTTCCCGAAGATGATCAATGGACCCCAGTCATCAAACTATCCGATGAACCTATGAAGCACACGGGTGATGAAGATTCTATCTATATCGCAAAAAAAGTATTAATGATTGATAATGACAATGTTTAGAGACGTATATGGTGAGGCCCTGGATGATTACTTTATCCATCAAGAAGAAAAATTCCCTTTAATCCTCCATACAAGCTATGGCGACCAAGACGAAATGCCAGTAGAAGTTTTCTTTAGGGATGCTGACGATTTTCCAGAACTGGAATTCATCGGATTATCGCTCTGTGATGGTCGGGTATTGGATGTGGGGGCCGGCGTAGGCAGTCACAGCTTATATCTACAAGAAAAGGGATTTGAGGTCGATGCGCTGGAAATATCGCAGACAGCTTGTCATATCATGCAACAACGTGGTGTGCAACATATCATATGCCAAGATTTCTATGAATTCAGTGGACAAAAGTACGATACGCTTTTGTTTCTTATGAATGGTGTGGGTATCGCTGGCGACATTGATGGTTTTAAAAAGCTGTTGCAGCATAGTAAAGAGCTCCTGACTGATAGGGGGCAGCTTATTTTTGATTCATCCGATATCGGTTATCTCTACGAGGATTATAACATCAAAAAACCCAACCATTATTTTGGGGAGATCCAATATCAATACGAATATAAAGGACAAAAGGGAAATCCCTTCAAATGGCTTTATCTAGATCAGGATAAACTGATCAAAATAGCCCATGAATTAGGCTGGGTTGTTCAGATTCTATATGAAGATGAACATGATCAATATCTAGTTCGTATGGAACAAAAAAAATAATCTAACTATTTCAAGGCTCTACTTAGAAAAAAACCTTAAATACCAATTAAGTATTTAAGGTTTTTTGTGAATCAAAAAATAACCTACCTATTTCAGGACTTCACATGCTATTTTTGAGTTCTAATATAAATATCCCCCATAGAAGTCTTCAAGATCACATCCTGTCCGCCACCATTCATTTTCCCTTTCACAGTATTTGACATATTGTAAGTACTTTTAGGTTCCTCAACAGGCTTTTCAAATTGAAACTCATCCGCGGCATAAATATTACCCATTGAGGTCTTCATATCTACATTAGCCCCGAATTTTACCGGGAAGGCTACGTCTACCGCACCCATTGCTGCGATGAGTGAAATAGGTCCTTTGACTGGCTGCACAAACTTAGCAACAACATCTCCTTGGGCGACTTTCACATTGAGCGGCCCAGTGACATTGATCACCTTAACATCCCCCATTGTACTAGAGATCTCAACCTCGGCTTTAATATCTTTTATTTCAATACCACCGTCATTAAAGAACCCTCCACGACCACCTTTTACACTAATCGATAGATCAAAAGGAACCCGAACATGCACAGAATCTTCCAATGGCATTCCAACCATACTGATTTCCGTAACACCAGCAATATTTTGAATGTTCATTCCCATTCCCGAATTATCGGACAAGCCAGAACCATTGACCACACGTAAGCCTTTAGCCCGGTCGTTCTCTTCCTGCTCCTCCACCTTCGCTGTAATCACGACATCTTTTCCATTATAGCCTTCAATAGAAACATTGTCAAATTTCAGCAATAGCTTCTCACCAACATTGGGGACTTTAATTTCTTTCCAAACTCTCTTCCCACTGTCACCATATGGCATTCGCATTGTCTTAGGAGGTCTAGGTGCCTTTGGCGGAACGGCACGTTCTGCATTCTCTGTTATTTGGGCCTGCAACGCATTAGCAAAGAGCAGTGCCATTCCCATAATCATTATTCTTATCTTTTTCATCTTCATAATTATTACTGTCTAGTCCATTTTTCAATGGTATTCATGAGCTCACAAGCCCCATTTTTTTTTATTAAAGTGATGAAGCCTGGAGGTTTATTCCTTTAGCTTAGCACGTCTCTACAGCTTCATCGTATATATTGTTTGTTCTATTGATGCAACAGTACGGCATAAGCTTGTTCTTTCACAAATTTCAATGTAAAGGGATCCTCTACAATCGCGTTCAGCTTATCCTTTGTACTATTTTTTATTTCCGGTTCATCTCTTTGTGCAATCATCTGCATCAGCTCAACCTGTAATGTAGGATCATTCTGTGCGACAAAAAAGTCCTGAACCTTTTGTTGCCTAACTTCTGGTGTCATTCCGTCCAGCAAGGTCTCAATCGCTGCCATACGCACATTACTGCTCTCATCCGAAACGGCTATTTTTTCTAATGCTTGCGCTGCATCCTTTTTCAGATTTCCTTGTTTTTGGAGTGCGAGTACGGCTGCCAATCGTGTACTTGCCCAAACAGAGTCCTGAAGCATTTGCATATAATCTTTTTCAAGCCCTTCTTTCTTATCTACAGTAACCTTTTGCACAGTCTTGTTAACTGCACGATGCATTTTTTGCGTACTTGTCATCGTCTGTATTGACCGTATCGGTTCCTTCTGACCAGCGTCTACCACGACCTCTTGTTGAGATGGGCGCAGGATGTCCACTGGCTCTTTTTGAACAGGGACAGATTTCAAATCTGCTACTCTGCCCATATGATCATCCTTTTTCTCCTGATTGAAGATGACAAAAGCCGCAGCTCCGACCAATAATGTAGCTGCCGCAATACTTGCCCATCGCCACAAAGGTTTAATCTTCTTTTCCTGTACCGGAGGAACAACCTGTGGTCTGATTTTATTCCATAAATCCGCTGACGGTTCTTTATGGTCAAATGCATCCCGATTGGTGTTCACAAAATCCTTCAAATTATCCCGCATAATTATACCTCTCCTTCAATTGTTCGTAAATTTTCTTTTTGGCGCGATGGTATTGACTACGCACCGCTACCGCTGTCATTCCCAAAGATTCCGCGACTTCATCGTGGCTCATATCTTCAAAAAGATACAGATTGATCACCATCTTGGGTATCCCGGTCAGCTGATCAATGACTGATTCCAAATCAGTCAGCCGACATTCTCGCCACTCCTTTTCCAACAGTTCATCTTCGCCTTCATCCTGGATTTCCAGATCATCAATAGGTGTATAATATTGCTTATTTTTCCGTAAAAGAGAAATAGCCTTATTCACGCCCATCCTTCTCAACCAAGCTTCAACACTAAGTACCGCCTGCCATTTATCCGATTTTGAGAAAAACTCTACAAAAGTCTCCTGCAAAATATCCTCACTTTCCTCCTGATTTGACAAAATCCGATAGATCGAGTTAAAAATCTTCTTCGCATAGCGATGATAGAGTTGTGCAAAGCCCGACTCGTTACCGGATTGGCACATCGCTAATAAATCTTTATCGCTAAGTTGGTTTTGCACGTTTACTATTTAATACTGTTAATTCCTATGTTTCTATTGTATAGTCGGATCGTTTTGGAAAATGTTGCAATTTAATTTTATTTTTTTTTCTAAAATAAATAACATGCTATTGGTGAACAGCATTAAATCTGTTTTTTAGGTTTTAAATCAACAAAAAAACACCCATGGAAAATACCGTGGGTGCCTGCATTAACAAAATATACTTAATGAAGTTTTGTGGACTCCTCAATTAGAGCGCTTTTATTTCACTTTCAGATAAGTCTCAATAATCGTATGTTTTACCCCCAATTCGGGCAAATTCTCTTCCCCGTGTTGGACAAGTGTGTCCCCTTTAAATTCCAATTCAAAATCAAACTTCTTACTTTCCCAATCACGTAGACTACAGTATTGCAATCGCTCCTGATATTTTTTACCATCAAAAGAATAAGTTCCGCCACCCGCAATAAAATGAGGTTCCTTTCCTTTTCCCTTTTCCTTATCATGATTGAAAAATGAAAAATGATCCTCGTTAAACATTTTAAACATTTCGGTTTTGCTTGTATCAGTGAAAGCAGTCACTGTATCTTTCCCTTTGATAGTCTTAGCTTCTAAGAGTCTGTACGTTCCGGTCAATGTTTTGTTTTTTGTGGTCTCATTTTCCTTCGTTTTATCAACTGCGTTATTACACGAAAGAGCAATACATGGCAAGGCCACGATTAGTAAAATTTGATTTTTTAGGTTCATAGTATTTTATAAAGGGTTTAAAGAGGCCAAACTACGAAAGTTCAGCCTCATAAAAAACAAACCATTGTGATTATTTGTCCCACCAGACCCGGCCGGCAAGATTATCACCGCCGGGCACTGCTGCTGCTGCAGCTTTAAAATTTTCGCCATTGATAGCCTCCTCTGTAGAAGGATATGGAAAACGACGTGGAATAGTTCCCGAAGTAGCGTTTCCAGGATAGTTTACAGGAGTCAGCTTTGGAAATCCTGTCCGTCTCCAATTGGCCCAAGTTTCATAAAAATCCAGCATGGTAATCGTATGTGCCCAATACTGCATATTGATCTGTTCCAACCCCTTGCTTGCATCATAAGGATTAGCAACAGCAAAAGATTCAGCACTCGCGTCGGTAACAGCTAATTCTGAATCATATTGATTCAAATATGTAATAGACGCTTTCAGTCCATTTTTGTAATGTTCAGCAGCCGAACCGCCAATCCCCCAACGTTGTGCAGCTTCTGCCTTCAACAGCTCCGTCTCTGCATATGTCAGGATAAATGTCACACCATTCCGCTTTATCATCTTCGGATTTGGTGATGAATAATCTGGGAATGTGGTAAAACTTGGATCACTGCTAATTTTATACTTAGGGTCAGAACTTAAATCTTTTCCATTTGGCATTCCTTTTTGAACAGCGGCATTACTTACATAATCCGGATTCTGTGCTTTGACATCGTCTTTTAAATATAATTTGGTCACAGCCACTAAACCTAAACGAGGATCATTATTTTTCTTCAGAAAATCAATAAAGGTATTTGACCACTTTACATAATAGCATTCTTGTCCTCCATCACCCAACAGCACCTGCGAATTTCTATTCTGAGTTACACGCGAACCACTTTCATCGTGTGAGATGTAAGCATTTTCAGTATTACTAGTCAATGTATTCGCTACAGCTTTTATCGCATATTGTTTTGCTTTGGTCTCATCTACTTTCACCAGGCGCATTGCTAGACGGAGTAAAAAAGAATTTCCAAAACGTTTCCATTTATCAATATTTCCCTTGTAAATAACATCACCAAAGACCCTATCACCATCTGTTTTTAAAGCGGCTACCGCTTCATCCACTTCTTTTAGTAGATCTGTATAGATATCCTGTTGCTTATCAAACTTGGGCTTGTAAATTTTTTCATAAAATCCAACACCAGCTTCAGAATAGGGCACATCACCATAGAGATCAGTAAGTCTTGCAAAAATAACTGCACGCCAGATCCTTGCTACCTGATATAAGTTGTTTAATTCTGGTTTATCCTTTGTGTTGACAATAACGTCCTGGATATTCCGAACCTGCTCGATATATGCCCCGACAGTACCATTCCCCCAGTAAGCTGCAGTATACCCTTCATTTAGCAAATATTTATCACCTGCCCAATAACTGATTACTGTAGACAATCCTTGCATCATAGTCGCTGAGTAAATTAAATTTCCACGCCAGGTATCGTAAGCGAAGTCAAAACTACCCGTATAGAATAATTGAGATGAAGACAAGGTATAATTTGGATCCCAAGTCTCCTTACCATAAGATATTGGATCAGTATTTATTTTTTCAAAATCTTTTGTACAGCTTCCCATCACACATAGGAGACCTAGGGCAAGCGTAGATATAATAGGTTTAATCATTGTTTTCATTTCAATTTAGATTTAAAATTTAACACTTAAGTTTGCTCCAAACGTGCGGATAGCCGGTACCCCTCCCAATTCAAGCCCAGGGAATGTTGCATTATAACTTGATTCAGGATCAATATTATCGGTTTTACGCATCAATGTAAAGAGATTCCGTCCCACAACACTTACATTCAAGGATTTTATTTTATTATTAAACATTGCTGTTGGGAAGGTATAACCAATGATAACCTGTCTAAATTTTATAAAGTCGGCACTATTAACAAAGTTTTTAGAAACGTTGTTCGCCGTATTTTCATAATATTTAGCTGCTGCCCTTCCTATCTCTTCACGTCTTTCTACCGTATTTTGATGCAATCCCCAGATATAACCATAATAATCTGTCGCCGAGAATAACTTACCACCCCATTTACCATCTATTAAGAAAGAAAGATTGAAATTTTTATAGTTAAATTCGTTATTCCAGCCGGCAAACCATTTATTCATTGCTGAGCCATACGCCTTTAATTCGCCACGGTCAGGTGAACCATCAGCTAAGTTTACGATATTTCCATCCTTATCATATTTATTATCGTAGGCCATTACCTGAAATGCCGACAAACCTACTTTATTCATAATAAACCCTACATTGGAACGCGAAGTAGCGACCAACTGATCCTTTAATCCATCGGCCAATGATATAATCTTATTGTCATTGTAGGATCCATTTAGAGAAGAAATCCATTTAAAGCTTTCGGTTTTAACAATAGTTGCCGAAAGTAATGCTTCAAAACCCTTGTTTTGCATTTCTCCGGAATTCAATACAGCCGCAGCATAACCTGTTGCCGGCGTTGTTGTATTGAAGATAATTTCATTCTTGGATTTCTTGTTGTACCAAGTCAAATCTAGATTTACACGATCATTCAACAAGCGAAGCTCAGCACCAATTTCCAACTCATTTGCAATTGAAGCTTTTAACGAAGTATTTGGGATATTCCTGTTATTAATCGATCCCAAAGGTGCTCCATTTAAATTCTCACCTCTAAAATTGTAGGTCAATAATGTCTGATAAGGATCAGTAGCCTGCCCCACCTGAGCGAAACCTGCTCTTAATTTACCGTAAGACAACCAAGAAGGTTTGAAATACTCTGAAAATATAAATGAACCCGAAACTGAAGGATAAACCGAATTCAATTTATTGTCGTAACCTGGTGTTGCCAAAGTAGAATACCAATCCGAGCGCAAACTACCTGTCAGATAAAACACATCTTTATAGGCGAATTCTGCTGTACCATACACAGACTGCGTTTCAGACTCGCTTTCCAGGTAATTGACAGATTTATTTTTGGCATTTAATATATTATAAACGAACGGGATAATAAAATCAGTTCCCGAGTTCGTTAACTGTGACATTTTTGTGTTGCGATAGCTGGCACCGATATTTGGTGTCACTGTATAATCACCAAAACTAAACGCTTTTCCCAATAAGATATCCGCATTGATATCCGCAAATTTTGTTTGCTGTTCATTTATTTTTCCATACTCATAATAAGCTGTCCCAGTAGGCAAAACATTTCTGTAGTGATCATTATAGGCATCGCGACCAGCACGTCCCTGGATAAATAAACCATTTTCAAGCGTATATTTCGCCGTCAATGAGGCAATTGAACGATCTCTTTTTGTGTTATTCTGAAACTCGTAAGCAGCAAACCAAGGATTGGTTGCATAGGTATTACCAGTTGTAAACGGAAGCTCAAACCCATTTTCTTTCTTCCAAGGTTTTAAATCGTTCACATTGACACTTGTTGGTAGGAACATCGCATTAAAATTGGCATTACCCGACATATCGGATACCATAGGCCTATTTTTCACTTGCTCCAAGATCATATTGTAACGCGCATCAATGGTCAACCTTTTCAATGGTTCAAACAAGCCGACCAAATTAAATGATTGTCGATTCAACCCCGAATTCGGGACAACAGAGTTATTTTTAACATTCGTACCAGAGAAACGGATTGAACCGCCGTCAAATGTTTTGTTCAATGCTAAAGTATTTGTCCAAGTCGAGCCTGTACGATAAAAACGTCCAAGGTTACCCGATTGATAGGAATAAGGTCGCGATACACCATCAAACTGAACCACTGGACTACCATCCAATTTCGCTCCCCAGCTAGAACCTCCAACTTGTGCGGCAGCCTTACCATCTGCTGGTTTTTCACCATTGGCACCCTGACCGTATACCTTTTGCCAGTTCGTTTGGTCAATAATTCTTTCAGCTACATAGTTGCTGTTAAAATCGATTGAATTTCCTTTTCCGGATTTGGTCGTAATCAAAATGACACCTGCTTTGGCACGCGAACCATATAATGCTGAAGCCGCAGCTCCTTTTAATACCGAAATACTTTCGATATCGTCAGGATTGATGTTACTAATTGCATCCCCCAGATCCGGCGCGTTGTCCCATTGACTACCTGAATTTCCCCTGGAATTCGCATTTCCAACACCGACAGGTTTGCTTTCCATTGGAATACCATTGATCACATATAAAGGCTGATTGGACTGTGAGATACTGGAAACACCGCGTATAGTTACATTCGAAGCCGCTCCCGCACCACCAGAAGTTGAACTAATATCCAAACCCGCTACTTTTCCGACAAGTGAATTCATGACGTTATTTTCACGTGCTGTAGTCAAAGATTCTCCTGCAACCTGTGTCACAGAATATCCCAAAGAGCGTTTTTCCTTTTTCATACCCAATGCTGTCACCACCACCTCATTTAACATGCGATTGTCTTCGATTAAGATGATTTTCATATCGCCATCTTTCGTCACAGCCGCTTCCTGTGATGCATAGCCAGCAAAAGAAACGATCAATGTATTGCCGGTTGCGGCGTCGATGGAAAACCGTCCATTAATATCTGTCGCCCGCCCTACAGCGGTACCTTTAACACGTACACTGGCTCCCGCTAACGGATTCCCTTTATCATCTGTTACCGTACCCGAAACGACAACCTGTTGTTGTTGACTGACCACAACAAGTCCTTCTTTGGATACTGAATAAGCCAGTCCACTTTTATTGAAAAGCTTCGCCAACACGTCCAATACCTTCGTATTATTGACATTGACAGACACTTCTTTATTTAAATTCTCGTTTGTCGAATTATAGACAAAATAATAATCACTTTGCTCTTCGATCAGTTTAAGTACCTTGCTCAGTTTTGTCTTTTGAACATCCAAGGACACTTTTTGTTGGGAAAATACAGATGCTGAAACATTGATTACAGCACACGTAGTCATAATTAAGGCTAGTTTCATCCGGATAATGAATCTAAAATGCACAATATATCCATTGCGCATTTGCAATAAGCAATTTTTAATCATATTTTAGTGTTGGTTAAAATTAATATTAAGCAGCACGCCCCAATGTTGCTGCTTTTGGTTAATCATTTTTTCAATGAAGGATGGTGTTGGTCCACCATCCTTTTTATTTTTCTGAGATAGTTATTTTTTTCCCATATAGTTCAAATTTAAATGGTTCGACTTTTTGTAAAGCACTCAGTACCTGAGTAATATTTTCTTTGCTAAAGGTTGCCGTGAAGCGATATCTTTTCAATTCTTCACTTTGAAGCTGAATATCCACATCATACCAGCGCTCCAGGGTTCTTCGTAAAGATTCGAAATCTTGGTCCACGATTTCCAATCTATTTTCTTTCCATGCGATATCTGGTATTTCAGTGGTATTTGACTCAACTACAGGGATATTTTCGATTGCAATTTCCTTAATGGGCAACTTACTTAACGTTGATTTATTTCCTTTACTTGCATTTACCGCAAGTTCAGCTTGGTTTTTAAATATCGTAATTTTTTGATTTGGCTTAATGACAACGGAATTCTCACGCTGCCCTTTGCTTTTCATCTCAATAGACCCCTCCACTAATACAGCTTCAGCCGTTGGTTCTTCGGGATAACTTTTCACGTTGAAGGTCGTTCCCAAAACTTTGATATCAAAATCAGAAGCCTGCACCATAAATGGCTTTTCTCTATTCTTTGCGACTTGAAAATAACCTTCACCGACCAAACGCACCAAGCGCAATTCACCATTAAAATCCGAAGACAGCTCCAATTTACTTGCTGAGTTGAGGGTAACGGTACTGCCATCAATTAACTCAAAGGTCTTCTTTTCACCTTTCTTTGTCTGATACACCTGACCAACGTTTGTTATCGTTTGTCGAGCAATATCATTCATTGGACGTGAATAGTACCATAATCCGCCCCCGACCAAAGCGACAAATACTGCAGCAATAGCGCCCCACTTTTGCCAGGTAATCTGGCGGATAGGTGCAGATTCAATTGGCGTACTTTGGAGGTCAGTCTTCAATCTCTCCATCTGTTCATGGATAGATTTTCGGTTTCCGACCAAAATTTGGTAAAGACGTTTTGCTTTTAGGATCATTTCGGCCTGCTCTGGATGATTTAAGCAGTATTGTTGCCAGTAAAGGATACAGTTTTTATCTTCTCCAGAACAGTACTTTTGAAAAGTATCGTCAATCAAAAAATCTTCTAACTGTTTATAATCTTTTTGGCTCATTCTAATGGATATTTACCCTATAGTGCCCAAGAAGAGATCTTTTTCCTAAGAAAAAAACAAACTATTTTATAAAACACTGATATTCAAACTATTTATTTTAAAAAACAACACAAAAAATGAGGTATAATGTGCAACAAATAGGCTATCGTTACCCTGTAACAACGATTATCTCTGCTAGCATTAAATGTCCTTAAGCTCCTCCCGCAATATTTTTAGCGCGTCGTAGAGCGTATTATACGCTGTTTTGACAGACATCTGCGTGATTTCAGAAATCTTTTCATACGAATAACCTTCAAAAAATTTTAGATTGACCAATTGTTTTTGGCGAAAAGACAACTTCTCCAGTGCTTCTTTCAAACGGATCTGAATAATCTCATTGGTTTGCACTTTGATTACAAACTCTTCATAAGGCATCTCAATCCATTCATCTTCCGCTTTTACATTCTGAAGGGCAGTATTAATTTTATGTTGCTTTTCAATCAGGCGTAGCATACGTCTTTTTAGAAAGGTAATAAGGTAGGACTGTACATTTTCGACACGTTCAAGCTGCGTTCTTTTCTCCCAAATCTTGACAAAAACCTGATCCGTCGCTTCACTTGCCAAGTCAGTATCCCCACAGGTACGGATTCCAAAATTAACAAGTTCCTGATAAAGTGCCCCATACAGATCAAAAAATGCAGCCTCGTCCCCCGTACGAATACGCTCCCACAACAGGCGGTACCCCATTTTATTTCTCATAACAAAAGCATATAATCTGTATTCAAGCTAATTTACGTCCCTGTTTCCAAAAGTATAAACTTAATCCGTAAAAGGAAAAAGTTTTTATCTTTAGGTATAGTTATTTGTATGTGGTCAGAAATTATAATCACCCTATTTATCTGTATTGTACTGAACTACTATGTATTGCGGTGGCTTAAAGATAATCGAAAAATGCGTCCAAAAGGAATTTTGGCCTATTTAATCACGCCAATACTTTATCTATGCATCCGCTTATTGATGATGAAATGGGTATTTATTACTGTCTTTGCTGTGGCCTGGATCGCGATTATTATCTTTTTGCTCCGGAAATCTATTCACTATTTGACGCCACAAAAATTTCCCCCAGAAAATGAAGAGGTAATAGAACCCGAAATCGTTGACAGCAAACTTGATGAACCTATTGTCTATCCTGAGAAACCAACCAATTCTGAGCGGGTATCAGGTATAGGTGAAGTCCAGACCATTCATTCAGATCCTCCCAGTGTAGGACCTAATAGCCCACAGCAACTCAATTTACAACACACGGCTATTTCTGTTGACAAAGCAACCGAAATGCAGGCTGAACAACAAAAGAAAGATCGAAGACTTTTAATGCTACAACGTGTCTCTTTTTACGCGACTATTTATAACCTTATTTTTTGTCTCTTTCTAATTATTCGAAGTACTTATTTACAAACAGACGCAGAAGATGATATCATTGGCCTTTTTGGCACTTTTCAGCTCAACAGTATTGTATGTTTGGTCATCACTGCTATCATCTGCAAATTGTTTGATACGCTGAATAGATTAACCAATCTGATCCAAATGGAGAAAAGAGGTTATAAGTTTTCACTTTTTATCCTACTTGGTGTCATCTGTTTTTTCTATTTCCGCGCAGATTTCATCACTTTAGAATCGCTAATCACTCAATCCTATACTAACCAGGGTATCTTTTTTCTTGTTGGAATAATTACCTTCCTACTCGCCCAACTTGCCTTTATGACGATCGATTATCCTAGTTTCATTCGGTATCAATTTGCGCGAAAAAGAGATTTAAAAGCAATTATTATACTCAATCTATTTCTATTTGTTTTGGTGATGATTATCTGTGAGATCTTATTGTCGGGACAAAAAAACAGGTTCGATAGTAGCCATATTTTCACGCTGTACCCCACTGTACTGTTATTTTTTCTGGAGCGGAAAAATTACCTTCAGGCAAAAAACTATGTCAACCGTATGGATCTATAATCGTAAATTAGTCGCTTCAAAATCTTACATCGTAAAATTGACACGGAAGTGTCGGCAAATTAATAGATTAAAAAATAAGGGTCTTTAGTCCCAACAAGTAAATATATTCAATGAAAACCATTTTCGCGATAATAGGCAGCGCAAGCGAACATTCATCCAATCATCAGCTCGTACGTCATCTCCAACATAAGGTAAACCCCGAGGTCAATCTTATTCTCTTTGACCGCCTGAAAGAACTGCCACATTTCGATCCAGAGGAAAGTACATCCCGTCCGCCAATCGAAATCATCGCTTTGCGTCAGGTCATTCAGGATGCAGATCTAGTATTGATCAGCAGTCCAGAGTACATTTTCAGTGTCCCAAGTGGATTGAAAAATCTACTCGAATGGTGTGCAGCAACGACCATTTTTACAGAAAAACCCGTCAGTATTATTACCGCATCAGCACAGGGGGAAACGGGCCATGCCGAGCTACAACGTATTATGCAGGGACTTGGTGCTCAACTTGATCCCGAAAGGAACCTTCTTATTCAGGGGGTGAAAGGAAAACTTGATGCAGTAGGAAATATCTGGGATGAAAAGCTCGATCAGCAGCTTGATTTGCTTGCAGCACAGCTCAAAAACTCTTAGTTAACATACCATTGGATTAAGCTTAATGGTATTTTAACACAATAAAAAGTTATTATAAAGTATACAAAGATTTCTAACTTTACAACATGCAAGAACAAGTCAATAATCCATTACACGGAAAACGGCTGGATACAATCATCGCGTATTTAGTGGAATATTATGGATGGGAAGAACTGGGACAAAGGATATCCATCCGGTGTTTCAATGAAAATCCGAGTGTTAAATCCTCGCTAACTTTTCTACGAAAAACACCCTGGGCCCGAGAGAAGGTTGAACAGCTCTATGTAAAAACCTTAGGTAAAAAATAATCTTATTTCTAGGATAATGCAAATAATCTGATTATTAAGCATATCTTTGCCGCCATGAAAAAAATTGCCGACTACCGTAAGTTGTTAAATGTGGATAAATCAGTGGATCTCAAAACCCTAAAATCCACTTACCGGACGATCATGAAAGAATGTCATCCGGATAAATTTGTCAATGACGAAGAAGGTCGTTTGGCTGCTGAACAAAAGAGTGTAGAAATGATTGAAGCTTATCATTTTTTGGTAAGCATCTGCCCCGAGACAATTGAACAACAATTACCGATCTATACAGAGACAATCACGAATTCAGGTATTCAAGATATTGATTGGAAAGCCCAGATATTGACGATCACCTTTCATGATGGCAGTCAATATGAATACTTTGGCGTCCAACGAAATGACTATGTAAAATTTGTCAATGCCGATTCTTTGGGACGATTTGCACGTAGACATGTTTTTCATTCCTATCCTTATCGGAATGTATTGAAGACTGCTACAGTTGTTGCATAACTAAAACATAGATTTATAACTCGATGATACATACTGGTCTATGGACTAGTTAACACATAAGCGCCCTTTGTTATTTCAACAAAGGGCGCTTATCTAAAATGTTAAATGTTTAAAAGCTATTTATATAACAGTTGCACAACCCAAATAGTTTTAGTTTTATAATTTTAACATTAACCCCGCTGTTCCACCACCATAAAACGTGTTTCTCGTACGGTCTCTTCCCCAAGCTTTCCATTGGGTACCACCGCCTGATACAGCATCTTCATCCCGCTCAGCATAATTGAAACTTGGCGCCACAAATATCGATAACGCATCGGTCAATTTATATGCTGGGATCACACGAAAGGAAGATTGGTGATTGTCCAATGATTTAAATTTTTCCGTTAAATGGTTACGTGTGGTAATTTCCGCGCGGAGTGCAAACTTGGACTTATTCAACAGTACAGCACCCAATCCTGCTTCAAAGGTATATTTCGCAGGACCATCGTTGCCAAGAGCCGTACCAATAGATAAGACACTATAGAGTACCCGACCTCCGGAACGAAACTGCAATGAAAGATAGCTATCCTCGTCTATGGCCAACGACAGATTTTTTTCTCCGTTTTTAATTAGATTTAACAGACCGATCGGGTAATCACTACTATCGGCAATATTAACTATTCCTGCGAGCTGAAACCCCTTTACTTTTTTTGCCTTATTTGCAATACCCGCTATTTGGATGCCCACATCTCCACTGCTATTGTTCAATACACCGGCTAATTGGGTTGTTCCCGCAGCTTCCGTTGCGGTATTAGCAACACCAGCGATCTGTACACCCCGTACCGTATCAGCCTTATTCAATACCCCCCCAATCTGGACACCCTTAACGGTTCCAAAAACCCGATTGCCTACCCCCGCTAACTGTACTCCACTTACATTGCCGCCAACAGTATTAAATACCCCTGCCACCTGAAATCCCTGCATATTATATTGGTTGATATTGAATACCCCCCCGAGCTCAACGCCCTTCACTCCGGCGGTTGCACCGCCGATAATATTTAATGAAAACTTATTGACAATCTGTGACCGAATAAAGCCGTGTGAACTTAGTCCCGGTGTCATAGATATTTGATAGGGACTATACAAGAACATACCACCTAGATTCAGGCTCTGGATCTGTTGGGCAGGAGACAGGAATATCCGGCCAAAAAAAGACTTATAAAGGCCATGATCTTCTTCATAGCCTTCGAAATAACCGTATTCACGTTTCTTTTTATCTCCTATTTTTGCTTCAATAGGAAAAATAACCATTACACTGGTATCCCGAAACATCTCCTTACTTACATTCACTGCGATCAGATTGCTTTTTTTCTTGACATCCAATTCAAAATAACCATTTTTGTCTGTCAACGTAGATAGTAAAGCGCTTCGGTCAAAAATACTGGCATTGGATATCGGATTATTGGTTCGGATATTTTTGATATACCCTGTGATCACAATCTTGTCTTTCCTTGGGGTCTGTACCTCAAAATCAACCGACATCCGTTGTGGTGTATATTGAACAATGATATGTTTCCCTAATTCTTTAAAGCTATACTCCTTACCCAAAATCCCATCGAGATAATCATATAAATTTCCCTTAAAAGCCCTTGGGTAAATGACACTATCCATCTGTAAGATATTTCCATTGAAGGAAAACAGCACATCTTGCCGTTCCTTTAGTAGCTGAAAGACTTCGCCAACCGTTGCTTTAGAGAAAGCAGGCATTTGAATTTCAGCAGCGAGCTTTTGCTGCGCTAGCCCCCAATGAAAGGAGCATAGCAGAAAGAATAGGATATAAAACCTGATTCGCTTTATAAAAAATAGTATCATGATGCTATCTGTACGATTTTGTTTCGAAAACATGTTATTGCTTTTTATTACTTGTTAAGTGGATTTCTTTGTCCCGGACCTCAATCTTTAAGTCCAAGCTCTTTGCCATCACCTTGAGTATTTCTGCCAAACTATTTTGTTTAAATTCGGCAGTATACGGTATTTTTTCAAGAGCAGGATCGTCGATCATAACCTTATAATCATATGCATGACTAAGTACCTCAGCAACCCTCTTTAAAGGTGTATTTTCAAAATTAAACTCACGATCTACATAGTATTTGTAGAATTTATCCTGAACGGGTTTCTTTTCAACTTTCATGGTATCTGCATCTCTGATCGTCAGCATCTGATCTGGTCGCAGGAAAATCTCTTTATCTGCATAAGCCACTTTAACCAATCCTGTGGCGACGATGACCTCCGTTGCATTGGGAATGCGACGCACATTAAAACTTGTCCCCAGTACTGTGATCTTCGTATTACCTGTTGCTATCACAAAAGGATGCTTTTTATCTTTTTGCACCTGAAAAAACACCTCTCCTGTTTTCAATTCCACATTTCTGTTTTTATTGCTCCAGGTGCTTGAGTACGCTAGCTCAGTATTTTTGTTGAGTGTCACCATAGACCCGTCGGGTAGCGAATCTTGAAGTATTGTGTCTTGGCTGGCAAGATGCATTTCTTTTCGCTGTGAACGGTCAAATACATAGAATCCCACCATGCATAGCAACAAAATACTCGCCGCAGCCCACCAATTCCATTGAATCAGTTTTGTTTTCCTGTTGGGGATTTCAGTAAGTTCCGATGCTCTCCTGTCCCGAACAACTTTAAAATCCATCCAAGCCTTATCCACATCCACTTCTGGAACCTCCAGGGGTTTAGGTAGACTATCCCATAATTTTTTCATTTGCAAATATGCCTCCCTATTATTAGCGTCTTTTTCCAACCATTCCTCTACGATCATACGCTCAGCTTCATTCGTTTCCCCGACCATATGTCTTTCTAGCAATTCCTTATTCATAGCATATAGATAAGATAGAAATACATTTTTCACTTTTAGGTATTCCGCTTTATTGTCAGGATCTTCCTCCAACCAGCGTTGTACCAGATTATTCTCTGCTTCGTTAGTTTCCCCAACGATATATCTTTCCAGTAATTCCTTATTCATAGCATATAGATAAGATAGAAAATAATCAATGTTAAATAATCCATAAGCTCAACACGTAGATGACGCAGGACCTTGCTCATATGCCCTTCGACTGTTTTTATCGAAAGATCCAATGTTGTTGCAATGTCCTTGTATTTCATCTCCTGAAAGCGGCTCAGCTCAAACACCGTCCTGCTTTTTTCGGGCAGTTCAGCCAGAGCTACCTGCAGTTTTTTATCCAGGTCCTTACTGCTTTCATCCACCGCAGGCTCCCATTCCTGTCTATGTTGTTCATAAGACTGATATTTGAACTTACGTTGTTCCTTTTTGAGAACATTCATGCTCTCATTATAGATAGCACGATAGAGGTAAGCTTTCAGCGAAGTATGAATCTGCTCTTCCCAATCTTTCTCCCATAACCTCAGAAATACTTGCTGTACGACTTCCTCAGCACCATCACTATCCCCCAAGTATCTAAAAGCATAACGATGCAATTCCTTGTAATGCGCTCGAAAAAGCTGCTCGAAATTCTTTTCTTTATTTTCCGACATTGGCCAAATCTACCATTTGATTAAACAATCTACTTTATACTAAGACAACACAAGTAGTCATTACCCTTATTTATTTTTTACTTTTTTTTCTCACTGATAATAGCCCTCCATCAACTTACTAATAACCAGTTATTAAAAACCATTACACGCTATTTCTATACCTGAGGTCATCGATCAATATGTACGATCGTTCCCCTATCCTCCATATATTCCGAGAACATAATTCTTCAGTATAAACTGCTATTATCCTCTCTGTATACTCGAGTTGATCCTACGAGATGTACATCCAGTCGAATTAAATGATGACAATGTGCTATCAGCTATGTAAGATTGGAACTAAAGTTAATTATCTAAAAATAGAAAAATGTTTTTTTTCTAAGGGTATACTGATTTTCCGTTGTCATAGAATAAAAGAACACGAAAAACTAGATAACAAAAAAATAGTATCACAGATGAAAACAACAATCAAAGCGGCCTTAGTGGCATTGACATTATTAGGAGTAACAGGTACATTAAAAGCACAGGAAGTTACCTATGGCATACAAATAGGGAGCAACTATCACATGACGTCATTTGGCAATAAATCCGTTAAAGACAATAACGGCAAAGTAGGTGTTTCTGTTGCAGCATTTGCACGGATTGGAGATCGTATCTTCTTCCAACCGGGCATTGGAGCTAGTCTATTGCGAAAAGAATATACTTTTGAAAACACACAAAAGACGCCTAAATTCTATCAGATCAATCTTCCACTCCAAGTCGGTTATACATTTTTGCAAAATGGTGATTTCAGCCTTCGGGGCCTATTGGGGCCACAATTAAATTATGATCTAAAGACGGTCAAATCCAGCGCAGCTACAGATTATAAGAAATTCTCTCTTGATGGAAGAGCAGGAATCGGTATTGACGTCAGTTGCTTTACAGTAGACGCTTACTACAGCCATGGATTCACAAGTGTGGACAAAACTTTGGATGCCAAAAACAAAACGGTCGGCATTATGGTTGGGTATAAATTCTAACTGCAATTTCTCAAAAAACAGTTTCAAAAGAAGTTGATACCATAACAAAAGTACTCTGAGAATGGACTTTTTGAAAAAAGTGCACAGGAGGATACGAATAAAAAAAAGGATGTCCGACCATTTATTTGGACATCCTTTTTTTTATTTAGATTTTATTTTTTGTCAATAATTATTATTTTAGCACCACCAAAAATTATTCCTGAAAAAACAAGTTTAGGATCCTCAGATCTATATTGGAATAATTCGGGATGTAGCGTAGCCCGGTATCGCGCCAGCATGGGGTGCTGGAGGTCGTCGGTTCAAATCCGGCCATCCCGACAAAAAATAAAGCCCATACTTAACTGTTAAAATTAAGTATGGGCTTTGTTTTTATAACACATTGTTCTATTGTTCATTAAAACGACGGAAGACCGGTTGGTAATATTACCTCCATCCGGATTCAGTATAAAGCGATCAAAAATCCGACCCTATAGCATGACCGATGGTATAACTCCTTCTGATCGACCGAATAGAACAACAACTCATTATCGACTTTATCAAAGTTAAAACATACGTTGATCTTGTTCAAAATAGATTCGTCGGATCAACTCCGGCCAATACACTGTTAAATTATCTTTTTGTATCTGATCAAAAAAGTTTGCATTTGATTGGTCTATTAAGGGGGCAGCTTTCCCGCAGCCGCCCGTAACTCCCTTATTTGCTAATTGCTGTATAGCCGCCTGTTGAAGTAGCGATTCGTACCTATTTTTGGACTGCTTGCGTTGGCTTATCTGCTGTAGAAGATTTGTTTCACCGGTACTATTCCCAATTTTCTTTTGCAGATATGCTGCCAGCCAATCTGCCAGAATTTCGTTTTTTTCATCCGGATACGGCTCACCTACACCGAGTTGAGATGGCCAAGCTCTAGACTCTTCCACCTTCAGGTTTGCTTCCTTATACTTTTTTTGCTGCAGGTATTGATAAGCCAGCATTAATTTGGTTTGTACATAGTAGTTATGTCCTTCGGTTGCCCCTTCAAAAGGAAGTATTTCGATCTTTTGCAATTCAGCTTCAGCGCGTTGATATTCTTTATTCAACAACAAAGTCCGCACATGTGCCAAGGTCAGTATATAGTTCTTTGGAAATGCGTCGCGATACTTTGTACTGACCTGGAGCGCCTGGTCATACTGTTTTCCTTTATTTAATAATTCAACTAAACGAAGGCCATATCGCCATTCATTCGGCTCCGTGGTTACCGCTTGTCGCATAGCTGTAATAGACATATCGATCTGTTTATCTTCCTCAAGACTGGATTTCAGGGCAAAGTAAGCCCCAAAATCCGAAGGTTCAGTCGTCACGGCAGCTAATAGTTGCTTTGCTTTTTCGCCTTGATTTCGGAAACGATAAAGTAGGGCCTTCAAATAAGCTACTTTCCAGTTTTTGAGCTGTTCTCCGGCCCATTCAAACACCGGTGCGCTCTCTTCTCGAAAAGGAAACACAAAGGCAGGGTTGCTTGCTGCGGCACGTGTTAGGTAGCCTTGGCTCACCATCGGTTCATCTTTGGTCAGCCAAGCCAACCACAATAACATCTCTGTATGCGGTTTATTTTTATTAAGTAGGGTAGACGCTCGTTTATATTCGTGTAGATCGGCATACCAAATAGCCAGTTCAAAGCATTTTTCCGAAGCGAATTCCTGCCTTGATAACACTTCATTTTTCTCTTCAAATTGAATAAAAGCATTGAAAGGATCGTATTGAGCAATGCGGCGACACAAAGCCGTATCCAACGTTATTCCTTTTCGCTTCTGAATAAGCAGCTGCAATTGTAGGGCATCTATATTTAAGGCGTTTGCCAGTATCGCTTTTTCGGTATAGGCAAGCGCAGGCTCATCCTGCTTAATCCGGTAGTGGTACTTGGCAAGCTGTAGATAAGCAGCACTGCGCCATGTAGGATCTAACGATGCAACTTCAAATCCGTCCAAAGCATCATGTTTCTTCCCCAACTTAATCGCAGCCAGACCATAGTAATAATTAGCGGGAGCATGGTATGTATCAATCGCTAGCGCCTGACCTGCATAGTCATAACATTGCCTATAATCCATTCTGAACCAAGCAAGTTTGACCTTTTCCAACAAGAAATCCAATTTGGAAACTTGCTTTTCCGTCAACCTGTTTAACAAGTCTTCCGCTAGACCGTATTGCCTAAAGCGGAGCAAATCCCGTACTTCAAATAATTTGGTTTGATTGCTATCGACTGTCGTTCCACTGCTTGATTCAGTAGGTCGATTCAAAGCGGCAGCAAGTTCATTCTGTCTTAAATCAAAATAATCTTTCCCTATTTTAAGATAAGAGGGAACATCTTCACTCTTTAGTTCCAAAGCAATGTGTTTTACTTCCCCCACTTGCGCGGACAGATAGTTTGCCCCCAGCATCATCCCATTACTGTCGAGTGCAAAGATACTGTCCTGTAGCGTTCGTTTGGGATCGACGGTCAACAGTAGCTTTTTTGCTTCTTGCTTCACCTGTAGTGCCGCTGATAATTGAAAACCTTTCGGTTCGCCTATTCCTGCAAATGGCATCCAATACTCCGTCCATGCATCACTCTGATAGGGGGCAAATCCGATTTGTTTGAATGGGGTTAAACTACTTGACGGCACATTTTGATTGAATAGTCGACCACTTTGAATCTCCACATATTGACCGCTCTGATCTGTCAGCAGCTTCTCCCAGATCTGACCATCGCCCGCTTGTGACCACAGAAATATTTTCTTACCCAATTTATCTTCACGCAGGGCATATCGCGCCATACCATTATCGCGATCTTTATAATATACCCCAAAGGCCTTACTATGTGCCCCAAGGACGTGGTAAGATTTCGAACTGCCGAATGCATTTTCTCGATAATTGGATAGATCACGTCCTTTATCGTCAATGGGCCATGGATGTGCATCCCCATCATGACCGATGTACTTATTCCCTGGATACAAAAACTTCAAATCCTCGCCAGCCGCCACTCCTAGATTCATCCAGGTATAGTAAGGTTGTTCGACGGCATTGCTATTGGACCAGAAAGAACGCGTGGAGAAATAACCTTTATCTTTTTCTAAGCGAACTTCCATAGTCCAGTTGCTACGGCTCAAAAGATCAAAAGCATGGATAAAGCAACTAACGCTGCCATCGGCATGCTCTTGTAACAGATAATCCACGGGAGTAGATGTATTGGGGGTATGACCAATAATTCCATAATTCGCTTCAATACCACCGCTTGTCCAAGGTCCCCGCATCGCAATGTCTCTAAATTTCACAACCCCATTGTTATAGATATAATCCCGCTTTCCTACTTTATCATAGGCAGACCAGATCTTGCCTCCTATTTCGGGCATAACCTGAACCCGGATATAGTCATTTTCCAAGATCACGGTCTTCCATTCCTTTTCAATGGCAGTATTTGTAAAACCGTCAAATCGAAAATAAGGATAAAGTTTCTGTGCTGAAGCGATCGGGTCTGGATCCGAAAACGGGTATGTCGTATAACGCTTTTTTACTTCAGAAATCCTTGCGGGCTGCTGTGCCAATACCGTGAGGGCACAACTCCCCAACAATAATATCACTATCCATTTTTTCATTGAAATATGTATTTATTCATTAATTCACTAGCTACCAAAAGTTTTCCTATAACTTCCAGCAATTTCGACAATAACAACATTCCCCGGCGCTCACCCCCCACGGAACCTAAAATAGCTCCACGCTATATACTGACTACGTCTATTATTCTATGAGCAGAATGATTCCTTTATTCTTAGCAATAGAAATCTTATCTCCATATTTATATACTGTACCCGACTGAAAATTGGCTATTGTTGGAATCGACAGTTTCGCCTTTTTCGGATCAATACCTAGTTTATCCCAATCAATAACTAGTCGTACATCAACATCTGTATCGGCCCAGCTAGCCATAGCGACCATCGCTTTTCCAGGTCTGCTATAAACTGTTGTCAATACCTTCTCGTTATCTGTCTTTACCGGAATGTTTGGTGACCAGTAGCCAATCATATTGCTTCCTTTGATACCAAAATTGTCCCAAGTCTTCCATAAGTCCTTCGGTGTCAGTTTTTGGTAAGGCATCCGATTAGTCATCCCATAGATCATTCCGCGCCACGGATTACCGCCATCCTGAAGCATTTCGCCCATCAATCCAAAAGGGATCCCACTTACTTCTGTTAAGAAGAAATCAGGTTGGTTATTTTCATAATCAAAATATTCTCCAAACCATAATCTATTGATATAAGGAAAATGCTCGAGATAGAGATTTGCACTATTGTTAAAGCCATCACTTTTATTATATTGATTCGCCGAATGTAAATCAATCAGACCGGATTTCCCATTTTTGGTCAACACTCGTTTGATGCGCTTCATTGTTACCCGATCAAAAGCAACATCATCCAGATAGATCCCATCGATACCGATATGATCTACCAGCCAGTTCATACCCTCCACATAATAGTTGTGCCATCTATTCATACCACTGTTGATAAGGGCAGCATCTTTAAATTCGGGCACATACCAAGCGGCAATGTAATTGTTCCCCACATGTTCCTGCAACCAAGAATAACCGCCACCTTTTCCAGGTGAAAATACCTCCGTGCCTAGGCTCCGCAAAGGATAGAGCTCGTACACTCTGTTGGAAACCTCACGTACCGTATTGTAGATCTTCACTTTTAACCCTGCATGATGTGCCTGATCAATATATTGCTTCATCTCTTTGGTCGCGATAAATGGATAATTGATATAGGGATTGATCACATTAGCATGATGGATATTAATAACATTGGATCCGCTTGCCACGACCGAATCCACCGGTTTATAAGCGTGATAATAGCGTTCATTCCATTGTGCTTCCGTATTTATGGGATGGAATGGTGTAATTAATAGATTAAAATTATAATAAAGTACTGCTCCTTTTTTAAGATGACGTTCACCACTATAGCTATTGACCAAAACCGATTTGCCCTTGAGACCGATATCTATTCCACCTTTATTCTCATTACCCCAGGAGGTTGGTAGCACCAATGGTTTTTGAAGATAGAAGTTTGTGTTAAGTGGTCGCGAATAATGCTCGTCACGCAGTGAAAACTGAAGTCCTGCATTTACAGCACCAATCCAGCCACCGTCTTGATTCTTATTTGCGACATCCCATTTCCATGAAAGCTGTTCCGGTCGATTTCCGCCCTTCTGTCCTAGCCCCATAAAATAGTTTGCTTTGTCAGGCATGACCGGAATATGCATATTGATATCTTTTAAAGTGATATCATTTAATGCTGTTAGTTTAACGACATAATGTAGATAACCATCAAATTCTAGTTTCCCCTCCACTTCCATTGTCAGGTCAGCGGATTCATTTTTCGCTATCCAACGATACTCCCCTTCATTTTTCTCTTTAAATTGAACACCTGCAGCTTGTAGCTGTATTTCTTTTCCGTCTGAAGCACGATAGAAATGAAAATGTACAGGTTCATACAACAATATATTTGGCTTTGTGGAGATCGATGTCATTTCCGGCGTAAAAAATGTACTGATCTGTTTGGGCAGACCAGTTGCGCTCAACTTAACTTCACGTCCCAAGAGCTGTAAGGTTGAATCAGCTGTCAAAGCAATTGGCGTATAGGGTGCAATGACAGTATTCTTTTGCGCCAGCGTTGAATTCAGCCAGGGCAATCGAGTCATTTTCCAGGGTTGGTCAACACTTGCCAGTCCACTGGCATTGTCCGTCACATGAAATACGAGCTTGACCTTCTTGGCTGTAGCATTATTCGCTTTTACGGTGGCTGTGCCGACATAAGTCCCCCCCGGAATATTTTCCGGCACTTGCATGCCACACCAAAGGGCTTGTATCTTGTTCGCAGGTACATTCACCGTCAAATGCATCGCCTCTCCTGTATAAGCCGTGCCTTGCGTATTTAAACAGTTCAAGTTATTGGCAGCAATAATTGTCCCATCGCTAGACTTAAAATCCGAAAATGATACCTGAACTGTTTGAAGATCTCGCTTCGGCGACCACAATCCCAATTGAAAAGTATAGTATTCCCCTTTTTGCGCTTTTCCCTCCAGTTGATTCGGAACCTTAGTTTTCTTCACCCACAGTTGTGGAAGGTTATTTTCCATTTTGATGGGAGACTCCCGTCTTTCGGGAAAAACAAAATAATCTTCTTTTGCGTTGCTGTTCAAGAAGCTTTTGATCTCCGCTTTAGTAGCCAGCACTTCCATCGGATCATTGCTATTATACTGATCTACCGCTTCAAACCGTTCAACAGTGATACCTTTGGAACTAATAGCGCCATTTTTTGCAGCTTGAGCCGGTGCTGGCGTCGAATTTTTCAAGTAGATCGCATCCGGATAATTTCGGCTACGTCCACCCATTTTATAAGGTAAATAATAAACATAATATATTCCCTTGCCTGAAGTCGGACGAAAACGTAAGCCTCCTGATTCCGTATTCATCCAGAGATAATTAATCGACGATAGCTGTTGATTACTTGCACTATCAACAATTATGACCTCTTGATTGGCCTCAACCCATCGGTTACGCCAAGGAATAACAGCTTGAACCTCTTTTTGATCTGTGTTTATCTTGAGAACCGCACGGTGATTACCAAGTTGATCCGCATCCCATTTTTGCTTTTCAGGCGGATAAGCAAGCTGTGCATGGACAGTGTTTACGAATAATGATACGGCAAGGATTGTTGCCAGCTTACTATAGGCTGTTCTTTTCTTCATCATACAAGGTGTTAGGTGTACGCAAAAAACCAGTACACGTAAATAGTTATTAATTGCCATTAAAGTCATCTTGAGCAGAATGTGGTATACCTGCGGTATACCACATTCTGCTCAAGATGATCTTATACTTTTTTATGCATTAGTTTTTTCGATATTTATTCCAAATTTCTTCGGGGACATACAGGGCACGATAAGGTATAAAATAGGCATTTAACTCCCAGTGTACTTTACCTTTTTTATCTGTTATGAGCACCGATCCTGTCTTTGAGCTTGTTTGCAGCAGATTGCCATTCTCCAATTCATAAGCACTTCCCATTCTTGCTGTAAATTGTTTTTTAGGAATAGGTGCCGCATAAGCCAATGTTGCCGTTTTGTTCTTTTGGTCAAGGTTGAAGGCGATGGCACGGGACTGTTTATTGGCCGTTGTACTATCGCGAGGGGAAAAATCACCATTGTCAAACAGAAGCAGTTCACCAGTTTTGGTGATATGCGGTGCATGCTGAAAATAGAACAAGTCTTTTTCATTCAATTTAAAATCACCGTCCTTTCCTAGTTTCCAGAGGATATCGCCTGATTTCGCATCAATTTTCCAAACTTGATTTTCAATTGGTGAAGAAGTGAGGTAATTGCTGTCCCTGTCAAAGGAAATGGTATTAAAGTGGAATCGGTCATGTTTTAGGCTATCCAATTTTTTATCGTTCTGAATATCCCATTTTTTCCAGGGGGACCATTTTTTCAACACATTGCCTTTGGTATCCATAGTCATTATAGCGTCTCCCCAGAGCGTATCTTTTGGATGACCGGGTCTATCATCTATTCTAAAGTCCCTGACGATACCAACGATATTATTTTGCTTATCCATCTGTACATCGTGATGCATGACGATCCCCTTTTTATCCAGATCGATTCGGGTAATTTCCTTCCCTGTCAGATCAATCTCCACCAATACAGTTCCACCTACAAATCCGATCCTTCCGCTACGCAGATAATAACTCGCATTGGTTGATTTCTTACTCGGTTGGTTGGGTTTATTGAACTCATCTTTACTTGCAGGAGCCAGTAAGGCTAAAATTGTTCCCCTTGGTGTTAATGAAGCTAGGCGCACGCCCAATTTCTCATCTTGCCAATACCATCTGATCGTTCCTTTCCCATCGACCATAGCCATATAACCGGGATAACCACGATAGCATAATAATATCAAGCCATTCCCCAGTGCTTTTTCATCATGAGGGTGGTCGGCTTTGATCCAATCATGCACCATCCATGGCGATTGGGGTCTTGTCTTAAAAGACTGTTCACTGGATTTGACGGGGATTACTTGATCGATGACCACCCGAAATTTGTAACTGCTATTAGGTTCCAGCGTCAAGAGATGAAAGTTATGATTCAGTGACGATTTCGACACAACGGTTTGATGGACCTGCCCACCATCCTCTTTCCAATATTCGACATAGGCATCCGCCGCTTTGTTCAGACGTACATGAATATCCTCATCAAGGGGCAGGTTATTGGGTGATGTGAGTTCAATCGTTTCGATTTCTACCTGATTGCTGTAATAATAGTAACCGGCAGAGGCAGCCACTATGGCCGTTAATACGATAATTGCTTTGAAGAATTTCATCTGCACAAATTTTTTTATTCCGTCTTATTATTATTTAGGCAATCGCGATGGATTTGCTGCAGTCATTTCCTGATGTAAACGGGCCTCTTCCAATGGATAAGGAAAATACCGCATTGCTTCAGTAACATTCTCCCTCAATCCGCGACCTTTAAGATAGGCATTACTCACTTTTTCATACCGTCCCAATCGGATCAAGTCTTGGCGTCTTTTATACTCGAATACCAGTTCAAAACCACGTTCATCCACCAATGCATCGATCATCTGTTCCTTACTTGTCGGTACTGGAAAGTCTGGATGATCACCGTAAGCTGGTGCACCAGCCCGTTTGCGAACTTCATTGATGTAAGGCAATGCAGCTGCGGGTCCTTTCAATGCATTTTCAATTTCCGCTTTACACAAAATCACATCCGCTAAACGAAATACTTGTATGGTACGTCCATCAAGATAGGAGTTGTTGACCATATCGTAGGAGTATTTTTTTGTAGCGACATTTTGCAAAAACTTCACTGTATCACTAGGAGGCGTTGTCTGCCCTTTTGCTGGTAACATGTAAAAAAATCCATGTTTCGTATTTTTATCACGTGCCGCTTTACCCTCGTAATTGTAATAGAAGAATTTTTTCCGCGGATCGAGATCACTATACTTCCGCCAAAAATCCAATGATACACCGTAATATTGCCATCTATCCGGTACTTCTGGATTATCGGTTGGACCAAAGTGATTTGTAATCTCGCCTCCATTTAATGTAGGTTCATGTAGAACTCCAAAGATCAAGCCCATATCCACCTTATTGTCATCAGACCATTCTTTCTTAAAGTCAGGGTTTAATTTATATATCCCTTTGGTCCGCAGCGCCAGTACCTGATCAATATAAACCTTTGCCTTTTCATAGTTATGTGAACGCATATACATCTTGCCCATCAGTGTAAGCGCGGCACCTTTTGTCGCACGTCCAATTTCGGCGGCCCATTTTTCCGGAAGGTTATCCATTGCATATTGACAATCTTCTGCAATCTGTGCGTCGATTTTTTCAACGGGAGCCAAGGGCTCATTGTAGCTCTCTGTAGGATTTTTAACCGTAGTAATTAGTGGCACAGGCCCCCAAGCATCTGTTAGATCCATATAGGATAAAGCGCGCAGAAATCTCGCCTGTGCAATAATTTCCTTTTTTCGCCCCTCAGAAATCGTTACATTTTCAATACGGTCAATCAGCATATTCGCATTACTGATAACCTGATACATATTTTGGTAGTTGAACTTAAAATATCGGTTATTGTCATCGTATGTAAAATTACTCATCCGTGTAGGGTCTCCAGCTGCCGTAGAAAAGCCTATGTCAGTCGCGTAATCTGTAATCATTACCAGATATCCCGCATAATATAAATAAGCATCACCGGGATAAGGTGACAAACTTGTATATATACCTGTTAAGGCTGCATTAATATCGCTTTCTGTTGAATAGGCGTTTTTAGTTGTTAGATCGCTATATAACTTTGGTTCGAGCTTGGTGCAACTTTGCAAACTTCCCGTAAGAATAGAGGCTAGTCCAGCTATTCCCAGCATATATTTTATATTCGTTTTAATCTTGTTCATGTCGTATAGAATTTTGGGTGTTACATATTAAAATGTGGCACTAACGCCAAAAGTAAATGAACGCATTGAAGGATAGGAATTGAAGTCCAATCCCACACCGGCATTAGCACTCTGGTTATTTCCGGACCTATTCTTTACCAAGGCATCATTTTCATAACCTTTGGTATCCACCTCTGGATCCCAACCGGAGTAATTACTGATTGTAAATAAGTTTTCCGCCATGCCGTACACACGGATGGATTGAATTGCTTTCGTTTTCAATGGAACGGTATAACCCAATGTCAAGTTCCGTAAGCGTAAGAAAGATGCATTTTCAACAAAATGATCATTGATATATCCGCCATAACTCATATAATAAAATCCATTTCTTGGAATATCCGTGTTGGTATTGGTCGGTGTCCATCGATTTAACGCTTCTGTACTCCGTTGCCATTCGAGATTCATACGCGTCATATTGAGCATATCGTTTCCTATATTCCCATAGACAAACGCAGTTAGATCGAAATGTTTATAGGTAAATGTATTGGTCATACCAAAATTCAATTTCGGATATCCCCGACCAATGATTGTACGGTCAGCTGAGTTGATCGTGCCGTCACCATTGACATCCGCAAATTTCGGATCACCGGGATCTGCGTTAGGTTGAGGAGCATACTTCTCCCCTTGTTGAATTACACCAAGATATTTATAACCAAACAACGATCCTAATGATTCACCCACACGGATCACGGAATAAGCCTCCTCCGAGACATTGCCCATTGGTTTTGAAGAAGTCAATAGTTGATCGGGTTCACCACCGAGACTGGAAACTTTATTGCGGTTCATAGCTAAGTTTAATTTTGTTTCCCAGGTAAATTCACCCGTCATATTCTTGCTGGTTACCGAAAATTCCAATCCTTTATTATTCATCGTGCCCAGATTGCGCTGTCCAGAACTATATCCAGTGTAGTATGGTAGTATACTTCTTATTAAGAGATCGTTTGTCTTCTTATAGTAAGCATCCAAGGTAAATGCCAATCTATTTTTAAAGAATGAAAAATCAACACCTACATTATACTGCGTGGTGGATTCCCATTTTAGTTTATCGTTTTCGGGGTAATTCGGATTTTGCTTTACACCACCCGCATTATTGACACCATCAAAAGTATAGTGTCCATTATCCATTAAACCATAGGAAGCGTAGTCCGCCACGCGGTCATTTCCGGTTTGACCGTAGCCCAATCTAAACTTTAAATCTGAAAACAACTGTTGTTCTTTCATAAAGTCTTCGTTATTAATTTTCCAGGCAAAGGCCGCCGAAGGAAAAGTTCCCCAACGGTGATTGGGGCTGAAACGTGAAGAGCCGTCCCGCCTTAAGGTCGCCGTCAACAGGTATTTATCGTTATAAGCATAATTTACACGGCCAAAGAAAGAGATCACAAGATTCTCAGATTTTGCAGAATTCACACCAGTAATACTTGAGGCCATCCCTACATTATTGTACTCTAATAAATCAGTCGAAAATCCTTTGACGTTTATGCCCTTATTGTTACGCACATATTTTTCGTACGAATAACCACCCATCACATTCAAGCTATGCTTTTCGTTAAATACTTTTGCGTATGTCGCATAAAAATCAATAAGATTATGTGTTTCATTATAGTCAGCCTGACTAGCAACCCCATCGTCGATACCCCCTTGATAAGAATCTCTGGTCAGATAGCTGCCTAATTGATCATGGGTGATCTCTGTCCCAGCATTCATACGTAATGTCAATTCTTTGATCGGATTGACTTCGACGAAGATATTTCCGTTTAATTTGTCGCGTTGCACGTCGTTGATTCGAGAAATTAAGTTGGCCAATGGATTATCACCTTGTCCGCCTGGAGGCCTTCCAAAGCTACCATCAGCGTTATACACTGGAACCGTAGGATCATAAGTCAGGATGCTATACAATACATTGGAATTCAAAATATTTCCATCATATACCTGCATATTGGATTTCTCTCGTTGGGCAGACAAAGTTGCACCAGCTCGAATAAAATCGTTAACTTTTTGATCCACATTGATACGCCCCGATACCCGATTAAAATCCGTTGTCTTCAGAACCCCTTTTTGATCAAAATAGCCTAGGCTTGTCAATACTTTTGTTTTCTCGCCACCTCCCGAAAACTGTAGGTTATGATTCTGCAAAATGCTATTGCGCATCGTCTCTTTTATCCAATCGGTATTGACATCCGACTCAAGCTGTGATTTTGTGTATACTGCATATTCCTGATTTTCTCGCCCCTTAATTTCTTTATACAATGCATTAGCCAGATTCATATATTGCTTGCCATCCAAAAAAGTGAAGGGATTAATCGGATTTTGCGTCCCCACATAACCACTATAAGTAATATTATTTTGATCTGTTTTACCTCGTTTCGTCGTAATGATGATAACACCGTTTGCACCCCTGGATCCATAGATCGCTGTTGCTGATGCATCTTTGAGAATGTCCATAGAGGCGATATCATCTGGGTTGATATTGATCCCATTATTTGTCGGGAAACCATCAATAACATATAATGGATCATTACTTCCACTGATGGAATTTGTTCCTCGAATCCGAATAGATGTACTCCCTCCGGGAGCTTTCGAGTTTTGTGTTACTACTACTCCTGAAGCTTTTCCTTGCAATGCTTGCCCGACATTACTCACGGCACCACCTTTTGTTAGTTCATTGCTCGAAAGCGAAGCAATGGCCCCCGTCAGATCACTTTTTTTCTGCTTACCATAGCCGATCACCACTACATCTTCCAATTGGTTGACCTGATCCTCCAGGATAATAGAAAGGGTTGTCGCACCCGAAACTGACACTTGTACATCTTTTTCTACATAAGTCTGATAACCTACATAGGAAAAGGTCAATTCATAACCTTTGGCATTGGGGACTTCCGCAAAACGAAAGCTCCCGTCTGACGCACTAGAACTGCTCGTCGAAAAATTGCTTCCCGCATTTTTCAATATAATACTGACCCCAGCTAAACGCTGTCCGGCAGCATTCTTGACAATACCATTGATCGTTCCAGCCAGACATTGAAAGGACATCAGTGTCAGCAGCAGCAAAACAAAAAATGGTTTCTTGGTTAAGTTGAGTTTTACCATAATTCTATTTTTTAGGTTTGAGTATATATGTGTTCTGTTGTTTTTCCAACTTAAACGGATTTACTTCAACAATCAATTGTAGAATGGATTCAGCCAATTGTGTTTTATCCTGTAAATCCATTGTCGCATTCCTTCGGAAACGTCCTTTTAAACGATAATTCCTGACCAGTAGCGAGTCATACGATACGGGCATATCTAGTTCATGATTGATATATTGGATAATTTCTGACAGGGAAGTTTCTTCCATTTCCAACCAGTTTGTCGATTGATGAATCGTCATTGGGTAACTATATTCTTTTTCTTTCGCTGTACTTATAAGCCGTGGTAAGAAATTAACTAAACGGTCAGTTCCTTTACTAGTGTTTCCGAAGTCGGAAAGAACCATTTGCGAAGCTGCTGAGAAGTGAATTTGCTGTCCAGGTTTCAGGATTTTTACCTGCGCTGCACTTTGCATGATATGTGCCACACGTACCTTCCCTTCCAGCAACTGTACAAGGACGTCTTTAGAGCGGCTTGTGTAGTTTACAATAAATTGTGTTCCGAGTGCGGTTGTTGTCAATTGGTCACTCTCCACAATAAAAGGCTTAGATGGATCTTTTGCTACTTCAAATTGAACTTTTCCCTCCAATACCTTTACATATCTGAAATCAAGATTTGATTTTATTCTGACCTGCACCAATGCCCCCGGTGCAAGAATAAGATGAGATTCATCGTCCGTAATAATTTCTTTGGGCCGAGATAACGGATTATAATAGGTCTTCCTGATGATGTCTTGTGCAATTTGACCATGCCGTTCCTCAAACAGATTTGAGCAAAAAAACAGCAAGCCAAAGACGACAAAAACAGTAAATATCTTTGAAATATTGCCGTTCCTACGCTTAACATTTTTCTCCTGTGCAATATAAGAGGTCCAATCATCCTCCGAGATCAGATCATCCAATAATTTCGGGTTCTCATTAAGCCAGGAGAAGACAAGTTTAGCCTCTTCCGCTGAGCATTGATTTGCCAGGAATTTATTTAATAATTGCTTACGATTCATAACAGTTGCTACCCAGTTGCGAGCAGGTATTTAACTGTTATACGAATAAAGGTTACCTTATCCCCTAAAGCAATTTGAAAAATTTTTTAATGAATTTTAAACCGATGCTGATGTGGTTCTCTACGGTCTTAGGCGAAATGGATAATTTGACAGCAATTTCTTTGTAACTCAACTCTTCAAACTTATGTAGATAAAAGACCTGCTGCCTCATAAAGGGCATTTGCGCAATCAGCCCTTTGACATATTCCAACTCATCTTTGTAGGCGATCCGTCTTTCCATATCTTCATACTGGCTCAGCACAAAAGGTTTCTCAAAATCTACGTATTTTCGGTTTAAGGCCTGTCTGCGAAGTTCGTCGATCAACTTGGTACGCGCAATTTGAAAAAGCTGTGTACTGAATAGCACCCGCTGATCCGCCCCATTTTTACGTTCCCAAACGATCAGAAATGTTTGTTGGACAACATCTTCAGCAAGATCCGAACACTGCGTTTTGTGGTATAAAAAATAATATAATTTTCTATACCAATAACGATAGACTAGAAAAAATTCTTTTTCGTCAGTCGGTGCACGCTGTAGGATGTCATTAATCATATTCTACATTTAGATGGTCTTGCTTCCTTGCGATCACTGTTCACAATCATCACATCGGAACTCGGCCCCTGATAGATTCTTAAGTTTCGTCCATCAAGCTACCAATCTTTTTTGGCTAGTTATCCACAACTAAAGTGACTATTTTTTATCAAAAAAACAAGATAATATTTTCATCTTCAAGAAGTCACATCAAAAAACTTCAAAGAAATAACTTGTCGAGCAATTCTGTACTGCCTACAATCCAATTCAGCCAAAGAAAAAAGTCTTTAGATGATAAGGTGTCCCTTATCATCTAAAGACTTTCGATACGCTCTCAGAACTGCTTTAGTTACGGTAAACATCGCAGCTAAAGCAATTTTTATTAATAACCTGGATTTTGTTTCAGGTTAGGGTTTACCGCAATCTGTTGGCTAGGAATTGGATAAATCAAGGTTTTTGGATCTGGATCTGCGGCCTTTTCTTGCCATGCTAATAAGAACTTACCGAATCGAATCAGATCTTGTCTCCGCCAACCTTCCCAATACAATTCACGTGCACGCTCATCTAATAGATTATCGAGCGTCAAGGTCGTGAAGTTAGTAACGCCACGATTGGTACGAATTTTATTGACTAAATCTAGCGCTTCTGAAGCAGAACCCGTCCCACCTCTTAACACAGCTTCGGCTTGCATTAATAGCACATCAGAGTAACGAAACACAACCCAATCGTTATTCCGTTGTCCAGTCACCGCATAGTCAAATGCATACTTCATTGGGCGGATACCTGCGGTTTCCAATGTGGCCCCGGAAGTTCTGATTGTTACTTCACGTGTGAATGATAACGGGGCTGTCGAAGGGTTTCGAGCCATTAGCGGCTTATTGGTACTCCAATTATATTGCTGTCCCGCAAAAAAACCTACATTCTGACGTTGGAATTTCTTGGTTCTATTTGAGGTAGTATCTGCTGGATAATCATAGTAAATGCCTCTACGCTCATCTGCTGCTCCAAATTTATCATAGTAATCCGAGAGTGTACACCAGCCATTCCATCCTCCTGGATTCATGTTGTAATGAGCAACTGTATTCCAGGTTCGATCCACATTACCACCTCTTTCCCCATTTTTATTGAATAAGGTATAGATATTCTCGGTTGATTTTTCATCATTATCCGGGGCAAAATTATCAAAATACTTTCCTTTTGCAGATACCGTATATGCTCCACTTGCGGTGATTTCTTTGGCTAAAGTAACCACTTTATTCATGTCCTCTGCCGCAAAAGTTGGCGTTTGCCTAGTTAAAAATGCACCCTTATTCAAGTAGATTTTCATCAATAATGTTCTTGCGGCATTCCTATTTGCTACATAAGCCGCTCTTGGCCCATTTGCGGGCAAACTACTTAAGATTTCGTTGAGTTCTTTTACCATAAAATCAATGGCTGCCTGCGGCTGTAATACATCTGGCGCTATTTTAAAATCTTCTAGTGAAGGGCCCTGTCGGAAAGGCACTACTCCATAGAGATCCAAGAGATCAAACATAGCCAAAGCGCGGATAAATCTTGCTTCTGCAGCCTGCTGTGCATTTGGATTGCTACGCACAACAACACCTGCGTTGTAAACTGCAGTACCCAAACTGACAAAAGTATTATTCATATAACCATTATCTGCATTCCAGGTATGAAGATGGATTGCCCGGTGCATTCCGTTATCATCCCAATCGCCACCACGCGTAGGGGCCATCGCCGCATCCGTCGATATTTCCTGCATCACCCAACGTTGCTCCTGTTGATAAGGCGTATTCAAAGAATTATAAGCAGTCACTAAGAGCGCCCCCGGATCTATAGCCGATGTTCCCTCCTCCAGTTCGCCTCTAAATTCTTCCTTCAGTTTTGTACAAGAGAACGTACTTGTAACAACTGAACCGATTATTCCGATATATAATAAAGTTCTTAATTTCATCTGTCTTATATTTTTGTTATCCAATGACATTTAACAATATACTTATAGTGAGAAGTTCACCCCCAATAGAATATTTCTGGCTGGAGGATAAGGCAAATACTCGATACCCAATGATGGGATACCATTATTGGAACCGTCGGTATTAACCTCCGGATCGAAGCCTGTATATTTAGTTATGATAAAGAGGTTTTGTCCGGTGAGGGAAACATTTAAATTTTTAAGTGTTTTCCCTACGTTGCCCACCTTATAGCTCAATGTCAAATTAGCCATTTTTAAATAATCTCCTTTTTCCAGATAACGTGTTGAGGCTGACGCTGAATTCGATGTGGATTCTTTAACAGATGTATTAAAGAAAGCCGAGCCAATATTACGGGAAGACAAATTACTGATGCCTAAAGTTGTCGCGGCAGTGTTATTGAACAGGTAATGCCCAAGTGCACCATTCATATTGGCCGCCAAAGAAAATTGCTTATAGCTAACATTGGTCGAAATACCTAGCAAAGTAGTAGGATTAGGACTATTCATATAGAATTTATTACTAGCGGGGTCATTCGTTGTATTGATGCTCCCGTCGTGACCACGATACATACTTGTCCCTGTCTGCGGATCAATACCCTGATAATCGGCCAAATACCATACATTTAATGGTTGTCCATTGACCATGCGCTGTCCCAATACACCTGAGAAACCTTGTCCTCTCAATGCACCAGTTTCATAATAACCGACCAAACCACTCACACTATTTTTTAGGAATGTAGCATTACCGGTCAAATCCCAAGTCCAGTTGTCATTTTTCACAATTGTACCTGTCAATGCAATCTCTACCCCTTTATTGACAATTTCACCATCCAAATTTACCCAGATACGTCCAGCAGGGCCATCCTGTGCTAATGTTTGTTCAAATAAAGCATCCGTAGTTTTCTTATTAAAATAGTCTATTGAGCCGTACAAACGTCCTTTTAATACAGAGAAATCAATACCAGCATTGAGGGTTGTAGAGGTTTCCCATTTTAAGTCTCTATTTTGAAAGTTGGCTCTACCTACACTTTGATTGCCGAACGTAAATCTATTCAAGGAGGCACCTGAAGGGAATTCTTGATTCCCTGTTTTTCCCCATCCTATTCTAACTTTCAACTGATCAAAAATTCCGCTGGATTTCAAAAAATCTTCCTGCGCCACATTCCAAGCGATCGCAAGGGATGGGAACATTGCATATTTGTTATTAGCACCAAATTTAGTTGACCCATCTCGTCGCGCTGTCGCTGTAAATAAATAGCGATCCAAATAATTAAATCCACCGCGTAAGAAAAATGACTGCAATTGATTGGTCGGACTTCTGTAAGAAGCTATTTCCCGGGTTGAAACTGTCGAGTATTGCAAATAATCAAAGTAATCTAATCCCATATACTTAAATCCACCACCGAATGAGATGTTGTTGTTGTAATTATAATCCAAATACTCATAACCAGCAACAGCGTTTACACTCCAGTCGTCGTTGATTTGTTTGTTGTAAGAAAGCATATGTGTCATCTGCAAATTTGTCTCGCCATTATTAGAGATAAATGCTTGCTCATTATTCACTGCCGATGGATCAATTAACCCGGCTCTATACATACCCTCACGGTTACCGGTTTGTCGCATGGCGCTATAGATAAATCGGTATTCTAAATCATCCGTAATTTTATAGTAAGGCGCCAAATTGACCACCATGGTGTTTGTCGTTGCTACGTCCTTGAACGCTTCGATACTGGTCAATGGATTACGCGTGGTTGAACTAACAAAGGTTAAATTGCCTTTATCATCGCGCAATGGTCTTGTTGGATTCCATTGTAGCGCCTGGGAGATTACATTACCTTCTGACCCGACAGTTGCGTTGATTGGCGCATATTTGTTATCCATTTGAGTTAAAAACACAGCAAAGTCAAGTCCTAATCTTTTGTTTTCCAAAAAGCGAAAATTACCGCTAAAATTTGCTGTATATTTCTTCAATTGGGATCCACGGATAATACCATTTTGGTTTAGATATCCACCCGATAAACGATATTTCCCGTGCTCAGTACCCCCGGCTACATCTGCATAGTAATTTTGGGTAATTGCTTTTCTTGTAATTGCTTTAAAAGCATCTTCATTACCGCCAAAGTCAGAATTTGCTACTTCAGAAGGCGTATAATAATTTAACGCTTCTCTAAAGCGCGACGCATTTAGCACATCTGGATATTCACGCATCGTAGATACCCCCGCTGATGCACCAACAGAAATTTCCGGCGGTCCGACTTTTCCTTTTTTCGTTGTGATGATAACAACTCCATTTGCTCCACGTGACCCATAGATTGCTGTAGCGGAAGCATCTTTCAAGATATCCATGCTTGCAATATCACCTGGATTCAGGTAAGTCAATGGGTTCCCTCTATCCGAGGAAAATCCGCCCCTACCCTCCGGCAATGGTGAGTTACCTGACATTGGCACCCCATCAAGTACAAATAACGGATTGTTGCTCGCCCGGATCGATGAGTTACCACGGATACGTACTGTGGTTGATCCACCCGGCTGCCCCGTGTTGTTAATAACCATTACACCAGGAGTTTTTCCCTGAATCAATTGATCAGGGCTCGTCATTATACCTTTATTAAAATTCTTGGCACCAATCGTTACCATAGATCCCGTCAGGTCTCTTTTGCGAGCAGTACCGTAACCAATAACAACCACTTCATCCAACCCCTGATTGGAGCCCGGTTCAAGTGCAATGGTCATGTCGTTGCCTGCAATTGGCACGTCCTTGGTTGCATAGCCAATATAGGATACCTCAAGTGATTTCGCATCAGTACTGATATTTATTGAAAATCCACCGTCAGCATCGGTGGTTGTTGCTGTAGTACTCCCTTTTACTTTAATGGTAGCACCAGTCAATGGACTTTGGGTCTCATCCACGACCTTTCCTTTCAGCACCCTAGTCTGGGCTACCGCAAAAAAGGTTGTAAGCAGTAATGCTGGCATCATTACACATTGCGCAAGTAGTTTGTTTTTCATACGCTTCTAAATTGGTGGTTTAATTGATTATATTATGTTGAACTTTGTCCTGTTCAAATAATGTTAAGTGATTTCAAAATCTATCGCAATCAAAAATTTCGTGCTTCATTAGGCACCCGTCAAATAGCGACAACTGACCTTCTTAAAACAACATACTTCGAGAGAAACCAAATTAGAAACAGTGCAAAAAGTTAAGACATTGAAATATAGCATCGTCAACGCTAAACATTGAGAAGAAACTCGCTGAAAAATAAGATTACAGGTTTTCACTGTCATAATTTTAGGGCAAGACATACGTTTATATTTGGTTATTATCGTTCCATAAAAATGAGAAAATCTTTACTGCAACCCCAATCATAGCGTCTCAATTTTATATCACAGTGTATCAGCAAAACTCTTTTTTTTCTTTTTTATTGACTATTTTTAGAGATACATTATCAATTTTGCGCGTAATAACCCTTATACCTATACTCTATCTCCTACTTGTATGGACTAACCTACAGGCGCAATCGTTCTATTTTAAAAATTATCAACCCCACGATGGTCTCTCCAATAGTTCTGTTAAGTGTATTACACAAGATACCCAGGGCTTTCTTTGGCTAGGGACTAGGAATGGTCTTAATCGTTTTGATGGCAATCAATTTAAGATATTTAGGCACAATGCTTCCGATCCCACAAGCATCGGGAGTTCATCTATTTTAAGTATCCTTACCGATAGCAAAGGTGTACTATGGGTGGGAACAACACGGGGGACCTATTGTTACAATCCGGTTAAGGAAAATTTCCAACCATTCAATAGAATACCGATTGGAGAGGTAAATGCCATACATGAATACGCCGGCTTTATCTGGCTGCTTTCCGCGGGAAAACTCTATCGTTATAATCCTTACACGACGGAGATCGTTCCTTTTGATCAAAACAAAAATACCCTAGTGGCCATTACCAGTAGCAAAAAAGGCGGGCTGTGGACCACAGATATTAACAGTACGATAGAACGGTATCAGGTCAACGAAGGCAGGTTTGTTCAAATTGCAGTCAAAAAAACAAATCGGAAAGCACTGGCCAACACTAAGACCGTCTACGCCATCAACGACTCCCTGCTCATGGTCGGCACCATCAATTCATCCTACCTGTTTGATTTTAAAAACGGAACTTTAAAAAACTTATTTGCAAACCATTACCCCCAAAAAGTCATCCAGGCAAATTGTATTATCCAACAGGCAGAGTCAGTATACTGGATCGGAACAGAGACGGGAATAT
Organism: Sphingobacterium ginsenosidimutans; assembly: GCF_039536865.1. Taxonomy (NCBI): domain Bacteria; kingdom Pseudomonadati; phylum Bacteroidota; class Sphingobacteriia; order Sphingobacteriales; family Sphingobacteriaceae; genus Sphingobacterium; species Sphingobacterium ginsenosidimutans. Next base: position 160,791 of record NZ_BAAAZK010000002.1, read on the forward strand.
ATACCTATGACATTCATACCGGTCAGAGCCAACACATCAAAAAAGATCTGCTCAATCCATTTGCCATATCGGACAATGCTGTTTTGAATTTCTATCGGGACCGTGAAGATAACATCTGGTTTGGAACATTTTTCGGCGGTTTTAACCAATACAGCAACCAATTCGACAATTTCAAAAAGTACTTATATGGATTTGGAAAATCTGCTTTATCAGGGAATATCGTACACGATATAAAAAAAGATAACTATGGAAATTTCTGGATAGGTACAGAAGATGGTGGTCTAAACAAAATAGATGCTCAAACACAACAGATTCAGCATTTTGTTGCCAATGGAAAAAAGGGAAGTATTGCGCATAACAATGTCCATGGCCTGGCAACAATCGGCGATGAACTCTGGGTAGGCTCCACAACACATGGACTGGATATACTCGACGTAAAGACCGGAGAATTAAAAAAGCACTACGACCGCATCGGTAGAGGTCCCTTGCAAAGCAGCTTCGCCGTTTGCATCTTTAAGTCCAGAGACAACAGCATGTTTGTAGGAACAGACCGCGCATTATATGGCTACAATAAACACAATGACAATTTTGACCTCCTCCCCATTAAAGCCTGGATACAAGGAATTTACGAAGACGAATATGGTATACTTTGGGTCAATACGTATGGCAGTGGAGTCTACCAATATAATCGCGGTACAGGCGAAATACAACATTTAAGCTCCGAACAAGGTAAGCGCAATACGCTCGTCAATAATTACGTCAACGGTTTATTTGAAGACAGCAAAAAAAATCTCTGGTTTTGTACCGAAAGTGGTCTTTCAAAATACCGTCGTGATGGGCGTTTCACCAACTATCTGACCGAATCGGGTTTACCTTCCAATCAAGTATTTAAAGTACTGGAAGACGATAATAACAGTATTTGGATATCAACAGGTGGTGGATTGGTCAGACTGGACGGAAATATCCCCCATATGGTCATCTATACATCGAGAGACGGGCTTCCCGCGGATCAGTTTAACTATAATTCAGCATTTAAAGATAAGGACGGCACATTATATTTTGGTACCATAAAGGGAATGGTAAGCTTTAACCCAACAAAATCCATTAAGAATAGCTTTATTCCACCTATATTCATTAGTGACATTCAGATCAACAACGAAAGCATACCAGTTCGTGAAAATGGCATACTGAAACAATCCATCTCGCTATCAAAAGAGATTCAACTGTCCTATAACAGTTCCAATATCAGTTTTAATATCGCAGCCTTGAGCTTTGTTTCCCCAAAAAGCAATGCCTATCGTTATATCATGGAGGGGTATGATAAGGGCTGGACGGATATTACAGGCAACCAAAGGATATATTACAATAAACTTCCTCCCGGAACCTATACCTTTAGATTTAAAGGGGCTAACAATAATGGAATATGGAATCCAACTGAAAAAGAACTGCGTATTGTAGTGTCTCCCCCTTGGTGGTTGTCTTCATGGGCATACTTTGCTTATTTCTTCGCTGTTAGCACCATTGTTTTGTTGATTTTAAGATATTACTTCCTGCTTATTAAGGCAAATAATGCCCAGAAAATGGACAACTATGAACGTAAAAAAGAACAAGAAGTATATAATCTTAAGCTTGAATTTTTCACCAATCTCGCCCATGAGATCCGGACGCCATTGACTTTAATAAAAATGCCACTCGAGAAACTCATCCGCACACAACAATTCACGGATAGTGAAACAGCGAGTGATCTTGCTCTTATGGAGAAAAATACCAGCAGGCTTATCCGTCTCACCAATCAACTTTTAGATTTCAGAAAAGCAGAAACAAATAATATGAGCCTTATTTTCACTAAAACGGATATCAACAGTTTGTTGTCCGATGTATTCAATGATTTGAACTCCCTGGCAAAAGAAAAACTGCTGCATTATGATCTTTCTTTGCCCCGTGTTACACTAACAGCCTTTGTAGATGAAGAGGCTCTGCGCAAAATTCTCACAAATTTAATTCATAATGGCATAAAATACGCCGACAATCATGTACATATCAAACTGCTTCCCTTCAACAGTGATGATATCATGTTTAATATAGAGTTTCGAAACGATGGCGAAATCATCCCTTTTGACAAAAGAGAAAAGATCTTTGAGCCATTTTATCGCCTTAATGAGTCTGATAAAGATACTGGTACTGGCATTGGTCTTCCACTCTCCCGCTCACTTGTGGAGCTTCATCAGGGTTCCTTATCGCTAGTTTATACCGAAGAACACAGAAATATTTTTCTACTTTCACTTCCTATCTTTCAGGAACAGTCGCTCGATATCAAACCTTTTCTCGAAGAAAATTACAGGACTGAAGAACGTGGAATGTACACCAAAGAGGAGGAAGCTACTGAAAAACCGGTGATTCTTATCGTTGAAGACAATAAGGAAATACTCGCCTACCTCAACAAGGAACTCAAAATAAACTATACCATCCTAAGAGCTAACAATGGAGCTGAAGCTCTTGAGATATTGGACCGCGACAATGTACAGCTTGTTCTGACAGATATCATGATGCCTATTATGGATGGCATTGCACTATGTAAGCGCATTAAGACAGATATTCTCTACAGCCATATTCCAGTAATATTCCTGACCGCAAAAAATGCACTGGATGCTAAAATTCAAGGGCTGAAGATCGGGGCAGATGCTTATATTGAAAAGCCTTTTTCCATGGAATTTTTAATGGTACAGCTACGTAATATTTTAAACAATCGAAAAATAATTAAAAATTACTTTACCAACTCTCCAAGTGCACATTTAGCCGAAATTAATGTTTCCGCACCTGATAAAGACTTTATAAGTTTGCTCAATACCGTAATTTATGACAATATCTCAGATATCGATCTAAATGTCGAAGAACTTGCTAAGTTAATGAATATGAGCCGTCCGACTTTATATCGTAAAATTAAGGGGCTCTCTGATCTGACGCCAAATGAACTGATTAACATATCACGTTTAAAAAAGGCGGCCGAACTGCTTACCCAGAAAGAATATAATATTACACAGATCTCCACGATGGTAGGTTATACCGTACAGTCAAATTTTTCCAGAGATTTTCATAAACATTATGGAATGCCACCGAGTACGTATATAATCGAACACAGTAAACAATAAACGGAACCCAATTTTTACCTCCGGTATTTATTGCTATAAGAAAATTGGGAACCAAGTGAAGGTAACTACTGCTTACGTTTTGCAACAAAAAACAGCCCCGACAAGATATATTTGCCGGGGCTACTTTGGCTCAACGGTTAAAAACAGCTGGCACAATTGTACTTATCTAAGTAACTTATTCCTGCACTGGCACCAACGTAAGCGATGCAATTTCTGGTAACATATCACCTTCAATTGCCGCTGCCTGTAATGTTACCCTGGTGCTCGGCTCGCCAATAACCTGCTGCGATACTTCCACCATACCCAGTTCCACTTCTTTAAATCCTGTTCCATTTTCTGCCCCAAAAGCAAATGGAAGCTGCTGTCCAAGTGCCGAAAGTATCACCTTACCTTTGTGTTTTGCATTTGGCAAATAACTGATCAATACACGGTATTTACCCGGTTTTTGGATTTTGATGTCCCAATAGATCCGGTCATTGCTATCTTTCCATTGTCCGATGGCATTTGGACGATTGGGATCATGTGTCGTTGCACCAATGATTTTAAGGCCTTTTCCATCTTGCAATTTAGCGTTATTTGCATTCATCACAATACGCCCATCCGCCTGAGTTTGCGTCAAATTCTCTTCCACATCCGGTTTGCCCTGAATTTCGACAACAATTACCTTCGGTCCTTTTTCTATGTCAAAAACATCAACCGGAATCACAGGTCTTCCCTTATCTATCGTAACATTCAGCTTGGTTTTAGGGCTTGCCATCGCATAGGCGACTTTGACTTTGTTTTTGATCGGTAGATCAATTTTTCCGCTGGCAGGTCGATCAAATATATGTAAATACAGTTTACCTTCTTTTTGCGTACAATAGCCCCAATCCAATGCCTGAAAAGGACTTGCCGTGGTACCATAGATTGCCTCGCTATTGACCTGCATCCAATCACCTATACGCTCCATAATTTTAATCGCCGGTGCGGGAATCGCTCCATCCCCATCCGGTCCTACATTCAGCAAAAAATTACCGCCTTTGCTTACCGTTTCTACAAATAATTGCATGATTTTAGGAAAGCTCTTCCAATTTTGATCGTGTGCACTATAGCCATAACTTTCGTTCATGGTATGACTAACCTCCCAATCCATCCCCGGAAGCCCTGTTGGTGGAATATATTTTTCAGGGGTTCCAATATCACCATTTTTGTTTTCTAACCCATCCCAAAACCGATTGTTGATAATGATATTGGGTTGCCATTTGATCAGATCTGTCAGTATGCGTTTTGTTCCCCATGCCTCACCCTGGTGTTGTTTGCTGCTAAAGTCGGGCCATAGCATATCCAGCTGACCATAATTCTGAGCAAGTTCTTTGACCTGTCCATAGAGATACTCCTTGTAACGGTTATGATCAGGTTGATGATTATCTGTGTTAGGATTCAGATTAAAAGCTTCGTAAGAATCTGGATGCTGCCAATCGAGTAAAGAATAATAAGCACCTACTTTCAGTCCTTCCTGACGGAATGCTGTCATGATCTCTTTATATAAATCCCGGCCTTTTGGGGATAAGTTGGCACTTCCTGTAATATCATTTTTTACAGCGTATGGTTGCTGGCTATTAAATAGGCTAAAACCTTCATGGTGTCTGGAAGTCAATACCATATATTTCATTCCTGCTTTTTTGGCCAAACGTGCCCAGGCTTTAGGTTCAAACGAACGCAGGGTGAACTTTGGTTTCAGCACCGCAGCGTACTGCTTGCTGGGGATTTTCCCCCAGGTCTGAATCCATTCGGCATAATGTTGCGGATATTGCTTTCCTTCAAAACTACCCCCAGCTGCACTATACAGCCCCCAGTGGATAAAAAGTCCAAAACGTGCTTCTCTAAACCATTCCATCCTTTTATTCTGGCTTTCGGTCCATCCGGGCACACCTTCATAAGGTATTGATTTTGTCTGGGCAAATGATCCCTCGGTCATACACAAAAGCATTCCCACTGCTGCTGCGCATTTCCATTTAAAAAAATTAAGTGTCATTATTATATTGTGTTATACATAAAAGTTCATCGCAAAAGAGCCTTCGCTAAAAAGTAAATTGGCGTTACAAATTAGGTCTAGTAATTGTCATCCCGCAAAACAACTGTTAAATATATCAAATCGAAGCTAGTCTTTAAAATTATTCTAGCTAATCAGGTATTTATTTTACAATGTGATAGTAACCTGATTGCGATGAGATTAAGCCATAAAACAAGCGGGCCTTTAAAAAAAAAGGCCCGCTTGTTTTATGCGTAATTGGTTTATTTGTCCCTGAATGTGGCAATGTTTACATCCCGAAATATTAAGTTATTATCGCCCACAATACGTATCCGAGTCATTGGTTCCTCCGGAAAAAACAAGCTGGTCATTGCGGTTAATCCATTATCAGCAAAGAGCTCTACGGAACTGACATCAATATATAGGCTTAATGATAATGTTTCGCTATTGGATAGTCGCCCCGCTATGCTTCTTTTTGGAAAATCTGCATTGAAAGCAATTTCGCCAGATTTTGAACGATCAATATAATAGGCATCCTGACCTTTGTCATAACCGACAACCAACTCATTTCCAACAGCATTAGACAAAATAAGTTTAAAATTCTGTACTTTTAGCTTATTGATCTCCAACCGAAATGCTTGTGGCAGCTGCTCTTGCACCGTTAGTTCTTTTGATTGATTTGCCTGATATTTTTTTACAGACTGAAATGCTTTAGCCACCTCGGGTGCTGCTGTGCTGCTTACATAATATTTTTGATCTACCTTTTGCAAAGTCAATTCACGTGGGATTGTCGAAGATGAGCGCCAGCGCGTCGTTGGCACCACATTGGCATATTGCCAGTTGCTCATCCAACCGATCATCAGGTGCCGTTCTCCTAAATTGCTCCAGGTTACACCAGCGTAGTTATCTGGCCCCCAATCTAACCATTTGACTGATGTATCTGCGGGCTGAAATTGATGTCCATCGAAATCACCGACAAAATATTGTGTTACCGAACCACCATTGGGCCCTCCCGGATTGATGCTGACCAATAATACCCATTTGGTTTCACCGTTATATTTCATTGGAATCAGGTCAGGGCATTCCCAGACTCCACCATGTGCGCCCACTTCCTTACCAAATTCGCTCTCCTTTTTCCACTCTTTTAAGTCTTTGGATGAATAAAAGGTGATGCAATCTTTGGTCGCTAAAGTCATAATCCAGCTTTTTGTTTTTTCGAACCACATCACCTTTGGATCCCGAAAATCCCAGATTCCTGGATTTGGCAATACTGGGTTACCTTTATATTTGGTCCAGGTTGCTCCCTGATCCAAGCTGTAAGCCAAGCTCTGATTTTGGTGCAGACCTGTTTTTCGGTCTTCCTCCTGATGGTTGTGATGCGTAAAAATAGCGACCATAGCCCCTTTTCCAAACCCAGCGGTATTATTCTTATCAATCACTGCACTTCCCGAAAAGATCGTCCCCAGGCTATCGGGATACAACGCAATTTTTTGTTCGTCCCAATGAATCAGATCCCTACTAATGGCATGCCCCCAGTGCATGGGACCCCAAACAGATTTTTCGGGGTTATGCTGAAAAAAGAGATGGTAATTTCCATTAAGATACACCATTCCATTGGGATCATTCATCCAGCCCTGCTTGGGGGTAAAATGGTAGATCGGCCGGTATTTTTCAACAGGCTCATTCATGTCCCGCTGCCCTACTTGAGCAAAAGCTGAACTCAACAAACTCGTAAAGAGCATGAGGGTTCCATATTTCTTTATTCTATTCATATCTTATTAAGTTTTATATCACATTATCCTCACCGTGCCTTAGCCAATAAAATAGCTAAAATTCCTATGATTTCTCGACTTTCATTGTATTGACTTTAATCGTACCCTGATCGGCATAAATGGTCCATGGGTTCTGATCCATTTTATAGATCCGATTGGTAAAAGCGACGTTATTATTTACGTAAATCACACAGATCGATTTCTCGATTACAATTTTCACATCAAAGACCTTATTGGCGGGTACAATCAACGGCGTAAAATTAACTTCTGTTTTACCGGCTGTTCCACCGAGACCCGTTTCACGATTCATAAATAATGCAGGCATACCCCAACGGTTTGAAGACGTCAGATCAAAGGCAATACTATACAGCTCCGAAGGATCGTCACAGGCACCAAAAGAGACACCGAAATGATCTGATTGCGAAGCATCTATGGTCAGCGACATTTTAACGCTAGCTGTATTGCGGTTGAATCTTGCATAACTTCTGGCGCCAGACTGTGCTGTAATACTGTATGTTTTATTATTTTCAGAAACATTTCCAACGGCATTCAGCTTTTCAAAAGCCAGTTCCTTATTAAACTTATTGTTTATTGCAGCAGGAATGGTTGGATATAATCTCCCCATCGGTCCCTGAACTAATGTATGCGAGATTAAACTTCCTGACCAAGGTAATTCATTGTTGCTGTTCACCGTCTGACCTGTTGAACACCAACCTGAGAGATAACGTGTCGTTCCATCCGTAGCCGTCTTGCCAGCATACAGAAATAAACCATCGAAAGTTTCATGATGACCATCTGCATCACGACAGATCCTCCAGGGACCATCCGGCGAATCAGCAATTCGATAAAAAGTCTTCCGGTGCTCATCCCTGTTGATCCGTGAAAATGTTAAATACCATTTACTGCCCATTTTAAAGATATCGGGACATTCCAATATTTCAGCATCCGTTTCAATCTCATGTTTACCCACTGCGGGTGCTGCAGTCGCCAACAGAGGATCTATGATAGACCAACTGTTCAGATCTGTGGACACATACCGTGCTATCGCCCCTTTGCCGTCCTTACGGGTCGTGACCAGCATCACATAACTACCGCGACTTTCGTCCCAGTATACATGTGGATCCCGAAAATTATTCTGATCATAGCCTACACTGGCCTGTATTGTCCCTGTAGGCTGTTTCGTCCAGTTCAGCAAGTCTGCCGATGTTGCGACCATCACTTTTTCAGCCGGATTCAGGTTACCGTTATGACCAGTATAAAAACAGTAATAAGTCTGACCTCTTTTCATAAAGCTGCCTGTTCCAATCCATTCATCCTGACTTCCGGCAGCACCAGCGGGCAATATTTCCGTAAAGCCTTCAAATGTTGCATAATCGCTGGTTTTGGTAACATAGATCGGGTGGCGATTTGCATTTTCGTAGAGATAGAACAAATAGTACTTTTTGTCATCGACATTATAATAAGACATTGGATCACCGACAAATCCTTGCTGCGGCTTATAAAAAGTCTGAAACATACCTGTCTCCTGTACCATGGTACAGGAGGTGGATCGGTCTACCGAAGCAGGGCCATCAGGTTTGTCAACAGGCAGGGTCTGCTCCCCACTTTTACAGCTCGTCAGCAATGCTATAAAGCATAATGCTGGAAATAAATACAAGTTAGTTTTCATTTAAAATCTCCTAATAAAACCATATTCCAATTATTTACTCCGGCTATTCTTTTGGCAATGCCTTCAACTCATCCCAATACATCCGCTGGGTCGGGAAAACCACCGGTTGTGCATTGGGATGTTCATGGGGCATTACAAGAATATTATTGATGTTTGCTGTTCTCCCAGCAGGAATCTCAAAGATCAATTCTTGCCATTCACCGACATGTGCTTTCACATACCTTGCTCGTAGCCAATCTTTATTCTGTTCGCCATCCGACTGGATCTCCAGCTGTACATCTCCTTCCACATCCTTCAATACCATGATAGAGAAACGGTTGTACGCTTCAGGGTTAATATTTACCTTATTGGCATTCCATAATGCGCCACCGTGCCAGCCAGCACCTGTTTCAGCATCTCTGATAAAGGATGCACAGAAAGGAGTGGTATTGGTACCTTTCGTTTTTGGATTAGCATAAGGTGAGTCTACCCCACTTACACCCAAACCATCGAAATGCGGCACAACAGTTTCACCATTATAAATTGTCAGTACCTGCTTTGGCTCCTCGCCGAGTATGGCCGTTACAGTATATTGAAATGTTTGCCCCTTGTAGGTTAGCGTATATTTTACTGGGGAACTCAGATTCACAAATCCGCCCAATCCCGGTGCAATACTCGCTCCTGATGTAAACTCGACAGATGGTGTGAGGCTTTTCAAGTCTGTTCCTAATGGCAGATAAATTTTGATTTGCTTATTTTGCTGATCAATTAGTCCTGATCGGTCTCCGATACGAAAAGCCGTTATTTCCGCCTTTATTTCTTTGACAGTAACCTGATAAGTATTGTACAAATTACCGTTATACACACGATAGGTGACTGGTGTCGTGGAAGAAAAGGAAAAATTTTGCGCCAGCCCCGAAGCTGGAGATACCCTCGCTTCACTGGGCAATGCAATTACAGGAGCAAGCGCTGATAGATCTGTTCCTGCTGGTACCAACACGCTGATGCTGCCTTTCTGCTGATCTATCGTCCCTATGGCGGCACCAACTTTAAAAGACAAGATGTCTACGTCAGCATTTAGATCAAGAGCGCTTTCAACTTCCTGTTTGCAAGCTGAAAACAAGCCTATAAACAGAAGCATAAGCCCCACTCCGATGTTATATTTTAATGTTCTCATTGGTATAAATTGGTTAGTATGTTAGTTAATATCCCGGATTCTGCTTGTATAGGTATTTGCTCAGTCTGATTTGTGCTTCCGGAATAGGCAAATATTCACTCTTATTCGCTGTAAAATGAGCTGTGGCATAATAAGAACGACGCGATTTCTCTGTTTCATAATAAGCATTCATGGTCTGTTCTGCTATTCCCCAACGTACCAGATCGAAGAAGCGTCCATTTTCCATGGCTAATTCCAGACGACGTTCCGCACGTAAAGCCTGCCGTGCATTTTCCTCATTCCATATAATGTTATCTCCATTTTTATAGGTTTCTACCAACATTTTATCCGTTGCATAGCCCGTCATGGTGGCACTATTTTTTGCACGGATACGCAACTGGTTGATCAGCGGCAAAGCTTCGGCAGAACGGTGCAATTCTATCAGCGCCTCAGCACGCATCAATAAGACATCGGCAACTCGCAGTACAATACGGTTTTTTGTATTTGCAAAGAATGGTGCCATTGGAACAAAACAATCGCAATCTGGATCGACATTCTCCTTCAACGATGCATACACCGAATAGTCCGCAGGATTGCGGTTCCAGCTCTCCTCGTAAATGCGTTTGGTATTATATTTATAAGGTAATCCCGGAATTGCCACGGTATGGAATAGTCTTGGGTCGTATTTTTCCGATGCATTGAAGCTATTCAATGTATTGTAATTATCCAGCGGTACCCCTTTTCCCGTTGTACGGAATACGTTCACCAAATTCTGGCTAGGTTTATTGAAATCACAACAGCCCAGACCCATAGGAACAGAGAGCAGATCCGAGAAATTCACACGGCCGAATTTCGTACCATCATCTTTTGAAAATTGGATTGAAAACAATGCTTCTGTACCATTTTCATATTTCCCCGGCAAAAAGTTGAAGGCAAAATCTGCTTCAAGAGCATGGTTTGATGCAAGTACGATGTCTGCATTCTGCAATACTTTTTCCAGATCTCCCTGATTGATTCCAGTTACCGCATGGCGTTCCTCGCTATCCTGACGGTAGGCTTTGTACAGGTATGTTTTAGCAAGATAAGCTGCTGCCGCAATTCGATTTGCGCGACCGACTTCCGTCTGTACAGCTGGCAAATGATCTACTGCATATTGAAAATCATCGACAATCTTTTGCCAGAGAGCATCATTGCTCAATGCTCTATTTGACACAGTCTCATAGCTATCTACTGGCACATTTTCATCAATGTAGGGTACATATTTAAAAAGCGTTTTGAGCATAAAATAGAAGTGCCCCCGTAGGAATTTCGCTTCGGCCAACTTCCCTTCCTTGCCATCAAAATTGTTCATTTCCTGAATCGTTTTGATGGTGGTATTGGCCCGTGAAATAGCGACATAAAGCTGAAACCACAGTTTATCCACCTCAGCAAAATTGGTCGTGACATTATTGGAGACCTCAAGAAAATGGAAGGTCTGTATATCCTGCGGTCCCGATCCGCCTTTATATGCATCATCAGATCGTACTGTACCATAAGGCCATAAACTAAAAGGCACATCATAATGATCATTGCCTAAAGCTGCATAAGTGGCTGTCAGTAATCTTTCTGGTTCCTTTACCTGGTCGGAGCTCAGTACGCCATTAGGTGTCTGATCCAAGAACTTGGTGCATCCGGACAGCAGCCCCGCAAACACCATCATTATCGCGATTTTATTGGTTATTTTTTTCATTGGAATTCTGTTTTTTTATATTCCATATTTCCATGGATTTATTGTTTTGGTTCCCCGTCTCCTCCATTACCCTCTCATCCGCTAAGGCTTTTAGTTCTCTCTTCTAAAAGCCAATATTTACCCCCGCTGTCCATGTCGTTGGGATCGGATACCCCCAACCTACATTCTCGGGATCTACACCTGTGAAATTCTTCGATTTAACTGTAAACATGTTCTGGCCGGTAACATACACACGTAGGCGGTTCATCCGCAAACGAGAAACTGTTGCCGTTGGTAAGGTATAGCCAAGCGACAGGTTTCGAAGTTTCATATAGGATCCGTTTTCGATAAAGTAATTGGACAGACGCCCCTCATCATTATTGTTTGTTGTCTGCAAGGCCGGAATTGTGGAGGTCGGATTCTGTGGAGTCCAGGCATTAAGTAACCGTACACCTTTATTGGAGTTCACATCATCGACACTCCAGAAATCAGTCTGTTTTTTCAACCAGTTTTCAACGTCTATACCCTGCACCCCCTGAAAATAGACAGACAGATCAAATCCTTTATACTTCAATGCAATATTCAAACTATAGGAAAAATCAGGATGCGGGTTGCCGATCCAGGTGCGGTCCATATCTGTAATCTGCTGATCAGCACCATAGACATTAAGATAACGCAAACGGCCAATTCCTTTACCGGTCTGGTTGACATGATCATCCACCTCCTTTTGATTCTGAAAGATCCCATCTGTTAAATAGCCATAGAATGAGCCCAATGGTCTACCGATAATATTATCGCCCTGACGACCACCATAGGAGTTTTCCACGGCTTCGGGCAAATGGGTCACCTTATTTTTATACGACGAAAGGACTGCGGTCACATCATAATCCAGGCCAAAGGAAGTTTTATTGCGGTAGCCTGCCGTAATATCCAGACCTTTATTTTCCATCGAAGCACCATTAGCCCAGCGATAGCCGCCTTCACCGACGACACCGATGTAAGCAGGATTGATCAGCATATCTTTTGTCGCTTTAATGTACCAGTCGACTGATCCGTAGAGACTCTGGCCGAATAGCGTGAAGTCCAAGCCGATATTGGTCTGTGTCGTTGTTTCCCATTTTAGATCATTATTTTCAGTCTGGATTTTTCGGTACCCGGAAGGGAGAGTCCCTGTTCCGTTACCTGAAAGATCATAAGCGGTACCATCGACAATATTCCAGGTGGGATCCCCTACCCCATATTCAGGTACAAAGAGCGCATAGGTCGCCAGGTTGCCAATTCCCTGATTACCGGTCTGTCCCCAGCCGGCGCGCAGTTTAAGATCGGAGACATAATCCTTGGTACCGGCCATAAATCGTTCGGATGAGATTCGCCATCCTGCTGTTACGGCCGGAAAGGTCGCAAAGCGATTGTTTTTTCCAAAACGGGATGAACCATCATGTCTCATGGTGAATGAGGCCAGGTAGCGGTCATCAAAGGAGTAGTTTGCCTTTCCAAAGTATGAAAGGAGCGAAAAACCTGTGGAACCACCACCAACGGCAGCCGTCCCTGTACTTACACCGGGCCACATATATTCTGGTGTTTCAATGGCGAAAGCTCCATCTCCCGCGGTATATGCATTAAAATTGATATCGTTCTGTCGGTTCATTTCTACACCAGCCAGTAGATCTATCCTGTGTCGGTCAATCTCTTTCCTGTATGTTGCAGTATTCGACCAGGTCCACTTTAATCCCTGAGACTGTTCCATGTTAACAGCACTTCTTTTGCTAGTCATAAAACCTGAGTGATAGGAAACTTCCAGGTTACGTTTGTAAAAATTACTATAGTCTATGCCATAGCTTGTGCGTATATGCAAATCTTTGATAAGCTGCAAATCGGCGTAAGCATTTCCGAATAGGCGCCAGTAATTGTATTTATTATTCCTGTTATCATGCAACAGGCGCATCGGGTTATGACGATCATTCATACCAAGGGCAGGGCCGCCCCAACCTATTCCATCTACGGTATGTACAGGTATAACAGGCAATGCCTTCAAGGATAGATCAAGCACATCCCCAGGCACCTGCACCTCTCCCGTGTTGTTCACTGTAAAATTCTCGCCGACAACCAACTTACCATCAAACAGTTTATAATCGGCATTCATCCGAGCTGATATACGTTGGAAATCCGTATACCGAAGTGTTCCACTGTTATGCAGATAACCTACGGAAAAATAAGAGCTTGACTTTTCCGTAGCCGAACTCAAAGTCGCATTGTACGATTGAAGCAAGCCCGGTTTGGAAACTTCATCAAACCAATCGGTATCCGCGGCATACATGGTATGTTCGCGATCGATGTATTTCGATACAAATACATTGTTGAGCTGTGGCAGACCATTGGCATCATTGTTCCACTCAAATTGATAGCCGATATTATTGCTGTTCGGATTACCACCACTATTGATTGTCGCCCGCCATAGTGCCTGGCCATATTGCTGTGCATTGAGCACTTTCATGCGATTATTAAAATGCGTACTGGTCACATAGGCGTCTATCGTAAGCTTCGGAGCACCAAGTTTTCCTCTTTTTGTTGTGATAACAATAACGCCATTTGCCGCACGCGAACCATATATACTCGCCGAAGAGGCGTCTTTTAGCACCTGAATGCTTTCGATATCATTGGAATTGAGCTCATGCATGCCCCCTTGTGTGGGTATACCATCGATGACATAGAGCGGATCCTGGCTGCTGTTGATCGAACTGATACCGCGCATGCGTACAGTGGCTGCGCCACTTGGGCTGCCATCAGAAGTTACTGTCATACCCGCTACGCGCCCCTGAAGCGCCTTCATAGGATTATTTTCAGGGGCTTTCATCATTTCGGTCACATTGACGACACTCACAGCGCCGGTCAGATCCTTCTTGCGCTCTCGTTGATAGCCGGTGACAACTACCTCATCGAGCCCTTTTTCGGTACTGACCAACCGGATATCTAAAAATTTCTTGTCCCCCAATAGTATTGTCTGGGATTCGTAGCCAACATAGGTTATTTCCAATATACCGTTGCTGCCCGATAGCTGGAGCACAAATTCCCCTTTTTCATTTGTCTTTGTTGCCTGACTGGTTCCCTTGACCACTAACGACGCTCCGGCGATGGGAGCGGCTGTTCCGCTGTCCGCAATCCGCCCCCGAATTTCTGTCTGCTGCGCAAAAGCAACAACTGAAAAGAGAGCCAAAGACGGAAGCAACATAGCTTGCTGTCTTGTAAACATAACTGGTTATTATAAGTAGATTATTAATTGATTATTTTTCTTGCTGTTGCTTATTTCGCATTTTCCCTTTTTTGCGTCATAAGCTCTTTACTGTTTCATTTTCCGTTCGCTATCACGAAAGATGGGATTCAGCCAGTGAAAGCGGTTGATATCCGCCGCATTATAAGCAGGACATGCACCACTACTCTGCGTCACAAACCCACTTAAAGTGGCTGCAAATTCGAGCACTTCCTCCAAGGCTACTCCTTCTGCCATCTGGAACCGCTTGGTCAAAAAAGCTGCTAAAAACGAATCTCCGCTTCCGATGGTATCTTCCACCTGTACTTTCAATGCAGGAAAATGATAACTGATATTTGCTTTTTTATGATGGTATACCGCTCCTGCAGCGCCGTAGGTAACGATAGCTTCCTGAATAGAGAAACAATCTAACAGTAGATCTACCCGCTGTTGATCTGTGTACGTTGAGGGTGCCCCACTCCATTCAGCGATAATATGCAGTTCCTCTGCATTCATCTTAACGAGATCCGCGTAGCGTAATAGTTCATGTACCCGATGAGGAGCGAAAAAAGGAGCACGCAAATTGACATCCATGACCCTGAAGCAAGCCTCCTTTAACAGGGTCAACAAGCTTTGAAAACTCACATCATCGCGACAGGCCAAACTGCCATACACCAAAAAGTCAGCTTTGGAAACAGCTTCCAGTAAAGCCGGTTCCGCTGTAATTCTGTCCCAGGCAACAGGGTATACAATATCGTATTGTACATTACGGTCTGCATCAATTGTCACTTCAACGGTAGAGGTCGGCAAGCTGTCATCGTACTGAAAGAAGGCCGTCGGAATCCCCAGCTGTTCGCATACAGTAAGCAGTTCATATCCATTTTCATCCCTTCCGATACGGGTAAGCATTTGTGCAACAACACCTAGCTTATTGAGATGATAAGCAACATTTAGCGGAGCACCGCCTAGTTTTTTTCCGGTCGGCAGATTATCCCAAAGAACTTCGCCGAAACAAACTCCTTGTATTGATTTATTCAGGTTTTTCATTGTCATCATTATTTGTATGCATAAGCAATTGGATCAATAATAGCTTGATACTTAATGCAGATTGATGGTCTGCCCCATATCTTCCAACGACCGTCCTTTTGTTTCAGGCATAAATTTCAGCACATAAACAAGCTGCAAAACCATAAATAGCGCAAAAATCAGGAAGGTGCCGCCACCACCGAGCATCTCTGTCAGCGCCGGAAAACAAAAAGTAATAATCGCAGCCATTACCCAGTGGGTCAAGCTGCCAAATGTCTGGCCTTTGGCACGCACATCATTCGGAAAAATTTCGGAAATAAACACCCAGATCACAGCTCCCTGAGAGAAGGCAAAGAAGGCAATAAAACTCATCAGGTAGATTGTAATAGCAAATCCTGTTGTTTGCCCTGTATAGAAAGCTTGCGATACCAGTGCGAGCGATACGATCAATCCAATAGACCCCACCAGCATCAGTTTTTTGCGACCTACCTTATCTATAAAATTGATAGCCACCAAAGTGAAAATAAAGTTGATTACTCCGATCCCTACCGTGGAAAGCAAGGAACTTTGGGAACCGAGGCCTGCCATTTCAAAAACACGCGGTGCATAATAGATAATCGCATTGATACCCGAGAGCTGATTGAACAGCGCAAAACATAAGGCCAATAAAATTGGTCTGGCGTTTTCCCGTATAAATAATTTGCCTTCACCTGCCATTGCATCTTTCGATGCCTGAATTTTCTCGATTTCAAGCTCATAGCCCTCAGAATTGATTCGCTGCATGATCGTTGTTGCTTCAGGTAGGTTGTTCTTATGCAATAGCAGCCATCTGGGACTTTCGGGAATAAAGAAAATCAGCACAAAAAACAGCAACGACGGAAAACACTGCACCCCCAACATCCAGCGCCAGGATTCTTCCCCAACCTGTCCGATAAAATAGTTTGATAAATAAGCAATCAAAATACCCAGTACCACATTAAATTGGAAGAGACCTACCAGCTTACCCCGTGAAGCGGCGGGTGAAATTTCGGAAATATAAATAGGTGCCGTTACCGAAGACACACCAACACCGATACCGCCCAAAAACCGAAATAAAATAAAAATTGTCCAGTCATTGGCCAGCGCACTTCCGATCGCTGAAATAAAATATAATGCAGCTACAACAAATAATGTATTTTTCCGGCCGAGCTTGTCCGAAGGCAAAGCGCCCAATGCCGCACCGACTACCGTACCTATTAACGCGATGGCCATCGTAAGCCCATGTTGAAACTCACTCAAATGCCAATGCTCCTGTACTGCCTTCTCAGCTCCTGAAATAACAGCTGTATCAAAGCCAAATAAAAATCCGCCTAATGCCACTACAAAAGACCAGGCTAATACTTTGTTTTTGTTCATCTTATCATCTATAATTGATTAACCCAAATTTAACCCTGACTTCACGGTTACTTAAATTTGAAGACAGCAAAAACATTTATTTATGTAACATTTTCAGAAACAACACAAAACACTACACATCAGCAACTTACACTAATTCATATTTTTTAGACTTTCAGTTTTTAGACATATCTTATAGAAAATGATACATATTTCAACCATCTCTTTTTAGTGTAAGGAATACACTAACCTTAGGCTTATTATCTAAAAAAACTGAAATGATGTATATTCGGATAGTAAAGGGGAAATAAACATGGGAAAATATACCTTCTATGGCATATTCGTCCTGTTGCTTTTTTGGGGGTGCCAATCGGCAAACCAGAAAAAGAAGCGGGTCATTGCTTTTTCACAGTGCATCGGGAATGATGCATGGAGGCAAACTATGCTTGAGGAAATGAAACGAGAACTCTCCTTTAATCCTGATATTGAATTCTTATACCGCGATGCCCAAGGCAATAATGCTGTTCAGATTGATCAGATACGCGAGCTTACCAAAGCGGGTATAGATCTGTTGATTGTGTCACCCAATGAGGCCGAACCGCTTACACCTATCGTTGACTCGGTATTCCAGGGCAAAATACCGGTGATCGTAACAGATCGCAAAACCTCTTCGGGTCAATACAATGCTTATGTCGGTGCAGACAACCTTGCCATCGGAAAACTAGCCGGTCAATATAGCCAAGCTGTCCTTCAGGGTAAAGGTAGGGTCGGATTGGTAACCGGCTTATCGGGGACCTCCGCCTCGATTGAGCGTGAAAAGGGATTTATGCAAAGTATTTCAGCAGTAAGTGGCATGCAGGTCAGTGCTGTGATCCACGGTGGATGGGAAAAGAATATAGCCTATACGGAAATGCGCGAGCATATCGTCCAAATGGCACAAAGTGATATTATTTTTACCTTCAATGACCAAATGGCCATGGGCGTAAAAAAAGCATTGGATGAGGCGCAGCTTCAAAAAGATATTAAAATCATTGGTGTAGATGCGCTGCCAGGACCGGGTAATGGTCTTGAGCAGATTATACAAGGTCATATGTATGCTTCTATGCTCTACCCTACTGGCGGAACTGAAGCGATCAGAACGGCACTGGCGATTATCAACAATCAACAATATCGACGTGAAAATATCCTCGCTACTGCTGTGATCGACAGGACAAATGCCGAACTATTGGCGCTACAGTCACAAAAGATACAACAGCAACAAGTAGACATCGACAAAAGACAGGAATTTATCACTGAGCAGAACCGGATTTATCAAAATCAAAAATCTGTTCTCAATGTTCTCGTTGTCAGTTTGGTGCTTGCAGTTGTATTTGGTGGTATTTCTATTATTGTGATCAAAAGCAACTGGGAAAAAAACAAACATCTTGAAATCCAAAATGGCGAGATCTTATCCCAGCAGAAACAGATCGTTGAAATGAATAGCCAGATTCAGCAGGCCGCGGAAATCAAAAACAATTTTTTCACCAATATCTCCCACGAGTTTAAAACACCCCTCACCCTTATCCTGGCACCTATCGAGGATCTCGAAATACGAAAAGATCTAGCAGAAGATATCAAAGAGCAATTATCTCGGGTCAAAAGGAGTGCAAAAAAACTGCAGCGACTGGTCAGCGACCTGATCGACATTCATCGGATCAACAAAGCAAAAATAAAGCTGCAGGTATCAGCTGTACCTATCGACCCTTTTATTCAGCAGGTCATCAACAGTTTTAAACCACTGCTCAAAAAAAGCAGAATATCCATCAGTTACATCAATAAGAGTATGCTCAAAGAGGTCTGGATCGACGAATATCTGATGGAGCAGGTTTTATCCAACCTCCTTTCCAATGCGATAAAACATACCGCTAACAGTGGTAGAATTGAAATTTCACTCGAAGAAAATAGCTTCAAAGATTATTTCTACTTACGTGTACTGGATAATGGTCTAGGGATAGCGCCCATTGATATCGAGCATATTTTTGATCCCTTCTATCAAGGAACAGGCAGCCGGAACGGATCCGGAATCGGTCTGGCCTACGTCAAACAGATCGTCGAACTGCATCATGGCCAGATCACCGCCAGCAGCAAATTAGGCCATGGTTCGATCTTCACCCTTCGGATGCCTATCGGAAATACCCATTATGAACAGGAGGAGATCATAACAACTGTATCTGGTGTAAAACCGGTGTTCAAGCAACAAGACTTTCTGGATACTGGAATAAAATCTTCTGATAAGAATCTCTCTTTTCATTCCAATAAATCGAAGAGCATTATGATTGTTGAAGATGATGATGAAATCAGGGATTACCTGAGATCTATCTTGAAAGACGACTATAATCTTTTTTTAGCGCGGGATTCGCATCAGGCCAGCACTCTGATGAAAGCACATTTCCCAGATTTGGTGCTCACCGATATCATGTTGCCTGACGGCAACGGACTAGATATCCTCAAAGACATCAAAACATTCTACCAGACAGCCCATATTCCTGTCATTCTGTTGAGCGCATTAGCCAATGAGGAGACGATCCTTGAAGGGAGCCTCCTGAAGGCAGATGATTATATAACCAAGCCCTTCAATGCCGCAGTCCTTCGGGCAAAGATTGCCAATATGCTACAATCACGGCATCAACTTAAAGAAAAATATAGTAGTAATGTCGAGCAATTTGATTCACCCCAGTCAGATACCATTAATGAAAGCGACAGACGGTTTCTCAATAGCTTTTCGGCTATTGTCGAATCGAAACTGTCCGATCAGCGGCTGAGTGTCGACGATATTGCTGGCGAGCTCAACCTCTCCCGTGTGCAACTTTATCGTAAAGTCAAACAATTGCTCGACTGTAGCATCAGCGAATATATTGTCGAAAGGAGGCTCAAAAAAGCAAAAAGCCTGATGGCTGACGGACTCAATATCAATGAGATCTACAGCAACGTCGGTTTCTCCTCAGCCTCCTATTTTGCCTCGGCATTTAAAAAGAAATATGGACTGTCACCAAGTACCTTTAAGAAAGAACTGGATCGAAAATAATGGCAACAAATACCGTAAACTAAAGAAAAAGAAAAATAGAATTAAATTTATAAATTTGGCAGTATTAACGGGTATTGACGATATTACTCCTGAATAACAACGCTACCAATAAAAAACATGCAAGGGGATCAGATCAAAGAAGAGCATCTATTTCAGCTGATAAAGGCTGGAGACCATACTGCTTTTGCCCTCTTATTTCATCAATACAAAGAAGTACTTTTCCGACATGCCTATCAAATTCTTCGCGATCTAGATGAAACGGAAGATGTTGTTCAAGAACTATTTGCTGAGATCTGGGAGAAACGGGCTCAACTACCCGAGCAGGCATACGTCTCCTCTTACCTCTATCGTGCTACCCGCAACAAGGTATTGAATAAACTAAACCGAGGTAAAGTCATCGATAAATACCTCGATCATGTCACTCAGAACAATCCTCCTTTCCATGAGCAGACTGAATCCTGGATACTCGAAAAGGAGCTCCGTGCTATCATCGATCAAGAAATCGCGCATCTTCCCGAACGCATGCGCCATATCTTTCAGTTAAGTCGTCAAGAGGGATTAAGTCACAAAGAAATTGCAACACTGCTGAATATTTCTGAGGGTACCTCGAAGTTACAAGTCTCCAATGCGCTCAAGATTTTAAAAAGCAAGCTCCTACAGGCGATCGTTGTTTTAATAGCCGGATAAAAAAAATTAAAATTGATCTATATCCTCGGAGACTTTAGATTGTCATATAGCTAAAGCATTAATACGATCCAATGGAGGCTAAGCGAAAAGAAGAGCTGCTACACAAATATCAGCATGGTAAAATTAAACAGGCGGAACTTGAAGAACTATTCGATTGGTATAATCGGGCGGCATCGGAGCAAGTACCTGTTGATGAGCAGGAAGTCCAGTTCCGCTTGAACCGCATTGCACAGCAGCTGCCTATTCTTAACATAGCTCAAAATGTTTCCGCTCCTATCCGAAAACTTTGGATCAAATGGACCGCAGCGGCCGTTTTACTCAGTGCTATAGGCCTAAGCTTATGGCAGTTAAAGACGGTCGAGCGACAGGGGACAGAAAAAGTCCTCACAAATATTCAGCCAGTGAAGAATGCGCAGCCCATTTGGGCAAATAAACTGGGCCAGCGCATCGATCTCGCTCAATTAGCGGTAAAAGATACCTTAAAAACAAATGGGCTCCTTATCTTTAAAGACAAAGCTGGATTCCTCACCTACCGACCTGTCGTCGCCGCGACTACTAACAATGATATCCAGACCATTCAAACCCCAGCAGGGAGTAATATCAAGCTTATTCTCGCTGATGGGACAAAAGTATGGCTCAATTCAGCTTCTACACTTCGCTTCTTTGGCAATATGGACCAAAATCAGCGCCACGTCGAACTGCAGGGAGAAGCCTATTTCGAAGTCACAAAACAGGTCAATGAACAAGGTCAACGAAAACATTTCCTTGTTCGTTCGGAACATCAGACAGTCGAGGTCTTAGGCACAAAATTCAATATTAAAAATTATCAGGAAGATCCTTTCAGTACAACGAGCTTATACGAGGGATCTATCCGCCTGGAAACAAACCAGCTCGACCGCTCAGTCAGGAAATCCGTTTTGCTCAAACCCGGTCAGCAGAGTATTTTAAACAAACATTCACAACAACTGGATTTCAGAAGCCTACTGGACATCGAGCAGCAGTCCTGGCGGGAAGGCTACTTTAATTTCGACGGTGAGTCTATCCAATCCGTATGCCAGCAGCTTTCACGCTGGTACCCGGTAGATTTCGAAATTGATCCCCATATACCGGCCGGAGAATATCATGGATCTATTTCCAAATCCTATAGTTTAAATGAAGTACTCGATATATTAACCAAAAACAAACTAGATGTCGAATTTAAAAACAGAAACGACCAAATTATTGTCCGATTAAAACAAAAGTAAAGTAACCCTACCTAATCAATCTTATGAATCAAATAACTACCCAATTAGCTTGGAAGAGCATGCGCAGCCCTATGGCAAAAAAGCTTGGCATTGCTTTTCTCAGTCTGTACCTATTGCAATCTAACCCAGCCTATTCCTTTGGTCAGACCATTGAAGTTCATGCCAAAGCGCAAAAGCTCACTAAAGTATTTGAACAGTTAAAACACGAAAACGGATATCATTTCTTTTGGGAGGGTAAAGATTTCTCCCAGACGTTGATTACAGTCGATGTCAAGGGTGATATTCATGAAGTACTGGACAAGCTTTTTAGCAAGCTGCCTTTAAAATACCGCATCCAACAAAAGACCATTATTGTAGAGGTCGATCCAAACAAAAAGATCCAAGAAAGCACTTATCGCGGCCGTGTACTCAATGAAGTCGGGAATCCCATCCAAGGCGCTACCATCATTTATGACGATGGATCTGGACAGAAGACCACGGTGACAAATTCGAAGGGACAATTTGCATTTACTGTTGATCAGGGTCCAGTCCATGTCATTATCAGTTCCGTGGGTTATCAACCACAGGAATATAGTGTCGATAATCCCGAAAAATCCATTTTTGTTCAACTGGAACTTAGTAATAACCGTATTGAAGAAGTGGTTATTAGTACAGGTTATCAGCGGTTAAACAAAAACAATGCATCGGGATCCACTACCGTCTTAGATTCCAATTACTTCAAAAAACGAAACAACACTAACTTAGAAACCGCACTGGAAGGAGCAGTACCGGGTTTAAGTTTTTACAAAGACGAGAAAGGTGCCAGTGATATGCGCATCCGTGGAGGTAGTTCACTCCGCGCTGGCACACAGCCGCTGATCATCGTAGATGGCTTCGCCTCCAGCATCATACCCAATATCAATGAGATTGAAGGAGTAACGGTATTAAAAGATGCTGCAGCAGCCGCAATCTGGGGATCACAGGCTTCGAATGGTGTCATCGTGATTACGACAAAAAAAGGAAACATAGGCAAGACAAGCGTCACCTATTCTGGCAACTTACGTGTACAGATGCGTCCAGACTATAAGTCTTTGCAACGCGCTAATTCCGCTGAAATTATCGATTACGAAAAAGAACAATATGACAAAGAATTTGTCATCGATATCTATGACGGTAACTCCTCAGGCTATACCCAATCCATTGGTATATTTACCGCTTACGATCGTAAGGAAATCAGTTTGGAAGAGCGCGATCGCCGACTAGCAGCTTTAGCAGGGATCAATAATCAAGATCAAATCAACAAACTGTTGCTCCGCAAGGCCATTAACCAAAGTCATTATATTGGTATTTCTGGCGGGACAGACAAGTTCCGTCATATGACTACTGTCAATGGACAGTTTGATCTTACGGGGCTGCAGGGAACAAGTACCAAAACCTTCAATTTTAGCAATCGTATGCAATATGATCTCGCCAAATTTGTTAGTCTAACGACCAATGTCGGATTTCTTTATGGTTGGGATCAGCAAGGTATGAATGATCTACCCGGCGAAATCCGCGCTTTGCAGCCCTATCAAATGCTGATGGATGAACAAGGAAATTATATCCGGAGCTATGCAGACTACAACAAGGTCGAAAATGATCGATTAATGTCTCTAGGTTATCGGGACAATGGACTCAATTTATATGAAGAAAATCAGCTTGCAAACAACAAAAGTCGCAGTTTAGCTATACGCAGTCTCTTTGGGCTCAACTGGAAAATCATGGATGGCCTCCGACTTACCAACAATTTTGTCTATGAAAGGGAAACAACGAATGGGCGAAATCAATACGATAAGGATAGCTACGCGACACGCAGTTTTATGAACCGATATACGGTACTTGACAAAAATAATGGTATAAAAGCCTATATCCCTTATGGTGATTACCTTGATACAAGAAGCGATCAGTCGACCTTTCTATCGACACGCAATTTCCTCAATTACGAAAAGAAATTTAATGAGAAACATTATATCAACGTTCTTGCCGGTTTCGATTTGAATAGAAAGATTAGCGAAGGAGACCGTAACCGACTCTATGGATACAACGATCAATTGCTGAACTCACAAAATATAGATCTTATAGCCTTAAATGTTGGGATTAAAGATTGGGAAGGAAAAACATATGTTTATGATCACAGCAGTTACGTCAGAAATAACTATGTCGAAAATCGGGAATATTCCTTCTATAGTACGTTAGCATATACTTACGATAACCGCTACACAGTCACAGGAAGCTGGCGTAATGATCACTCCAACCTTTTCGGATCAGATCCAAAATTCAAGCGGACACCCCTTTGGAGTATCGGCGGGAAATGGTTGATTGACAATGAACACTTTTTTAATATCGGCTGGATCTCCCAATTAAACCTACGGGCAACCCTGGGCTTGACTGGAAATTTCGACCGCAGTAACCAATCTTCTACCTATCTAGTGGCAAGGAGGTTTTTTAATGCGACAGCCAACGATTATGTTGCTCGGGTCGATAATCCACCAAATGCCAAATTACGCTGGGAACGCACCAAAACCTATAATATCGGTTTAGATTTAGGAATTTTAAAGGATAGAATCACCCTCAACGCAGATTATTACCACAAGTTTAGCTATGATCTATTGGGGAGCCAGGATCTAGACCCAACGGTAGGGATGACCAATTCCTATATCAATGGTGCGGACATGATCAACAAAGGGGTTGAGTTTGGCTTGAATGCTACCATCTTAAAAAATAGCGCTTTCCAATGGAGCAGCACCTTAAATCTTGCGCTCAATAAAAGCAAGGTGACCAAAAATAAGATTACGGATAGCGATCCAACAAACAATCGACCTAAAAATACGGTCCCTTTCCTAGAAGGATATCCAAGGGAATCTCTTTGGAGCTATCGTTGGGCAGGTCTAGACGAGCAAGGTCGACCACAGACTTTTGATGCCGAAGGAAATAAAACCAGAGTTCCTGTACTGGAATCACTCATCTACCATGGTAGCTCACGACCACTTTACACAGGCGGCTGGTCCAATGAATTCCGTTATAAAGGATTCCAGTTATCGATCTATACTGTATTTAATTGGGGGCATTATGCGCGGAAGGAAATGCCTGAGATGAACAGCCTTACCTGGTCCAGCTCCTATAATAATCAGATCGCCAAACGCTGGCGTTCTCCGGGAGATGAGCTGATCACCGATATACCAACTTTCCCGGGCTGGGAAGATCTGAGCAATGAATACTTCTTTTTAACGACCAGATCCAGCAACTCTGTGATTGATGCGGCCTACCTGCGTGTACGGGAAATGTCTTTAAGCTACACCTTCAAACGTCCACAGTTGCAAGGAAAACTTCCATTTTCCGAGATCCGTCTGGTCTCTCAGTTCAACAATCTTTGGGTATGGAAAGCCAATAAATCAGGTATTGATCCGGAGGCTTTAGTAGCTGCACGACTTGAGTTGCCGCAACCCAGAGTCTTCACTTTTGGTATTAATGTAACCCTTTAATCTAGACTTCAGATGATAAAAAAAATAAGTAGCCTCATTTTACTCTTAGTCAGCCTCAGTAGCTGCAATAAATATTTGGATATTATCCCCAAAGGAAAATTTATTCCTGAAACCGTTGATGATTTTGAAGATTTATCAGGCAACCCATCCTATAGTTCATCGGGTTATGCACTACTCGAGCGCCTTTCCGATGGCATCTATATGCCTGAATCTTATGTCAAGAGTGGCTTCAATACCAGCAGCTCCAAAACCTATATGTGGGCCGAAAGCTTTTATGTCAATCCCGAGACAGATAATGGTTGGGATCCGAATTATGCCAATATCTTCAACGCGAATATTATTCTGCAAAATATACCTAAACTACCAGCTAATGAGAAAACACGTATTGACCAGATTAAGGGCGATGCCTACTGCAATCGTGGAGCCGCCTACCTCAATCTTATCCTATTATATGCCCCCGTATATCAAGCATCTACCGTTGCAAGTGATCTCGGGGTACCTATTCTTACAGAACCAGACCTGGAGGCCAAGCCCAAACGTGCTTCGAGTAAGGAAGTATATGATTTTATTTTGAACGACTTGACAAAGGCCGAGCAATTGCTACCTGAACAAGCGGAGCATATGCTTCGCAACGATAAGAAAACTGCACAGGCCATCCTTGCCCGTACCTATCTTCAAATGGGGAATTATGTAGAGGCATTGGCTTACGCTCAAAAAGTCCTCGCTGTCAAATCTACGCTTATCGATTATAATACCTGGTCTTTCGTCAATCCGACACGACCTCATGGCGGCACAACCAACAGGCCTCTGCCACAAAATGACAGTGAGCGTATTGCTTATCGCACCACCTCTTTTGGCACTGCTTTGACGAATACCTGCATTTCTCCGGATCTACTGGCCATTGTCGACAAAAACGATCTCCGTTTCAAATTCTTTTGGTCCAATTTGGAAAACAATGGTAAACCTACGACCGAACCCTACCCTGTGTATATCCGCAGCGAGCTAAACTTCAACATTGGTGTTCCCGAAATGATGTTAATCGCCGCAGAATGCCAAGCCCGCTTGGGAAAAGTTAATGAAGCCCTCTCCTACCTAAACAAGCTTCGTGAAAAAAGATTTGCTCCCAGTGATTTCAAAGCTCTTCAGGCGGCAACGGCCGAAGCCGCAGTTAAACTCGTTATTCAAGAACGTCAGATCGAATTATTTGGCCGTGGCCAACGCTGGTTTGACATGAAACGTCTGGACAAAGATCCCTTCTTTAAAAAAGATTATAAGCGCGCAAATATGGAAGGCAATTATACCTTAAAACAAGGATCACCAAAATTTATCTGTCAAATTCCACCTAAAGTGCTTTTGATGAACAGTAATATCGTACCTAATCCCAGATAAAAGAGATAGTGAAAATAAAATTTTAGCATAATGCATTATTTAAAGATGAAATTATACAATACACTTTTAATCTGGGTATTCCTTTTAAGTACCCAGATTTCCAAAGGGCAGACCTCCTATCAGATAGCAGGTCAGATCCTCAGCGCTAAATCCGTCAGCAAAGTCTATTTATATCAAATGGATAAAGGACGGAAACTGTTGGATTCAGCGACTATCGTTGATGGCAAATTTTCATTTAAAGGACAAACAGCGGTCCCCGTCGCTGCTAGCGTACAAGTCAAAGGCATCAGAAAAAGCCAGGACCTTTATCTGGAAAATGCGGTGATCAACCTTCAGCTTTATGAAAGTTGGAACCGGCCTAATATTGTTATCGGTGGGCTAGAAAACAGCATCAAAAAGGGGTATGAACTCGACTCCCAGTACCTCCAGGACACACTTTCAAAAATCGGCAGGAATTACGAAAAAGCTAATGAAGAGGGTAAGGTTAGTCTAGGACTGCAAATGCAAGGATTCAACAGTCAGCTCGATAGTATTCGTACGAGCTATCTTGTGGCTTTCCCACAATCGCTAGCGGTACTCGATTGGTATCGGCCTTACCTCGCAGTCATGAATTACAATCAACTGGAAGAGCTGCACGCCAAACTGGATAAACGTCTTGAACGATACAGTACCTATGAGGAACTGTTGAGATACCGTCAGGAGAAAAAGAGTCAATACCTCGTTGGCCAGCAAGCACCGGCAATTACTTCAAAAACTAGTACGGGAAAGACATTTAAACTTGAACAGCTGAAAGGCAAACTTGTGCTGTTGGATTTTTGGGCAAGCTGGTGCGCACCATGCCGTATTGCCAACCGTAAACTAGTTGCAACCTATCAGCAGTACAAAGACAAAGGGTTTGAGGTTGTATCCTATTCGATGGATAACAAAGAAAAACTATGGTTAGATGCGATTCAAAAAGATGGTATTCCCTGGATTCAGGTATCAGATTTAACAGGTTTCGACAATAATACCGTTGCGCAATCCTATTACGTCAAACAACTGCCAACATTATTTTTGATAGATGAGAATGGCACAGTTGTCCAACAACATATCGACCATGAAGAATTATTAGCATACTTAAAAAAGAAATATGATCACAACTAAAAAAAGCTATTTAAGCATCGGCGCCGCGCTACTGTTTTTTACAGCACAGGCACAGGAAACAAAAGTTAGCATTGGGGGCAGAATCGAGGGCTTGGGTAATCGCGAGATTCGATTGTTAGATGCAGATATGAAAACGATCGGTACATTCCAATCCGTACAAGACAGTTTTCGGTATGAAACAAAATTAAATACTACAGATCAGCGTTTTTATGGTATCCATGTACCGAGCTTGGGTGATCTTGGCCCCTCGATGAAACGCCCGGCTATACACTTTTTGATTAGTTCAACCAAGACGGTTATACATGCCAAACTAACGAATGGAAGCCTAGAGGAGGATAAAATAATCGGTTCACCGGCCATGACGGCATTTACTGAAACTTATGATAATCTTCCCAGCACGAAACTGTTAAAAAAAAGCAGTGAAGCTTACAATCGCGCTTTTGATGCCTATAATAATCAGGCCCAGACGGAAGAAAATAAGCTGTGGCTAAAACGCGAAGGACAAAAAATTGATTCCATCTACCAGATACAGCGTAAGGAGGTTGCGGAGAAAATCAATAAAAATCCAAATTCGATGGTCTATGCGATGATTGCCAGCCAATATTTTACTCCACGCAACAATGCTACCGAGCTTCAAGAATTTCTCGGACAATTTGGTCCCGAGGTACTTCAACAAAGCTATTACCTCAAACAGATGCAGCAGTCTCTTGCACAACTTGGAAAAATAGAAATTGGGAAAAAAGCACCTGATTTTGCGCTGATATCCGACCGTGCTGCAACAGTTAAGCTGAGTGATTATAAAGGCAAATATGTCTTGCTCGATTTTTGGGCAAGCTGGTGTGGCCCATGCCGAAAAGAAATGCCGCATGTAAAAGCTGCTTTTGAAAATTTTAAACAAAAGAATTTTACGGTACTTGCGGTATCCATAGATAAAGATTCTAAAGCCTGGACAAAGGCCCTAGCGGAAGAGAATATGCCCTTCACCCAGGTCCTTGACAGCAAAAACGATCAATCAGCTGGAAAGCGATATATGGTCGAAGCTATTCCAACCAATTTCCTGATCGATCCCAATGGGGTTATTATCGCTAAAAACCTGCGGGGAGCGGAACTGGAAAAATACCTCAAGACAATATTGAATTAAAATAAATAACAATGGTCGTCATTTCAAAAATAGACGACCATTGCTGTAAATTAAAGTGTGTAAGACACTTGTTAAAATTGCCTCTTTCGTTTGAAAATGTAAAAACTGATCAGCATAAATAAGACGATCATAGCAATATTATTATAATCAAGTCTTTCAAAGCCATTATTTTCATTCATTATATCCAGGAAAGCCTTATAAGTACCCGTGTAAGGAATAAAGTCAGAGAAGCTTTTTTGAGCCACAAATACCGAAAAAACCAACATAAACATGCTTACGCCAATAGGATAAATAAAACTTCTGAATAGAAGACTTAATGCCAATTGAATCATAGAAATGGCCGACAGTGTAATCAAAAGCTTCAGAAAGGTCAAGAAAATCACCAACCTATAATCGTAATTCTGGAAACCAAGCACCGGGTAGATCAAACCCAGTATATACCCACTGATCAAGAAGGCTGCATAGGCAAATAGTATAGAAAACAGTATGGTTAGCAGTATAAAAACAGCCTTTGAAAAGAATATCTTCGATTTGTCAAGCGGTAAAGTAAACAGTACCTTATAATTGTTGTTCTTATACTCCACATCACAACAGGCATAAACAAACAATGCGACCAGAATAGGGTACAGCAAATAAAAAAACTGAAAGACATATCTTCCTAGCAATACCTTCCAGGGGTTAGGTACCGCACTTATACTGCCCGACCGGATAATATCGTATATAATATAACCATCAATCGCGAAAATAAGCAATACCGGCGCGATAAGGACACCAAAAATCTGCCGGTTTCTGAGCAATTTATATTTTTCAGACAAAAAGGCGGTATACAATGTATTAGTCATTCGAGCGGGAAATTAAGTTTATAAAAATCTGTTCAAGATCTGCACTATGGGATTCTAGCCCATAGATTTCTATGTTTTGTTGCACCAAACATTTAATCAACTGATCAAATTGATTGTCATCTGCTATTTTCACCACCACCGTCTGTCCATTGGTTCTTAACACCGAAAATTTGGCATTATTTAAAACCGTGGCCGCACGTGTAGCATCAGAAGTCCGCAATAGAGCCTCCCTTTCCACCTCACGTAACAACTCATTTTTGGTTCCTTGAAATATCATTTTTCCCCCCTCAATAATACCTATATGTGTGGCTATCTTTTCGAGCTCGCTTAGAATGTGACTCGACAGAAATATGGTCTTTCCCTGTTCATTGAGCAAGCGAAACAGATTCCTCATCTCAACAATTCCCTGTGGATCTAGCCCGTTGAGTGGTTCATCCAGGATCAATAGTTGTGGATCATGAAATATAGCCATGGCAATTCCGAGCCGCTGCTTCATCCCCATCGACAAGGTACTGGCTTTTTTCTTTTTCTCCCTTCCAAGATCTACCATTTCGAGCACCGCATCGATTCGCTTATCTCCCTTTTTGTGGATGATATCCAAATATTTTAAATTCTCAAAAACGGTTAGTTTGGTGTAATAGCAGGGTGCTTCAATGAGATTGCCCACATTTGCATAAATGTCGCTACGATAATCTTTTAAACTTTGTCCCTGGATAAAAATAGCACCAGCCTCGTCCCGTAGAAGCCCCAGAAGGAGTTTGATAGTAGTAGACTTTCCAGCACCATTACGTCCAAGGTAACCGTAGATACTTTTGTCTGGGACATGGAGGTCAATGTTATTTAAAATGGTTTTTGAGCCTATTTTAAAGTTGAGCTGTTGTGTTAGGATACTTTCCATTAACGTTCGAGATAAGTTGGTCTTTTATTTAGATCAATATAAAAAATGCCATCAATATAGTCCGTCCATTTTCTTTCCTCCTCAATGCCTTGATTGATGACTGAAACAAACGGCCCCCTGAGCTGAGTGGTATCAGGTAGTCCCCGTAGATCCAAAAAGAAATAAGGTACCCCTGTTTGATGGAATAAATTTTCAATGGCCAATTTACCGGGTTTCCCCACGATTTGACCCGCATCATTTTCCCGTCCGTAAGAACTAAAGTCAAGCATATAAGCCTGATGGCCATACTTCTTTTTAATATAGGTGCCCAAAGGAAGGTATTCTTTGTTATAAGCTGCCGAAAATGTATGGATATTGGCACACCATATAATGATTTTTTTTCCGGCATATAAAGAATCTATTTGGTATTGGAGATTTTGAGCCATTAAGGAATCCCGTAGCTGCATACTCGCCATGGATCCTGGCGCATACGACCAAGATTTTTCATAATTAGATTTTATATCCGCGAGGTATCGGTCATAAACCCGCTGTTCCTCGTCTCCGCCAGAGACCTGAAAAGCATATCTCAATTTCCCTATTTCATTTAAGAACTGTTTTTTAGCTGTAGAATCAAGTTTTCTATCCGCATACCTGGCTAGGGTCAGATACTCCAGATTGTTAAGTTCTTTTTTTAATAAGGGATAATCTTTTAGATCGATCTTATTTTTAAGGCAAAAATCCTCGAGCAACTTTGCTCGTTTATCAGCAAGTAAACGACCGGAAAACTGAATATCAAATCCACCGAGCGTAATTGGCTTGCCTAATAGTTTAGACTTTTGATAGTAGTTTATCAGTGGATCCGTTTCGTTGTTCCGCCACCAGAAATCAAATAATCCCAGACCAGCCAAAGATTTTTCAGGAAGCTGCATAGTTGGACTTTCCATTTCCTTATTCATGAGCCACATATCATATTGTCCGGCTTCATAGAGTACAATGTTATAATCTAATTTTTCGTGGAGATAGCGGATCAACCTCGATTTGGCTCGAAAAGTTTCCCCATCATCGTGCATCATTTCCCCCAACATCAGTATTCTATTATCCTTTAAAATACGATCGAATACACGGAGATCGGAAAAGTTACTATCCATCATGGAAATACTATTGATTACCGCTTTATTACGATTTACATCCACCCGCAGGGCCTGATAATTCGGTGGAAGCCGGTCATTATAAATAAGTTTATTAAAAATTAAAATAATGGCAATAAGAGCCGTTATTACGAGAAGTATACGCTTCATTCTGCACGATTAATTCGGTTTATATTTCCAGAAATAGGTAATTAAAGATACACTATTCCGAACAACTTCTAATATAAGATGATAATTTCTGTCATTTCCATAAATAATTAATAAAAATCACCTATTATTTCGAAAATAAAAAACGGTTAAGCATAAGATGCTTAACCGTTTTTTAAGAGCGCGTTATAGTGTTCAACAAACCTTCCTAAATCTCGCTTATCGCGCGATTAGTAACCTGAGTTTTGTTGTCAAGAAAGGAATTTTATAATTTCTTAGCCCGCCTTCGATGTGCTTTGGATGCTAAAGGCCGAATGCTGGCATACAGACTTTTATAGTTAACGATGGATTGTTCAACCTGTTGTATCGCACGGAGTAACTCTCCAAATGCTTCTTTCAGTTCCTCTTTGCGTTTGAGCCATTCCTGTGGATCAGTCTCACTTTCAAGTAGTCTATCTATACACTCCATCAGCATCTTATGCTGTTTTCTATCTATTCCGGTAGCCAATTTTCTATCTATTTAAGCAAGATGGACATCTGGAGCAAGAAAACCCCGGATGCCCCATCCTGTGTTACGATCTAAAATGAGTAGCGCAAGCCGAGCTGTACCTGAGCTCTTGAATTAAAATAATCAATACTATAAGGAGTTCCGGGATTGCGGAACTCAAATACAGGCCAATTTCCCTCATTCTGCTGTGGCGGAAACAGCGTCGGCGTCAGCCCCACCGAGCTGGTGGAATTGAATGTATTCGGTGAAAAGTACTGTACTCCCCATTTCCTGTAAAGTAGGTTGGTCAGATTCATCACATCAGCCGAAAATGCCAGAATATGTCCCTTTCCATTAACCGGTAGTTCATGCGCTAGTCGCAAATCGGCCTGTACATTCCAGGGCGTACGTGCTTTATTACGCTCGGTAAAATCGCCCCTTCGTCCGCTTAAGTATTCATTTGCATCAATAAAAGCATTGAAAGCGGCAGCTTGTTGTGCAGCTGTCTGCCCATCGGCAATGTCCTTAAAATATCGGATTGCTTCCGACGCTGTCGGTATATAGACCAGCGATACCTGTTGTGGTAATCCCTGTATGCTATTGTTTACAATACCATAAGTAAATGGCGAACCAGACTGCGCGGAAAAGAACAGTGTGACACTTGTCCGTCCGGCACGATGCCATAGTTTATCATAACCGACACTCGCTACAATCCGATGCCGGACATCAAAATTACTATAGGCCAGACCTGGATTGTTAGGAACCAGAGACTGATTGAGCTGCCAATTCGACTCCATGGAATTCCGTACCCCATTGGATAGATCTTTTGACATGCCGTAGGTATAGCTCGCAGTTGTATTTAAAGTTTTGTATTTCTTCGCGACCGTTCCTGTCAGGCTATATTTATACCCTTGATTGGTATTGCTCAACAAGTAAATATTCGAAAAGCGGCTATCTACCGCACCACTGTATACGGGTTGTTGGTGTGTGCGGTCATAACCGTACCAACGTGGATTATCGGAGGTATTGAGCTGCTGGAACAACACATCACTGATATTCTTGGTATAGATCCCTTCGAGCGTAAACTTCCAGTCACCGGACATTTCATAATCCATGCCTAAGCTTGCACGGAATACCTGCGGTAGCGTGAAGCCATTATCCACCAGATCGACCTGCGTTTTTCCGCTATTCGGGTCATTGACGACAGCACCATTCTGAGCAATAAAATCTGCCAGGCCATTTTCACTTGGACGTATTGCATCACTGCCCGGAGCAAAAGGTTTCTGATCTGCGCGTTGGTCAAAGGCACCGTAACTATTTCCGGTATTGTAATACGCATAAGCCAACCAGGCAAAGGGAATCCGACCTGTAAACAATCCAGCCCCGCCACGCAACACCAACTTCCGGTCCGCTGTCATCTCCCAGCGAAATCCCACCCGCGGAGACAGCTGTACCCTGTTCATAAAGTCATTGCGCAGACGGCTTAATGGGGTATATTGATATGTCGTGCCAAAATTAGGATCCGAGAGAATACTCTTCACTTTATCACTCAGTCCGGGCATCTCCGGAAGGCTTGCCAAATCTGCCCGCAGTCCGGGTGTGATCCGCAGTCGATCGTGTATCCTGATTTCGTCCTGTACATACAAACTGTACATATTAACAGCAAAATCTGCCGCTGGGTGCGCTAAAATATAGTCGCGGGTATTGTTGTTATAATTGTAGCTACCGCGCACCCGATACGGGTTGTTGCCAACAAAATCTTCGATGCTGTTGTAGTCTACCCGCCCGTTCCAGCTATTGACAAATCCGTAACGAATTTTGTACAGCTCGTTGTGGGTACCGAACAGAAGTTTGTGCCTTCCTGTGTTCCAGGTTAAATTGGCTGTAAACTCCCATGTCCGCTGCTGCATATCAAAAATACTCGCTTCGCGGTCCGTACCGATATAAATCGTCGTTCCGGGGGTACGTCCCTGAATCTGCACCTGCGGCAAGGTGGGGTCCGAAAGCGGATCACGGCTGTCATTGACAATTGTATAACCGATCACTGCATTAGCAGACAGGCTGTTTGAAAATCGGCTCTTCAGTTCAGCCACGGTGCTGCTCTGGTTATTGGTCTGTTTGAAGGCCATGCTCGAAAAGCGAAAGTCCTGTTGATCGCGGTCCATATGCGTCGCCGAACTGCGGATGGTATTATTCCGGACTGCCAACTGATGCTTAGCATTGATGTTCCAATCAATACGGTTAAAGAACTTGACCGATTTGCTCCAATTGGTATACAAACCAGCAGTTCCGGCGTCAAATAAGTTACCATAGCGTTCTTTGACGGTATTTGTTATTTTTTCCGCATCCGTCATACTCAGTATCTGCGCCGTTTCAGCTGTGCCAACTAGCAGCTGTGTCGGATCCTGCCGACGCGCAATTTCTTCGTTACTGAAGAAGAATAGTTTATTTTTAATAATTGGGAAACCGATCCGGAAACCAGACTGGTAGTCGTAGAAGTCACTGTTCATTTTTCCCAATGTACCAACCCTGTCTTTTCCGGTCAGCGCTGCATTGCGGCCAAAACCATATACGGAGCCTTCAATTTTATTTGTTCCCGATCGGGTCACAGCATTCACCGAACCGCCGGTAAAGTTCCCGATCTTGACATCATAGGGCGCAAGATAAACCTGAACATCCTGAATCGCATCGATAGAAATCGGATTGGTTCGGGTCGAGCTTCCGGCCATGCCCGAGGTACCAGTCTGTCCTCCCAAAGAAGGTGAAAAACCGATTGCATCGTTGTTGATTGCCCCATCCACAGTCACGTTATTGTAACGGAAATTGGTTCCCCCGAAACTATTGTCACGGCTTCCCTGAGGTGTCAGGCGTGTAACGTCGGTAATTGAACGTGATACTGTCGGCATATTCCTGATCTGCTCACCCGAAATATTTTTACCTGCGCCAAATGTATCGGCGCGTTGACCCCTTGCCCGGGCGCTGACGACCACCTCTTCTATCCGTTGGTTTGCTGCAGTCAGCAGGAGCTCAAGCTCCTGGGCTCCCCCCAAACGGATATAAATATCCTCCCGTATATCGGGCTGCAGCCCTACAGCTGTAGCCGTAACGCGATAAGGTCCGCCGATCCGCATATTATTGATGGTAAAGCGGCCATCTTTGTCTGCTGACAGCGTATATTTCGTACCCGAAGGTGTGTGCACAGCTTCGATGGATGCTCCCGCTATCGGCACTTTTGTCCCGTCAAGCACACGGCCCGTCAGCGCGCCAGAAGTCTCCTGAGCAAAAATTCTTGTTGGCTGTAATTGCAGCAGAAATATGGCAATAAGTATCCCTAGCCAACGATATATTGTATTTTTGATTGTTCTCATGTAAACATTTTTTATAAATCTGCGTGAATAACACACAGTCTTTAACCTTATTGTTGGAGTGTCTGTCCCATTACATGAATGACTCCATTTCCAGCAAGTACATCCATACGTAGCGGTGTTAGTGCCCAAGAATTGCCCGTGCCTTTAATGGTTATCCCCGTAAAACTATTGGGCACATTGTATTGGCCAAGTAAATTAATGGTCAGGGTCTTTTCATTCAGCATCGTTTCGGTATAACTCGTTGTTCCATCAGGCGTCAGCAAAAAATAATCCTGTGCAAACTTGCGTTCTTTGGCTATATGGTAGCTCAGTAGTTTTTTCAGTCCTACGGGGTCAGCCTTTTGGATCGCTTCCAGATCAGGATAGCCAAGTTGTTTGATCGCCATATTATTGGGAGCAAACACCGTATAATTCGTTGTGTCCGCCAGTGATTCCAATAGACCCGAAACCTTTAAAGCCTGGTAAAACAAACTGAGATCAGCATTTGCTGCCAGCGCCTGTTTCAGGTTGCCATGTACATTGGGAACCAATAAACGGTCGAGTACCTGCATTACCCCGTTCGCGGCCTTGGTATCCGCTTGCAGCAGTCGGCCGCCATTGATCGTCGTAAGCGTATCTTTTCCGCGCTTCACCCGGCTCCAATACACTTTGGTACCCAATACCGTTTCCTCCTCCTGATTCATTTTTAAATCCTTTCCTGTAAACAGCACAACATTTTTCAGGATATGGTAATTGCCCTGTTCAACGAGTTTACCCGTCGGTTCAGCATATACTACGGCTGGATTTTGATAACCAGCAGCCTTATAAGCATCGTCGGATGGGGCCAGCAAGGTGTAAGAGCCATCCTGCATCAACATTTTATTCAGCCCGCTTTTATACAGTGCCGTCGCGAGATAGGTCAGTCCAAAGTTATCCCGGACCACATCGTTTAAGGTATTTTTTTCGACCTCCGCATTTGGATTTATGGCATCCTTAGAACAGTTCACCAGGGATAACATCAATAGAATGGCGTATAGGTATTTCATTGATTTCATGTCTTTTTGTCTAATCGTTTATACGGTGTCTACTATTTTTTCTTGTGCCACATGCTAAAATCATCCGGTACGATAATCCGGTCGACAACATGAACGGGCCCCTGAATGGTGTTGATATTTTCCTCGATAATATTCACAGGCTGTTCTTTGCTTTTCATATGGCCAACCTGTATATGCTTGCCTGAATGGTAAAATCGATGGTAGATATTCTTGAACCCAGCCAGCTTTTTGTTGTCCAACATCTGCGAAAAAATAGTTGAATTATTTAGAAAACGGTCCGTTTGCACGTCAACCGTAACCATGGAATAATCTTCATTATACCCTGTCTCCAATCTCGCGCCACCGATATACTGGTACTTGAGCAGGCTATCCACCGGAGTCAATTGGTTCGTTTCATAATACCATGGGGTTTCTATCCGACCATTCAACGCCCTCAGATCAGCCTCGGTATAAATGCCCATCCGGTTGAAAGCAGCATCGGTTGGTGCAAACAGTGTGCAATGGATGACATTTCTAGGGCGCTCAGCACTATAATGAAAAGTCCCCTCGAAATAATAGTTCCAATCGAGCATAAAACGAACTGGTAAACCAAAACCTGGAAACATATTCATCATAAAATCATTGGCATACTCGATATTGTTAAGCTCCATAGCCTTTAAATACAAGGAAAAACGCCCATCCTTTACCAGAAAATCGTACATCTGCTGGCTGGGTGCTTTAAGCATCTGTTCGATAACAAAAACATGTCCCTGTGCAACGGCGAGTTCCGACCCGATTTTTAATTTCTTTCCATCAATAATCAGATTGCCTTGCTCCACACTCAGCTGTTGCCGATAGAAATAAGGTACCGTCCTAACCAATGTACCATCTCGGGGTTCACCGTCCAAAAATTTAGGATGCTTCAATAGGGTAAAAAAAGTCAAGTCCCGCCCGATCGTCGACAGCTGATCGGAACTGATTGCTCCATTGAGTACATGATAGCGTAATATGTTCTGCAAGGAGTCTTTTGTGAGCCGCTGTATTTTTGCGGCAGTATATCCGGCGGTTTCCATTGCATTATTGCCCGGTACCAAAAAGGTTAGCTTTGCCTGCGCCTGTTCGGTCGCAAGTACGTTATCCATTTCGGCCTTTTGCCACATAGCTTTAAACAAACCGGTATTGTCCGGCAGTCCTTCTAGCAGCGAAGGATATGTTGGAGCCGGAATCTCCTCGCCTACTGCATCAGGCATAAACTCTGTTTTTTTACAGGCGGAAAATAAGAGCAGGACAGCAAATATTGCAAGCGTAATATATTGATTTAAATTGCTTTTCATCGTTAATTTGTCTTAGTTGATTCCTTGATCAGTGCTTCTTCGGGCAATACCAATAGGCTGTTGATTCCATGTACAACACCATTATCCGCTTTATAATCCGTTTGATAATCCGGCTGAAAATTGCTGATCCGGAGCGGAGTATTGGCTTCAGGAGCCTGACTGTGAATAATAAAGGGCTCCATTGGTGTATTGGCGGAAATGCCAAAATAATATAATTCATCCCCCACGATGCGCGCACGATAATAAGGACTGCCGTAATAGCCTGAGCCCGGTAGTTGTCCATAGATCGCCATATCAGAAAGAAAGAAATGGTTATACAGCAGATAAACACGCGACAATCGTTTGCCATACTTGCCGGGATCCAAACGAGCGATATCATTGGCTGTTATTCCCGCCTTCTCAAAAGCCGCGTTATCGGGGGCAAAAACAGTGGTATTGACAGGTTCTCCCAGACGCTCCCAATCACCCATACGTTTGAGCAGCGCAATAAATAAGCTATACTCAGGTTTGGAATTCAAGACATCCTGTATGGTGGGATTATATTTTAGTACTTTATCAACGACATGCAACACCCCATTCGCCAATACAATATTCTGTGTCGCAGAAACTGATTTAGAGCCGTTGACATATAAGTCCGAAATTAAATTACATTCCGCACATACTTTCTGTGTTTTATAACCGATAAACAGTTCTTTTTCCATCATGTTAACATATTTGTTGTCAATGGTATTGGGTGGTACATCACTGGTATACAACCTTCGGGGCAAAATATGATAAAGCAATAACTGCCGTAGGCTATCCCGCTTCATGCTGGAGAAATCACTGGCACGAACAATCCCAAGGTCATTGAAAGCTTTATTCGTTGGAGCGAAGAGAGTATATGGTCCCTCCTCTTTGAGCAGATTCAATAAATCTGCTTGCTTCAATGCAGCATACAACAAAGTCAGGTTATAGTTGTTACCAATGAAATCGGCGGCATTGCTGTACTTGTCACTTTCGACATATACGTCCAGATCCTTATTGTTACAGGCGCAAAAAAAGAAAATATTGAAAAATAAGGCGAGCGGAACGAATACATTACATCTCATAGCTAAAATATCAGGTCTCATAATTAATAGATAGGTTGCGGATATTTACGTTGTACTGTGGTCAGAAAGGCATTGCCGTTGACGACTTCAATACTATTGACTACACCAAAAGTTCGCGGATTAGCTGTTCCTGAGTGAACATTGACGGTTAGACCGGGGAAAAAAGTATTTAGGTAATAACTGGGGGAATACTGTGCATGATCCATCAGCATATAACCAAAAGTACCGTCTTTAACAGCAGGTTCGGTAAGCCCTCCCGGGACCGATGGCGGTTCGAGATAAGATCCTGCGGTACGCGGGTCAATGGAAGGTGCAAAAAACTGGATATATTGCCAGGTATTGGAATAGACCTTATTTTTATCCTGCAAGAAGATCGGGAAACCATAATAGGGCGTCACTTTAGGGGCATCAATGTTCCGTAGCAGCCGGCCAGCATATTGATAACTAAAATTTGGAATACGCTGCTGCACCGTCGCTCCAGCAGCGTTCACACTTGGCTGAATATGCGTGATAAAAATATTCATCGTATCAAGTAACCCGTAGCGCAACGATCTTGTTGTTCCCGGCACGGGCAATTTCTGTGAAAGATCTGCCTGTAGAAAACCTCTGGCACTCAGGTTATAAAAATTAACATAAGTCAGGGTATCCGAAAAGGCCTGTTTATGAAAAGTCTCCTGACGTACATAGAGTCCATTCTCCTTTGTTTTAAAGTCCTTCTGCAGTATATGTAATGTATACACTTCACGCGAGGACAGATCAATAATTGTATCCAGAAATACTTTGCGCTGCTGCTCATCGGGCAGTTTCGCAAAAGGCACACTGCTGATCGGGCGTGCCATAAATAAAAAACGACGTTTGCCCGCAGACACCTGCGCCCAATTCGTCAGATCAAAACCATTCAAGATCGGCGCTGTGGGCACCAGTTCTTTACCCGGGTATTCTGGGTTATATTTAGAGGTGCTCAATCCGGCATGTGCCGCATTGGGTGCGGCATAAATATTCCGTTTATCCAAAAAATCACCTATCGCCAATCCGCCAATGGGCTTGCCTGATGCATCAAACTCCGGATCAATAAACATGCAAAAAAAAGGTTGCGCTTCTTCTTTATTATCCAACGTGAGTGTATAGGTCAAATTATTAAATACCCGGATATAGGCAGGGTCTTCGACGGTTCTATATTCGGTTTTTGTGCAGCTAGCTACGCAAAAAACAAACGATAACGCGATAACTGCAAAAAGAGGACTAGTTAAAATCTTGTGTTTCATAAAAATGGTTATTTCGTATGTTTTACTACCATAAATTTCGCTTTGTCGGTTTCCGTGGTGCCTTTTAGATCACCAATGACCGCGATAGAATATACACCAGGTTCATGCAGCGGAACTTTACGTCCCACAGCGGTATACAGTTTGGGATTTGCAACAAGTTGCGTACTGGACAAAGGTTTGACCTGTTGCAGCCAATCGCCGGGAATGCGTGTTGGCAGCGAACTGTAAGCCATAAACTGATAGGGACCACCCGTATCATTGGAGGCACTATAGAGCAGCGATGTATAAGGTTGCAGGATGTTTAAAATGCCAGGAGCCATATTTACACCACTATCCATTGCCCCTGTACCAAAAGGACGTCCCTCACCATTAGTGAATGTGGCATAGGGTAAAGCTGCACAGAAATTCAAGAAACGGAAATTAAACATGTAGCTGGACCGGAACCGGTCTATTGTCGCATTATTACCCCCACCTTCTTTCCCTGTATAGGCCGTTCCTGCCAAGTTATTGGCTGCTAATAACACCTTCACTTTTTTATCCGGATCCATGTAAAGCCACGCCGTATAATTTTGTCCGGCCTGTAGTTCGGCATCGATGGCAGCCAAAACTTGTCCTGAAGCTGTTTCAATAACAATAGGCTGTTGACCAGCGACCACAGGGAAATAATCTGATGCTTTGCCATAGGCTGTGGTAGCCGTGGTCTGTCCCTTTGCCCGCAGCACCGCATCTTGTCCTGTGATGGTATTAGCAAGCTGTATCTGTGCATATGTCCGATTGAGTGGCTCGCTGATATCGGCGATAATCTGGAACCCATTTTGCAGTTCGCTGATATCATCCGTACCCGTGGTCCAGGTAAATTCTTTCGGATGGACAACAATAGTATAGATACCGCCGGGCTGGAAAGTCTGAACCGGTGCATAGGTCTGGCCAGAAGACATTCGGCTAATCGCACCGCCCCCCATTTCCATTGTTGAATTGAAACGGTCAATATTATTGTAATAGGTATGCCCGACAGCCGGAATCTGCCTACCATCAGCCGTCAGTAGTTTAAACTGATAGGTACCATAAGGCAGTTCCACATAATCAGACCAAGCATCGCTTACAATCCTTGTTGTGCTGTTGCTCACGGGGGTTCCATCAGCATAAGTTAGTGTAATCGGACCCGTAATGTCTTCCATGGAGCTGGTAGGCATCAATTTCTTGGCGAAATTAATAATCCGGATTTTAAAATAATCCGGACGCTTCGGAGCGGTCACACTGCGTGGTACCTCTACCAGCCTATCCGGTTTCTGTACCCGGCTTTCGTGATTGATCAGCAGGTAATAGTCCTTCGGAGCGTCGTAAGAATCGCGGACCGTAAATTCGACATCATGAGAGGCAATCGTCTTCGTTGGTATCGGCACAAAGGTTGTCCTAAAACGTACCGTGCCATCGGTCTGAAAGAGATCTTGCGGTACGGTCCAGCTCTGCCCCAAGCGTCCATCTTTCGGAAAATAGCGTGTTCCCGGTGGCGTCAGCTCCTCGGGTGGAATATAGCCCGAACGCTGTGGGGGCACAAAGAAATTTGTCAGACTGTCGCCATTGGCAATCAGCTGCGCATTCTCGGATAAATTGACCAAACGTGTATTCGAGGCCTTTTGAGCATCGGGGTTAGGTCTATAGTCAAAGGTATAATCTAAATTTTCCCGTTTACAGGAGATGACAAAAATACTGACCAACAGCAGTTTGACCTGCATCAGGGATATCCATCCCATCGCATTCAAGCGTTGCCCATTTGTTCCTTTTTTTTGCTGTTTCATACTTATAAAATGTTATAGGTAAATCCAACCATAATTTCTGTACCGCGTTTGTAACTCCGGTTTAGGTATTCGCGTCCATACCATTTGCCACCTGTATCCGGATTGGCATAGACCGTTTTGATAGCCGGATTCAGCAGATTCTTTGCATAGCCTTTAAATAGCAACCTCCTATTCAACTTTTGGCTGAATACCAGGTCCAACATGGAAAATGGTCGTGTATAGAGGTCTGGCTCACCCGTAAGATTGATCTGCACCAGCCTTTCACCTACTGTATTGTAAGTCGCTGTGATATCCGTACCCCATTTTTTATTGTTATAATTCAGCCAGGCATTGATACTATAGGGTGCCTGCTCAAAGAGCGGGCTATTGGTCGGTGCATTCCGGTCTATAGACCAGTTGGCAGCAAGCCGCTCCGGTGTTTTCTTAATATTGCTCTGCGCAAGCAGCAGATTGGATCCCAAGAAGAAATCATGCGCGGGTTCCCAGAATGAGCCTAAGTTTTTCACCAGTTCCAGTTCAACTCCATAAACCCGGCCCCGATTGGGATCGTTCTGAAATTGGATGATCGGAAATTCCGGGAAAGTAGCGGCCAGTCCCTGGGTTTGCAAACTGAATACCTTCACGAGCTGGTCATTGATTTCTTTCCCGAAGGCCGAGACAGCAATGACTTCGCCGCTATTGGGAAACCACTCCCAGCGGAAATCCAGGTTTTTGGTCGACTGGTTTTTTAAGTTTCTGTTTCCAACGACCAAGCCCATCTGGAAAGCGTCAAATTCGTAAACATTGGTAATTTCCCGTAATTCAGGTCGTGCCAATGTGGTATTGAAGGCTACCCTAAAGTTCATGTTCTCGTTGAGGGTATAGGTTGCATTGACTGAATAATACGGTTTGTAGCCCTGCTTATAGGCCGAATTGGGATTCTGTGGATTCAGGTTTACAGTCCCGTTGGCATTGGCTGCTGTTAGTGATGGATCCAGAT
The DNA here is from genome assembly GCF_039536865.1 of Sphingobacterium ginsenosidimutans. NCBI lineage: Bacteria > Pseudomonadati > Bacteroidota > Sphingobacteriia > Sphingobacteriales > Sphingobacteriaceae > Sphingobacterium > Sphingobacterium ginsenosidimutans. Next base: position 204,397 of record NZ_BAAAZK010000002.1, read on the forward strand.
ACACATTTGCCGTATCCACCGCGGACTGTATATTGGTATTTTCAAAACGCAATCCACCAGCAACACGGAGTTCGTCCGTCAGTTTCAGGTCCAGCATCCCATAGAACGCATTGGTTTCATAAAATCCGGTGTAATTGTTTGGTGATTTTTGGATGTTGTACAAGAAGCCCCCCACAGGAAAGTCTCCTTCGCCTACCCCGCCTGTAGGTACGCGCACACCAACCACCTCATTGCTGACCAGACGGTTCAGATTACCTTCCACATCATACAGCGGAATCGAAGAGAATTTACCGGGACCATAAGTGCCATAACTTGTAAAATTAGATCCAGGCAGAAACAATACGTTTTCGCCAAATTTTCGTTCTCGGTTCAGGTAGTTGAAACCTGTTTTAAATTCCTGTTTATGGCCCAATAACTTAAAAGGAATCGTCAGATCAGCTTTGTAATTATAATTGGTTTCGTCCAGATTCCGCCAGCGCCGTCCATTCGGATCAGCCTGAAGAATACCGAAAGGACCAAATCCATTGACATAGCCCGAGCTTAACGCATAATAGCGTTCTGTATAAACATAGTCTATATTGCCCGTATTCGGGAGATGTGAAATATTTGGCCGTTCAATGGCACCGCCATAGCGCGGTTTGTAGTCCACCATATTGACAAAACGATAATCGGGATCATTCTGATTGGATTTGGAAGAAGCCATATTGTAGCTCAGGCGTGGGGAATAATCACTTTTTAAAAATTTATGTTCGCCCTGCAGATTGAAGGTATGCAGGGTACGAAAAGTCTGTTTTAGCGAGTAGGTGGTACTGTTTACTTCACCGGGCAAGCCTGCATAGAAATACCCGCCACGCAGATTGGTTGCCGTATTCTCCCCACCCCAACTGCCTAGGTACTGAAAACTCACTTCATGTCTAGGATTGAAACGATAGGTCAGACCACCCAATAGGCCATAGTTGAGCGTTTCTACGCCTGTGTTTTCCTTATAGGTCTGGTATTTTCCCATCACAATATTATTGGTGGTGGTAAAATTGGGGATCTTGCGCTGGCTATAGATATAGGGGCTACCTGTGACCACACCTTGGTAGATGCTATATTGCGTCAGGTCTCCGTCGTAGATATTGCTTGTCCGTCGGTAATAGTTTCCGCCGAGGATCACGCCCAATTTATGTTTATCAAAAAGGGTGTAACTGTTACCAAAGGTCGCGGAATACAATTGATTGAGTGGTGCTCTTTTGGTCTGCGAGGTCAATACGGGATCAAATCCCTGCATAATGCCATTGATGCGATTGACTTCCTGGCGCACTTCGGGACTATAATTGCTGGAGGCAATCAGCTGCTGAATCGAACTTAGACCATTGGGATATTGTTTGGATAGATTCAGAAAGTCATTGGAAAGATCTTTCTTATTGATTGCCGTACCTAATACGCCCATGTCGCTATTCCAGAAACTGTTATACTTGCCGCCAACCCCAATATTGGAATTAAAGCCTGTCTGCGCAATCACTTCAAACGTCATCTTTTCCGGTACCGATTTGGTTTTCAGTTCGACAATACCCGAAGCCGCATCGGCAGGCTTATCGGGTGTAACGGTCTTATAAACCGTAATATTATCCAATAATGAAGCCGGGACCAGATCCAGTGGAATAGCACTGCGGTCAGGATCCGAAGATGCCAACCGCACGCCATTCAGCTGACCGATCACCGAGCGGTCTCCCAGTCCACGTACAGCCACATATTTGTCATCCGTTATGGTTACTCCGGTCACACGTTGTAAAGCCTGTGTTGTGGTGATACTACCGGTACGCTCGATCAATTGCGCTGAGATGGCATCCTGTACAATGGATGCTTTGCGGCGTTCTTCAAGTACTGATGCTTCGGTATTCGCTCTTTTTCGGGCCTGTACGGTAACTTCGACCTCCTGCAATGCTGTACTCAAAGATTGTAGCCGAACGGTTATATCGACCTGTTTCGCACTGACGACCAACTCCTTACGCTGATACCCCAATGAGGTTAAAACCAATACCCCATTTTGTCCGGAAATTCCGATAGTGAAATTTCCATTTGCATCCGTTGACGTCGAATTCCTGGTATCCTTGACGCTCACCGAAATTCCAGCCAATGCCTGTCCTGTACTTCCGTCCAGTACCCGTCCACGGATCGTAGTGGTCTGCATCCAACGTTTCGTCTTTTTTTCATCACTGGGACTTTCCAAATCCGTACGCCGAATTGTTACAATTCTATTCTTTACCGTGTAAGCAAATGGGAGCTTTTCAAAACAGCGTTCCAACACCTGCTCTAGGGGTGCATTTACCACATTAATCGTGACGCGTGGCGCATGATCAAAGATCTCTGCATCATAAAAAAAATCGTACCCCGTCTGCACACTAATCTGTTCCATCAGATCAGCCAAAAGGGTCTTTTGCTTATTAATAGTTAGGCGCTGACCATATGTAGCTGCACTTAAATGTGCTAGTACACAGGTTAATAATACCATGGTGATTTTCATAACACGCATGACTTGATGAAAATTCATACTTTTGTCTTGTAGTTATAGTAAATGTTAAAAATTGACGACACATCTTTTTTAATGACTTTAGCTATTTTGGGCGGTGATGTTGGTAGCATCGCCGCTTATTTTTTATCCAATGTCATGGTAATGGGTAATTATTTCTTCACGATAATCCTCCTTTCTTTGATCTCCAATTTCACCTTATCGATGGAAGCAATCATTTCCGTTACCGCCGATAGCGATTGACTCCGGGATACCTTTCCCGTAAATTTCATTGTGCTTAATTCAGGAGGGCATTCCACCGTGACATCGTACCATCGGGCGATCTTGCGCAGAATGCTACCTAACTCCTCCCGACGGAATATAAAATACCCATTTATCCAGGCTAAGTTTTGTTGCATATCTGCTTCTGAGAGCTGCATGTTTTTTCCGACCAATGCCTGCTGTCCAGGTTTGAGCAATTCCGATTTTCCACTATGCGCAGCAATCAGACGCACGCTCCCTTCCACCAGCGTTGTGCAGTCATCAGGTTCATTGGCATAAGCGTTGACATTGAAGGTGGTTCCCAGCACCTGGATCACCTGTTTATTGGTCTCGACAAAAAATGGTATATGTTCATTTTTTTTGTTACTGACTTTTGCTATTTCGAAGTACACTTCCCCGGTCATTTTTACCCGACGTTCTTTTTTCTCAAATTCCACAGGATAGGTTAGCGAAGAAGCCGCATTAAGCCAGGCCTTGCTTCCATCGGGCAATGTGACACGGTATTGTCCGCCATTGGGTGTGCTAATACTGTTATAAGATTGCGGGGATGCATTCCTATTTGAAGCGGCATAGACAATTTCACCCTCCGCTGTCTTTTTCACCTTCACGCCACCTCGATCTACAATGTTTCCATTGGCTGCATCTGACAAAGAGATCGTGGATCCATCCGCCAATTTCAAGATGGCTTTTTCACTTCCGGGGACGATTTCCTTTTTTAAGTCAGCAGTCTGATTTTCTTTAAAATCATCGCGTTGCATTAGCGACCAAATCAATCCGGCCAACACAACGAATAGAACTGCCGCCGCAACATATCGTATTGTTCTCTTTCCAATAGCAACGATCTTTGATTTTACTTGGGGCTGCGTTTCTTCGGCTTGGACCATGGGTTGTACTGGTCCTATTCTTTCCTTTAACCGCAGCTGCCATTCGCAAATTTTCGCTGCATCGATAGGTTCGACTTCTTCGGGCCGATCCCATAAAAATGTTGTTTCTGTCTCCATCAACCGATGAAGAACAGCAGTATGATCAGGATCTGCGAGAAAATCCGCAACAAGCTTCTTCTCCGCTAGTGTACATTTTCCCTGAAGATACCGCTTCAACAGCTCATTTGTAATCATTTGTTCGCCCATTATTTGCTCCTTCATTACTGTAGGCGCAGAAATAGCGGCTTACCACCTACCGTGATCAATAAAAAAAGAATAAAAAAACAACAACAGACTGATAATCAGCAATAAAAAAAACTTACTAAGCAAACAGGCTAAGGAGGAGGATAATAATCGGCAAGATGCCTTTTCGAAAATGTTTGAGGGCGGAGGAAATATAATTTTCGATCGTATTGATGGAAAGATTGGTTTTCTGTGCTATTTCTTTGTAGCTGAAGCCACCTTCCCGACTGAGTACAAAGACTTCTTTGCGCTGTGGGCTGAGTTCTGCGAGAAGCTGTTTATACTGATCCTCTCCTTCCCGGCAAATAATAGCGTAATCAGCCATTTGCTGTTCTATAACGTCATCTTCAGCATATTTTTCAACTGTCGAAACAATATTCTGACTTTGTTTCCGCAGGTGACTGATGACAGCATTGCGGGCAGCACGGTGCAGATAAGCCGATACGTTTACGGGGATTTCGAGCTGCTGCCGTTTCTTCCAAAGCCAGAACAAAACATCGAGTGCAATCTCTTCTGCTAGAAAAGTATCGTTTAAATAATACTTACAAACGGCATAAAGCTTGGGCGAATAACGGACCACCAATTCATTATAAGCTTTCAGGTCTTCATAAAGACAACAGCTTTCCAATAATTCACGATCTGATGCGCTATGATAATTCACCCCTGGTTAATAATTTCAATCGTATATAATGATATATCTCTGTCTGTCTCTGAGCGCAAGTGGCCCCTGCGAATATTTTCAATCCAACCGAAGTTAGCTCATCTCTGTTACGGAGCTGATCGACAGGTGTACAGATCCCATCACTAAATTCATAAAGAAATGTGTGGGTAGTGTTTGTTTAGTATTATGTTTCTGTTAAGTCAAATCCTCCCTCGTTTTACTATTGAATATATCCATCCGCTCGCTCATCATCCGACTCGGTAGTAATCTTTAACTGCTTGCTACAGATCGTCGAATACATTTATTTTCATCCTTCTTTTGGTTCTTCTATGTATATTAATGCTTTTGTTAATGGACTATTAATGGTATCCGTTGATATTGGGAGTTACAAACAATATAAATCTTTATGCTAGTTAAAACGCTCAAACTTTATGTGCTCAGCATGGTATTGCTGCCGGCAAACATGTTATTGGCTCAAAAGCAATACGATTCCTACAAGGGTCTGGTCATGGCCGGTTACCAAGGCTGGTTTAATAGTCCACAAGACGGTGCCGATCGCGGGTGGTACCATTATCGGGGTAAAAATGGTTTTCAGCCCGGGTCAACGAATATCGACTTTTGGCCTGATGTCAGTGCCTACCAAAAGACCTACGACAGTCCCTTTATGACCAAGACGGGCAAACCCGCAAAATTGTACAGCGCCCATGATTATTCTTCCGTCAATCTTCATTTTAAATGGATGAAACAGTATGGTATTGACGGTGTTTTTATGCAACGTTTTGTTGGCGAAATCGCCAATCCAAGTGGGTTAAATCATTTCAACAAAGTGCTGCAATCTGCCATTGAGTCGGCCAATGAATCGGACCGCGCAATCTGTATCATGTATGATCTCAGTGGTATCAAGGACGGTGACGAGAAGATTTTAATGGATGATGTGGCTGCATTGGACAAGAAATGGGAATTAAAACGGCGCAATAAAGCGCATACCTACCTGTTCCATCAGGGCAAACCACTGATTGCCGTCTGGGGCGTAGGTTTCAACGATGGTCGCAAGTATAACCTCAAAACAGCCGAACGCATTGTCAATTACCTCAAACAAAATGGCTACAGTGTACTATTGGGTGTTCCGACCTACTGGCGCGAACTTCGCCAGGACACCGAATCTGATTCCTTCTTACACAGCTTGATCAAAAAGTCCGATATCATTATGCCCTGGTTTGTCGGCCGTTATAATCAATCCGGATTTGACCAGTTCAAACCTTTGATTCGAGCCGACATGGACTGGTGCAAAAAAAACAAGGTAGACTATGTTCCGCTCTGCTTTCCGGGTTTTTCATGGACCAATATGACCGGAAGTTCTCACGCCTTTGTACCACGTGACTCGGGCAACTTTTATTGGAAACAGCTACAGCACAATCTTTCTATTGGTGCCGAAATGCTCTATATTGCCATGTTTGACGAAGTCGATGAAGGTACGGCCATATTCAAAACTCTGCATCAAAAAGATGTTCCGCTCAATGGAGAAGGTTCATTTGTCGGAATTGAAGATAATTTACCCAATGATCATTATCTTTGGTTAACGGGACAAGCTGGCAAATACCTGAAGACTAAAACCGAAGCCCCCGTTACGCAACCAAAAAGAAACTAAAAGATGAATATAAAATTTATAAGCAGTACACTCCTGGTACTCCTATGCTTTACCCAAAGTCAGGCACAACAACAGAAAAACAATGCCACAGCTGCTAGTCAACGGCAACAAAAGATAGATCAATTCTGGACCGACCGAGCGCAGATTAAACCCCTGGAAAAACTTTCTGTTGCTCCACTAAGCCTTGTGTATACGCGTCCGGCGAAGGTCTGGGAGGAAGCCTTGCCCCTGGGTAACGGACAGCTTGGCGCCATGGTCTTTGGGGGAGTTGCCGATGAGCGTATCCAATTTAACGAAAGTACATTATGGGCTGGTGCGCCACAGGATCCCAATAACCCAAAAGGAAAAACCTACCTTCCACGTATCCAACAATTGCTCTTTGAAGGAAAAAACAAGGAAGCCGTCGAACTGGCTGATAGCACGCTGATGGGCATTCCAAAAAGGATTAAGCCCTATCAATCGCTAGGTGAATTGTGGCTCGATATGCCGCATCTCCACGTTGAACACTATCAACGTTCCTTGGACCTGGAGACCGCCATACAGCAGAGCAGTTACCAACATAAGGGCATAAAATACACGCGTGAATCCTTTATTTCGGCACCGGCCAATGCTATGGTCATTCAGTATAGTGCCAACAAAAAGCAGGCACTGGACCTGAACTTCAGCTGGAAGCGTGCCCAGGATTTCACTTGTCTTACAGATCCAAAAGATCCCAGCCAATTGCTGCTTCAAGGCCAGATCGGACAGTCAGTCAGCGAAGGCGAGAAGGGTACCAAATTTTCCGCTATTGCAAAAGTTTTTCTTAAAGGTGGTAAGCTGACCAACACTGCTGGCCGGATAACAATTACAGGTGCCGATGAGATCATGCTGCTGATTACCGCAGCAACAGATTATCCGGGTTTAAAGCAGATCAGTTATCCTGCAAAACAAGTTGGCATAGATCCGCTGGTAAGCTGTCGTGAGACAATGCACGCATTGGCAAAATCGGATTATCAACAGTTAAAGCAAGCACATATTACGGATTACCAGCATTTTTTCAAACGTGTACAGTTGGATCTCGCCGATGCGGAGCAGCAAAAATGGAAGCAGGTTCCCACGGATTCACTGATTAGGCTTACACGTGGACAACAACAGATTCCAAGCGCACTGATCAGCAAGTTTTTCCAGTTTGGCCGCTACCTGTTGATCAGCAGCTCGCGCCCAGGGCATATGCCGGCAAACCTGCAAGGTCTATGGGCCTGGCAGATGGACCCGCCCTGGAATGCCGATTTTCATACCAACATCAATTTGCAGATGAATTATTGGCCTGCGGAACTAACCAATCTGTCCGAATTGCATCAGCCCCTCTTTGACCTCACTTCGGCCCTGATTCCCTTTGGTGAACGCACAGCACGTACCATTTATGGGGCCCGGGGCTGGGTAGTGCACCACCTTACTGATGCCTGGGGCTATACCGCTCCGGCGGATGGCGTACAGGGGATTTGGCCTATGGGCTCGGCATGGCTAGCGCAACATCCCTGGGAGCACTATAGCTATACCGGCGACCGTCAGTTTCTGAAAGAACAGGCTTATCCCATTATGAAAGGTGCCGCCCGCTTTATATTGGATTTCATGATACAGATTCCTTCTGATAAACCGTTTGCGGGATACTGGACAACCAATCCTTCCCATTCTCCCGAAAACAGTTTTATCTTACCTTCAGGTGAGGTTTCCAGTTTTACATATGGTGCTACGATGGATACGCAGATTATCCGCGATCTGCTACAAAACTATATTGAAGCGTCGACCTTGCTAGACAACGATCCAGACTTTAGGCAAGAATGCCAGGCCGCCCTACAAAAACTGATCCCTACACAGATCAGCAAAGAGACGGGACGGATTATGGAATGGATCGAAGATTATCAGGAAACGGAAGTGAATCACAGACATACCTCACATCTTTTTGGACTACATCCGAGCAATCAGATCTCCATTGCCAATACACCCGATCTAGCCGAAGCAGCAAAGAAGACTCTGCTGAGCCGGGGTGATCATGGCACCGGCTGGAGCCTGGCCTGGAAAATCAATATGTGGAACCGCCTGCATGACGGTGAACATTCCTACAAGTTGCTTTACAATCTTATCAGTGAAAAGACCTTACCCAATTTATTTGACAATCATCCACCTTTTCAGATTGACGGCAATTTTGGTGCTACAGCTGCCATCGCCGAAATGCTCCTACAGAGTCAGGTACGCGATAAAAACAACAACTATTTAATCGAATTGTTACCCGCTTTAAGCAAACATATAAATAAAGGCAGTATCACTGGATTGAAAGCCCGCGGCAATATCAGTGTCAATATCCAGTGGAGCAATGGTGTACTTGAAAATGCCGAACTTATCCCAAGCAAAAATGGACCGATCTGTATCAGTTATGCCGGTAAGCAGATCCAAGTGGAAGGAATCAAAGGAAAATCTATCCAAATTACATCCCAGATGTTTTAGCTTGAGCAAGCTTTATATGCAACAAAAATAAGCTAAGGAAATGACTTAACGAAAAAGGTCCTTTGATCAATTGACCAAAGGACCTTTTATTAAGCAACAGCGCTATCAGTAATATAATAGCCATAAACCAGCAGCGTATCGGCTACCGACAAACAAAAAGAGCGATTTTAATTTGCCCAGTTTTTGTTCGCTTTGTCGCCCAAAATGAACTCAAGTGTACCGCCCTTTAGGATATCTGCATGCTTTAGCTCTGTGCTATTCAATGGTTTTCCATTTAGCGTAGCTGATTGGATATACTTATTTTTTGCTGAAGCGTTTTTTCCGATAATCACAAAAGATTTCCCATTTGGCAGGCTTAGCGTTGTTTTCCGGAAAAATGGTGACCCAATGCTATAGGATGCCAGTCCCGGTGTAACGGGATAAAAACCCATCTGCGAAAAGACCACAAAGGCCGACATACCACCGCCATCTTCATCTCCCGGTACCCCCATCAGGTCATTTCTAAACCACTCGCCGATCAGTTTATGGATGCGTTTTTGTGTCATCCAGGGTTGTCCAGCGTAATTATAGAGGTACGGAATATGGAGGGCGGGCTCATTGGCCATCGAAAACTGACCAACATTTCCTGTATGATCTGGCAGTTGCGCATAAAAATCAAATTTGGAACGTCCTAATGGCTGTTGAAACATTTCATCCAAATATTGGACAAACAGCTGGTTGCCACCCATCAAATTAATCAGATCCGGGATATTGTGCTGTACATCCCAACGGTAGATCCAGGCATTATTTTCACCATAATACTCCCGGGCTCCCTGTCCTCCGGCGAAAACATAGTCAAAAGGCATGATAAAATTACCTTTTTCATCTTTGGGGTGGAAAAATTTAGTCTGTTCGTTGAACAGATTTCGGTAATTGAAAGACTGCTTCATAAAAAGCTCATAATCCGCTTTTATACCCAATTCGTTCGCCAGTTGCGCAAGACACCACAGGTCATAAGAAGTACCGAGGGTAACTGCTACCGGCTGACGTCTCTCGAAACCATGTACCTCGGGATAAATCTCTTTTTCACCTGGGTGCAAAGCCGGGATATATCCCTTTTCTTTAAAAAAGTCATCCATTTTTCCCGCCGGCTTATCCGACCATGGTGCTAAGGTTTTTTCCGTGATCGCTCCTTTTGCGGCGAGATACGCTTTCTGTATATCAAAACCACGAATTCCCTTGCGATAGGCATCCAGCAAAGTTGCTACACCGTGGTTGGAGTTCATCCTTCTACTATCCCCGGTGATTTCCGGAAAAGTTGGTAACCAGGGCTTGTCCATCTGCTCCGACATCCGCACAAAAGAATTGAGAATATCCGACTCCGCAGCTGGGTCCAGCAAAACGCGTAAAGGATGATGCGCGCGGTACGAATCCCAGATCCAATCGTCCGTAAAAAATGGTTTACCTTCGTCCGAATGCACCTTGCCATCAAATGCGCTAAAATAACGACCACCTTCGGAAATATTAACCGGACGCTCATAAGTGCGGTACAAAGAGGTATAAAAGACATTTTTATCCGATTCACTCTCACCTTCGACAGCGATCTTTCCAAGTGCTTGATTCCAGATTTTACGGCCATTTTCCGCTAATTTCTCTTGATCAAAATCAGCAATCTCCCGGTTTAGATTAACCTTAGCCTGTGCGGCATCGATAAAGGAAACACCGTACTTCATCTTTAAACCGGCCCCTGCCTTATCAAATTGCAAGATCAGACAGGCATTTCTGCCTTTTGCACCTGTACCTTTTTCCAGCTGTTTTCCCTGGAGCTTACTCACCACACTCGGCTTGATCTCAGGAACGGCATAGATATATACACGTGTGCCGTTACCAATTTCCTGACTGCCCGAAAGGGCTTGTCCATCCCAATTCAATTCCCCGTCACGCGAATTGAATTGCAGGTATTTTGCCGCTGCGCCTGGAAAAGTAAACGTGTACATACCCGACTGATGCGACAACACATAATCTACTTTAATATCTTCCTGGTCTAACACAACAGCATAGCGATAAGGCTTAATCTCTTCCTGATCATAACTGTACAACTGCACAGGTTTAAGCTCCTTGGGCAACTGTAGCATTGGACTCAGATTAAAAGCTGACGATCCACGGTGGCTTGTAACAATAAGTGGAAGACCATAGAGACGGTCCGAGGTAAAATCCCCTCTTTCGGGATAGACCCGCAAGATACTGTTCGGCAGGTGAACAGTCGGATAAGTGGGCACCAATAAATGACTGATATTACCCATATATGGATTCACATAATCCACAAAGTCTTTCGGCTTTTGGGATTGGGAAAAACCTTTTAGCAAAAAGATAGACAAAAAAGAGAAACAACAGACTGTCCGTAGAAAGGTTTTATGTTTCAGATTGATATTCTTGTTTAGCATTCTAAATTATTAAGTGATTAATGGTTTAAGGGCAAAACATTTGTTTCGCCCTTAAAGTTAATTTTTTTTGACCACATTTATTGTCTTAGCTTACATTATTTGGGCCCTGTTAAAAGTCCGGTCTGCTTTACTTTTTTAATGCTACCGTCAGCATTATACTCCAGGCGGTCTACGCAGATCGAACGCAGCCAATCATTGAACTCGCCGTTTTTTTGTGAAAGTTCACTATTATGATAAAAGGCATACCATTTGCCTTTAAACTTAACGATCGAGCCATGGTTAGTATAGCTGTTTGTCGGCTCCATATAAATCCCCATCGATTTCCAAGGTCCCAGCGGACTATCGCCAATCGCATACCGCATGCGGTTGTCACCTTTAACACCATCTTTTTGGTTATCATCGTGGTTATCGGAATAGGAAAGATAATATTTCCCCTTATACTTATGTACCCAGGAAGCTTCATGGAAGTCTTCCAGTCCTTCCATCTTTTGCAGCTGACCATCCACTTCCATCATGTTATCTTTGAGCTTGCCCGCTTTGCACACACCGCCCCCACCTTGATAGAAATATGCCTGACCGTCGTCATCAATGAATACATGTGGATCAATTAAGGCATCTGCTCCGGTCACATACCCCTGGACGACAAAATCTTTTGCGGGCGACTTGCTGGTGGCAACCCCAATCTTCCAGGTTTTGTTCCATTCGGTACCACTGGGATGCGGGAAATAAAAATAGTAGGTCCCATTGCGAAAAACACAGTCCGGAGCCCACATAAACCCGCCCTCTTTCCTACCCCAAGGTACTTGCGACGCACGTAATATTTCGCCATGGTCGGTCCAGGTCTTCATATCAGCTGTCGAGAAAACATGATATTGATCCATGAGGTCGCAGCCCTGCGGCGGAGCGATATCATGGGATGCATAGACATACAGGCGACCATCGGCCCATACCCGTGCCGAGGGATCCGCGGTATACATATGTTTGATAAAAGGATTCTCCTGCGCCTTCAGGTGCGCGGTAAAAAGTAATGACATGCCCAATAGGCAGCTGGAACCGGCTTTGATTAATTTATTCATCTTCATATTATTTTGTTCACTAATTGTTTTATCATGAAATCATTCCTGCTGAAACAGCCTGTTCAATAGCAATTTTGATCGGCTATCCGCGTTGATCTCTTATCAAGTAAACGCTCCTCCTCACGGAGGAACTTTACCTGGATATCGCAGCGATGATCATCAGCTGCTATTAAGGGACCTTGATCACTTCGATCTCCGAGTAGTTAAATTTCTCGTACGTGTCACGAACTTTTGCCCCCATTCTGACATAATAGGTGTATCCCGATTTAAGTGGCAGGCCGTTGATGGTATATGTTTCCTTACCTTCTCCAGTCTGCATATCACCGATCTCGGACCAGTTTTTATTGATCAATGTCCGGTATTCATCTTTGTAATAAGCATCAATCCGATTTCCCGCGCCACAGTAAGGTGTCAGACTCAGGAATGGGCGTACTTCGATGACCTGCGGCAACCCAGCCGTAACCGGAGCCGTCAGTGAGCAGGATACATCCAATTTATTTTCAGCTTTCAAGGTCCATTTCACATTTTTAATCTGTAAGTAAGGTGTCACCTCAAAATTCTGTTCGGCAGAGGCCCCCAATTGAAAGCCTTCGATTTTTTCAGCAGGCCAAAAGGCTCCACCATAGGGCTGCAGCGTGTAGGTAGCCTGAAAAAGTTTGCTGTTGCTGTATGAGCCATCTTGCCTGACAGCAAGATCCTGTGGCGCTGGATTGTCGCTCCAGCTGGTTTCCAGCAGGCGGATACTAAATTCACCCTGCCCCGTCAATAAAGGTTTCTTGGTCACCTTATCGATCACCTGACCCTGCATGCTAGCATTGGGGCCATCGTAGTTATCTGTTTTTGCACAGGCATTTAAAAAAAATAGGCCTGCCAAAGCTGTATATAAAAATAACGTTCTCATTGTCGTTCATTTAATAAATAGGGTTCTGCGGATATAGATTGGGATTTTTATTCAATTCCCCGGCCGGAATAGGTTCATAATACCATTTTTTCTCAAAGTTGAAGGTTTTGTTCCAAGGCTCCTTTTCACGGATAAAGATAAAAGAGTTGATGCGTTCACCATTGGGTGCATACTTCAGTTCATCCAGTACAAGGTAAGGCATGAGTGAATTGGGCACAAAGTTGTTGAGCTCCACATCGGCGATACGCCACCTACGGATATCCCACCAATGGTGATTTTCAAAACAAAGTTCGCGCTCACGTTCCTCACGGATAAACTGTAGATTACCGTCCAGAGGATATCCATATTTGCCCGATAGGTTAGCCGCAGCACTATTGTAGCGATAAGGCTTTGCTCCGGCACGGTCCCGAATTTGAGTGATATACTGAAAAGCTTCCTGTTTGAGTGTTTCATCGTTTTTGATCAGACCTAGTTCGTAGGCAGCTTCGGCCTTGTTCAGCATGATTTCAGCCAGCCGGAATATTTTCCAGGGCTGCGTACTGTTGTATAGCTTAACATCCTTGGTTGACATTTTATAATTGATGTATTTACGAATATAAAAGCCTGTGCGGGTGTTGTTGGCATGCCCATCTTTCCACATACCGTGCTCACCCGTGATATTGATCTTAGTACCGTTGTAATCGTACAGGCTATTTTTGGGTCCGGCGAGGATCCGGTTTGACTCGCTGTTGATCGCTGCGGTTCCCGAGCCCATCTGTGCATCGGCGGCCTTTCCCGGAAAAGTTTTATAGAGTCCACGCTGGATGTCAAAAGCACCGCGCTCGGCCCCCTCGCGCAATTCCATTCCCGAAAAGTAAAAAGTAGCCCGCTGCCGTGGTTCGAGCTCCGAATAAAGTTGTTTCCTGTCAGAGTAACGAATGGGTTTACCGGTCGCATCCGTGATGGGCAGCTCGCCAAAGAGTTCCACCATATTCAATACGGGGTATGCCGCAGACTCATTGTCACTCGAAAAAGTCGGATTGGGTAAATGCGTGGCATCATAGCTGTGCTTAAGTCGATTGTTGTGCGGTGCTGTGAGGCTGTATTCTTTGATAAGAATATCTTCGGGACTATCCAGATCCAAAAATAGGTTAACATAGTTGAGTTCCTTGTCCTGAGCGTTCTTATTGTACAAGCTATAAGGTCCGGTCAGCACAAGTGTTGCCGCGTCGTAGGCCTGTTTAAAAAACCATTCGGCTTCTTCCTTTTTGATACCGACCAGTTCCTTTTCTGTCGCATCTCCGGCCAGATTGCTATACCCACTGTATTTGGCAATACTGCCGGCATAGAGCATCGCGCGAGAACATAATGCCGCCGCAACATACTTGTTGGCTCGCCCCCGTTCACTCGTTGCGGCCATCAGTGTCATTGCCTGCTGTAAATCTTGATAAATAAAACGGTATACCTCAGATTCCTTGCTTCTTTTTACCTGCAACTGTTCTTTATCGCCTGTAGGATCCTGTACCTCGGTGATAATCGGTATCCCACCGTATCGCTTGACTAAGGCAAAGTAATAGAAAGCACGCAGAAAATAGGCTTCGCCCAAAATTTGGTTATATCCAGGCTCCGTATAATTGGCTTGATATTTGGGCAGACCCGCGATCAAGGTATTAACATTCCGTATACGGTCGTAAGGCCAGTATCCAAAGCCCTGAGCGCCCGCTACGCCCCAAAATTGCCCCGTCATCTCGCCGCTCATAGCAGCCAGTGTTTCCGAATTCTGCCAATAGTTATCCCATCTAAATCCACGTTCCGGATGATAGACAAAGTCTTCTATGGGTAAGTAGCTATACATTCCGGCCACGTATTTACGTGCACCAGCCTCATTTCCAAAAAGAGCATCCTCGCCCAGTACCCCAAGCGGATCCAGGTCCATTTTTTTACAGGATTGCATCCCCGAACACAGGAAAAGGCCAATGATTGCCATCGTGATTGATTTTTTCATGTTTTGTACGTTTTGAAATTAAAATTTAATGGATGCGCCCAGGTTATACGTTTTATTGATCGGGTATTTGTACACGTCAATGTCTCCAGATGATGCCCCCCCAGCAGATCCGGGATGCTCAGGATCGGTATATTTCAACCCTGTCCAGGTCAGCAAATTATACGCGCTGGCATAGATCCTGAGGTTCTTGATTTTAAGTGTTTTGAGCCACTCATTGGGTACGGAATACCCGAATTCCAATGTTTTCAACCGGAGGTACGATGCATTTTGTACCGCACGGGTTCCTTCGGCCATCGCTGAGCCTGTCGATGGGTAGTATCCCGGGATCCACTGTGTACTTGGGTTAAAAAGATCTGTTCCGGCTGTTGCTGGACGCCAACGATCCAAAAATTGCGTCAATGCGCCACCGTCAAACTGGAGCGGTCCGGCCAGCACCTCGCTATATTGGACGTATACTTTCGCGGCCCCCTGAAAGTTCATCGCCAGGTCAAAACCGCGCCATGAGCCGCCAATACTAAGCCCATAATTGATCAAAGGCATATTGTAAGTTGCAATGGGATGGTTATCCGCATCATTGATCAGCCCATCACCATTCCAGTCCTGATAATAGTAATCACCAGGGAGTGTACCACTGCTGACCATAGTCGGGTGACTATAGATCTGTTCATAGGACCCAAATTGGCCTGCATATTCTTTTCCCCACCAGATGTCTTTATAACGGTTGGAATTACGATTGCGCCAGTTATCGTATGAATTTCCGGCCTTGGATTCGACACGGTCCACAAACTGATTTTTTGTTGATGAAACCTGTGCATTCACAAAATACTGGAAATCATTTATTTTATTGCGATGGGTCAAGGATAGTTCGTAACCAAAGGTCCGATCGCTTTCCAGATTTTCCTGCGGAAGATTTGCCCCTACTGTCCCCGGAATAAGATCCAGGCTCGTCGCCAATAATCCCGTACGACTACGGTTAAAATAATCAAATATTATCCCCAGTTTTCCGTTCCAGAGATCAAGATCCAAGCCCAGATCAGCTGTTTTGGAAGTATACCAAGTTAAGTTTGGATTGGGGATCGCGGTCGGCAATGCACCATTGACAAGATTGCCGCCAAAAATCCAACCTGTTTCATTGGGTTCTAGTGCGTACCCCACGAT
Source organism: Sphingobacterium ginsenosidimutans (assembly GCF_039536865.1). Taxonomy (NCBI): domain Bacteria; kingdom Pseudomonadati; phylum Bacteroidota; class Sphingobacteriia; order Sphingobacteriales; family Sphingobacteriaceae; genus Sphingobacterium; species Sphingobacterium ginsenosidimutans. The sequence continues at coordinate 220,674 of NZ_BAAAZK010000002.1, forward strand.
AGTCGATGGATAATTTCCTGCCGAACGGTCATCCCCCAGCTTACCATAGGAAGCCCTGATTTTTAAGTTGTTGATAAATTTATAGTTGTCTTTAATAAAAGACTCCTCACTGATCCGCCAGCCTAAGGAAGCGGCAGGAAAAAATCCCCAGCGGGATTCTTTCGGAAACTTAGAGGACCCGTCGTAGCGAAAGCTGAATTCCGCGAGGTATTTGCCCGAGTAATCGTAACTGAATTTGCCCACAAGTCCCCTTGCGGTACGCTCTCCAATCCCTTCCATATTGGCCAATTGGTTTTTGTCTTCCCCGGCAAAAAGGTATTCGGAATTGACCATAATCTCCCGTTGTGCGTAGAAGCTATCCCACTTATTATATTCTTCAACAAATAAAAGTAAGCCGGATACCTGATGCTTATCCGCAAAGCGACGGTTATAATTCAGGGAAAACTGCATTAAGGAATGTGTGTCCGGATAGGCACTTCGACGTACTGTTGTAGGCGCATTCTTTTCATGTGCATTATACTTTTCGGGTGTAATGATCTGGCCATTCCCATCGTAGACCGGTGGTGTATAGCTATAGAGGAAGTACGACTTTTTATAATCCGTATGATCATTGTATTTAAAATCGTAGTTATAGGTTGCCTTAGCATTCAATCCCTCCACAAAAGGTACTTTATAGTCGAGCGCAATAATACCATTGAACTGCTTCCGCAGAAATTTGCGGTACCCCGTCTGTTTCGAGTCCGTCACAACAACGGGATTTTCATTGTCTATCATCTCAAAATTGGGATAGAGCGGGTTATCGTTGACGTAAATGGGCACGATTGGACGCTGACGCCAGGCCTGCTTATAGACCGCCCAGATATCCGTGCGCGGCTGGTTTGTTGCATCTGCATAGCCACCGAGATCGAGCGAAGCCCGGAGGCGGTCGGTAATCTGCGCATCAATATTTGATCTAAAATTCCAGCGGTTGTAATTCAGGCTTTTACTTTTGTAGGCCCCCATCTGATCCATATGTCCCAAGTTGAAAAAATAGTTCACCTTCTTACCACCACCATTGATGGACAAATTGTGCTGATACTGGGGCGATACTTTATCAAAAGCAGCATCGACATAATTGGACGTCTTTTTTGCACCGCTGCGGTATGCTTCGAAGTCCGTTTCGCCAAAGATATTGGGCATCTTAACCGGATAATTGCTATTAAAATCACGGCCTATCTGTTCGTTTTTAAGCTGCATATAAGCCAGTGCATCCACTGTATTGGGGACATATAAAAACTTCTGCCAACCGCGATTGTAAGAATAATTTATTTCGAAGTTTCCATCTGCACTGCTCCCCCTTCGGGTGGTAACCAGGAGCACCCCATTTGCCGAACGTACCCCATATACCGCCGCCGAAGCATCTTTGAGCACCGATACACTTTCGATCTCATTGGCATCCATACGGGATAGGTAGTCTTTGTCACGGGGAATACCATCCACCACTATGAGTGGTTCGCCCATGCCACGGATATCGATATTCGATTCAAAGGATCCGGGCTGACTCGATTGTTGGCTGATACGTACGCCCGGAAGCTTTCCGGCAAGCATATTAACCACATTTTCATTTTTGGTGACCGCAATTTCCTTATTATTGACCGAAGAAATAGCCCCCGTCAATGAGGCTTTCTTTTGCGTACCATAGCCCACCACTACGACTTCTTCCAAGCTGGTATTGTCTTCGTTGAGCAGTACATCCATGAGCCGTTGTTGTCCGACGATCATTTCAGTTTTCTGATAGCCCACATACGTGATCTGCAGTCTATCGCCAGGCATGGCATTTATTGTAAAGCGGCCTTTACTATCTGAAGAAGTTGTCTGTCCCGTCCTGAGATCGGTAATTGAGGCACCAGCAATAGGTTTGTCATTGCGGGCTTGCACTTTACCTTCTATCTGCTGTTGCTGCGCAAGCGTAGCAAGCGGCGCCAGCAACAACAGCGAAGACAAAGCCCATTGTCGGGGATACTTACCGAGTTTATGCCACGGCAAAGGTCTTTCATTAAAAATGAAGTTTGTTTTCATAAATTGTTTTAAATTGGTTATTAAATGCTATACAGGTTTATTCGACGTAATGGGCATGCCTATCTCAAGCTGTCCATAGCCATTATTCCTGTAAGAAGAATGCATAGTTTTTTTTCGCTTTCATTGGATTGGTTATTAAGTATGAAAACGAATATATTGGAACAGGGTATAACAGATGATTAACAGAATATTAATAAAGCTCACAAACGCTCATTAGCAACTGTATATCAACACATTAAAATATTAATATTTTTTTATTCCAGGCTATCCTTGAAGCTCTTTGGGTAAGCTTCACCATATAATCGCTGATAGACCTGGCAAAAATTTTCATAACACTGCAGGGCCAAGCTGTGGTACCCAAGCTGCAGCAAGGAACGGCATTTATAAACCATTGCCTCGGCATTGATCTCGTCAAAATAGAATATTTTATTACAGATCTCGATGATCAATTCAGCATTTTCGGTGACCAGAAGACTTTCAATAAAATTGCCGAGGGTCGTCAACACTTGGATGGACATCTCACTTTTGAAATGGTCGAGCCATTCGTAGTCCACTTCGAAGAGGAAACCGCCTTTATCAATAATATGCAGCAGCTCTCGAATTTCTGCTTCGGTAAAACTTTTCCTATTTGATACCAGTCGATTGAAACGTAGGTAGTCTATATATATTTTATCGACTGTTTCAATGCACCAATAACCACTCTTTTTGGTTACCCTAAAATCCCCCAGCTGCTCCAGCAAGCTATTGAGCTTGGCAATATTTACGGATCTATTGTTTCGTGCGCTTGACTGTGTTTTGTCAGACCAAAAGAGTTCAGTCAATTTTTCAGAACTGATCCCTCTTTCCCAGCGTACGGTATAGATAATGAAGATAAGCAGCAGCTCTTTCAATAGCGGTGAAAACTTTTTGGTAATCTCCTTTCCATGTCCATCTACAATCTGTATGTCGCCGCCGAAAAGATAAATGCCAGCCGTATGTTGTGGCATTGTGTCTGCAGCGAATGCCTTCACCTTGTGCTGTTGATCACGATCTTGTTCCTGTTGCTGGATTGCCTGTTCCTGCTGCTCTTGAATAGCTGTCTGAGAACCTACAGCCTTATCGACAGTTATTTGCGGAGCGGACAGTCTTTCCCTTGCTCGTTTTTTTTGAAAAAGCCACCATCCGATCAGCAGGACAATAACAAGCAAGCCAGCAGACAAAATATAGCGTAATGTCAATGGATTTACCACAGTATTCATCCCCTGCCCTGCTGCCAAAGGTGGTCCCATCAGGGTATAAATCGATGCTTTTGTCAGATCGGTTTTATCATCATAGAATAGCGTAATGGCAACAAAGGATTTAGACTTCGGCGCATAATACAGATCAGCGAAAGAACGAATATCATGAAAATCAAAAGGAATCGGGTTTCCCAAAAATTGGGTTTCAGTTCCCTTTAACTTACCTTCCACCAATTGAAGTTGACTTTTGAATTTATTATTAGGAAAAATCAATCCATAAAAGGCCTTGCGGTTATCATCAATAACCAGACTGTTTGCCCAAACCATTTCGGCAAACTGCGCTGAAAACTCATGGATTTTAAAGGCTTTCCTTCGTTGAAAATCAAGTCTTAGAAAATCTGTAGACACACGTGGGCTCAACATCTGGTCACCCGTGGAACTGCCATAACCTCCGGCGAGATACACCCCGTCTTTGCCCTGTCCCATTCCAGCCAGGTAATGAGGGAAGATCTCATCACCGGTAAAAGGGATACTATCCCAGGACTGACTGGGAATATGGTAGCGTAACACACTCGATTTATAGGTAAAATGACCGTAGCCGCCAATCATATAAATACTGGTATCCGAGCGACTGAAATATTTATTGAACAACCAATAGTGTGTCCCCACAGCAGGGAAATCAAATTGTTTTGTCCAGGTACGGGCGATTGAATCGTATACCGAAACAATCTTCTGATCGATGGAAATATTGAGAACTTTTTTCTGTAGGGGATCAAATAAAGACTGGCTGCCATTGACAAGCAGGAGCTTTCCATTGGTATATTCCTGCGTACGCAAGTCAGTTCCACCGATTTTACCGATCACAATACGTTTGTTGCCAACAAAAAACAAGGTTTCTTCAGTCTGGTCGAAGGCCACGCTTGCCTGTCCTTCAAGCGTAAATGTAGACTGCAATTTCCATTCGCTGCGTTGTTGTTTGATCCAAATGGGATTAACGGTTTCCGCCTTACTCTTACGCAGCAGATCCGAACTCTTGTTTCCCACAACTTCATCCAATGGCCAATGGAATTTCAAACGGCCGTTATCTTCGATTTTAATATCTTTCAGTCGCATGGGCGGTACATCCATGGTCTGAAAATTTTTGATGGCATTTGCCCCGAATATCAGTTTGAATCGTGTGCCGAAATTTTTGTTCAAGTTGTAACTATACCGTTTTCCAGCACACACAAAATAGACTTGCCTTCTGTCTGCATCGAGTTCCAGACGCATTGGCGTCCAATGGTAATACAGTTGGGTAGGCGGAATATTAAAAGATACTGGTGTAAAATCCTCCCCTACCACCAGCTTGAAATGTTTGTCCTGATCAGGGCGCCGGTCGTACATCAGGTCAATATTGACACCATCCTCCGTGATAAGCCGAAAGATATAACCAAAATAATCCTGTTGAAAGGGGAGAAAAGACAGGTCAAAAGCGATAGAGAGTTTATGCTCAAAAGACAGTGACTCCCGAGCGCCAATCAGTAGGCTCGTACGTTTGTCAGCTTCTTTATTGTGGCTAGCAAATTCCAATCCATACTGTGCCATTCCAATCCTGCAGATCAGCAAAAACAAAAAGCACAGCAAAAAACGGTTCGATAATCCCTTCACAATTTAGATTTAGCCTGATCTCAAAAATATAAAATTTTAGATAGAAACAGAACATTTATCCAACTATTAACAGCTCGTCAAAACAACCTATTTTTCGCTACCAACAACGACATATGATGGTTACCTCTGTTGCTTCCTTTCGGGTAAAAATATCGCTACGGACCGGAGTAGAATTGGGATGTTAAGGGATAATACCTATATTCGGCAAGCATTCATCCAATGGGCTACAATAGCGCATAAACCAACAATCAATATGAAAATACCAACCTGCTGGATCCGATCAACACTGATTATTTTACTGGCAACATGCTTTTACCTAAACAGTATAGCTTCACAAGTCCCCAAGGTCGTTTATCTTTCCGACTATGGTATCCTTCCTAACACCGGGACCAACAGCTCCGCAGCAATCAATAAAGTCCTTCAGACAATTCTCGGGAAGACCGATAAAAAACAAAGCCTTATTTTAAAATTCAGAAAGGGACGCTACGACTTTTATCCTGAGGGAGCATTATCAAGAACATACTATATTTCCAACCACGATCAGGACAATCCCAAGACAGTAGGGATTGCATTTGAACACTGTAACAACCTCACAGTCGATGGCCAAGGCTCCGATTTCATTTACCATGGTCGGATGTTACCGATTGCCTTAATCGAAAATAAAAACCTGACCCTTAAAAATATCCACATCGATTTTGAACGTCCGCAGATCTGCCAGGTCCAGATCCTGAAGAATGACACAATCAATGGTACGATCGTTTACAAAACAGCTCCCTGGGTGACCTATACCATCAAAGACAGTGTATTTTACAATACCGGCGAAGGTTGGGCCATGCGCCCAACATCCGGAATCGCCTTTGAGGAAAAAACCAAACGCATTGTTTACAATACCAGCGATATTGGGGTAGGAACAAAAAAAGTAACCGAGCTTTCACCGGGTGTTATCCAAGCTGAGCAATGGAAAAATCCAAAGCTTATTCCGGGCACCGTCGTGGCTATGCGTTCGTGGCATCGTCCCAGCCCCGGTGTTTTTGTCCATAAAGGAAAAGATATTCGACTTGAAAATATCAGCGTGCATTATGCGGAAGGCATGGGCTTATTGGCCCAGCTCACCGAAAACATCAGCCTCGACAGATTTCAAGTGGCACTACGCGGTGATCAAGATCCCCGGTATTTTACGGCGCAGGCCGATGCGACCCATTTTTCAGGCTGTAAAGGCGTTATCGTCTCCAAAAATGGGCTGTATGAAAATATGATGGACGACGCAATCAACATCCATGGTACTTACCTGAAAATCACCAAGCGTCTGGATGATAAAACATTGGTCGGCCGTTATATGCACGACCAATCCTACGGATTCGATTGGGGCAATGCTGGTGATACCGTCCAGTTTATCCAGTCAGGTACCATGGAACTTTGGGATCAGAAAAACCAGATTAAATCCATTCAGATCTTACGGGATAAAGCAGATGATCCGATCCGTGAATTTAAGATTACGTTTAAACGGGCCCTTGATCCTGTAATAGACCCAGCGACAACAGCGATGGGTATTGAAAATCTAAGCTGGACGCCACGTGTAGTTTTCAGTGGCAATACCATTCGTCACAATCGTGCACGTGGTGCATTGTTCAGCACGCCGAGAAAAACACTTGTCGAAAGAAACCTCTTTGACCATACCTCTGGCACGGCGATCCTGCTCTGTGGCGACGCCAACGGCTGGTATGAAACGGGCAGCTGTCATGACATTGTGATCAGACACAATACATTTATCAATGCCCTGACCAATATGTTCCAGTTTACCAATGCTATTATCTCGATCTATCCTGAAATTCCGGACCTTAAAAATCAACAGAAGTATTTTCATAGCGGTATTATCATTGAAGACAATCTCTTTGAGACCTTTGATAAGCCCATACTTTATGCGAAATCTGTTGACGGTCTTGTTTTTCGCGGCAATCGAATCAAGACAAATACGGCTTATCCAGCCTTCCATTGGAACAAAAAAAGTGTATTCTTCGAGCGTGTTGCACACAGTGAGATTTCGAACAATACCATTGATGGCAAGAAAAGTGAGTTAACAAATTAGATCAATAGCAAACCATTTGTCTCTATGTTATCCTTCAAAAACTATAGATTACTGATTTTATCGCTGTTATGCAGCAGCATAGGATCAGGGGCCTTTGCCCAGAGTGTCAATCGCAGGCAGGAACGCCCAGCAACCGAACGGCCTAATATTGTGGTATTCTTTGTCGATGATCTGGGTTGGCAGGATATGTCCGAACCATTTTATACCACCAAAACAGCTATTAACGAGAAGTTTCATACGCCACATATCGAATCACTGGCCAAAGATGCCGTCAAGTTTACCAATGCTTATGCCACGCCTGTGTGTACACCTTCACGGGTGAGCTTTCTCACAGGTTTAAATGCGGCACATCACCGGGTCACAAACTGGACGAATCCCAAAGCCAATACACCCACAGATAGTAAGGATGAGTTGCTGAATCCACCAGACTGGAATATCAATGGGTTAAGCCCCGTACCCAATATTCCTCACACGGTCTATGCTACACCATTTCCAAGTATTCTCAAGGCCAACGGTTATTATACGATCCATATCGGTAAAGCCCACTGGGGATCGGCTGGCACTCCGGGCGCCAGTCCGCTCAATCTAGGTTTTATGGTCAACGTAGCGGGCCATTCCGCCGGGCATCCACAAAGCTACTATGGAGAGCAAAACTACGGGAATCTTCCAGGCAAAACCAGTTACCAGGCTGTACCTGACCTGATGGAATATCATGGCTCCTCCACCTTTCTGACCGAGGCGTTGACGCAGGAAGCCTTGAAAGCACTTGCCGAACCTATTCGCCGCAAAGAACCCTTTTTCCTTCATTTCTCCAACTATGCTGTCCATGTCCCGATTCAACCCGATCCGCGGTTTGTACAGCGATACCTTGACCGTGGTCTGGATTCTACCGAAGCCGCCTACGCCTCTTTAGTGGAAGGCTATGACAAAAGTATGGGTGATATTATTCAGTTTTTAAAAGACAAAGGTATATACGATAATACAGTGATTATCTTTTTGAGTGATAATGGCGGGCTCAGCCTTAGCCCACCACGTTCTGGCGCTCCCCATACTCAAAATCTGCCACTGAAGGCCGGTAAAGGCTCTCTTTATGAAGGCGGCATCCGTATTCCACTGTTGATTAAACAGGCCAGCGGACATAGCGGAAGCAGCACTTCAACACCGGTCATGGTCGAAGATCTATTTCCGACTATCCTCCAAATGGCAAAAGTAAAAGCGTATCAACTTGTACAGCAAGAACCAGATGGCAAGGATCTGACAAGTCTGCTAACGGGAAAGAACGACGAAAGTTGGAATAGTCGCCCCCTTATCTGGAATGTCCCCAATAAATGGACTGTTCCCGATGGTCCAGGTATCAATTTCTTCTCCGCTGTACGCCAAGGTGACTATAAGTTACTTTACGACATGAAACAGGGGAAATTCGAACTCTATAACCTGCGGGAGGATATCGGTGAACTGAATAACCTTGCTCCCAAAATGAAAGGGAAAACTAGCGAGCTCAGCAAACTACTTTCTGATCAGCTGCGGACATGGAAAGCCCAGTTGCCGAACTACAAAACTACGGGACAACAGATCCCCTATCCCGATCAGCTCAAATCTGTTGACCAATAATAGCATTTATTGTCAACAAAATAGTTTTTTAAGTTGGCATCAACTTTTATACAAAGCCTTTGCAATCAGATCGCAAAGGCTTTTATTTTAAACCTTATAAAACGGATACATCATTACCAGGGATAAAGATACTGGGTAGCCAGAAAAACCCATTACCTCTAGTTAGTCAGCTTCTGTAACCAGCAGAATAGATCTACAGTGAATTTATCTCGAACAACATAAGATACCCATACGGTGAGTGAGCCATACAGAACATAAAAATTGAGCTTTACACAAAAACAATAGATGGCTCGGCTACCTATTTTTGTATTGTAAAACAAGTAAAGATGAAAACAAAGCACAAAGCCACAGGCGTCTTCCGATTTTTGAAATGGTCAGCCCTAACGCTTGTTGTTCTCATCGGCTTAATCACTAGCTATATGATGCATCCCCAATTTGGCAAGAGACCCTCAGGTGAAAGACTTAAACGTATCCAACAATCGAAGCAATTCAAGGATGGAAAATTTCGCAACAACAGCCCAACACCGCAGCTGACACAAAGCTGGACGGTAGCCTTTTCCGATTACTTTTTCAAAAGATCAGCTGAGACCAGTCCCAAACATAAGATCCCTTCTGTCCCTGTCGATTGGGATAGTCTTTTTACCAGATCCCATGGTTTGGTCTGGCTGGGGCACTCCTCCTACCTGTTGCGCACAGACGGGAAAACTATCCTTGTCGATCCAGTACTTAGCGGCAGCATATCGCCCATACCGGGCAGTGGCAAAGCCTTTGCAGGCGCTGATGTGATAACAGCAGATGTGCTTCCAGCGATCGATTACCTATTTATTTCCCATGATCACTACGATCATATGGATTATAAAACACTCAAAGCACTGCAACCCCGAGTCGGCAAAATTATCGTTGGACTTGGTGTGGGTGAACATTTGGAATATTGGGGCTACCACAGCGATCAGATTATCGAAAAAGATTGGTGGGATCAGGTGGATCTAGGAAATGGATTTCATGTAACGGTCACACCGGCACGACACTTTTCAGGTCGCAGCATTTGGTCGGCCAATACACTTTGGGCCTCCTATGTCTTGGAGACGCCGAGCCGGAAACTGTACCTAGGTGGAGACAGTGGTTATGACAGCCATTTTAAAGAAATAGGTGATAAACTGGGGCCATTTGATTTGGCGATACTCGAAAATGGACAATATGACCTGAGTTGGAAATACATCCACATGATGCCCGAAGAAGTGGTACAGGCGGCAAAAGATTTACAGGCAGCAAAATTATTACCCGTACACTCCTCAAAATTTGTCCTTGCCAATCATGCCTGGTACGAACCCTTAGAGCGTATTTCCAAAGAAGCATCCATACAACGACAACCCCTACTTACCCCCCGCATCGGTGAAGTTGTTGATCTGGATGAGCCCCACGACAGCCCCAACTACTGGTGGAAAACTGATTAAGCAATGGAATTAATTGTCGCCGGCGTTATTCCGAATTTCTCTTTAAAGGAAGCGTAAAAATGAGAGAGGTTTTCAAAACCAAGATCAAGGTAAATATCCACGGGTCTTTTTCGTTTATTCTCAATCAGAAAGTAGGCTTCGGAAAGACGCTTCTCCTGCAGCCATTTCCGGGGTGAGGTGCGGAATATTTTTTCAAAATCACGTTTAAAACTCGCTAGGCTACGACCGGATAATTTGGCAAAATTCTCCAAAGGAACATTATACTTATAATTTTTTAGCATAAATTCCTCCAGGTCAATCTTAAAGGGTTCGGAGAAATCAAATAGCAAATTTTTCAACGAGGGATATCTTTCCAATAATAAAGTGATCAATTCGTATATTTTGATAGTCTCCATTTGCGGGCTGACTCGATCCGAAGCTTCCGCATAGGGTGCCAGCGACTCAAAATAACTTTTGATAAACGCATCACCTTCCAGAAGGATATTGATATCTGTCGATTGCTTTTTATCCGAAGAAAGCTGATGATCCAACGCATACTTCTTGAGCCGGTCGGTGTGGAGCAAGATTGCAATAGACTGATAGACCGTATTTTTCGATGGGTATTTGAATGCCTTTGCCAATTGATTTCTTCGGGCAACCAGTAGCTGCCCTTCCTTTGTCACCAGCTTTCCCTTTTCATGGTCAAAATGTGTTTCACCAGATAGCTGGAACATCACCACATGTTCGGGAATAAACTGTTCATGACCAAAGGCCTTATCTACGTAACAAGAATACAAAAAGGCCTTTCCAAAATCTTTTTCTTCGATACTCATAATCACTTTTCTTGATAGGTTGACAATTATTTTTTTGCGGCCAGCCGCTTGCGAATGATGCTGACAAATTCGGGCGAAACACCGAGGTAAGACGCGATATAATATTGCGGTACCCGTTGTGATATCGTGGGGTATAAGTCGATAAATTCAAGATAGCGTTCAGCCGCAGGTTTGGCCATGGTATGGATCAGCCTATTTTGGAGCACGGCAAGCCGGCGCTGTACCAGCATACGAAAGACGCGTTCAAACTTTGGAACAGTATCCAGCAGTTTTTCTTTAGTCTCCGGTGTCAGCATCAAAAATTCACATTCTTCCAATGTTTCCATATACAGGCTCGATGCTGTATGATAATGGAAAGAAGCGATATCACTGATCCACCAATCTTCGACCGCAAAAGCCAAAGTCACCTCAAAACCATTTTCGTCAAGATAATAAATACGTACACAGCCTTTCTGAAGATATCCTTCAAACTGGCAGATTTCCCCCTCTTGCAGAAGCATCGTTTTCTTGGGTTCCTTCCGTATGGTCAACAGAGCGGTGAACCGTTCAGTTTCCTCATCTGTCAAGGTTATACACTTTGATACATTTTTGAGGATATTTTCGTATAGCATAGCAATTTGTTAAACCTAATTATTTTCGTGTAAAATATAACCCGCACCATAGATACTTTCAATATGGAGTTTATTATCGAGCTGAAGCAATTTACGGATACGCGAGATAAAAACCTCCAGGCTTTTACCATTAAAGAAATCCGTATTTCCCCAAAATAACAATAAGAGATCCTTCTTGTTGACCAATACGTTTTTATGAAGGATCAGATGACGCAATAATTCCGCTTCGCGAACGGTCAACTTTTGCGCTTTACCCTGCTTATCAGTCAAGCTATGGCGCTCCATATCCAGACACAGCTGACCGATCTGTAGCCTACGTTCGGGCACTATTTCGGGAGTCGAGGCCACAGCCAATAAATTACGGATCTTGAGCAGTATTTCATCCATGTCGAAGGGTTTGGCAATATAGTCAACGGCACCCAACGAGAGTCCCATTAGACGCGATGCACGCTCCTGCAGGGCTGTCAAAAAGAAAATGGGCTGTCCGGCGCTAAGCTGCAAGATCTCCTGGGCCAAATCGAAACCATTTCCATCAGGTAATTGCACATCGATAATCACCAATTTGGCCGCACATTCTCCAAAAGCTTCCAGTCCCTTTTTCGCGGTACATTCCCATATTACGGTAAAGCCCTTGTACCGGAGATAGCGCGAGAAAACCTCGCCCAAATCGGGTTCGTCTTCGATCAAAAGGATATCAATCCTGTTTTTTGCTATTGAAAGACCCATTGTCCATGTAAATATAAAAAATAGTACCGCCACTTAGGCTATTTTCGATGCGAATTGTCCATCCCAACCGATCCAAACAAGATTTCACATAGTATAATCCCAATCCGAGTCCTGGCTTGCCAACCGAAGACTGCCCACGATAGAATGCCGTAAATAACGCATTTTTGTCCGAGGAGTCAATTCCTCGTCCATTATCCTCAACTTTGAGGCAATATTGTTCAGCTTTCTGTTCCCAGCTCAATCGAATCGTCTTGCGCGGATGGTCATTAAATTTGATAGCATTTGAAATCAGATTGTCAAGTATCGAGAAATAATACCCTTCGTCCAGCCGTATGAGCACATCCTTTTCAAGTGGGATATAATCAATTTCAATCTCCCCTTGATAACGAAGACACAACTCATCCAGGATCTCCCTTGTCAATAAGTCGATAGGGGCCTGTATGATTTTAGCCTGCTGTTCCTGTAATGCAACAGATCCCATTACTTGCTCAAAATAATCGCGGAGCCGTTTCGCCTGTCGCTCCACAATCCGTCCCAATTGTACCACCTCTTTATTGTCCAGTCTAGTGTCCCTATCGATCAAGCTATGTGCACTGACCAGGATTGTTGTCAAAGGGGTATTAAATTCATGCCGCATGTGGTTTAAGAAACTCGTTTTCAGATCGGCCAGCTTACGTTGGTTGACCCAGTTTTTGTATGTTCGAAAACTCAGCAGCACGATAACAGCAATACAGGCCAAGGAAAGCAAAAATACAGGTACCATTTGCCGGATGATCCGCCAGTTCCGGTTCTCATAATCCACATAGAGACTATAGGTAAATCGATAAGGTATGGGCTCCTTATCACTGACCGCCAACTGGAACACCCGATTGTTGAGCGAGGTTTTCCTGAGCGAACCACTGATGGTTCCAGAGCTATCGTCACTGGCACTTTCATAGAAGACCTGCCAGCTATTATCCGCAGCATTGTAAAGTTCCAACTTATCGAAATGGAACAAGTAAATGAGTGCAGGATCGAGCTTTTGTTGCTTTACGATTTGGTTAAAGATGCTATCCAAAGACTGTTTCGTCCGCATAGTTTTGAGAAATAATTCCATTCGGGTCTCACCATACTGCACTGCATCGGGCGACTTATCCGTCACTTTCTTAAACCAGGTATTCAGGTAAGGCACCAGCTCCGTCTGAAATAAGGCATCTCCTCCAGGAAAGATCTTATCATCCATAATCGCTGTACCATAGGCATTCTGGACCAAATTGAGCTGGCCGATCTGATAATTCTTATCTTCCAATTGGTAGGTTTTGAAAATCAGAAAGCCGATCAGTACAGTCAAGATTAGGAAGCTGGTACCAAATGCCCAAGGGTATATATTTCTATCAGCGCTGTTCATCTGTTAAAAATAACATCTATTTATCTATTCGGAATAGCTATTAACCTTTTATTAGGCATTCATTAGGTTTCCGTTAAGCACAGTGTAATCTCTTGCATCGTATCTTTACCAGATAACAAATTAGCAAATTATGTCCAAAATTTCACAGACCTTACTTTACGGCTTATGTTACCTATTACTGAGCAATATGGTATATGCACAATCAAATTTCTCGAAGAAAGTACTTGAACAGAGCCAGCTTGATTTTGTCAATCTGGGATTCGGCATGTTTATTCATTACGGCATGCCTACCTTTATGGAGCAAGATTGGTCCGATCCAAATGCGGAGCTTGGGCTTTTCAAATCACCGAAGCTCAATGCCGACCAATGGGCCAAAGCAGCCAAGTCGGCCAATATGACCTATGGTTGTCTAACGACAAAACATCACAGCGGGTTTCCGATCTGGAACACCAAGACCACCGATTACAATGTGATGAACACCCCATTACACCGCGATGTTGTCAAGGAATTTACAGAAGCCTTCCGTAAAAATGGTCTGCGTGTCATGCTCTATTATTCCATCCTGGACATGCATCAGGGGATACGTCCACATACCATCACCAAAGCGCATATCCAGTTGATCAAAGATCAGCTGACTGAATTGTTAATACAATATGGTGAGATCGATGCTTTGGTAATCGACGGCTGGGATGCTCCTTGGTCACGTATCTCGTATGATGATGTTCCATTTGACGACATTTATTATCTGGTCAAGTCCCTACAGCCCAAGTGCCTATTGATGGATCTCAATTCAGCAAAATATCCTGGGGACGCCTTATTTTACACAGATATCAAATCTTACGAACAGGGAGCGGGACAGTTTATCTCCAAAGAACATAATAAGTTACCGGCAATGGCTTGTTTACCGCTGCAACAGAGCTGGTTCTGGAAAACGTCCTTTCCTACGACGCCGGTAAAAGATGTGAAGGAACTCGTAGAGAAATTTGTCATTCCTTATAATGATGCCTATTGCAACTTTATGCTCAATGTCGCACCCAACAGTGACGGTCTGATGGATCAAAACGCTTTGGATGCTTTAAAAACCATCGGAGCACTTTACAAGAAAACACCCAACTACAAAGCATTACCTAGCTACCAAGCACCGATTGTAGACCATAACATCGCTAGGCAGGTTCCTTCCAATAGCAGTTGGGGTGAAGATATGAGTATTATGGATTTCGCCAATGATGACAATTTCGGTAGCGCATGGGTATCCAATCCATCTACCAAAGGAGAGATCTGGTATGAACTGGATTTCGAACGCAGCAAAAATTTCAACAGTATTGTCATTACCGAAGGCAAGGACAATCCTTCCAGCTATAGTCTGAGCTATTTGAAAGATGGCAAATGGTCTCCCCTTGCGGCAAGTCCGGTCACACAGGGGCGTATCAAGATCTTTCGCTTTGATGAGGTATTGGGGCAAAAATTACGCTTGAGTATCCGCCCCGAAAAAGAGCGTGTGGTCCTGAATGAGGTGGGTGTTTATCAGGAGCGGCGTTAGCTTTTTTTCAATACAAGTACTATGGAGCCTGCTTCCAGTGCGTATGAATCATTGAGATAAAAATGTACTCCGAGTGGAGCATCATCCGGAGTAAGTGTTAAAAGCTGATTTACGAGTGAAATAAGTCTTTGCTTACTTGTGTCGACAATGGTATTTTTTTTATTGCAAAACGATAGTTGTCAAAATTATTCTAATGGTTCAATAACATAAAAAGCATCTCTTTTTGAGATGCTTTTTATGTTAATTGGAAACTAAGCTTTTATTTTGTCCATCCTGGATTCTGTACGAGGTTGGAATTTTTAACAATCGCTGTAGCCGGCAGTGGATAAAGGTATTGTTTATCTTCCCAGCTTCTCGGAACAGCCTTATACCATTCAAGGTGATTATCCGTTGTCATGGTCTGGAAATTCTTACTCCCCCCACCGATGGCAACTTTAGCTACTCCACTCGGTGCCGTTATGGAAGAGGCAGGTTTACTACCATCATAGAAAATCACATCCGGTTTGCCGTCGTGATCCAAATCCATCAGTTTTTCCAATGCTGGCACATAGATGCCTGTCCAAGCAAGGTTGGCCATCGAGGATCCCATTTTCCATCTTTTCAAGTCATTGAAACGGAAGCCCTCCAGTGCTAGCTCAACCTGCCTTTCACGACGGATTTCCAATAATACAGGATCATTTACATCCGGGAAAAATGTGTTTTTCAAATAGTTGTCCACCTTTGTTGGCAAGCTATTATTTCCTGAAGTGATTCCTGCTCGTGCACGCAAAGCACCAATGGTTTTAGTCCAATCCGTTAAATTCAACTGCCCGAGTTCCTGCTTGGCCTCTGCATAGTTCAACAGTATTTCAGCATACCGCATCAAAGGTACTGCGTTGATGTTATAGGCACCATTATCATAATAAGGATCATCCAGGGTATATTTAATCGGTTGATAGCCCGTGTATGTATAACTTGCAAAATTTGGAGGGGCAGCCTCTCCCCCACGCTTATACCCTGGTGTACGGATCAGCTGTGCCAACCGGTAGTCACGGTTTTGGCATTCTTCATAAAATTCCTCAGTTTGATAATTAGGACGATCGGTGTATGGTGTTCCATCAAGATTCAAAATGCTGTTGATAAAGGGTCTTACCAGGCTCAGTCTTGGTCCATAGGTCGCCGAGGTCCACCACCAGTTGGCATCGTTCATCAATGCCTGATCTTTGCTGAAAGCAAGACCGAACATGACTTCCTGCTTCACAGGCTGATTGCTCACAAATAATTGACGCTGTGACAGCTTTGGATCATTGGCCACATACACACTATAGGGTCCCGTTTCCATCAAGATCTTTCCTGCATCAGCGGCCATCTTAAAGAAATCCGCCGGTGTTGTCGCCAAGTTTAATTTGTGGTATTTTCTAAAAGTTCCTTCAAATAAGGCCACACGAGTCTTTAGACCCAATGCCGTCCATTTATTAATTAACGTACCATCCCCGCCGTCTCCTGTAATATTTGCATAGGCAAAATCCAGGTCTTCCATAATGCGCTTCATCACCAGTTCACGTGAATCCCTTGGCGCATGGAGGATATCTGTCTCATCAACGGTCAATGGATGATCTACCCAAGGCACATCACCAAAGCGCACCACCTTATCGTAATAGAACCAGGCCCGAAAGAAGCGGGCGATACCAATATAATTGTTTTTGACCGCATCACTCAATTGCGGGCTTGTACATTTGACGATCATCTGATTGATATTCCGTAAGGCTGTCCAGCTCCAGCCCGTACTGATTTCGGCAGAATAAGCACCTTTCACCATAAAATCATTCAAGCTATTTACTGCAGCGTAATCTGCCATCGCATCCCCTTTAAAAGCATCGCTTCTGGAGGTGATATCCCGGTAAAAAGAGTTACTGTAATTTTTCAGTCCATTCTCCGTTCCGAAGATGTCCTCTTCAGTTGCCGATGCTTTCGGTAGCTCGTTCAATTCACAGGAACTGAACAAGAGTGCTATCATAGGTATAAATAAGATTCTTTTCATTTTTAATACATTATAATCCAATGGATAAATTAAAACTAATGCTCTTCATCACCGGATAGTTAAATCCATCACCACTATTGGAATCACTGATATCCGGGTCAGATTTCATGAGATTGCCCACATCAAGATCTTTTGTTTTTTTATACAGAGGCGACCAAGTCCATAAGTTCTCGCCGGATAGTCCAGCCCGTAAGCTACTGATCTTGAGCTTCGAAGTCACAGATTTCGGAAAATTATAGCCAATCTGAATGTTTTTCATCCGAATGTAGGCGATATTCTGCAGGTACCTTGTCTGGGCTGTTGCTTTAATAGACTCGTTATAACCGGCATATCGCGGAAAATATCCATTAGGATTGTCTTCTGTCCAATAATTATTGAGGTGCCATTCGGGTAAATTGTTATATGGTCTATTGTACTGCCCCCAAAAAATAGACTCATTACTTGGGTACCAATTCTGTTTTCCAACCCCTTGAAAGAAGGTAGAGAAATAGACATTTTTCCAGTCCATATTGATATTGAAGCTATAGATATAACGAGGTTCGTAGTTACCGATAATGGTTTTATCGCCATGACTATTGATTGTATTTGTTCCGTAGTCAATTACCCCATCGCCATTGAGATCCGCAAAGCGTACATCGCCCGGATAGATAATACCAGAATTGGACGATTTGATGACCTTTTGTGTCGGAGCCGCATCTATCTCCGCCTGATTTTGGAAAAGTCCCTGGGTAACATAACCCCATATCTCGCCGAGTCGTTGTCCTTCATAATATCGGTCAGTCTGGTAGCGATCAGTCTGTAACAGACCGGCTTTATTTTCATAGCGATCTATGGTTGAGCGATAATCCGCCAAAGTAGCTTTCACCGACCAGTTAAATGGACTATTGTTCCAATCGAAACGGTCCTTATAGGCAACACTCAATTCATAGCCCTTCGTTGTCATATCCGCATAATTACCTTTTGGCGATTGCGCACCGAATATATCCGGCAACTCCACGCTGAAGGTATACATGTTCAAGGTCTTACGTTGGTAGAGATCACCTGTAAAGGTCAGCCTGCCATTTAATGATGAAAAATCCAGTCCAAAATTAGCTGTACGGGCCGTCTCCCAAGTCAGATTATCGGGAATAACCTTTGGTACCGAGGTATAGGAAGGTTTCTGTCCATTCAACAAACGATCCATGATCTTGATTTCATAGAGATCCATGTAGGTATAAGGGTCTACATTACCGTTCCCAAGTGAACCATAAGAAGCGCGAAATTTCAGGTCAGAAATAATCTTTTTGTCTACCGTAAAGAAGGGTTCTTCAGAAATGCGCCAGCCCGCAGAGGCTGAAGGGAAAAATGCCCATTGTTGGTTGGTCGGAAATTTGGAAGAACCATCGTATCGCCCATTGAATTCAAATAAATAACGATCCTTGAAAATATAATTGGCCCGCATAAATACACCAACATTCCGATACTTATTATAACCAGCGGTAGCGGTTGTATTTTGCCCGAGAGCCAGATTGATATTATCCACATTTTCGGTCAATAAGCCTGTTTTCGTGATATAGGAAGAGTTATAGACACGTTGTTCGTAATTATACCCCAGCAAACCTTTAACATAATGGTCACCTATTGTCTTTTCGTATTCACCGTAAAGGTTTCCAAATAGATATTTCCAGTTTTGGTCTACCTGGTAAATATTGTTGTTCATGTCTGTTTCCAGCTTGAGCACCTTACCTTCTTGCGTGCTATAAGGGACAGGCACACGTACACGGGTCGAGTTAAAATCGCGATTTCTAAAAGTCAGATCGCCCTTTATCCGCAGGGTATTGTTAAGAAATTTGGTTTCAAAAGACGTGGTATTGCGGAGATCCCGATTTTCACTTTCGGTTCTATTTTTTCCATAGATAAAATCACCCACGGAATAGGCCGCCGAGAAGCTAAGCGAACCATCAGGATTGAATATCGGTGAAGATGGATGTCCTTCATCCGCAATATTACGCCAGATATTCCCCCCTTCACCACCCGTCGTTGGGTCGCGGTATTTCGCGTAGTTGTAATCAATGTTATTAGCGATACGCAACCAGTCATTTACCTGTAAACCTGCTTTGGCCCTGGTATTGTAGGTCTTGTATTTATCACTATTAAAACGGTACATCCCATTATAATCATAGGCACGTCCAGAGATGTAGTAATCCAGCTTTTCGGTATTGCCACTTACCGACAGGTTATGATCCTGTACAAAGGTATTGTCCTTGATCAAGACATCGTAATAGTCCTCATTACCATAGTAAACGTAATTTCCTTTATCATCGACTGTAATTTCATCCGTAATCCCCTGCTCTTTGCGGCGTTTGAACTCGTTGAGCCAGTCCATTGTAAAGATCTGTGTTTTATTCAGCTTGCTGGGGATAGAGGAATAATTATTCCAAGCGTTATAGGCGGTAAAGAAATGCGATGCATACGCGTAGCCATCCGTTACGAATTTGGGCCTAGCAATTGGTTTCTGGAAGGATCCGCTTCCGGAATAGTTAATGGACGATTTTCCCGACTTCGCTCTCTTAGTTGTAATCAATACGACACCGAAAGTCCCCCTTGCGCCATAGATTGCAGCAGAGGAAGCGTCTTTTAGTACGGAGACATTCTCGATATCATTTGGATTTAATGAAGCTGGATCCCCCTCTACTCCATCGATCAAAATCAAGGCACTTCCGCCCTGGCCGATTGACGTGGTACCACGGATATTGAAACTCGGTGCCCGGTTAGGTTTACCATCAGCCGGGACGATATTTAGGTTGGGAACAACACCTTGTAGCATTTGGCTCGCATTGGCGAGTACGCGGCCTTCGAAAACTTCTGAGCCGACCTGATCAACTGCTCCGGTCAAGTTTGCTTTCTTCTGGGTTCCGTAGCCGACCACGACAACTTCCTCCAACTCGGTATCTTTGGATTCCATTACAAGTTGTAATTGAGCTGTATTGACAGTCACAACCTGCTCGTTATACCCCACCTGAGTCAGTTTAAGCTTTTGGCCGATGGCAGCCTCGATGTTAAACATTCCCGAGGCATTGGTAGATGTCGTTTTCTGACTGGATAAATTGGTGATGGTGACACCGGGCATAGCTGCACCGTTTTTGTCTTTTACCACACCTTTCACGGTAGACTGGACTGCAATAGCTTGCGTCTCTCTGTTCAATTTGACATAACTACGCTCTACATTAGCCCACGTGGGATATGAGAGCCCTAATGCCATACTGATTAGTAATGTTTTCTGCATTTTTAGTCTGGTTTAGAATTTAGCACCAAAGTTGGTACTTTCACTTGGTTTATAATTTACCTTAATATTAAGAAATATTTAATTAAAAACCATAACACCTCAAACTAAACAGGTTTAGCACCCTATTTATTAATAAAAAATAAACTTATAGATAACACAACTGGTAATTTAATAATTCAACACTTCATAGAGGGAATAGGGAAATTAATTCGTGAAATAAGCACAAGCAATCGTTGAAAAATATGGAATCCACGATTTGACTACAAGATCCATCGATTTGCCTACATCCAAAAAACACCTAATCATCACCTTTGTAATATCAAATTATTTAAAACAGAAAAATACATGAAATCACAAAAAGTATGGTTTGTCACTGGTGCCTCTAAAGGGCTTGGACTAACCTTAGTAAGAGAATTGCTCGCCCAGGATTATCTTGTTGTGGCGACTTCACGAACAAAACAAGCGCTGGAAGATGAAATTGGCGATCATGAAAATTTTCTGCCCCTTGAGGTAGACATCACCAACGACACAGATGTCAACCGGGCAGTACTCTCGGCCATTGACTATTTCGGTAGGATCGATGTCCTTGTTAACAATGCTGGATATGGGCAAACAGGTGCCTTAGAGGAGCTCAGTGATCTGGAGACACGACGCAACTATGATGTTAATGTTTTTGGCTCGCTCAATTTCATCCGGCATATTACACCTTATTTCCGTCGCCAACAATCCGGACATATTTTCAATATTGCTTCCATTGGCGGACTGGTGGGTAATTTCCCTGCATTCGGCGTATACTGCTCCACTAAATTTGCTGTCGCTGGTTTTACCGAAGCTCTGGCGGTCGAAATGCGGCCTTTTGGTGTCCATACAACGCTCGTTTATCCAGGCTATTTCAGGACTGAATTTCTATCTGAAAATTCCATCCACACCGCAGCGAATCCAATAGCAGACTACATCTCGGCTAGGGAAACCGAAGCCGCACATCTACAGCAGATTCACGGCAATCAATCGAATGATCCACAAAGAGCAGCCGTGTTATTGATCGAGCTGAGTACAATACCCAATCCCCCATTTCATTTTCTGATGGGTGAAGATGCTTATGAACTCGCTAAAAATAAGATCAATACATTGACTGCCGAGATTGAAAAGTGGAAAAGCTATACGATATCCACGGGTTTTGAGCAATCCGTTAAATAGCGCTTTAAAGCCGATGGTATCGAAGAATACCCCGTAATAACAAAGGATAAAATACGTAAATTTACAATTATGGAGAATACATTTCGCTTTCATTCCCTTTCGGAGTTCCATAGCTTTTGCGGACTGCCCAAGCCGGAGCACCCATTAATCAGTCTGGTTGATTATAGTCAGGTACACTACCCGATCAATGACACCAAGTTAAATTGGATCCAGCACTTTTATTCGATCGGATTAAAGCGAAATGTAAACGCCAAATTCAATTATGGACAACAACAATATGATTTTGATTCGGGGGTACTTACCTTTGTATCGCCCTTACAATTTCTAAAAGTTGAGATCAATCAAGAGATCCGTACCGAACCTAGTGGCTGGATTCTCTTGGTACATCCTGATTTTTTGTGGAACAGCGAATTGGCAAAGCATATCCATACATACGATTTTTTTCAATATGAAGTCAACGAAGCTCTTTTCCTTTCGGATAAGGAAGAAGCGATTATCGTGGATATTCTTCAGAACATTGAAAAAGAGTATCAGTCAAATATCGACAAGTTCAGCCGTGAGCTGATCCTTAAGCAGATAGAGCGGTTACTTATTTATGCCGAGCGTTTTTACGAGCGTCAGTTTATCACGCGAAAAAAATCGACCCAAGAACTTGTCATACGATTTGAACAACTCCTTTCCGCGCAGTTTGACCGGGACAAATTGCAGGAGCATGGTGTTCCAACAGTCAGTTATTTGGCGAGGCAGCTCAACTTATCTCCCAATTATCTCGGCAGCGTCCTCCGATTTTACACACAACAAAATACGCAGCAGCATATCCAACATAAAATGATTGAGTATGCCAAAGTCCGTCTGAGCACCAGCTCCTTGTCAATCAGTGAAATAGCTTACGAACTTGGATTTGAGCACCCGCAATCTTTCAGTAAAGTCTTCAAGAAAACCACCCAACAAAGTCCTGTTGAGTTTAGGCAGTTATTTCAGTAAATTCCGTCTTCAAAAAAACGAGTTCATCCGCATCTACCAGCTTCGCTTCATTTTTTTTCTCAGCATTAAGTATACATAAATCCTTACGCTAAAAAATGCTACTAACCGCTGTTCTATTGACCCGAATAATATCCTTTCACGCCGATTCCAATTGTCCAGAAAAATTTGGATTTTTCCAGGTCTTCGAGCAGCATATCCACATTATCTTCATACTCACCTTCGGCCTTTATTGCTTCGATGTCTTCCTGAATATCCTCTTCGGTCATCTGTCGCCAGACTCCGACCGAACTATTCAGAAAGGTATAACAGTATCCCGCTTCGGAATCATCAACGGGACCACTGTTCTTTTCACTGAGGATATTGAGTAGTTCCTCGGCCTCCACCTTAAACGGGTTCAGTCCATAGATGCTAATCTCCGTTTTTTCCGGAAATGGTCCATTAATGCTTTCGATAAATTCGAGTTGCCCATGATCATTGAAATCCAACCTCAGTTCGAGGTCATCATAATAATACTGGCCATCCAGTGCATCCGAAGGCGGTCCAAGAATAGCTTGCACTTCCATTTGACCCATGCCCAAAGCCACTGCCCCTAAATTCTCAATATCAATCCCCACAAGTGGGATCAGTTCGATCTTTTTCATAACTATTAACCAGGTTTGTGTTTATACCCTATAGAATATAAATTGTTATACTAAAGTTAGGGAAAAATTGTAAAGCTACCAGATGAAAGGAGATAATCTAAATCCATTGACATAAGTGATTTTAATGAGTAACTTTAAAAAAGCATCCAAAAAGGTATTATGACAGAGACACTGGAAAGTTTAGACTTACATATCAAAAATCTCAGACCAGATTTCTATGGCGATTTGCAAAACCCATTGAGCCTCGAAGCACTCAAAGCCCTGGAGCAGAAATATGATATACATCTCCCACAAGATCTCAAAGCATTCTATCAGTGGAAAAATGGACAGCGGAATAGCTGCTATGAAGCCTTTGTTAACAACTCAACGTTTATACCATTAGAAGAAGCATTGGACACTGCGCAGGAACTGACCAGTATGATAGGTACCGACTTTGAAATCGAGAACTGGTGGAACGAGCTTTGGATCCCGATTTTTCATAATGGCGGCGGCAGTTATATTTGTTATGATCAGGGTGGAATATTTACTGGTCAGGGAGGGCAACTAATTGAATATTGGAACCGGGATAATGACCGTAAAGTTATCGCCCCTAACCTCGAAGGATTTTTGGGTTTGCTAAACGATTATTACAGCAGTACGCCCAAAGCAGATTTCGACGAGTACTTCCATATCAATTCTGCAGCGGAATACCCCAAACGGTTCATGGTAAAATAAGTTTTCTGACTATTGACATCAATCTCTCTTCCACACTTCTTGCCATCTTCTAAATTCCGACGGTTTGATGCGAAAACGGGCAAAATTCCCTTCGTGTAGGGACAACAGTTCCGTATCGACAACAGTTATAAATTTCTGTCGGTCGCTTTCGGCAATCCGTTCAGCGTACTGTGCGATGGTATTGACGGCCTGCTGATGAGCCATCGACTCTAGGATGATCGCCCGGATCACCTCTCGGATATCATCGCGGTACTGCATCCGCCACAGGTCAGGCTCTCCCAGAGACTGCTTGATGGCAGCATACCGCATTGCCGAACGCTTATATGACCATATAAAAACATCTTTTAACAGGTCTATACGATTGAGTTCATATACCCCAAGCAATCCTTTAACATACAATTCTTCGGGAACATCCACAAATGCCAATGGCGACAGATTACGTTTGTTAAAAGGTATATTTGCTGCCAGGCGGGAAACGCGTTTATTGACATCATCAAAAGGCTGCAGATACGGCAGCTGTACCATGATAAAGAAGGCCTGTTCGAATGGATCTTCAATTTCCTGCGCTTTACTCAGTAATGTTCTGAACAAGTCATCAAGGAGCTGAGGTATAGCCAATGGTGTAAAAACAGATCTTGTGATACCGACTCCAAATGTTCGCAGTCGACCGGCAGCAGCGGAATCCGGAAGAAGATTATCTGCTAACAGTGCGTGCAGATTGGTAATTGTATACACATTGAAATCTATCTCCTCGCCTCCCTGAACAAGAAATTCAATAGCCTCCTTATGATTAAGAATCATCTGAGCATCAGCATCATCCTTGCGGTCCGCCTTTTTACCCAAAGAGATCAGATATTGGGTATCTAATAGACTATAGGTATTTCCCTCCAGCCGACTTGAATTCCACGAAAGATCGATCAGCAGCCGTTCCAGTACCGATCTCGCGTATGTTCCTGCGGGTTGATCCAGTGTATTTGTCTGACCTATCTCGGCTAGCTGCCGTTTTTCATCATTACTTAGATAACGATCTATATTGGGACGGTAGTTCAGCAGAAAATCAGCCTGGTAACCAACGGGAATCCGTTCAGTCAGTGGTCGGCCAACAAGCATCTTAATTTCCTCCCCCTCAGAAGACAGCGGAATTTCTGCTGACTTTTCAAACGGAAATGAAGGGTCCTTTAACATAGCTCCTTTTTCCGTCAGCGATGAAAGATGGTACATCGTGGAGCGCATGTTACCGGATAGGTATACTGCTCCCTCCTCTTTCAATTTCTCCAGACGCCTTTGCAGCGATCTGGTCTCAATAAGCAATCCGGACGCCTCCCTAATCTCTTTCAATGAAGCTCCTTGCGCAAATTTACCCAAAGTCTGCAAGATCCTATAGATCTGTTGCTCAATTTCCCGTTGTTTTCCCATAATACATCTGCATTATTTGCGACAGTTATTACGACAATAATACAAATAAAATGTCGCAATTTAGATTTATTACGACATAAACCACTCTATTTTGTCGCAATAAACCTCTATTGCGACAAAATACAATGAACAATTGCCTATGGGGTCAAAAAAAAGCCCCCATCCGGAGGCTCTCTCATTATATATTATTTGGTGGTTTTTTCTATGGTTGTCATTGGCATATCATCTGTTTTTTTTGTTTTAAGTCGATATACGCCGTTATTGCAACAGATATTATGCCAAATAATCCAATTAAGGTTATAATTAATATATTAATGCATTATTTTCTTCTAAAAAAAGCGATCAGCACTAGAAAAGTGGGATTGAGCATTCCAATATCTTTTTAAAGTAGGCTAAATATGATTATATTTAACTACCATTAGCAACAGTCGAGGCGCTATGGATGAGGTATGGATAAAGGAAAGCAAACTTTTGATCTAGCCAGTATAAGACTGGAGAAAGGACTGACACAACAAGAACTGGCAGACCAATCTGGTCTTACCAGCCGCACCATTCAACGTATAGAGAAAGGTGAAGTGATTCCCTATGGCGATTCTGTCCGGAAACTTGCGCAAGCACTGGGACTTTCCGTAGCGGAACTTTATTCTAGTTCCGGCAATACACAAACCTTAGAACCCGCCTTGGCCATACCAACTGTCAAAAACAGCGAAATTGAGGAAGTATCAACAAGCGCAGAAACCAGAATTCTAAGCTTTTTTCATTTTATGCCACTCGCTGGAGTTATATTTCCATTTTGCAATCTATTGCTTCCGCTATTTCTTTGGATCAATTACAGAGACCGAAATCGCTTATATGACTATCATGGTCGAATATCCATCAACTTCCAGTTGACCATGAGTCTCCTGCTTATGCTGTTGATTGTGTTGCTTGTATTCTATTTTCCTGTAGGCTTCGCGTTGCTCACAATTGTATATCTCTATACCTTGGTCAGCTGTATTATCAACGGCATCGGTGCACTCAGCAACAGGATACCCCGGTACCCCGGCGCTATTCCATTTTTAAAGCTTCCATCCCGCTAGTTCTAGGTTTCGATGCCTTTCATGCGACATGTCGCGCAGTTGTCGTGTAGCTGTCGTCCCTATCTCAATAGGCTTATTCAGATATTTGAAATAAAAAAAGCCATGAAAAAAATCTATCTTTTTATATCCCTGATCGGTTTATTATGTAGTAGCCGACAAGCGATCAGCCAAAGTCATGTTGTCACACGGTTGGATGGTTCAACTATTTCTGGAGGCGCTATTGATAGTATTTTAAATACACTAAAGAATCAGGCGAAAGTACCGGGAATCGGTCTCGCGATTCTCAACAATAAAAAGACCGTCTACCTCAAAACCTACGGCTACAAGAACAAACTTCGCGAAGAACTCCTCGATACCGCATCCATTGTCTACGCAGCATCCTTCAGCAAGGCTGTCTGTGGATATCTCTGTATGAAATTGGTGGACCGTAACTTGTTGGATCTAGACAAACCACTCTATCAATACCTCCGGAAGCCTATCCCCGAATACCCGAATTTCGTCGGACTAAAAGGGGACCAACGATGGAAAAAAATCACTGCGCGCATGTGTCTCAGCCATACTACAGGCTTTCCCAATCTAAAATGGTATGATCCAACGGCAGCCAATCCTGATTATGACTCGCTTGGTGTCGTCAAGATCTATTTTGAGCCTGGTTCACGCTATGCCTATTCCGGAGAGGGCTTTAAATTGCTCCAATTGGCGCTGGAGGAACTAAGCGGCAAGACTTTTGACGACCTGGCCAGCGAGCTGATTTTTAACCCCATCGGCATGTACAAGTCAGGCTATGTCTGGCACGATAGCTTTGGTGATGATCTGGCTATAGGCCACAATGATCATGAACAGCAGAATGTAAAAAGCAAAAAGACTGTTGCTGTAGCCGGTGGTTCCATGGTCACGACCATTAGTGATTATGCGCGATTTATCGAATATGTCGTCCAGGGTAAAGGAATCAAGGAAAACATATTCGAGGAAATGATCCGTCCGCAGATCCGCATATATTCCAAAACACAGTTTCCACCGATCAGCAGCGAAACAACAGACGAAAACGAAGCGGTTCAACTTGCTTATGGTCTGGGTTGGGGACTGCTCAAAACACCGTATGGCCGGGCCTTCTTTAAAGAAGGTGGTGACGACGCCTGGAAAAATTACAATATCAATTTTATTGACCGAGGTATCTCCATTGTGATGATCTGTAATAGCGTCAATGGCAGCATGTTGTTTAAAGACCTGCTTGCGCAGCTGATCGGCGATACTTTTACCCCTTGGAAATGGGAGCAGTATTATCCTATCGGTTACCAAGCGGATTAAAGTCCAAAAGAAACTGTCTTTAAGCAAAGATAGGCTCGATATCCTTACCTTAGACGAACTGGTCAGCTCCGGTAAAATCAAAGTCCCTGAAAAAAGTGTTACGCACTGCCCGCCGGATAGTTTCCAAATTTGGGGCAGTGCAACAATCTAGGACTTTATTTTAGAATCAATCCAGTACAGCGCAGCGTCTGCATGGCTAAAAAACTCCATGGGTGTCAGATGGCAATCCATGGTATCCTGCAGTCCCCCATCGGTGTAGCTAACCACTTCTTCGGAAGGTATGACCATTCCCGTCAGGATCGCATCTTCGTCAAGACAATTTAAATCGGACAGCAGTACATTAATATGGTTGGCCGTTACCCATTGTTCCATTTCCGCTTTGCTTACCCGCCGCACGCGTTCGGCAAGAAATTTCGCTTCCTCAACTTCTTTTTCAACACTATTCGGATAAAATAAGCGCAAGAAAGCTTCGTACTTATCAAATGATTTCATTCGGATGGACTCATTGCGTAGAAACTGCTTCTCCCCCAATTGTCCATATTCCTGAGCGTATTTCCGCAATTCGATCTGATGCAATTCGTGGTCGGCACATTTCGCCAGCTCAGATAGCGCATAGACATCTGTACCATGGCCATCGTGACTATTCAGATATTCCCAGATATCGCCCTGGACGACTTTGGGTTTCTTATGTTCCAGGACATTATATCCCTCGGCAATCCATTGTTCTATTTGTTCCCTTCTCATACTGTTACTTTTTTAGATGCATAAAACCCATGACTACGCCATAGGCATCGACGCCACTCCTACCAGCGCCGTCCCCTTATCTTATAGCTAAACAAATGGACGACAGAGAAAGTTTCCGATTTAATAGAAAAAGGCCAGGACACCAATAGGAACCTGACCTTTTATAACTAAGTTATCCAAACTATGGATACCTATAGGACAATAAATTAGCGTAGAAAGTTTGCCTATTTATCTATTTACTTTCGCCCATTCTACTGCTATCGAACGAATTTAATACACAAAAGTGTTTTCTATTGCTTGATATAATGCTCGACATAGATCGTTTCAAGACCTTCAGATTGATATTGACGCTGTTTTAACTCCATATACTGCCTATAGGTAAGTGTTTTATATTCGGGTTTCTCCTTTGCCTCCAGATAATAGTGATAAAACCGAAAATAATGACCTTGGGGAGCTTCTTCTTTGATGAGTGTCTGACTGCTTTTATTGACCACAAACAGCAATGCTGTTCTGCGGTGCTTCTTTATTTGATCAGGGTTATATACATCGAAATTTATTCCAAGATAATATAACAGCCCCTCTTTTTCCCAGACTCTGCAACTCAGCTCTTCGTCTTTATAGTAAAATTCCGTTTTCCCGAACTGCTTATCAAAATAGCTTTCCAATTGTTCTGTTTCTTCACTCGTACCAATAGTGACTTTATAGGCCTGAATGGTCTTATCTGTGCGGTCCTCCAAAAACTGTATGGTATTGGATGCATAGATATTCTTATCGTACCGACTGAGATTACCGGCCAATGCTATTCCGCCAAAGTGCATGACCGAACTGCTATCACTGCTGAATTTGATGGTCTCATCTTCAAGATATGTTTTGTAAGGTGCTGTTTCTACCCCCAGCATATTGAGCTGTTTCTTGTCGATTGGAAAACGGAGATCCGCCAAATCAAACTGCTTCTGTTTACAGGAAATACACAGAAGCAAAATCAGTTTGCAAATCAACAGTAGTTTTTTCATTATGAATCCTTATCTATCTTCACGTCTAGGCATACTTTCAGTCATCATCTTCGTATCTCCCTGTTCTTTGAACTCCTGTGTATTCAATTCCATTAAACCTCCATTAATGTGGTAAAGCCAACGATAGGATTTTGAAAAAATAAACCGGAAGTACCTTGCTGTGCCTGCAGCTCGAGCAAAATTCTTCGGGTCATAAAAGAAAGAATCTGCTCCCGCATATTTCTCCGGCATGGTTTCAAGTGCCCTGCCCATTTTATCTTTGTCCGCCCATTCATAACTATTCGCATAAAAGCTGATTTCGGATTTGTAACTGTTATACGTACTCTGGTAAACATGCGCCTTTTTCTTTGGATCAGTATAGGTTACTTTAAAATGTATGTCATCTAGGAATTCAATCTTGTAGGCTGTCTTTTCCTTACCAAGTACCAGTTGCATATCATTGGACTCAGAACTTGATAATGAACGATTATATTTGGCCGAAAAATACCAGGTCGTATTTTGGAACGGATAGGTCTCCGTCATCGGAAAGGTGCAATTGTCCGAAGAAAATGGAAATTTTTGCCCTTTGTCATACACCAGTAGGAATTTTATGTCACGAAACCGCTTACTGTCTATTACCGTATCCTCCGCGATCATAAACTTAATTAATAGACTTTTAAACGTCGCTTGGTAAGTATGCGCGTCGGTCTGATCTAGCTTAGGCTGATACTCCTGCAAACGCTCCCTAAAAATTTTCAGATCAGCAACAGTACGATAGGTTAGCAACACTTCATTCCTGTTGTCATATTGTTTGGTGGACAACATGACCTGTTCTTTATTTTGCTTATTTATATAAAGCGTATCACCTACCCGCTCAAATCCAGCAGAGGGTAGATAGATCGGATTTAATATGGCAACCTCATTTTCTGGAATCCCCTCATCGGTAAATGTGAGAAGGAAGTTCATGGGATAGAATTTTTGTGCAAATAAGCGATTACCCATACAACATGCAAATATTAGGAGGCACAGCAACATAACTATTTTTCTGTTCATTTTTTCTTTATGATCTATTTGAGCGTAAAGATAGGGATAGTCTGTATGCTGGCAAGCCCCCTTTAATATCCGTGCAGGGCCGCTTACAATTCGCTGTTCATTGTAAAATATACCAAAAGTTGATTTAAACCTTAAAGGTAAAAATGAATATAAAAGGCCAGGAACATACAAGAATCCTGACCTTTATAACTAAGTTATCCATCAAATGGATTAGTATAAGGACAACATTCAGGTTGAAATAGTTTAAAAAAGCTTCAATTAGTCCAATTTATTCTAAAGGTTCTATTTTACTGTCAGTTTATCATGTAAAATTTGGCAGTTTTGATGCAAAAATTTCAGTATTTTAAGCTCGGTATTTTTTTTGCGGGATATTTTATACAGTCGGCCGACTGACAGATTTAATTTATTGTTATACTTCATTAAAAGGAGGTTACTATGAAACTTGCAAAAAGAAATTGGAACAATTTTTCACTTTTTTCGCCCATGTTTGATAATTTTAACCGTGAGCTTTTAAACTGGGACAACAAAAATTACTCATCGATAAGTACCACCGTTCCTGCGGTCAACATCAAGGAAAACGGAGACACTTTCGAAGTTGAGGTTGCTGCCCCGGGCATGGCCAAAGATGATTTCAAAGTGACGCTAGACGGCAACCTATTGACCATATCTTCGGTTAAGCAGGAACAAAATGAGGAGCATCAGGACAACTATACACGTCGGGAGTTCAGCTACCAATCTTTCCAGCGTAGCTTCGAGCTCCAGAAGGAGGTTGTCGATCAGGATAATATTCAGGCACGCTATGAAAACGGTGTACTACGATTGACAATACCAAAAAAAGAAGAAGCCAAACAAAAAGAACCACGGCTGATCGAAATATCCTAAAGATCCAAATAGCAACTTTAACTTGGTTAGTCTCCCACGGGAGGCTAACCTATTTTTTCATTTATGCAGGATATGGAACGCTCAAATTATTATATAGAATTGCAGATGTACTGCCGCGGACGTTATATGACCATCGCCAGTTTTGACCGAAGCAGTTGCGAAAAGATTGTTCATGAACTATTTGATGAACTACGTGGGGACCCTCAGGCCTCCGATCTCCGGCTTCTGCGCATCAACCTTCTCCTCAATGATAACGAAAATTCAAAAACACAGCTGAGATCGATCCATTGTACGTTGGATGAATTGGCAGAAAACACGAAGATTATCATTAAGAAGACCTTCCGGTCAGTAAACTTCGACTGATGAACAGTCCGCTCCGCTATGCAGTGCAAACGATCAGCATACATACTATTTAAGCACATTTTTTTTACAATCGTTTTTTCTTTCACTCTTGATTTTTATCAAATTGATTTTTAATTTGGGAGCGGTTTTTTCAAAAAGGTACCTGATACCCGAACCGACATTTTTTAAAAGCTAATATTCTATTTAAATATAAATTTTAGTTATTGGATCATGTTAACAGAATTACTAATTACAAACACAGACCGACGTTTTTATTTCAGGCCATTTTTTATCGCACTTCTTGTGTTGGCAAACAGTCTCTATCTAACTGGTCAAACCATGAAACCGCTCAAATCCAGCTTCGAAGCGAGGTTGGTTAATATTGAAGCGCCTAGCAATGAACCTTTTCGTTATACGACGACCTTGACCAATGGATCTGCTCAATTGGTTAATTACAACTTTAACGCACTGCTACCCGATGGATGGCAGATAAGTTACCGCGTAGAAGGGTCGCAAGTGACCTCCCTACAGATGCAGCCCAATAAAGCACAGGAGATCAGCATTGAAATCAGCTGTCCGATTACCACTAAACCTAATAAATATAAAATACCTTTGAAGGCCATATCTGCGCGGGATACGCTAACACTCGATCTTGAGGCCGTCGTCAAAGGCTCCTATGCGCTAGAGCTGAGCACCCCCAGTGGGAGACTAAGCGACGAAGTCGTGTCCGGCAGCAGTAAGGAAATTCTGCTTAAAGTCAAAAACACGGGAACTCTCCCACTCAATGCATTGGATTTGAGTTCCCAGTTGCCCAGCCGCTGGGAGGCTACCTTCGATCCTGCGAATATCAAACAGCTCGAAGCAGGAAAGTCCCTCGATGTCAAAGTCAATCTTAAAGTTCCCGACAAGACTATCGCCGGTGACTATGCGGCCAAATTCGAGATCAAGTCTCCCAACAGCAACGCCGACATTTCATTCCGTATGATCGTCAAGACTTCTTTACTTTCTGGCTGGATCGGCATGCTGGTCATCCTATTGGCAATTGGTTTGGTGTATTATCTCATCCGTAAATACGGCCGCAGATAAAGTCGGGACAAAAAAGATTATCATGATGAAGGATCCTATCATTAAATTGACAGGTCTGACCAAAAACTACGACAAGTTAACCGCCGTAGACAAGTTGGACCTGCATATTTATCCCGGAGAGATTTTTGGTCTACTCGGCCCCAATGGTGCCGGAAAGACAACCAGCATTCTTATGATGCTAGGCCTGACCGAACCCACAGCCGGTACAGCTTACGTCTGTGGCCATGATGCCACCCGCAATCCGATAGCCGTGAAGCGCAAAGTTGGTTATCTGCCTGACAATGTAGGTTTCTACCCGGATATGACAGCTTTGGAAAACTTATGCTTCGTTGCAGAATTAAATGGACTTACAAAACCCTATGCACAAGCTGCGGCCAAAGATATGTTGTATGTCGTAGGACTCGAACGGGAAATACATAAAAAAACGGGTGCTTTTTCCCGCGGGATGAAACAACGTCTAGGATTAGCCGAAGTGCTGATCAAAGCCCCTGAGGTCGCTATTCTCGATGAGCCTACGTTGGGCATAGACCCCAAGGGCGTCGATGAATTCCTTGAACTTATCCAGAAGCTCAGTAGGGAGCATAATCTGACTGTACTGCTCTCTTCACACCATCTCCATCAGGTACAACGTGTATGCGATCGGGTCGGTATTTTTGTTGGTGGAAAGTTACTGGTCCAAGGATCTATCGAAAGCCTGGCCAATAACCTACAACAGCAGAAAGGCATCAGCACAGTCATTAGCCTTGGGCA
Source organism: Sphingobacterium ginsenosidimutans (assembly GCF_039536865.1). Lineage (NCBI taxonomy): Bacteria > Pseudomonadati > Bacteroidota > Sphingobacteriia > Sphingobacteriales > Sphingobacteriaceae > Sphingobacterium > Sphingobacterium ginsenosidimutans. The sequence goes on from NZ_BAAAZK010000002.1 coordinate 254,296, forward strand.
TTCCCAAGGCGATACAAATCGGTTTGAAGAAGCATTAAAAGTCCTACCCGGACTCCGTAATCTAACTATAAACGGGCTTTCAATCGAATTAAAGACCGACAGCGATACTACAGCAATGGCTGTACGTATTTTGGTAAACAATGGTGCTGATATTGTTGCTGTAAACCGTAATGACTACCAGCTTGACGATATTTATAATACATATTTTGAGAATAGCATAACAACAAATACTGTCTATGAAAAATCCAACGGTTTCTTCAAAAGATATCAATAACCGACCATCCGGTCCGATGCAGGTGCTGGTCCGCAAAGAAATAGCGGCACATATCCGCAGCTGGCGTTTTATTATACTTATCTTACTTATTGTACTAACCTTTGCTGCATCCATGTATGTTTCATCCATGGGACTCAAAGACGCCGTCAACATTACGGGCGATCCCGATCAGTCGTTTCTATATCTCAAGCTATTGACTACGACAGATAATTCCATTCCGCCATTTCATGTTTTTTTAAACTTCTTAGCACCATTATTGGGCATAGCTCTTGGTTTTGACGCCGTCAATGCAGAGCATAACAATGGGACACTCACCCGTCTGCTGGCGCAACCAATTTACCGCGACAATCTCCTGTTTGCCAAATTTCTAGCACCGCTGGCCGTTGTCGGTACATTATTTGTCGCGCTGGTCATGTTGATGATGGGGGGCGGACTCATTGGTATGGGAGTGCGGATAGAGCCCCAGGAATTGCTACGTATTTTTGGATTCACCTTGACCAGTGTGCTGTATGTTGCCTTCTGGCTGAGTCTTTCCGTCCTGCTGTCGATCCGCTTTCGTCAACCAGCCACTTCAGCACTTACCGCTATCGGCATCTGGTTATTTTTTACCGTATTTTTTCCAATCCTGGTGAATTTGGCCATCCGACCGTTTTTACCCAATCCCAATTATATTTCGGAGCAGGAGTACATTCGTTATAATGAATTGATCTTAAACCTGCTTCGCTTATCGCCAAGCCAGCTTTATACCGATGCGACAACCACTTTACTGATGCCATCCGTTCGTAGCTTAGGTCCTATTTCCATGGAACAGATGGTCGGTGCTATCCCCGCACCTCTCTCTTTCCGGGAAAGTTTTCTGATGGTCTGGCCACAGATTAGTGGGCTCACAGCCGCCATGATGATCTGTTTTGCCTGGTCTTATTACATATTTATGCGAAGGGAAATAAGGAGTTAATCGCAAATTATGCAAATGTTAAAACAACAAAGTCTGTACTGTCCGATCGGACAGTGCAAACTTTGCAAAGTATATAATGAATAAAAAATGGGTGCTTAATCTCTATTTTCCTTCTTATAGGCATAGTAGAAAACAATCGGCAGAATAGAGAATGAAAGAATCATACAGATAATCAACCCACCGACAATCATAATGGCCAATGGTTTCTGAATTTCGGACCCCATTCCGTTGGACAGTGCCGCTGGTAATAAGCCCATTGCGCCCATGAGCGCAATCATTAAGATCGGCCTGATCCGACTTTTTACGGCTTCGTAAATTGCAGGTATCAAGCCCATTTTGTTTAACAGGTTTTCTTTCATGACACCGATTAAAACAATTCCGTCGATCGTAGCGACACCAAAGAGAATAATAAAACCAATACCGGCCGAGATCCCAAATGTGGTCCCCGTTATCCACAGGGATACAAACCCACCGATAAATGCAAAAGCAAGTGTCAGGGAGGAGATCAGTGTATCTTTTAGATTTCCAAAATTAGCATAGAGCAAAAGCAAGATCAATAACAGTGAAACCGGGACCACCTGCATCAACTGTTTGGTGGCCCGCTCTTTACTTTCAAACTCACCGGCCCAGACAACCTTATAGGATTTGGGCAATTTAACGTCAGCCGCGATCTGTTTTTTTGCATCCGCAATGGTGCTGCCTAGATCCCGACCTTCGATGTTAAATCCAACCCCGATATAGCGGGAATTTCCGTCGCGATAGATAAAGGCTGGTCCTGTATGATAGTCTATGGTTGCTATTTCCCGCAACGGTACTTTCTGATCGTTCATCGTGGGGATAATGATGTTCCCGATCTTTTCAGGGCTATCGCGATACTGCTTCTGGAAGCGGAGACGGACATCAAAGATGCGCTCATTGTCGTAAAAATGCGTCACCGATTGCCCCCCGATGGTCATCTCAATAACCGACTGCACATCCTTGGTCGATACCCCATACTTCGCCATCTTGGAGTCATGCAGCTGAATCCGCAATTCGGGTAAGCCGATATTTTTAAACACGTTTATATCCGTGATCCCCTCGACCTTTTGAAGTGATTCGGCAAACTTGTTGGCTTTATTCTCCAGATCCTGGAGGTTCTCACCAAAAATTTTGATTACCAACGGACTTTTCACACCAGCCACATACTCCTCCACATTGTCCTGAATGGGTTGACTAAAGCCAAAATTTATGCCGGGGAAAGTCTGTAGGCTATCGCGCATCTGCCCGATCAATGTTTCCTTCGATATTTTCCGCTTCCACTCTCCCTCCGGCTTCAGTTCAATATTAAATTCGATATTGAAAAAACCCGTAGGATCAGTTCCATCATTGGGTCTACCCGTCTGTGTCATAATAAAATCAATCTCGTCAAACTGCTTGATCAATTTTGTTTTCATCGTTTTTGTTAGCTTGACAGATTCCTCCAGGTTGACACTATTTGGCAATGTCGCCCGGACATAAATGGCGCCTTCATTGAGTTTTGGCAGAAATTCTGAACCGTAATAGCTAAACCGCACCATACAGACAACCAATGCCAAGACAAAAATCCCCAAGGTCCATTTGGGATGATCAAAAGCTTTCTTAAATCCTTTAAAAATTACCCTTCGGCTTACCCGCGTTATTTTATTTTCATCCTCTTTGATGTTCTTCTTCAGCAGATATTTACACATTGCAGGCACATAGGTCAGACTCAGGACCAAAGAACCCAGCAGGGCGTAGCCAAGCGTAAAGGCCAAAGGTGAAAACATCTTTCCTTCCACCTTTTGAAAAGAGAAAATCGGCGTCAGGGCAACAATTAAGATCAATAAGGCAAAAAAGATATATCCTGCCACCGAGCCTGCACTCTTTTTAATGATACCCAGCTTGGAGACCTTATTGAAACGGGCCGTCCCCAGCCGGTGTGCCTCCTTTTCCAGGGAGACAAAAACCGTCTCCACGATCACCAGTGTTCCCTCGAGCAATAGGCCAAAGTCCAATGCGCCCATGGAAATCAGATTCGCCGGCAAGCCCTGAATTTTCAATAAGATGATCGCAAACAGGAAGGCCAATGGAATCACCGAGGCCACAATAAAGGTTGTCTTCCAGTTGTTCAAAAAGATAAAGACAATAATCGAAACCAGGATAACACCCTCGATCAGGTTTTTCGACACCGTATGCACTGTGTTGTTGACCAATTTTGTGCGGTCAATCACCGGTTCAATCTTGACATTTTCCGGTAAGATACGGCCGTTCAATTCCTCAATTTTTTCTTTCAGGCGTGTCACTACTGCCGATGGATTTTCACCCCGGAGCATAATGACAATACCCTGTACCAGGTCATCTTCCTCGTTGAGCCCCACCTGTCCAAGCCGCGGTTTGGCACCCAATTCTATTTCAGCCACATGCTTGACCAGGATAGGTGTGTTGCCTACCACCTTGATCAAAATATTGCCAATATCATCTATTTTATCCAGCAGCCCCACGCCACGCACGACATAGGCCTGATTTCCTTTTTGGATTACATCACCACCCACATTGATATTTGAGCGCGATACCGCCTCATACACATCCAACGGTGAAAGGTTGTAGTTGGCCAGTTCCGTTGGATTGATCTTTATCTCATAGATCTTTTCTTCACCACCAAAGCTCACGACATCTGCCACCCCCGGCACCCCCACAAGCTCCCGTTCGATCACCCAGTCCTGAATAGCAGATACCTCCTTGATCGGCAGGTTACTTTTGACCACATAGCGAAAGATTTCCCCTGTGGCTCCCGAAGGCGGTTCAATAGAACTTTCGGCCCCTTCCGGCAGCTCAATGGAGCGCATCTTATTACCCGCATATTGCTGCGCATAGAAGTCTTCTACCTCATCCTCAAACTGCACTGTCACCACAGAGAGCCCAAACAGGGAAATCGACCGCACATTCGTCTTTTTGGGGATGGTGTTCATTTCCTTGGTGACGGGCAGTGTGACAAATTTTTCAATTTCTTCGGCACTGCGTCCCGGCCATTGTGTGATGATCCGAACACGGGTATTGGTCACATCTGGAAATGCTTCGATCGGGGTATGCAGGTAAGCGTAAATTCCACCGAACAATAAAGCCAGCGTAAAAAATAGCACCACCAAGGAATGTTTCAATGAAAATGAAACGATATTTTGTACAACCTTCTTCATCCTATCTATTCATCAATTCATCAAATACAATCAATTCATTTTCTGTCAGTACACGGTCCCCTTCCTTCAACCCCGTTTCGATAAAGGCATAGGTTTCGTTTTCCGACACGATATCAACAGTCCTTACGGATAGATCACAGTCGCTTTTGTAGATCACGACATAATTCTTGTTATTATGCAAGATAATGGCGTTTTTGGGGATTGCCAGCAAGTGTTGCTGTTGCCCTGCGGATCCCTTCTCGACCAACACATCCACGCTCATGCCCGGTTTCAACCTCAAATCCTTATTGAGCAGCTTGACGCGTGCTTTGACCACCCGCTCTTCGGGATCAAAAAAGTTGGCCACCTGGTCAATATAGCCTTCAAAATATTCGCCTTTATAGGCCAAGGTTGTGATCCTCACATGAGCGCCATTTTTGACAAAGGGTAAGTTATTCGCGTAAATATTGACGGTCACCCAGACCTCATTCAGGTTACTGATGGACAGTAGATCCGTATCGTCACCTACGGTCATCCCCGGACTTACTTTTTTGTCTACGATATACCCCGTTTTGGGTGCACGGATATAAAAAACACCATTCTCGGAGGATCCGTTCAGCAATTTCATATTCGCCTTCACGTTCTGGATCCCGATCTGCACAGATTTCAGTTCGCTTTGCATCTCTTCCAGCTCACGCTGGGAAGCCATGCCATCTTTGAGCAAGCTACGTAAACTATTCACCTTACTTTCGGCCAGGCGTCTATTGTTTTCCAGCTCGCGGAGTTCCTTTCCTAGGTCATTGACCGAGGTGCCTTTGAGTGACACCAGCACCTGCCCTTTCTCCACATAATCACCCATTTTCACAGCGACATATTGCACCATTCCCTGAATAGGACTCTTCAGCGCAGCGAGCTCATCCTGGTTGTATTGAATTGCGCCGTTTAAGGCGATCTGTTCAGACACATCCCGCTTTTGGATCGAATCAATTTTGATATGGCGTTTGAAATCATCGCTTAAGCAAAAGCCTTTTGTCTCTACGACATGCTTTTCCTCCTTTTGCTCCGACTGACAGCCCCACAGGAGGCAAATAGACAAAAGCGTCAGTGGCATTAAAAAATTACCCTTCATTAGACAATATCCTTTCCGACCAAATAGGTCAGTTCTTCACGATACTGAAGATATTTAGCCCTGCGTTCCAATATTGATTCTTTGTTTTCCATATAATTATTGATAAAGTCTATAAACTCAACAATGGTCAGCCTACGTTCCTGGAAATTTCGGACATAGCGTTCCAGGGCAACATCCAGTTTACCGTCAAACCCTTTATCCATCGTTTTTAGGCTAGATTCCAAGTTGCTTAGCCGTGCGGAAAGAAAATCGATCTCCCGTTCGATATCAATACGAAACTGTTCGATTTCAACCTTATTTTTTTCCAGTTCCAGTTTTGCGATCTTGATATTCCCTTGGTTTCTATTAAATAGGGGCAGATCCATAGAAAGCCCCAGTCCAATAAAATCGCGCATAATATTTCCGCCCCGATCATAATTCACGGAGACTTCCAGATTTGGCACACGTTCGGCTTTCTCTATTTCCAGTTGGGCCTGCCCTTTCTTAAATTCATTGTGAATGATTTTATAATCGCTTCGATTATCCATGGCCATGATTTTCCATTCGTTTTGTCTATTCGCAATAAAGGCAGGGCTACCGATGGTATCCGCGATGGAAAGCGCCGTTCCCTTTGCCCCAAGATAACGTGCGACATCGTTCATTTTTGCTATTTTCTCCTGCTGTATTTCATTCAGCTTATTCCCAAAAGCCATGGATTCACTCTGGATCCTGAGGTAATCCATTTCGCTGACATTGCCTTCTTTCCACTGATTTTGATAAGACTGCGCCAGCTTCTGGAAGATTCCGACCTGATTGCTGTAGAGACGCTCCTTTTCCTGCAGCACCTGCAATTCCAGACATTGGCTACGGAGGTCATATTTCAGGTTGCGGAGTAATTCCTCAAACTGAAGTTGCGCATTCTCCTTTTCAAGGAGTTGCAGCTGTACCCGTTTTTTTCTTTTGCCGGCCAATTCAATCGTCTGCTCCAGTTCCATTTCCACCTGTTGGTATCGTCCGTAATTTCCCATCAATGCTGGCAGCTCCTCACTGGAAGAGTTTTTCCAGAGGTTGACCTCACCGATGGAAATCTTGGGGTTGGGCCACAGCTTGGCCTGCAGTACCGCTGCTTCAGCCTGTTTCATCTGAAAACGCTGCGCCATCAAGGACAGGTTATGTGTTAGGAATACCTGCTCAATCTCTGATTTTTGCAGATGATTTTCGGGCATTTCCTGTGCAAATAGTCTGCTGTTCAGGCCAAGAAGAAGAACTAATGTAATGCGTATTTTTCCCACTCTATTTTGTATTTCCACAAAACTAAGAGACAGGGATTACAGGCAACTTTAAGGTAAATTAAAGTTTGATTAGAAGAGATTAGAAAATGATTAGAATTTTGGAAACAGCAGCGATACGGTCGTCCCCAGGTCATTGGAACGAATAGCAAAGTCCACCCCCTGGTCTTTAAACACGATCTGCGCAAAGGAAAGGCCGATGCCACTACCTTTGACAGTTCCGACATTCGACCCACGGTAAAAGGTCTGCTTCACCGCCTCCAGTTCTGCCCGTGGAATACCGATACCCTGGTCAATAATTTCTAGCGATAGACGCTCATCGAGGGTCGACATACGCACCAGAACTTCCTGACCATTGGCATATTTAAGAGCGTTTTCAATCAGGTTGGAGATCGACAGGGCCACAAGCATGCGATTACCCCGGAAATTAAAATAATGTGGTTCATCCACCTGTAGCTCGATTTTCAGGGGTACGGCAAATGTCCGCTTAAACTTAGGTACCAAGTCCCAGACCACTTCATCGATGCGAAAGACCTCCATCGACCGCTTCAAAGCCTGATCTTCTGTCAGCAATAGAAAATTTCCGATCAGGTGATTTAGAAAATTTACATGCTCGGTGATTGTCGCTGCCAGTTCCTGATATTCCTCCTGGCTACGGGCTTTCGTTCCAAAAACCTCCATCGACCCCAAAATACCGGCGAGAGGTGTACGAAACTCATGGGATACATAGCTCACAAAATTCTTTCGGATAATCATGTTTTCACTGATCCGGCGCAGGAGCGCATTGTAGCTTTCGATCAGGTCTTGCAGCTCATCTTTTGTTTTGATAACCGTCAACGGCTCCTGGATAGTATTTAAATCCTTATGTTGGATTTCCTGAATGACATTCCGGATGGGCAGATAAGCATATTTACTCAGCCAGACCGATAACAAGACAATGCTGATCAAGGCAACCAGAAAAACGAGCACGAGAATAAAAAGCAGGCGATTTAGCTGCTGATTAAAGTCCGTATTAGACTCTTTGACAAAGACAAAAAAATCACCCTGATTATCGGGATAATACAGGCCAAAATAAAAGCTGTCTTCCGTTTTAAAATAAACAGTTTTTTGGGATTTCAGCTGTGTCAACAAGCTTTTACTGATTTGATTATCATATTTCAGACCACCATAGCTCACTTGGCCTTCGGCATTATAGACCGCTACCATGGCCCGCTTGACCAGACTTTCATATTGATTTTTGGACTCCAGATGTTTTAGGGGGCTCTGTTCATCCGCCTCCAGGTAATAGATACCGGCGATTTTTGCGTTTTTTTCCAGCGAACTGATCAGATGCCGTTCGGAAGAATTATAGAATATCCAGTAAATGACCAGCGTCGCAAGTCCAAAAATGATCGTGAAGACCAAGGAAGAAAAAAGTGTCAGTCTGATCTTGAGGTTCATGGTCAGTCCGTTTTGAGCATGTAACCTACCCCTTTGACCGTCCTGATAATGGATGTATCACTTCCATCATCCACTTTCCCCCGCAGATAGGAGACGTACACATCCACGACATTAGTATTGTTATCAAAATCAATACCCCAGACCGCCTGTAGGATCGCGGTACGTGAAAGGGTCTTATTGCGGTTTTCGATCAGATACTTAAACAGCTTAAATTCTTTAGGCGAAAGATCGACATTTGCACCACCTTTATAGACTTCATAACGGTCCAGATCCACTTTGAGATCGCGAATTTCGATGCAGCTATCATTCACATGGCTTGTATTTTTATAGCTGTCCCGACGTACCAAGGCTTTGATGCGGCTGACGAGTTCCTTAAACGAAAAAGGTTTGACCAGGTAATCATCGGCACCACTTTCCAGGGCATCGACTTTATCTTCAATTTCACCAAGTGCGCTGAGAATCAGAATGGGGATATGGTTTTTGCGGTAGCGCAGCGTTTTTGTAAACTGGATCCCATCGATTCCCGGCAGCATAATATCCAGTACCACAACATCCAGGGAATCAGCATTGACCCATTCCCTTGCCGCTTCAGCGGATTCCGCCAAAATGACCTGATGGCCCAACTCTTCCAGCCCTTTCACCACAAAGCTACTAATACGACGATCGTCCTCTACCAAAAGTATCTGCATAAACTGATTTTATTTTTATACGGGATTATAAAAATTATGAATATCCTAATGGAATCTACAAGTATACGAATTTACAAATTAATCCTTAGACAGGCCACAGCCCTCTATTGCCCATATCGACCTGTCTATCCAGATCTCAGGCACTGATCTGGGATCAATTCTTGGCTGAGATCTTAACAGGAATAAAATGCCAAAGTGGATCAGGTGGTAGCCAACCTTTATTTCAGACAACGGGCGGTGACCAGCAGCTGGCCGACATGGCGCTGTGCATGTTCAGCCGCATGAAATAAGAGACCGATCAGGGTTGTTGGAATCTGCTTTCTCCCCAGAAAACGTTCTTCGGTCAACGTTGAGGGGTCAGTCACCGATAAGATAGCTAAAGCCCGTCCGATCTGCAGCTGTAGGTTTCCGACTAGCGTAGCAACGCTGAGTTCCATATCCACGATGCCTTCCTTTTGGAGATAATCAAACTGCTCGGCAGACAAGGATTTGCCTGCAGCATAGGTAAACATGCGATCAATCACACCGCGGATATGCAGCAGATGAAATCCGATGCTAGCGTTGCCACAGGGGCGTGCCCAGAGCTGCTCTGACGACAGCTGGGTTGTATATTTTGCACTATCCTCTTCCACTTGCAGCAGCGCATGTGCTACCGGCTGCAAAAGATCTGGAATCCCCTTGATTGGTCCCCGCATCCATACTTCTAAATTGTCCATACCTGATTTAATAAGCTATTTTCGTTTACTGGTGCTCTTCAATGCCCATAGCACCAGTATCGGTTGAAAAAATAAACGGGCAAGCCTTTTCCCATCACTGTCCAATCCAAAACCATCCCGATGTTCTTTATATTGGGCGATATTGCCTGGGAACACCGCAACAAAAAACAGCGCGGCAATTTTTCCAACGGTAGCACGCTGTTTGCCCTTTGCCAATAGCAGTGCACTGCCCAGCGCAATTTCAGCAAATCCCGAATACAGGACTGTATCATCTTTGGAGATTGGCACCCAATCAGGTACCTGTGCCTGAAATTCCTTCCGGGCAAAGGTCAGATGTCCGATTCCCGCTACCATTAAGAAAGCACCTAAGCCATAGCGTGCAATCTTTTGAAGGCAAGATTTTTCCATACTATCTTTTTAATAGAAGACAGTACAGGGCGAAAATAGTTTGCTAAGGCAAATAAGATTCGAAAAATAACGCTTACCGCCACTCCTATATTGAGCTATATTGTTAGGCAATACCCAGCGCCTTTATTTATCGAAGGCATTGACAAAGAACCCTATGGTTACCAGATTGATTTGTCCAATGATCTGGATTTAAAATTTAATGCCGATGGTAGTTTCATCGGTCTTGATGACTAAGGCGAAGCATCAAAAAAGGGACTTATCAAGCGATAAGTCCCAACCAGTAAAAAACAAACATTGACAAACTATTGCTGGCGATCCCAGCCGCCACCAAGAGATCTATATATCGCTACACTCGCTTTGAGCTGATTCGCTTTCTTCTCAACCAGTTCAAATTTGGATTCCAATGCATCGCGTTGCGTCAGCAACACTTCCATATAATCCGCGCGGGCATACTTAAATAAATCATTGGAGATAGCAATAGATTCCTTTAAGGCATCGACCTCCCGGGTCTTGATCACAAGGCCATTTTCCAGATTTTTAATTTTCGAAAGCTGGTTAGCGACTTCGATATAAGCAGCTAATAGGGTTTGCTCATAATGGTACACCGCCTGCACCTGTCTTGCGTTGGCATTATAATAGGCCGCTTTGATCGCTCTTTTATTGATCAGGGGAGCAGTAAGCTCGCCGACAAGTGAAGTCAAAAAGGATTCCGGTTTAATCAAATAGGTCGGATCAAACGCCTGCAAGCCCACTCCGGCAGCAATATCCAAGGAAGGATAGAAACGCGCTTTCGCGGATTTAATATCCAATTTGGAGGCAGCTAGTTCATATTCTGCCTGCTTGATATCCGGTCTATTTTCCAGCAGATCAGCCGGGATACCCGTGTAGACTGTCTGTGGCACGAGCTGCTCAAAAGCATCCTTGTTGCGCTGCACTGGCTGCGGAAATCTACCGACCAGATAATTGATCCTATTTTCAGTTTCCGTTATCTGTTGCTGGATATCATATTGCATCCCCTGGGTTTTCAGGATCTGTGCCTCGAATCTTTTGATGGCAAGCTTGTTCGACCGCGCGTTCTTTTTCAAGTCATTGACCACTGTTAGCGCATCATTTTGGATCTTCACGTTTTCATTGACCACCAGCAGTTCGTTGTCCAGTGCCAGGAGCTCATAATAAGCATCTGCAATTTCGGAGATGAGATGCGTCACCATAAAGTTTTTGCCTTCCACACTCGCAAAATACCGCTGCAATTGCGCTTTGGTGGCATTGTGCAGTTTACCCCAGATATCCGTTTCCCATTGCGCCTGTACACCGACACCAAAATCAAACAGCGGTTCGGGCATCTCCCGGCCAGGTTCGATTTCCGTATTTTTCTCCATCGCACCGATATTGGTGTAACGGCTCACTTTGTCAACACCGGCACCTACTTTAAGCCCTACCGAAGGTAAATATTCCCCTTTTTTGGCACTGACCTCATTTTTGGCCATCTCGATTTCCTGAAGCACAATATGGAGCTCCTGATTATTTGCGAGTGCCAGACCGATCAGTCCCTGTAGATGGGGATCATTGAAATAACTGTTCCATTTGATTTTCCCAGTATTTGTAGAGTCATTTTCGGCAGTACCATATTTCTCTGGTACAGCCCTATTTTCAGCACGCTGTTGTATTTCCAAAGGTTTGCAGCCCACGAAACTCAGTAAGAAAAGTGCAAAACCTGTATATTGATATAATCTATTTCTATTCATAATGTATCATGTCTTCGCTTAAAGGTGATTCGTCTTCGGCCTGGATCATTTTTCTACCATCCGCCAATTTTGCAAAAATGTAATAGAGTCCCGGAATGACGATAACGCCAAAGATTGTCCCGACGAGCATACCACCTAATGCAGAAGCACCTATGGTATGGTTTCCGATCGCTCCGGCACCACTCGCAAAGACCAGCGGAACAAGTCCGGCGATAAAGGCAAATGAGGTCATCAGGATTGGTCTGAACCGAGCTCTTGATCCTTCTATGGCCGCTTCCAGTATTGAATCTCCGGCCTGGCGGCGCTTGACGGCGAATTCAACGATCAGCACGGCATTTTTACCCAACAGACCGATGATCATGATCAGTCCCACCTGTGCATAGATATCGTTTTCGAGCCCCATCGCTTTCAAGAGGAAGAATGAACCAAATACACCGACCGGTAGCGACAACAAAACCGCAAACGGGATAATAAAACTTTCGTATTGCGCTGCCAACACAAGGTATACGAATACCAGGACCACCAAGAAGACATAAATGGCTTCATTTCCACGCTGTGCTTCATCGTAGGACAAGCCCTCCCAAGCCACTTTGTAACCGTGTGGCAATGTTGCCAGTGCTGTCTCATTGATCGCCTGAATGGCGTCGGCCGTTGTATAACTATTTGCCGGAAGCCCGCGCACCGCAGCAGAATTATACATATTGTAACGTGTGATCTCGTTGGGGCCCTGTGTTTTTTTCAAGGTCATAAATGCCGAATACGGAACCATCTGATCATGATCATTTTTGACATAAAGATTCATAATATCCGAAGGCAATCTTCTGAATTCGGGTGATGACTGCACATAGACTTTGAAGAATTGACCAAAACGGATAAAACCCTGTTCGTAAGTACTACCAATCAGGATATTGAGGTTATCCATGGCTTTACCGATAGAAACCCCTTTTTGCATGGCGGCATTATTGTCAAATACCAGTTCATATTGCGGGTAATTGGCGGCGAAGAAAGTAAATACTCCCGTCAGCTCCTTGCGTTTTTTTAGATTAGCAATAAAAGCTTTGTTTACTTTATCGAAATCCTGGTAATCTGTTGTCCGGTTTAAATCAAGTAAGCGCATCGAGAAACCACCCGAGGATCCAAAACCAGGAACAGCCGGCGGTTCGAAAAACTCTACAGTCGCCCCCAGATTTTTTGATTTTTCTTCAAGTTCTTCCATGATCTCTTTCACACCATGCTCCCGCTCACTCCAAGTCTTGAGGTTGATCAGACAGGTTCCCGCATTTGAACCACGACCTTCCGTCATGATCTCATAGCCGGCCAGGGAAGAGACCGACTCCACACCGTCCACCCCCTGACAGATCTTTTGCAGTTCGCGGGAAAGCTTATTGGTCTGTTCCAGCGTCGATCCCGGTGGCGTCTGAATGATGGCATAGATCGTTCCCTGATCCTCGCTCGGTATAAAACCACCCGGAAGCGTTTTGTTGATCAGGAAAGTCCCCACACAGAAAACGATGAGGATGCCCCAGGTGATGACCCTCCGGCTGGCGATCTTGCGCAGCAAGGAGGCATAAGAGCCCGTTACCCGATCGAAAGTGCGGTTAAACGTATCAAGAGCTTTGGTAAATAGATTTGTTTTTTGGGGTTTTCCATGATTATTTTTCAATAACATCGCTGCAAGCACAGGTGTGAGTGTAAGTGCTACCACCGCCGATATCACAATGGAACTCGCCATGGTAATTGAAAACTGACGGTAAAATGTCCCGACAGGGCCTGTCATAAACGAAATCGGGATAAACACGGCAACCATGACCGCCGTAATAGCGATGATCGCGCCAGCGATTTCAGCCATCACTTCCTTGACGGCATTGTAAGGCGAGATTGCGCTCTCCTCCATCTTGGCGTGGACGGCTTCAATCACGACAATAGCATTGTCCACCACAATACCAATGGCCAGGACAAGTGCAAAAAGTGTAACCAAGTTGATCGACATTCCGAACCACTGAATGACAAAGAATGTACCTATCAGCGATACTGGAACCGCAATGATCGGGATCAGCGTAGAGCGCCAGTCGCCCAGGAAAATAAATACAACGATAGCTACCAGGATAAAGGCATCACGCAAGGTATGCATTACCTGTTCGATCGAGGCATCCAAAAACTGCGATACGTCATAGCTGATCTTATAGTCCACACCCGGCGGGAAATTTCCTTTCATCTCCGCCAGCTTAGCTTTTACATCCTTAATAACATCATTGGCATTGCTACCATAATTCTGTTTGAGTACAATGGAAGCCGAGGGATGTCCATCCAGATTCGAGTAAATATCAAAAAACTCACTGCCCAATTCGACTTTGGCAACATCTTTTAACTTGATATTTTCACCTTCGCCATTTGCCCGAACGATGATATTTTCATATTCCTCGGGTTTATTGTACTGGCCTTTATAGGTCAACACATACTCCAGCGACTGGGCAGCAATACCTGAGCTCTGCCCCAATCGTCCCGGTCTACCAATAATACTTTGCTCACCGATAGCCTTCATCACCTCATCGACAGATAAGCTATAGGCACGCATACGGTCAGGATTTAACCAGATCCGCATTGCATAACGTCTGCTCCCCAAGATCTGGGATTTGGCAATACCATGGATCCGGTTGATTTCGGGAATAATGTTTACGGTCGCATAGTTGTACAGGAATTTTTCATCCATACTTTTACTGGTACTGTACAGGTTCACGTACATCAACATACTGGGCTGAATCGGATTGACGATCACCCCTTCCTTTTGCACCAGCTCGGGCAACAGCGGCATCACCTGATCCACTCTCGTTTTGACCAGTACGACCGCATCATTGGGGTCTGTCCCCGGGTCAAAGACCACGTTGACCGTAGCCTCTCCGGCACTGGTCGCATCTGTTGCGATATAACGCATGCCCTGTACCCCATTAATGGCATTCTCTAAGGTAATGAGTGAAGATTTTACAAGCACATCTGCACTTGCCCCCGGGTAGGCGATGGAAACCGCCACTGTGGTGGGGGCGATCTTTGGAAATTGTTCGGTAGGAAGCTGCTTGATAGCCAGACCACCGATAAATAAGATGACAACCGATATGACAATAGCAAATACCGGCCGATGTATTACTTTTTTAAACATAATGCTGCTTTTTAATTACTCTGCATATAAATCTAGGTTTGACATGACTTTCTCCGGGGTCTGGTACTTTGATTCAATGGTCTGATTTTCCTGTACCATGCGAAGTCCATTCAGTAAAATCTTTTCGTCTTTACTCAAGCCCGAAGAGACAACATAGATATGTGGCAGTTCAGCAGCAACCTTTATTTCTCTTGCTTTAACTTTATTATCTTTTGTGATGACATAGACATATTTCTTTTCAAGCTCCTCAAATGTCGCTTTCTGCGGGATCATCAACGCATTCGTATAGGGTGAGGTGATCACAATATTGCCGGTCTCGCCAAACCGCAATAAACCTTTTGGATTTGGGAAGGTCGCTCTGTAGGCAATATTTCCGGTTTCGTTATTGAAATCCGATTCGATTGTTTCGACAATACCTTCCTGGCCAAATTCCTTTCCGTTGGCCAGGTTCAACCGGACATGCATTGGACTGTTATCCTTTTTAGCCTCCATCTGATTGAGGTACTCTACTTCGGGCACATTGAAGTAAACCCACATTTTGCTATTATCAGATAGCTCCGTAATCAGCTCCCCTTCATCCACCAGACTACCTTTACGTAGATGCAGTTTACCGACAATACCGGAGAATGGTGCTACGATGTCCGTAAATTTGAGGTGCGTATTCATGGATGCCAGTTCGGCTTTGGCCTTTTCATATTTTGCTTTGGCCATTTCGGTTTCCTGGGGGGCAACAATATCTTTTTCGGAGAGATTTTTGGTATTTTGATATTCGATTTCCGCGTATTTCACCTCAGCTCTTGCCCGATTGACATCGGACTCATAGAGGTTGGGCATAATTTTAAAGAGTGGTTGCCCTTTTTGTACAAACTGCCCCTCGTCCACAAAAATAGATTGAATATAACCTTTTTCTTGGGCGCGTAGCTCGATATGATTGATCGAACGGATCTGGGCGACATAATCTTTATTGACGAGTGTATCTTTCACCAACGGAGTGGTCACGTTGAAAACTGCTGCTTCTTTTTTTTCCTTTTTCTCGGACTGGCAGCTTGTAGATAGCATAATAAGGCACAGGTTGATATACATGAAATTTTTCATGACCATGATCATAGATTTTTATAATAATTTTCGAAAAATTGAACAATAGTGTGACAGGCGTCCAAATTACCTTGAAAGCCATTTTTGATATTTTCTAAAAAAAATTACTTAAAAATCACAGCCTGAAGACGCTGTAATGGATATAAAGGGCGTTTTTTAGTGGGGTAAGACGCTGTGTGTTGGCAAGCGATATCGCTGTGCAGGTATTGTGAAACTCCGGATGGATGTAAGTGGTCAGATTTCCAAGATCATTTTTGGAAAGTGCAATTAAATTTGGCGAGTCAGTGTCACTTCCGGTATCATCATTTTCACCGTCTTTTTCAGCAAAATAAGCCCTGAGTTTTTCGTGGCGCCGATGTTTACTTTTACGGATGACATCGTTATCCTGTTGTGCGCCTTTGACCTGTCGATTGAAGTGTTCGACAGCATGCCGGTTGATTGCTACGTTAGATTCTGCTGTTGCTGCATAATGCCAGCCTAAACTGACAAGTATTGCGCACCATACGCCGAACAGATATTGACGGAATCTTCCTTGCATCGTTAAAGCAAATGTAATTAAACTTTAAAAAGGATGCAAGCAATTTAGATACGGAAGTGTTAAAGATTAAATACTATTGTTACAAAGTATTTAAAATTAACTGTTTAAAATTAAAATAATCACATTAACAGAAATTTATGTAAACACTTTAATTTAACAGCCGCTCTAGTGTTTTAAGGCAGAAGCATCTCACATGCAAGTTTAACGCTAACACAGGACGAGGCATTCCCGCTTTTGCCAGAATGCCTCGTCCACATGCATCAGTTTAATTTCTTTTGTAGGATTTATTTGATTCCTTCTTCCTGCACAGTTTTTTTTGGCCTGCCGCGCTGCCTTTAAATCGAAAGATTAAGCTCCGCGATGTCACCCAACACCTGGGTCTCAGCTAGATCAACACTTTTTGCTGTACGCGCCACTTGATACAGGCCGGCGATAGGCAAATTAGCGGTAAAATCTTTTGGGCTCCCGTGTTTAAAGTTGAGCACTCCGGATATGCGGATATGAACACCTTTTAGATCATCAATCTTTGCCCCTTTCTTTATGACCTTAAAACGGACAGATACATTTTTTGGAGCAGCAGCTCCCTCCAATGAAACCAGCAGCATATGTTCGAGATTGACATCCAAAGCTGAATGTAAAGGTTTTACCTTTTTTATAACAACATTTTTCAATGTATCGTTTGTACGCTCGGCATTGAAAATAAAGACGCCACTTTTTGCATTTCGATCGCCGCTATATTGCCCCGGGTGTTCCTGAACCATATAATCGACCGCAATCTTGACATTTGCATTAAACCGTTGTGCTAATTGTTTTTTTCTCCAAAAAAAAGCTCCCAAAAAAATAAATAGAATAACTAGAATACCCGTAACCATAAAACATGTGTTTAATATAACATAGATAGATGGCACAAAAGTAGCGGTTTTTTGTTTCTTAATGAGCACACATACAGCTCTTAACCAGATTCATATAGTAAAAAATGGAAAATTGTAATTTATAAGCTACAAATCACGCATACAAAAATGCATTTCCAAAAAAGTCGTTATAAACAAGCATAAATCAGCAACCTTCCCCATCGATTAAATCAAATTGTCCATCGAATTATGTCGCGCAAATATCACCACAAGCAAAACGAATCGTAAACAAAGTCTCACGGATATAAATAGATAAAAAAATGCCCCGTTTTAATGCCCATATTTGCTTTAACAAAAAAGCCGATCAACATGAAAAAATATATTATCGTTTTTAGTCTCTCCATACTCGCGCTTACTGCGGCTGCACAGAAGAAAAAGAAAGCAAAATTTCCAGAACCTAAGCGAGTAGAGGTAATCCCTGTGATCGAAGCAAGCCCGGTTACAGAAGGCTCTTCTGAGCCTGCAGTCTTTGCTGCGCCGATGCCTACCACGAGTACCCCTACTATTCATGCTACAACAACCGGCGGAAAGGAAATACACTTCCAGGATATCGAAGAATTTAAAAATGCAGATCTATCGACCTTGAAAGAATTATCTTTTAGTACCATGGTCTCGGGAAAAACGATTGAAAGCAGTCTTCTACAGAAGATCGTGAACGAAGGCACACAATTGGAAGTTTTGACAATCAACAATTTCGTATTAGATATTTTTCCAGAAATCAAAACGCCCAATCATCGGTTGAAAAAGCTGTCATTAACGCAAAATCAGTTAAAAACACTTCCGGCCAGTATTTCCAATCTTACCGCACTTGAAGGTTTCGATTGCAACAACCCGTTGACAGCATTGCCGGCATCATTTGCGCAGCTCAAAAATTTACAGCAGCTCGGACTCAACAGCTACATGTTTACGGTCTTTCCAAAGGAAATCTTTAGCCTCAATAAATTGTCCGTGTTATATCTATCGCGCAATTACAAAAGTAAACCAGAACAGACGGAGCTTCCTGATTTGTTTCAGCAGCTACCCGAATTGAAAGAGCTCGGTATAGAAAATGCAGAACTATCTGCCCTGCCAAAATCTATTGCTACACTTAAAAAATTAGAAAAAGCTAATTTTTCCTACAACAAATTTACTTCCTTTCCCGAAGTACTAGCAGCAAATCCCAAACTGACCTATATCCCCTTTACCAATAATCCCCTGCAATGGGAGCCGTTTTTGGCTTCCGTCAAAAAAATAAAATTCGGTGGGTTGTTTTTCTTGGAGGAAACAGGTCTTACCAAAAAACAATACGAACAGATTCAGGATATCCTGACCAAAACAGATGTCTATTATGACGGCATGAATGATTAAAATTCATAAGATCCGCCAACGATATATTTAGGCAGTCCGGTCAAAAGCCAGGCTGTCGCAATCTTCCTTTTATCTATGCATATGCACTTGAGCAGATCAAAAAAAGCAAAGGGTACAGCGCATCATAAGATCAAGCCAATTTAATCAAACCGTATCCTAACCGCACAAGGAATACAAGTTGAAACAGGAAGGTTTAAGATTGTATAAATTTGTGTTTTTTCACCAATTAAATTATCTGCAACAGCTTTTAACAGCTCCATATTTTGATTCGCATTTTTCATGTCATCGATATCGGATTTTACGACCTGTCCATTTTGCGAAATTGTAAGATGATAAAATAAATTAATTGTTCCATACGGATTATCAAATACATAGTCTAAATCTTTATATTTTATGCTCATATTACAACTATATTTCTGACCTTTTAAATGTTTAGTATCAAATACAATTTGATTCTTATTGAAGTCAACGACCTTGTTTTCTAGCTGACGAGACAATATCATAGAAAAATCCTCATTGGAAATTTGTTCAACTTTTGGACCTAACCCAGCATCTTTCATCATTTCTCCCATTGAAAAATATCCCTTTATATCGTTTTTAGGGCTTTCTTTATTTTTCCTGGCAATAGTCCACATTGGATAAGCTTGTCCTCCAATATAACTTATTTTCGGATTATACGGATCTTTCTGATGATCTCGCCAATCCATAAAAATGGTATCATTACTTTTTTGGCCAAAGAATTTCACGATATGAACACTGTCCATTAGACCTATCTTATATAAATAAATTGCATTTGATTCTTGAACGACTGCAACAAGAAATGAGCTATCTGGGTTCCTCAAGTAGGTTCCATTTGCAGGAACCTTATGCAAGATTCTAGCAGTTGACTGCTGTAGCTTAGTTTCAGATTTACAACCAAAAAGAATAAAAATAACCCAAAACGCTACTTTTATAGATGACTTATTTGTATTTAATACTCTCATTCCAAAAAAAACAAAGTAAATAGTTTTATTATCAGACGGAGCTGTCATGTAGTCTCCACTACTATGATGCAAAAATTAATAAAATTCACAGAAGTCTCTGCAAAAAATTAATATCCGCTGTCATTCCAAAATGTTCTGTACAGAAATCCTGCTTTTTAGTGGAAGTTATCCCGATTCAAAAGTTTAGCATATTTTCCTATATTTATGCCATGCTCCAAGAGCTCCTATTATGTCAATTGCTTAATACATCTTAAATCACTTGGAAAATTTGCAGACATCTCTACCTTATGATATTGAATCGCTTTTTCAACGGTATTACAAACAGCTCTGTCTGTTTGCAAACAATATACTGCATGACGAAGCGTTGGCTGAAGATATTGTCCAGAGCTTTTTCGCTGGACTCTGTGAGGGGCGGAATGCCTTGCCCGAAGATGAGGGGGCACGCAAGGGCTATCTTTTTATTGCCGTCCGAAACAACTGCCTCAAACAGATCCGAAGCGAAAAAGTAAAAAGCAAGTACTTCGATCAGCTCGATAAGGACATGATCGAAGAACAGACGATCATGGATGCCATGATGCAGGCTGAAGTTATCAACCAGCTGATGGAAGCGATCAACCAATTGCCACAAGGCTGTAAGCAGGTGCTGCATATGGCCATTTTTGAAAAGCTCTCCAACGATGAAATTGCCAATAACCTGACCATTTCCATTAATACCGTCAAAAGCCAGAAAAAAAGAGCGATACAGCTTTTACGCACGCGTCTGGATAGCCGGATGCTAGCACTCCTATTATTTTTACTACCTGATTAACAATACCTTATACTTTTTCTTCATTTTTCCTTCCATCCTTTTACATCCCTTGTGGCTCTTTTAATCAAACAACCGATTGAAGAACATGAAGGATCAGCAATTTATACTAGTAGATTACTTAGTAAAGCACTTTAGTGGAACACTGAGTCAGACAGATATCCAGTCCCTTCAAAAGATCTTTGAAGATAATCCTACCTTGCGCGATCAATGGGAGAAATATACCAGTCAAGGTGTCAAGTCCAGCGATGCCCAGTTTTGGAATAGTCTTGACCTCGATCAGGCAAGAGCTAAAATACTAACCCACGAACCTGCCAAATCCGCAATCCGATCAGTCGGCATTCGCAGCATCCGAAACCTAAAAATCTATGTGAGTATAGCTGCCAGTCTGCTCGTCATTATTGGCGCCGCGCTGCTCCTGAATACGACACATCAGGACAAGCAGATTGTTGCCGATCAGGTGTATCATTATAAAAATGATGTTTTACCTGGCGGGCAGAAAGCTACACTGACACTTTCCGATGGTAAAACCATCGCACTATCGCACGAACCAGCCACCCTGCAAGAAAAGAATGGCGAACAGCTCCAAATTACAGATGGGCAGCTTCACTATAAAACTAACAACGAACAGGCGGAACTCGCCTCCTTAAAAAATACCTTGACTGTGCCGGCCTCCGGATTCTACCGGATGGTACTGCCCGATGGCACCAAAGTCTGGGTCAATTCCGCATCGGAGCTGAGTTACCCTTTGGCCTTCGGCAAATCGATCCGACAGGTAGAACTGCGTGGGGAAGCTTACTTTGAGGTGGCGCACGAAAAAAATCGACCATTTATTGTCCGTACTGCCCATGGTGATATCAAAGTCCTAGGGACAGCTTTCAATCTAACGGCATACAACAGTAGTTCATCCAAGGTCACCCTGATCAATGGCAGTATCCAGCTGACCAATAAAAACAAGACAACAAAACAGCTAATCCCTGGGCAAAAAGCTGAATTCGATGGCAGCGACATGCGCGTCTCCCAAGCGAATATTGAAAAAGAAACCGCTTGGCAGCAGGGTTACTTCTATTTCGAGCATGACAAGATACAGGATATTATGGAGCAACTGGCGCGATGGTATGATATTAAAGTCATTTATCAGGGTCAGATCACCAAGAAAACCTTTGGCGGAAGCATTAGCCGAAGCGTCAGCCTGGCCGAAGCCTTGGAATTAATAAAACGTGGTGCCGGAGTTGAATTCGTCATTGACCAAAAAACCGTCACCGTAAAGAATAAGAATTAACAACACAAGCAATTACTAAAGGAGGACCAATCTATGATCTAAAGATTTACTTAACCAAACTTAGCGGTACCGCGTCAGTCGATGCTAACCGACGGTACCTGAGTACCTGAATTAAAACCAAAAAACCAACCCTATTGCTGAATATATGAATTACTTTATCAAATGTAAAGATTACTTGTTCGGGAGTCGAATGACCGAACCCAGCTTTACACCCCTCATTTCAAAAAAGGTCAAAGCCACCTTATTTCTGGGTTTACTATTTACCTATGGTGTATATGGTAAAACAGAAGCACAGCAGGTCACCATGCATGTCAACAAAGGGAACCTGAAAACTATCTTTCAAGAAATCAAGAAACAGACCGGCTACCATTTCTTTTATGACGAAAGTCTCTTTAATGGCTTAAAGATGGTGAGCGTCAATGCCAACAACCAAAAGCTCGAAAACCTGCTCAAGGAACTTTCGGATGAATTGCCCGTGCAGTTTGAGATCCACAAAAAACATATTGTTGTCTTGCCAAGTGCTCCAAAAAATACTGTTCAGGCGCAACAGCAATATACCATCAAAGGCAGATTGACTGCAGCTAAAGACGGAGCCCCTATTGAAAATGCAACGATAAGCTTAAATGGAACTACGACCAGAACATCTTCGGATAGCCAGGGTAACTTTTCACTTAAATCTTCATCCGCAGAGGGTACACTGACAATTTCCCACCTTTCCTTCAAACCACAGACTATAAAATTCAACAGTACGACGGCAAGCGATTTAGCCATATCGTTAGAAGAAAACGACAGCGCACTGGAGGAAGTTGTGGTTGTCGGCTTCGGTACACAAAAGAAAGTCAATTTAACAGGGGCCATTTCACATGTCGGTAAGGAGGCTTTCGAAAATCGGCCGGTTGCCAATATCGGTCAGGCTTTACAGGGCCTTGTCCCCAACCTGAACATTACCTTTGGAAACGGTTCACCAAACAGTACGCCCGGATTTAACCTGCGCGGCGGTACCTCCATGAACTATAATGCAAATACACAGGTCTTTGAATCCGTCAATGGCGATCCTTTGATCATCATCGACGGCGTAGAAAGTACGACCGGTGCCCTGAATCAGCTCAATCCAAATGACATCATGGACATGTCTTTTGTCAAAGATGCATCTGCGGCTGCGATCTATGGTACCAAAGCGGCATATGGGGTCATTTTGGTCCGTACCAAACGGGGAGAGTTTAATCAAAAAGGCAAAATAGCGTACAACTTCGACTCCAATTTCGATACGCCATCCGGGCTCCCCGATATCCTCAACGCCTATGAGATCCAAAAATCAGGTATGGACAGAACATTATGGACAAATGGCAAACCCGGTACTGCAGATGAAAAAAAACTGGAGATGATCCAAAAGTACATGGATAATCCCACGCCAGAAAATGCTTGGTATCAGGAGGGAAACAGCATCATTTGGGTAGCCAATGTCAACCCCTTTGAGGAAGCGGTCAAAAAATGGACACCGATGCAAAAACATACCCTCAATCTCAGTGGTGGTGCCGAGTCCATTAACTACTATATTTCCGGCGGCTTACAGAATCAGTCGGGTATGTACAAGATCAACACTGATAAGCTGAAACGCTACAATGCCCTGATGAATATCAATGCCAAGGTGAACAGCTGGTTCAGTGTTTTTGGAAAGATAGGTTTTGATCAGACTAATTTCAATAGCCCTTACATCGTTGGTGGTAAAGGAAGTATATGGTCTGCCATGATGGGCGAAACGAACAAAAATATCAATATGCCCATCCAGACCGGGCCGAATGATCCTCTGCCAAATACCTATACCGATAATATCCTGGCCTGGCTGAGCTATGGGGCCAACAACCAGTCCACGGATAGAAGGGTATCGCTATTGATCTCGCCCGAATTTACATTGATACCGAATGCCCTGAAACTAAAGGCAGACCTCAGCTATCAGCCGCAGTCTTACAGCCTGAACCGCTACAGTCCCAAGTTTAACCAAGTCGTGGACTCCTGGCAATTAACCTCCCAACAGGCCGAAGCTGCGGAAAATAGAGCCTATTTTGACAACAATAACACTAATAAATACCTCATTAATATCTATGCTGATTATAAGAAAACCTGGGCCGGGAAACATAATTTTTCCACTGTAGTTGGTTACAATCAGGATCAGACAAAATTTAATCAGATCACCAATACCTTCCGAAAATTGATCTCTCCAGATATACAGAACCCTGATGCTGCCGAAGATCCATCTTTACATACCGTATCCCGAAATGCATATACACTAGCTGGACGTGCCATATTCGGACGTGTGAACTACAACTTCGCCGAAAAGTATTTTTTTGAGAGCAATCTCCGCTATGATGGCAGTGCGAAGTTTACTGAAAAAGACCGATTTGTAACATTCCCTTCCTTCTCGGCAGGATGGCGGATATCGCAGGAGAATTTTATGGAAGGTACAAAAAATTGGCTCAACGAACTAAAACTGCGCGGAAGCTGGGGAAAACTGGGCAATCAGCCCTCATCCATCTATCCATACCAGGCGACAATGGCTACGGGAAAGGCTCCTTATCTAATCAATGGGCAACAGATCGTCTATATCAACCCGCCGGGACTGGTATCACCTTACCTGACCTTCGAGAAAGCCAGAACCTGGAATATCGGATTGGATGGTACATTTCTCAAAAATCGCTTGGATGTTACCTTTGAATATTACAACCGGAAGACCACCGATATCCTGACGGACGGCAGCGCTTCATTTCCGACGACATTGGGGACTGCTGCACCGTTGGAAAATTCAGGGATACTCGAGACAAAAGGCTTCGAGCTTTCTTTTCTTTGGAAGCAGACCATTAACAGCGACCTCCGCTATCGTGTAGGCCTTAACCTATCTGACTATCTGACCAAAGTACAGCATTATGCTGCCAATACCACGATGATGATTACCAATTCTTCGAACAGGGAGGTGATGTATGACGGTAAAACAATCGGTGAAATATGGGGATACCGTACCGGCGGCATACTGCAGGAAGGCGATTTTGCGGGACGAAACGAATCAAATGGCAACTGGATCTACAATGGCGCTAATCAGGGCAACGTTTTTCCGGGTTATATCTGGTATCAGGATCTTGGCGGCCCCGAAGGCATTCCGGACGGTAAAATAGATGCCGGATTGAATACATTGGCCAACCCAGGTGACCGTGTTGTCATCGGAAATTCCACACCACGTTATCGCTTTGGTATCACCGGAAATGTGCAGTACAAAAATTTCGATCTTGATTTCTTGTTCCAGGGTGTACTCAAGCGTGATATCTGGGCCGGCTTATCATCCTACTGGGGCGGTGGCGCCGGGTCAAAATGGATGTATGAACGGTCCTGGACACCTGAGCGTACCGATGCGGAGTTTCCGATGTATGGCCTTTCAGTAAACGTGCAGGACCGGTACCTGATCAATGGCGCCTACCTCAGACTGAAACAGGCGGTATTGGGCTATACCTTGCCCAATCAGCTGACCAAACGATTTGGCGTCGAGCGATTACGCTTCACACTTGCCGGTTACAATATCTTTGAAGTCACAAAAATACCGACAATTTTTGATGTCGATCAGATCTCTGCCGATTATCCACAAAAGCGGTCTATTGCTTTTGGTGCTCAAATTGTCTTCTAACTAAACTATTATGAAAAAGAACATATTCAGATTCATCGTCATGGCTGCCGCAACATCCCTGTTGTTGACCCAATCCTGTAACGATAAATTTTTACAACTAAGTCCTGAAACCGATCTATCGCGGGAAAACTCATTACGTACTGAGACGGAATTAACTTTATACCTGAATAACCTTTATGCCAGTTATATTCTAGGGCATGGTACGGGCTGGGCAGATGCCAAAGTCAATCCCAATGTTGTCGGCGGCAGCCATTTGCTGGCCAGCGATTTTATGACCGACAATATGGTCCGCTATGGCAATATCGACCGTATGCTGGACAACACCTTTATTCCACCAAATGCAGGCACCTCGGTCGATTGGACATGGGAAAACCTGCGTTCGGTCAATTATTTTATCCAACACTATACAAACGCTTTGCCCGCGGTCAATAACGACATGACCCGGCTAAACAAATATCTTGGGGAAGCCTATTTCTTTAAATCCATGGATTATTACCGCAAACTTATGCTGTTTGGGGATGTGCCCTGGCTTTCCAGTGACCTCAATATCGACAGCAAGGAATTGTACAAACCCCGGGATAAGCGCACCGTGGTTGCCGACTCCCTGATGAAGACTATCGATATGGCCATAGCCGGGCTAGAAGGCATTAACGGTCGTCCAGATGGACGTATTAATCAGGACATGGCTTTGTTTTTAAAAGCGCGGATAGGTCTGTTCGAAGGCTCCTTCCGCACGTATCACAACGAATTGTCCTTACAAAGTACAGCAAAATCTTTCCTGGAAGCGTCTGTGGATGCCTGCGAAAAAATCATCGCCAGCGGACGTTATCAGCTCTATGCCACAGGTGACAGCCCCTATTGGAAAATGTTTACTTTCAAGAAAGACCCAACTTCGGACGGTAACAAAGAAGCAATCCTGGCCCGGGTATACGATGGTACTGTGGTAGGCCATGCGACCCAACGTTATTGGGACCAGAACAACAGTCTTTCGGGTGCACGGCCAGCAGGCGGGGCCACACGAGGTCTCGTAGACGAGTATCTATGTATCGACGGTAAACCGATTTATTCTTCGGGATCGGCCGGCAACTACACCGCCAACCCCCTATTCAAAGGCTATGACGGGCTATGGTCCGAACTTGAAAACCGCGATCCACGCCTGAAGCAAACCATTAATTATCCCGGTGAAAACCGCTCCCTGTTTAACAGAACGGATGGGACCACCAGTCTCGAAAAAAATGGGATCACCTATCCCCGACTGTCCTATAATGTCGGTGGCGGAACGACAGTAACGGGCTACCTTCCCATTAAACACTGGATGGGTGATCGGCCCGAAAACGAGGCGACAACAAACGGCCAGCAGACGGCTATCGAATTCCGCTACGGCGAAGTGCTGCTGATGTTGGCCGAAGCAAAAGCAATCTTAGGTACGCTGACCCAGAATGATTTGGACCGGACGATCAACCTGTTGCGCCAGCGCGCAGGATTTGACTTTGCAAAATATCCAGGCAGCAAATTAGAGCTTGGCAACCCGCCTGCGGATCCTAGGCTTGATGAGATCTATGCCACCAAACTTGATTACGCCGTTAGCCCCATCATCCGTGAAATCAGACGTGAACGTCGTGTAGAAATGGTCTTGGAAGACCGCCGTTACGAAGACCTGATGCGCTGGAAAGCCGGCAATCTGATGACCGTTCCCCTACGTGGAATGAAATTTACAGCCGAAAAAGGAAAACTATACGATGGTACACATACCGCCAAACCGATTATTGCCTTAAAAGAAGAAGTCAATAAAGATATCTTTTTGGATAACAATGGATTTATTATCGCCTATCCAAGAAGTGCAAACATCAGCAATGGTACTGCGCTATGGGCAGATTACCGCTATTATTGGCCCTTACCTTTATACGACCTGACCCTGGAGGGCAATCAGCTGGTTCAGAATCCGGGATGGTTGGGCGCAAAATAATGAGGATAAAAAGAAACAACATTATGAAAATTAGATCAAATATATACCTGTTAATAGTCTGTCTGTGCGGAAGCCTGGGTTTACATTCCTGCAAAAAAGACCTTGGTCCCATCAAAGACAATTTAACCGTAAGGGAAGCTATACTTTCGGGAGGATTTATGCAGATTCCCGTTAAAATCGGAACACCGCTGCAGATCAATCTGGCAGTCAATCCTGGAAACCGTACCGTAACCACGGCCACGTACAGCAACAAACATCCAGAAATTGCCAGCTATAGTACGACAGGGCTGATTACCGGCCTGAGCGTTGGCAGAGATACCGTTACCATACAGTCCGGCGAATTGAATGTCTGGTATATCGTCAATGTAACGAACTAATAGCCGACAGTCGGTCAAAAAAATGGTAGAGGTGACCATCGCGTTAATTTAGCGTGTTTAGTTTGACTATCAGGCCGGATGGCCTGATAGTCTTCTTTTATTGACCCGGAAATATCTCAGCCAGAAACCAGCGATAGTATATAGGAGGTATCAAAGCGATCAAGAATGCTCGCCTGAAGTTTTTCAATTCGGACTTTTCAAAAAAAGCAATTCCAAAATATGAAAAAAATAACGATAAAAGATATTGCCAAGGCCATGGGGTACTCCATAGGCACCATATCCAAAGCGCTCTCAAACAGTCATGAAATAAGCCCGGTAACTAAAGTTGAGATCCAAAAATTTGCCAATGCGCATGGCTATCAATCCAATCAATATGCTAAACTATTGCGTAAGGGGCGAACAAATATTATCGGAATGATTGTTCCTTCGATCGGCAATCCGTTTTTCTCGCAGATTCTCGAAGGCATTGAAAGAGAGATGTCAGAAACGACTTATAACCTGATCATTATGCAGAGTGCGGACGACCCCAATCTTGAATTGAAACATTTAGAGATGTTATCTAAAAAGGGTGCAGATGCTGTCGTCATTGCAGCTACAGGAAATCATCTTTCGTTAAGATATCTCCAGCGGTTAAAAGATGAGGGTACCCCTATTGTCCTTATTGACCGGACCAATTATGCGATAAATACTTATAAAATCGGAATAGACAATTTTAAAGTGGTTTACCAAGGTATTTCTCAGTTGGTCAATCGGGGCAAGAGGAAAATTCTGTTTATTTCCAATCTGTCGCCGGGAACATCAATGGAGCGCCGGCGCGGTTATATTCAATGTCTGCGGGATTTTGACATTACTTACAATTCAGATTATCTCCTATCGATAGCAACCAATGGCGGAAGAATGGAGGTGCTGGAGCAATTAAAAAATAAGCTTATACATCTCGTTAATTCAAGTAGCCCGCCCGAAGCAATTTTTACCGCCTCAGATCAACTTACCTATTTAACGTTAGAGGCTTTACATGCCATCGGAATAGCGGTACCAGATCACTTGGCCCTGATCGGTTTTGCTAATTTTCAGTACACCAATATTTTTCAGCCGTCATTATCAAGCATTGTACAGCCTTCGCATGAAATCGGCTCTCAGGCTTTCGCTATTCTCAGTAAAATTTTGGACAGTTCGGATAACGAGATTGTAGCAGCCTACCAAAACATTGAGTTACAAGCTTCTATTCTGACACGCAAATCCTCTGAATAAAGTATATCAATTGAAACGTTTTCGCAGATTACGCAAACGTTTGACTTAAACGAAAACTGCTATAAATCAAAATATATTTTCTACTATAGATATGTGTTTTGGTTGGCGCCATCTAACCAATACCCATTAACAATTATAGATTATTTATTTTAAAAATTATGAGAAAACAAACAAAAAAATGGATGCAAATCATTCAGGGAATTGCATTGTCCAGCACAGTCCTGTCACTTTTTTTCGCCTGTTCAAAGCCATTGCCCGAGCAGAATCCTACAGAAATCCGACGGACAAAGGCGTCCTCGAACGGTGTTATCGATACCTCCCTGGCCAATCTTACATTTGTAACTAATCCCGTAAACCTCAATATCATTATGTTTGTACCCACAGACAATCCAGCTTTACCCGGCTACAAAACACGGCTATCTCAGCTGTTTGTCCATTTCCAGGACTGGCTACATAATGAAATGGGACGCTATGGCTACAGCAATTATCTGGGCCTGGCAAAAGATTCTACAGGTCTGGTCAACATTATTGAAATTCCGGCGGCGGGAGCTCAAGCGGACTACCCCTACAGCTCAGCTATTTCAGCCGGTAAAATTATAAATGAGATCAATGCATACAAAACCAGCCATCCGGGCCAATTTTCATCCAACAATCACTACTTAGTACTTTTGCCAGCAAGAACAGACGGCGATGGCAGCCAGCCATTCTATGGCTATGGAAAATACTGCTTTGCCGTGGACAATTCCTCCATGTCCGTCAATGGAATTCCAAATCCAAGTTCAAACTACCTCGGCGGTATGCTACATGAATTAGGACATGGATTAAACCTACCCCACAACCGCGCGAAATATGTCAGTGAAGAACCTACATTGGGCACATCACTGATGGGAAGCGGCAATGTAAGCTTTAGCAAGGGACAGCCTACTTTCCTAACCGGCTCCGATGCCGCAATTCTCAGTAGAAATGAAGTTTTTCAATCCGCGGTGGCGACGGCCAGTCCTTACCAGGCACCCAGTTATTCCATACAACCTCAATTTGCAATTGACAACAGTCAGCAAAAAATCTTTATTACAGGAAATTATACATCTAATTTACCTGTGAGCGAGATATTGGTCTATATGGATCCCAATGTGAACAACGAAGGTACTGGAGCCAACAAAGATTACAACGCCGTCACATGGAAATTTACGCCGCTTTCCTCCGGTAACATCCAAGGAACCATAGACCTCAATGAACTCTATTACAAAGGCAATACACCTTACGAACTCAAAGTAAAATTATTATTGCAAAACGGATACACAACCTCCAATGTTTACGACTTCAACTATGTTAATGGGCTTATGACGACCAATCAAGATTCGGTATATACCTATTCCAATGCATCCTATGCCGGTGTAAAAGGAAGCTTTGGTAAAGGGCAGTATACCACATCGGATTTGTTGGCAAAAGGTGTGACCGACAATAGCATCTCTTCCATTAAAGTTGGAGCAAATGTTAAAGTCACCTTATACAACGGGAATAATTTTACTGGCGATAGCCTCGTCGTGACCTCTTCGTCTTCCTATCTCTCGACTTTCAACGATAAAGTTTCATCCATGAAAGTACAAAACCGCTAGCGAGGGCCGAGAGCAACGATGAATACATTCATTTTTAGAAACATAAAAACAATCCTGCTTTTGCTATTTGCTCTAGCAGGATTAAACCTGTCTGGCCAGCCCGCTACTTGGTTTACCGATGGCAAATTTGGTCTATTTCTGCACTGGGGTCTGTACTCCCAGACGGCAGGCGACTGGAATGGGCATCCCACCAAAGGGGGGGAACATTTTATGCTCTACGAACGGATCCCCGTCAAAACCTATGCGAAGATCGCCGACCAGTTTAACCCCACCGGCTTTGATGCCGACCGTTGGGTGCAGATGGCCTATGACGCCGGCATGAAGTATATTGTGATCACCGCCAAGCATCACGATGGCTTTTCGATGTACAATTCGGCCGTCAGTGATTATAATATCGTCCGGAGAACGCCCTGGGCCAAAGATCCGATGCTGGCGCTTGCGACGGCCTGCAAGAAATACGGGCTAAAGCTCTGTTTCTATTATTCCCTGGGCCGCGATTGGGAAAACCCCGATGTACCGACCAACTGGCCGACAAAAGCCGGTCGCAGCAATACCTGGGACTATCCTGATGAAGATGCCAAAGACCTCAACAAGTATGTCGAGAACAAGGTCAAACCGCAGCTTCGTGAACTGCTGACCCAGTACGGCCCCATTGGCATTATCTGGTTTGACACGCCCGAGCTAATCACCAAAAAACAGAGCCAGGAGATCCGTGATCTGATCCATTCCATCCAACCACAGTGCATTATCAACAGCCGGATCGGCAATGGTCTAGGCGATTATGCCGTCGTTGAGCAAACATTGGTTTCGACAGCACGAAAGAATTGGGAAGCCTGTATTACGATGAGCGAAAATTGGGGCTACAACCGGCACGATCACAAATGGAAAAGCCCCGAACTGCTGGTGCGCAATCTCATTGAAGTAGTCAGCAAGGGCGGTAACCTCCTGCTCAATGTCGGCCCCAAAGGTGACGGTAGCTGGCCAGTAGAGAGCCAGGAAAACCTGCACGCTATAGGTGCCTGGATGAAGATCAACGGCGAAGCACTATATGGTAGCAGTGTCTGGGCCGGGAATAAAGAAGATGCTGCAGCGCAAACAGAACAGGAAGAATCCGAAAAGGAAAAAGCAGGTATGAAAGATGCCGTCAATGATGCGACATCCAAGGAGATTGTCGCCGACTACCGCTTTACCCAGAAAGGCAATGTTGTCTACCTCTTTGTCCGAAACCCAGCAACAGCGAGGGTTGACATTCCGGAGCTTGCCAAAAACAAACTTGCGATCCGTTCGATCAGTCTGCTTGGCAACACATCGAAGGTCACATGGACACAGGGCAAAGAAGCCCTAACACTGACCTTACCGACTGTCAAAGATCAGCGTATACCAATATACGTTTATAAAATCCAGCCAAAGCATAATTAATTAAAATCCCCGACAACCAAAATGTAACACGTAAACGCCTGAGGTTTCTAGACTCAGGCGTTTGTGTTATTGGATTTATTTCCAGTTTTTGATGATTTCGCTCATCTTATCAAAAGAGGTTTCGCCGCCGCCCGTACTTCGGTAGACGATCTTGCCATTGGGATCCACGAGGATCTTTGTCGGAAATCCGGTGATATTCAGACGCAGGACAAAATTGTTGCTACCTTTGTCGTTCAATATTTGCACCCAGTTGAGCTCGTGCTGCTCGATGGCTTTGCGCCAGCTCTCATTTTTATCGGACGCGATGCCCAGTACACGTAGCTGATCGGGATAGCTGTCTCTCAGTTTTTTCAGATCAGGCACATCGGCCATACAGGGACCACACCATGAGCCCCAAAAATCGATGAGATAAAATTTACCTTTCCAGCTGTTTGAGTCGAATGCCTTACCATCATAGGTATTGCTGCTGTTTATCTGGAAGATGGATTTGCCTACATCGTATTTGCTGCCCTCTACCCGATTCTTTAAGGAGCTATAAAAAGGCGAGCTTCGATATGCCTTATCTACGGTAGGTAACAGTGCCTCCACTGTCTCGATCGTGACAATCTCCCGGACCAGCATATCTTCAAGGTAATAGAGGCCGGCTACAGACGAAACGTTCTTCTTTAGAAAGTCGTTCATGTATTTAGCGGCTTGGGCATCGATCTGTTCTTGCTCAGCTGCAAGACGTTTGTTTAGCGCCGCATCTGAAGTGTCTTTTGCCAGTTTCAGCTCGATATTAGCCGATTTATTCAACAGCGGGTGGTATCCCTTATTTAATGCACTAATCGTATTATTCTCTTTATCTCCGCTAGGATATACCTCGGCAAAGTCGGATAGCTTTCCTTTGAGTAATACCTTGCCACCCGGCATAGCGACAAACCAGATGGATTGGCTTTTGACAGGGATATAACCCCGGTCGACACGCTTAAAAAGCGATTCGGTCGGCAGGGTGAGCCGTACGATTAAGGGTATAGAGGTCGTGTCCTGATAAAATATCTGCCCGTTTTTAGTGCTGCCTTTTTTGTAATAGGCATCGGTCACACCATTCCAGATGGTCATGTTGTAGGTGCTGTCCTTAAAGTCAGCGATCTGGGAGGTCACCGTAAATGTTTTGCTCTGCCCAAAGCTATGCAGGTTGCTGGCTACCAGTAGACCTGTTAAGACAAGTAATTTTCTGAATTTCATGATTGTATTGATTCGCTAAATAATTTTTTCTAGTATGGATTCTGTTGTATCTGTCCCTTGCTGGCATCGATCTCTACACCATTGATAGGTACGAGCAGATGCTTGCTTTCCAGGGTGTAGGTTTTGGGTGTATTGAGATCAACACCTGTTATACTGACCTGGTAGAAATCTCTTTTTACAGTGATATCATCCGCAGCATAGTCGTTGACACTAAATCGGCGTATATCGTACCAGCGCATCACAAACGGAAGCTCACGACGTCGCTCGGCGAGCACCTGTTTGATGGCTTCGTCTTTGTTAGAAGCCGTAAGCGCACTATAAGTAGACATGCGTTTTTGACGTAGGGTATTGACGGCTGATAAGGCGTTCGGAACATCGCCTTTACGGGCCAGCACCTCGGCTTTGTTGAGCAGCATCTCCGCTCGGGTAGGACCTGAAACCAAGGTACTACCATCGGTAAACATGGTGTACCGATACGCTGCTGGTGTCACGACACTGAAACGTCGGCCGCCATTAGGGATCATCAGGTGCTTGTAACGGAGGTCGTTGGCCTGATCGTATAGGGCTACCAATGCGCTGCTCGGACTATACCATTGCGCACCTGTGTATTGATAGCGGCTGTAATAGAGCTCGCCCCAATAGAGGTATTTTGCGGCATTCCAGTCGTTTAACTCACTGTACTTGAGCGTTGCAGCCGGATTGCTGTAGGATACGCTTCGGCCTGGTAGTAAGGTATTATAGTCTACTAATTTTACGGTGCCGGACTCCAGTGCCTTGTTTGATTCGGCCAAACTCTTATCATAGTCGCCAGTGAATAGATAATAGCGGCTCATGAAAGCGGAAATGGCTTTTTGGCTCACACGCCAGGTCTTTCTAGGATCGACATCGGCCTCGCTTACTTTTTTTGCCTCTTCGATATCGGCCAGGATAAAATCGTAGGTTTCTTTCAAGCTGGCACGTTTTAAGGATTCCTCGTAATCCACGGTACGCTTTAAAGGCAGTCCTAAGCTATTCATATTGGCCGGAGCGTATGGCGCACAGTAGTTGTTGACAAGGATCCAGTAAGACATCGCCCGGATAAAATGGGCATCTGCTTTTACCCGTCTGCGGCTGGCCTCATCACCGCTTACCAAGTCTATGTTTTTTAAAATGACATTTGCGGTGAAGATCTTTTTATATTCTCCGCTCCACAGCTCGTCTGTAGCAAGGTTTTCAATACCCTCCGGAGAGGATACATAGCGTTGGAGATTATTGACGGTGAAAGCCGTCACATTGTTTTTGTACAGCTCCTTGCTGATCTCGGTATCATCGGTAGCGTAGGTGGCAGCGTAATTCTCCTCTCTGGAAAATGCAGTCGCATTCTCTACCAAGGCCTCTAACTGATCTACGGTTTTGATACTGGCCTGTTTTTTGGGTTCTTCGGATAAGTATTTTTTGCAGCTTGCGGTCATTAGTAGCGCAGCGGCAAGTCCTATATATGTGAACACTCTCATGTCTGTCTGTTATTAAAATTGAAAATTGATACCGAATGTATAACTCTGTGCAGGGCGCATTGTGCCCGGTAACCAATCCGGATTGTAACCTTTGGAATTGGCACGCCAGATCAAGCCAAGGTCACGTGCCTGGACGAATAGGTTGACATTGTTCAAGCGGATGGCTTCTGTCCAGCGGTTGGACAGTTTGTATCCTAAGCTAAGCTCTTTAAACTCGATATAAGATGATTTTTCGACCTGGCTGCTTAAAGCCTCGCTGTAGCGGTCCCAGAGGTATAGATTGGTCTCATCAGGCAGCGCAAATCCTGGAATATTCGGATTTCCGGCGAGCACATCATTGACATACTTGTTGACAAAAGTCTTGTCAGACCCTACAAGTGCAGCGTAGTTGAAGGTTGGATTGCGGTATACTCCACCCATCTTGCCCAATAGGATAAACATGATGTTGAAGTTGCCTACTTGTACCGTATTGGTCCAGCCCAACGTATGTGGCGGTACGTCGGTACCCATATAGTGGAGAAAAGGAAGTCCTAAACCTCTATTGTAAATAGAGACATCATTAAATGTCTGCGGACTGTTATTTGGTCCGGCGACATGCGGTACACCGTCGATCATGCCAATATAATCGAATGCGTAAACCGAACCCACGGG
The DNA here is from genome assembly GCF_039536865.1 of Sphingobacterium ginsenosidimutans. Classification (NCBI taxonomy): domain Bacteria; kingdom Pseudomonadati; phylum Bacteroidota; class Sphingobacteriia; order Sphingobacteriales; family Sphingobacteriaceae; genus Sphingobacterium; species Sphingobacterium ginsenosidimutans. Next base: position 289,875 of record NZ_BAAAZK010000002.1, read on the forward strand.
GCGGCCTTCGACGAAAGCCCCAGTGATCAACTGATAGGTGTAGAGCGACGGATTGTACAGCGCATCAATATTGTTGGCATTGTACGCGTAGTTGAAATTCGTGCTGTACTGAATATTTTTGGATACAGCTAAGTTGGTACCCAACGCGAGCTCAAATCCTTTGTTGGTGATCTCGGCATTGTTAAATTTCTGCGATCTGGTTCCAGTTGCTGCCGGCAGGGCAATCTGTCCAATAATACCCGAACCTTTTTTGTGGTATAGATCTACTGAACCAAAAAACTTGCTCTTGAAAAAGGAGAAGTCGATTCCGAAGTTGGTCGAAGCAGTTTTTTCCCAGCGCAGTCTTGGGTTTCCATTGTCAGCAATGGTGGCTGTAATGGTTCCTGTGGAGGGATTTAAGCTCCCACCTACATTGAGCAAGGTCGCTGTCGAAGTCGAATTTTCCATATTGCCGTTTTTACCATAGGTCAGGCGCATCTCCAGGCGGTCTACATAGTCCTGCGCAGCCATAAAGTTTTCTTTGGCGAGATTCCACTTGGCACCTACAGACCACAGCGGTGACCAGCGCAGCTTGGGGTCGTCGGTAATGAAATTGGATGCATCGCTCCGTATGCTGCCCGACAGGGTGTAACGGCTGAGATAGGTATAGGCCGCATTTCCATAAAGGGAGATGAACTTGTTTTTCTGCCATCTGAAGGTTGTATTGCCCCCCGGAATGGTGGTTGGAGAACCTTCAAAATCGGTAAACTGGTCAACCGAGCTGCCATAACCGTAAGGCGGTGTCGTTGCCTGAAGCTTATCACCATAGTAGCCGTATACCGCAGGGTTGATCGTACCCTTGGTCAGGTACTGGGACACTTCCATCCCGCCGATAGCCGAGATATGATGATCAGCACCGAAAACCCTGTCAAAATTCAATTGATTTCTAAAGACAAAACTCTGGATGTCCTCCTGCCCTAGTTCCTCCGCATTGAAGCCATCTTCGTATTGGATCATGCCACGTCTCAGGATGCCGCCTTTAGGGATATACGCCTTACCTACGGTCTTGGTGCCATCGTCGTATTGTGTCTTGCTATTGATCAGACTGCGTACGTAGAAGGTACTCTCATCATAGATACGCTCGCGATCGATCTTGTTGCGCTCATATTGAAACTTGGTATCGAAAGTAAGCCCCGGAATAATCTTTAGATTAAGTCCGGTCTGTACACGGGCATTGATGCGCTCGTCGGTAAAATCGCGACCACGTACTTCACGTAGCAGGTTGTATGACCAATCCGAATAGGTAAATTTTCCGGTAGGGATCAGGCCCAGCTGCTCGCGGTTATAGTCTTTTAGGTTGACGCCGTAACTACCATCTTGGTTCAATAGCAGCTCATAAGGCGATAGTTGCTCTATTTCTGCAATGGTCGCACCGCCGTATTGTTGTTTTTTGTACTGCAGGTTGGCGCCCAGGTTGAACTTTAAGAACGAAGTAATGTTGAAATCGTTGTTGAAATTCAGGTTGAAACGGTCATAACCGTTTTTCTGAAAAGAACCTTTACTGTTTTCATAAAGAACGGAAGTGTAGTTGCGTATACGCTCGTTGCCGGCCTGCAAATTGACATTGTATTGGTTGAGTACGGCTCTTTGTGTCAGCAAGTCCCGGAGCTGGCCCCGATTATCAATTTTGCTCAATCTGTCTAGCTCGGCATTCATGTCGGCTGTAGACATAGTGCCATATTGATTGGCATAGAGCGCTTCTTGCGCTAGCGTCAACGAGTTGGTAATATCTCCAAACGAATTCGCATAGGGGTAAAAAGTCCAGTTGTTTTCATAAGCCTTACGTTCGTAGGCAACCTGATCGGCCGAATTGGCCTGGGTAAGGATGTAGTTGAGATCCGGTCTTCGCGATATTCTGGAAAATGCACTCCCCTGGATCGTGAGTCTGTTGTCGGTTTTTGCTTTTTTGGTGACAATAACAATCACACCATTGGCGGCACGCGCACCCCAGATGGATGCTGCAGCGGCATCTTTAAGTACGGTGACGGATTCGACATCATTGGGGTTGATATCCGAAAAGTTGCTACTGGATATCGGGAAGCCATCGACCACGATCAGCGGTTTACTATCGGCATACAGGGTGCTATTGCCCCGGATCAGAAAGTTTACACTACCGTCTTCATTTTCCTTGGCCTGCATACCGGCTACAGTACCCTGTAAGGCACTGGAAAGGTTGGATGTAGGACGTTTGCCCAATACCGATTGTCCGACCTGGCTGAATGATCCTGTCGCCCGTTCTTTCGAAATCGTCTGATAACCTGTACTGACCGTGACATCGACACCTTCCAGCGTCGATAAACTCGGGGTCAGCTGGATCAGCCCCATGGATTCTTTGACTTTGAGGGTGAGGGGCTCATAACCCACGTAGGATACCAAAATCATCGCATCCCGATCGGATACCCGTAGACTGAACGTGCCGTCTTTGCCTGTTGTGGTCGTCATATCGCTCTGAATCACGCGTATGGAAGCACCCGATAGGTTTTCCAAATGTTCATTAACGACTCGCCCCCGGATGACCAACTGCTGCATAGCGGCAGCAGCCTCCGTCTTTGGTTTTAATGCTATAATATCCGTATCTATACGATAAGTGATATTGGTATTTTTAAAGATCTGGTTTAGGACGTCAACTAGCGGAGCATCTTTTACGGTTAGGTTGAGCCCATTGACTTTTTTGATTAGTTGTGCATCGCCAATAAAATCGTAACCGCTTTGTTTACGAATTTTATTGATAATAAGCTCTAAAGAAGCATTTTTTTCGCTTAGCGTTATTTTTTGAGCAAAGCCACTGGCATATACCTGGCAAAGGCCGAATGTCAGAAGCACAATGATTAGTTTCATCACGATGAGCGTTTTGCGGAGGATATAGACAGGCGTCTCCCTCCATTTTTCAAGGTAAAAATTCATACATTTGAGTAATTTGGGTTAGATGCTATTGTTAGTTTGTTGGAATTAATGATTGGGGCCCAAAAATCTACCGGATGTGTTCGCTGCACATTCGGTTTTTTTACGACCCAATTTTAGTTTTTGTTAGGGTGGCTGTTTCATGATTTCTGCTTTAATAAAGGTTAGTATTTATTTTATCTGGTTAGGATATGACGGCAATCTTTCGTCCCGTACGTTTAAATTTAACATCAGCCGCCGCCTCCAGCGCACGTAGCACAGCAGATAGGTTGCGGGATCGGGATACAGCCCCGATATAGGTCTTTTGAGAAGGCGTCTTTTCATACGTGAATTCGACATCGTACCAGCGCTCTATCTTACTCAGGATGCTGGCCAAGGTTTCGTTATCGAAATTAAAGTAGCCGTTCTTCCAGGCTACAGCATGCTCGGTATTGATATGGGCTAGCTGTATCTGTTTTGTATCCTCCTTAATTGTACTTTGTTGACCGGGTTTGAGTAAGACCGAACTGTTATTGGCAATCCTATTGACTTTGACAGCGCCTTCTAATAGGGTGGTTACGGTGGATTCGGATTCGTAAGCGGATATGTTGAAATGTGTACCCAGTACCTCTATGATTTGCTCCCGGCTGCGTACTTTAAAAGGTTGTTTTTTATTGGGAGCCACTTCAAAGTAAGCTTCACCAAGTAATTCTACCACACGTTCTTTGCTGTCAAATCTGGATGGAAATTTTAAGGAGGAATAGGCATTAAGCCATACCTTGGTTCCGTCTGCAAGGACGATATTGTATGCTCCGGTCCTGGGGGTTTGGAGTGTATGAAATATAGGGGCTTCGGATATCGAGGTGGTACCTAAATTCGGCCGCAAGTCCGGACCATCAGCATAACTGATGTTTGCGCCCACGAGGATGGTATTACTATGCTCGCTTAACTGGATGGTACTTCCGTCACTGCTCAGTAAAACAGCTTTGTTGCCCCCTGGCTGGATATCAGCCTGTTGCAAAACACCCTGGTTTATAGCTGGCCTATCGGATTGTCTACTAAAGAAGTAACTGCCCCCCAGTAATAAGACCAAGGATGCTGCCACTGCACTTATTTTGAGGATCTGATTCTTCCTTCTTATCCGCTTGATAGTATAGTGGATATCGGCGTCTATTTTGGTTTTTACCTCTTCCTGAATACGCGTTATATCCTCCGGATCTGCTGTAAATCGGCTTTCTTTGAGTTGTTGAAGATGCCAGGTTTCTACCCAAGATTTCTCCTCTTCGGAACAGGTGCCTTGGCGGTAACGTTCAAGAATTTCTTTTGCGTTTTTGGTCTCCATGATAACAAAGGTTTAATACGTTTCTTTGCTATATGTAGGTTCAAGTGGAAAAAAGTAGTAGATGGAAATTAAAAAAAAGTAAAAAAAAGCGATGTAAATTTAGAACGCATGATTTTCAAGGCGTTACTGACCTGTTTACGTACCGTGTTTAGGGAAACATTGCTCTGTCTTGCAATTTCTTCATAGCTTTTTTCTTCCTGACGGCTCAGGATAAAAATCTCGCGCATCTTGGGCGGCAGATTCATGATTTCTTTTTCGATCTGTTGTTGCAGTTCTTTTTCGAGGAGGAAGTTGTCGGTCGAGTATACGCCCTGATCTAAAAAATGCTGTAGCGAATCTGCATAGCCCTGCCTGACTTTTTGCTTGTCGATGTAGTCGAATAACTGGAAACGCACGGCGGCATAGATGTAAGAAGAGAAACTCGTATTTATTTCTAGCCCCGTTTTCGACCAAAGGGAAACAAATACATCCTGAAGTATATCCTTGACCACCTCTTCATCGGAGATAATTTTACTCGCATAGATAAATAAAAGTGGGAAATATCGTTCATATAGGAGGCCAAACGCTTGTTCATCTTTTTTTAAAACAAGTGCTATCAATTCTTTATCCGATAAATCTGTGTAGCAATACATTCGTTAGTCAGGACCTGAAATCAAACTTACATTAAAATTGACAAATTACAAATTCTCTGGTTATGATTTATGAAGACCGCGCTAAGTCTACAGACCAGAAAATATTTGCGTATTTTTATCTGCCCAAGGTGGCAAGATTATCTTTCAGGTTCAAAGTGCATTAGACGATTAAATAAAAAATGAGAGAAAATAACGACATTATCTCGATGGCAGAAGTAAGGATCAGAAGCTTTATCGAATCCAGAAGACCAAAGGATGATGAGGTGCGAAAGAAACTGGATTTTGGCTACAGCTGGAACGGGCAGACTGCCCTATTGTTTGAGATACGCCCGCAATGGAATAATCCAGCCAACATACTACATATCGAATTTGCGAAAATAAAGTATATCAAATCAAGCAAACAATGGAAGCTTTATTGGCGACGAGCTTCCGGTAAATGGGAGGCTTACGAGCCAATACCTTCAAGCGACAACCTGCAGGAGCTAATAACTGAGATCAGCCATGATGGTTATGGTTGTTTTTTCGGATAAAAAACATAACAAAAAAGCCGCCTATATCGACGATATGGGCCACTTTTTTACAAGAATTGTAAATAAAAGGCGTTTGAAGCACCTTATTTCATTTCAAACCAGCGCCTAAAGTCAACGGCATCCTGACGACTGACAAATATCTCCTCTTGTTGCTCAAAATTCGGTTTCAGTTCGATCGTCAACACACCATTCTCTAAAGCATGATATCCTTTAATGATACTCCGATTGACGATATAACGCCTGTACATCAAGTAGTATTGATTATGGTCGAGTACTTTCATCAACGTGTCGAGGCTATAGTTGTGTGTATACTCCTTGTTACTCGTTAAGGTCAGGAGCTTTTTGTCGTCGGCTGAGCTTTTGATAAATGCAATGCCGTTAAGTGGGACATAGTTATCTTCATAGCCATATTTTACCCTAAGACAAGGTGCAAGCATGACCGTATCGGAAACATCTTCCATCCGCTCGTCTTCCAATTTCAGCTGCAGCTCTTCATATTCAATGAGCAACTCCTTGAGTTCAGTCTTCTCTATTTCTGCCTCTACATATTGATCTTTCACGAACTTGGCAAACCGGATGACGTATACCAGCAAGAATAGCAGGTTCAATATGAATATAAACAAAAATACAAACCTGAATTCGTTGCGAATATATCGACCTATAGCATCCATTCCCTTTGAGGTTAACGGTAAAAATACCAACAGCACAAAGATCGTTGTGAGCAGGGCAGGCAACAGTAAGCCGTAGATAATCTGCCCGATCAGACGTTGCTTAAAATCTGTCAGCCAGGATAGCTTCTTGTCCATGAATCTATTAAATACATGCTCTGCATATAACACGCACAAAGTAATAAGTGAGGAAAGAAACCAATAGAGATAAAATCTTGGTTCTGAATAGCGCTCATCAAAGACCAGAAATTTGCTGGACGAGCAAAAGAAGTTACCGATCAGAATAGCCAAAAATAATTGAAGTCTGATCGAAAAGTAGTTAACTTGAATTTCCGAATGGAATCTCTCAATTAGTTTCTTTGTTTGCATGAAGTTGTCAAAATGGTTAAGGCAGGTAAAATTAACTAATTTCTTAAATAAAAAATTGACAGATCTTCAAAAGAGTGCTGCAGGATTCCGTAAAAATTTACGGAATCCTGCTTTTTTTTAATCCCTCTACCCAATACCGATAACCGTTCATCCCATAATTTCGTTTTCGTCCGTCAGCGCAAAACACCCCCTAAAAGGCCAATAAGCTATATTTACGCCCCATTTCTGCTACCGTTCATCCGCTTACAAACAGTTTACCTTGCCTTCTAAGTAATACCTTGTTAATTTTATAGTAGGGGTAGTTTTTACGATAATCAAAAATAATAAGGCAGTTAGCGCAAGCCATATGACTATTTAACAATAAATAATATAATTATGAGAAGATTAAGAATAACACATGGACCATCGTTCTACAGCTCCCCGGTGGACCAATGTTTTTATTGCGAACGCCATCTTAGTGGCTATAATAGCTGGACTAACCTCCAACGATGCAACGACCTCTTCCGCCCATCGACCAAACTGTGCGGAAATAAGATCCGGGTCATAGTGTGCCACACCTGTCAAAGAGCAAAGTCTCGCCTTGAGCCTGAAGAATTCATGGAAATACTGCAAGAGAGCTTTGAGAAGCAGCAGGAGTTTAAATATATTGATGTATCACGGATTCAGACTGTGGCCAAAAACGTATCCTATATCCTGAATCATCTGGAGCCGAATCTCAATCAACGAAATCTTACGATCGTCAAGAAAACAGACTCCGAAAAGCCACAATTAAAATATCAGGATATTCCGAAAGAACAGTCCAATGTAGCAGTAACGCAAGTTAATACAACCCTGACCTGCTACTATTGCGACAGAGCCTTGGATACTTCGCGGAAAGATCCAAATTGCCAGATCACACGAGACCATGTACGCCCTATTTCCAAACATCCTGATTCGAGACTGATCGTATTCAGCTGTTACCTCTGCAACAACACTAAGGCGAATGATGAACCCGAAGTTTTCCTGGCCAAATTAACAATTGCACATTATCACGAACAGAACTATAAAAAAATACCTTACCACCAGATCAGCACCATGATTATCAATTTACGATATTTAATCAATAAGTCGTTACAGCCTTTTGCCTCATATCCTGTCCTAGAGACTCTTCAGCTCTACGATCTTCCGATCCTGCGGCAACAGCTTCACGACAAGAGTAGACAGCCCTGGCTCGATCAGCTTGATGATTACGCATTGCTGGAACTGCTCTTAGTATGTCTGAGTGCGCAGACCAAGCGGTCAAGGGATGGCTTAGCCCATGATGCTGCTTTTTTTAATATCTTGCTTTGGCAAGAGCGGTTGGAACTCGCTTTAAAGATCGGTTGGGTCTCGGCCTTCTACCGTATCGACACCATTGATTTTCACTCGCTCACGGATGAGAAGGAGTTTGATCAATTTTATATTTTAAACGATCGGGGCCGTGCTGTTTTACAGCTGGAGATGAACTGCAGTGTACAACAAAATAGGTAATCATGATCAGATCGTTAAACCAATTGGAAGACGCAATCAATGCGTACGGCATACTGCAAGGTAGTTTTCAAGGCAGCGCTATCCCGAGCGACAAGTCTATTATAGTGGCCTGCGATGCCCTGATCCGCGATTCAGAACAACTTTATATCAGTCACTCCAAATCAGGCATGGCCAAGGAATCTTTTAGACGCTACTATACCAAATTCAGGCTGCTTTTTGATAGATTATATACTTATAAAGCCTACCAGTCGGATAGTACCATTGTCAAGCTGCACGAAAGTATCTGGCAGAGCATACAGCATTTTAAAGAGCATATGAATCCCTTGGATGAGCTCCCCATATACGACCAACAGCTTCTCAAGGAGTCCAGCCTCACAAAACTTGCTAAATTATTCGCCCGCTTACGCGCTAAACAATTAGACGAAGAATATCTCTTAGAAATCCAATATGGTATGGACAGTCTGTTTGACGGGCACAAGTCGCCCAGGCTGCTCTTTTATCATTGTGAATGGCTAGACAGCTTTCTCATGGCATTGCAAAGCATCGCCTACGATACCCGTGACAAGTCCTATCCTAAGCGGTTTATGGAATTTCTGATCCGGTACAATTTCAACTACCTCGGTCTCCGCAACCGATGGAAAGAAAATATTGAAAGACAGTTGAACACGCTATCCCGGGCTGACCTGCTGTCCCGCCTCTTGCTCCTGGAAAAGGAAATCACCCATTACCACCCTTTTCCTAATAGCCACTACGATATCGAGCAGCCCCATCTCAAAATGATGATGAATGAATATATTTGCGCTGAACTGGATTATCTGGAAAAAATCACGAACCTAGAGGCGGAAGCCCAAGATACGCTGGATCAGATCCCTAGCCCTTCCAGCGGAATCCATATGACGCTCACAGGAGAAGGAATCACCTGCCTGTTCCATTATTCCAGCAAAGTCGGCCTTTTTAAGAATAAGCATAAAAGTGACGCTGCCGTAGGAGTAGCCCAGCATATTGTCACCAATCGAGGCAACCGCATCAGCGCCAATCAGCTGTCCAAATTCAATAAATTTGAGCATATATTCAGTCTATATCTCGTTGAAGATAAGCTCAAGGAAATGCTCCATTTCATAAAAAAAGATATTGAAGAAGTCGAGCTGCGAAAATAATTGAGATTTAAATACCTCTTTAAAATAGATTAAAACGGTTTTCTAAAAAAACTAGGGGGATTCTACTTTATCCCCCTAGCGAACTTGGTCACCAGATCCAGATACCCTTTGCTCAAACTGAGTTCTAAGCCTCCCTTTCAGTCCGATATCCCCACCAGCATTTGTCCTAAAAATGTATCCCCATCTCCCCTTTTTTAAAATTCACAGTTGTTTAAGGTACTTTAAAGGCTCCTCAACTGACTAAATGCTTCTACATAGGATTGAGAGACATTGTCCTTCCTTTGCTTTCAGACTTACACAGTATGACAATGAAAGCAAAAAAGATTATATACCAGATCATCCTCATCACACTGATGGCTCTTTGGATCCCGATCAGTCTGGACAAGCTTATCAACTTTGAGCTGTTCAGATCCGCAATGATCCAGCAGCCTTTTAGCGACCAGTTGGGTATGTACTTAGCCTATACCTTGCCTCCTCTCGAGCTTGCCGTTGGCCTACTTTTTATAATGCCAAAGACAAGGATATGGGCATTCAGCTTGTCGTCTTTGATGATGCTCGCTTTTGTGGCTTACGTAGGTCTAGCGGTCATGAAAGTATGGGGAAAATTCCCTTGCGGCTGCGGATTGGTATTCCAGCAATTGGGCTGGACGGCCCACCTCTGGCTCAATATGGGCTTTCTAGTCGTCAGCCTCTTAGGCTTATGGCTTGAGCTCTCCTTTTTAAAACATCATTCTCCGATCAATCGAATCATAGAAAATAATGCCAGTGATGATATTACAAGTTTACAGGTGAATTCAGGTTCACCAACTGCCTCAGAATTGAAAACCAGCCATAGGCTACAGAAAGAATAGTGTACCACATCAACAGCGGAACTTGGATTAAAGGCTAATCTGGGTGAAGGGCGCGTCTGCCAAAAGACACTTATGGTATTCCCGCGCTGCTGTCGATGGCTACGTACATAAAACCGACACACCGTGGGGATGAAAAAGACATGAAAATTGAAGTAAAAAAAATTAAAAATTAAAAAGATGAAAAATTTAAATAGTTATGCAATGGCCATCATAGCTTTGGTGATTGCAGCTGGAAGTACAACATTAATGTCATTCAATAAAATTGCAAATAAGCAATCAGACGTCACTCTTTTCTTCGATGGTGACGCTACCCAAGCAAGTCAGGTAAGTGATCCGGGTAATTGGGCCGAAGACAATCCTGGCTCGACTTGTCCGGGCAGCAAAAAGGCTTGTTCGATGGAAGTCAGTCCAGCAGATCTACAAGGTGCATCGGGAAGTAGAACACTAAATCCGACAAAAATTATTTTAGGGGCTTCAAATACTGGTACTATATCAAATCCGACCTATGTACCAACCAAAGCTGGGGGATCAAGCTCTAATAATATTACACCACACAATCAAGATTAAAATAATAGCTCTCAAAACAATTAATATCTGCTAATCCAATCCCCAAAGTATATCTCAATTTTGATTTTATACTTTGGGGATATTTTTATCAATATGGTCTTATCAAAATCCCATTATTGTGGATTTTGTGGTATTCCGGTCCTGTCAACAACATCAGTCGGGATTGGCAATGCATAACGGTTGCTATTTGGAACCAATTCTAATACTCCCTCCGGTATCTGTCTTTTTAAAACAATATTTCGCCCTTCCAAATTTAACCGTTTCACATCCATCCAGCGCAGTCCACGAAACAGCAACTCTTTGCGCCGTTCACATAAGACTCTTTCCAACGCATCTTCTTGACTGAGTCCCCCCAGCTCCTTATATTTCCCTGTCGCGTAACGATGGCGCATCAGATGGTTTAAATCTGAAAGCCCCCTTTCTATCCGACCGTTACGAATATAAGATTCGGCCCGCATCAGTAAGATCTCAGCGGATGTGATTCCAGTAAAGAAATCCGAGGCACCAGCATAGCTACCTTTAAACTGATAGTAACCATCTGATCCTTGAGCAAAAAATAATTTCAGACGCAGATCATCCTTATTGTACGATTTGTATAGAGTGGTATCTACTAAGGCATTATAATAATTCATTGCTGGCAGGGTCGTACTCATCTGACTAAAAAAAGTAGTTTCTATATTATACCGTTCAAAGGGGAATTGTGTATTAGCATCCAGCATATTATAATCTATCAGTTTAGCTGAGATCATCCATGCTGAATCTGCATAAATTTCAGATTTAATATAGTGTCCCATGGACAGATATGTTCGGGCCAATAGTCCATAAGCGGCCGCCTTAGATGGTCGCAAGACATGCTCCGATTGCCGCGGCAGAAGGGGTATCGATCGTTCCAGATCGTGGATAACGGTATTATAACACGCTGCTATCGAGGAACGTTCAGACGGTTTATATGGATCTGCATCCACTCGAAGCACGATACCGGGATAAATATCCTTTTCACTCTCCTCATATCCCTTTGCATAAGTCCATAACAGCGACAGATAAGCATAAGATCTATAAAAATATGCGGCACCCGCTAACTGGCTCCATGTTCCTTTATTTGCATCATTAATTTGAATACTCTTTAAATTATCAAGCACAATATTACTATGATATACGGTGAGGTAACTCGTTGCCCAATCGTTGGGGAAATTATTATCGATGATACGCCAAGTATATGCCTCTTGAGATCGCATCCCTAAGGAATTATAAGATTGAAGGGTTAAAAAATAATTATCTGATGACGCTTCCCCAAGTGGATTTGTACTGATGTTCATCACTTCCATATTGTCCAATATTCGTTGCATCGCCTCGAAATTGTCTGGCGTTGCCAATCCACTATTCGACTTAATGTCCAGATAATCTTTACAGGACATTAAAATAGAAAAAAGCAGGATATAGATTAGTCTTGATCTTAACATGATAAAAAATTAAAATTTTACAGATGTACCAAACGTAAATGTTAGGGGCGGCTTAACTTTGTCCTGATACAATGGGTCTATTTTTTCTTTATTGGATACCCACAACAATCCCAGATTGGAAACATTAGCAAAGCATTCCAATTTTGCTCTATTTTTAATAGCGCTTGCATATGACAAACGAACATATTCTAGGCGAATATGATCAGCCCGAAGTATATTGGATTCAGATAACCGATAAAAACTATCCCGCAATTGATCAGCTGGATAGATCAGCGCTGGTACTACAGTGTGTGATTCATCCCCTTGTTTTTGCCATCGCTTTTCAAAATCCGCATAGGCCTTCCCATTAGAAAACAGCTGGGTGTAGCTGGTCGTATTTTTCATGAAATAATAATCACCATAAAAAGAAGCGTACACCGCCAACGCCCAATTTTTGAAAGAAAACTTATTTATTATGGATCCAAATACCTGCGGTTTGGACGATCCTTTAAAAATAATATTTCCGTTTTCTCCTAGATTGAGAGGCTGTCTTCTAATAGCGGTATAATCAGTACTGGGAACACCATTTAGAAAACCCTGAGGATTTCCCTTTGCATCCAGCCCTGCAGACCTATACCCCGCAATGCCATATAATGGATAATCCGGAACAGGGGTAATCGACGATCCTATGTCCAAAAAGCTGCTCACATTCATTCCATTGGCGGCATAATATGTTCTAGTTTTGCTTTTGTTCCAGGCTAAATTGTAGATCGTTGACCATGAAAATTTCCCCCGGATATTATCAGTCTCAATCACAAGATCAGTTCCCCGGCCATCCATGCTGGCGACATTTTTAGTGATAAAAGACTGATAGCCCCATGTTGTATAATCGTAGCCTGTCAAACCGTACAAGTCTGTACCACGCTTTTGATAATGATCAATTGATCCACGGATGCGGCCATCCAAAAAAGATAGATCTAAGCCAACATTGAACGTTTTGATCTTTTCCCAACGCAGATAAGGATCGTTTAGCTGAGCGATGATCAATCCAGAGTAAGGCGAATAGTTGAATGTCGTCGATTCAGCCACAGGCAATGCCGTCTTTCGAAGATCTACATTGCCACTCACACCATAGGATGCCCTTACCTTTAGCCGATCTGCTTTTGCCTCCTTGATCCACTGATCTGGCACATGCAGGTAGGCTCCCACTGACCAAAAAGGAGACCATTTATCATTTGCTGCCACCCCGAATATATTCGCAGCATCACGCCTTACACTTGCGGTAGCCCCTAGTCTTTTATTATATTCCACATTCCAATTGGAATAAGTAGACACAAATCTATTTATACTGCTATTCAGTACGGGTCTGCCAGGAATTATGCTGGTACTATAGCTAATCCCTATAGGAAAATCAGATACGAAGTCTATTGCGGCATTGTTAAGAGGGTCAGAGGTATATCCGTAAAGTGTGCTCGATTCCCCATCAGTTTTACTTTCCCTTACTTCAGCTCCCACTATACCGGATAGCTCGAACTTGTCCCAAACCTTATTGACATTGATCTGTCCCCGCCAATTGTAGGACCTGATATTTACATTGTTTTTTAATACAATATCCCCCATGGGAACGGGATACTCCATACGGTCTGTAGCTTCGTTATAGCTCGCATAGGAGTTGATCATGACCCTTGTGTAGTAACTATCCAATCCATTCCTTACATTGTCGGATGCCATCTGATTCTGGATCTGATAAGCCAGGACCAAATCGATAAATGGCAATATTTTATAAGACAACTGTGCCTGCCCTAGATATTCATTGCGTATAGACCTATTGTCAACATATCTGTAATCTTCAAAGGGGACATAGTCCCATGACAGAAGTTTACCGGGCAAGTAATTGTCTGTATATATTTTATCATATGTGGTTTCAAGTACTAGACCATTTCCATCGGCGTCTACCAGATCCATATACGGCGCACGTATATTGCGGTACCTGAATGTTTCGAATGCAGGTTTACCAGCATGGCTTTTAGCATTGGTGTACTTAAAACCAATATCCAGATGGAGCTTGGGCAGGAGCATCATCCGGTCATTAAAATCAATATTTATTTTTTTATTTTTCGCACCGTATTGATTTTTATCAAAGGTATAACCTACCGCCAGGTGAAATTTGTTTTTTTCTGTCCCATTTGATAATGAAAGTGCATACTGATCTAGTAGTGGGTACTCCATGAAATAGTCCATATAATCACTTCTGCTATCTATATTTTTAAGAGCTGTCAAACGTTGATCAAGCAGTCCACCGTCTATTTTACCAGTCTTATGCTGTTGGAGCAGGCTAACCACAGGTGTGAGTGCACTAAACGGGCTACGGCGTATATTACGATCATAATACCCATTTTTAAAGAGCATTTTTTCTATTTCTATAAACTCCTCTGCAGGCATTTGATATACATCGTACAGATCAGGTTTTTGTGCGAATTGAATGGACTTGTTCAGGGTCACATTTGTACGGCCGTCTGTGGCCTTAGCATTTTTACTTTTAATGACCAGTACACCATTACCTGCACGTGCTCCCCAGATGGCACTTGCGGCGGCATCTTTAAGAATCGTAATGCTTTCAATATTATTAGGATCTATATTCTGTATGGCGCCCTCATAGATAAAGCCATCCAACACAATCAAGGGATCCCTAACGCCATTGATTGTACTGAGACCACGTATCGAGAAATTCAACTTTTGATTGTCCGAGGCCTGTAACTGGTTATCAAAGAATACCGCATTGGCGACGTGGTTGAGTCTGTCCAAGATATTGCTACCTACATTTTGATTGAGCTGCGACTCATTGAGCACCTGAGCCGATCCGGACAGCTGGTCAGCTCTAAGCGATTGATAGCCTGTCTGGACCTGGACCTCTTCAATTTCTATTGACTTAGCTGTCAGACCAACTGCTATATTCGTATCAAACCCCTTCACAAAAAGCACCCTATCTGTATACCCCATGTGATGAAAATGCAAAGAATCACTGGTGATATTGCCGATTTCAATTTCTCCACCCGGTCCTGCCTTAAACTTCTTTTGTGTAGACTTCGAGGTAATTGTCACCCCTGCGATCCCTTTGCCGGTCGCCTTGTCGTATACCCTCCCTTTTAGTACCTGACCATAGCACAGTACCGTAAGAAGATTTAATATCAATAAAATAATGCTATTTTTCATTGTACTGATCATGCTTTTTTAAATGTAATGGTGGGAATATCCTTTTCGACTTTTATCAACCGGATACCTATTGTGACTAGAAAATCCTGAAGGGATTTTATATCAGTCCAATCAAGATTTTTTGGGATCTCTACTTCAAAAAGGCTTGATTTTACTGTTATCAGGTCATTTACCGGCAGTTTAAGACTTGTATAAATCATGGATCTTAACTCCCTGAAAGTGATATATTCCTTGTTACCTTTTTTATCAATAAAGCGAACAGACGCTTTCAGTTTATCGGGATCTGCCATCTCCATTTGCCAAAAAGGAGTCTTTTCTATTGTCCTTACCGGGCCTACTTTGAAGTTGGATAACAGACAATCACGCAGCCTTTTCAAGATATCATCTTCCGTTAGCGTATCCGACGATTGCACTTCAAAACAAAAAACATCCTTACGCAACTCAACATTATTCAATGCCTTTTGCACTGGTTCGGCTACTGTTGAATCAATATGGATTGCCCAACTTGGCACCTCAAAAAAAAGAGTTCGGAAAGCATTAGCGTATAGGATATTAAGCTTTAGATTTACCATTCGGTAGACGTAGGTACCATCTTTCTTATAAAATTGACCAAAATTAGGGCTTAGACCATCTATATATCCTGTAAACAGCTCCTCTACTACTGGATAGGTCGACAACCGTAGATCGACCTGCTCCCGGATGGAAGTGTTCGTCTGAAAATCCAACCTATCATTTTTTAGATGAGCATGAAGCGGAGAGTTGTTAAGCACCCGATCAATTGCATCCGTCGTAAGGCCTTCGGCATAGGTACTGCCTATGTATTTGCCATCATAGATCCACACCATATGAGGGATAGAGGCATGAGCAAAATATTTGTCCAGATACTTGTCCGGATATATATATTCCATTGTTGAGAGATCAACATTAGACATCGCCTTGAGTTTGGCAAAAGCTTTTACGATCCGTTCGGGAGAGTCTTTTGTGCTTTCGCTATTCACTTTCAAAAAGGCTACCTTATCGCTGTATGAGGACTCCAACTGTCTTATATGCAACATACTTTGCATACAACTGCCACACCATGTCGCCCAGAAATCCAATATGATCAGCTTTTTATTACGGTAATCGCTCAGTTTTACGGTTTTCTTTCCTGTGGGATTGTTGACGACGGCAAGCGGTATATCCCACAGTGACTGTGGAATGGTATCACCGACATGTAGCGCCTTCATCGAAATTAGCCCATCGGCCCCGCTGTCCTTGCGGGGCGTCTGAGCCGATAAACTAAACATAGAAACTATCAGAGCTAATACCATAAGAGCTCTGATGCTCTTCAATGCCTTAAAAGAAAAATTAGATGATTGAAAAACTAGAACTAAAAACAGGCATGTCAACGAAATGCGAAAACACCTTTTATAACTACTTAGATAAATAACACATTTTAAAACCTTCTGAACGCCTATTTTCTTTTGAACAACTAAATACTCATTCTCATACACTCGAGTATCACAGATCGCTTGTAAACCTCCTGATTTCAAACTATATCCATCTGCTCCAATTACCAAATCGGTATTCTGCATTTTTGCTGGTATTTCCATTGCAGGTCCAAGCTTATACCTGCGGTTCACCAGAAAGCCACCGAAAGCCTGTCCCTGTTTGGTAACTATTTGGTAACTCTTTAGTAGCTCTTTAGTACCTTTCCAGTACCTTTTTGGTACACTCTCAGCACACTGCCGGTAGCTTAACCGTGAATCAATAGTGCCTTTAGTGGCGGGGAATAGACCACCTAAGTACCTACCAACTCCTGAGCAACTTCGTCCGCTCTTCGAGTGCTGTTCGGGTGATACGTTGGTTTTCCTCGGGTCGCTCCCGAACAAAGCCAAAGGAAAAGTAATGCAAAACCAATGGCTAGGCAGAATAAAGTAAGGTGTTGGGAGGGTATTGGTCAGAAGAAAGTCCAAAGGTGGTACGGCTTCTTTTTTCGGCAACCGACCAGCACCCTTACAGCTCAATCTGTTAGCGTGCCCGGCCAGTGCCTGGCAGATGTAGGTAAAATATATACGTAATCGAATCAGTATCGCTACACCTTCGCTCCTTCGGGTGGTCTTCGGCAACGCTTCGGGCCTTCTTCGGGACTCGTTCGAGACATGTTCGGCTACGCTTCGACTCGGCTTCGGCTCCGCTTCGAGTGGGCTTCGACTCGCACCCGAAGGGCAGTCGAACAGCAGCCGAAGCAACCCCGAAGAAGTGGCGACGTAGGCTCGAAGCAGGTTCGAAGAAATGTCGAACAGCCGCCGCAGGCCAGTCGAATAAAGCTTTGGTTTTGTAAGCTTTTGCGACAACTTTTTACTTGTTAGCTTGCTTCCAATAATTAAGTATGTATATAGCAGCAGAAAAGCACTTTGATAGCACGTTTTTCCTTTGTAAATATGCTTACGCAACAGTTGCGTAAATAGTACTATATCTGTGCTTAAGGAGTGCTTTGTCCGTACTGGAGATATGCTGGTAAAATATAGCCTAAAAAGCACTACTAATTTAAAGGCCAGAGGCCATAATTTTTTGGATTTAATTTGGTTTGAGTAGGAGGAACCTTTTCCAGTAGGCAGTTCACTCCCACCCTTATAAAAACTGTTCATTTTTAAAGGTGTTGAGGGCTGTGACCTGCTGACTCGGTTCTTTTTATTGATACTTACAAACGTATCCTCTTGCTCCTAAGCCTAGCTTAGGTCACAAATAAAAAAATTGTTGTAAATGCGGGAAGCGCAAGACGTTAAAATGACAGTTTCGAGTATTTCATAATTGGTTCGATACGTCTTCAGCAGCAAAAAAGTCATTGTATGACTTTGGTCGCCGAGCTACTCGGGGGCAGTGATGATGTTCTTTGATTGTTGCTTTTTGTTCATAACTCGTTTGTTTATAAAAACGAGTCTTTTGGCAGATGTTAGAAACAGCAATGGCGTGACATCCAACCTACCGCTGTGAGGCCCTGAGAAGCCGTGGAACGAGTAAGCGGACGCCACGCCATTGCCGACGGGCGTTTGATTCCACTTATCGCCTTGTTCCATTTGAAATTTCTCAGGTTTCACAGCCAAGACTCATAAGTGCATCCACCTGTATGAGATGGTGCAAATGTATTGTTTTAATCTACTAAAGACAAATTATTACGCCTAAAACACTATCAGATGTATTGAAAATCGTGGTTTAATCCGCAAATAATCGTATCTTTACTTCAAAAGTAAAAAACCAATTACTTATAAAAAAATGGTAAAGAACCGGTAAAATACCGAACACATTTAAATTTGTCAGAATATGAGTATTGCATTCCAAGAAGAAAAAATACACGAAGGAAAAAACGTAAAAAGAATTCGTGAAATAATGGGATTAAAACAAGATGCCTTGGGTCAAAAGTGTGTGAGTAAACTTGATCAAAGACGTATTTCTGAATACGAAAATATGTGGACTATTCCAGAACCAACTTTGCAGGAATTGGCAGATGCTTTAGGGGTAACTGTCGAATTTATTCGGGCGTTTAATGAAGAGAAAGCAATTTTCAATATTCAAAACAATAACACATTTGATGTTCGTGAGAGTTCCTTCGGGCTCAGTAACCAGCCAAACATCACTTACAATAATATTGATAAAGTAGAAGCACTTTTGGGAAAACTCGTTCAGGACGATGCCATTAAAACTCAAGCAATTTTGGATTTGACTAAAGTCGTTGCTGATTTGGCGGAAGAAGTGAAGAGGTTGAAGGGTGGAAGTTGAGGCGCTATTAGAAAAAGCTATAATGAACCCACCTCCAGAGGAAATAATATTGGGTAAACAGATCAAAAATAGAATGATTCCAATCAAATTCCCTTATTTTGTAATTTAAAATAAGTTAATCAAATATGAACCATAAAAATGCCCAAACATTCAAATTAAAGATAAGTATATTTTTTTATCTTCGTTGTAAAAATAAAAGTATCGTACCATTGACCCAAATATAAATGTATTTAGAAAAAGACAAGAATAATTTTTTTTCAGCAACTGATTCTCTAAAAAAATATAGAAGAGCCGATTTATTAGATGAAAGAGGAAACACGTTAATACAAGAATTATACATAGACCTATTACCTAATAATCAAGTATTTAAAAGTTGCCTAACCGATAATACTACATTTTTAATTGGAAGAAAAGGTACAGGAAAATCAACGATTATTTTACGGTTAGAAAACGAATATCGAAAGAAAAAAGAGTATATTTCATGTTATCTAGATACAAAAACTATATTTGAAAGTGCCAAAAGTGATTTCACTTCATTTGATTATTTAGCAAACAAATTACCTCAAAAATCCCTAGATAAATATTTAATCGAAAGAGCATTCATTCAGTCAATTCTATCCCAAATAATAAAAGAACTAAATAAACAATTTCAGTCAACAATTGACAAAATAAAAGGTTTGTTAGGTTTTGACAAAACAAATGAAGTTCAAAAAAAACTTGAGGCCTTACTATTAAGTGTTGAGAATAATGAACACTTAAAATCAATTGAACTACCGATAGTCACAGAAGTTAATAGAAGACTAAAGTCTGCTTCAGAAACAATTGTTGAAAGTCGGCAAAATAACACAATCGAGCTTGATGTGAATAAACGCAATTTGGGAGGGAAAATAAGCGCAATTGACGACGACAAGTCAAGTAATACAAATCAGGACGAATGGGAAAATGAGTTCTCTCAAATATTTCTAAAAGTTTTTCAGATAAAATCAGTTATAAATAGCGTAAAGGATATATTAGCAATAATTAATATTAAACATCTTATCATATTTTTAGATGATTTCTCAGAAATTGACGAATCATCTCTAAAAAGATTTGTTGACGTTGTATTAGCTCCACTAAATAATTGGTCTGAAGAATTTGTGAAATTTAAAATAGCTGCTTATCCTAGTAGAATCCATTTTGGCGATATTGATAAGGGCAAAGTTGACATCATCGATCTAGACTTTTACAACTTATATTCTGAATTTGATAGAAGTACAATGGAAGATAGAGCGATAGACTTTACGAAAAGATTAATAGAAAGTAGAATTCAACATTTCTCAAATCAACCAATTGAGCATTTTTTTGACACAAAAAATGAGTCGATCGAGGAATATTATAAACTTATATTTCAAATATCAATGAATGTTCCAAGAATAATTGGATACATACTATTTTATTGTTATCAGAGTAATATTCTATACAATAACCCGATAAATAAAAGAGCTTTAGAAGCAGCCTCCCAAAGATATTATGAAAAAGTAATTTACTCATTTTTTGATACTACCACTTATAGTCTTATATCTTATGATGAGAAAATTAGTTCCTTACAACAAGCTGAACTTCTAAAAATTTTTACCGAGAGTCTAAAAGATATTAGAAAACGGATAGTAACTGGAGATCTGTCGGGGGAAGCCTATAAATCTACTACGACAAATCCTTATACGTCACATTTTTATTTTCCTCCAATTTTTGAAAAATTCGTAAAAACCTTAGAGCTCAATTTTTTTATATCTAAGTATAACGAAATGAGCGATAGAGATGGAAGCAAAGTTTCTGTATATTCGATAAATTATGGACTTGCAGAAATAAATAATTTAAGGTGGGGTAAACCAGATGGTTCAGCATATAGAAAATATTTCATAGCAAGGCCATTTGATTTTACTAAAAAAGTAGAAGATTTTTTAAAGGAATCAAAAAAAATCGTCTGTATAAATCCTAATTGTACAAAATCTTATCCGTACGAACAGCTTCAATTTCTTGAATTTAACAAAATGAGATGTATAGAATGTCAGAGTCCAGTTAAAATATCATCAGTTTCTGAAAGTATAAGTGAGGATCTAAATAAGATTGATAAATCAAAACTACTTCCCAAAATTGAGTTTTCATTATTGTATGAATTACATAAAAATGAAGAACCAATGTATGCAAGAGAAATTGCAGAGGAATTAGATGCATCATCTAATTTAATTGCTGCGAGAGGTCGACGGCTTGACGACAAATATGGCTATGTAAAACGTGTACATAATGGACAAATTTATGCCTATTCTATAACAGAAAAGGCTAAAAAGGAATATTTTGATAAAAATTTAATACGATAATCAAAGAAATACATTTAAGATTATTTAAGTAAAGAGAAGACAATAATTTTTTTGTTTTTTACATAAGAAATTATCACCAAAATAGACAGTAATAAATATGGATATCCTAATAAAAAGAAAGGAACCGAAACCTTCTATTGTATTAGATACTTATTGGAAATTTGCTGAAGAAAGACAGAATATATTTTTTAATCGTATATATCAAAAATATCCATTAACGAATGATCCAATACTAGACAAGCACAAATTCACAAATGCCTATAGGGCATCAGACCGTGTAAGTCAATATTTAATAAACAATGTGATTTATTCGAAGTATTCATTTTCAAATTTGGATACTCTCTTTAGAATTCTACTTTTCAAAATTTTCAATAAAATATCGACATGGGAACTGATTGAAGGTAAATTAGGAATTATAAATTTTGAAAACTTTAGCTTTAAAAGAATAAATCAGCTGCTTACAGAAGCTAAACAAAGTAAACAAACCATTTACTCTGGTGCGTATATAATGACCTCTGGCCAAAGTATGTTTGGATATAAAAGCAAACATAGCAATCATTTAAAATTATTAGAGAGGTATGTCACTCCCTCCTTGCTGCATAGAATAGAGAATTCTAGATCATTGCAAGAGATATACAACATTCTTCTAAATATGCCAACTTTCGGCCCTTTCTTGGCTTATCAATATACCATAGATATCAATTATAGTAATATCATTGACTTTAGTGAGATGGACTTTGTAGTTCCTGGTCCAGGTGCCAGAGACGGTATCAAAAAATGTTTTGTTAATTTAGGCGATTATACAGAAGACGATGTAATTCGATGGGTTACGGAAAAACAAGAATCTGAATTTGAAAGACTGAACATTGAATTCAAAACTCTATGGGGCAGATCTTTGCAACTAATCGATTGTCAAAATTTGTTCTGCGAAACTGATAAATATGCACGTGTTGCCCATCCAGATATTCAAGGCATTTCAGACAGAAAAAGAATCAAACAGATATATAAGCCATTAAATAATCAAATTTCTTATTTCTATCCTCCAAAATGGGATATCAATAATTATATCAAAGGGGAATAATATCAATATCCCCTTTGAATTTTTCATAAAATTAACCTCCTTTAAATCTTGTAAAGTCAGATTTAAACTTACAAGGGAATCCAATCATACCTTTTTTCCTTGATTGTAACTCTATATGCTTAATCAATTCATCCGCTATTTCAGGATCTCTAATGTACCTATATCCTTGACCTTTTTTTAGAACATCTCCTTTAATTTCATGTGGAATTGCGATCGCATCTTGTCCAAAATAATAATAATTTAGAGAAATCAATACATTTGTGCTTTTTGTATCCTTCTTTAAATTGACCTCATTTATCAGACCTCCTGTAAGTGAATGATGAGAATCAGATTGATGCCAAATTCCATCTTTTAGTTCATAAATGTTGTCTCCATACATCTGAATTTTGCTTCCCAGCATATTGGGCTTTTTATGTTTAAAACGTTGATCTGAAAAATAATCATTGAAAGAAATTATTTCATCAACTTTCATTGCATAAATTAACTTGTCTCTACCAACATTTTGAACTGATCCTGTGCCAAATATCCAATCTCCAACCTTAGCTGCTTTGCGAATATCGGGTTTGCATGTTGCCAAAGTGCAGACATTTCCATAAGGATTTGGAGCAAAACCATAGTCTCTAGCAACTACATAACTAAAATACCTCATACTAACATTCACTCCTTTCTCCATCGCCATTGACAGTTGTATTCTTTCCTTCGGGCGTATACCATCCGGAATCATCCCCTTGAATAATCTTATCAATTTTATCAAGGTCAAAAGGAATAACTCCAGAACCCATTTTTTTCAATGATTCTGGGATATCCTCTTCTCCCCCATCTCCTACATATATTCCAACGGGTCCCTTACCACAAAGTACAGATGTCTCGATTTCGAAATCTACGTCTTCATCGCAATTCCCATCAATTAATATGAGAACTAAATCGCAATCTTTGACTACATTTTCGATATCTTCTCCATTTTCTTTGTTATAAGAACTGAGTATAACTTCGTAACCTCTATCTTCGAAATCTTTAACTATTTTTTGTAACTCAGCGTCACTAATTGAATTTTTTGATAAATAAATCTTTTTCATATTAATTTTCGTTTATAATTTTATTTAATACCGAATTATAGAACTTGGCCTGCCCTTTATATTCCTGGTAGTAAGAAAGGATAGCATTTCCCCAGTCTGAAGCAAAATCGCTTTCTAAGTCTAAAATGACATCTAAATCTCCATTTCGAAGTTGTACCTCATAATTCGCAAGTTTTTTTATATTATTATCGTAATCTTGTAACGAGTTAAAGGACAAACTATACCTGTGACTAGCATCTTCAAAATCAACTACATTTGCAATTTTTTCAACTTTTGACTTATGTCTTTCATAATAATGAAAGTTATTAGCCATATGATAATAGACACCAACATCTACTCCCAAAATTCCTGCAAATATTTCTTGCAAAAAGGTATAATTGAAAATATTGACTCCAGAGGCTCCCCACATAAAATCATTTGAACGCATATGTACAAATACATCTAATTTCCCATCATTGATTATGAATTGTATATTTCGTGTACAAGGGCGATCTTTTGTTTCCTTAATCTCTCCTGAAGAATCGAAACAATCTTTCGCTGGATCACCAATTGTAATAATGGCTTGTCTACTGTTAGGGTCTTTTTGTAAAAGATCAATTATAAACTTAAATTGATCTATACCGCCACTATAATTAGAGGAATAATCTTGTCCAATATTATAATCGCTATTTCCCCCATTCCAATATCTAAATCTTGGGCCGTATGCTCCCCTCAATGTTATACCATCATCTGAGAATTCAGATAATCTTTCCAAATAATGGGCCGGCATCGCCAAATCATTATGCCCCATACCTAGCCATAATGATTCTACATATGGCAAAACAGGATTCCATTTTCGTTCGGTAATTGTCACAATCCTAGCTCTAGGGTTAGTAATCTTACAGATAACAGGATAAGGAAGCTCATAGCAAATTTGCCCCCTTATTTCACGCTCACGCCCATCCTCAATGAGCGTTTTTGCCATTCCGACCAAAAACGAATTAATTCCTTGAAATTCCATCATATCCATTAAATAAAACTAACATGTTGCCTAATCCACTCCCATGCTTTCTCAGGTAACCATCCTTGATAGTTTCGCCTTACTTCGATAACTAATGCTAAGTCATTTCTGTCAATATGTCCACCTATTCTATCATATAACTCATTAGCACTTTCTGATGTATAGATAAGCCAAGTTGAATCCAAGTAATGCCAATATGCCGGAGATTTTTTCAACTCTCCATATAATCCTTCATAATCCTGTCCAGACTTGTTTAAATCATAACTCACAACGTAAACTTTACTCATAACAGCCTCCTTCTTTTGATGCTACCTCAAACATTTTTACATATATGTTGAGGTAGGTATTATAAATTGTCCACATCTTTCTTTTCAAATTTTCACACTTACTATATCTGAAAAGATTTCCTCGAAAATCTTTAATACTTAATCCTTTATTTTTAAACATTTTCTCCCATTTTTTAATTTTATTTGAGCCATCAATATCAATAACTAATTTCTACTGCAACTCAGCAAAACCCAAAATGAATTTTGATATCGATAGTTCAATAATAACTGCATACGTGATTATTTCTAAAGGACAAAGGGCACAGTCCGACCTTATGATACGTTTGGAGTGAGATGTCTATTTACGGTTTACCGTAAAAATTCTTTGTATATGTGAAATAAAAACCTTTATTTCGCGTTAAAATTATACAATAAAAAACACTTCAATTATACCTCTCTGGTATGAATGATAAAATTTCGGAGGGCTAAGTGCGGGAACACTTAGCTCTTACTTTAATATCATCTTCCTCTTTTTCTTTCTATCTACATAACTATCAATTTTTAATCAAAAATACTATTTTTATTAGCTGATTTTCATCAAAACATACGCCTTTCTTTCCACACTTATTTATAATCTATTTTCATCTGTTCAACCTTCTCAAGAATCTCCTCGACAGGCACTTTTAATTCATCTCCCATCCTAATAACCTCATTAGGCATTTCATCTTCCATAAGAGTCATCAAAGCATAATAAATAGGTTTAAAAGCCTCTTTCAACTGAATGTTTTTATCAAACTGTCGTAACAAGAAATGATACTGATGTTTGGCCATAAGCAGAACTAATAACTCATTAAAAATTTCTAAAGAATCTTCTCTACTAGTATCAATACTTTCAAAAACTTCAATAACATTAGGATTAGAATAATCTTTTCCCCAAACGGAGACAAAAGCTTTCAAAATATTATATGGATAGAATCCTTTTAAAGAGATTAAACTATTGGCCTTCTTTATAACATTCTGAGCCAACTTATAATCTCGAAGAATATTATTGTAGTAAACCAACAATATTGTCGCGCTTACCATTGCGTTAGGACTATATTCTTTCTTCGTACTAAACAAGTCAAGCGATTTCTCTAAGTTTGGAATAATCTCTTCAATTGCAACCGAACTATCCTTTGTCAATTTATTAACCAATGCTAATGCAGAGTACACATAATAATCACCATCTTTTTCTAGTCCTTCGATCCATTTATTTACCTTCTCACTATTTTTGACTTTGAGTGCGTAGAAACCCGCTACAGTTTTTCTGGATATTATATGATTATTATAAGCAGAAAGAAGCAGTTTTTCCATCTCAATCAAATTTCCCTTCGATTCATAAACATCGATAAGCTTTTCCCAAGTGGATTTCCTGCCAAGAGAAATGGCCTTTTCATAATGACCCTGAGCTAAATCATACATATTTTGAAGAAAATATCCGTCCCCTATCACCTCTTGGGCCAATGCGGCATCGAGATCCTCACTTTTTTCTACAACTTTAAATAAATACTGATAATTGCTTAGTTCTAAACAAATAAATTTAAAAAGCACTATACTATCATTATCAACTTGATCAACCTTATATAAAGTCTCTTTTGATAGAATATTATTACCCAATTTAAAATAACAATGAGCTAATAGCAAATTAGTATTTGTATCCCGTTCTTTTACGCCCAATAATGCTTCTACTGTTTTATTAATATTTCCTTCATTGTAATATTTAATTGCAACAGCCATTCTTCTATTATGCATATTAGGCAGATACTGACGTTGCTCTTCTCTGAGAACATTTGAGGTTTCATGCACAATTCCATCCACTTTCTCAATATCAAACTTATCTGAACTGGCTAAAGCCTCAGCGATCAGCAATGCAGAATTTGACATGTATTTACCCGAACGTAAAGCATTAATATGATTTTTAATAAAAGCATCAAAACTATCGTCATCATCATACCATATTTCCAAAAATTTTGTAAGCCAAGCTACACGCTTCCTATCTCTTCGATCTCCATTACGCATTAGATACCAGATATTGAAAAAGCGTTCTCTGAGTTGATACAAATAGTTTTTAGTGGTAGTCCCCTTTTTTTCCACTACATTATTTTTTTCCAACTGACTAAGTTGGGCGGAGATCAATTTTGTAGACATCGATTTGCCATCTTCCCTAATTTCGCTGGCAATCTCTTTGGCGCTCACCGCATCCCATTTCTTAGCAATCACATCAACAATACGTCTCTGTTGTACAGGTAAATCTTCTATCCGATGTTTGTACAACGGTGTCGCCTTATCAAGGACCTTTTCTAAATCTTCAAGAGCCTTGCCATTCGGATCGTCTAATAACACTTGATAAAGCATCATAATGGTGCGTATAACTCCGCCAGTAAGTACCGCCAGGGTATCTATTTTAGCTTTATGCTTAACTAGATCTATACGTCTAGGTTCTGAGCAATCTTCCTGTAGCTTGGAGATTAGTTCATAGGTTTCGTCTTTTGTTAATCCCTCGAGATAGACAATATGAAAGAACTCAAAAAATGGCTGACTGTAATCGTGAAGATCATTGATAACAACGGCAGATGCTCCTATAATTCGGATATCGTTGCATTCAATTAGGATCTCTCGAAGTCTCCTTTTTTCCTTTTCACGAAGATTGTCCAAGAATAACTCGCCAAAATTGTCGAAAAATATAATTAGCTTTTTTCCATGTTCTCGCAACTTTTCTATTAAAAAATTGAAACAAAGACGCTCATAATCTTCCAGATCAACAAATCTATCTGTATAGTCATAATAAGCCCCATTCGTCTCAAAGTGTTCATCCAAGTACTTCAATAGCTTTTCCCAAAGACTTGCTAAATTATTTATATCATAGGTTTCTTCATTAAAAAATACGGGAATCAACCAATTACTGAGGGTCTCTGTACGTTCTATTTCATATTTCAACCTCAACAATAATGTAGTTTTCCCCATTCCTCTTTGTCCCTGAATCAAATAGTGTTTTTCAGGATATTGCATAGAACTCCTACTTATATCTTTGAAAATTTTTTCAAAGGTTCGGGTACGCACTACGAAATTCGCAATAAGATCATCTTCGCGAAGACTTGCTGGGTTATATAATGTTATCTCTGCCATTTTTCTCAATCTATTTAATCATCTACACATGTGGCGTCTACACCATAATTGAAGGATTGGAGATGTATACCTATATACAGAATCCTCTATACTGTAAAAAAGATATCCATCGCCTTCGAGCATATTCTTTATTCGCTGTATATCCTTGATATTATGTTTGACAGAAAAATCTATCATTACATCCTCTTCAACTTGATCATACAGCGCAACATGTTTAAGTATATCAATCACAAATTGGTATTCCTCCGCCTTGAATATACTATTCAATCTAGCAAAGTAAGGTTCAAACTGTGCCCTGTTCCTCACATGAACAACCTGTTCAAAGGCTCTATCAACAGCTTTCGCATCCAATTCTTGTCCTTCTACTTCATATACTTCAATCAACTCTTGCGCAATCAATTGTAGGTGGAAAGGAATATGCCATTTCATTTTATCCAAAACATATTTCAAAACATCTTTATCGATAGCTAGGTCTTCTCCTTCCAGAAGTTTCTGCAAAAAATCCCCTGCCTCAACCTCAGTCAATGCACCTAATTCTACCGTTCTTAGATCATTAACTGCTGTTAGTTGTGTTACTTGTTCTACCATGGGATACAAAGAAAGAGACCCTGTGTAGATAAACTGAATTTTTCCTGTTACATCTGGATGGTGCCTCAACGCTCTATTTTTCTGAATAAATCTTTCAGCAATTTCTTTATTTGCGCTATTCAGGATATTTTGAATAGTTTGTGGAAATTCGTCGATTTGAATAACTAAATGCCCAAGATCATTTTTGACATGGCTAAAAAGTTCAATCAATAAATCATAGTAATCCGTTTCACCACGCTCTCGAAGTTCAACATTATAAACTTTTTTTACTTTGTCCATAATACCATATAAAACATCTCGAAATCCAGCAGATAACTTCGATAAGTTATTAATGGCCTTGCTATTTAAGAGGGTTTCAAAAACCACCTTAAAAAATTCATTGTCAGATTCGACAGATTCTGTAATAACATATACAAAATAATAGTTAGGTTGAGGAAACTCCTCCATGTATTTTAGTATAGAAGTCTTACCTACTCTTCTTGGTGCAGACAAGTAAATACTTGCATCAGAATTTAGCACTCTATAGAGCTTTTTAATTTCCCTATCTCTTGGATAAAAAGCATCGCCCCTGGCTGGATTACCTAAACTATTTTTCATGCGGCTCTCATTTGACAATAAATCTACTGTCAAATATAATGACAAAATTTTTATTGCCAAAATGTTTGGCAATAAAAATTTTGTCAACTCATAAATATTTAAAAATATCTGATTATTTACAATGTTAGATTCAAGCAAGAGCTAATTATATACATTAACCATAATCTCTTTCATCAATTATCTCAATAAAAAGAAACAAGCCACTCACGATACGCAGATTTTTCTTTATATTGTAAGTACCTAGGATCCGGAGATTATTCTGGTTTATAGGTTTAAAAGTCATCAAAATAAAGCTATTGTTTTTAATGAATACTCCAGCTGAAAGTCTTTTTGGCTTTTTCGCTACAAGATCTAAAATCCTAGACGTATATGAATAAAGCATATAATTATGAAAATGTCCAAATTGGTAATTTCCTAATTTCAATTGGCTACTATCTCAGTGAATATAATTTAAGTTTACCAACCTCAATTAATCTCTTACAACAAACTCCGTTAGACTATAAAATCGGCGATATGTTTGGAATGCTCTCAGGGAGTTTTTTTATTATCGAATTCAAAAGGGAAAAGCAAAACCTGAAAAGTGAATTGGAGAAAAAACAAAGAGTCAAACTCATAAATTATTTATCTGTAAATAATCCACCCGAAAAAATAATCTCAAGAAAATCCCACTTTATCTGCTATCCCAGATTTATGGATAAAAATATTGATTACACCTTACAACCCTATATTACGATCGATACTCCACAACAATATCCTGAATTCGATATCAATGGAATCTCCGCATTTTTAAAAGCCTTGTTAGATACAAATCACATAGGAGCCACATTTAACGAAATCAAGGATTATATTAAGCTATTACAAAACTGTGCTGGCGATGATTCTTCAGATGCTTCGGGCTTAACATCTGGTATATTTTTGAATTTTGATAAAAACGAGGGTATAAGATATATAGTTTACGACAATCTCAATTTTCTCACTCAACAAATACATCTAAAACATGAGATGAATAGAGGTATAGGCGAGAGCCAAGACAATACATTAAGTCGAGGTCGGAAAATGAGATAAGTAGTTTATTAGGACTTAAGAATACCGCAACGCTACCCTTGGTCTTTTCATCAACATTCCAAGGACGTATAATTCTTTTCTTAATCTTTCTACTAGCTCTAAAAATGAGATCAGGATAACACTGATTATTAAAAGCTTTATTTTTTGTATAGCTTGCTTTCATGCAACGCAATAAAATAATTACGTTTTCGGCCTTTTACAAATAGCACATTATACGATGGTGAAACCCGCTTTCCAGCTATCAGTATCGACCTCATAGGGCGAAATCTCAAAACCCTCTATCTGATCGCTGAAACCTCTTAATTTTGAAGTTCTCGCTAAAGCCGCCTCGGCAAGTTCTCTGGAACTATATACCCCGATCAGCATAACGTCCTCGCCCCCATCCAATGTCTCGTCAACATAAGTGTACCATAATAAATAAACATGTTTCATACAGTCACATATTTTAGGTTTTATAATTTGAAAATTCCTTTTACCGATTAAAACTATATTACTTAATGGCGTAAATTACTGCGCTATTTCGTCTCCCGACTATTCATGCTATCTTGAATTCTTTTGCCACTTTTTATAGAAGATCTTCCCATGCCGGACTTTCTCCTACAATCATATTTTCACGCATGATTTTATAATCCGCTTCCCACTCTTTTATCACCTCCACAGGCGGAAGGATACGCAACTTTCCTTTTTTATGATTTTTGTTCTGTTTTAAGATTTAACCACATAATTTTAGGATTGATAAAGCTTAGTTATTTCTTTTTGAATCCAAACTGGAGCGTATTTCAATTGGGAATCAAGAACTTGTTGATCGTTTTTTTTGACTGAATATTTGATTGTGCTTAAGAATTCTTCAGAAAGTCCCTCTTGACCTTGTTCTTTAAAAGCTGAAACAACCAACTGTAATAATTTGTCTTTTATCGCAAAGCTTTTGGGTACAGTACGTTTAAATTTGATTGTACGCTTACCTATTTTAATATCCCGTTGTGAACCATCTGTTAGATAAACGGCTTTTAGTGGCACCTGCGTAGTCAGCCCTAATATATATAAAGCTAGTACACCTGTCGGCGCAATACGAGCTTTGTCTCGCTTTGCAATTTCTTTAGCAATTTCTTCAATACTAGGATATATTGTACCCAATAAAGGGTCCTTTTTAGGTTTAATATAAATACCATGAGCCAATCTTTCAATAAGTCCATCATTCTCCAGGCGAAAAAGTGTCAACCGGATATTCTCTGGTGTTCCATAATTTCTAAAGTCGTCTGCGAAAAAAAATTCGCCACGAGAAGACTTAAAAATCTTTGTTTCTATCTTATTTCTAGATGTTTCTGGCATTAAAAATCATTTAAACTGTAACAAATTTAGTAAATATTTGTTACAACAAAACAATCTATCGTATTAAAATAACAGTTCTAAATTCCCTTCTTTACCTACAATACCATTTTAAATACACCGATCACCTGAAGATCTACAGTCTCTTCATCTTTCAATACAATTGGACTGTAAGAGTCATCCGTTGATTTAGGCAAAAGAATAATTTCCTGATGCTGCCAGCCTTCATCGGTAATGGTCTTTTTACTGGAATACTCTTTAATGGTATAATTGGCTCCAAAATCGCGATCTTCAAAACTACTGGATTCAACCAGACAGATCAGACCGTTTCGAGAGCCGCCCTGATAGCGTTCGAATAAACAGATCGAACCATTGGGAATAACCTTATTCATGGACTCCCCTACCACCGTACAAGCAAAATAGCGTTGGGGATCGTACCCTCCATTTAGCTGTATATACTTAACACTTCCATGTTGCTGCAACTCCGAAAAACTACCTGCTGCAACAGCTAAGTCATAGAATGGAATGCTGTTATCCGAAGGATCATCGCTGATCACCAACTCATCCTTTTGCTCTACGTCTTGCGCTTGTTGCAATCTGATGAATTGGGAAAGGTATACTCTCAGGTTATCATTACAGACATAGACATAGGTTCCCTGAATGCCGCGGAACAGGATTGTACGGTAAATATTAAGGATATAATTTTTAAGAATAGTTGGATCAGTAATAGAAATCTTACCGTTTTTGTCCTTGTATTTATCTTTATAAACGACGAAGCTCTTGGTATTAAAGTCATAGTCCAGTTCCGGCCCGATGATCAGTCCCGTATAATTCAGATCATAACCCTGTGTCGTGTGGATACACCCAACCTCATTGATGGCATTTGCTGAGTTTACCCAATCAACTTCCACACTATTCCATTGTAACTGGCTCTCACCAATTATTATATCTTTTAGTGTCCGGTCATTCTTTGAGATCCATTCCCAAGCGAAGCCAGCAACCATACGACAGAGCCCATCCTGAGCATCCTTACGTTTGATGGTTTCCACCATTAGGTCCAGATCATCAAAAAGTTTAAAATCGTAATGGATACTTTCAAATGGCTTGGGTGTGACCGTCGTATTGTCTGTAAATACCCCATAAATAAGATCCATATAGGGTGCCCCACCTCTGACACGAAACTGTGAACGCAAGCGTTCAATTCTAGTGCTACTTTTTAGCTGTAGATCAATAAAGCGCTGTGCATCGACATCAGATGGCTTGATAGACTGAAATTCATCATAGAATATAATTGATCTGTCAGACTGCAGTTCGATCCAATCTAGTTCGGAACAGGTAAGTTCATCGAATCCCAACTGTTGGGAGACTTTTCTAAATGTACCATAATAGGCAGCAAGATTTTTCCATCGACGTAATCTGTGTCCCTCGTCGACGATAAGGAGATCATATTTTCTTTTTGCGACTTCGGCAGGTCCTATGACCATCTTTGAGGATAATCCTTTTATATTTTTAAAGACATTGCTGATTGTCTTGCGAAATGACCGCATTGGTATAACTAAGCCCATCTCAAGGTCACCATATTTTTGCCGGACTGATTCAACAAGCTGGAACACTTCTTCGTCAGACTCGTCAAAATCGGCCTGATTAAAGTCTTTAAGATCAGTTTTCAGCAATTTAAAGAGAAAAATAGCCAATATGGACTTGCCAGTACCAGCCCCGCCATGAATCAGACTGATCTTGGCCTGATCATCCAATAAGCAATTGAGAATCAATTTCAAGCCATTGGTCTGTTCGCGTGAAAGACTCTTGTATGGAGAATATTTAAACAGATCAGAATTATCGATATGCTCCAAGGAATGGCGAGCGATACCGAGAGACCGCAACTCGGACCATATATCGCGGAACAGTTCCCAGTAGACTTCCTTTTGCTGGTAGAACTTGTGATCAGAGATGCCCAGGTTGCCATTCAGCAAGTTGAACTGACCGTCGGCAGCGATATAACGGATCAGGTTTGACTCTACATCCAAAGTCGCAGACTTATTGAATAGATCACTCAATATCAGGGATACGGATTTAAGATCCTGTTTTTTTTCGGTTTTAAGATGTGCTTTCATCCGGGTAACCACATCAGTAGTCTCACCGACGTAGGCTTCCTTTTTATTGTGTAAAAAATAAACGATGGGCCATGACAGGTAATCACGATGTTGTTGGAACAACGTATACTCTAATTGTGAATCAAACTGATATGGAATAACCTGAAACTGTTTCGGCATTATAATTCGTTGTATTTTTTTGCGGTTCCCTTGGCTTTTTCGACTGGGTATTTTTCGTTGTTGAGTTTCATCTTGTCCTCCACGATCTGCTTGACGTCAAGTCCGTGCTTATCGGCAAGCAAAAGGGCATACATCAGTACATCGGCAAGCTCATTTTTCAACTTGTCGGGATTGGCATCTTCATTGCCCTTCCACAGGAAAAGCTCGAGAAGCTCTGAAGCTTCAATGCTCAATGCCACTGCAAGATCCTTGGAATTGTGAAACTGCTCCCAATCTCTTGCATCTCTGAATGCTCTGATCTTTGCTATTAACTGCTGGATATCGGACATGGTAAAATCTTTTAACTAAAAACTGGCCTTTGTCCAAATATCCGAAATATTGTTTAGGAATGAAAGGGCGTTGAAGAAATCCAGTGCTTTTGAAGTCTGGTTCGGAATCGGCATGATCGAAGGTACTTGTAATTGATAGACGATAGAACCGCCCTTCAAAAAAAGCGTTCATTAAATTTGGCTGTTCAAGTAACATGAACAGTTAAATTTAATGAACAAAAAAACTAAATAACTATAGTGCAAAATTTGCACATTGCTTTTTTCGTTTGGTGACGGATACGGTTTTATAAAACAGGGGCAATAGCTGAAAGGAAATGTAAGTACCTTTTTTGCGACAGCTGCGATTGGGCTTTTCCCCTCTCGGAGTTGTATTTATCTTCGATTGCGCCAAACTGAGTGGTATGTCGGAAATTCCGAGCAATACTTATTTCCCTAATCTTTCTACTAATTCTTGTACTAAACACGGAAAAACCACATCTCACAACGTGGCCATAAATAAACATATGATTCACTAGTGGTCTACCTCATTCTCCCTCCAATAGCCTCTTTCCCTCTTCGCTGATCCGATCAAGAGTCCAAATAGGATCCCAAACGAGATCGATAGCTATTGCGCGCTGTGGGAATTGCTGGTGCAATGTTTTTTCAACGCCATGAACGATAGAGTCACCCATCGGGCAATAGGGTGAAGATAATGTCATGGTGACAACAATACAACTGGGATCGGTTAAATCAAGATCATAAATTAAGCCCATATCCACGATGTTGATCCCCAATTCGGGATCCATCACAAGCATCAATGTCTGAATAGCTTTTAACTGATCGACAGCTTCCGGTTTTGTTAGATCAATTTTCATGGTATCTTTCGTTACGTATATAGACATAGGCCGTACTCTATTTACTTTTTCTTTGATGAAAAACTACGTTTCCGACATTGACAAAATAAACAGTAGCAAGTGCTACCCAAATCCAGACTGCACAGTATAATGCCCACCTAAATTGGCCAGCCACAGCAACCGCCATGACGACGAGTGCCACTAGATAAAGGTAATATTGTATAGAAAGTAATCGCTGGCTATAAAGTTCTTTGGGCAAAGGTATTTTTTTGATGCCATTGAGATCTTTATAACACCAATTCCAAATCATAAAAGGCAGGGTCTTATAGGTCATCCCTAAAATAATACCCGTTATCCATCCCAAAAACACCCATACGGCATATAAATTCACCCAATTACCAGACTCCTGCCGGACAACCATAGGTAAGGTGAGAAACGCGAACAATAAACTCAAAAAAGAAATGAAACAATGTTTCATCGGAATATCCAGTACCTTACGCGCACGGTGCACAAAACAATCCACGACAAAAACAGCCCAGCAAACAACTCCCAAAAACACTATTGCTCCAAAGACAAGGGATCTTAATCCCACAGGATGGCTATATCCGTCCAATAAAAAAAGTACCAATCCAAGGTTTATCAAAATGACCGAAACATAAAGCCACGTTGTTTTGGCGGATCGCCCCAAAAGAAACATAGGCAGCATCTTTGCTCCCGCTCCCAGGATCAGCTGCAAAAACCAACCAGCAATACCTACGTGGGCATGTAGTTTTAGGATATCGAGGTGACTTTTTGTTAGAAAACCATGGGCTAAATTAATGGCAAGCAAAAGGCCTAAAGTTGTGGTAAAACAAAGCCAAAAGGCCGAGAGCGTAAAATAAAGGCGTAGTTCAAATAGATGCTCCACATCTTTAGTCGTCATCCACAGCATGTAGAAGTACAGGTAGGAGCTGAGCGTAATCAATAGCCCCCCCAGACACATGAGTAAACCGATCTTGAAATACCAGAAACTATAAATCAACAAACAGGTTCCCGATGTCAATAGGATATAACTGGAAAATGCCAATTTGGAAGAGCTAAGCTGGCGTTCAAAAATAACCGGTACCAGCTGATACGCCGCTCCATAAATGACCATCGTGCCCCAACCTAATGCTAGGCTATGGACGATAGCCAGCACTTTAGGTTGAAAATGGTGCCCAAAGAGCTGCCCCCCGCTAAAAATCAAGAGGAGGCTGAATAGTAGAAAAAAAATGCCTGCAGTGATAAAAAACGGCAATACAGCATACGCTTCTGGGCTCTTATGAATAGCAATATGTGCCATTTTATTTGACGGGATAAATTAACAGATGGACATCTCCAGGATGTTGTTCATGGATGAAAATACGATAAGAAAGATGATCCAATTCTTCTAGTAAATGGAGCGGAACCTTCCGATGTTTTACATAGACAACCTCATCGGCTTTCAGTTGGGCAAGGGCCTCAAGAATTGATTCCATGGGCTGCGGCATAGGCAATGCCCTGACATCCAATGTAACAAGCTGAGGCGCGGAAAGTCGCGCTAATTTCTGCCCAAAAAGTCGTTCCGGCACAAATGAAATGTGATCGTCCTCAGCAGACTGAATGGACAGCACTGTATCATTTTTATAAAAGTAACATCTGAATTCGCCCTCCGCCCATTCGTGGCTATAGCTTGGCACTCCACGTTCTTCCATACGCCTAATCAATGGAATGGGTACAAATGAATTGCTGATGCAAAGAATCCCTCCTGCGGCGAGTGAGCGATACAACTGAAAAATATCTTTTAACGGATCTTGCCCCAATTCCAATAGGGGTCTCACATCTAATACAACCGTCACTGCTGCATCATCCATCCAACTTGGCCGCTCTGCTGCAGCTAATGGATCATTGACTTTCTCAGCTCCATCTGACATCCAAATAAAGCCGAGCGGTACCAGCGCAGCACGAAAATCTGCAACCGAACATCCGCCAATTTTTGCTGCTTCGCCTATGGAGACCCGAGGGGCCAGTATCCGACGCAACACCGGGATCCGGATCTTGCGCAAGGGTTTGGCAATAGCTGCAATGGCTTCAATGCTTAGGTCATTATAGCTGATCAGTTCTGAAATCTTGGTATGCTGGTTTATCCGCATGGCTTTTCTAGTTTTTAATTCATTTGAACACCGTAGCTGGCGAGCAACTTTGGAAATAAAATATTATTCTCCAGGTGGATATGCTGCAAAAGATCGGATTCGAAAGATTCGATCTGTGAAAATAATGACGTGTAGGAATTGCAGGCATTGGCTGGCAATGTGTAATTTTGGGTAATTTTGCGCAGCTGCTGAAGCTCCTTTCCTGAATCTTCGTGTTCTGAAATCAAAAATTGAATGAGCTGATCCACCTGTTTGCTGGTCAATTCTTGTTCATTCTTGGTTGCCGGAAAGAGCTGCTTCTCCTCTTTATCCAAATGAAGATAGAGGTCATCAAGAAAAGCGTCAAGTTCCTTGGCTAGGCTGACCAGCTCGGGATGCTGCTGTGCATGCACATCGGCCACTTTATGTGCGAGTTCCTGAATAATCGGTCCTTTTTCCCGGACATACCGATGATGGATATTCTTAATATAATCACTTAAAAAATCAATATCCCAATCTTTAAAATTTAGCGGCGGGCCAGCTATAGGAAGCTCTTCGGATTGGTTTAACCGTCTGCGCAATTCAATTTCATCGAGACCAACACTATGAGCGGCCTCCTTAAGCGTCTGCTTACCACCGCAACAAAAATCTACCCCCAGCTGTTTTAAAACTTCGGCCTTGCGGATATCCTTGGCAGCAATATTGCCAACAGTTTCCAGTGTTTCGCTTTCCAGCGGTTTGCCAAGGCGAACCTGCCAGTATTCGGGCCCCGACTCAAGATAATTCCAAATGAGATCCTTTCCACGTTCACCCAGCAACTGATAATAGAGCGGCTTGGGATCATGATCGTTTTTGATAATAAATGACTCGCCCGAATCCAGGGCATCGAAGTGATCAAATATGGTCGGGTGTTTAAGTCGAGGTTCTATATTGAAAACCTCCAATAAAGGTGATTTAATCATGATAATAGTATTAAATGGTAAATAAATTATTATAAATCCTTTTTCTTAAAATAGCGAATAGATAGCCCTAGAGGAATGATGCACCAAAGTAACATAACCAACAGGGTGATCGCAATGCCGAATGTATTACCGAAAAAATCCCGAAATATCGCCCCTGTATAGCCCATCATTGCGGAGAGATCTACCTGTAATAAAATAAGGATGCGACAGATATCGATGGGATTGAGCATGGACAGTGCAACCATTCCATGTTCGATGGGATAATCCGCAAACTGAAATAGGATGAAAAGCACCAGTGCGTCAAAAAGCAGCGTGAAATAAAGCCAAAGCAAAATTGCCAATCCTATCCCCTTCGACTTATCCCTAATCAATACAGATGTCCACATCGCGATCGAAACGAAAATCAAGGAAAGTAACAGTCCGCAACCGACCAAAGTAATACCCGAAGAGCTAAATGCATAGATAAAAGTTGGTATGCCAACGCCGATAAAAAAAGCTAAACTAAGTGCACCTGCCAGGCCCACATACAGGCTGCCCCAAATGCTTTTCCGTTGCAAAGGCTGGCTGACAAGGCAATTGACAAACTCGGAACTCTGGTAGATATAGATGCCTGAAAAAACGATACTCATCAGCGGAACTACAAACAACACAATATTCAGTAGACTGAGTAATCCCTTTTCATAATTGTCCTCCATGCTGTAGACCGTCATGGAAAGTACAAAGAGTAATATGGTGTAGCATAAAATGGTCTTGTTGCGCAAGAGATCCACAAAAACGTAGCATATAATTTTATTCATCTTTTCTCTAATTAGACAGGTCGCGGTTTTGTATCAAATAAGCGATTGCTTTGGATAGCTTTTCAGTACCTGTATCTTCTTTTAATTGCTGCAAGCTCTTATGAAACTTCAGCTCTCCTTCCTGCAGAAAGACAATCTGCGATACAAATTCATCGAGATCACTAAGTACATGGGAACTGATGATGATCAGTTTACCGCGTCCGATTTCTTTCTTGATTTTATCCTTGAGAATTTCCGTAGAAA
The DNA here is from genome assembly GCF_039536865.1 of Sphingobacterium ginsenosidimutans. Classification (NCBI taxonomy): domain Bacteria; kingdom Pseudomonadati; phylum Bacteroidota; class Sphingobacteriia; order Sphingobacteriales; family Sphingobacteriaceae; genus Sphingobacterium; species Sphingobacterium ginsenosidimutans. The sequence continues at coordinate 328,917 of NZ_BAAAZK010000002.1, forward strand.
GGGGATCCAGTCCCGCCGTGGGTTCATCCAGGATGAGTACTTTGGGGTCAAACATAAATGCGATACAGGCGCTTACTTTTTGTCTTGTACCACCGGAAAGAGTCGCCATACGTTTTTCCAATAGCTTGTCCACACCGAAAGCCTGGTAAAGATCCGAATCCATCTGGGGCAGTTTGCGGATATCCTTTATCATATCCAAAACCTGTGCGATGGACATATTCTCGGGATATTGGCCTATTTGTGGCATATAGCCGATATGGTTCCTATAAGCCCATTGCTGTACAATATCCTGTCCTTCAAATATGATCCGTCCTGCACTCGGCATGACCATACCTAGGATAGACTTCATCAACGTGGTTTTACCACTGCCATTGGGGCCTATTAAGGCAACACATTCGCCACCGTTCAACGTCAGATCGATACCTTTTAATGCGTTGAATTTGCCAAAGCTTTTCGTTAACTGTTGGATATTAATCATACTTTTATTGATTTCATCCGAGGCTTATCATCTTTAAGCCCCTCGGGTGTCAGACTTGGTAATAGCTTTTCAGTCCGGTCAAACAACATGGTCATAAAACTTCGAAAAAGTAACATCGCCGAAGGATAGCGCTCAACCATCATCGAGAATAGGCTTACGGGACGAAAAGGGATATCCCCAAATCCGTCTTTATCCAGATCGTATCCCTCGTATTTGTCCCAATAGTTATGCACAAAGCTGTTGAGTGTAAGGGTGCCATTGGTGGCAACATCAAAGGTATTCTGAAGAAAATTATTGTCTTTAAGCACATTGTCCATACAGCTCGACTGAATCTTGAGCCCCCATCCGTTGCTCTTAAAATTGTTATGTTCGATATGGATGCGATTCGATCCTTCCATAAAAATACCCGTGGTATTGCGGCTAAACTGATTGTTGATGATTTGACTATCGGAAATATCTTTGAGTAACAATCCATAGGCAGCATCGCCCCAATTCTCTTCGAAATTATTGTTTTCCATATGGACATGCTTGGTATACATAACAGCTACACCTGCACCATTGCTGCGAAAAGTGTTTGAGATGTAACTGTTCTCATGGGAAAACATAAAATGGAGACCATAGCGCAGATTTTTTTCAGAAAGATTGCCCTGTACTCGAGTATGGGTCACAAACTCAAGATAAATACCGTCCCTGTGTCCTGACACTTCATTATTTTCAACACTTAAACTATCTGATTTCCAAGCATGAATACCATTACCGATCAGCTGCTCCGCTGTACCAAAAGCTTTGAGGATATTGCCTCTTATTTCAACGTTTGTCGCATTCTGCGCATAGATCCCGAAAAAATTGTCCACGAGCTCATTGTCAAAAATTTTGATATGCGCTGTATTGTAAATTTTAATACCGGCAATATCATTCATGGAAGAATGTCCCGAATGCTGTATTGAAAAGCCTTGAACAGTAACCCCCGGTGATTTGATCGAGAGTGGTTCATATTTTTTCTCACCGTCCAGCACAGGTTTTCCCAGGCCTTTCAGGAAAATTGCCTTATCAATAACAATATTCCCCTCCTTATACACACCCGCCGCTACTAAAACGGTATCACCTGATTTCGCTTGTGCTAAGCCAGCCTTTATTGTCCCGACAGACCGCCCCTTTCCTACCTGGATGGTTGTCGCCGATAAAGGCACGTTTACGAGCCAAAGACAAGCCATTGCACAGTACAACGCTAAAGCTAGATTCTTCATTGTTATTCATTTATTTCCATAGATCATTCCAGGTCATCACCGTGCCACAGATCTCTGCTTTGACCTTATCCAGTTCCACGCGTTTTTCAAATACAGCAACATTGCCTCGCATTGGGCTTTTCAAGGCTTCACTTTTGAGATAATATGCACCTTCAGCCGGTATGAGCTTATGGCTAACATAATCCGGCAGGTAATAAATGGCAATCTCTTCTTTTTTGACCGAGTTCCCTTTGACAAAGGCGATCATACATTGTACGTCATCAAAATTAAATACCCGCCCCTTTTTTGTCTGCAGCTGCGTCCCAAAACGCGCGTCCGTTATTGTCATCTTACAGTGGGCACATTGCTCGCTACCGTATTTAATAGGCTTGGGTTTATTGTTGCCCTGACAGGCCTGCAAACCACACAGAACCAGCAATATACTACTACAGATCAACGCGAATAATTTATAGTTTCTCATATGATTTTAGTTTTAGGGTTTTATTATTTTGCCACTCCCGCACTGTACAAAAGGCCAAGATAATTCCACAGAGTATAAAGATCCATCCTCCGATATCAGGTATAGAATAGGCGCCAAAATTTAAAAGCTGTTTGTATCCGATCAGCGGTGGCTGGTAAGACATTCCGGGAACTTTTATCGGTGCAGATGGATCGAGCTGATGCCCATAGTTGTATTCCCAGATATAAAAGTCAACCAGGGCTGCGACTCCAAAAAGCAGAAAACAAAAGAATAAGCCATAGAGCAGTTTTCTATTCTGCACGAAACCGGTAAGCAAAAAAGCAAGCGCAAAAAATAAGATGATATAAGGCAAGACCGTAAATTCTATGAAATCTTCCGCATGCAGCGTTTTCATCCCGATATAGTGGTTCAGTCCATTGATAATATCAACTTGTCCGGCCAACTTGTTGCTATAGATCTGTAGTTCTAACCCTTCTGGGTATTGTGCTGCGTCGAGCTCAATACGCCAGATGGGTAGGAAGATGACCGCTACCAGGGTCAGGCCACTCAGGATCAAAAGAATCCGATGTACTGCTGACAGGTGACTTGTAGTTTTCATCATTTTTAGGTTATATTAATTGGTCTTCTCTTGCGCTTGATTCGTTCCCAGACTATAAATCAATGGAACATTGTTTCCTTTTTTTGAGATACGGATATACCCCTGCATCTCTTGATGCAACGCGCTACAAAAATCCGTACAGTAAAACGGGAATACACCTACTCTATCTGGAACCCATTTCAATGTCTGAGTCTCTCCCGGCATAATGAGCAATTCACCATTCTTTGCGCCTTTGACAGCAAAGCCATGCGGCATATCCCAGTCCTGCTCAATATTGGTCACATGGAAATAGACTTCATCGCCTAGTTGTACACCCTCGATATTGTCCGGGGTGAAGTGTGAACGGATGGATGTCAGGTATACATGTACCTGGTTACCTTTACGTTCAACGCGCGCATCTTTGTCTCCTTTGGCAACAAATGGGCTGGTATTTTCTTCAATTTTAAAAATCTTCACACTTTTGTCTTTTACCTTCTCCGCTTTAATAGCTTGCGCATAATGTGGTTCACCAATGGTCGGAAAGTCTAACAACAATTGCATTTTATCCCCCGAGATATCAAACAATTGGGCACTCTGAGCCAACTCAGGTCCTGTAGGGAGAAAGCGGTCTTTCGTAATCTTATTATAGGCGATGACATATTTGCCTTCTGGATTTTTGGTATCTCCACCAGGTATCATTAAATGGCCTGTTGAGTAAAATGTTGGTGTACGGTCAAGCACCTTTAAATCCTTAATACTCCATTTCACCAATTCTGAAGACACAAAGAATGACGTGATTGCATTTCCTCTGCCATCAAATTCTGTATGCAGTGGGCCCAAGCCAGGTTTTTGGACTTCGCCGTACAGCGCAGATTCGTATTTGATAATTGGGATACCACCGAATTTTCCTTCGAATTGTTTTTCCTGGATTGCTTTCTGCATCTTAGCGAACGAGAAGACAGGTATAACGGCGGCCAATTTACCCGACCCTACAATATATTCACCTGTGGGATCGACGTCGACACCATGCGGAGATTTCGGGCAAGGAATATAGTAGCATAGTCCCTCTAGTTCCTCCGCCTTCAGTACAATAGTTTCAGTATTAAATGTTGTTTGTGCAGTATGTGACTTCTCGTTGTAGGTGTTATGGGCATACTTCAAGCCTGTTACCTTTTTCCCTTTTCCAGCTTTTAAATATTCCTCGGCTTTTTTCCAGTTTACGGCCAATATAAAATCTTTGTCGTTTTTAGAGGCGTTCACCTCCAACAATGTATTTGCTTGTTCGGTGTTGTAGGTAGAGAAGAAGAACCAACCATGGGAAGTTCCCTTTCCGGCTCGGCTCAGGTCATAGTTTACACCTGGAGTCTCAATCTGAAAAGCCAATTCCATGCTCCCATTATCCTTATTGACACTGACAAAACTCAACGTTCCTCGAAAATTCTTTTTAAAGGTATTGATTGGAACATCACCGGACTCACCATCTGGAGGTACTGAAAATCGCGTTCCGGCGACAACATATTCGGTATTTTCGGTAATATAAGGCGAGGAGTGATTTCCACCGCTGTTGGGGAGTTCGAGTACCTCTGCAGTACGAAAAGTCGTCAGATCTATCCGCGCAATACGAGGTGTATTGTTAGCATTGACAAATACCCAACGGCCGTCGTAGTTTCCATCGGTTTTGGAAAGCTGCACGTGGTGTAAATCATCCCAGGGTACATTGCCATGGGACGTTTCGAGCATCGGCTTAGTCTCTTCACTAAAGCCCCAGCCCTTTTCGGGATCTAGTGAAAAAACGGGGATTACACGCAGTAATCTGCCGGATGGAAGTCCGTAAACGGAGAGCTGCCCACTAAATCCTCCGGATACGAAATTGTAGAATTCATCATATTTCCCTGGTGCAACATACACTTTTTCAGCGGCATCACCACTCACGGCTGCTCCGGCTCCTTTGGGTTTACATGCATCGAAAGTGGATAGTAATGTGCCTGCTATCAGGCTCGTCAATATGTATTTTGTTAAAGTCATTCTATTCTTATTTTAAGGTTAATACCTATGCAGCTTTGTTTATTCTTATTCAGCTTTATTATTTTACACCATCATTTTGTCGCATAAACTCCAATACCTTTCGGGCTTCCTCGTCCGTTAGATTTTGGTTAGGCATTCGGACCATGCATAGTTCAAGTTGTGCCTGTAATTCCGGATCCTTATCAATCATCGGATCAGGATTAGTAATAAAATTCATAATCCACTGTGGTCTTCTCCGTTGTGTCACCCCTTTCCACCCTGGTCCTACCAATTTTTCGTCGGTAAGCTTGTGACAGGAAGCACATTTCAGGTCAACAATCAATTTTCCGGCTGCGGCCATTGGTGCATCCAAATGGTCAGCGATTTCCACTTTGTCAAATTTTCCCTCACCGCGGTGAGGATCATATCCACTGGCGTCATTTGCCGAAGCCCCAGATTCATTAACACTGTTGGCAACTGTCTTTTTCTCGCCATTGTTTGAGGAACAGGAATAGATAAATAATCCCATCAAACAGCATACAATTAGCTTTCTCATCTTATTTTGGTTTTGTGTTCAAACTTGATTGTGTTTTACTTAATCCAAAGGTACTATTGAACATTGTAGCCATTTTATGAGATAAATCATAAAATAAAACAGGAGGATACAAATCATCAACAACAAACCATAAAACACTACATATAAACATATTACACACATATTGATCTTCATCACTAATTCTCGTGACCGACATCAACGTCTATTTTGTAGCGCTGATATAACTTTGCTTTGTGTACTTAAATTATCTTGTATCGAACTATGATTCCACCCGAAATACTTCTCGAAAACGGAGCGAGCAGCATACATGCCGATGCCGGTGAAATACTTTTTCATGAGGAGAGCATGGCCATTTTTTATTATCAGTTGTTGAGCGGACGTGTTTGTCTTTCTAATTTCTTGTCCGACGGTCGAGAAGTCTTGCACAATGTTATCTGTGCTAATGAGGGGTTTGGAGAAGTAGCTATATTGGACGGTGGAGTTCATACTGTAACGGCGATTGCCGACAGCTCATGTACATTATTGAAGATCAGTTCGAAAAGATTCATGGAGATTATGTACGAATATGGCAGTCTGCATCGTTTGATTGCCCAGAAGATTGCGCGGGAACTACACTTTAAGATCTTCCTTATAAAATTGATTTACAATCGTTCTCCAGAAGAGATCCTCTCCAATCTGATCCGCAAATTAATTGAGAGTAAGAGGCTTGTTTGTCAGGAATGCAACCGACTCATGCTCACGCGACAACAATTAGGTAATATGACTGGTCTAAGAGTAGAAACGATCATTCGGACGATGAAACAAATGGAAAAGGAAGACAAATTGAATATCATCCGTGGAAAAGTCTTCGTCCCTGCCGACGGCATAGATTGATCGCTGAAACATGCTATTTCGTATATCTGAAAGAAATCAACATATGAAGAAAATCAGCAACTATTTAAATATTACAAATTGGATCGTCATTACCCTATTCAACTTACTTATCGTAAGTATTTTCGGGTTAATCATGCGCTTAAAATTTTTATTTCCCATCCCCTGGCTTGAACAAAGAAACCTCATGCACGCGCATTCGCACTTCGCATTTTCTGCCTGGGTTTCCCAAGCTCTTATGATCTTTCTGATTATGGCCGTTTTGGGGATAAAGGCCAACCAGATTTTGTGCAGGAAATATCAGTATATCCTGTGGACTAATTGGTTAATTGCTATAGGTATGCTTTTTTCCTTTTCAATTGCTGGTTATAATCTAAGTTCGATTATATTGTCTTTCTTATCCACACTTGTCTCCTATTGGTTCTGCTTTCAATTATCGAAGGATCTTAAATCATCGAAGCTTCCCCCAGCTATTTCTATCTTAATTAAGGCAGCACTATTTTTCAATATATTTAGTTCACTAGGAACCTACTTTCTGGCTTATCTTAAAGCAAGTCACCAACTTGATCCACTACAACAACTTACATCAGTCTATTTTTATCTTCATTTTCAATATAATGGCTGGTTTTTCTTTGGATGTATTGCGCTGCTAGCCTGCTGGCTTTATAGACATACAGGAAAAACACCAATGAGCCCACGTTTTTCGCTCGTCTGTGCCCTGACTGTTATACCTACCTTTTTCTTATCAATTCTCTGGTGGAAGAATTTACCCCTGTGGCTCTATATTATTACAGTCATTACAGTAATTTTACACTTCGTTCTTTGGGGAACGTTAGCACGAAGAATTGTCCTACTGATCCGAAGCAATCTTTCACTCCGTTTAATCCAGGATACATCTAAAATTTGGTTATGCGTCCTATTCGCTATTTTCCTTAAATTGATATTACAGGCATTATCCGTCATACCCGCCCTGAGCCAAAAAGCTTATGGGTTTAGACCAATTGTTATTGCTTATCTCCACCTAGTCCTGTTGGCGGTAATAACACTCTTTTTATTTGGATATGCTTTTCAGGTTCACATCTTAAAAATCGAAAAAGGCAATCACTATGGCGTTTATGGTTTACTTTTTGGAATCTTTGTAAATGAATTTGTATTAATGTTGCAGGGACTCGGAGGATTTACTCATCATTCCATTGCAGGGACACATACTGTGCTGACAATCGCGGCAGCTATTATTGTAGCAAGCCTTTACAAGATAATACAAACCCAATTACGCTAAGATCGATTAACCGAAAGCTGATTTTAAACCAGATTCAAAAATATATAATTCACTTTTTCTGTCATTATTTTAATCTAGCAAACCATCTACTAGGGAGGATTACTTATACAAGAAATAAATTTTAGCTTCCGCTAATGATTCAAAACTTTTTGAAAGGTATTCCTTCAAAGAGAAGTGTTGAAAACCAACAGCCGCTATCGAAATCCAGTATGCATTTGTAAGTAGCAAAAAAACTTACGGTAGCCCACATATTACTTGAGAATTGCACAAAAAGAATATCAAAGTTTCCAGAGTGCAGGTAGTTAAACCGATTAGAAAGGCAGGATTACGAAGTATTTTCAAGAGAAAATTTAAGGTGATCACAGATTCCACCGATAAATTTTCGGTATCAGGGAATATATTGTACCGTGATTTTAAACCGGGAACACTTGGCAGCATGGGAAGCGGAAATCACTTACATCAAAACGCAGCAGGGATGGTTATATTTAACCACTGTAATCGATCTAGAGATAAGAACGTAATCGGATGGGCTTTAAGTGAGACCGTGAAAGCAATAGATATAAATTCAGCAAAAAACCACAACGTTCTTCCTGAGATATGAAGATATAACCAAAGTGTCGCCTCGCCGGACTGTGTCCGACGGGCGACAGTAGGGAGAAAGTAAGATTATTTAAGCGAATTGATCATCTTAACTAAATTTTCTTTATCCATTGTTTTTAAATCTCCTTGAGCAAATGTGTACACGGCATTATTTGTTACCTGTACATCTTTGATGGAATAAACCACTTTCTGACCACTTGCAGATGCAAAGACAATGTGGACTTTTAACCCAACGGGTACAAACCCATAATGTTCAGTAAAAAACTTACCTTTGGTATCATAGATATCAAGTTGTGCCAAGGCATTAGGTTCGTCTTCATACAGCAAATACACGGCTGAATTACGCTGATCGTACCCCTCTGGAACTTGCACCTGAATCTTGGTTTTGGGACCATCGACCATAACAAAACGATCGACATTTGTCCAACCAAAATAGGCACTCAAGATGTCATAATAAGCGCTATATTGGCCGGTATCACCTGCAATAACGCCCAAGCCTTCCTCAAATCTCGGCTCATCTCCTTGGGCTGGATTAACCTTTGGATCAAAAATATCAAGCCAATTGAGATTACCTTCCGCACCGATTAAACCTTTCCACAACCGCATCTCTTGATCAATACCACCCGTATGACGCGCTGGAATTTGTACATGAAACGAACAGCCGGGCCGAAGATCTTTTTCACCCTGTTTGACAGTCAGATAATATTGTCCTCCAGTGACCAAAGGAAGTAACTGTCCCTGGTCATTCACTCCCATTAAAGGCTTATTAGCCAAAAGCATACCACCGCGATCATATAATTCGACAAAAGTCAAACTAACCTGCCCCTTGACAGGCCTGCCATTGGCATCATTCAGACAGTCAGACGGAATCTGAACTCGTGCCCCCATACTGGAGGTAAAATCCACTCCGGATTCAGCTGGAAAATTGACACCTTGGGCCTTACTATCTATAAAATCGGATCGCAAGGCTTCAAAACTGGCCGCAGAAGCTTTGGTAATATCCGAATCAACTGGATCGGATTTACAGGACACTTGACATGTCAATCCAACTAGGATCAAACAATTAAAGATTAAAAACTTATTCTTTCTCATCGTGCATTAATTAATAATTATATATTCCACTTAATTTATGTTTACAAAAATCTAGCTTAAAAAGATCCATTTGCCCCGCTGTCCTTGCGGGGCTCCTGGATCCGCCAACTAAACATAAGAAACCTTGATTCAAGTACGCTGAACCTTAATGTATTAAAATTGAATTACTTCATTCGCCTAATTTTAATTTTGAACTTCCTCTCGGCATAGGCAATCAATGCTTCAAGTTCATTAATCCGATTATTCAATAGGCTCTGGTATCTTACCAGATCTTTGTTTTTGTCAACCAGCAATTGCAATTGGTCCGCCCCCTTGTTTCTCGATTCGACAGTTATTAGTGGGGCTTCAGCTGAAGCCCCACTAACTGTTATACCAGAACTTTCAGGTGCAGCCACTAGTATCGCGCGCTTGAGCCAATTGACCATTGTCCTTTTATCCTTAATATTACATTGGATCATTGCCTCTTCAATAAAGAGGTTACCCAACAAAACTTGTCTTGCGGCTTCCAGCCTTTCTAACTCTGTATTTTTATCAATCATAACCGTTACAATTAATTATTTTATACTTCATTGTTTCTGATATTAGCACGCTTGGGTAGAAGAATACAGACAGTATGACCGCTGTTGTCACTGACATCCAGATAATGCTATCTAATCCATCCCTTTGCCCATAGCGCCAAGCTAATGGGAGCCCATAATTTGTGGTTTGCGCACCAGGCTAGTACTTTGTAATGGGCTGGCAATTGAGTCTTCCAAATGAAATCATTGGCTTCGGGGAATATACCACGCCATGTTTTATATGCAGCCACAGTTGTTCCATTGACCAACAGATTTTTCTTTGGTCTTAGTTTTAATAATTGTATTTCCTCCGAAAGTGCCAAATCACTCTTACTGGCAACGAACGCTGCAATACCTTTGACATTTTCAATCCAGCCTTGGTCAGCTTGATCACTTCCTACCCGACTGCTACTAATTGAATCAGCGCGATACTTGACATAATGATAGTAGGCTGCATGGAGGTAAGATACACGCTTTGCGTAGTAAAAGAGCTGCACCGACACACGTAAGTCCTCACACATATTCATACCGTCCGGAAATTGGATTTGATGATCGGTAAATACAGATCTGCGGACAAGTTTATTACATAATCCCCCCATTAGATCGCCTTTGATCAGACCTTTTATACAGTCATGTGACTTTGCTGAATATTCCTGTCGGATATAATCCTCCCTATCGTGATAGGTATTGTAAAAGTCACACCAGACAATATCAGCCTCATCCTGAATCAACTTACTGTACATTTCTTCAAATAGATGCGTATCAATCCAGTCATCTGAATCCAACCAGCCTATACATTCGCCAGAGGCATGCGCTAGGCCTGAATTGCGGGCTGTAGCCGCACCTTTATTTTCCGCATGATTAATAATTTTCACGGTCCTGCCTCTATGGAAATAGATCGCAATGGTATTTTCCAGAATAATAAGACTATCATCTGTACTGCAGTCGTTCACAAAAATAAATTCCGTTTCGGATAAGGTCTGTCCAAATAAACAGTGTACGCAGTTTGCGATGTAATTAGCGGCATTAAAAAATGGTATGATAACTGAAACTTTCACTTGCATAACTTATTTTTTTCTTGAGGTTAATTTTTTCATATAGCTTTTGACCACCAGCTTCTCTGTTTGATCCAGTCCGAAAAGATAAAGGAAAAACACAACAGAGAGCATTCCTGTCAAACCAACGCACGCTACTCGTAAGAATCCTTCAGGTAAATTGCAGTGAACTCCAAAAGAGCAAACCGCACAGATTGGTAATACTACCAATATCCGTAACACGATCTTTTTGAAGTACTGGATACGGTCCATCGCAATAGCATGGCCCACGATCCATATCCGGATGCCCTGAGCAATCAACGCGATCAACAAATGAACAACAAACACCGATTCAGCAGGATAGCCGAATTTCAATATAAAATAGGATATCGGCACGATCAGCAACAGGATGGACCCCTCCCAGAGCTGGAACCTCTTGATATTCCCCGTAGCGTGAATGGCAACGATCAATGGATTACTTAATGTGGAGAATAATCCCACCAACAGCGTCAGCCGTATAAAATTGATACTACCATCTGGAACTTGTCCCAACCAGAGGCCAAGAACAAAAGGAGTTTCATAAAACAGAGGCAGGGAAATGACTAACAGCAAAAAGAAGGAAAGCTTCGAACTGGTAAAGATCAATTTGTGCATATGGGTAAGCTCTCCTGTTGCGTAGTTCTTGGTAATCTGCGGATTGAGAGAGGTCTGAAAACCTGAAGAAAAGCCATTAACGGCATTTTGTACCTGGACAGCGACTGCCCTTGCCGCATTGGTTGCCGGACCGAAAAATAAGTTCAAAAGGACATTCAGACCTTGGGTATAACCTACCACAGCCAAATTGCCATTCATCGCCCAACCAGCAAAAGAGGCAATCTCCCGAAACAGTACACGATCCCAGATAAGTTTTTTGATATGAGTCTCTTCGAATTCCCGAAAACTAACGTAACGATACAATAAAAAGATAATGGCCGATGACACAAAGATCAATATGCCGTATAGTTGTAACTTGTCAAAAGAAAATAATGTCAGTGCATAAACAATCACAAGTTTAAAGACAACATCTATCATAGAAATCGAAGCAAAAATGCCCATACGTTCCCGGGCGATAATGACCCCCACATATGGGACATTCATAATGCTGAAAATTGCCGAAAAGATGGCCAGATGATAGACCCACAATGCTGCCGGGAGCCGATGGGCTGGTATCACCAGTTTTTCGCACACCACCCAAAGACCAATTGTCTCACCCAGCAGGAGGATAATCCCAGCGATGATCAAATGAATAGATACACTGATATTGAACACCTTCAGCAGACGGAGCCAATTCTCTTTCCCGATTTCAAAAGTCAGAAAACGCTGGGTCACTCCTGCCAAGGAATAATTAAGAAAGGAAAACATTGCAACGACACCACCCGCAACATTGAATATCCCAAAATCTTCCACCCCCAAAACCTGAAGGACTACACGCGAGGTGTACAGCGTCACCCCTAAAGTAAATAACATCCTGATATACAGAAAAAATGTGTTTTTAGCGATCCTTTTATTGTTGTCCGAAACCATGTAATATCTTATACTGTTGCTTTAAACTGATCATGAATCCCCCACATTAGGCTGCGGGGGATTTTATTCTTCAAATTATTCCGCGATCGTAATAACCGCTCTGCTCAGACGTGGGTCATCATAGAACATGTTATCCACTCCGCCTTTGTAATCTACTTTCAGTTGATTCGGATTGACATCAAACTCTCTGGTCAATACATTGTAAATCGCTTGGGCACGCTCACGGCTCAGACGCTCGTTGGTCTGTGGACTTCCGGTTCCTTTATCTGCATAACCAGTAACTTTGTAGACAACTTCCGGGCTTCCGGCTTTGATAACTTTAGCAAAAAAGCCTAAATTGGTACGCGCTTCGTTGCTCACTGTACTCTTGTTGATCGGGAAAGTCATTAAGATAGGTGCTGCTAATACACGATCGTGTACTTTTACATCAGTAATGACCTCATTTTTAGACTCAGCCAGCTGTCTGCGCAATGCATCATTATCCGCAGCTAATTTGTTAACCTGGTCACGTAATCTATCTAACACTTGCTGATCATAGCGAATGACGGTCTCTGTGCTTTTGTCCCAATCGCGTTTTGGAAATTTATAAACTAAACCGATCTGTGCCGCCAGTGAACCTTCGTTTTTACGGCCCCCAAGCTCCCCATCAAAACGGTCATTCACTAAACTCCCACGAACATCCAATGTCAATTGCAAAGCGTTTGTCAACCGGAATGTATTGTAAATACCCAAGTTGGCACTGACCTCTTTGGCTTTGGGCTCATCATTCGTCACCATCCATCCCAAACCTGCATAGGGACTGATTTCGTAAAACCTATCCGGACGGTAACCACCAAAAATATTGGTCAGATTGAAAAGCACATCTCCATTCAAATGGAAATAGTTAAACTCTTTATTATACAGCCAATAACCATCCCAAGGCTTCCCGTCATAACGTTCCCCAGTAGAATGTGCACCATTCTGTGTAACACCTACAATTTTAAACCCACTTGCTCCAACGCGCGCACCTATACCCGGGGTAAACCATTTACCGAAATAAGCCGAAAAATTTGGTGAGAGGGTTTCTGAAAACTTCATCTGCTTATTGTGGTCGCCAAAATAATGTTGTACTCCGGCTCCTGCGCCAATAAACCAGTTGTCCCAGAAATGATTGGTCGTCACGCGGTATTTATCCTGATCGACCGTCTTGATGGTATCCATACGGACCGTTTCAGTCTGTCCATAGACCTGGACAGACCCTGCTGTAAGCAGCAGTGCTGTAATTAGTGGTTTCATAAATATTTATAAATTAAAGTGATAAAATAGTATTTGTCAATCTTGAGTTACTGCTTATCAAGCTCCTTTTGAGCAATGATCTTTCTTAATCCCGAACTGGAAAAACGATGATCACGACTGTTGTAATAAAGCGCGATCCCTTTTTGCTCGCAGTATTTACGACCGGTAAAATCCGTTGTCTCGTATTCCTCACCGATAATCCGGACATCTAATTTAAAAGAGCGCAAAATGTCCTCAAGATCTTGTTCGGTGGAGTAAGGAACGATTTCATCGACGTACTTACAGCCCCGCAATTGGATATAGCGTTCCACAACCGTCTGTGTGGGCATATTCTTTTGCTTCCGATCGACAGTAGGATCTATCTGTAGTCCGCAAATCAGATAGTCACATCGACGCTTGGCTTCGGCTAGCATCATAATATGCCCGGCATGGAGCAAATCGAAAGTAGAAAAGGTGATCCCAACACGAAGCTCCCTTTCGTTATCATGTCTGTTCATTCTATATGATTTGTCAGATTAATGTTTAGTGTTAAAGCGGTTGGTCATACTTTTAATGAATCGTCTAAGCGAGAATTTATTGGAGTCCACGTAACCATAGCCGTAACCATAACTATAACCGTAGCCATAACCTGCTGCACCTAACTTCAATCCATTGAGGACAACAGCTAGATTTGAGAGCTGCTTATTGCGGTATATGTTCTCCAGCTCAGGCAGTTGACGACGGTCTGTCTTGCCTGCCCGCACAATAAACAGGGTAAGATCTGAAATGCGGTCAACGATCTTCGCGTCGGCCACTATGCCAACCGGAACCCCGTCCACAACGATATAATCATACTGTTCACGTAGTGTCAAGATCATCTCATCCAACCGCGATGAAAGGAGCAATTCAACAGGATTTGGCGCCACAGTCCCGATCGGGATAATGTCTACATTATTTGCACTATTGCTTTTATGAATAATAGATGATAAGGGTAAGCTTGCATCAGCTAAATAATGACTCACCCCTTTTCCCATCGTCGCTCCTACCTTTGAGCTTAGTGTCCCCTTTCGGAGATCCAGATCGACAACAACAACTTGTTTATCCAAATAACTCAATGTTGTCGCCAGATTTAATGCACTAAATGTTTTACCTGCACCGGTACTGAATGACGTAAATGTCAGTACCTTGGGCAGCACGCCCCCTCTTGTCATAAAATTGATATTGGTACGCAAAATACGGAACGCCTCGGTGAGCGGATCACGCCCTGTATTGCTGACAACAACATCAGCTTCTCCCTGCTGACTTCGTTTGGCCAGTGGAATTTCGCCCAGAAATGGCACAGTCAATACTTGCTCAATATCTTTGCGGTCGCGTACAGCCATATTCAATGCCTGAAGTAATAAGAGTACAACAGTAGGTAAGGTGAAACCTAGCAACATCCCTAACAAAAATTTCTTGGGCTTACTAGGGGATATGGGCTGCTGTGATCCTGCCGCGGGATCTATAACCCTGATATTATCCTCTGTCATCGCTTGATTCAGCGCATTTTCCTCGCGTTTATTAAGCAGGAATACATAAAGCTCTTCCTTCACTTTCTGTTGCCGTTCGACGGAGAGCAAAATACGTTGCTTTTCAGGCATCTGGACAGCTTTCCCCTGTGCTTGATTTTCAATTTTTTGAATATTATTTCTTTTAATTTTCAAACTTGTCAACGCATTCTCTGCGGCACCATGGATATTATTCCGTATTTCATTCAATACACGGTCAATATCTTTAATAACGGGATTCTCCAGACCACTGCCGTCTGCAAGACGTTGGCGGCGTAACAGTATCGTATTGTACTCACTAATCTGATTTTCAACTCCTTGGTCCACCAAACCCGTATTATAGGGAATTAACTCATTTTGTTTCTTTTCATCGGTCAAGTATTGGCGCATCATTTCGGCAAGCTTGATGTCCGTCTCGATCTTATTACGCTCAGTCTGAAGTTCTCGGCTGTCGTTCACGAACATCTGTCCTGCTGTCGGAATATCCATCCCTTCATTAGCGGTCTTTATCTGCTCTATATCCGATTCAACTGAACCGAGCTCCCGTTGTATAATATTTAATCTCGCACGAATAAAATTAGCTGTGTTAACGGCGATCTGGTTTTTATCTTTTAATGACAACTCATTGTAGACGGTAATCAAAGTCGTTATCAAATCTGCTGCCCGCTTCGGTGAACGGTCATCTATTGATACCTGTAGCAACGACGCGTCGTCTTCCATCTGTGTAATTTTGAGATTTCCACTAAAGTAATTGACCATAGCTTCACGGGAGGACTTGCGCACATTGATCTCTTTTCCAATAAACTCAGAAGTGTAGTAGCGGCTTTTGGAAATGCGGACACGTCCAAAAGGAGTATTTACTTCTCTGTCAAATGCAATACGCAATTCATCTTTCTTTCCATCTTCCCAGCCTTTCACAAGAACATATTGGTCATCAACAGGTATTGCCTTAAAAGCACAATTATAGTCGGGAGCTTTCGCTGTTAACTCTACCCGGATAGGTGAATTTTTATATAACTCAACTTCGCGAATCCCCTGTTTAACGACATAGCTCATATCGCCATCTATTCGGCTGATCGTTTGGCGCATTAGCTCTTTCGACTTTAACTGCAGGATCTCACTCGCCACACTGATGGAATTGTACATATTACTGGGTCTAGTGATACGCGCGGTAGCCAAAGTATTCATCGGCGTCTTGATCATAACAGTCTCCGACTGACTGTACATAAATGGGGTTTTACTATACTGATAGAGAAAAAAACCGCCAAAGACAAGGACAGAAAGCACGTACCAACGCCAGTGGAATAAAAGATATTTGAACAGGTCTACAATATTGACACTTTTATCTCTTCGTGTAACTACGCCACTTTCTTTTTCAATTGTGTTCATTTCAATTACTTGACTAATAGATTTACAAAAGTTAATACGAGAGACAATAGACCGACACCAACAGATACATAGCGAAAATTTGCCTCTTCATTTGGTGACATCCTTCGTCCCTTGGGTTTTACATAGACGATATCGTTCTGTTGAAGATAATAGCCCGCAGATTCAAAAACTTCCTGCGACTCCAGATTCGCGGCGATCAATCTGCGGTGGCCATCCTCTTCACGAATAATGGTAACATCTGTAGGTGAACCATTTACAGTCAGGCCACCAGCTTTTGCAATTGCATCAAAAAGCGTAATGCGGCCATCAGGTACATCAACTACACCGACCCTGGTCACCTCTCCAATGACATTGATTTTCAAATTTTCAAGTTCAACTGTCGCAGATGGCTGCTGGAGGAGGCGTTGTTCAACAAGTTTTTCTTCAATAAGTGCCTTTACATCGGCGAGCGAATGGCCGCCAACCAAAACATTCCCAAGTACAGGAAAACTGATTTGCCCCTGCTGATCGACCAAGTATCCGCGCGCTAACTCTTGGGAACCAGAGCTTGATACCTGCCCTCTTTCATCCACTTTAGATGAGCCGCCCACATTGTTAAAAGGAGCAGCAAGCTCCGCATTTCTAGCGCTAATGACGATCCGTAACCGATCTCCCGTCTGAGCCAGTAATGGCATGGCCTGTTTTGCCAAATAAATAGAATCGGGCACCATATTGCCAACATATACGCTCTTTTTGGATGAAATACAGGAACTTATTAAAAATAATCCCATAAGGGTAAATAGGTAGATAATACGTTTCATATCATTTATTTTATCTAGTTAATACTTCTTGATAACAGTAATTGGCAGATTCAGCATTGGCCATACAGGTAAATGCGCCAATAGATACAAATTGCACAACCTGTTCTAAGCTGTCTAACATCAGATTATACGCGTCCTTGTTCCAGCGGAACGACAGTACGCTTGGAACCAACGTCAAAAAAGCCTCTTTGCCGGTAATCCAGGTGAGCCGATTGCAATCTCCTTGCTCTAACCTCACAATTGCCTTTAGAGTCTTTTGTTCAGCTACATAGCAAGAGGTCTTACCGCTCCATGGAGTCCCATAAATAGAAACTTCGCCATCTTGATTGACGCGCATCAATGGATTATCATCGTTGAGTAAACGGCTGCCAGCGATCTGTTCCTTCCACTGTTGGCTATGGGTACTTTTGCCCACACCGCTTTTCCCCAGAAAAGCAATACCTATTTCACCCAAAGCAATGACCGAAGCATGTATCAGCATGCCCTTTTTAAAAATAATAGCTTGTCCAAATGCCAGCTTGAGTAACCAGGGGAAAATTGCACTATTATCTACTACTCGAGACATATAAATTGTTGAGCAACTAAAATCTTTAGTACTCGTCATCTGCCATTCTACAGATAAAGTCCGGGAATATACTGTTGTTAAATATGCGTCTGCGTATTCCTCGATTGTAAAACGTCGACCAAATTTGCCCTCCTGATCGACCAGCACTTTCTGATCAGTCAAAACATCCTGAAATTTCCCAATATGAAGAGATATACCAATAGCCTGATCTGCCGCATCCGAACAGTCTTCTATAAAATCAGTAAAAGAGGGTAGCCACACACTCACATCCATACCAAATGGCATAGTAATACGCATTAAATAACCACCTATTCGATAATAGGCAATTTTATGGCCTTGCTCAGGACATGCTTCAATCGTTTTCATTTTATTTTTTTGTTTAGTTAATTTCTTAATATTATCGCTTACGCGCTCCTCAATGTCACGAGTTATGGGGTGGTATTCTACGGTTTGTTAAGCTATTGTATAGATGAACCACAGGAAAACACATCGATTCCATTGGGGCTAGCGGAAAATAGTTTAGAACACGTCCAAACCAGCTTCTATACATACGTCGATTCCCCATATGTGTACCAGAACTATTGTTTTTATCCCGGGGAGCATGAAAACCAAAATTTCCAGATAACAGAATATCCTCCATTATCCAATCTACATCTGCATCTTCATTGATAGCGACCGGCAGGAAGACTTTTGGTAAGCCGATATACTGGACCAATAAAACATGGAGTGCAGTGGTCCACCTGCCAATTCCAAGATAATGATAGAGCCTATCCAATTGACGCCGGTCATATTGGTCATGATAATTTGCATAAAGCATCGCTGAATCACAAACCTGTCTTAACCCGATCCCAAAGGATAGCAGATGACGAAAAATATGGGTATTAACTATGAGCATCTGCTCCATAATAGAGGGCAAAAGAATAGTAGTATCATGCATTTTTATCTGCTGTCTCCTGCGCTTTTCGCTTTTCATGAATGCAAACAGAAAATCTTTGAGAAAGGGATTATAAAGATCAAACATCCGGTTATGAAGATCCATTTCACAGGTCTTCCATTTAAGCAACGCACTACCTGAACTGTCCTTTACAACAGTAAGTCCCTGCATTTTAACCTGATTGATTGCTTTTTCCAAATCCTTTTTATTCAAGAAAACCCAGTCGATATCTCCACAGATCCTACTCTTTGGATTTGTATAACATTTGGCAACTCCCTGGCCTTTAATTAATAAGGGAGACAGTCCTACAGCTTGAAACATTGCAGCTTGCTCTGCAATCTCAGTTTCCATAACCTGATTAAGTTGCTCGATCTTTTCCTTACGCACAAACCATTTAATAAAAAGCCTTCTAGGAGGGAATAATTCGTGCGGTAATTGCAATAAACCGTCAAAGACAATACCATCGACTGCCTGTTCGATAGAGAGTTTGTAGATCGCTCCCCATTCTTGTTCAGAAAGAGGAAAACAGTTTAACTGCGCAAGAGGACTTTTCCATAAACCTGCCCGAAGTAAGTCGAAGAATATCTTTGTCGATCTATGTCTTAACATGATTAGTCTTTTAAAAATTTATGTCCCTCAAGAAAACTCACCAACTTAGCTACGTCTTGCTTAATTATTGCCGAATCAGACTCATATTCCTGGCCCATAGCTTCCTCCAAACACGACACAGTGAACTTTCTACCTCGGAATGTTGTAAATAGAAATGCTGTACTTTCGCTTAGCGTGAAGACCTGTGAAATATCCAATGGTCCATCGCCAGGATCAACAACATAGTAGGTTCCGTTGATGCAACGCACTAAAAAATCTGTCCGGAATTCCATATATTCTTTCATAGTGAATTGATTTTTTGTGGCTGCACTGTTTTTCCTTTTTGCTGTACAAAAGTTCGCGCGTAGATATCCATACACTTCTGTACCATCTTATCCCGTGTGAAATGGTTCTCATATCGATTTCTGCTTCCCCATTTCAGCTGTTCAAACAGCGTTTTATCCGTATAAATTTCATGAAAGGCCTCAGCCAAGGATTGTGGATTTTTTTGGTCAACGACCAAACCTGAGAAACCATGCCGATTTACCCAGCTCACACCTGACCCAGGAATAAAGGAACACACGACCGGTTTTCCACAGGACATGGCTTCGATCTGAACAATGGCAAAGGCTTCGGTTTTCAAAATAGAGCTCAGGCAGAAAATATCGGCTGCCTGGAAATAGTCCCCTACCTCGGCATCAGAAACATATCCCAGCAGCGTCACCTTATCCTCCACTTTCAGTTCGACGATAAGATCTTTCAATTCCGCTTCAAGGGGCCCCTTTCCTCCAATGACAATATGATAATTGTCATCTAAGAAGAGGGCCGAACGAATGAGATATTCGTACCCTTTATATTCGACCAAACGCCCCAGAGAAAAAATCAGGCACTTGTTTGGGTATTTGTCCCGTATTTGTGCCACTTTTTCTTCAGCTGACTGTACGGGCAGTGTTCCGATGGGGATATAATCTATTTTGTGTTTGACATACTGTAAAAATGGAGAATCATCCACATATACCGGAGTGGTCCCGACTATAATATCCGCACGTCGGATAAGCCACGATTGTAAGGGGCTGTACAACTTAAGTAAAGCCTTTTGTTTGAGAATATCCGAGTGCCAATGCAACACAACTTTGCCTTTATAGCCAGAAAGGAACAAAGCTAAAGTAGCCATCGGATCCGGATGGTGGATATGGATAATATCATAACGATGTTTGATGCGACGAAGGGTACTCACCATATCAGGTGCAATCATCGTTGCTGCCATTTTAACCTTGGTATTCAGCACAATTACTTGTCCGTAGTTGTTTAAACGAATCGGCTCTGCCACATGGTCTTCTGTGGAAGCGCACAACATGTCACAATAAATCTCTTTTTCTGACAACCCTAAGGTTAAGTCATACATCACCTTCTCTACCCCGCCCCGAATAGGATAAAATTTCCCCAACTGTAATATCCTCATAATCATTTTATTTTATTCTTTATAGTTATCTTATCATCCAATAGCAACTCAAACATATCCGTCCAGCTCTGCGTAAAGGGATGATTTATCTCATGCTGCGCTATAGGCTTAAATACCGTCGTATTTTTCTGCATACATGCCAACATTAATCGCGCAAGTTGCCTTGCATCATCTGGATCAAAAAATGCAACCTGATTAGCTCCCTGAGCTGTTTCGTGAGCATAAGGGAGATCTGCCAAAATCATATATTTATTGTAGTTCGCAAATTCAGAAATAGGCAAGCCCCAGGACTCAGCCTTGGAAGCAAAAACGAGACAGTGACAACATTCATAGTACTTTGACAATACCGCTTTTGGCAAAAAACCAAGGAAATGGATGTTATCTGATTTTCCCCACTTCTGATAAAGCCACTTGGCGTATTTATTTTCATTCCCCCTGACAGTAATGTATACCTTAAAATTTAGAGGCTCTTTGTTTTGCTCGAGTATTGCAACCGCTTTACATAACACTTCAAAATTCTTATGACTGTTAGGCGAACCAGCATAGATAAATGAAAACGTAGATTCCTTTTTACTTACCGACTGTTTTAACAAGGCTGAATCAGCTGTTGCTGGTCTTGCTACAATCAACTTGTTCGATGGAATTCCAAAAAAGCTTTGCATGGCATCACGCAACCAATTTTGCTGCACCACCACGTAGTTATTACGAAGGATGTTTGTCCTGTATATATATTTGGTAAAAAGTGCAAACATGACAATCTTTGGCGCAAAGACGAGATCATGTAATTGCCAAGCGTAGAAAGGAAAAGCATTGTGACAGTATACAGCCCTCCTATCAGCAATGACACTTGGTGATGTATCGTGCAGGGAAAACCACAGGTATACCGGACCGATAGCTTTGGAAATCTTTTTCATCGACACGTATTCGTACCACAAACGGTTTATCCAGCGCTTTTTCGGCCAGGTAGTTTCTATGTATTCAATACATGGGAAATTCACTTTATCCTTAGTATGAACGATGGCTATCACATGGTATTCACCCTTAGAAGCCAAATCAGATAAATAGGCCAAGCAATCGTGTAATATTGCCAATGGTCCTGCTTCTACGAGGTTTACTGCCGAAATCACAATTTTTCTCATACCAAATTTTTAAAAAGGTTTAACCACAGCTGCATTACTTGATTCTCTGAAAATCGAGCCGACATCGTACGGGCGTTTTCCCCCATAACTTTCCTTAATACATCGTTTTCTATAAGTAAATTGATCTTAGAAGCAAAATCTTCCATTTCACCTTCTGCTATGAGAAAGCCATTTTTTTCTTCAATGATGATATCTCTCGGACCACATTTACAGGCATAGGATACCATCGGGAGGCCACAGCTTTGAGCCTCCAACAAGGCCATTGGTAACCCTTCATAACGGGACGCCATCAGATAAATCGAACTCGCCAAATAGGCTGTTTTGATATCAGGGGTAGCTGAATGAATCTGTACACACCCCGTTAACCCTAAGATCTTAATGAGATCTTCCAAGCGCCGCTTCAGTGGACCATTCCCATAAATGTGTAATGTCCATTCCGGATGCTGCAATTGAATTATCTTCCAGATCTTAATCAAGTTGTCAAAACCTTTTTGATAATCCAGCCGCCCAACAGCGATGGCATTCTTATTGACCAACAGTGCTTGATCTGTCACAGAAAAGCTATTTGCATTGGGAATAACGGCGATATTGGGCAGCTTTCCCCAGTACATCCGATCTTCTTCAGTCAGCACAACAAAACGATCATATTTTCTGGCAATGTTGAGATCCTCTCGATTGCGTAATATATCGACTAACTTCCAAACACCACGACGGCCATACTGGAGTCTTTTATATCTTGAAAAGTGAATTTCAAGAATCTTAAAGCTACCATCGTTCATTTTATGGACAAAAGAAGTGTCATGATCAAACATGGATATCACCACATCGCTTTTCAACTGAAGTAATAGTTGCTTCAGCTTACTTTTATGTTTAACCTGTCTCCATCTATAATTCCATAACTTGGCGAATACCCCCTTATTCTGATCATTGGTATAATTAATGCCCAAATCAATTTGATGAATACGGTCATCTAGGTCAAAATAAGGTTTTCGTCCCTGCTGATCTGTAGTGACTATGGTGATATCATAGCCCTGAGCGACCAAATAATTAGCCTTATTGGTCAAAACACGTTCCATTCCTCCAGAATTGAATGTGCCCAATATATTATAAACGATTTTCACCTTCACTCCTTTCTTGCCTATCAATCATGTACAATAGAGCATAAATCAGAAAAATATCTGTAGCTACCTTAAACCAGATAACAAAGCCGGTAATAAGCAATAAGAATATCGTGATCTGATGTTCGGGAAATTTGCGGACACTTGTCCATGCGTTATGCAAAAAGAACATTGAAAAAGTAACAAGTCCCAGCAAACCGTTATAAAAAATAAAACGACAATAACCGATATCCGTGCCCACGGCATGCCAATCATCAAATTCAGCTTTTCCGATTATCCATGTTTTTATATCATGAACCTCTGGCCAGATCCACATTACGGAATTTAACCGTTCGGTAGAACTTGTTGTCCAGGTTCCCTTCTCAACGAAATTGAAAAAACCCTCAAAACCAAATCGCAATTGTTCTCTAAAATCGTCATTGACTTGATATAAGAATATTGCTATGCTCACTAAAAATGCTGTAACCATGAGGATAATTCGCCAAAGACGTATAGTAGAATCGCTAACTTCAGCGCGTAGCAAATTTGAATAGCAAAGTAGATAACAAAAAGCCATCATCACGCCAACGGTAGTGGTCCGCGAAATCATATTGCCGACAATAGCGATCACCATAAAAGCAGACCAGTATAAAATCATTGTACCATTCGAAAAGTATGTGCGTCGAAGATTGAGAATGACACCGATCAAGCATATCAACACAATTGAAAAACGGGTGCCTGCTACATCCAGAGCGGCTCCGATGCCATAAAGACGTTTGACTTTCGTTAAAAATTCGACATTAGCGACTGTATCCTGAGCTATATATTGGTCGACAAACAACTTGATATTGACATTGCTATCAATTAAAAGAGCCAAAAAGCACTGCACAACGGATATAACGACCAAATAATTTGTCATAATTCTAAAAGTCACCTCCTGGTGTGCTATCTTGAGCCACCGATATACGGCATAACTAGCGCATAACCATGTACCGAATGAAATAAAATATGATGCATAGGAAGCATCATCGGAATTGTTAATCTCCATAGAGAGGAAGCCGAAAATGCTAAAGACCACAGCAAATAGGATGGCTGGCACTAGACCTTCATCGAGCGTAATGGCTCCCGCCCTGACCACATGCTCGCTTAAAAAAAGAATCCCTACTGCGGCCAACATAATCTTTGTGTTCAACCCTTTTGGTAAGAATGTAAGTTCGAAGGGAAAGAAATAACAACTGACCAAAAATGCTAATAGAACATAAGCAATAATCCAAACCCTAGGTTTTACTTCATTCCTGCTGTTGTCTAAAAGAACCTGACTATTTGTAGATAACACCATAAATAAATTTTACGATTAAGACATTATAAATTTTCACAATATTGTACCTCTTCTTCAATGCCGCTTTCTGGATAAATTTGATGCGGGCAGAAAATGCGGGATTAGCATCTATATAATCATTTGCCTCGCGAAACAAAGTCTGCCAGATATCATACATAGCACGATCGGTACTGATCAAAAAGGGGAGCTTCATATTGAGTTTAAAGAAATTCAGTTCCTGTCGTAACTGATCACCATAACATTGTTTCAGATAGGTAATTGTCCTGTTCACGTTGAAAACAATATCCTCAACATGTTTACTCGAAAATGTCTTGGTAAAAGCCCCTGTGTTGACCTGCATATAATGATAATAGGCCTTTGGTAGATGGGCAATAGACCGCGCGTGACAAAAGAGTTGAAACATGGTCATGTCCTCGCCCATAGCCCGCCCTTCAGGAAACCAGATTTTATTGCGTTCATACAATTCACGGCGCACCAACTTGTTCCAGACATTAAACTTCATACTGCCATTTAACATGGCAAGTATGCACTCTTCTCGCCGCTGATAACCTGGCTGCTTCATGTATCGCTCACGCGTCTCAAAGGATAAATAAAAATCACTGTACACAATATCTGCACCCTGGTGCTCGGCTGCGGCAACCATCTCCGAAAACATATTGACGTCAACCCAGTCATCGCTATCGCAATGGAAAATATAAGACCCATGGGCAAACTCAAGCCCAGTATTACGAGCTGCGGGAAGTCCGCGGTTCTGGGAATGGACGATGACACGTACCTGATCACGTCGATCAGGATATTGATCAACTATTTCCATAGCCCTGATTATGCTGCTATCGGGGGAAGCATCATCTACCAAAATATACTCGATATTTGGATAGCACTGCTCCATCAGCGACTGCAGACATCGCCCAATAAATCGCTCAACTTTATAAATCGGAACGATAACCGTGATTAAACTTTCCATCATCTACTTTTTATTGGGTTTGAAAAAACGGAGCAGAATTTTTACACGCTTCCAAAGCGGTAGGCTGTCATATTCATTACGTTTTCCATCGAAAAAATCGAAATAGTACTTCGCATCGTAGAATACCGATTGTCGATAATACATCCACCAGATATCAAAATTGGGACAATAGGCATTCCAAGGCTTAGTACCGTTGTAATGTACAATCCCATCTTTCTGCATGGCCTCTAATTCTGTTATGCTATAGAAAGATTGCTGCTTTCGATAAGCAGCAAAACGGAAGAGTTCAACTGTACCACAGAAGGAGGCAGGTAAAAATTTGATTTTGCCTTTACAGACAATATTCAGTACATCCATATCCTGATAGCGGTATGAATTAGCAGCGACTTGTGTCTTGAATCGGTCCACAAGTCCATCTTGCCGCATCAGATCCAGATTTAAAATAATATCTCCGGCCAGAATATATTGGCTAGAATCAAGCCCTAGGTTCTCACGATAAGTTTTCACCTCTTCGTCAAACCCTCCTGGAGATCGGACACCGGCTACATAACAATCGCGGAGATCTGTCTGATGGAATATCGCAGATAAGTCGGATCGAAAGATCAAGTCTACATCGTGGTACATTACTTTTCCGTATTCGATTACCAGCTCCGGAATCAAAAGCCGATAGTAGGTTGCAATGGTGATCCCCCGAGTTTCGTATGCCCCCGCAAACAGATTAGCTGTATTTTTGTAAGTGAGCTTATAATTGGCAAATTGAGATGAAAGCTGTTCCAAAAATCCAGATCTAGGGAAAGTACTCTTCTCATCATGCAGAATAAAAATATCATAATAAGTATCTGCGGAAGCGTGGCTCAATAACGAGCTGATACAGACTCCTGCGGGTAATAGCATTTTATCATCAAAACTAAATACAATCGGAATCTTATTCATGGTTCCCTCCATATTTAATAGCCTCTATATCCTTACGCTCTTCCAGATTCAGATAAGCTAAATTATGATGTGTAACACGCTCCTCGATTGGTGGCGGAATCATATAATCTCCATAGACAGCTCTCAAATAGGCATCATAGTTTTTTGGCAATCGTACTTTCATGCCTTCAAATTCCATTTCGCAGTAACCATCAAACCATTCCCGTCGGGAGATCTCACGTACACCCCACATACCACCATAGTTAGCAACATAAGGGGCATTTGCATAACTATATTTTCGCATTAAATCTGAGAGTTGTTTCAGTATTTTCGTTCGTGATCTTTTCTTTCCAATTGCATACATTGATTCATTCATTGCTGTCCGCAACTGCCCCTTGAGCAAGTGTTTAACACTAGCTTTCAAATTGCTTAAAGGGTGTTTCGGAATCACCAATAGCTTATTGGCAATGCGCCGAAACCGTTTCATCAACTCAACCTGTTTATTTGAATTGCTTGATATTCCATCCAGCGGAAAGATATCTATTGATACCCCTAGTACACAGGGTGTATCCTGATACTCCACCAGAGAAGTATTTGTATCAATTAATTTCGCAAAAGGCAAATAAAACGAGTGATCGCGCTCAGCAAACACAAGTTCGCAGCCCTGATATCCCTGCGCAGGAAATAATTTCAGAAACTGATCGTAATCAGGCCGTGGCATCAGTACGTCGATATCATCATCCCAAGGGATCATTCCAGCATGTCGAACTGCTCCGATCGCCGTGCCTCCACAACAGAAATAGTTCAGCTGGTGCTCCTCACAGAATTGAATAAACTTTCTGAATACATCGAGCATAATTTCCTTATAACGGGTTTTACTTTTTTCACTTATCATCCTATCTTATTTAAAGCAATATCCACCAGACATCTCGATCATTGCACCATTGACAAATTCATTGTCGATGCAGAACATGCAAGCATTTGTAATTTCGTTCACAGTAGCGAAACGTTTTATCGCTGTCTTTTCCACGATATTTTGCCGCATTTCAATACTTTTATCTTTTTGCCAATCAGTCTCAACAAAACCTGGTACGATCGTGTTGACTGTGGTCTCGGTATCGGAAAATTCTTTGACAAGGTTTTGGGCTAGCGCATGTAATGCCGCTTTACTCACCCCATAAGGTAAACTCTTAGCATGTGGATACAGCCCCATTAAAGATCCAACAAAAACGATCCGAGCATTAGAGGCAATAAGATCAATTAATTCACGAATAATGATGAAATGGGAAGTAAGGGTAACATCCATCACTGTATTCCAATCTGTTAATGAAAGTTCCCTTAAATCTTTTCGAACAGTTTGGCCTGCATTGCAAACAATACAATTTAAATAGGGTACATTCTCTTTAATATATGTTGTCAAACGTAATGTCTGCAGATTGTCGGAATGATCTAATTTTAATAGCAACAGCTGGTCTTCAAAACGCTTAAATTCGACCAGCATACTATCGCGTGCTGTTTCGTCTTTCCTATAGGTCGTTATAACATGATAACCACGTCGGAGCAATTTTTCTACAATACCCTTTCCGATTCCCTTAGTTCCCCCAGTTACAAGTGCATATTTCTTCATGATAAAATGGTTAAGTTTTCCTTTTTCCCGAAACGCTCGATGATATCAGCGATCCAAATAGATTCTTTCGGACTCAGCCTAAAAGATGTAGTTCTCTGCAGCGTTATCATCTCACAGAATTCTTGAATTTCATATCGTAACCCTTCTCCCAAAAAGGGATAGAAAAATTTTCTATTGAGATTTTGGTCTTCAAATCGTAGCTCAAAATATTCGGTTCGCCACCACGGAGCAGGTACATAGATATACCCCTGCGTCCCCGACACAATAAGGTTGCCTTCAGTCTTCATACCTAGTCCTAGAGTCATTGTTGCAATGGCTTTATCATAGAGGAAAACTCCTTTAGTAAAAACATCCAATCCACGGTCCATCATCGTAAAGAAATTGACCTTGCGAAGATGTGGACCAAGTATTTTTAGAATTGTCATTAGGGCAAAGGGGGCCAATTCATTCATTGACCCTCCAGCTTGCCCTGCGCCCGACTCCAGTAAAGATTTAGCCTTCAGAATAGAAAGCGATGCCTGTATATCGATAACTTCTCCAATAACTCCGCTTTTTACCATATTGACCAAATGGGCAAATGCAGGACAAAAGGCTGTTTTACTTGCTTCCAGTAGAACAAGATTCCGTTGCTGAGCCAGCCAAAACAACTCTTCAGCTTCGGCTGCTGCAAGTGTCAATGGAATTTCACATAGCACATGTTTTCCTTCTAGCAAACATTGCTTGACATAAGCATAATGGGTGGAATGTGGTGAAGCAATGTAGACAGCTTCGACTACGTCCATAAAATTATTTAGATCTTCATACGCCAGTGGTACCCCATATTGCTGAGTGAAAACCTCAGCCTCTTTGGCAATCGGGCTAAAGACAGCAACCAGATCTAGGCCTATCACAGCTTTTGCTTCAGCGATGAATTTTTTTGCAATATGTCCACATCCAACTATACCTAACTTTAACACCGTCTGAAGATCGGCCCGCAACATGGTAGAAGAAATACCTTCGGTCCGTTGGAGGTAAACAACCTGGCAATACTCACTGAGGTAGTCAAACTTTCCTTCCCAATCCGAACCGATCGCAAACACATCTACGTCCAGCCGTTGAATATCGCTGATCTTCTGACCGACATATTCTTCAACTATAATTTCATCAGCAAGTCCAGACTTTCGAATTGCTTCCACACGCTGTAAGAGATTTTGTTTGAGGTTTGTCTTCCCTCTATTAGCATCGAAGATATCCGAAGTAACGCCTACGATGAGGTAATCACCCAAAGCCTTAGCACGCTCTAGGACATTCAAATGGCCCTGATGAAGTAGATCAAATGTTCCATATGTAATTACGCGACGAGACATCTACTATGATTTAATTAAGAATTCCTTTTCTAGCATACGTTGTAACCCCTCTTCCATACGATAAGGTGGCTGAAAGCCGCTAGCTAGCATTTTGGATGAATCATATTGGGTAACAGCACAGAACTTCTTTACCCTGACCGAACTGATATTGAGCTTACGCCGACTAAAAAACGCCAGCATGTCAAAACCATATCCCGCCAATATGCCAAACCAGTAAGGGATGTGCATAGTAGGAACTGGGCGTCCGATAATGCGGCTTGTATGCTGGACAATATCATTAGTCGTCAGATCAGGCTTATCGACATAATTAAATACCTCATAACCTGGCTTACCTTCGGCGATCAAATAGGCTATAAAGGCGACAATGTTCTCCACATAAGACATAGACTTTGCATTGTTGCCCTTACCGATCATCATAAATCTTCCAGAAGCAATCTGATTCAATAAATTATACACGTTACCCCGATTGCCTTCACCAAAAATGACAGTAGGACGGATCACATAAATACTTCGGTCAGCATCTTGTTTAAACCATTGCTCAAGTTCTCGTTCGGCCAACAGTTTGCTTTTCCCATAATGATTAAAGGGAGCAACAGGAGCACTTTCATTGGGATTAGGTTTATTCAGGCCATATACAGCAACGGAGCTCGTAAAGATAATCTGCTTAACCTGGTTAGTCTCCATTGCTGCCAGTACATTCGACATGCCCTTAACATTCACCTCGTAATACAGAGAAGTAGGGCTCACATCATCACGATGTTCGGCGGCTAATAAAACAACCACATCCACTCCCTTAAAATGCTTTACTAAACTATCCTTGTCCAATACATCTGTAAGGATGGTTATATTTGGAAACGCGTTACTTTGTCTCTTATCCAAATTTAAAATAGACACTCCCGCTTGCTCCTTGAGCAAATGAATCAATTTGGTACCGACAAATCCGGATCCACCTACTATCGCAATTTTCATATATGTAGTTTGGTTGTTAAATATGATTTTGATTTTATTTTACCTCTTCTTTTCTCCTCCAGATTGAAGCTGAGATGCACCCCTAACCAAAGCAAAATATCACAGCCTACAACAATATTACTATCAACATATTTCACTAAAAAACAATTGATTACAGGAAAAAATAAAGTCAGAAATAGAATGGTAAGTAAGGTTGCTTTTCTGCTCAAACCCATTCGCAGCAACTTATGATGTAAATGGTTTCGATCTGGTTTGAACAACGGCTTTCCAATACGCCATCGTACATATACGACACGAGCAACATCAAAAACCGGAATAATCAGCGTTGAACAAGCTACGGTAATTGCACCTAAGGAAAATGGCTTGATAAAATGATTATTCATCGCAAAACTGATAGCCAAAAAAGACATCGAAAAGCCCAAGGTCATACTTCCGGTATCGCCCATGAAGATCTGTCGCTTCCGGCGGCTTGTTCCAAATACGTTGTAATAAAAGAAAGGAATTAGTACTCCGGTCGTGATAAAAGCAAAAAGCGCGTGCAGCCAGGCTCTTTCAAGAAGGAATAGTGTCCCTAAAAAAAGACAGCCGACACCAACGACACCTGAGCATAGACCATCCAAACCATCCATTAGGTTAATCGCATTAATAATAAGAACAACGATAAAGATGGTTATAGGAAAACCTATCCAGGGGGACAACGATCCAATAAAAAATAATCCATAACAGTCATTGATCCATAAACCTGACAAAGGGAATAAACTTGCCACACAGATCTGTATCAAAAACTTCCACTTATAGTCCACGCCAACCAAATCATCACCCAGACCAACAACATAAAGGATAAATAAACCACAAACCAAAACCATTAGACTAGGTAGGATGGCCCAAGACTCAACATGCAGATTAATACTAGTCAGCTTAAAAATAACGACAAGTGTGAGTACCAAAAGACAGCACTGAATCGGCGCAAAAGCGACTCCTCCAAGACGTGGAATGATACGCTGATGTAATTTGCGCTCATCAATTGGATCAAATAGACGTTTCCGGTAACTTACCAAAAGGATAAACGGAAACATAATCCTTCCGAGAATGATAGCAAAAGCAAATGGAATAAATACTACCAAAAAATTCATAACATATATTTTTCTAAGGGTCGTTCTGACTCAATAGATCAGAATGGCCATGAAGCCATTCAATCTCTACCAATTGCCATTAAATCCGATGTCATTATCTGATTTAGTGCACATTAAATCGACAGTTCAAAATTGGATATAATAAAGAATTCCGGGTAGCTGGCATGGGACAAGTAAACTATCCATTACTTGCATTTTCACTATCGACACATTTCGTCACACATAAATAAGAAGCTAAAAAACAAGTATTTAGCATAAAAAAAAAGCACCCAACGGAAATATAATTTTCACAATGCGAACAGCTTTTTATGCTAAAAAATCAGCCAAAATCTAAACGAAAAACATGGTGTAAAACAGACTGTAGACTAACAACTACAGATTAATAATATTTAGGAGAATCAGCGCTTGGATCCTCTATGCTTCATGGTGTTTCAATTTAATTTCTACAGCTCCTGATAGCAAATAGAGATACAATACATTTGTTTGACCACTGCTGATCTGAAACAACAAAATACCTGGAATCTAACAAGAAAATGATAAAGTGAATCAATACAGATGGCTAGGCTGATTACATTATCACTACGAAAAATAAATGGATAGGATTAAAATAGAAGCAAGACTAATAAATAGAGTGAAGAAATGAAACTCTGCAATGGAACAGAGAAGGGATATCACCTATTTTATTTGGAATTTGATGACACTAATCAGCCTGCGAACTGGCAATTTTGTCCACCCATGTATAAATATCGGCATACGCTGGAATACCGAACTTTTTCTTCATCCTGTTCTTTCGATTACGTACAGCAGAAGGCGTCACAAAAGTATACGCAGCAATGTCCTTGGTTGTAAAATTGAGCTTGAGATATGCACAAAAAGTGAGTTCGGAATTCAATATTCCAGGATATCGTTCGCAGAGATCTTTACAAAATGCTGGATAAACTTCTTTAAATCGACCTAAGAAAGCAGGATCATTATTTTTCGCCAGCTCTACAACCTCCTTAAAGACTTCATTACCACTGACTTTTAAGTGATCTGTCGTGTCATCGTTTGTTACCTTTCGCCGATTCCTCAATAGCAACAATAGCCGGACAAATGCTACTCCAAGTGTACCAATTCCGAGCATTAAGGTCCACCACATATACTGCTTTTGAACTAATATACTCTGATCACGCATAGAATTTATAGCTGTCATGGAAGTGTGTGTTGTACGTTGTTCATTTCTCAACAAACCAAGACTTGGGAGATCAGCCTGATCTTGCGATATAATCTGTTTAATAGGGTAATCGATATTAAAAAATAATCTTGATTTTAACGGGACATTCAAAATAACCTGATCATCTACCTTACTCTTCATTTCATAATTATCAGGAAATACTATTTTTCCAGGAGAATGAGAGACCATACAGGGTAAAAATAAAATTAAAAAGTTCATAAACTATTTCTTTGGTCCTATTGACTATAATAACCTAGACAATCCATAGTGAAGCGTCAATCAACATCTATGGATTGAAACCGTTAATTTTATCGATTTAGCATAATGTAAAACGTCTTCTCAAAATTGGGTAAAATAAAGATCTCTTAATCACAAGCAAATGAAACTAGTGCTGTACATTTCTCGCATTTTTTCTAAGCCTCTCCAAAAAAAATATTATAACAATGATAAACAGCAAATTATAGAAAATAAAAAAACAGATCATACACTATTTTTTCAAGATATATACAGTCTTTTTTGCTGAGTAAAAAGCGGGGTGGAAACTTGGGACAATTGCAGGCAAGGAATTTGTAGGTTTGTAGCTACAGTAGAAAATGAACCCGACTGCCATAAGTGATATGACATAAAGACATTCTTCTAATTTTTTAGGTTAGCATCTATTTTGTATGATTTCGCCTAAAGTATTCGGTCGGGGACATACCTGTTACGGATTTAAAAACAGCCGAAAATTTGCTGTGACTGGCAAAAGCAAACCGATCTGCAAGGATAGAGAACTTCTCAGTCAATAGTTCTGGTTCCTTATCTATACATGAAAGCATATAACTGATGCGAACAAACTGCAGATAAGAATTAAAATCTTGATTTCGATATTTTTTTAATATGTAAGATACATATCGTCTATTGGTATTTAGAGTCTCTGCAAGATCATTCAGATTGATGTTTTTCTGTAAATAAAAATGGTTTTCTTCAGCCTTTTCCAATTCCTTTAATAGACGTAGTTCAGTAGCACTATTTATAAATACAGAATAATTCTCGGCAGCACCGGCGACAACAGGCTTAAGTACGCAGTTATCAATTTGAATATCCTCATTTATTGAGTTGACTTCAATAACTTCCCTTTCCGAACCAGGGTCAGATTTGGATGACCATAAAAGCCTTGAAACAAGATACAGAAGTAATAAAAGATTGATCAAAGAAATAATACCGATCATTGAAATCCAAATAAAACTCTGTTGTAATTCCATAATATAATTTAATATTAACAAGATCATTTTCAAGTATTATCAAGTAAAAAGGTTGATTCTTACTTGCCTATATCCTTTGCGAAGGTGAATAATCTAGTCGTAGAAAAAAGCCCCTGCCCCAACAAGCCAGGACAGGGAACTTAAAAAAATAAAACATATGTAAACCCCGAATATGACATAGCTATCCAAACCGACAAATAGCCAATCTAATCCACAAATTACCATGGTAAATTTGATTTCATTTCGTATACTATTGAACTATAAATTCAATTACTCAATGTTATCATTTCACTTATTACTATTTATTTTTAATACATTTTACAGTCATTCCCGCATCCTTAAGATAATAAACTGTCTGATTACCGACCCCGGTTCCCCCTCTTTCATCAATTTCCAAGGTCCAAGCCCAATTTGTATTATAAGAATCTGAACTCCAATATATTCCATCATCCGTATTCCCCACTATACAGCTATTACTGGTTGTTACCCAACCCGCTTCATGAAAATACACTCTCTCTCCATTATCTGCATCAAAATATACAGCTCCATTGACAGGGTTATTTGCGTGGGCAATATTTAAATTTAGAAAATCAGTTTTTGTTGGAGTTCTCCACGTCCCCTTGGGCAATACCTCACCACAAGGATCCCCTGGATTTGGATTAGCATCCTTTGTTATACTTCTTGGGAGGAGTGAATTCCAATTCCAGTAATAATTACAGTCATGTGTCTGTCCGACCATAAACGGCTCAGAAATTTTATAAGGATTGGCAGGATCCGTGGGATCGTAATATAGGATACCTTGTGCCCACTCACCGTTCTGAATGACTCCTCCTTTATATTTCAAATAGATTACAGCTCTCTTAAGTTTATTCACCTCAGGACCAAAACCACCTACGGCAGCGGTCTTCGGGGCTGAAGAGTTAACCAATTCTACATTAGTACCAGATTTATTAATAGTAATCTCTGTAAACTTTACATCAATGTGGCTCAAAACAGTGGAGGTATACAAAACGTTAGTGGATTTTTGAATTGCCAATGAACCATCATTAGCAAATAGAACACTGCCATTGTAATCTGTGGAGGATAATATAGTAGGATTTAAAGTACCTCCCTTTAAAGAAAATGCGCTTGTGCTTAGCGGCAATTGAACAAAATTGGCAGCCAAGCTAACAAAGTTATTGGCATACACCTGCAGCGCATCCACTTTGACCTCTACCTTTGTAATTTGATGTTCAAACTCGATATCTACCCGATGTTCAGCTGCGGGGCTTGTCGTTACAGTGCCTTGATCAAATAAGAACGGAGCATCTATACGTGTCTCGATCTGCGGATCGCTTGTATTCGTCGGAAGAGGTATACTGCCCGTGTCGTCGTAAGAATAGGCATACCACTTATAGGTTATATTGGGAGCCAGCTTCATTAGATATCTGGAGCTTGAGGCGGTGATTTCTTCAGAGGCTCTGAAGATTTCATTCGCGCCATTCACCTCATAGAATAAAATTCGGTATTTTTTACCGGTTTGCATTGAAACTGCTTTCTTCGATGGCGAAGCCGTAGCTTTGGTAGCTGGACTTGCAATTTCATCCTCACCTGCAGTTAACGACCATGAAAAATTATCAAATTTTTCGATGTGTTCAGCCGTGTTACTAGCACTTGATTTAGCTGAAGCTTTAGTTGTCGGCTGAGAGGATGCTGTTTGAAATAAAGTATTATTAATTCCTGATACGCTAATTTCGACACCGACGGCTTCACCTGTCGATGGGCTATTATCTTCACGTTTACAAGCTATAAAAAACATATAACTCAATAAAAGCAAATAAGTAAAAAAATACTTTCTACAAAAAATTTTCATGTTATAAATATTATTTGATTTTGTAATACTCTTTTTATTAAAAGAATAGATCATTATTCTTTTCGTCTACTTCCTGGTCAACGATCTCCGGCTGACCGCAGCAGGGGCCTCCAACTGAGACAGTAGATCCAGCAGCTATACTTTCCTCCATTTCTATTAATTCAACACTAATCACAGGAGCCACATATCTTCGTTTTTTCACATGGCTACTATGTGCAAATACTTCTCTTTTTTTCATTTGTACATGTATTTAAAATTTAACTCAGCAAAGAAACAGATATCGAATGCTCTTTAAAAAAATAAAGCGAATCATAGATACCACACGAGTAAAAAATGAGCGAATCATAGATACCACATGCATAAAAAAGTGCCTTACAGCATCTTTTGCAGCATACTTAAAGATGAAACGCGAATAATAAGATGGAAATATTTGGCAATAGAAATATTATCAAATGCAAAACGTTGTTGCTAAAACCAATCTGTAAATAGGTTGACAGATTGAAAAAAGATCTATATATTTTGAACCACTGGTAGATCAGATCTCATTGTCTACTGAGAAAAGAACTAACCAGGTATTTTATCTATCCAAGCATAGATATCTGCATGGGCGGGTATACCAAATTTTTTTTTCATTCGGTTTTTTCGATTTCGTACCGCTGATGGTGTAACATAAGTATATGTAGCAATATCTTTAGTTGTAAAATTAAGTTTTAAATAAGCACAAAATAGCAATTCGGAACTAAGCATGTCAGGATAACGTGTAAGCATTTCTTGACAAAATTGGGGATATACCTTTTTGAATCTTGCGAGAAAAGCAGCATCATTAGCTTTAGCTAGATCGATAACTTCGCTAAATGCCTGATTATCGTTAATATGTGACATCCTGAGTTCAAATTTCTTGGCCTTTTTCCTACTTTTTATGTACAAATAGCTACCAA
Organism: Sphingobacterium ginsenosidimutans; assembly: GCF_039536865.1. Classification (NCBI taxonomy): domain Bacteria; kingdom Pseudomonadati; phylum Bacteroidota; class Sphingobacteriia; order Sphingobacteriales; family Sphingobacteriaceae; genus Sphingobacterium; species Sphingobacterium ginsenosidimutans. Next base: position 365,546 of record NZ_BAAAZK010000002.1, read on the forward strand.
TTGCAAAAAAAGGTGTGAGCAAACCAACTGTTAAATAAAGAAAAACCTTTTTATGTTTCTTTTGAATATCACTTTCAAGTTCATGTTTTACGAGTTCAACAGATGCCTGAATAGAGACCTTTCGGGCATTTTGTACACTATCAGCGTTCACTAGTGATTTTTTCTTGTATTCTTCCGCTTTATTGCTGTCCCCTAACTTCCCGTAAACTTCGGACATCAATAAATAAATGGCAGTGATCTCGTCACTCTTACTTTTCTCTTTCGCGTCCTTTAATGCTTTGACTAGGTGAGGTAACGCATTTTTATATTTACCTTGTTTAAAAAGAATCTTACCTATTAATTGATCCGTTTTGTAAGCCATTTCAAAGGCGCTCCCATTTCGTTCTAATCCTTTATTGATGTAGAAATAGGCAGAATCATAATTTTTTGTATGATCAATATAGTAATTGGCGATACTAAATAGAATTGTTGTCTTTCCTAAAGTTGTCGAAGATGGATATAATCTTTCAATTGCATCATCCCAATATTTGGCTTTCATTAGATAATAATACACACTATCACTGTTCTCATTTTTATAACAGGAATAGATTAGGCTATAGCCAGCACGTCTATAGTTGTAAGCCTCACCACTATCTTTTAAATGATAGGTCATAGCAATAAACTTACGTCCAACTGCAATGGCTTCTTTTTTTAAACCCATTGCCACATAATTATTCCCAATAAGGAATAACAACATCGCTTTTATTTTCGGGTCATGATCCACAGAATCTTTATATTGGTTCCAAACCATATTTGCGTGAACAAGACTCCGACCATAATCACCCACCATTCTAAACTCATAGGCCAATAAAGTATTCCCTCGTATAATTCCGCTTGTGTAATTTATCTCATTTGACCTCCTAACAATTTCTGCTCCTACTTTAAGCGCTTGATGAGATTTGTCAGCCAATGAGAGCTCCCGCCCCTTTTTCACTAATAGGTCTATTTCTTTTATTGATTGCTGCGCAAAACCAGAGTTACTGTATAGTGATAATAATCCTAATAAAAAAACAAATACGTTCCCCATAACGAATTTTATTTAGCTCAAATTAATCAGCTGTTTTACCCCAATAAACCAGCAACAATTATTTTTTTTAATGCAAAAGCTGACTGTCAAGAGTCTGTAACATTATATTAAAGATAACATATTAGTAAGTAAAACTTGACAGAATATTTTTGCGAGCAAAATAAAAAGATACTTAAAAAAAGAATCGTATTGATATAACGCAACCATACCCTATTAATAATATGGTGCTCGGTTATAAGAAACTATTCTTAACATAAACAAAACTAGACATTTCAATTGCTTACTACCACTCAAGAATGAGCCAAGGATGAGAACATATACGCCTTTAAAAAGTACACAAAATGGGGCATGCGCTAGAAAGCGCGGTGAAAAATTTAGCTTCAGATGCTTTTATTCAAAGTACAATCGACAATCTTTCAAAAAAAGGGACATGAGATTAATCAACTATTTTCCCATGTCTCTTTTTGTAGCACGATGAATATACCGCTTTCCATCTTTTGCGCCACTCCAGACCTCAGTAACCCTATGTATTTTAAGAAGAATCTCTTTTCCTAAACGGGCCAATTTCCGACAAACTTTCCTAAAAAGTCCTATTCCATCGTCTTTAATCTTGCTTCTCAGACTCTGTAGTAGTAATCCCGAATATTTTAGTTTTTCGAACCGATCTTGACATATGTTTAATATTTAGCACATATAATAGAGCTTTATGTGAAAAATACCAAAAAGTGAGAGGCTTACATAAAATAACTGGGGTATATGCATTCGTTTGGTCAATTAGTTCTCATTACCTTGGTTTAATAGCATCGGATGGATTAAATTCCACAACAAGCTTTCGCATGCGTCCCTTGTCGCTAAAATAACAGCTTAGATTGATTTATAAAAAAATCACTCAAATAAAACTATTTCAAACCGACTATTGTTCTTACTATACAAAACGACTACAAGCTACCTTTCAAATGGAAGGGGCAACATAAAAATTGGCGTCGTACAGTGAAAATCCAATTGTCTTTAAAAACATTGGATGACGAAACAAAAAAGAGCAAACGATAAGAAACATAAAAATTGCTGTACAAGTAAACGCTAAGAGAAAGGGTCTGATGAAGAATCAGACTCTTTTGGAGTAAAAAAGCCGCATCTCTTGACACGGCTCTACAACATTTATATTTATTTAAAATCGCTCTTATTTATACGAATTGATCGATTTGGATACTTTCCAGTTATTACCTTCACGCACCAAAGTCACAAGATCAGTCTTGGTAAAGTTTTCAAATTTCATTGTTACCTTAGCGACCATATAGTCTGCAGACTCTTCGATGATGTCATTAGTTACTGTACAGTTTAACTTCTCTCCTTTTTGTTTTTTCAAAGATTTGATCAACGCGCTTCGGCTATGGGTTTGTGCATTAGAAGCTTGAACTTTTTGGCTGAAATCTTCGGCAAACAGTTGTTCTACACCTGCTGACTCTCCTTCGGTAGTGACCGCAACATAGTGATCAAGTGCCAAGTCTGCTTTGGAAAGGTTAACGTTTGCTTTTGCTGATTTTGAACCTGGTCCTTCAGCGGCCATAGCGAAAGTGGATACTGCGATTAAAGCTGCTGCTGCGAATATTTTTACTAATGCTTTCATAATGTCTTTATTTTATTGTGTTAGTTTATCTGTTCTTATTTGTTGACTCAAAACTACGGCACAATACGCCCCTCGCCTATGGGCTTTAGACTAATGATCAGGAAAACTCGGTGAATAGTAGGAATGGGGAGGTGAAGTGTTTTATGATTTATAAGGATTCCCCGATACATAAAGATCGAAGTCAATTGACAAACCCAAATCGTTGAGATCTCTGATATTTTCTTCATTCAAGTTCGGTCCTCCGATCATTCCATTACCATTGTGGAAATCCATTGCTATCTGTATATATCCGTCTGCGATCTTTGATAAGTTTCGAATTCCAACTTTATCTTTTTTTAGTTCAGAAATTAACTCATTGAATTTAGTTTCAAAATTATTTGGTTTTTTATTGGGTTCAATAATAATACAGCTGAAATTATAAGTAGAGATACCATATGGCTTTTTATCTCCTTGATTCCAACTTTCTGTGATTTCTAGATTTGAATACCTCTTTAACTCAGCCACGCTTAATTCTGTCGAGGTAGCTTTAAAATAGATAGCAACATAAGGCTCTATGGAAATCCCTATAATCTCTTGTTCTTTAGAGTCTATGTATATTACCAAATAAAATCGCTCATTTTGTACCGGAATAAAAACACTTATTTTATCCCCATTGGTCACAATATTATCTATTTGTACCTTATCTCCACATAATATAGGGGAATGAATCTCCAAGAACTGTTCGGTTACCCCCCATTCTATAAATTTCAATTCGAATTCTACCAATTCAATAATTTCCTCTGTAGTCATTTTTACTATACTTAGGTTAGCCTGTTGTGTAAATTATAAAAATAGCCACCAATATTAAAAATGATATCACGACCGGGATCACAGTAGACCGGCTTCTATATTTAAGATCTTTTGGAAACATAAGCCCGCGAATAAGAGATAAGCCGACTGCGCCAACACCTGAAAGAAACAACCTGATATAAAAGCTACTGTCAGTAATATCCATATAGTTCCCACCAATATAATCGATAATAAAAATCTGCAATACCGTGAAGCCCATTGCAAATAACAAAGAGATGACAGCTCCCTTGATGTCTTTTATTTTTACAAAATTTAGCGCTTGCAATATAGCTCCGAAAATAACGCCAAAAAACAGACTAAAAAATAATATTGCGCTATTTTTATATAGCTCGATTGTATTTTCATCATTTGTAGCTCCTTCGTCCCAGGAATTCTCCTCTGCAAACTCAGCCTCTCTTTTCTTATTTATCAGATCTTCGACCTGTTCTGATTCATCTGGGGTAAAATTCCGTCCCCTTTCTTTTAAAATCTCATAAGCATATTGCACCGCATCAGCTACTGATCTACTATCCGGTTTTATATACTTTTCAAGCGCGTTGTCTGAAAGCTTTTTGATTACATTTCTATTTACCGTAAATACAATAAAAAATTCTAATATATCTAATACCCAGGTAGACTTACTACAATATTATCTATTTGTACCTTACCTCGACATAAAGCAGAGGAATAAATCTCCAAGAACTGTTCGGTTCCCCCATCCTTTGAATTTCAATTCGAATTCTACCAATTCAATAATTTCCTTTGCAGTCATTGTTTTTTTCATCCATACTTAACCTAAATCTATATAGCAATGCAATAATGCTACTATGAGCAAAATATTGACAACAATAAAACAATATACTATCCACTTTATTTTAAAAACGTAGAAAAATAGCCCAACTATCCATGGATTACCGAAAAGATAAATTCTAAAAGTTTGAAAGCCATCAGATTTATATCCTAAAATATCTGTCAATAATTGGCTAAAACACCCTTTAATTTCTTGATGCTCTATGGCGATAAAATTAAGCACAATTAGGCAAACATAGGTCACTATGTATGTACCTACAATAGCTTTTTTATTGATTTCCATTACTTAAATATTAACATCCATTACTATCAATAACAGGATAAACAAAGCATTAATATTTTTCATTTTATTTTTTTTTCTTTATACAACTTATATAAGCGTAATCCATTTTTCTTATCTATTAGCTTATACTCATCCATAAATTCATCACCATACTTATCTGTGAGGATCGTCTCATTTTGAACATCTTCTATTAGATACAAATATCTGGCGTGCCACCTATTGATATACAGGTTTTCCTTAGAGTAATCGAATTGATATCCGGTTTTATCTTTATCAAAATCATATTTCCAACAGCTCCAGATATTATTTGCCAATAAAACAGCAACACTTTTTACAAATCTTTTTCTATCATCTACAGTTATATTTTCGAATTCCCTACATGCCAGGATGTTTTTTTCAAAATCACCAAAATCTTTGCCGATTAATCTGTCATTAAGTGTTATAGAACCATCTCTATAACAGTATAGTTTCTTTGAAAGTGGAAATATTTGATCGATCTTAAAATTCTTATGAACTTCCTTTGAAATAGAATCTCTACTCAGAGCTCTACTATTAGTCTGTAATTCATAGTCGATTCCCCGCTGAATCTCAGTTTTTACAATTTCTACTGTATCAAAAGCTGATTTTTCCAACATCTGTTTGACAAACCTCATAGAACTCTCAACTTCTTCGATTTTATCGGCAGGGATTTTTATTTTATTAAAATTACCACAGCTTGAAAAAAAAGGCAATGACGTACAAAGCATTGCACTTAATAATAACGGTTTCATCTATTTAAATTCCCCCATTAAAAACTAGTTTTAATTAATTATTTTTCAAATTGAACGTGGAATATTTTCTTATCAAGAATACAGGTAAAGAGAAGATTTCTTCGAAATCTGGGTAATATTTTTCGTAAGAAACCGTCGTTACTATTGATAAAATTCAAAATTCCGATACCTAAGAAGTTTAATACTAGTTTTTGTTAAATAACTTATATAAAGATATCCCATTTTTTTTGTCTATTAGTCTAAATTCTCTTGTAGCTATGTAGTAATCTCCTGGGCTAACGCTATCTAAATACAACCATCTAGATTTCCAGTCATTTATATATATATTTTCTTCTGAATAATCAAAATAGTACTTCGTTTTACTGTCTGAGTATTTAACTCCCCAACAACTCCAGATATTATTTTTCATTAAAACAGCAACACTTTTTATAAATCTTTTTCTATCATCTAAGCTCATATTTTCAAATTCACGACATGTCATGATATTTTTTTCAAAATCACCGAAATCTTTGCCGATTAATCTCTCATTAAGTGTTATAGAGCCATCTCGATCACAGTATAGATTCTTTGTAAGAGGAACCAATTGATCCATGCTAAAATTCTTGTGAACTTCCTTTGAAATAGAATCTCTACTCAGAGCCCTACTATTAGTTTGTAATTCATAGTCAATCGCACGCTGAATTTCAGTTTTTGCAATTTCTACTGTATCAAAAATCGATTTTTCCAATGTCTGTTTGACAAATCTCATGGAACTTTCAACCTCTTCGATTTTATCGTCTGGAATTTCTATTTTATCAAAATTATTACTGCATGAAAAAAAGGTTAGTGATATACAAAACACCACATTTATCAATAATAGTTTTATTTTCATATATTCAAATTTGTTTTTAACTATGATAAGCTATCGGTTTATTCACACTTTTAGTTGTTGAATAAACCGATAGTCCTGTGTTTAAGTACTTTTTATTTAAAATGTCTATACCCTCTTCCTATCATCCAATAATCCCTGGGATCATCAAAATAGGTAAAAATCCCCTTTAACTCGGAAGTACCGCTATAGATCTGATATGCGCCTGCAGCTTTTCTAACAAAGTCTAAAGAGTAACCATAAGCTTTGGCAGCAACCCCAAAATTATAATTACCAAAATCCGCAACATCGAACATCTCTCCATTGTATATTGCTTGAACATCTTCTAACTTTTTCAAACTAAATGGAGATTTCTTGTTAATCTTCAGGTCATACTCCGCTCCCGTTTTGACCAAGTTAAAAAATTCCATCAGTTGTTCCCGAGCAAGGGCCATAAACTCCTGAGGTTCTGCATTTCTTTCAGCCAAGCTCAGCAATCTATTATCATAATCCCTTTTTCGCGAAGCAAAAAATTCTTTGGTCTTCTTGAGCGTTTTGTTGAATTCTTTGGTCAGATCCTTTTTTGGTTTTTCAGCAATTCTATGCATCACATGATTCAGCCCTGCAACAAATCCACCTGTGATGGCTCCCCTCCAAAAATTACCACCACTCAATTCAGCACCAATACCACCAGATAACGCTCCAAAACCAATTGTACCATAGACACTCTGAGAAAACTGTTCCAAACCAACAGCCTCCACGGCCTTGCCCCAGCCGTAAGCACCCAAGCTTCCCAACAAACCGGACACCGCCGAACTCAAGAAATTCTGTCCCTGCACCAAGCCCAAAACACCTTGTGATAAACCATGTGCCCCTGCCTGCATTAATGCATTCCCAAAGTTGGCAGTGGCATTACTAAAGATGGAACCTATACCAAAAGCGACTGCACCAGATACCGCTCCAAAGAAGGTTGCTTTCATTGCTCCTCCAAGATTCCACATGCCTATATTGCCCGTAACTGCAAGACTAACAGTATAGGCCGCAAGCCCTATTGCCGCACCGATAAATATTGCTTTTATCAACGCCGCCGCTCCCAGAAAAGCAAGAAAAAACTCTCCATTCGGATCATTGTACATCAATGGATTATTGAGCACATACCCATACTTATTATAATTCTGGGTATTGAACATATCCTGGATATGCGCATCTGCATTCAGGAATCTCCTCAAATTGGGATCATAAAGCCTGCCGTTCATATGGATAATGCCGACCATGTCAAAATGTTCGTGGGAGGTATACCCCCGGTCCATGAGTTCCATAACGCCATGAGTCAAATTGCCCCAGGCATCAAAGTGGCGCTCCTCAACCAAAGCCCCCGCAACATCACTGATGGCCAAGATGCTCCCCAGATAATCTTTGTGCAAAAACCGATAAGAACCACTACTCTCCGAATAGTCCTTTAAATATACAATATTGCTCTCATATGGTGAACCTCCGATAAAGAGGATATGCTTCTCTTGCCCAGTTGTATTATTGCGTAAGACCTCAAAACTGCCATCTGCGCTGTAAAACTTGGTAAAACCTGCCTCCTGAGCGGTAGCAGCCTGTTTTTCTTTTTTTGAAATTGTAGCCGTTTTACTATAGAAAACACGCTGACGCATAGGTCCCAGACCATAATCAAATGTGACATTACCCTGTTTCCCTTTGATCTGGAGCGGATCATTATTCTCGTTATAATCAATTTCCTGAATCAGATCATTACTGTATTGCTGCTTACCTGCTGTATTAAGGTTCACCTTTGACGGTCTATACTGTTGTCCGGTATTGTCAAAACGTACTGTTCCTACATTATCTATATCCACAATACGCCCCTGAATATCGTAACTATTAGCCGAAAGTGCCCCAGTTGCTGGATTGGTCCACTCGATAAGACGATTATTGTTATCGTAACTGAAGTTTTCGGTCAACGCGATATTCCCTGTCCGTACCCTATCTTTAAGTTCATTACGAATTGCATCAAAAGTATATTTTTGATGCAAAATCTGCCCGGCATTGGACTGGTGAGATATCTCAGTCAAAAGATTATGCTCATTATACGCATTACTGACCCTTGATGCTCCTAGTCGGCTCCGCAGCACCTGTCCGCTGGCATTACTTTCCTGTATCCGCCAAAGCTCCAGGCCTGTATCAGCGTTGATAATCTTGGATAAGATTCCGCTCCATGCATCGTAAATGTGCTGAATACGCGCCACCGTCTGGACAGCATTAGATTCCAGGCTCTTTGCATAGGATACAACGCGAGATTTATCATCATACTCGATATCCTGCTGCATGTAGATTCGGCCGTAGCTCTCTTCGCGATTTTCGAGCAGTCTACCATAGCTGTCGTATATGAATGTTGTTTTAAACTGCTCGCCACCCGATGTACCAGCCTGTTCAACGAGAAGCCCCTTGCCATCATACCGATAATTGATCGTTTTGTCCGTCAGTCCCTGCTGGATGGATTTTTCGATCTGCTCAACCAACTGCCCTTTGGCATTGTAGCGATATTCCTTATAGCCTTTGGGACTGATCTCTTTGGCGACCTGCCCCAGGCCGTTATATTCATATCGATATACACCATTGGAAGGGTCCTCAAATAGAGACCTCCTTCCCCACACATCGTAATCTGTCCGCACAATATTATCACCGTACTGAGCACTGATCTGATCACTGACAGCATTAAAAGAAAAACTGATGGTTCCGCCTTTGTCCTCTGAAATAATAATATTACCCAGTGGATCAGCGATTTTTTTGCTGCTGCGCAGATAACCGTTTCTTTCCTCAACGATTGTCATCCTGCCTTCTTGCCGCGTTGTGACCTGTTTGCCATTAAATGAAGCAGCGGTTACAATACCCGGAAAGACACTATCATCGTAACTGATCGTATTCCACTTGTCTGGATTTCCATCACGATGGGGTTCAGACTCCCGAATTTTTCTGCCTAAATCATCATAAACAGTCAGGACTGAAATACGGGTATTGGTATCTCCTTCTACTGTTATCTCGATATCATCAACTATGATAACAGATCCCTCCTTATTAAACCCTCTCTGTCTTGTCTTGACCTGTTGTCCCAATTTATTAGTAAACACTGAACTAGCCATTCCATCTGGCTCATACTTACTTACCTTGGTGCCTTTGTCGTCCATTTTTTCGTAGGTATATGTGGTACTACCTTCCAGATTTGTCTCTATAGAGAGCAATTTGCCCCAGCCGTCATATACACTGGTCAGCATATTACCCAATGGATCTATCTGTGTCAGAACCTGCCCCAGATCGTTGTAAGTGATCAGTGTCTCCAAGTCCAAGTTGTCCGTCTTTTTGATGACAAAGCGGCCTTTAGGATCATATTGTGTTCGTTCGGTCTGTGTCATGCTGTCGGAACTATTGGACAGTACCTTTTCGACAATATTGCCAAAAAGATCATAAGTATAGGACTCCTGTACCCAGCCCGAACCGTTCCTGTTGTACGTTTTCCGGAATGCCAATAGATGATTAGTGTAGGCATATTCCTCCTTTTGCTGTTTCGTATCAGCGTAGGCCTGTATGGTTTCTAACTTGCTAATTGGACGTCCGACAAAATAATCTTTGCCTGTACCATTCAGGTTGTGCATGTACGCTAATACTGTAGATGTCGTCGCATAACCATTATTGATCACGGTTGCTGTGCTAGCTGGCAGATAATAGTCTCCATACACGACTGTATGCTCTTCGACAATGTCTTTCAAAAAGTCTTTGGAGACAGTCTTTATAGGAACAATAGCCGTAACACCTAACGATGGGGTCGAACGATCGTAAACAATGGATTTAAATGACAGCAGTTGAGCATTGTCCAATGAAAGATCTTTTGGAAAAATGAGTTCATTATCATCGCTGGTACGGACACTCCATTCTTTGATCGGTAGTCCTTCATTAAGGGGATCCATCTCACTTCCGGTCCATATCTTCGTAGCTAACAACTGATCAGTGTACCATGAAGATCTGGCAGACTGTCTGAAGCCCAACATGCCCTTTCCGAGGACATGGGCAACGAAACCTCGATACCTGAAATCTTGCTTTTTATTGTCCTGCTTTAGTTGTGAAACGACAAAGGTGCGCGACAGACGATCCATTTCAACGTAAGGATATTTTTCCTTTTTGACACTTGCATAAAGTCCCGGATTCACCTTAGGATCCAGCTCGTCATATTGGATTTCAGTAACGATGCCACCCTGGGCTATCGAAGTAATGTAAGTTTCATCCGCAACAGTATAGTGCGAATATTTGATCAAACTGCCCTCACGGAATACCAAAATACTCTCATTAAAATTGTTGATCCTAAAATCACCGATAAGGGGTGAAAAATGCGCTAAGGTTGGTGGATCCTGTTTAATATAGTTTGAAGCATAGGGTTTCACATCGGTCCAGTAAACATCATATTCTGCGGGGTACCAGTCCATTTTATATTTACTCCGACCCCTGAGCTGGCTTCCATCGATATTCCGTTTTTCAAAAACAACATTACCAGTAGCATCCATACCTTTATTTTCATGGTATAGGATCATGAACTTGGTCTGACAGCCCTTATCGCTATAATCATACATGATATGGGAATAAAATGCAATCAGATCAGCTTTGCCATCCTTATTGAGATCCTGAGCAAAATATTGCCGTTTTATGTTCCTGAGATGTGTCTTCCCTCGAAAATCTAGATCTTCCTTATAAAGCTGAAATCCGTCTAGCACCTGTACTCTGAATCCTGAGCCGGTCGATATATAGAGTTTCCACTGTTCACTGTCAACGGCCTGTGGAACCATAATATCTGTTTTACCGTCTCCGGTAAAGTCGCCTACAATCGCCTTATCACGGAGTCCTTCGATCCGTATATTGGGATAATAGGTTGAAGCCGCATAAAATTTGCCTAGGTTATTTTTTTTTATGGCCAGCAAGGAACATTCTCCCAGATCGGTAAATGAAATAAAATCTACACAGCCATCACCATCAAAATCTCCCACAAGTGCTTTGCCGTCAAAAAAGTTATCGAAAGGATAATAAATATTGATGACCTGGGCAAGATTTGAAACTTCGGTTTCATTTGGCTGAACAATCAGATAACGGTACCTGATCTCCTTGGTCCGAATAGGCTCAGAAGAGGAGCCGGTCACCTCGATCCGACCTGATGTATCCCTCAGTATAAATATCAATTCGGAAATACCGTCACCATCAAGATCATGCTCCTTAACATCAAGGATGAAGGTGTCATTCCATTCCTGACTTACATTTGGATCGGAATCATCACGGAGAACAGTTTGGTCATAGAGTTCCGCGGGCACTATTTTTACAAATTCCTCTTTCAGCTGTTTACTGCCTGAAATGGAATCAGTTTCCATGGAGTAGCCTTTAATGATCAAATCCCTTCTGCCCGGTTCCGAGCTCGTAGTAGAAGGCACTGTTTCGTAAATAAAAAAGCCCTGCCTGTTCAGGATCTCACCCTCTGCATTCATTAGATTGAATACCTTGGCATTTTCCAGCTGGGCTTTAGTAATAGCCGAGCCAATGTAAACCTGTTTTGGCTGATTATTGTCCAATACGCTCGAAAAGTGGTAGATCCCCGCTGGATAATCGACCGGTTCAGTACAGTAGGATTCCCAATATCCTGTCTGGAAGTCATCACCGTCGGCTCCATTATCTTCGTGATAGATATTCTCATAATTCAGACAATCCCTAAACGCATCGGCATATTTGATGACATCAATCTTGCCGTCACCGTCAAAATCACCATATAACAGTTTGGCATTTTTGTCATTTGTAATGGAAGTCGTTCTCCATTCACCGGGCTTGGATTTGTTGTAATCAAATACCACTGGATTAGCGGCCTCTCCTAGCGCATTACGCTCAGTAATGGATTTTAAGAACTGATAGCGGTTGTTATGATCGTCTTTTTCATAGACCATTTCATAGGTTTTGAAGATATTGCCATTGGCCCTTACCTCTATATTCAGCAACAGATTATTCTGCTTGAAAAGAATTCCTCTGACATAAGAACTTTCTATCAGCTCGCGCTCCATGTAATTAAATGTAATACTGTTGAAATGGGGAGTACCAACATCCTCGTTACCGCCCCAGTCGATACGGTCTATAGTAGCTACATTGTCCCCCCGGATATAACTATAGGAAATATAGTTGCCATGTGCATCCTGCCAGCTGACAATATTATACTCAATAGCTGTTCGCGCATCTGCGCTGCTACCGTACAATGCCTGAGACCCATCCTCAAAAGTAACTTCGAAATAGGCTGGGCCGTTCTGCTCAGGGTTTGTGCCTATCGACCGTATTTTGGTATTTGAATATTTCTCTGTAACATATTCTGCACCATCTTTTCCATACACCCCTGATTTCAAGATCAGCCGCTGTCCACTGAACATGTAATAATCGGTATAATCAAATTGGATCGTCCGTGTTTCACCGTCTTTATCGATGCTGCGTCCCATTCGGGAAATACCGGTCACTCCGGAAATAGTCCATCCGTAGCCGGCGATCCCATTGCCGGATCCGCTGGTGTAAATCAGATTGACCTGTGGCGCGACACTTTTGATCGCCGGTGGCAATGCGACCGGCAGGTTAAATTGAAGTTGCCCATTGTTATTGACATTGATGGTGCCCTGGGTATCATGAAATGATGTATCGCCGAGGATTTCACTAGGTTCTATACTACTCGCATTGAGCTGGACAAGTGATGCTGTATTTCCAGTTGGCACAATTTCGTCAACGCTATTTTGATCTATTGCTGTCGGTGAAGGCATACCAATAGCCGGTACACCCGCTGATGCAGTTGTATTTAAAGTTTCCATATTTAAAATTTTTACTGTTTTTTACAATTTTTATTCTCGAGACTCCATTAGTTTTTTGTGTGAGAACCGAGCGACTGAAAACCAGGGGACGCTAAACCTGCGCCCCTTGGTTTCAACCTGAGAAGTCTCTTAGCTTATCTTTTTCAATTCTCGACGGATCTGGTTTCCGGCAAGATCATATTGAAATATCAGGTCTGAATCTGTTGGGGGATTCGGGTCTTCTCTTTCAAAGATATAAGCATATCCTATTCTCGTGGCACCGATCCTCATCACACCGTCTTCTGCGGACTGATCTGCAAGCAAACTTGTTTCTACGATGGTTTTAGTGACAGGAGTACTGGGACTCATCGTTGTCCATGTTGTTTGTTGATTGTTCATTTTCTAATTGATTAATGAGATACATATTAATACGGGATAGCATTATTAAAAATCAGACTTGGTAGAGCTGTCTTGTCGCTGATCCTGCTATCTTGATCCAACCGATAGAATACGCCATGACGACCATCATTTTTATCAGACTCAGTACCTCCAGTTTGTCCAAGCATTAATTTTGCATAGGCATCCATACTTCCGGCTTTCGCATTTGGAAATTTTGACAGAAAATCTGCACCACTCATACTTAGATCCAGTTTAGCTACTTGGCCATTCGGCGTATAGTCAATCTGATGCTGGAAGCCCATCGTACTACCTGTTGCCGCCACAGTGAACGCACCAGAAATACAGGTAACATTTGGATAGGAAACATCAGGAAACATCAATCGCAAATCAAAGGTCAGCCCTTTCCCAGCAACTGGAATAGCCGTATAATTTCCATTGTTTTCTGCGAACCGGTAAACTTCAGTCTCGCTGGCCGCAACAGGAACCATTGTTGCCCAACCTACAGGGTGCTGTGTTTGGTTGGTCTGGGTAAATATTCCCCCAAGATAAACCATATTCGGCGCATGCTTCAGAATATTAGGTTCACACAACAACCTGTTACATTTGCCGAAGGCATAGAACGCACTTTGAATGGTACCATTTACATTACCGGCAGTTTTCCCGTTCCAGAACAGTTCTCTTCGGATGACAAAATATGCCAGATAGCCGCTGCTGAGGTTGCCGAACCATCCCTCACCTATATAGTTGAATACGTGGCTGATGTCTTTTAATTTGGGGTTCTTCCAGAATAGTGATACAGGTACAAAATCATTGGATCCCTGTATAGCCATAGTTGGATACTGTCCTGCGTCAACACCACTGTAATATCCCTTTCCAAGTTTTGAATTTTTGAAACATTCAAAAACACTAACAAGTTCAGTCAGGCTATCTAAAAACCCAGGAAGGATCTTCTTAAGCCCCGCCCTGAAAAAAGTTCCCCTTAGAGTGGTCGGTAGACTGATCTGTGAGAGCATATCCGCTGGAAAACTGTCAAATTCCCTTCCAACTCCAAATCCATAAAATGTAGCATTCATGCTGGCCACTTGGGGTGTTTCCAATTTGAAGTTCGGGCCAACATTAGCCTTTGATAATCCGGCGAAAGTATAATCCAGATTGGTCAGTGAATCAGATCTGAATACTGAAATTTCCTGGATATAGTTGTTGATTGTCGGTGCCATATAGCCCGCTGGATCGCTGGTGAGACCTTCACAGAAACGGACATAATTTACATTTGCACCTGCATTAATCGTAATCTCATAATCCCCCGCAACTTCATAAGTATGATAAAATGTATTTCCATTATCTATGTAATGAACATTTCCTTCATTATCGGTCCAAGACTGTGATCCATTATATTGTGATACGGAAACTATAGTAGACTGCCCATCGCCATAAGTGATCTTAGCAAGAGTTTGTGTATCTGAAGTTCGGAGCATTGCAATGGGAACCTGTTGATTTGCTGCTGTTGTGTGTATTTTAAATTTGATCTCAGTATTTGAAAGATCTGGCTCCAAGGCTACATGTATGGTCATATCTTCGGTGACTTTGACCGATGCAGTTTTAGAAAAATACCCCGGTCGTTCAACGGTATAGCTCACATTGGCTCCTTCGTATACATTTAATGTATTGCCGATCACCCCGTTGATCGTCACAACGGCATCAGGTGGTGTTGTAGTAATGGTAAGACTGCGCTGTTGCTTACCATAGAATATGAAATCCAATACCTCTTGTACCGGCATCTGGTCAAATGATGTTCCGATCGGCACTCCTCCTACCTGATAGGAGGTCGGTTGTGTATTGGTGTACAGTGTGGATGTTGCATCAATGGTCTCTTCTTTGTGCCAATAACTGTCCATCCACGCCCAAAATTGTTCTTGTCCGGGTACATCCCCGTTTTCAAAAAATGTTTTTAATTCTGCTTTCGTTGTCATAATAAAAATTTAAGATCCGCTGTCTTTCCGTAATTTTCAGACAGCAATGTTTTTAAAATTAATCTACTGTTGTCTATCGCTCCATGGCGATAGTCTGGCTTTCTTTTCTGATGATGACACAGCTATTATCCCTATAACCGCATCATAGTTTTTTCTGTCAGTATTTCATTGATTTTATCCTCTAATATGTTCGTCCTTTACCGTTGCAGGCGTTACTATAATGCTAAATTATTTAGTATTAAAACAAAAAAAGGTATAATAAATGAGTTTGTAATCGGTAGATGTGATATACCGAAAACTTTGGCTAATAGGGGTTAATAGGTTCGCCAAAATTGAAGCAGGAAACAAGATTTTTTAAAATTATTTTACGACAGCTTTTCCATGACAAATGCCCCAAGTACACTGGAAATTATCATGGTATTGGCCTAATAAAATTCCCTTCGAACAAGGAAATGTAGGCATGTGAATATTTCAAAAATATACTTTAAACGAGTATACATCATTTTATTGGTTGTTAATAAGACATGTTCGGCTATAAAAAAGTTAAAAGGATATACGCCATAAAAAAGCCAAATTGCTCTTTCGACAATTTGGCTAAAACTTGACCTGTAATCTCAAGTATCTTAAAATAGACTTATAAACACTCTGGTAAACTTAGAAGATTATTAGGTTGTTCGCCATCATTTCTTGTTTTAATATACTTGTTACCCAAGGCACTTGTTGCTACGATTACGTCAATAGGAGATCCTCCCCTATTAACATAAAAACTCCATCGACCGTCTTCAATACCCGCAATAGCCTCTTCCTGTGCTATTTGCCATGATTGGCCATCAGGATTTTTTCCGCCGATTTTTTCAATTCTATCATGTGCGCTTTGACGGTTTGTCTTCTTGATACACTTAATTTCATGTCTTGTTGCCATATTTATAAATTTAAAAGTTAATAAAAATTCAATTATTTGTGTTGCCAGCACCTTCCTCCACCTGATACTTTTCGCTGGCATGATCCTCCTTTTTGGGTTGGAGCACCACAGATGCTCGAAACAGGTTTAGATGATCCCGAGCTTTTTACAGTATGTCTAACGGTAATACTGGAATTGCCTGACTGCGAGACCAGCCGCCTACCGTTTTTTGTAATATGAGCAGACACAGTATTCGAACTAGATTGTCGCGCAGTGACGGTTACTCTCATCTCCGTGAATACCGAGCGGGGAAAATCTTTCTTCCATGCACCTTTATGACCATTCACATAAAACGTAGTCCCTAGATCATCAACATAGTTAATATCACACTGATCACATTCAGTTTCATAACCATATGTATTGTCTTCCGATTCGGCCTTTTTACAGGCTATGGATAAAAATGGAATGAGAAATAACAATAGATACTTTTTCATAACATACCTGATTAGTAGTTGATAACCGTCTCAACGATCTGCTCTGAATATTTGTAGATATCATCTAAGGAGTCTAGATCATATTTAGCTTCTTTTTTGTCTTTGTCAAACAATCCGATACGCAAGCGATTGGGCGTAAAATAGAATCGACAGATCGGCTTGCGATTGTTATCATCTAGTAAGATACCACAGTAGGACTGATTATCGCGCATAAATATGCGGCCAACCTCAATCTCTTTGCGCAAGATGGATTTGACAATTAAATAACCATCGATCTCCTCCTCTGTCGTCACGATCACCGCATCGGGTTCAATCGGGGTAATTGTTGCATTTTTTTCCTCTGCTTCGGTTTCTTTTTTAAGTGCGCTTTTTAGTCGCTCAGCAATCTGATCATTGACAATCTGTGTAAAAACACGTTTGACCAATGGTGTAAACTGCTCCAAAACCTTTGCTGTAACAACACTTGGATAGGCTTGCTTCGCAAAAAAACGAACGAAATCGTCACTCGGATTCTGCATTTCTGCCATAGCTAAAATCGTCAGCTCATTAAAGTATTTTAATTCGCTCGCAACGCTGGAGATGCTCTCAAGATCAAATTCTGTCTTATGAAACTTGCGCAATTCGGATACTTCATTGTCTTTGATATCCATAATCTTGAACTCGAAAAATGGCTTTTCGTCCATCTTATTCGGCGTAACCAGGTCGGTGTAAAAGCGATATTCCACACCATTGGTCAGCAAACCAAACTTAGCTTCCGTCGTATGGAAATAACGGAACAGCTGTGAATTGTGCGGATCAAGCCCATCCGCGTAATGCTTGCATTCAATTAAGATAACAGGTTTGTCTTCACGTAATATAGCATAGTCAACCTTCTCGCCTTTTTTAATACCGATGTCGGCTATAAACTCTGGTTGTACCTCAAACGGGTCAAACACATCGTAACCTAATATCTTCAAAAATGGCATCACTAAGGATGTCTTTGTAGCTTCTTCTGTTTTGATCTGTGGTAAAAGTCGGTCAACGCGCTTGGCAAATTGACGAATCTCATCTTTAAAATCCATAGTTTTTAATTTTTAATAAATGGCTTATTTGATTTTGTTATACAGCGTTTATATTATTTATTTATGATAGTCCAAAAGTAGCCACTCATTATGAGGGCTCTTTACGGGAAACCATAAATCCAGGAAAATGTAAATCCTAATTTTGAGCCATATTATTCACCCTATTATTCACCCTTAAATAATTAAAACATGTATGATCCATGCGCATGGTGCAACAAAGAAATTAAGTCTGGAAAAGAAAAAAAGAGTTATAAAGGAAAAGGTTTCGCTATGAAGGTACTCACGTTTATGTTCGGTAAATCCTATTGCTCTGAACGATGCCGCAATTCGGCAGAAAAAAGAAAAGGTAGAAGAAGGTAAATAAAAAACGTCCTATGAAAAGTACTTATCGAAAATGGAGCTTCGTATTCGGCTCTCTTCTCCTGATATCATCACCACTGGTCGGCTGCCAGTCCAAATCAGAAGATTACAAACAGAAAATGTTAGGGTTCTCATCCAGTGAAATCACCGACAATAAAAGTCTCCCAAAGGGCATATACCGCGTTACAAAGGTATCTGATGGGGATACCTTTTGGTGTAAAGACGACAGAGAGCAACGAATCAAAATACGGCTCATCGGAATAGATGCGCCGGAGCCCCGCAATTATTTTCGCAAAAAAGAACAGGCATTTGGTAAGGAAGCTTCGAAATATGCTACAGATCTACTACTGCATAAAACCATCAAACTGGAATTTGATGTAGATTCATTGGATCAATACGGAAGAACCCTAGCTTATGTCTATCTAATAGATGGTACATTTATCAATGAAAAAATCGTCAAAGATGGCTATGCCATCTTGATGACGATTGCCCCCAATGTAAAATATGAACAGCGCTTTCAGGAGGCTCAGCAATATGCACGGGAAAAAGGTCTGGGACTCTGGTCTAAAAATATCACTGAATGAATCTAAAATCACTAAAAATTATCTTAATCTGCGGCCTCATATTGGCCCTTTTACCCTTACCATATGGCTACTTTATCATTCTTCGCGTATTTGGCTGCTTGGTTTTTATCTTACAGCTTATTAATATCCCGAAAACCAAGCGGCATTCCTGGAACAGTGAATTTGTAATCTGTATCGTACTGATTATTTTATTTCAACCTCTCCTTCGGTTACCATTGGGAAGATTGATTTGGAACATCGTTGATGTCGCAACAGCAATCTGGCTATTGCTCAACTTAAATCGACGAACAAGAAAGACTAAAAAAATAGCTTAAGTGTTTTACTTAAGCTATTTTTTTCT
This sequence comes from Sphingobacterium ginsenosidimutans, assembly GCF_039536865.1. Classification (NCBI taxonomy): domain Bacteria; kingdom Pseudomonadati; phylum Bacteroidota; class Sphingobacteriia; order Sphingobacteriales; family Sphingobacteriaceae; genus Sphingobacterium; species Sphingobacterium ginsenosidimutans. The sequence goes on from NZ_BAAAZK010000002.1 coordinate 384,737, forward strand.
GACCGTTTTTAGAGGTTTCGATTGGATATTTTTGGTACGATCTGAATAATAAAGCGTTGGTTATTATCCTCATTAGCTTGATCTCGTCCCACTCCGCCCCAACCATTTCCGGACAACTGGAGATCAATCAATTCGCCGTAAGCTTTCTCCTCAAAATCTATTCCCTGAGCTTTCCAGAATTTAGACAATGCATAGGCCCGATTATAGCTCAGCTCATACTCTTTTTTTCGTCCCATCGGTGAGATATCCGCATTGTATAATTTGGAGGCATAACCGGAGATTATAACAAGATAAGATACCTTTTCTCCATCAACACGGTTCTGCTCCTTTGCGGATCTGACGACTGCATCAAGTACCTCCTTAAGCTTTTTGCCGGCATCAATGACTTTCGCGCGCGTGACTGCATAGTTTTCCAGATTGCCCTCCTGAATCTCAAAGGCAGAGGGTTTGAATTTAACTTCAAAATTGAGCAGGAATCGCTTGTACTTATCTTCATACCGAAAAGAGCTGTTATTTTTCAACGGCATCAATGAGTCCTCTACTTCTTTGTATACCTGTAACTGTTCATCCTGGGCAATAATTGTATTGCGGTTGTTTACATAGGTTACTACAAATAGAACCAGTACAATAAAAAATAGACTCGTCATCAGATCGGAAAAACTGACCCAGAAAATATTATTTCCTTCTTTTTTTGCCATGACCTATTTTTTTCCGAAAATGCGTTTAAAAATACTCTCGTTGCTTTTCTCAACTTCTTCTTTCAATTTACTGAGCACCGTAGATATAGTATTTAGCTTATTCATCTCATCCCTTCTATCGGAAGCGTCCGAAACCTTGACATTGACTTCCTTCAGTGTCTTTTCGATATTACTGATCTGCTCCTTATTGATCTTAACTTCGGCCCCCAACTGGCTCACGGTATTGATGTGGTTGATCTGTCCGGAAAGCATCTCATTCTGGTGCTGATCAAAACCATATTTGATCTCAGGTAGGACGGTCAGATTTTCAAGCAAGTCCAACTTATCGAACTTGGTCACGTTTTCAGTATAAGCCTTTTCCAGAAGATCATGCTGCTCGGTAATCAGATTGGTCAATCCCTCCCGTTTCATGATCACATGATTCTCAAAAACCTTGAGTGTCTCGTCCAAGTTATCGTCTACGCGCAGAATCATCTCCTTATATCTTGAAGACATATCGTCCAGGCTTGAAAACTGCTGTTTCAAAAATGAAATAATCGCATTGGTGTCGTCCACTCTAGCGTCGATCTTCTGCGCAATACTATCAAAATTGTTTGCGCGGTCAAGTAACTTCGCTATGCTATCGCTCAGTACACGCGTTTCTGACAGCCTGCTGTTGAGACTTTCCATAAAAACGTTAAACTTGTCAAAACTATTGGTTGCTTTTTCAAGGCGCAACAGTACATTAGCGTTCATCTTAACGAAATCATTAGCATTCAATTGTTCTAGACGACCTAAAACTGTATCCTGAACTTTTAAGGTATCGTAATTCTTCTGAAACAGATGGTTCAGGGTATTGATATTAGCTGTAAATTCCAAGTTGAACGCATTCATGGTATTGGTCAGTTTGGTAATGGATGAACCAAAGTCCTGGCTTACCACGGGTAGCAAGTCTGTCTGTACGAAATTGTAAAATTCATTCTTATTCTGCTCCACTGCCCGTTTTGCTTTTTTAAAGGAATTTAAACCGACAAATGAAGTAATCGCAAGACCAAGAAAACTGGAAACCATCGCAATACACACAGCTAGAAGAAAATCATTCAGGTCAAGCTGTTTGACCAAACCTGATGTCGCTGAATCATCCGTGTTCCAAAGCTTAATCAACATGGTAAATAGCCCAAAAATAATCCCGACGATGGTCGCCATCAGCCCCAAATAAAGGGGCTTGTTAATGGTTTCTTTAATCTCATCTTCCTCCACATTCACATTACGTTCGACGAGATCTTTGACAATATTAAAATCGGCTATACCGCCATTATTTTTTAATAAATAGATATTCAATGACTCGATAATGCGGTCAAAGTAGGTCCCTGATTTATCCTTTGGATTGATAAGCGTAACCTGTACCGAACCTTTTTGGGGTATCGAATCGGTATGTTCATCGTTTTTTATTGTTTCGAAAATTTCGACGACCCGACCTTCCTGTAAAAGAGTCTTGGAAACCGTAATGCTTTCGGTCTTAAAATAAGCCTTGGATGGAATAAAGCGTCCAAACCGAAGGATGGCTCCTCGAAGCTGCGCCCCTGTCTTCAGTTGCTGTGAAATAAAATAACCAACAACCGCTAATTCTAAAATAATATGTATCCAGTCCATGCGCCGTTAGATATATTTGATCTTGATTTTTTCAATTACTTTAAATCTGTTCTCTTGCTTTTGAAGTTTTCCCAACTCCGATAACTGCGTAAATGTTCTTGCCTCAGGAAAGTAATTATTCAGTGGTTCGCAGAAACCATCGATATAACTATCACGGTGTTGCAGAGAATTCATAATAGCATCATGATTACTTTCATCTAGACGAAAAAAATATTCATTTTCTTTATTCACGATAATATAAGGAGTACGACGGTCCTTTTTGCTGACAGGTTCCAAATCTTTAAATGCTCCTCCAGTTAAACAACTCGCTACAAACTCTTGTCTCGTCGGTACGGATAATGTGATCGGTTCTGAAGGCATGTCAACATGCTGATGTATTTGAGTGTTATTGACCTGATCGATAGATTTATTTTCCGTCTTATTTTCTTCAGCTACGCGAGCAGTACAATTTCCATTAAGTTCACTAACTGTTTTACTTAGCTCGCCCACGGTACTTTTCAGTATGTCAAGTTCACTTTTTAGGCTCTCATAATACGTTTCATCATGGCGAACTTGATTCGGAGAATTTTGCCTCGTATTCAATTGTTGTTGATTGGAATTAAGTTTAAATTCCAGACCTCGAACATTATTTTCCAAGGTAGCGATGGCTCTCCTTCGAGCAATTATTTGAACAATCATTAAGACAAAAAGGAATAAAACTGCAGTCCCCAATGCTATCACTATTCGTTGAAATAAAACATCTGACATTATCGTTGTTTGGTTTTCAATATGCTGTTGTTGGATGGTAGCAAAACCTGGTTTTAAACCAGATAAGAACAGTATCCCTAACATCAATTTTTTATATGTATTATTAATCTTCATCTTCCTGTAATATATTAAACATTTCACCTAGCATACCGCGAACAATGTAAAAAGACAAATTATCAGATACTTCATCTGTAGCGGTTATCTGCTTACTACGCTGAGCAATCCCTGCCTCCAAAAATTCAATTGCGATTTTTTTATCCAAGAGTATGTCTTCAAATTTTTTCTTGAGATCATAGTCTATACCAAAGTCATCCTTATAATTTACACCTGGCAATTGAAGAAATAAATTGACAAATTCTGTATAAGCTTGGTAGACACTTTCATTAAACTGTCCTCCTAATTTTTCATAAGATAAAGGATTATCTTTAGACACTATGGTACCCTCCAAATCACCTATATAACTTTTGAATTTGTCATTCATAAGACTATTGATAGATAGATCCGCAAGAACTTCTTCAGCTTCATCCAACAGATTAATGGCCCCTTTAGCGGTTAATTCCTTAGGATTATCTTGCAATAACACTCGTATTCGAGATGTCTCCGCTAAACCTTCATTGCTATATACAGCATTAATAATTGCACTCCCATATCGGATGATACTTTCCTTTGAGTTTGACTTATCAATAATTGACAAAAATTTAGAACCGGTACCAGAGAACGTCAAATAACTAGGTTTGGACATTCCCATTATCTTAACGGCTTTAACGCTATTAAAAATTACGGAAGCTAAATAAAAGAGGAAAACAACCCTTTCACTAGTATGCATAGCCAAGAAAATGTTGAAACTTTTATTGTTTACATGCTGTAATTCCTTTTTCTTGTCCAATGAAAAATAATAGGCAATAATATCTTCAATCTTACCAGATTGTTGAATTTTTGATTCAATTTCTTGTAGATTATGGAAGTTATCTAAATTGGAGAGACCAGAAAAAAACTTCTTACCTAGGTGATAGAAACCATTTGACTGCAATTCCGTTCTGTATCCAGCTTGATAGAGAAAATTTGCTCCAAAAAGTACAGATGAAATACTCACAACTCTTTGATTTTGATAAACAACACTGTCGATGGTTCCACCACCGATATCCAATGATAAAATTGTATCTGTTGTACCTAAAATCTCTCCTGTTTTTGCGATAGAATAGAATGGAGCAATGGATTCAGATAGTTTCCTGATCTCAATGCCTTGCCCAAAATGAAGAGCAATCAATTCTTCCATTATCTCTGCTACTGAATTAATTTTAAATTTCCCATAACTTATTGGGTAAGTCCATGTAAATCTTGTTTTTGAGAGATCGCCTCTTTCTACAAGCACTTTGGTTTTACACATTATAATCAGTTGCTCCAAAAACGAACGCATCCAAGCTAAGCCTTCCTCATCCTCATATCCAGTCACCCACTTGATATTTGTCCTAGGTGTTAGATTATTAAAATTTGGCATCTCATTCTTTTCGTAGGTAAAACCAATATTATAGTCTAAGATGGACTGATAATGAGATGCATTAAAGTTATTATAGTCGAAAAGTACCGTTCGAATAGGAAAGCCATAGTTAGATTCCTGAGAAATATTTTCGGCAACAAATTCAAGATCTTTGAGATTTTGGATTTCATTTAGACTACTTACGCTTGTGTCCAACTTATTAAAGGATGTCGCGAAACCATTTTTCATGAATGGTAAATCCAACGGCAACGGTTTGCTTTTATTGACAGAATACTCCACATGGGTATTTGAAGTGCCAAAATCAATAGCAAACGTAAATTTTCCACCCGTATTTCGTTCGGTCTGCCAAAGTGGAATTAGATAATTATTGCTAACACTATCCTCCTCTTGAAAGTGTATCGATTTGAAGTTCTCTCTATTTCTAAAATAGTAAGTGTTGTAAAAAGAACCATTTCGATTATCACGTCTTACTTTCATACTACGGTCCGAAGCCGCCTTACCATCACAGTTCAATTGAAAAACATGTTGGTAATCATTTAACCCTTCGTCTATAACTTGAATGTAATAATTTGGATTTACATCTGTTTTCTGAATTGGAAATAGCTGAAAATATTTAGCACAAGGTATAATCTTCCCTTTCTGAGGATTAATATCCGTCTTTTCATATTTCTTTTCCAATTCAATAACATGCTGCCCACCATTAATAGGAATTCGTAACTTGACATTTACCGAACCCTTTTTTTTGATTATCTCCATCATATTTCTCCCAGATCGCAACTTAACCAAATCTTCTTCAGTGAAATAAGTAAAAAAGGCTGCTTTCAATGGTAAGAGATAGCCTACATTTTTCTCATCGGATTCATTAGAAAAATTTCCATTAAAAAATGAATTTTTGTTAATTTCGTAGGGAGTTTCATAAATTTCAGCTTCCAAAAAGTCATCAACCGTCAAAAATGGGTATCTAACATCTTTTCCAGGGAGCACCCGAGAGTCCAAAAATTGATCATCTGGCCGATTTACCTTGGTATTTACATCCCATTTTACGCCTTGATACAAGTAATCTAACACACCTAAATTCCCATTGGTAGCAAGTACCATAGGTTTGAGTCCATCAATTGCTTTCGAAGCATGAATCAAAAACTGTGATTCGTTTCCTATACGTTCTTGAATATTTTTTGCGCTCTTAGTACGAAAAGGAATATCAAACACCTCAACGAAATAATCGTCACCTTCTATTGTCTTTTTGTAATCCAGGAATTGACTAAGGTTCTGTGTTTGGATATTACTAGAAAAAGACCTGTCCACATCTCCCCTTTCTTTGATACTTCTTCTCACATACTCATTAAATTCCGGCATTAGCTGAGTTAATAGGGGCTGTTCCTGAAAAAGAGCTCTTAAATACAGAATGAAGTCTTCATCTCTATTCTTAAGTGAGGCAGGCTCAGTAAATAATTTTCTATCATGCAAGGTGATTTGTGCAAATTCTAAATCATTAGCAGAGGTAAAAACCATCGTTTTTGGTGAAGTTGCGCCAATAATTTTGTAATTATAATAGAAAATATAAATGCGGTTTAATTTATCAAAACTAAACTCCTGTTGGTCTTGCCTAAGAAAAAGGTTCAATGTACGACCAAGCAATTGATGTTTAGAATAATTTGATTCAATCAGTTTAACTAAATCTCTTTGCTTATCCCACACCTTAATAGTTAACTCACCATTTATAGAATCCTTATTATAAAGTAACTCCAATAAATCTAGACAATCACTCACCAACTTATGATTATTGGTATAACCATCTAATTTATTGTCAATATCTTTAAAATAGGAAAATGCACCATTAAATAAATCTAGTCGGGCAAAGGGAGATGGTATGGATGTTGGAAGTACAGAACTCTGATCGCCGTCTGGGCTTTTTATTTTCTTTATTGTACCTTCACCATAATCTGTTCCACTCGATTGCCAATGTGTCATTGGTGTACCATCAAAAAGTCTAAAAACTTTTGCCATATTGATTAAAATAAATATTTGGTTATAACTTTTGCTGTTGCATCGTGAAATTGAGTCATCAACTTATTCTCGACGGTAGCATATTTTTCCTTTCGGCTCTCGTTTAATGTTGAGGTCATCAGATCATAGCTCTTTTCCTGAAATAACTTGAACATGCTACTCCTTTGATTTATTCCAGAGACCAGTTGCATCAGATCGTCATTTTGTGGTTTCAACCCAATAACTGAACCTTGATTATCAATAATTTCATGAATATTATAGGGAGAAAAGCTTATCTTATTACGTTTCATCTCTGCTAACCAAATTCGGTATTGATCTAAGAAACCTACTAACTTTCCATAGAATATTGAACTCAAGAAATTTTGGTCAATAACCGGCGAGGATTCTTTCGCAAACGGAGCTTTCAACTTTTCATTTATTTCGTTTTCTAAATACAAAGAGAAAAACAATAGTTGTGTTAGATTAAGTTGTATCTGATTCTGGGTTTCCTGAGCAAGATCCTTAAAGGTGATTACAGGATTTGATGCTGAAAGATCGTTGACACCAAATTCCTTGTATTTAGGATTCTGCGCGTACCCCCCATTTGTACTCAACGAGTCATCATTTGCAAAGTCAACAATTGCCAGGGCGGCAGCAAGCTCAACAAAATGGCTATCATTTTTTTGCCCAACACCACCAACAACATTTTTGTACACATTGTTATTGTCATCGGCGATATAGTATAAAGCATTAATATCTTTGCTGGAACTAATATTCTTGTGGTAATAATGTAAAGCAGCTTTTGTCTTAGAATAAAATGTAGAACTTTGAATATTATCGGTATTATCGCCATCCAACTTGAAATATGGCATTACCGTAATAGCCCCAACGACCGCATTGCGGAGGTGATCATAATTCTTACCATTGACCAGCCCCTGACGGATATTTTTTAAGATCAGTGGAAAACCTGCTGCTCCAGTCCCCCCAAATATCGAAGAGATAATAAAAATTCGGTCGTTACCATTGAAGCTATTCGCAAAATGATTAAACTCCTCAGATTCAGTAAACTTGTTCAATACAATAGATCCAATATTTGGATTCCCCTGAAAGCCAACTTCGAGATCCAAATTTAGATTGGATTCTGAGAACAGTACGTCGATCAAAGCTTGATTGCTTCCACCATCCTCCAATAAATTATAATCAATAAAATCTTTGAATTTCCCACCGTTAAGACCTCCAATCCCTAAACGGAATTCACTGCCCAAGGCATTCGCGCCAACTGCACCAATAACCTCGCCCAGCGATTCCATCTTATTCTTAAAGAACATTTTTTCACTACTGGGAGCTACTGATTTATTAATGTTTCGATATTCATTGAGCAATTGTTCGGTTTTAGCTACATCAGCGGCTGAGGAATCGGGATCCAAAATAATAGGTACAATTTCATATCCTGTGGATACCCCAGATGCCAATAACATTGTAAGTGATTTTAATACGCGAGACCCGGTCCCACCTATAGCGAATACGTATAATTTGGGCATAATTAAAATGGTGTCTTAGAAAGATTTTTGGACAGTTTTCTGAGAAATAAAGAGAGGATAAAGAATACGAACAAGGTAAGCACAAAACTTCCAATGGCCACACCAAAATAAGCTTCGCTTGGAAAAACAAGATTTTCTCGCTCCATGATTGACTTACAGTCATTATACAGATATCCCGCACTTACAAACGAGGCGACTGTAAGTAGAATAAACCAAAGTCCAATTTTAGCAAATCGTGGCCTATCCAATAAAAAATAAAAGACCAGTGAAAATGCCGCCGCGCTTATAATGGCTATAATAGCATACTTTTGATAGAGGAACCTATCAAACATTTCTAGAGAGAAGTCTGTCTCGTAATAAAACTTCTCATAAAATAGTGCAAATAAATCGTTCATGATTACTTAATTGCTAGGTTATACTTAATTTGAAATAATATGTCTTGATTGTTGTTATACGTTTTGTAAGCCTCAGTAACTCCGTGAATCAGATTACGCAATCCAAAAGTCTGTTGTGTGGTTTGGCTGATAGCGGAATCGTCCGTATTGGAAGAGCTCTCCACCCAGGAGGGCATGGTATTTTTATAAGCAATAGTCAGTTCATCAGGAAATTCCTTTTGATTGACTTTTACTGTGATCAGGTGGGTGAATTTATTGTCTTTAATACGCTGCCAATCGTTTTGATGGATTAAAGTAGGCCGGTTATTGGCCGGAATTTCTTGAACACTGACCAGTGTTGCCCCTGGGCTTAGGGCGTAATTGCGATTTTCAAGAACGGACTTTCTATCAGGGAAAGAACTCATATCTGCGGCAATACTATATTGAAATACACCATTCACAAATTGGATATCCTTGATATCGTTAGGCTCTTGAGAGCGATATACTGCTCGTCCAATTCTATTTGTACCTGATAGATACTGAGTGGAGGGCTCCGTCCCTTGAATCCCTGTTAGGAAATAACTATTTTGATAGCCTTTCATGTCAGTAAACCGAACTTTGCTGAGAAGATTCTGAACGCTATTATCAGCTCCTATTATCCAGATATAATAAGGTCGCTCGGCCTGCCGTAATTTGGTCTTTTGATTATTATAATCGTAATACGTGCCATTAAAACCAGAAGTAAACTGAAGGATGCACGTTGAAAGATCTGATTTCTTCAAACGTTGCATAAATGCACTTTTGGTCATATTTTCTTCTAAAATCAGTCCTTGCTGCGTAGAACGTCCTTTTCCCAAAGAGTAGATACAATCAGAAACGAAAATGGACACCCCGTTATCCTTCGTCTCCGACAAGACCTTTTCAAAGCATTGATTTAATTCGGAAACAAATTGATTACCAACTTTAAAAGGAGCTTTACCCGGCTCCAAGGAGCTAAAGAAACTATTGACATCTGTAATTTCTACAGGATAAATTTCCGAGTTAATAAAATTGAACTTAATGTTGCTCTTCTCATAATGATAATTTAGACCAATCACTACATCTGACAAGACGGATTCAAAGTTCGATACACCATTGACATAACCATCCATACTTGCTGAATTTTCTAAATAGATGGCGAAATTGGTTGCTGTTTTCACTTCTCCACATTGATCAATATTCAGTTTAGCTTTATTCGCATTTTTGTGCATATAGCTTTGGATCGCTATTTTATCTGCTTGACCATTCTTAATTAATTTTTTAAAAGATCGGTCTTCTTTGTTCTGCTGAACATACTGTGTAAAATGCTCCAAATCTTTGCAATCCAGTTTACCATCTATGCTCAATTCCTCCAATTTTTCAAACAATTTTGATTTTGAGCCACAGCTGTTGTGGAGGATACTGCATGAAATAGCCAGCGATGCCATTATTCCGTATTTGTTTATCTTCATGTTAGATTAATTTAAACGATTAGTCTACGTTGACAGCAAATCTAGCGGATGAATACGGGCTAATTCTACGGTTTCCCGTAAAGGCTCAATTAAGAATTGAGCAAATTGGTCTTTGTGCAAAACTTAATATAAAAACAACACGGAGAAGGAAGACTTTGCGAGGCTTTCAGTATATTTAGTATTACATGACAACCAAAATTAGATCTTCATAATATGAGTTCAAATGTTCCTATTGTTCGACAAATATCCTGGCCTGCATTTGCAATTGTATTTGCGATAACCTTGGCTTTTTTATTCGCTTTCGAATATATCTTTCAGACGGATGATGTTTTCATCGGCGTCATTATCTTTTCCATTTTAGCAATTGTATTACGAATGACCGTCCCTAAAAGCCATCGAAAAGGAATGAAAGCACTCAAACAAAACGACTTTGAAACGGCAATAGCCCATTTTAAAAAGAGTGTTGATTATTTTACAAGAAACAAATGGGTGGATAAGTACCGTGTAATTACGGTATTGAGTTCTTCAAAAATGTGCTATCGGGAAATGGGACTCTGTAATATCGCATTTTGTTATTCACAGACAATGCAGGCAGAAAAAGCGAAAGCACTCTACGAAGAAATTCTGGAAGAATACCCCGACAACCGAATCGCTTACTATGCGCTAAATTCAATCAATACGTTTTCAAATAAAAATAATGAACCAAGCTAAGTAAATGTCCCGTAACATACAGATAAAATATGGCTTATTTAACGATCTGCTTATTCTATTATCGTATGGGAGATCAACGGGACCTTTTGCTTCCAGACACCCTTGACATTAAAACGGTGCCCTGAATTTTTATTTTTTATGGTAAAGGTATAATTGCAGCTTCGCTCAAGGTAGGTAAACTCACCGCGAACAGAGAGGCTCCGATGTGGTTTGAGCGATAATGTTTGGCTATTTCCCGGTTTGATATAATTTTCAAATGTCTTCCCTTTGACATAGAGGACTTTCCCCTGCCAATGACTAACATCATCTATCAATACTTCATCCATAAAAATGCTTGCATCTTTTTTATTGATCCAGTCAAAAGCACCGTAACTATTACTCGAAAATTCAGAGCTGTATTTGACGTCTTTAAAGATTTCAAGCGTCTCTACATTTTTCTCCTGATCCGAATCATTTCTTACTGTCAGAGAACTGCACCCTTCACTGCTAACATATATTTTGCGACTACCTTCTATTTCTTTAATTTCCTTATTGATCAGTTCGTATTCATCACCCCTAGATTGGCTAAAACTTATTTCATCCTGTCTATCGGACGATTGGATGCCTATCACAAAATTCCGCGGCTGGTCACTGAAATTTTCTTGCAGTGTGAGCTTTAGCTCATTGCTGGCCGTTTTTCCCAAGGTTAACCATCCCTCTTCAATTTCAACGGTCCCCGCACTTTCCAATTTGAGCGCATTGCCCATCGAATCTTTCAAGATCTCACCTGTAAGTGCATCTTTGACATAAGAAACAGCCCATTTATCTGCTTTGATAGGAATGATATCATCTGTAAAACCCGTATTTAAGGTTAGACTCTTAAGGTCCTGCGCGATTAAACCTTCTTTGGGAGTAATGTCTTCTTTAGAACAGGAATTGAATATGAACAAGCCAAATGACAACGCAAGGAGAGAGAAGATGGATATTAGCTTTGAAGACTTTTTCATACGAATTGATTATTTAGATAAGCGAGCTGATCGAAAATTTATCTGTAAGATAAAAAAAATAATCCAATTTAGTTCCTTTTCTAAAAAACAGCTATAAGAACGAAATATGCCAATAATAAAGAAAGGCTATCCTCCGATAGCCTTTCTCTTTTCATAAAATTGGTTAACATATAGCGCTAAATATCCTGAATGCATTGGATATTTTTATGTAACGAAAAATATATTTCCTGCTATAAATCCGTCCATACAAACCTAATGCAATACAATAACGATCCTTTACGGGAAACCGTAAGGGGTAAAAATATTTTTATATAAAGCCCAGTTCCTTACAATGGGCCACCAACTGTTCATTTTTGGTAAAGCCGAGTACATCTTTCATCAGGTTGAGCCGTTTCTCGATGCTACTGAGACTTGATGGTCGAATATCACGCTGCTGAAGGTATTCGGGCATCTCCTTCTGGGATATTCCTTCATAGAGCAATTTGACGATATGAAGGTCAAATTGGGTAAACTCGTGCGAATTCTGTTCCTGTATAAACTTCTTGCTATCGGGCGACTGATACGTACGGTGCTGAAAAACAATCTGGAGTGCCTCGCGCAGATGCTGACCGTCCCGACGGGCTTTGCGCACTAGTCCGTCAATCTGATTGTCTCGAAACATCTCATTGATCAGTGCCGACCGGTCTTTGGCGGTCAACACAATAACCTTGATATCGGGTTGTACCCTCTTAACGGCTTTGATCAGCGAAAGACCATCTTTAATCTCCTGTGGGCTATCGTCGTCTTCAAATTCGATATCGGTGATCAACAGATCATAGGGTTCGCCATCGCGGATGGCATTTTTTATCCAGGTAAGGGCATGATCACAATAGTACACGTATTTGGTATTGTGAATACCCAGGTCGTGCAAGGTTTTCTGCACTGAAATGTTGGCTATCTCGTGGTCTTCGGCAATGAGTACTTTTTTAAACATACATTATTGTCTTTTTATTATAGTGGGATATTGGTCGTAATGCTGAGCCCTTTTCCCGGTTCACTGACAAAGATAATTTTGCCACCGAGGCTTTCAATACGGGAAACCGTATTTGCCAGACCTTTTCCCTGAGACTTTTCGGCGGGCATTCCCACACCATTATCTTTATAATATATAGTGAGCTGCTGATCTATTTTTTCAAAGCGTACCACAACCTGTTCGGCCTGGCTATGCTTTTTCATGTTGACCATAAGTTCTTGCAGCACATGCTTTACCTCTTCTTTAATACGTTTACTGACATCAATCCATTGCTCAGCATCGTTACCAGCGATCAGTACACGGCGATGGTCTGCAGCAAAGGATTTGAGCAGGGAGGCCAGCTGTTCGTTGTACGGTACCTCCGTGATGGTCTGCTGTTCGACATTATGCGAAATATCACGAGACTGATGGTACATATTTTCAAGTTTGTCGAGTACACCATCACGATCCACATCTTCGTTATGTTCAATCTCGGACATGACACGATAGATACCATTGGCAACGACATCATGGATCTTTTTGGACAAATGGAGTTGTGTTTCTTTGACCTTGTTCTCTGCCTCGAGTTCGAGCCGTTGCTTGCGACGCTTGTACCAAAGGGTACCACCCCCTACTGCCAACAAGAGTAAAAAGATGCTTGCCCCTGTAATGGCACGTTGACGGATAAGTCTATTTTGTTTTTCGGTATTTTCTTTTTCTAGTCTTAGATTTTCAGCTTTGTTTTTTTCAACTTCATAGCGTATCAGTGCAAATTGATTTTTGGCCGCGGCACGGGCCTGCTGGATACTGTCATTTAATACCAGATAACGGAGCAAATAACGTTGGGAATAGGTTCCATTCACCTGGATCAATCCTCTTAATGCATTCAATTGATCATCAGCACTATTTATTTCTAATGCTACCTGATATTGTTTATTTAAATAATGGATAGAAGAATCAGCATTGTTATTTTCATAATATTTAGCTAAACTAGCATAACTAGAATTTTTTCCCCATTGGTCCTTTTCTTTGATCCTTATATTTAATGCCTTTTGGTATAGCGGAACTGGGTTATAAGAAACGTTAGCGATCCATTTGGTCTTTGCAAGATTGTTTAAAAACTTAGCGTAATCGGCAGTCTCTGGTGGCGTTTTTGCTAAAATCTCTTCTGACAACTTAATAGATTCGATATAACGCTTCGCATTTCTCAGGCAAACAGCAAGATTGTTTTTATAGATCAATGTATAAACTGAATCAGTTGAATATTGTATCGCCAAATGGTAATAGGGAATAGCTTCATTATAATGCTTCAATTCATCTGTTGCGTTGGCAATTGTATTATACAGATGACATAGCAAAGATCTTTGTTTGTCAATTTTTGCGTCTAAATATTTAGTAGCTTCCAGAGAGGTTTCCTGGGCTCCAAAGAAATCGCCGGCGTCATATAAATTGACTCCCATATTGATCAAACACCGAGCTACATTAAAATTATCATTAGCTAATAAAAACTCATCTTTTGCTTTTTCGAAATAGATGAATGAACTATCTGCATTCCCTTTTTCCAGCAATGCAACTGCTTTTTCAAAATAAGCATTTTTAGGTTGCTGCATTATTTCTGTTTTAACCTCCGTGCAGGAGAATACAGCATTAATTATTAAAAATAGAGCAACAGTTAATTTATGCACGGTCAAAATTTTAATCGAATGTATTTATTTTTGACCAATAAAGCAAGATTTAAGTCCATTGCAAAAAAAGGAGCAGTTTTTGTCCTGCTCCTTTTTTATTTTATTTATTAGGTGGTCTCGTATTTCCTTTATCTCCACCATCGCCATCATCTGGTGTATCTGGATTGTTCGGATTATTTGGATTGTTCGTTCCGCTTGCAGATTGAACAGTAGGTGCTCCAGCGCTAGGTTGTGAATTAGACGGCTGACCGATTCCAAACAAAAAATATAATATTAAACTCCACATAACTCAAAAAATTAAAAGTCAAAAACTGAGTAGGTCCGCGTGCTCCGTGCACGGGTTTGCTACAAATGTTTTCAGAAGGCCTTCTGAATTTTTTGGGAAGTAAGAGTGTCAATCGCGGGAGACAGAAGCTGCTTCCCAAACCGGCTAATGTCTACCGCGATATCTTCTCATTGTGAAATCAGTTTAGTATCTTAGTTGTATATTTTAAAAGATCTATCATCTGACTTCGAGAACAAAATTATAGCTGTTAAAACCCTTTTTATCAAATGATTCCGACAATACGGGAAAGACTGATAGAATTCTAAAAATTCCGTAAATACCGGTATATTGATAAGACGTTGACTTACGGGATTCCGTAAATACCGATAGAAATAGAACCTAAATTTGTAGCCATGCCGACGTTTAACATATTTAAAGAAGGGGTTCTTTCCCTCTATGAGGAAAAGAAAAGAAAACAAGAAATGGATGAATTATTGGCCAGCCCCTCACCTGCAAACTTGAGAGATTACTGCTTAATTAGATTATCCGAAGAGTTACCAGAAACCGATATTCAGGTCTTACAGAAATTCTTTGATCCACTTAAAAAGGAAAAAAGTTTAGAAGATGCTATCTACAAGTATAAAACAGGATGGTTAAGAGCTTTACAGAAGTTTATTTTAGGTGAAACAGAAAACCCAGATGAGCTTCTTGTCAAATTATTAGCTGTACTTGTGGATTATCAACCGCGACCATTTCGCTTTAATTATGATGATACACCTGTACAATTTGAGAATGACCAACCTTTAGAAAAGAATGATCCGCCTGTTGAAGATGATGCTAAAAAGGCGCCCTCCACATCTATTAGCCTTAAAAGTAATCGCCAAGATGAATCTGTTATTTCGGAAGGAGATCATGAGAAAACCACTGTGGAAATAGACCATATTGACACTGGTCAGGTAATTAGTCCAGAAGGAACTGGTGAAAGCCAAAGAAATAAAGATGAATCAGGCCCTCAAAAAAAGCCATTTTTAAATAAACATACCTTAAGATTTACCGGAGCTGCATCTTTCATTGTTGCCATTTTTATTACAATACATTTTTTGACTCCCGAAGATTGCATGTGCTGGAATGGCGAAAAATATATTCAGGTCGATTGCCAAGATAAAACGCAAGCGTATCAGGTTATTGGATTAGATCAGGATAGACTGAAGCATTTCCGTAAAATCACAGAGCCTGACAGCCTAGGAGTGAAAGACATTGGGAATATCTGGTACTCGAAAATCGACAACGAAGTTGAGTTTTTTACGGGCCCAGGATATCACCCAGTCCAACTCAATAAATCATTAAAAGCTGTGACAAAACATATCTGGGATACATATGTCCGTATAACACCAGACAGTAATCAACATGTTCAATTTGGAATCATGCAGAAACAAAAGGACTAGGTTCGTTAGCTTCATAAAAAAGCCACATCTCACGACGTGGCCTTAAATAAACATATGATTCACTAGTGGCCTGCCTCCGAATGCTGTGGCAGACCACTAATTATTGGATACTATTTATATGAATTAATAGATTTGGATACTTTCCATTCGCTGCCCTCACGTACCAAAGTCACAAGATCGGTCTTGGTGAAATCTTCAAATTTCAATGTCACTTTAGCCACCATATAGTCTGCTGACTCCTCGATGATATCGGTGCTTACTGCGCAGTTCAAACGCTCACCTTTTTGTTTTTTCAGAGATTTAACCACTGCTTCACGGCTATGAGATTGTGCATTGGAAGATTGGATCTTTTGGTTGAAATCAGCAGCGAACAACTGCTCCACACCTGCTGATTCGCCTTCGGTAGTTACCGCAACATAATGATCAAGTGCCAAGTCGGCTGTGGAAAGGTTAACGTTTGCTTTTGCTGATTTGGTACCTGGTTCTTCTGCTGCCATA
Source organism: Sphingobacterium ginsenosidimutans (assembly GCF_039536865.1). NCBI lineage: Bacteria > Pseudomonadati > Bacteroidota > Sphingobacteriia > Sphingobacteriales > Sphingobacteriaceae > Sphingobacterium > Sphingobacterium ginsenosidimutans. The sequence continues at coordinate 401,284 of NZ_BAAAZK010000002.1, forward strand.
GCGAAAGTGGATACTGCGATTAAAGCTGCTGCTGCGAATGTTTTTACTAATGTTTTCATAATGTCTTTATTTTATTGTGTTAGTTGTTTTGTTCTTATTTGTTGATTCAAAACTACAACACAATACGCCCCTAGCCTATGGGCTTTAGACTAACGGACAGGAAAACTCGGTGAATGACGGGAATGAGGAGGTGAAAACAAAATGAAAACAAGGCCATATTGAATATAATGGCCTGTTAAGTCATTCCTGTTTTCAACTGGCCTGTTGTCCTGAGGCCCTATCTGATACTAGTTTGGCATTTAATTTAACTTTTAATTCATTATTCAGTTCTACAGCTTGGTTATACTTCGCTTTAATATCATTGACCAAAGCTATTGCTGTTGCTAAATCTGTTGCATCATCCAATATTGTTTTAGTAGAGTTTGACAAAGTCACATCTGTCACCACTGTCGTTTGTCTAACAAATCCCAACTGTGAAACAGATGCAATTTTCTTTTGCAACGTAGCCGGGGTGACGACTTTGCTGGGATTAATACCGTTAATAACTTCCTGTTCGCTGGCAAGAAGAACTAATCCGGACGTATTAGCTGTCGCATAGGAAACAATATCTTGCAAGATCTCAGTACCGTAATACCAACGTCCGCTTATATATTTAATATCCCAGATATTATTACCTATATGCTTAATCAAAATACTACTGCCCGCAATGGCGCTTGTCAAAGCACGTGATTCAAGATGTTGAAAGTTGAACAGTCTAAAATCAAAAGATGCTCGGACTCCGATTCGTAGGTCTTTTACAACCTCAATCCGTATCTCCCACCCAACGGGCATATTATTGAGTGTAAAGGTGGCTTCAGCGGTGAAATCCCGATTATCTAACTTCGTCATCGTATTAGATGTCAAAGAGATATTGTCACCAGAATTTGGTTTATTCCTAAGACCTTCGTAATGTATACTTCCTGCGCTTTTGATACGATACTTAGTATTTTCAGGGTGTATACCTTCGCCTTGCACCTCTCCTGTAATATCTAATTGGATACCAGAAGGGTCTAATATCCCTCGATTATGCTCATAGACGTCAATGATCTTAGTCATCTTTCCGTCTGAACTGGAGGAATAGATATTATTTATCTTATAATGGGTCGGTAAAGCTGAGGGATCAAACGTTATTTCAGATGCTGCGTAGATCCTGACCCCAGCACCATATGGGTAGATATTATTGGCCTGATTTGCATTCTGAATATAGATATCACCAATATGTACATCAACTCCATTTTTAATATTGTATATTTCTACCGCATAATTCCTTGCATTTGTAGACCTGATCGTACCAATTCGGGCCAACCCTTTTCGTTTCTCGGTATAATCGACACCACTGATCCTTAATGCACCATTTCTTTCAGCAATGATCTCTCCGATTTCAATATCGACCGGCGTACTGCTACCGGCTAATTTATGAAACACAAAGGCCACAGCGTAATCAGCAGAATTTTTGCATTCTACCACATTTATTTTAACTTTTCTAATAACCTCTGTTGCTGTGTTTGGTTCAAAATCGATACCGGATTGTGGCGGTGCACCAGCTATCGCATCTATTTTGATCCTATCCATAAATAGGCCATCTACAGTAACGATGCTAATACCCTGTCGTCGGCAATCGGAAATATCCGCAAAATTGATTGTTATATTTTCACTGGTAGTCAAATCTGATTTTTTACCAATATAGATACCATCACCCCAAAATTTAGTGACTTTAAGATTTTCAATCTCAACATTCTTGGAAGATAGAATAGAAAGCCCCATTCCCCATTCACCGACTCCTACACTGATAAGCTTAAAGATGACACCTCCTGGAATGGGGTCTCCATTTTGATCGAGATCCGTATCGACAAAAGTTTGACCAATGGTTTCAATTGATTTTACATCTGGTACAACTGTACCTGTTATCCCCGCTGCTACAACTTCAAATCCTTTCTGTTCAATGATAACGGCATCCCCAACATTGTAATTTGTATTACTTTGTCTAACTTTATATATTGCTCCTGAAGGAGCTTTATGTTCATCCTTATCACCTATTAAGTTGAGCCGATTTATGTAGACACCATCTGCTTCCACAATAGAAAAAGCGGTATAGGCACCTGAGGTTTGTGGGGTTACCTTAAAGATGGTATTTTCATCGGTTTCAATATCGCTTCCACTTTTAAGCATAATACCATTACCACCTGAATTATACCGTCCATTGATCATATATACTCCCGCTGAGAAATATACTTTTTTTGCCAATTTCGAACCCGCATCTATTGCCTTTTGAATAACGGCAGATTGATCATTCGGGTCGTTTGCCATGGCTCCATAGTAACGTGCATCGATCTTCGACGCGAAATAGTGTACAAGTTTGATTCCGCCCACCAGGATAACACTACCACCATCATCGGAATCTGTCGTCGCAGATAAATAATAATCAATCGGATCAGGAGTATCACCAGCTTGGTAATAGCCTAAAAGGTGTACTCCTGAATAGGTACCATTTGTTAATCCTGTAATTTCGGTTGCAGATAAAGCACGCAGATCTGCCATCGTGTTTTTAATAAGAAATTGATTTGCCATAATATTGTTGTTTTAAATTCTTATACAAACATAGGCCTCATCAAGAACCAAAATGAGGGAAACTAAGGCTATGTTATCGGTAGAGCGAAACAACCGAAAAGTCCAAAAATGGCATTGCTTAAAACAGAAAAAGCCACATCTCACGACGTGGCCTTAAATAAACATATGATTCACTAGTGGTTTGTCTTTTATGACTGGCAAACCACCAGTGATAAGGTACTATTTATACGAATTGATTGATTTGGATACTTTCCAGTTGTTGCCTTCGCGTACCAAAGTCACAAGGTCAGTCTTGGTGAAGTTTTCAAATTCCATGGTCACTTTAGCCACCATATAATCTGCTGAATCTTCGATGATGTCAGTACTAACTGTACAGTTTAGCTTCTCACCTTTTTGTTTTTTCAAAGATTTAACCACTGCTTCACGGCTATGAGATTGTGCATTGGAAGATTGGATCTTTTGGTTGAAATCAGCAGCGAACAATTGCTCTACACCTGCTGATTCACCTTCGGTCGTAACCGCAATATAATGCTCAAGGGCGAAGTCTGCTGTAGAAAGATTAATGGTTGCTTTCTCAGATTTTGAACCTGGTCCTTCAGCTGCCATAGCGAAAGTGGATACTGCGATTAAAACTGCTACTGCGAATGTTTTTACTAGAGTTTTTTATCGAAATTATTTGTTTTTTATTTGATGATAAAGCTATCATGAGTGCCTTTTGAATACACTCATGATGGTTCATAATGTCTTTATTTTATTGTGTTAGTTGTTTTGTTCTTATTTGTTGATTCAAAACTACAACACAATACGCCCCTAGCCTATGGGCTTTAGACCAACGGACAGGAAAACTCGGTGAATGGCGGGAATGGGGAGGTAGACAGTCCCACAGCGATAATTACTTTAAACAATCTTGGTATATTGACGGAAAACAGGGAAACTTATAAAAAAAGAAACCGTTTCCACAACCAAGCGTCATATCATTACTATTAAATAGATGGTGGTGGAAAAATCATTTTATAGGTAAGGCGTAAATATCCTACTAAATCGACAAGTTTCATAATTCTAATTTTTAAAGTAGGCATCTATACATTATACAAGCCAGATTTCATCAAACCAACCAATCAAAACACTTTTTTACGAACATAGACTAAACACAAAAAATCGTTTTCTATTCTCAATCATTCGTCCTGAGAACAACTGCTTCAAATCAGCTTAATCATCAGTTATTTTGTTTATTTTCTTTAGAGCTTTCTGAACTTCCTTGTTTACTACTTCACACTGATCTATCAATAACTGTTCAAAGACATTTTTAATCTTTGGAGACTTCATATTCGCCAAGGCTTTAACAAACATCTGCCTCGACTCGCCATTATCTCTTTCCCGAACAACAGCTATCACATCATCAATATAATCCGCAGTAATAATGACAGCCATGGTGTTACCCAAAAGCCAACGGTAATTAAAGTCATGTTTTGACGTTTTGTGATATTCTTCAAGAATGGCACTGCAAGCTATCCCTCTCGCCTGTTTCACTGCTAAAGCTCTAATTATTCCTTCTTTATTTTTTAAATGATATTGCATTGGTAAATGCGTCAACAAAACCGGGATAGCTGATTTATAACTTGATTTGGTGTTTACTAAATTCCACACAGATTTCACATTGACCCCAACTTGCCTCAAATCGTCAATTAATGGCTTCTCATCTTCAGCATAAGCATCTTCAAGAGCTATTCTTATCTCTTCTTTTTCCCCAAGCCATTTTTGATATTCTTCATCTTGAAGCAATTGATGCTTCAATTCAGCAGCAGTAATTTTTGTTTTTCCAATTTCGGTCTGATTTGATTTTTTAGGACCTTTTAACAACTCTGCCCATCTCTTTTCTAATTCTGTAATCTTCTCCGTAATCATGTCATGAGATAAATCTGAAAGTAAATCTATTTTACACATTGCTTATTCATTAGTTTAAGCCCTTTTGTGATGGCCTTAATTCATAAAAGTCTACAATTTCCGATTCTTCCTCTTGATTGAAAACAGCTTTATCATTGAAACTACCAAATTGATTTTCTGAAATTCTTATTGTAGCAGGATAATCTGCCAAATACATAGATAAAACAACATTACAAGTTGGACATAAAGTTGAACCCGCAATTTGTTTTACACTTAGATTTTCCGTTTCTGGATTTTCCCAGTCAATTACAAACAATTCCCCACAATTTGTACAAGTAACTAAGCTATTATTGCTCCAACCACTTTTTAATGGTAAGAAAACTTTATAGTTATAGATCCCTTGTGCGACATTTTCATACTTTATTAAACATCTAATTTCTTTCTTTTGCATGCGCATATCTAAGGTATTCTTGAGCCAACTACTATACTCTTGTACATTAATAAACTAGTAGTTTCCCGCCCCCCTCAAACAGATTCACACGAATAGGTGCACCCGAAATAACTCCTTTATTCAAACCAGGGAACTCCTAAAAGGATCTAAATAATTTAATCCATTTTCTTCAAATATTTCCTCGAGCTTGTCTGCTCCATATTCCTTTTTGAATACAAGTTCTTCTTTGGTAATTGGCACGAGCCAATAGAAAAAAACAGACTTTCCATCTTCAAGATCAAGGATTTCCAGTTTGGCCCCATCCAAATAAGGTTGAGAGAGCAACGCAAAAGAGCAGGAAGAATTCAGTCGCCATCCCCTTCCCCAATTGATGGTGTGCCAGTGTCCCAAACGTGTGCGGAATCTATGAAAATGAGCTATCACAATTAATGACTCAACTAGTGTTTGGTCTTGCTCATCCGAAAAGATGTGTAGTTCCAAACAGAGTTGATCCTCAAAATGAGACATACCACAGGTGGCATAAGTCCACATATTTCGTTCCGGCGTTGGTGGAAATTCCAAGACCCGAAATTGATCCCCCAAATCTTTATAAGGACCTTTTTCCCAGATAAGTGAACGATATTCATCGCCCCAATTGGAGATATAATGTGATAATAGTTTATGATGGTATAAGTTCTCCTCCATTGTATATAACTGATTCAAGTTATCAAAAATAATTTACTCCAATAAAACTATTTCAAACCGACTATTGTTCTTACTATACAAAACGGCTACAAACTACCTTTCAAAAGAAAGGAACTACATAAAAATTGGCGTCGTACAGTGAAAATCCAATTGTCTTTAAAAACATTGGATGACGAAACAAAAAAGAGGAAACGATAGGAAACATAAAAATTACTGTACAAGTAAACGCTAAGAGAAAGGGTCTGATGAGAATCAGGCCCTTTTGACGTGTAAGACTTAACCCCCAAATATTAAGAGAACGGTATGATGGTCTGAATTAAAAATTAAGTTGCTAATAAAACACTTTTCAGGATAATGGCATTTCGAAAATATTTTACTATTTTAAACATTATTTTTTACCGTATATTAATTACCGATTATATAACATAAAAAGACAAATATGTTAAAACCTATTTATGAAGTACCAATACAAATCCGATGATGATTTTACTGAAATTTCTATTTTTTATTTTCAATACAAGCCACATATGACAAATCGCCCCATATTATCTGTGGTAATGCCCATTTTCAATGGAGAAAAATATCTTGAAACAGCAATCAACAGTATATTGACTCAAACCTTTTATGAATTTGAATTTGTGATCATAAATGATGGATCATCGGACAAAACAGATGAAATTGTTCGGTCTTTTTATGACAATAGAATTGTCTATATAGCTAATAAAAACAATGAGGGAATAATACGGTCTCTAAATAAAGGAATTTATTTTTCAAAAGGTCAATTTTTAGGACGAATGGATTGTGATGATGTATCCCGTACTGACAGATTCGAACTTCAAATTGAATTTCTCAACCAAAATCCAGAGCTAAGTATTGTCGGCTCTGACTATGAAATACTACCCAGGTCCGACAATAATAACATTATTCCACAAAAACGAATAAATGTTCCGACATGCCACGAAGATCTTTCGTTGGTGTTTTTACATCATAACGCTATTTGTCACCCTACTGTTGTAATGAGAAAAGAAAATCTTAATTTCAATAAACTTTATTACGATCGTTTAGCCAACCATGCGGAAGATTATAAGTTATGGGTTGATGCAACTCTTTCCGGTTTAAAATTTGGGAGCATACCTAGCCCACTTTTGAAATATCGCCTTCATAGCGATCAAATAAGTACCAAAAAGAGAGAGGAACAGTTTAATTCCGCATGTAAAATCATGCTTGGTTACGCTACTACAATATTTAGTCAATCGGTTATTAATAATCCCAGAGACTATTTAGGGCTTATCTTGAATACAGAAAGTAGATTTTTGAAAGATCAGGATTTCATCAAATATACTCAACTCGCAAAGAAACTTATTACTGAGAATAACAGGCAAAACTATTTTAATAAAGAGAAATTTGATTTTTTTATGGAGAATAAACTGAATAATTTAAACCCCATATAAATAAGTAAAAGTTTTCATAACAACACAAGAATTAATTTGAGCTATAATTACAATGATACCAAAAATTATCCACCAAATATGTTTCAATACACCTTCTGAATTAGCAAAGCGATGCATAAATTCTTGGGTTTGTTTAAAAGAAAAAGAAAATTTTGATATTATATATTGGGATTTCGATAAGTTAGTTGATCTAATACAAAATGAATATCCTTGGGCATACAACTCTTTTGTCACAGCAAGAAATTATGCGGAAGCTGCTGATATAGGGCGCTATTTAATTGTCTACCACTTTGGAGGCTGTTACGTTGACTGGGATATACATTTGAATAATGTAGATCATTTTATTTCACTATACAATGAGGAAGTAAATGGTTTTGTATTGATAGATCCGGTTAACTACACCATTGCGTCAGAATTTTTTGCAAGTCCACCCAATGAACGTTATTTTTTGGAGATCGTGCAAGAAATAAACAATATATATTTAGAAGGTAATAGAGATAGCTTTTTTACTCCTCAATACTCCGGACCATTTCAAATGAGAAAAACCTTGTCGAAATTTCAAGAAATTGATTTTAGCTTAATTGAAGTCAAAGAAGTTTTTGAATATAACTATAGTGAGATAAAACAAGCAACATCGTTCACAAAGCATGGAATCCTTACGCACTTTTGGGAACATTCTTGGATATAATTATATTTTATTTTGTAATTCTCAACTTTCTATAAAATCTTATTTATATACGGCATAATCTTCAGGCTTTTCTATTTTATACTATAAAGTGAATTAATCAAAGTCGTGATAGCATTTGTTAACCTTTCTCTTCCTAATTCATCCTTTACGTTTATTTCACAAAATGTAACTCCCGTCGCATCTGCATGGAGTGTCAAATAATAAATTCCTCCCAAGATAAGAGCTAAACATGCTCTTAAATCTACCGATTTATCAATAAACCAAGGATCAGTAACTTTAAATAAATTACTCCTAAGTATTTCCCTTTCGACTGATAACTGCTCTATTGGCGAAGATTTTTCAGTAACTTCCAAGAGCGTAATTTTTTTTGATTCATCAATATGATCAAGATGATCAAATAGATCAATTAAAAGGTCATTAATAACCGATTTTCCAAAGTCATCGAAATTTGACTCCAAATTTTGCAATGCAATAGAACTTTGATTTGTCCAAAAATCCTTTTTTCTCAGATAACCATTAATCAATTCATCAAAATTCCCAAAATATCTATAGATAAGCTTTTTATCAACTTCTGCTATTTTCGATATTTTATTTACTCCAAGTTTTGAATATCCTTCGGTAGCAATAATTTTTCCGACAGCTTCAATTAGTTTATTCTTTGTCTTTTCTTTGTTTCGAATATCTCCATCAACTATTTTTCTCATAATAAATTTAGGTCTTATCGTGCTATGTAAAACAGAAAATGCATTTTTCAACAGCAAAGATCCTATATCTCGGATCTGGCATCTCTTTATAATACACAACGGCTTCTTAAGTTATTGGTTAATACTTCAAAAATTTATCTATGAAAAATATTTTAAATTTTCATTATGATTTAATCGTCTATAAACAAAAAATCACAAATAAAAACACATAGAGTTCTTTTTTATAAAAATGAAAAGAATTATTTAAATTTAAAAACAATAAAATCAATCAATCGATTGCGCAATTTTCATGCTTTAAAATAGAAAACGTAAAAGAATATAAAAGCAGCTATTCAAAGAGTTTCTACAAGCAGATTTTTAGTTTTAAAAAAACTCCATCACAATTTGTAGTTTTAAATGTTACTATAATATACCGATTTTATAGCTCGATAACATCGTGTAAACTGCTTCGATTTCAATTGGCGAAATAATTCTATCACCATGATCGAAAGAGTACTTCCTATAATTGTCAAAATTCTCTGGATTTTCACAATCAGCGCTGGTTTTAAAGCTAAATATATCGTCTCCCCAATTATATATGAGGGTGGGCTTACCGTTTGAGTCAATAAAAATATCATCGTCCCTAAGCAACGGATTTAGCCAATTCAAGTGCTGGTCCGTAGTTGTTTCCGAAAAACCAAAATTAGAAACATGTTTTCGATCAACAAAAATAGAAGGCTCCATATTATTCGCTTCCAAAGAAATATTATTATCGTATCTAAAGTATGAATATTCAGGTTTATAAGCCTTTTTACCGCCTCTGATGAAACCATCTACTCCTTTCTCTATATGATCTTTTGAAAAGAGATCATCGTCATCCCAAAAAATTACGATGTCTGTATCGTCACTTATATATCTAAATGCATCTCTATAGATAGCACCGAGTGTTTTATAAGGCGAATTTGTTAGACTATCAATGGATTGATTGATCAATCTAACTGCATTCCTATCCACATCTGGAGAAAGATCCTGCTTAATTGCGGAATTTTGAAAAATGATTAATTCACAATCGCTATAGGTTTGATTTAAGAATAACGAGAGACTTCTTTCACATAAAGAATGCCGCCCACATGTTGCCATTATTGCCGTTACTTTCATGTATTCACTATTAATATATAATATATTTACTTATGGTTGTACAAATCAAAAGATCTTTTCTGCTAATGAGTTTTAATGGGATTCAATTACATTCAGCAAATCATCCACACCGCCAAATACTTTATTCATAGTCAGACGATTAGCCTCACTTTTTACAGGAATTAATATTTGATTTTTTACAAACGATGCAATCAAGAGCTTATCATTAAGTTCTGTTTTCTTTATAAAATCGGTTATCGTGAGATCAGAATTGAACAATTTTATTATTGAGAATAATTGATTTGAAATAGCAAACTTATTAGAAGAGTAGATATTGACGACCTCTAAATGAATTGATTGAACGCCTTTATCAACAAACATTCTTTCATTGATTTTCAATTCAATTTTTACTATTATTTTACTCAAACCTTCTTTTTCAATGCATTCAGCAAAATGTTTACATAGAATTTCTTCAGCATAAATCTCACTGTTGTAATAAACACTTTTTCTCAAATGAAAATGCTTCTTTTTTCCTAAATACAAACCAAAATTAAAAGATTCGTTATGTTGAATTGTATGAAAGAATTCCCGAAATGAAATTTTTGAGTCTATCATTTGTTGGGATACCATTCGTGCATAAAGGTCAGGATATTTCAATTTGATCATTAAATCTTCATACAAAATTGTCTTATTTTCATACCGGTGGTTATGATGATCATAAAATAAAAAATTATTATCAGAGACCCCCTCCAAAAAATACAAATAAATATAAAGGATACCAGAAAGTCCATAAAACATGGAATAATCAGTACAACTATCGACCTTTTTTTGCAAAAACTTTGAAAGAAATATTTCTTCAAGAATTATTTTTGACCGGGAGTTATCTAGGATTAAAAAATCAACCAACAAAAAAAGCATCATAGAGCCTAAGCCGCAACAGACGGATAAATCCGTTTGTTTGTATATATATTTAGAGATATTATTGCGAACTAATTCGATATCTTCCAATAACTCCTTATCGCCAAAAAGTTTGTATAGGAAAATTCTGTTGATCCCTATTCCCGAAAAACCATTGCACCAACTGACATGACTGGAAATCCCATCTTTCCCCGTATCGAAATATCTAGAAATAGCTCCTTCTAAATCTACAATCGGAAATGCTCTAAAATCAGGCCATAACTCGTACGTTGTTAGATAATGATTTTCATACTTTAAGCATCTGCGAATAAACTTATAAAGATCTCCATTACATGAGTTTTTACTATAAACAGCCAAAACATATGCTACTCCACTAACTCCATGCGCGAAGCCACAATATTCCTTCAGCTGATTGGGGCGCCTATCAAAAATAACACCATTCGAAATATTATCAAACTTAGCGTTCCTGAAGATCTTTACTAATATTTCATTCAATTCAATCCCATGGCTATATATTTCATTAAGTTTTATAAGGCCCAAAAGAACCCCAGAATGTCCAACTAATACATCACTACTGCTCAATGGTTGATCAAAATCTAACTTGCTTAATATCGTTTCAACCCTTTTTTCATTACAAGTATCATCTGTTATTGTTGATAGTAAAGCAAACATATATGCAATACCCAAATGACCGGTATAAAAATCAACAGAAATATCAAATTTTGCATACGTGCTATCGATTCTCTCAGAAAGAATTACTAAACTATTGAGTACAGAATCACATTTATAGACTTGATAATATTTTATCAATAATAGTGTTATTCCACTTAATCCATTTGTAATATTGATATCATCCAAAGATGAAATTTCCTTTTCTAGTGAATAATTTATTATTTGCCCAATATAGTGCTTATACATATTTGTTATATCAATTAGCAGTGAGCAAATACCGATTTCTAATGCATTTCATGTATCTCTAATCCCTGAAATCTGAAAAACATATGTCTAAATATTCCTTAACCATCTCTTCACCCCAAGGAATTAACTTTTTACCATCACCAAAATCAATAGAACGCTGTTTAACTTCATTTCTAGTATTCAGGTCATCATTTGAAGACAAACCACTGATATGAGCAACATTCGCTTGCCCAGCTTCTATACAAAATGTTGGAAATAAATCCTCCGCAACAGCAAATTGTCCTCTACCTTCAGCTTCAAAATACCATTTATGATGATAGACAAGAGAAGTATTTAGAAAAAAGCCAATTTCATTTAAAAAATCTTTCCTTATTATACAAGCACCTTCGGTGTATGAATTGGCATCTAACAACTCGATATAATCATTGCCCGATTTATAAAAATAATATCTCTTACGCCAAGCCTCGTATTCTTTATTTATTTCGAGATAATTTACTCCAGAACTGAGGTGGTTCTCCAAGAAGATATCGTCATCGTCCCAAATACTTACATAATCAGCATCTGAAGGCACATAAGTCAACGCATCCCTAAAAACAGTACCAACATCTGTATATTCACTCTTTGAAATCAAATCTATATGATTATTAATTATAGTTACATTTTCGTTATAAACATCTAGCACCAATGGAGCGGGAGCATTGTTGTAAATTAGTAAATGTTTATTTTCATAATCTTGATTTAAAAATAATCCAATCGATCTGCGTACGTAGGAAAATCGTCCATAGGTACACATTAAAGCTACTATTTTTTTCATATTTTAAGTAAGTTGTGTTTTTACTAATTGATAATAATATCCTTTCATAGATATTAATTCGGCATGCGTTCCTCTTTCGACTATCTCGCCATATTTCATCACTAATATTTGGTCCGCATTTTTAATCGTACTAAGTCTGTGCGCAATTATTACTTTAGTTCGACCTTCAAATAGCGTATTTATATTATCTAAAATCAACCTTTCGTTTTCTGCATCTAACGAATTTGTAGCCTCATCTAGAAATATATATTTTGGGTTTTTATAAAGTAGACGTGCAATTAGTAACCGTTGTGTTTGCCCCTGACTAAATTTTCTGCCTTCCTTCCCGACTTTAGTATTATACTTTAACGGAAGTGTTTCAACATGCGAATGAATATTAGCAGCTTTACTAGCATTTATAAGTAACTCCTCGTTGACTTCGGCTGAGCTAATAGCAATATTATTGGCAATGGTATCACTAAAAATATAACCTTCTTGGGACACAACACCACATAGACCCCGCCAATCTTGATCATTAAGGTCATTGAGATTTATATCATTTATTTTAATCGATTCATTTTCTGACGGATAAATTTTAAGTAATACTTTAATTAAAGTAGATTTCCCAGACCCGCTCTCACCCACTATCGCAGTAACTTTGCCAGCCGGAATGGTACAAGAAATATTTTTTAAAATATCCTTACCTAAAGTGCTTTTGTCATACCTAAAGCTCAGGTTTTTTATTTCTATATCCTGGACTTCATTTGATAAAATGTGGTTTTCACCCATTTTATTTACATCATCAGGTTCAGAATTATGAACTTCTTGAATTCTTTCTAGACTAATCTTTGCATTTTGATATGAACTTGTCAATGAGGCTAATGAATTGATAGGACCCTGCAATTGTCCCATAATATATGAAATCGACATCATTACCCCCAATGTAATATTGCCGTTAATAACCAAAGCAGCAGTGATCAAACTAATGGATACCGCCTTAGCCTTGTCAATAAAAAATGAACCAAACTCTTGAATTTGTGCCAAGTCCATAGACCTGATTGCCAATTTAAACTGCTTAACCTGTTGTTCTTCCCACTTCCATCGTTGCCGCATTTCACAGTTTTGCAGTTTTATTTCATAAACACCGTTCAAAAGATCATATGTTATATTCTGACCGTTTGCGCTTTGTTGAAATCCTATGTAATTAAATTTTCTACGCTTCTTTAAAAAGAGGAAATTCCATCCAATAAGAATAAAGTTCCCAAGCATAAAAATTAATAATACGGAGGTGTTATATCTTGATAGCAGTATAGAGTAAACGATAAATTCGATTGAAGAGAATATTATAATCAAGGAGGAAGATGTTAAAAAATCCTGAATACTACTTTGATCCCCCATTCTGTTTGTTAAATCGCCTATAGATTTTGTTTCAAAATAGGTGAAAGGTTTTCTAAATAATACAATCAAAAAGTTAGACAACAAATTCATACTAATCCTATTACCAATATGCATAAAGAGCCTACCTTTAATAAAACCTACAAACATTTGGCTAAATCCTAATATCAGCTGGAAAATTAACATCAATATGATGAAATTGAAATTTGAATCGAGAATCCCATAGTCCATTACAGATTGAGATATAAAGGGAAGGCAAAAAGCAATCCCCATATTGAAAATAATTGTCAAGATGATCTGTGGGAGGTACTTTTTAAAGGGAGTGAAAAATCGAGTAAAATATAAGATATCTATCTTATTTGCCCCATCATCATGATCTTCTTCATAAAGTTCGGCCAAAGGTTCCAATAGTAGAATAAGACCCTGATCCTTATTGGACAATCTTGTACTGATTGTTTTTTCAAAGAACTGTTCTAACGATAGGGTTACAATCCCAAATGATGGGTCGCCTATAACCACCGATTTTTTACCAACTTTGTAAATGACGACAAAGTGATCTTGATTCCAATGAACTATTGCAGGAAGTGGTAACTTGTGGATAACATCTCGGTCAAAATAAGCCAACATAGTCCTGAAATTTAGTTTTTCAGCACCTTCAGCTATATCGTTGAGTGAAACACCATCAATATTTCTATTACATATTCTCCTTAACTTATTAATACTAATTTCCAGATTGTAGGATTTACAAATCATTTTTAGACATGTTGGCCCACAGTCCATCTGGTCCATCTGGATATAAAATGGATATGTCCTCATTTTCTAAACTCCCCCACACAATTTATACCATGACTTTAATGTCTCCTTTTCAGAAATACTTATAAATAGTAAACCCGCCAACGAGTAGTCGTTAACACTCAAGTCTTCATTCCCTGTTTCCAAATATTTTAGCAAGGCATCGATAACTTTACATTTAATATCAGTGCTATCTATATGCTCTGATAATCGATCCAACAGTATATATAGTTGAAGGGCATTAAAAAAATTTGTTTTATTAACCGTAGAGATAACCTTATCCGCATGTCGGACTAAATACATGAAAATTTGAGCAATGGATGGATCATGATGGGGATTAACATTTTGAGCAAGAATAAACATCATTTCCAATAGTAAATGAGCCGTAATAATATCCCTAAAATTGTTGTCAGTAATCATTTGAAATATAGCGTAGAAATCAAATGGAAACTTGTGTTCCTTGTCTATCTTTAGCCGTGAGCGTATCTTCTTTTCTACACTAAACAACTTACAAAGTTCGATCAGATGAAGAAAATAAATGCTAATATTTTCTGTACCAAATCTATTCAAAAACTTCTCTCCAGTTTTAATTTTATAATCAACATAAAATTTCTGATTACTAACCTCTATTAGATCAAGCCCATAAATAACTTGGTCGAAAATCTCATCAATATCCGAATTTGATTCAAGAAGACTATAAATACAGCCTCCACCGCCCAAAAAAAAGTTCGAGGATTTGGGCATTGAATTTTTAAACGCATTCCTTACGATGTGGATATACGCTTCAGCATTTTCAATTCCGCCTATATATTCCAATTCAGTCAACAAAAGAGGAAGACCAAAAGACCCTTCCCAAAAATTGATCTTAAAAAGATTTTCATTTAACATCAAATTGAAAATCTCATGAACCTTTTCCTCGCTCTTTTCAAGAATTTCATCATCTTCCAGAAAGATTGCGCATTTATAATAAAAATAGCTGGAAATTGCTGTTAATTCAGCAGGTTTCAATTTTAACAAATTATCAACGCTATTATAACATGTTAGTATTTGATTTCTCATAGATTTGCGATATAAGATTTCATATTTGACTGTTCTTCCGTTTTAGAAAATTCAACCTTTTGAGTAATAATGAGTGGCTCATTTATAATATTTCTACTATATCTTTTGTACAATTCGAATCGAACTTTAGAATTGGTATTTTTTCCAATTATATACAAACATTCTAATTCAATTGAGAAAACTTCTTTGTTAACAATAAAAAAATCATAATCAGCCTTCGTATTAAGTGTATAGTAAGGATGTCTCTCCTTGTAGATTTTATACGGGACTATTTCATCTGGAACGATAAAAAGTTCTCCATTATGTGGTATGGTGAACTGATACCTGTTTGAGCGATGCCTAAGGATGCTTGATAATATTTGATCTGCTAGAAAACGATGATGCGGTCGAATAAATATCAAATATTTTATTCCACACGCTTTAAATTCATCCTGAAATTCTATAAAAAGTTGATTATTTAAATAGCTAATATTTTCATTAACACTTTCTATACGCTTCAACACCACATTTTCACAATCGAACTGCAAAAGTTTGTTTTTTCCGTAGGAAAGAATAAAAATATAGGTATTAAACACCTTATTAATCAATCGAATAAGCTCCAATAAATCGGTTAGTTCAAGCTCATTGTCACTATTAATTGCAATACAGAAACAGGAGTCTTTTAATTCGTGGAAATTCTTAATTTTTTTAAAAAATTGAACGTATTTGTAACTATTTGTTTCTGGGTGAATATCCTTATCAAAATCAATATAAAAAGGAGATGAGTTGTGAAAATAATGTTTTACAAATACATTAAAACCTTGAGAATCTTTTTCTAATGTTGCTCCAGCATCGTGATATATAGATTTTGTGTTCCAGGTATCATCTTTTTCTAAAGGCCAACAAAAATCTAATTGAGAGGAAATTTTCGTTGGGAAATTAAAGTAATATGCATTCCATAGAATTGCCCACATATCTGCACACCAGGACTGTATTGGATTTTCTAACTGGGAGTTAGATGCAAATTTATTTAAAAAATCATATAAGGATTCGCTATCTCGTTCAACTTTATCCCAAAAGCCAGCATCAGTCCTTTTGATAATATATTGTGCTCCCCCAGTATTTTCGTTGTTATCATAAACAATTTGGGGATCAATGCCTATTATTTCTGCCATTTCACTCAATAGGTCATTACCTCCTTTACTTACAATATAATCTGCATTTAAATAACTACCTGCATCAGACATATACCAGATTTCATCTTTTAGGAATTGAGAAAAATCTATCTTTTGGGTAAATGCAATATCCGAATCATGGTAGAATATTGATTCATCTTTTAGATAATCAAATTGTTGAAAATGTTTTTTAATTATATGAGGTCTTAATGTAGATAAATAAATATTATTAGGTCTTTCATCTTTGTAAACATAAATTGACGCAATATCTCCATATTCTTCTATAAAATATAGTGTATCCTCAGATACTCCTTCGATAGGATCATATCCTAATAAAATATGAATTTGATCACGGGAAACATTTTGATTAGTGATCAGACTTTGTAAAAAAATCTTTAGTTGCCATATAAAATATTGTTCGTCAGGTTGGGCAGACAAATAAATCATAACATTTTGGTTTTATTAATTAATTTGGTTAAAAGCGTTTCGTTATTTTTAATGATTTCAATACTACAATTCATCTTTGGATAAAACTGTATCTTTTTAAATGAATTGCTCGATATGCCTTTATCCACACTTACTTCAACTCCATACTTTCCATCATTCGGTTTCCAACTAATAAAGGAAACAAACCCTGTGAAATTATTATATTTCGATACGGTGTTGTCTTTTAATTTTATAATGACTTTTTGATTAAGAGCTATTTTAGAAATATCCTCAATTGGAATTGTCAATTTTATCATTGGCCTAAAATCCGAAGGAATTATCTCTCCAACATTTTGAAATTTATTACCATAAAAAGATTCATGAATATTATTCAGGGTTACCAGGCCATCACAAGGAGCATATATGATATTATCGTGTTCAAACTCTTCTAATTTGGATAAAAACCTATTTTTTGCTAAACTCCATTTTATTAATGAATCAGATGAGTCAAAAAGATTATATGATAGTAGCAGAAAGTCGTCGTATGACTGCTGTAACTCTCCAAGATCTGTAAATTGCTGTAATTTAATAATCTTCCTATCTGATAATTTTTTCATAAATTGTTTTAATTCTAAAAATTCTACGTAGGAAAAACCAACTTTGGGATATGCAATTATTTCTTTGGCTTTAACTGAATCCCTTTCCTTGACAACCATTTTGTACCACCCTTCCCGAGGAAGGGTAATTAAAAACTCGGCAGGCCCAAATTTCACAAGCCCATCGAATCTGGTCTTTTCGACTACTGTAAAAAGGGATGCAAAAGAAAGAAAGGAGACAAACACAAAGATAAAAATGTAAATTCCCCATTTAGTTAACCAACTTGGTGGACGCTCTAAAAATTCTTTCGCTTTTTCATGTTTAATATTATTCAATTCCATTTGCATTTAAACATATTAAGAATCAAACTTGAAACATAAGATTCGTCTAAATTACTTATCCCAAAACGGTTATTATTCATATGAATCAAGGAATCTACAATTCCGTACAGAGGCTTAGAAAAAAAATCGAAACTAGTTACTAAGGTCAGACATCTTTCAAATTCCTTTCGGTGTGTAATACATTGGTTTTCTAATCTTTTGTGCAATGCGCTCTTTTTATTTGACATACAGTAATCATAAACAGTCAACATATTATCTTTAGCCGCTTGAAAACGTTTATCAAATACAGAACCTATGTCAGGAATACCACTTCCTTCATCCGTTACTATAAACCCCATCCACAGTCGCTTAGAAATTTCAAGAAAATCATTTATATAATCCTTATGTATAAAAGAATTGATTATTATAGTATTTGCAATGATCGCCTGTATCAACCGCTCATTATAGGAATTATCCTTTGAAGTTCTCAAACAACCTGCAACAAATTTAGAATTGTAAGAAAAAAAAGACTCAGCAATTTTTATTCCTTCTTTACCACCATAGCGCTCAATTTCGGGCAAATATTCTTCTACCCGATAACCCGAAATTTTATATCTTATTTCATTATCATAGGAAGAATCATATTTTATTAAATATCTTAACAACTCACTCGTCTTCACGGAACTTAACAGTCTTAATCTCAAATGATATCCATCTTGATCCTTATACCTAATGAAAAAATAATTGGAAATAGTAGCATTTTTCTGAAGAGAGTTTAGAAAACCATAAACTAAGGTTTTGATATAACTCTCTACGTCTTGGTTCACATAAATTTTAATAGTCTCCCTATATGTCAAGTTTTCCATTTTTCAACTTAATTTTTCCAGTCTAAAATATGTTCAGTAACAAAAGGATCTCCTGATTCGTTGAAAAACAAGGAGTCAGAACTCGGTTGCATTTCCATTAAATACAGGTCATGCTCTTTATTGCTCTTTAAAAAATCAAATAGAATGCGTACTGTAATGGGTATTTTTAGGTCAACATAAAACGGCTTTCGGTTTCTATGATATCGAATTTGAGCAAATACGACATCATCAATCCCATATTCCAGTGAAATTTCGACAAGTTTTATAAAAAATAGAGTAAAACTCTGATTGATTATTTGATCTAAAATATCTTGGGAAATCTTCCATGATTTCCTTCTTAATATTATATTATTGTCCAAAACTATCCTTGGCAATACACTTACGTTCTTCCCTGCGTTCGCTTCCTCTCTAAGTTTATATATCCGTTGGACAACAAATTGAACCCCTTCTGTTTTTAGTACAGAGAAATAGTGGATCAAAAATCTGAAGTACGTTGGCCGGGCCTCTTGTGCCTGTAAATCTACATCAATAAATTTCACCTCTCTGTTTAAAACCTTGTTACAGAGTACCAATCGCCTTGTTTTTTGATTATATCTAACAACCAAATCCTTAAGATACACATTTGTAATACTCGTTTTTTCTTCTTTATGTGTCAATTTACTTTCTAATAAGGCTGGATGGATATTTGCATTAAAATCCGAAGGATGAGATAATTGAACTAACATCTCAGCGTTATTCTTCGACAAATTAAAATTCCTCATTTCTTCCAATACAAGTTCCTCTTTCGCTGTCCTTCTATTAAAGAAGCGGCCCAATAGTCTTCCATATCCTTCGAAAATATCCGAATTCAATACCGCTTTGAGTTCAATACCTTCCAAAAAAAGCTGTGTAAAAACAGTATAGGATGACTCTAATAAATCATCTCTAATCTCAAAATCCTTAGACTTAATATGTAAAACATCGTTATCTAGACTCTCATTTACAAGTAAGTCTAAAATTTCGCAATTGTTCCCGGATAAATCTATCCCTCCATTTAATGATTCATCCCTTTTGTCCAATTGCCAATAATCATGGTACATTTGTACGAATGGCTTCTGATTCAAATCCGCATTATTCTTAATAAATGCCGTCCAAAGAGCTGTGGGGACATCTATGAAATTATTCGCATACGCTAAATTTACCCTATTCAATTTGTCAAGCGAATCTACAATAGAAGTAATTTGTCGATTATTAATGGAGACTGTGTATGGCGATTTAACATCCTCATAAATGAACTGTGATTTCTTTACATTTTTTAATAAATACCTAAAAGAAGTGGGTAAATCATCGCTTAGTGTAACTTCAATTGTTTTGTCGTACAGAAATCTATCCTTGAACAATTTATAGAATTGCTTAACTGCATCATCGTCATCTCTAATTAAACACGCAATTCCTGTACAATACGAATTAATAATTCGATCTAACAATTTACTCTTTTCAATAGGATCAATTATCTTTTCGTAATCTTCGATAAAACCTTGAATATCCGAAAGCTCCCTGCTAACAATATTCATATTTTCTTCGAAAGGGAATAGGCGTTTCAATTCTATAATTATCAATTCTAGCCAATTATCCTCTTCTTGAAAATGAAAATTTGTAACAACTAAAATATCTTTATCCACCAAATCCGAAAGATATTTTAACAGATCAGAATAATCCACTTCAACGTTTTCAATCAGGATTTCTGATAATAACTCAATACTCATTGAAGGTTTTTCGGAAAAAACATTAAAGATTTCACATATTATTGGCGAGTTATCAAAAATATGCGCCTCTTCAACATTATTCAGGTTAGTGATATATATAGATGAATGTTTATTAAAATCAGTAATTGTCTTGTTAAGATTAACATCAAGTTTTGGAAAAAAACGTTCATTTCTCTTTATTAGTTCAAATAATACGGTGCGGAGATATAAGTTAAGTGTAATTAAATTTCTTTTTTCACCAACAGCCGTCAAAATCTTACAAAATTTATCACATAAAATTCTATTAAAATTTGTGTGCGTAAATTCACTGTAAGGAGAAGTCTTCGTGACGTACCTTAAAAAATATTTGAAAAGAGATATCTCCGTTTTTCTTTCAACTTTTAAATTTAGAACATATTTATTTAAATCATTAAATAGAGGTAAACTCGACAGCAAAATAGCTGAACTAAATTCTTTCATCTCCAAAATGGTTTCCTGAAACGTTTCAGTAAACTTTTTAAAAGTTTGATCTAGCTCAATTTCCACCAATTCCGAACATAACCTATATTCATTGATAGCGTTGTTATAAAGTGAAATATCTCTCACCAGTTGCTCAAATTGGATAATATTCAGCTCATCTTTTCTCTTGATTACCAACATCTTACAAACTCTATTCCTAATATTACTGAGCGAATTTTTCTCATTGCTACTTATATTTTTTGAAAAAAGAGATTCTAATTCTGCTACAATTTTATTAGACAATACTTGTAGCTCTTTTCTTTTGATTAATACATTTAGTACTTTATTGTAGCATTCAGTAGCAACAAATTTATTTAAGTTGTTAATTGAGCTTCCACAAATTCGGAGCAAAGGGTATTCAAAAATTTCCATAGGTTAAAACAAAAAAACAGGACGACCGATGCCAGATTTATGATTCCAACTATCATCCAGAAACTCAGCTAAATTATCCGCTTTGTAAACTTGAGAACTAAACGCAGTGATTCTGTTATTTTTATATTCTTCAATTGCACAACTTAAATCGATCGACTCACCTAAACATTGTCCAAGTAAATTAATTTTATTCTTTATCATATGTGAGAACATATTAATAGACATTTTGCATTCTTCTTCTAGAAAAGGATTCAGCCCACAAAATACATAAGTACCTGAAAATCTTAATAAATACAGGAGCTGCGGCAAATTTTGATTTATAAATGGATCGAAAATAATATCAAAAGATTCGTGTTTTTCCAGTATGATACTATTTTCTTCGGAGTCTTTAAAAACAATTTTAAACTGTAATCCGGGCAATAATTCACTCCAATTATCTCCGCATGAGCATACCACAGTTACAGAATTCTCTCTACTCAGCAGCTGCAATAAATACAAGGAAACCTGAGAACGTCCAGAGGTAATCAAGATAAGTTTCCCTGATGGGAACCCTAGATTACGATATATATTAAAAGCGGTTTGAACATTAACTGACAATACAGCAGCATCTGTAGGCGAAAGACCTTTACAAATCTTGAATAGCTTAGACTTATGCAGTTTCTCTATTTCTTTTGAACAATTTGAACTTGGAATACCTTGGATAAATGCTTCATTAGGATTGTAAGAATTATCTCCAATGACTAAATCGCCAATCTTAAAATCCGCTACCGATTCACCAACTTCCAATACCTGTCCACAAAAATCAGATCCGAAAAAAAAGAAGCAATCATCTGAAAAACTCAGTCTATTAAACACCAGTGTTTTATCTCTATAATTAACTGAAAAAGATAGTCTTTTCACCAAGACAAAATCCTTATCTACGTCACGATTAAAAACTTCATTGTCAAAATGTTCGCTGTACATTGCATAAAATTCACCCTTAGTATTAAAAACACAAAGGTCCTTCATTGCATCAGGAAGTTTTTCAAATGCTCTCAAGCTCAATAAGGCTACACCTTTCATACCATTTTACTTTTTT
Source organism: Sphingobacterium ginsenosidimutans (assembly GCF_039536865.1). Taxonomy (NCBI): domain Bacteria; kingdom Pseudomonadati; phylum Bacteroidota; class Sphingobacteriia; order Sphingobacteriales; family Sphingobacteriaceae; genus Sphingobacterium; species Sphingobacterium ginsenosidimutans. The sequence continues at coordinate 423,800 of NZ_BAAAZK010000002.1, forward strand.
AAAGCCAACACTATATATTGTTATATAATGTTTTTAATACTCCTATTTTACAAAATTACCGCCGGCGCTTTTGTTGTTGTTGTAGTTGTCGTGGTTGTCGTGGTTGTTGTATCGCACTTGAAAGGAAACAAAGATTTAGTCGCTGATTCCGCCAAATAGGTAACAATTATTGTAGTTATTTTACTAATTGTATCATCTCCATCACCACCTTTTGCAGTATTAGCAAGCTCCGGTGTCAGTTCCGTTAAGAAACTTTGAATTTTTAATTCGTCTAATTTGATTTTCTTTTTCATATTTTAAAAATTTATAATAGTGTTGGCTTTTTCTTTCACAAAACATTCACGATAACATCATATTCAATATATCACGTCTTACTAATTTCTAAATAAGAAATAATACCTTCATTAAATAGGCAAAACAAAACAATACAATACATTTCATAAAATCACGCACATAATTAAACCAAAAAAAGCATATGGTTAATCAATACGTTAAATAACAATATATTTTCAGGAAAATCGGTGACATATTTAAAATAAAAAATATTTTTTTTATTTACATAAACAAATCACAAAGAGTTAAGTCGTTTTTTTCAAAAAAGCTTTTGTTAACTAAAACACTATAGTAAATACAATTCTCAATCTTTTTTTCCGAATTTTCTTGGAAAGTAGGATAAGGTCAGCATATAATAACTTGTCAAAATATTACGTGAACCGTTAGTGAACTCTGTCAATCCATTGAGAAAATAAATTCCTTTATTTTGTTTCAGCAAGTCATTTGCTGATAGTTTTATTTCCAGATTATTACCTTTTAACGTACGGTACGAAACGTCAAAATTCCAGATTAGTGCATTATTTTTAAAATCTTTTGATTTGTTGAAAAGATCTGTTAGACTACTATTAAAGGCCCAACGAGTAGCTAGGACATAAGCCATACTATAGGTGGACCTCCATGTAAGTGAATTATAGTTATTGCTAGAGTTTTTATTTAATTTATCTACTCTTTCATACCGATATGCACCATTGGTCCAGCCAATCTGAAATACACTGTTAGCAGTATAATACAGATTCAGGTTGACAGACTGACTGTTAACTTTCATATATTGGAGCTCCTGATCTATATATTGATAACGGTCCGCCCTAGTCAGATTTCCATCCAATTTAACATTAATAGTCTGGTTTTTATTTATCAAAAAAGGTTTATTAATATTCAAATCCCCTGAAATAGCACCTACTTTATTATCAAGTTGACCAATATAGGCTTGCAATTGATCTTTGGCATAAACTAAACTATCAATCTGTGAATTTTCATAGCTACGATAGGTAATTCCAAAAGACGCATTGTAACCGTACTGTTTTTGTTCTTCATAAGTTCCATTAATGTTGAAAAGGTGAATACCTGTCTTTTTCAACAGTCTGCCAGCTCCGAAATACCGATAGGCGGGGTTGATATTATCGTAAATAGGGCGAAGGGTATTTACTAAAGGATAATCCTCATTATAATTGTATTGGAAATTTAAAGTCTTTGTATAAAAGCTAGTTTTGGTATAGCGGTAATTCAATTGTAAATCTGGTAAAAAGGAAGAATATTTTAGGGTCAAATTGCGATAATCTAAAGTCGAAGTATTCTTCTCCTGATAATTACGAAAACCAATTTTTGACTTAAGTAAAAAAGAAGAGCTGTTTCGACCATAAAGTCTTTTATTCCAAAGGTATTTTTGAAAGCCAATACGAGGCTCTAATTTAATTAATTTATTATCAGACAAATGTGACAGATCCTCATTTAAAACAGTAGTGCCTTTAGATTGATCATAAATAGTATTTCTATTATTTTGATCTGATACATACAAATTCACGCCAAATTCGACTCCAATAAGGTTTTCTTTCGCAGATAAATCAATAAATGCATTCTTTCTTTTACCCTTTTCTGTATATGTTCTATCAACTATCTTATTCTGTGCAGTATCTAAATGATTAATATGGTTATTCTCTTTTCGAGCATCCAATCTATTCTCCCCTACATTACCTTTAAAATCCAGTTGATAGAAAATACGGTCCCAAAAATCTTCTTTTTTCATTAAATCCCCCAGAGCATTTCGATTACTCTTATTTAAGAGTATCATGGATGCACTAATGCCCAAATCGTCCGAATCAAACAGACTATGATTTTTTATATTATTTTCAAGTTGATTAGTTGAATAATTATATTTAGAAAGAGAATTTTGCTCATTATCTTCCTTAGATTTACGAAGATTTAGATTGGTTTGCAAGTTAATTGGTCTTTTCATTAGATTTCCTACCATATTATTGTAACTCACATTGGCCTGATAATCTTTTAACTCATTTTTATTCTCAGAATTAGTCATCCTACTATTATCCATATTGTCACTATTCAACAATGTCGTATTCGACTCATTTTTTATTAGAGTAATATTATTCTTTGCCAGGACGTCCGAAACAATCAAGTTTTTTAAATTAATATTATTCTTCCCTGCAAAATCATATTGAAACCGTCCCCCCAGTACACTTTGTTTAAGTGTACCCTCCCGTAAAAAATCTGAATTAAAATCTGAATTAATCCCAACACCTTTGAATGTTGAGTTTTTAAGTAATTGATCAATATTTTGTAAATCTTTATTGACATTATTGCTAGAAAAAGCAATTGTCGCTTGCGACTTAGGCGTCATCTTATTGAAATTCAATTGTCCTTGATACCTGCTCTTTGTACCAGAACCAATACTTAAATTCCCAAAATAAAGATGATCTTGACCATCTTTAAGAACAAGATTCATTTCATATTTATGATTCTCAGGATCCTGATCTTTTATCTCTTTTGTACGACTGTCGTACACTTGGACTTTTTGAACAGCATTTTTTGAAATATTCTGCAATGCGATCCCCATATCTGCGCCAAAAAAAGGCTTTCCATTTACTAAGACTTGTGGAATTTCTTTTCCATTGTAAGTCACTGCCCCATCTCCCCATACCACCAAACCCGGAAGTTTCCGTAAAAGGTCTTGCACGACAGCGTTAGAATCCAGTTTGAAAGCATCTGCATTAAACTCTAGCGTGTCTCCTTTCATCCGAACTGGTGCTATAATCTCAACTTCCTCCAACTTATTTTCCAAAAAAGGCATATTGATTTGACCGAGATCACGGAATTCATCTTTTTTTAACTTTAAGGCTTTTCGTGTTAACCCATAACCAACAAATGAAAACTCCAAGATAAGCGGTTTATCTACGGGAGCAGCTTCTATAACAAATTTTCCATATTTATCTGTAATTGCTACTTTTTCCACCGTGCTCTTTCCTTCTTCAAAGAGCGCGACAGAAACCGCACGTAGGATATTATTATTGGCCGAATCAATAATTACGCCCTGTACTTTTGTTTGCGAAAAACAATTGTTCATACAAAAACATAGCAAAGCAAAGCATAGTATACTTCTAAAAATCATAAATTCAACTGAAATTTAACAAGTAGTGGGTTGTTTGATTTTTGTAAGTCCAAATAGCTTTTGTGCATAGTATGCTTTTCAGATTCAGATTTGTTTATAGCAGAGCGTATATCTTGTGGATATATAATTGAATATAGGAATTCACCATCCGTTGCCAAATAATTATTACTTAGGAAGCTCAAATAATCATTTGACTTATCTGGCACAATATTACTTAAATTGTAAATATTTTTACTGGCGACATCATAGGCTAACCAATTAGGTCCCGAACCGAGTATTACACTGAAGATTAAATAATTTTTAAATCGAACTACCCGTCCAATTTCTATTATTTTAGAGGAGTGGTCTGACAAGTAATTTATCAAATCATTCATATTCTTAAATTTCAATTTATCTTCCTCACGAAGAGTATTATTCATTGGAAACGAAAAATCATAAATTTGTTTTACACCAGTGTTATCCAATTCATAAATTTGATTTTTTTGTGCAATACTCAAATACGCTATTTCCTCATTTAACTTAAAAAACCCTTCCGACATACTATAATATGTCGTGTTTGTATCCTGAGAATTAAATTTAATTAGGGCTGAATCATTTAGCAAAAGAACATTATTGTCCTTACGTCCATTCCAATAAAAAGGTCCTTTATATTCAAAATGGCTTTTATCATTTAACCTGAGATATTTCGGAGGCAGTCCTGCAAGGTAATTAGTCTTAACAGTATCTAAAAAATCTCCATTCTTGCTGAAGAGATATTGAGAAACTAGATTTCCAGAGGTCAGTTTAAAATCTTCTCCTTCTTTATCAATTTTGTAGAATACTCCGCTGTTGTCTTTATGTATACCAGTATCATTCTTGTTTACTTTCTTCAGTAACTCGCCTTCTTTATCGTATACGTAGAACGAACCGCCACTCGAGACAGAACCAATCACACCGATCCTATCATTGGATACCTTAAAATCAGAAATGAAATCGACTAGATTGTTCTTGTTTCCCTTTAATAATATATACTTTAAGCCCCTTATATTTTCAGAAACTGTTCCTCCTTGAGCTTGTTCAATAACTACGCGAATCTTTTGTATTGGATAATCCGCAGAATTAATAAGTCGCTGTCCATGGACAGTAATATATGATATTAAAGCTATAAAAAGAATTAGGCTAATTTTCCTCATTATTTAAACAGATAGGGTTTGCAAGTTTATAATTTATAACCAATCAAATTAAATGTTATAAAATCAAAAAAATGGTGACATATTATTTCATTTAGATTATTTACCACTAATTGATCGCAAAGGATTTTATTTTTGTCACAAATTTTGTAAATATCTGTGACAAAATAGACCTAAAAGTACGACATCACGGTCATCGGTAGTAGCTTACAGAATATAAACTAAAAAAGTCTAAATCGTATCATAATGTTTTACTACAACGCACTAATTCAGGATGGAATAAGTGTTTTTGTTCTAAAAAACTCTATGGCTTTTCTTTTTTTATGCTTTATCCCCTATTTATGTTGTCAGCCTCGTCCCTTCCTGATACTTCTCGCTGGTATGGGTCACCTTTTTTTGTCGGAGCACCACAGATACCAGAAATAAAGCCATCATTGGTACCTGAATGTAATCTCCAGGAACAACAGGATTAGATAGTATAAAGCCATCCGTAGAAATAATTGTCCCAATAAAGGTAATGATAAATAAGGCCGCTAAATTTTAAAAAATAAGAATAAAAACCTATCTGATTTTTAATACATAAACATTATTTGTCTCTTTATGGCCGGCAAACCACCAGAGATGAGATGCTACTTATGCGAATTGATCGAATTGGATACTTTCCAACTGTTACCTTCCTGTACCAAAGTTACAAGATCAGTCTTGGTGAAGTTCTCAAATTTTAGGGTTACTTTGGCCACCATATAATCTGCTGACTCTTCGAGAATATAAGCACTTACTGTACAATTCAAGCGCTCTCCTTTTTGTTTTTTCAAGTATTTAACGACTTCATTACGGCCGTTAGTCTTTGCATTTGCCGATTGAACTTTTTGGCTGAAATCTTCGGCAAATAACTGCTCTACTCCTGCTGATTCACCTTCTGTCGTTACCGCAACATAATGCTCAAGCGCAAAGTCTGCTGTAGAAAGGGTAAGGTTTGTTTTTGAAATATCTATCGGCCTTTATAAAATAATTTGATTCTATATCTGCACTTTTGTATCTTACTCAATAAATTTTCTTATATAGTTATAAAAAATAAACCAAATTAAGTTAATCAAGTCTATTTTACCCTTATGAAAGTGCTCAGTTTTCTCGGTGTGCTATTTTGCGCCTCAACCGTACAAGGACAGCAATTGCTCTATTCTCCCAACATACCTATTCAAGAGATTCGGATTTCACCAAAACATGCTTCAGGAGGTCTGGTCCAGCACAATATTTCTGATCTGCAATATTTACCCATTTCCGCAGACAAGAAAGCTGACCTTATAAATTATATCAATGCGGTACAGATTTCCGATCGTACGATTGCTGTTTTGTCTAATGGTAATGCAAAAGTTTCCCTGATGGACAATGCTGGAAAAATAACCAATACGTTTAAGTCTGCTGATTTTAAGCTTCCTCAAATGGAACCTATGCAAACGCTTACTTCTTCCAGTGGTGGGTTTATCTTGGGATTAGTTCATTTCGCCGTAAAGCTTAGTAATCAAGGACAACATACGGTAATAGATCTCCCAGCGGTAACAAATACGGCAAATGATTCTCTAACACTTAACAATACCGTCTGGTCTTTTTGGCAGCCAAAAGAAAAGAGTTCGGATTTGACAGCGTTACAATATAATGGCCAAGCGGTAATCACTTACCATAAATCAAATCCGTATGCCATCTCTAGAAATATAGATAGAACCCTATCTCAGCCAAATATGCAACATCATAGCGCATTCGCCAATTTCCCCAATAATTACGAGTTGTTTGAACTCGGTGAACAAGGAATTCAAAAAGTCTATAAATTTATTTTTCCAAAAGATATTTCTGTCGACACGGCACTCCTTTATAATATTAAAGATCAAATTGGCTTTGACAAGTTCATGATGGAGAACAAAGAAAAACTCTTGGGCTTCAATCAGATTTTATCTTACAAAGATTATTTACTATTACAACTTATCACCTATGGCGGGGATCGTTCATGGATCGCTGTTAACACGAATAATCAAGAAGTGCTAGCTATTAAAAATATTATGCCGGATGCCAGTAATGATTATCTACCGATTATTGGATGGAATGATTATCTACTTAGCGATGGAGAATATCTATACAGTATTCTGTATCCAAATGAAACAGGCTCGGCCCACAACAAGTCGGATGAAGAGAATCATACGATGAAAAAAGGACATGCGAACTTGATCAAGTCTAAAAACCCTATTCTTGTTAAGTTTAAACTGAATTCATTTTAAGATATGGCCAAGTGGTTGGTAACATTTTTATTTGTAATTGCAGGTCTGGCGCTTTATGCGCAGTCTATAAAAGGCGTTGTGATCGATTCAGTCCATACCACCTATTTACAATCCACATCCATATCTGTTTTCGAAATGGGCCAGGACAAAGTAAGCAAGATAGCTCTATCTGATCGTTATGGTAAATTTGTTATCGAAGATTTGCCTCTTCATAAAAATCTTGTGATCGAATGGAGGCATCAAGGGTATTCAAAAATGAACAAAATCGTACGGTTATCCGCACGCTCAGTATTGGATTTGGGTAAAATCAACATGTCGGTAAGGGACAATCACTTGGATACTGTAGAAATTTTGCCTCCTGTCCGGATGAACGGAGATACACTGGAGTTTAATGCCGATGCTTTCAAATTGGACAGCAATGCTGTTGTCCAGGATTTACTACACAAACTTCCTGGGCTCATGCTTTGGGGTGATGATAAGATTACCTATAATGGTAAAGAGCTTCAGAATATTTGGGTCAATGGAAAGCCTTTTTTTGGAAGCGACAAATCTATTGCTCTCCAAAATATTGCAAAAGACGCTGTAAAGAAAATCCAGGTGTATGACAGCCGAGAAAAGACTCAGCAGCTCCAAAATCCCGACGATAAAAACTATGCTATGAATGTCGTACTCAAAGATGGTCGTGAAAAAATGTTTTTTGGTAATCTCACAGCTGGCTATGGTACTGATAAACGACACGACACTTACCTCACTGCCAATTATGGCGATAAACAGCGTCAAGCCACTTTGGCTTTTTCCAAAAATAATAGCAACAAGAATATTGTTGATCTTAACCAGCTTTTAGAAAATACCACATTCAAGGGAGTAGGTTTAAATAATGATTTTAGCTCTGACTTTCTAAGTCCAGGGATAACTAGACAGACAGTAGCTGGCGCACGTTATCAACATGATTTTTTACCAACAGGTCAAACAAACCGGAATAATATATTTACAGCCAATCTATTTTATAATAACAGCCAGCGCGAAATCAGAGACTCAGCAATTAACAAACTTATTGCTGAAGAAAACCCACTAAACAATAGCCGTACATCCACAAGCGCCTATAATGATGCATCGAAACGATTGAACGGGAGTCTCACGCATCAATTTTCAAACAACTTTCGTCAGCGGCCTATCTCCATGAATAGTACACTTGATTTTTTTCGAGAAGAAAACTCCTCTTCAGGGCAATCCGGTACCCAATATGATTATACCAATAACAAATCGTTTAACAAAGAATCTCGCCAATCAGCCAATAACAAAGACTATATTAATTTTCAGACTGGTATAAGTATACAAAATAAAATAGCATCACCGATAAAAGGTAAAACGGCCACGCACTTCTTTGACCCATTCTCTTTCTATATTGATTACCAAATAAATAGACAAACAGACCAAGGACACAGGGAGGTAGGAAGTCAATTTACCAATTATCTTGATTCAGCGCAAAGCCGAAATCTGGTGCGTGCTTACATGCCCCATGAGAAGGAAATAAATCAGATAATTAAGATCAATATCAATTATAAAAATTTTGGTTTTAAACAGCACCTCAGTCTTCAACATCTTGCAAGCGACAATTTAGTTCGGGACAACGACATGGTAATTGAAGATTCACTGACCCATCAATCGAAATTTAACCGATGGATATATCAGCCCTCCCTTACCTATAAACATTCCTTGTATTCACAAAATCTAGTGGGGCGAAAAAATAGTCACTTGAGTTTAAATATGCAATTGGGTACACGCTGGCAAGGAGAAAAGAACGAGTCTACCTTAGCATTTAGAAATATAAAGCAGCATTTCGTCACCATATTACCTGAAATAAGCGTAGAACATTTTTTTTCACGGGTCAATTTCTACCAGCAAAAAGCAAGTATTTCATATAAATACAACGAGGATTATCCTGAACTGGATCGGTTACGCCCGTTTTATGATAATATCAATCCATCCTTTCGTTATTTTGGAGCTAAGCAGCTAAAGAAGGTCAACAAGCATGTTCTTTCCGCATTGTTGAGTTTTTCACAATCCAAACAATATGGGCTAATCATGTCTTTATCGCCATCGTTTACGTGGGTCCACAATGGATTTGCTGACAGTATCACCAACAAGACCAATCAGATACAGTATTATGCGATCCAGAATACAGCCCCAACTTATGTATTTAATGTAGGGTATAATGTTGAAAAAGCAGTTGCGCTACGGAGGAAGCAGTCCATTAACTTCAGTCTTAGAGGAAATATAAGTAAAGGTAATAACTATCAGTACATGGATGGAATAAAACGCGAAGTAAATAATTGGAGTAGCAATCTCAACCTGAATACTTATTACACAAATATTGATCATATCGTACTTGGTTTTATTAATACATGGCAATTTAACAAACAAAGTGACAAAGAGAATGGATTCTTATATTATTCTTCCCATTTTCTTAGTACGGGACTTAGTGCAAGCCTTGCCCTGTCCAAAAAGTGGAGCATCAATAGCAATGTGAACAGTAGGTACAGCAGATCTACTTTTTCAAACGACCATGTGTTGATATGGAATGCCAATACCTCATACCGTGTATTAAAAGGCAATAATTTGGAATTTAAATTAGCCGCTTATGATCTTTTGAAACAAAATAAGGGCATTTATTTTCGACAAAGCAGCTCAGAGTTCACCACTGGCTATTTGAACAATTTAACCCAATATTTTATGGTATCATTATCTTATTACCCAAGGAAGTTTGGATTATAATTATAAAATTTAACAAAAACTATTTCAAATCGACTGTTGTTCTTACTATACAAAACGGCAACAAGCTTCCTTTCGAAAGAAAGGTTCAACATAAAAATTGGCGTCGTACAGTGAAATCCAATTGTCTTTAAAAACATTGGATGACGAAACAAAAAAGAGGAAACGATAAGAAACATAAAAATTACTGTACAAGTAAACGCTAAGAGAAAGGGTCTGATGAGAATCAGGCCCTTTTGACTTTAAAATGCGCAAGGACTGGATCGAAACGCCGGACGTAAATGTCTATCGCTGTTGATGCCCGCAGGACTTTAGCATATTTCCAGATTTTAGAAGTCGGTAAAGTAGACAATCAGCTCCACATTTACACGATTCGTAAGCGGTAAGTCAGCGGATGTCCAAAGATAGTATCACTGTTCTTGAATGAATTCCATTATGCTCAAGGAATAACGTAAAGGAAATGACCATGTCTAAGGAATAAGGGATACCGCATTTTTCATGATTGCCACAATTGCCTCATTAAAGTAATCTAGATAAGTATTAAAACCGATACATCCGGATACCATCTTATCCCTAATCACAATTTTCAATCAATATTTAGACAGTGATTAGTCATTGATTATTCAGTTTACATTGAGTAATCAATGAGCAAAGACTGAACGAACTCTGAACAAGCTCTGTTTAAATACCAAATTTGATCCCTCTTTGAATCGAATTTGCTGCAACTAAAAATTAAAAGAATGGGAAGGAGCTAAAACAGAAAAAGCCACATCTCTCGACGTGGCTCTACAACATTTATATATTTATTCGAGATGGCTCTTATTTATATGAATTGATCGATTTGGACACTTTCCATTCATTACCTTCACGTACCAAAGTCACAAGATCAGTTTTGGTGAAGTTCTCAAATTTTAGAGTCACCTTGGCTACCATATAATCGCCTGATTCTTCGATGATGTCAGTACTTACTGTACAGTTTAACTTCTCTCCTTTTTGTTTTTTCAAAGATTTGATCACTGCCTCACGACTATGAGACTGGGCATTGGAAGCCTGGATCTTTTGGTTGAAATCTTCGGCAAATAGCTGTTCTACGCCTGCTGACTCTCCTTCTGTCGTTACCGTAACATAATGATCAAGGGCCAAGTCTGCTGTTGAAAGATTAACGTTTGCTTTTGCTGATTTTGAACCTGGTCCTTCAGCGGCCATAGCGAAAGTAGATATTGCGATTAAAGCTGCTGCTGTGAATGTTTTTACTAGAGTTTTCATAATGTCTTTATTTTATATTGTTAGTTTATTGTTCTTATTTGTTGAATCAAAACTACGACACAATATGCCCCTAGCCTATGGGCTTTAGACTAACAGACTGGAAAACTCGGTGAATAGGGAGAATGGGAAGGTGAACGCATACAGCGATTGTAATCAGAAGGGATCTTTTGCCTTCTTTCGTTTGGGTTTTAAGTAAGAGCATGAATGCGGTAGAACCGTGGAGTACAGCATATCTGTCACGAGTTCAGCTCTATGCTGTAAAAAATCCACTAATCATAAGAACGATGAGTAGAAAGAGGGGTTGAAGAGTTTGCTAGAAAAATCAATAAACAAAATATTGCAACTTAACGAGGTGTCCATTGTATTGTTGCAATTCCAATGAATAGGTGATACCTTTGGTCATACAAGAAAGACTCCACCATACGAAACTGATTCCGATGAAAACGAAGAAAGCGAATACTTGTGACCACTCCTGCCTGATGTGTCGTTACGTCTTACAAGAGTGGCTTGGACAAATCGACCTCCACCGAAAAAATATCAAATTGAAAAAAGGCGAACAGTTTATCAGTGAAGGAGAGCCGGTGCGTGGTATTTACTTTGTCCAATCAGGATTCATCAAAGTTCACCGCAACCTTGGAGACCGGGAGACCATCGTGCGTTTTGCTAAAAAGGGAGAAATGGTAGGCCATCGCGGGATCTCATCCGAACAAAGTATTTACCCTATTTCGGCCACAGCACTTGCCGCTACGCAGCTATGTTTTGTCGAGTTACCTTTCTTCTTGTCCACCTTGCGCATCAATCCCGAATTAAGCTATCGTCTGATGCTATTTTTTGCCGATGAATTGCATCTTTCGGAGCAGAAGATGGCCAACCTGGTCCAGCTTTCCGTTAAAAACCGTTTAGCATGGAGCCTTTTATTGCTTCATCGCATTTTTGCTGAAGGAACAGAGGACGGGTACATCGGTCTTGAACTGAGCAAAAAAGATCTCGCATCCTATGTGGGCACCACCTATGAAACCGTTTACCGCATGCTTGCCGAACTTGCTGATTCGGATGGTATAACAGTCGACAAAAAGAAGATTTTCATCAAAAACAAGGAACTATTAAACAAGTTGGCAACAGAAAAATATGGGGAGTAAAGCAAACCAATCCTGGCACACTCCCTCCCCAACGTAAATATTTCCCTAAAAATACGTCATTTTAAAATTTATAGCCCAGCCCGACCCCAAGCTTCCACTTACCATCTAGGGTACTGGTCTTCGGGCTGTAGAAAGCAGGTAGCTGAAAGGCGATATGCCTGAACACCGCAGTCAGGCCAACCCCCAGCGTCGGAGTGATCCAAGCATTCTTGGGCTTTCCTTCCTCCACATGATCTTCCTTCAGTTTCAAGCTCGGTAGCAATCCCAACAGGATATTCCCCTTCGGGGCGAAGCTATATTTAATCGCTGGTCCAGTGCAGTTGATATAGACACCATGGTCGGCATAGCCCGCCACCACAACACCTTCGAACAAACTTGCTTTCACTGCCTTTTGCTGCGCATAAGTTTGGTGAAAAACAGCTAAAAAAAGCAGCTGGAGCAGCACTACCCCTGCCAGCTTATTCAGCATACATAGGCTTTTGATTTCGTGCATAACGTTTAGTTTTGGGAGGTAGACACCTGTTCTTTGCGGTGATAAGTATAATAAATAGCCATTCCCGTAAACAACAGCCCGCCAACAATATTACCCGCTGTCACGATCAACTGATTGTACAACCACCAGTCCAACATCGTCACCTTGGCACCAAACATCATCCCGGCAGGGATCACAAACATATTGACCACCGCATGTTCATAGCCCAAGGCAAAGAAGATAAAGATGGGAATTCCCGCCGCCAGGATCTTGCCTAGGGTAGACTTGGAGGTCATGGACATCACCACACCCATGCAGACCATCCAGTTGCAGAGAATGGCTTTGACAAAGGCCGAGAATAACCCGGCAGCACCATGATTGCCGTAGCCCAGGGTTTTCTTTTCACTAATGACAATCAGGCTTTGCTCGATATTCCCAAGCTGGCTAGCCTGTCCAGTTTCAGTACTTGCAGCCCAAAACAAAAGTGCGAAGAGAACACTGCCCAATAAGTTACCAAGGAAGACCCAAAGCAGGTTATTGGCCATCACCTTAAAATTGATCTTCCCTTCCAGCCAAGCCAGGGGCACCAAGGAGAAACTTCCTGTAACGAGCTCCAGGCCCAGGATGACAATGATCACAAATCCCACAGGAAAGACAAATGCGCCAACAAGCCCCAGCCCGGTCTGTGCTGTGGCCAATAGTGCGAGCGTAACGGAGATCGCCAGTAAGGCACCTGACAATGCGCCACGAATCAGCAGGTCTTTGATCGGGAGCGAAGATTTGTAGACAGCGGTATTCATCATCACACCGGCTACCTCTTTGGGGCTAATATAATCCATCGTTTATTTGCTTTAAAAAGTTTTATTTCAATTATTTAGCTCATACTTAAGCTGTCATTCCAATATACACCGTCCCATTCTCTACCTTGACCGGATACGTTTTGATTGCACATTCATCACCCGAAAGGCATTCGCCCGTATCCAATGCAAAGGTCTTTTTATGAAATGGACAAGCCACTTTTGGGGTATCTCCCAGGGAGCCAAGCATCCCTCGGCTTAAAATCATCTGCCGCTTATGTGGGCATTCATTCTGCGTGGCATACCACTCATTGCGACGGGCGAAATAAAATAGGGCGACCTGCTCATTATTCAACTTAAGACAGACACCTCCGTTTTCAATGGCATCCTCGATCTGGCAGGCCTTCAGCCATTGCAGGTCAATTTGTAAGTCAATTTGTGTGTTCATGTGATTTTTATTTTAAAGGTTTAGCGATTCTATGTAAATGATTTAATCAGTCAATGCTATTGCCCATGACCTTTTAATACGTCTTCAGGTTCCAGTCAGCGGCTTTCTTTTGACCGCGCAAGGCGTCAAAGCGTACCGACTCGTCCCGTTCCTCCGGAGCATTCACAAAATGGACAAAGCGTTTCCGGATCTCCGGATCCTCCACGGCAACTTTCCATTCACACCGATAGCTGTCGACAAGCAGTTGCATATCCTGCTCCCATGTTTCCCCCATACCGAGACTATCCTCGACCACAACATTCCGCAAATAGTCGATTCCACCCTCCATTTTATTGAGCCAAGTGGCGGTACGCGTCAAAGGGTCGGCTGTACGGATGTAGAACATCAGAAAACGGTCGATATAACGGACACAGGTCTCACTGTCGATATCGGCCGCCAGCAGCAGGGCATGCTGTGGCTTACTGCCGCCATTGCCGCAGACATAGAGGTTCCAGCCTTTTTCTGTAGCAATGATACCAAAGTCCTTACTCTGCGCCTCGGCACATTCACGGATACAACCGCTCACAGCTGATTTTATCTTGTGCGGCGCACGGAGTCCACGATAACGCTCCTCGATTTGTATGGCAAAGGACACACTATCGTGCAGGCCAAACCGGCACCAGGTACTGCCCACGCAGCTTTTGACCGTCCGCAAGGCTTTGCCATAGGCATGCCCACTTTCAAACCCTGCAACAATGAGTTCCTCCCAGATAAGCGGGAGATCATTGAGATGTGCACCAAACAAATCAATGCGCTGCCCGCCTGTAATTTTTGTATACAGCTTATATTTTTTGGCCACTTGACCAATAACAATCAATTTGTCCGGCGTAATCTCCCCACCAGGAATACGGGGAACGACCGAATAAGTTCCCCCCTTCTGTATATTGGCCAGGTAACGGTCATTACTATCCTGCGCCACATCATTCCCCTTGCCCAGGATCATCTCATTCCAGAGACTGGCCAACAGCGAAGACACCAGCGGCTTACAGATCTCACACCCATGCCCACGGCCCAGAGCATCCAGCACCTGATCATAACTCTTCAGTTCATGGATCTTGATCAGATCATAAAGTTCCTGCCGGCTCAGATCAAAATGCTCACAGATGGTAGTGCGAATATATTTCCCCTGCTGTTTCATCGTGTAGTTGACCAGGTCCTTCACCATTGGCACGCAGCCACCACAGCCTGATCCCGCTTTGGTACATTTCTTTACCGCATCTGCATTTTCACAATTCCCACTGATCACAGCATCACAGATCTGCGCTTTGGTCACCCCCTCACAGCTACAGATCAGAGCGTCTTCAGGCAAGGCTTCCAAACCCGTAGAAGCTGACCTGCTTTCCTGCTGTTCACTCATCAGGAGCAGTTCAGGATGATCCGCCAGTGGCATACTATTGTTGACCATTTGCAAGAGCATGTTGTAACTTGTGGCCTCTCCCACCAGTATACCTCCGAGCAGGCGCGTACCGTCAGTACTGACGTTCAACCTTTTATATATCCCTTTGTTACGATCCTCCAGTAAGATGGTCCGTGCATAAGGTTCACTGATAAAGGGATCCCCAAAACTAGCCACATCCACCCCCATCAGTTTCAATTTGGTACTCATATCAAATCCCTTAAAGGACTTTTCTTCCCCCAAGATATGCTCTGCCGCTATTTCAGCCATCTCATAGCCCGGCGCCACCAGGCCATAGATCATATCATTGACCAATGCACATTCGCCGATGGCATATACCGCAGGGTCTGAGGTCTGCATTTGTGGATTGACCACAATCCCGCCGCGCTCGCCGATGGCCAGCCCTATTTTCCTGGCCAGTTCATCACGCGGCCGTATGCCCGCCGATATCACCAACAGATCCGTTTCAATCGATGAACCATCCTGAAAAGCGATTCCCGTCAGGCGCCCTTCCCCCAGCAATTGACTTGTTGATTTTTGTAATAAACAACTCAGCCCCAATGCTGCTAGCTTGGTTTGTAGGATCAGACTGGCGCTGTCATCAATCTGACGCGGCATCAGGCGGGGTGCAAATTCAATTACTGCCGTTTCTTCCAAGCCAAGGTCTATCAGCGCTTTGGCCGCTTCCAAGCCCAGTAGTCCGCCTCCCATGACGGTACCCTTTTTGACTTTTGCCGCATAAGCTTTGATCAAATCCAGATCCTCAATCGTCCGGTAGAGAAATACCCCCTCCTTTTCAACGCCCGGAATAGGCGGTACAAAAGCAGCAGAACCAGTTGCAAAAACCAGATAGTCGTACGGGACAATAAGACCTTGTAATGACTGTACTTCTTTTTTTGAGCGATTTACATCAACAATCGGATCATTTAAATGGATTTTCACATTATTTTCCTCATACCACTCCTTTTTCGACAGGAAAAGCTCCTCTATAGATGAAACTTTGAAGTAATCGGTCAGATGCACCCGGTCATAGGCACGAATTGGCTCCTCTGCAAACACAATTATATCTAGATTATCAGATTTCTGCTTTAATTTTTGGCAAATCTTATCACCAACCATACCATTTCCGACAATAACAATCTTTTTTATTTCCATAATTACTGTTTTTTCTGATAAAAAATCAATTTTATATTTCAACAACACTAATTTATGGAATAAAAAATCAAAAAATCAAAATAAATATGATTTTTATAATATTTTTTCAAACAAACTCCCTATAAAATTCAATATTTTATGATTTATATCATATTTTTTAATAGATTTACATATAAAATGAACACAAAAACAAAATAACATGAAAAAAATAGGCAAAACATCGTTATTTATTGTAGGATCTGGACCTGGCGACCCAGAATTACTAACCATAAAAGCTTATAAAGCATTAAAAAATGCACAGATTATCCTTTACGACAACTTAATCAACAAAGAAATCCTTCAATTAGCAAACAAAAACTGTATAAAACACTACGTTGGCAAACATCCTTATGGAAAATACGTTCCTCAGGAAGAAATAAACGAACTTATCCTACACTATTGTACACGCTACGACCGGGTGGTCCGGTTAAAAGGTGGTGATCCCTATCTTTTTGGGCGTGGTTTTGAAGAATGGCTTACCGTACAGGATAAAAATATTGCAGTTTCATACATTCCGGGCATCAGCAGCATGCAAGGTGCGGGCATCAACAATATTCCCTTGACACACCGTGGCATCAGTGAAGGGGTATGGGCACTGACCGGGATGAAAAAAGACGGCAGTCTATCGGCTGATCTTCCTTTAGCTGTCCAGAGTCGATCCACTGTCGTGATCTACATGGGGATGCGCAAACTCGACGAGATAGCCCGCACCTATGTACTGTATGGCAAAGGAGAAACGCCGGCGGCTATTATACAGCATGCGAGTCTGCCCCAGCAAAAACAGGTATTATGCAAAGCCAAAGACCTCGTCAGGGCAAGTAAGGAGCATGGGCTTGGCCATCCAGCCATTATCGTCATCGGTGATGTCGTCGATTTGCAGCATGCACATAGCCTTGCAGTCGCACACAGGTCTATTGTATAAGCCGGTTGTATGACAGGCTGCTACGGTACTCTTACAGGATCACCTCCTCATCGGGCACGACAAACAAGATCACACAGTCCGTATCGCTCGAAACGGCACGCTTAAATCCTGGTGGTCTTGAACATTTGATAATTATTTCAATCATCAACCAAAAACTTATTACTCATGAATCCACAAGACCAACCTCTCAAAAAGCTTAGTATTTTATCTTTTAAGGGCGTACAGATGCGTACTTTTCATATTACATGGATCACTTTTTTCTTCTGTTTCTTTGGCTGGTTCGGCGTCGCCCCGCTTATGCCGCTGGTTAGAGAACAGCTCGGATTGACCAAAAGTGAAGTCGGAAATATCATTATAGCATCTGTTTCAGCAACAATTATTGCGCGATTATTTATCGGGAAGATGTGTGATACCCTAGGACCACGAATCTCCTACACGATCCTATTGGTCGCTGGTTCGATTCCTGTTTTACTTATTGGATTGAGTAATAGTTATGAGTCTTTTTTGTTATTTCGTTTTTTCATCGGTATCATCGGTGCCTCTTTTGTGATTACGCAGTTCCATACTTCAATGATGTTTGCCCCCAACATTATTGGTACGGCCAATGCCGTAACTGGTGGCTGGGGCAACCTTGGCGGAGGGGTTACTAATTTGGTCATGCCGCTCATTGCTGCGGCATTCGTTGGCATGGGTTTCGTTAGTCAATCGGATTCTTGGAGGGTCGCAATGGTTGTTCCCGGTATTATCCTACTCGTTATGGCGTACATCTATTATAGGTATACACAAGATACACCGCAAGGCAATTTCAAAAAACTGTCCGAGGGCGGGAAAATCAATAAAAAGAAGAATGGCTCATTTTTGCTCGCGTTAAAGGACTATCGCGTCTGGATCCTCACACTGGCCTATGCAGCTTGTTTCGGGATCGAGATCACGGTTGACAACGTCGCCGCTACCTTCTTTATGGATCGTTTTGATACAGGGATTATCCTGGCTGGAGCCCTTGCCAGTATCTTTGGCGGTATGAATCTATTCGCCCGTGCACTTGGCGGTATTGTAAGTGATAAAGTGGGGCAAAGTTACGGTATTAAAGGTAAAGGTATAATTCTCGGTATACTGTTGATTTTGGAAGGAATAGGCATAAGTCTGTTCGCTACTTCCAACACGTTGCTTCTAGCTATTATTACAATGTTGCTTTTTGCACTCTTCCTTAAGATGGCAAATGGTTGCACATATGGTATCGTCCCCTTCATTAATAAAGATAACATTGGCAGTGTGAGCGGAATCGTCGGTGCCGGAGGAAATATTGGAGCCATGTTAGTCGGATTTCTTTTTAAATCCGAAACGCTCAGTTATGCCGATGCCTTTCAATATATCGGTATTGGTGTTTTCCTTATAGGTTTCACTGTCCTCCTTGTGCGTTTTCATCCTCGATTTGAAACTGTCGTTCAAAATGTGTCATTAGAAGTGCATAATTAGTATCCTTTTGCTATGAATAAAGCGTCGAACAATGTATATAAAAGTACCTGCTGCTACTGTGGCGTGGGTTGCGGTGTGAAGATATCGGTCGAAAAAAATCAGCTGATTTCCGTTATCGGCGATAATGAACACCCCGTCAATCAAGGCAAATTATGTAGCAAGGGCATGAATTTACAATATACAGTCAATGATCGTTCTGACAGACTCCTCTATCCACAGATGAGGCACCACAGATCCAGTCCGTTGCAACGTGTTTCATGGGATGAAGCGCTGGATCGCGCAGCAGCGGTCTTGCGCACGTTAATTGCAAAATACGGTCCTGATTCTGTGGCATTTTATGCGTCTGGACAATGCCTTACAGAGGAGTATTACATTCTCAATAAACTAGTCAAGGGCTTTATTGGCACGAACAATATTGACACCAATTCACGTCTTTGTATGAGCAGTGCTGTGGCGGCATATAAAAAAGCGTTGGGCGAAGATAGTGTACCGATATGCTACGACGATATCGAGATTGCTGATTGCTTTTTAGTCGCAGGCGCGAATCCCGCCTGGTGCCATCCCATCCTTTGGCGACGTATAGAGGCGCACAAAGCTAAAAATCCAGCGACCAAAATTATTGTTGTCGACCCTCGTATTACTGATACCTGCGCATTGGCTGACCTCCATTTGCAGATTAACCCAGGGACAGACATTACGCTAAATTATGCGCTAGGAAGATTACTTATAGAACAAGGAGATATAGACCTTGATTTTATAAACAATCATACCGAAGGATATGAAATGTACAAAACACGGGTATTCGAACGTACTTTATTGGAGTCTGCTGCGATATGTGGTGTCCCGGTGGAAGACATTGAACGTGCAGCCAGCTATATTGGCGAATCCAAGAGCCTTCTGACTATGTGGACAATGGGGCTTAATCAGAGTGTGGTGGGCGTTAACAAAAACCTGAGCCTAATTGACCTCAGCCTGATTACAGGGAAAATCGGAAAACCAGGAAGTGGTCCTTTTTCACTAACTGGACAACCCAATGCTATGGGGGGAAGAGAAGTTGGAGGCCTTGCCAATCTCCTGCCCGCTCACCGTGATATGGATAACAAAACACATCGCGATGAAATTCAACAATTCTGGTCAGGGACTACTGTGAGCGGCAAACCGGGGCTCACAGCTACCGAAATGTTTGAAGCATTAGCCGACGGGCGATTGAAGGCAATTTGGATTCTTTGTACCAACCCATTAACGAGTCTCCCCAATACTCGACTGGTAGAGAAGGCATTGCAAAAAGCCAAATTTGTCGTAGTACAGGAGATATCCAATAAACCTCAGACTTTAGATTTTGCAGATATCATTCTCCCTGCAGCAGCATGGGCTGAAAAAGAAGGTACAATGACGAATTCAGAACGCAGGATCAGTCACCTGCATAAGGCTATTGACCCTCCAGGAGAAGCTCTTCCAGATGCAGAAATCTTTTCACGCTTTGCTAATAAAATCGGCTTTAAGGGGTTTTCCTATCATACACCCCAGGATATCTATAAGGAGCATGTGCAGTTAACGGCCGGGACAAGTATTGACATTGCTGGCCTGGATTACTCGCTTATTGACAGTCTAAATACCGTACAGTGGCCTTTTGATCTGTCAAAGAGAAAAGGTACTCCACGACTTTTTCAGGATCACAAATTCCTTACGCCAAGTGGGCGGGCGCAATTGCATAGCCCTCCTGATCAGCATCACAGTGAACTGCCTGATCAAAATTTTCCACTTATCCTGACAACAGGACGGATCCGTGACCAATGGCATACCATGTCGAAAACAGGCAAGGTAAGTAAGCTGAACCAACATATTCAGACTGCATTTTTGGAAATTCATCCAAGAGATGCAACAGCACTGAACTTGATTGACGGACAATTGGCAAATGTTTATTCGCTACGAGGTGAAGTTCGTGTCAGGACACGTGTCAGCGATACGATTAAACCTGGGGTCGTATTTCTACCGATGCATTGGGGTAAGATATTGGGATCTGATCTCCATAGAGCCAATAATCTGACCAACGATCTAGTAGATCCTGTTTCGAAGGAGCCTGACTTTAAATTTTGCGCAGTACGTGTCGAACCTCATGTAAAGAGTAAGGAACGTATTGTCATTGTTGGTGCCGGTGCCGGAGCGCATGGTTTTGTCCGCTCCTTTCGGGAACTCAACAAGACCGATGAAATTATCATTTTCAGTAATGAGGATCTGCCTTTTTATAATCGTGTCATGCTACCACATTATGTCAGTGGCGAGCTTCAATGGGAGCAATTGGTTAAAATGAAAGACGAAGAGGAGCCTTTACTCGATTTACAACATATTCGTGGTGTCCAAGTTACTGCTATCGACCGAATCAACAAATATGTCTGGGATTCTCGAGGTATTAAAACATCTTATGATATCTTAATTCTCGCGACAGGCAGCCGTCCCAGCCTGCCTAGACATGTGCCGAAGCTGCCTGGTATTTTTACGATGCGGCGTCGGACCGACGCGGACCTATTGAAGCGGTACCTTCCCGGGCAGGCGCATGTCGTTATTGTAGGCGGAGGACTATTAGGACTGGAAATGGCAGCTTCACTCCGTGAAAATGGGACAAAAATTACCATCGTTCAACGTGTTTCACGTTTTTTGAATCGCCAGCTGGATCCACTTGGGAGTCAATTGCTTCACGAAGAAATGATAGACCTCGGCTGCGATATATTCTATAATGATGAAGTTCAACTATACTGCGGCCGCAATAAGCTGACAAAGATCGAATTAAAGAGTGGACGACAGATCAAATGCGACGCCCTAATCCTAGCAATAGGTACTACGCCTAATATCGAATTAGCAAGGGATGCCGACCTACTTTGCCAACGGGGTGTAGTCGTGGATAGTCATATGAAAACTAGCGACCCTGCTATTTATGCCATAGGTGAGATTGCAGAATTTGAAGGGACACTTTACGGTATCACGGCAGCGGCCGAAGAACAGGCGGATATAGTTGCACATTATCATCAGGGGGATATCAGCAGCCATTATAAGGGGAGCCTGTTTATGAATATTATAAAAATACAGGGTTTTGACCTCTGTAGCATCGGTCTTACAGAAGCGCCAAATGAGGACTATGAAGAGATTATTTTTATCGACAAGGCTAAGCGCTATTACAAAAAATGTATTATCTATCAGGATAGACTTGTAGGTGCCATTTTGATTGGTGACAAAAACGAATTTCTTGAGTTTAAAAACTTGATCGCAAACAAGATCGAATTAAGTGAAAAACGACTACAGCTACTACGAAGTGGAACTGCCAAAGAAGCTGTCATCGGGCGACTGGTATGTTCATGCAGCCAAGTTGGAGAGGGAAATCTGCAACGATGTATTAGCGGTGGATGTACCGATCTTCAGGAGTTATGTACATCCACCGGAGCTGGGACAGGTTGTGGATCCTGTAAACCCGAAGTTAAGCGTATTCTGGAAAACTATGTCCTAGAAAAGGATAAGGAGATAAAATCCTATGCAAAGTAAAACGATGAAAAAAGGGCAGTTTATCAAGATTAACCTCTCAGGCGGTGCAATCTCCCCAGGGGAACTCGCCAACTTATTGATTCCTTTGGAAGAGGTGGGTATTACGGAAGTTAAATTTGGCAGTAGACAACAACTGTATTTTAGGGTGAACGACACGCAACTTGAAGAATTAGAATATATACTGATCAATCAGGAGTTTGCTTATGAAATTGGTCAGGATATATATCCAAATATTGTGAGTTCATATGTAGCCGATGGACTTTTTAATCAAGGAGTATGGATACGCGAAGGCGTTTATAAAGATGTTTTGGACAGCTTCGAGTTTAATCCTCAGTTGAAAGTGAATGTTGTGGACCACACGCAATCCTTAGTACCCTATTATACTGGAAATCTAAATTTCATTACTTCGGAATTTAGCAATTATTGGCACCTGCAGCTCCGATTGCCCAAAAGTAACTTATTTTACACCTGGTCCACTCTTGTAAACACCGACGATATTGCGAGATTAAGTCTGTTTTTGGAGCCATTGATCATCGGGTCGCTGGTTGCAACTTCAAGCGAAGGACAAAAGTTGGGACAAAAGTTAGAAGCGTCAGCTATTGCTTCGGGAAAATTTCTTTTCCAGCCCACAGAGCAGCCATTTATGGAACCCACGTTTAAACTTCCTTATTATGAGGGATTTAATACCTACCAAGATAGACTATGGCTGGGGGTGTACCGGCGTTCGGAAACCTTTTCGACCGCTTTTTTACGCGACATATGTAATCTCTGTCTGCGACACAGGATTGGCCAATTGTACACTACACCTTGGAAATCAATTGTTATTAAAGATATCCAAACGACGACAAGATCTGATTGGGATATTGTGCTAGATCGACATCGAATCAACCTGCGACATGCCTTAAACGAACTCAATTGGATGACCGAAGATTTTGATCCCATTGCATTAGCACTTAAGCAGGAATTGGTGCACCACATGAACTGGTTGGATATCCGCACGTACAAACTTTGTTTTGGTATTAAGATGCAACCAAAGAGTGGGATCTGGGGATCTATAATTTTGCGTTTCATCGACTCTAAGGGAGATAAATCTTGGTTTCAGGTGCAACATACGCCAGATTTTAACCCTAATTCAAGAGACTTTGTCACCTATCAAAAACGCGTGGAACGAGCAGAACTTATAAATGTGATTTTGGCACTGTGTGAAGAATTTTATCAACTTCGAGGTAGCAAAGTGGCCCAAGAACTATATAATATACCTACACAGACCACAATAGAAGAATCCGACATGATCCGGGGCACTTATCAATGTCCAGCTTGTCGGACAATATATGATCCCATCTGGGGAGATAGTACACAGGATATCGCCCCAGGAACACCATTTGAAAATCTGCCCGCGACATATTGTTGTAGCATTTGTGAAAATGAAAAGTCAACTTTTAAGAAACTGATCAAATAAAGAAGGATGTTTTTTAATCCATTTTCTTCTAGATACTGACAAAAGATGGCCGCCTCTCTGTAGAGGTGGCCTTAATAAACATATGATTCACTAGTAGTCAGTCTTGAGTTGACTGGACTCACCACTAGTTATTGGAGACTATTTATAGGAGTTGACCGAACTGGATACTTTCCAGCTATTCCCCTCACGCACCAACGTCACAAGATCAGTCTTGGTAAAGTTCTCGAATTTTAGAGTTACTTTGGCTACCATATAATCTGCTGACTCTTCGATAACGTCTGTACTTACTGCACAATTAAGCTTCTCTCCTTTTTGTTTTTTCAAGTATTTAACGACTTGATCGCGGTTGTTGGTCTTTGCATTTGCCGACTGAACCTTTTGGCTAAAATCGGTAGCAAATATCTGCTCTACGCCAGCTGACTCTCCTTCAGTCGTTACCGCAACATAATGTTCAAGAGCAAAGTCTGCCGTTGAAAGGTTAATAGTTGCTTTTGCTGATTTTGAACCTGGTCCTTCAGCGGCCATGGCGAAAGTTGATACTGCGATTAAAGCTGCTACTGTGAATGTTTTTACTAGAGTTTTCATAATGTCTTTATTTTATAGTGTTAGTTATATTGTTCTTATTTGTTGACTCAAAACTACAACACAATATGCCCCTAGCCTATGGGCTTTAGACCAACGATCGGGAAAACTCGGTAAATGGTGGGAATGGGGAGGTGAAAAGACTAGACATCCAACTGCTGTAATCTATTCACATGATAAAACTATAGGATATGCAAAACTGGAAGCAGGAGATTTCAGCATGATTTACGCACGCTATCCAGCAAGAGCATCGTATTAGAGGTAAGTCAATTTTCCGCTTTTTTCCAAATATTTAACAGTAAAAAATCCACTAAATCATTTTTTTTCTTGTTTTAAAAATAACAGTTTGAAAATTTCATCTAATTAATGACTTTTACAATCGGCTTTATATTTTGACTAAATGAAGTTAATAATTTAAAACACCAAATGAAAGAATATAAATACTGGAAAAAAATTGGGGTTGAGATTCAAAAAGAACTAATATCCAAAGCACTTGCTAAGAATATCAATTATAGCCAAAGTCCCGTATTAGGGCTTCCCGGAACAAAATTGGATGGAAGAGTTTTTTATGAACAGGCTGAATTTTTAAAGGAAGCTCCTTTCCTGCAGACAATTGTGCAGAATCCTAACCATATTGGTTGTCATACTGTCGGAGAATCGGAACCTTTTTTTCAAGGCACCCAAGATATTGAAAAAGATGTCATTCAAATCTTAAGTAAAGATATATTACAATCTCAAGAAGATTGCGATGGATATGTTACCTCTGGAGGTACAGAAGCCAATATACAAGCATGTTGGATGTACAGAAATTTCTTCATCAATACATTTAATGCCAATTGTAATGAAATTTTCCTAATTGCATCGCAAGACACACATTATTCGGTCAATAAAGCTGCAAATTTATTGAATATTGATCTTGTGATTGTTCCGGTCGATTTTGATACCAGAGAAATTCTGTCGGATCAACTGGATAAGCATGTCTATGAAGCTGTGAAAAATGGCAAAAAGTATGCTATCGTTATTTCAAATGCAGGCACCACCATGTTTGGAAGTGTTGATAATCCAGATGATTATGCCTCAGTTTTCATAAAATATGATCTTAATTTTAAACTTCATATAGATGCGGCATTTGGGGGATTTATCTATCCAATTGTCAATCAAAACCATAATGTCGGTTTCAACAATAAACACGTCTCATCGGTGACCATGGATGCCCATAAAATGCTCCAAGCCCCTTATGGAACCGGTATATTTATCACGAGAAAAGGATTGATAGACAATGTTTTTACCAAAGAAGCGAAATATGTCAATGGAATGGACACCACTTTGAGTGGAAGTCGCTCTGGAGCAAACGCAGTGGCAATTTGGATGATTTTGCAGACCTATGGCCCACATCAATGGTTAGAGAAAATGAAGATTCTGAACTACCGGACAGAAGTATGTTGTCAGGAACTCGAAAAATTGGGAATTGGCTTTTATAGGGATTCACATATGAATATCATTACCATAAAATCAGCTGATTTGCCCAAAAAGCTAGCAGTTAAATTTGGTTTGATTCCGGATTCGCACGACGAAGATAACAATTGGTATAAAATTGTGGTAATGGACCATGTACAGCAAGAATCACTAAATGATTTTATTAGTGAATTGAAAGAGTTCCGCAGTAAAGAGCGTAAAGTTTTGGAAAATTAAAATAGCCGTAAAATCATTTTTTTTGCATAATGATATCCTGCCAATTTTACCTAAATGTTTAGTTAAATTCATGATTGATAATGCTCAGCTTACAGAAATACAGAACAAGATTTAATGGAAGAGATAAATCAGCTATTGTTCTTATCATACAAACCGGCAGCAAGCGATCCTTCATCAGAAGGTACCATCATAAAAATTGGCGTCGTACATTGAAAATCCAATTGTCATAAAAAGGATTGGATGACGAAACAAAAAAGAGGAAACGATAGGAAACATAAAAATTACCGTACAAGTAAACGCTAAGAGAAAGGGTCTGATTAACATCAGGCCCTTTTGACGTAAAAAGCCACATCACTTGACATGGCCATAAATAAACATATAATTAGCTAGCAATTTGTATCTGAAATTTGAAGATGTCTACTCAAGAGTTGCATTAGGGAAGTTTCCCATCAAAAATCACAGCTACGGTTAAGAATATTAGAATTTTATTCAATCACTTTGACTATTGAATCGCGGCTAAAATAAAAAGCTACTTTTTTTGAATCTAAAATATTTTGGGTATTACTTTTAATCAATACTAATGTATAGATTGTATCGGATATTTTGTAGCCTGATTTATCCAATATGCCCGTGATGACCGCTTGTTTATTCGGAGGAATTATTTTGGTGCTAATTTTTAAATCTGTACAGTTACATCCTGTAGAAACTGAATCAATAATTAAGTTAGAATCACCCTCATTCTTCAAATGAAATGAATACATGATCTTTGAATCCATAGAATTGAATTTTACAGACGAATATTCAATTCTTGGACCAGTCTGGGTTTTATTTGAGCAGCTACTGCCTATTATCAGTAATATGGCTGATAAGATCTTGCCTATATTTGATATATTGTTGTTTCGTGTTTGGAATAAAGCCATTGTCTGAGAAAAGTATAGTATTATTATAAATGAGATATTCAGTAGGAAAACTTTTAACACCCATTTTTTCCGATAATTCTCCACCTCTATCATAGAGATAACTGAAATCATTTTTATCCTTAAAAAATGCATAGAATTGATCTTTACTATTAATCTTGCCATTGATAATAATGTAAATCTTCAGGTTTTTGAAATTTGCATCTTTCATATAAGCAATCTTCTGCCAGCAGGGCTTACATTCAAGAAACATAAAGTCCATGAGTATTAATTTGTCCGTAATTCTTACTGATTTACCCTGCGTATTTAGAAATTCATAATCCGTATACAAAAACGGTTTGTCGATTGAAGTAATAAATTTCCCCGCAATGTATGTGGGATATAATGTTAGATTTATCAATACCAATAAAAAAAATATTAAGCCTATTAGTAATTTTGAATTACACATTAGGCTAAATAGTGATATCGCAAATACAAAGGTGATCATGGGAAATATCTGCGGAAATAGGTCCTGAAAATTAATATACAATCCAATGCCAGATAAAAGGCATATAGGTATACTATAAAGAACAAGGTGTTTTCTGATCCCATACTTCTTATTCATCCCGAATAAAGCAGCATAATATCCTATATATAGGATAGGGTACATATAGAGATGGCTAACAACTCCACTCCTTGAAATAAGTGTGGAAAAAAAAAATATAAAGCCCGTATAACCTAGAAAAAAAAGTATTTTTATGATCAATTGTTGCATAATCCGTCACATGTACTTAGAGTAAGCCAACCACAACCGATTATTGGACTTTTACAGCTCCTTGTAAGGCATGAGATACCGCTTCCACACCAATTATCACTCTGTGTACAATTGCATTCGCCAATGGTTTTTATATCGACACATTTTCCTTCCGTATTTCTGACATAACCTGGCTTACATTCACATCCAGCTTTACAGGGCAATGTCCCCTGCATACATTCGGTGTAATACTCATTTTCACCGCACTTGATCTCAGCAAGTGACGAGACAACTAATTTTTGAACTTCTGCTGGATGATCAAATGATGCAAAGATTGATTTCATCTCATCCAACGTAAAAAGGGATGCTATCTTTGATTTGTATGGAGAAAATGTGCTATTGAGAAAGATTTTGTTCGCATTGGAATTAGGTATATAAAATTCAGGTTTCAAAAGGCCTATGACTTCTCTTATAACTATTTTCTGCTCATCACTTAACTTCGCGGTGGACTCAATGATGGCTAACCTTTTAATAACAAACTCATACCGCTGATTGTAATCGAGCTGCGTACCGAAACTCAGGCTGATGACATCATGATCTTTCTCGGATATTAATCTGGAGACAATATCACTTTCTAATTTATTGACTGATGGATTGTTATTGTTTTCTTTCTGACAAGAAGTCATAACAATTACTGTTACCAATAAAATAACTAAGGTTTGTACAATAATTTTCATAATACTGACAATAATTTTTATTTAACTTATAAAAAACATTAAATCTTCACATAGATCCATAGATTACAAATCTCCATTACTTTTTAAAAAATCTCCAGATAAGTAAAGAGATAATTAAAACAAACACCATGGAGGTGATAATCTCAAATAGAGACATGTTTAATAACAACAGATGTTTAGAGGTCATACTTTAAAAAATTTGGTTTGTTGAATGATAATTGTTAATCACTATAATTGCTTTGTATATTGGTAAACGGGAGTGAAACGCAATTGTCCCAAAAAATAAAAAATAAAATTAGATAGATAAAAACGAGATAGGTCGTAAGCGCTATATGCGACATTATGCACTGATGAGCTCTATCCCCTTTTACGTAGAAGCCACATCACTCAACATGCTGATTATTCAGACAAAGATATATATCATCACTATGATCGCTCACTGCCGGAATTAAAAATTTGCTGTATAACCAGGGTTGCATCGGTATCTAATCCTGCTTTTGCACCAAAATAAAGTGGGTTAACTGCTGCTAGAAACCTATGTTCTAATTTGATTCTCCTGTTGCAATAATGCTCCCGCCATTGTCTGAACCGTTTGTTGTCGAAAGAAAGTATTCGATTGCAGCAGGTGTGTCTCCTGCCTGATAATTGCCTAAAAGCTGTACGCCTGAACAAGTTCCATTTGTTAATGCTGTGAATTCTGCAACAAATAATCACGCATATCTGCTATGGTGTTTTTGATAAGAAATTGATTTGGCATAATGTTGTTGTTTTAAATTCTTACACAAACTTAGGCTTCAGTGGGCGCCTAAATGAGGGAAACTAAGGCAATGTTATCGGTAAAGCGAAACAATCGAAAAATCGGAGTATGACATGGCTCAAAAAAAAAGCCACATATTGGATGTGGCTTAACAACTTATATATTTGTAAGGGATGGCTCTTATTTATACGAATTGATTGATTTGGATACTTTCCAGATATTTCCTTCATGTACCAATGTCACAAGGTCAGTCTTGGTAAAGTTCTCAAACTTCATTGTCACCTTGGCTACCATATAATCTGCTGACTCTTCAATAATATCGGTACTTACTACGCAATTCAAGCGCTCACCTTTTTGTTTTTTTAAGGATTTAACCACTGCTTCACGGCTATGAGACTGTGCATTTGCCGATTGGATCTTTTGATTGAAATCCTCCGAAAACAATTGCTCCACTCCTGCTGATTGACCTTCTGTCGTTACCGCAACATAGTGCTCTAAAGCAAAGTCTGCTGTTGAGAGGTTAACGGTTGCTTTCGCTGATTTTGAACCTGGACCTTCTGCGGCCATAGCGAATGTAGAGATTGCGATTAAAGCTGCTGCTGCGAATGTTTTTACTAGCGTTGTCATAATGTCTTTATTTTATTGTGTTAGTTTATCTGTTCTTATTTGTTGACTCAAAACTACGACACAATATGCCCCTAGCCTATGGGCTTTAGACCAACGATCAGGAAAACTCGGTGAATAGCTGAAATGGGCAGGTAAGATACTGTAGGTAAAAAAAATAATTATATCTTTGGCTACTTATTTAGCCAAATAAAAAAATGAAAAGTACTCCTCCTAGCAAGGTGAATAAATCCCAAGGGAAAACACTTGGTCTCTATTTTTTAATTTTAATGATTTGCTTTAGTTGCAAAAAGAGCGAACAACCCACTCCAGTAGAAAATCAGCCCCTAAAATTAGAAACTATAGGCGTTGATGCTGCCAACAGGAAGAGTATCGTGTTTGCGGGCCGTGTATTGTATCTCAACGGTGAAAAAATAAAGGATCATGGGTTCGTATTGAAATCTGGTTTTGGAACCTCGAATGCAGAAAAAAAATATTCATTGGGAACTACCATTCAGATTGGTAAGGTACTGAAGAAAATTGAACCGCCAGCGGAAGTCCTCGAAACTGGTCGGGGAGAATATAGATTTTATATCGAAACGGACAAAAGTACTTATTATGGTGAAACCGTCAGATTTCAGCTATCAAATGTTTTTATAGACTATCAAACCGGCTTATTGGCTACCGCTGGGGAGACAATCACAGTAAGCGGTGACTTCAAAGATGTAAAAAAGGAAAACTATAAGCTTCGTTGCGATTACAACAGCCCTATAGAAATAGATTATAACATCGACGCCACAAAGAAGAAAATAACATTTGCGGTACCAGGTGGGTATCGTCATGGCGTAAATCTCAGTTTCTATCTAAGTCCAATCCAAGGCGTAACAAATTTAAATAGCGATATCGGTCTAGCATCGGTTAGCATATTAGGAACACTCACCCCACCCACGCAATATAATTATAATTACAATGATTACCTGCGCCTGTCGGGAGTTGGACTCCCCCCAGACCGGGCTTCGTCATTTTATGTCATCATTGGTGATAAGCTGTTCCCTTATTATCAAGAGTTATTACTGAGTGACATGATCTATGATCAGCCCAAAATGGCCTACAGAATCGGGTATTATAATGGACGGGATACCGTTATTTTCGACAAAAAGATTACCCTAAATACCCCAAAAGCTACAGATTTGGCTATCCGTCGATCCTTTGTCCACCCAGGGCGGTCGATTCCCGTCACAGGTATTATTCCATATAATTATAGTTTTATGCCAACGATGAGTGTAGGCGGCAAAAGCGCCAGTTACTATGCAACATGGAACGGTGATGATAAAATAACAATCAGTGATCTTCCGGATGGAAACTATCCATTTATTATGGAAGGACCTTTCGCCAGATTTGAAAGTAAAGAAAAAATTGTCGTAAAGTCCTTAAAAATAACCGGAGCAAGCTCATCAAAAGGATATTATGGTGCACAGATAAAAATTCCGGGTAATTTCATTGCGGGAGATCACTACTATGCCAGACTCGGGGACCAGGGAGATGAGAGCTTGCAGGTTTCCAATGGTAGTGCTACGCTCGATATCCCCAATATTAAACCGGGAAAAGTAAAAATTACGGTGATGTACAATGATGATCATGGCAAACAGCATGTATTCCCCACCGAACATCAAGTGGAAGTCCTCGCTCCTATCTTTGATGATTTATATCCAAAATCGGGCAAGCCTGGCGACGTTATCACATTAAAAGGAAAAGGGCTGGCCTACTGTGCGATTTTTATGGGTGGCGTCCGGTTGATCTCAGTGGGTGGAACAATAGACGAACCGCAAGTATTTATACCCAGGGATGCCATCTTCAAAGGAAAGGTGCGCATCAGTGCACAATACAAAACGGATTGGATTGAATGCAAAGAGGCATTTGAATTATTATAACCAAAAAATTTATGAAAATGTACGCTAAAGCGGGGACAACAAAATTTGTGAAGTTAATAGCAATATTATGCTGCATCTTGACGGCCTGCAAGAAAGAAAATAAGACAGAGCCTCCCACGAACACCCAAATAAGTGCAGTCACCGGAAGCTTTGAAAAAATGACGGAATCTTCGATCGTGCTCCATGGAACGGTGGCTGAAATGGCTATGCTTCCCAATATTCTAGAATACGGCTTTATATTGAGCATAAAAGATAATAACGGATATGCCGGGCCTGAGCTGGAAATTCCGATAGGTAAGAAAATGACCGATAAAGATGTTGTTTTCATCTATAAACCCGAAGAAAATTTTGACATGAATACAGTCTATTCCTACGCTTTTTATGTCAAGACTAAAAATGGCTTCTTCAAAGGCTCATTGAATTCATTTCAGATGGATGGTATGCAGGTAGAATCACCCTCGGAGATCTTGGGAATGCCGGGTGAAGAAGTGCGTCTCAAAGGTCGCTTTTCTATGCTGGATGGTAACTATAAATTATATGGTAGATTAGATAAAACCCAACAAATTGATTATCAAATTGCACCAGACGGTAAGAGCCTAACCTTTAAGATCCCGGATGTTGAAGGTTCTCAACATGGTAAAAAGCTGAGAATAGACTTACAGAAAAATTCAGCAAATGGTTCTTTCAACAGACAATTGGTTCAAATCAGTTTACTAGGTAAACTCGTTCCACCGGCAATACTGACCTATGGTTTTACAGACCTGATACGATTCTATGGTTCCTGTTTACCATACTCTGGAGATAACGACAAGTCTTTTCAGATAATCATTGGAAACATTACTATTCCCTATACACGGGAAATTGCTATCAAAGACCTGAAAGGGTTAGTGGGAAAAAGCTTTAAAATTGGCTATAAAAATGGCAGAGACTCGGTATTATTCTCGGCTGACTATATCATTCGGTCCCCCAATCCCGCAGACATCTATTTTGTCAATGCAGTAGTGCACCCCAATACGCACGCTATTGTCAATGGTTTTTCATTCTATTCATTCTTTGATATGTACCAGACAAAATATTATTTCGGGAAATATCAGGTTAATGAGATGGAAGTAAATGGCGATTATCCAACGGAAACCATTTCGATACCGATTAAGAATATTCCGGAGGGGCATTATAAATTACGCCTGGACAATGGATTTTTTAATATCGAAAGTACAAAGACGATACAGATCAAAAAGTTTGACTGGACATCTATTGATAAAAGCGAGGCCTATGTGGGCGACTACCTAACGCTCACTGGAAATTTCATCAAAGGTTTTGAGTACACGATTTACGGGGATGATTTCTTTAAAATGCCGGTGGTATGTAGCGAGGACGGTAAATTAACATTTCAGGTCCAGACATTCTTTCAAGAAAGTGAGTCACTCCATATTGTGTACAACGAATTTACGGAAACCGGATGGCGACTGTATATGCATCCGAAAACATTGTCATTTAAAAGCTTGGGTATGACTTTCGACAGTTTATCGCCAAAAACCGGGCTGCCAGGAACTGTTGTACAGCTCAAAGGAAAGGGAATCGGCTTGGCCCATATGATCCGGGTTGGCGATACGCAAGTATACCCGCTCATAAAAAGTGTAGACGAGGTCACGATTACCATTCCTGCTTTTCAGACAAAAGGAAAAGTGCGGATTTCAGCCTCCGCCTATGGAAATACAATTCTGCTATCACCAGACTATTTCGAAGTTCAATAGAAAAGTTATTATGAAAAGAATCATTCGACGCATACAAATTGGCGTTTCCATCATTGCAGCGCTATCGGCCTGTAAGAAAACGGAGGAAGTCGTCGTTATTAATACGCCAATGACGGTAGTTGCTATGGCACCTTCGGACGTGACAGATTCCCAAGTCACCATGCATGGTGAAATAACAACCTCAAATAAGGAAGAAATTTTGGATGTAGGCTTTATTTTATCCGAGACTAAACAATCCGGAAGTACCATCCTACAGGAGATCTCCGCGGGCAAACAAAAATTGATCAACGGCAAAACAGTAGACTTTACTTTGACCGTAAAAGAACCTTTTGATCTGGATTTAATCTATCAATATGAATTCTATGTCAAGACTGCTAAAGGTTTTTACAAAAGTCAGCCTGTCCGTTTCAATGTCGACAATATTAATGTCACGGACAACAAACTTGTATTGGCTTATCTTGGTGAGACCGTATTATTCAAAGGAAATTTTAAGCAATTTAAGGAAAATTACTATTTAATTGCTGGCGGAAATACCGAACAACGGTTAGCTTTTACGCTAAAAGATAACAAAACAACTTTAGCTGTAACCCTGCCAAAAAGTGGATATTATCATGGAAACAAATTGGCGATTACCCTTCAAAAACCGGTTAACGGACGCGAATATGTAAGTTCAAAACAGCTGATCGAAACAAAAATAGTTGCTAAAATCACCGAACCGAGTAAAAATAGTTTCGCTTTTAATGAGGGTATTCAGATCAATGGTATCGGTTTACCCCAATATGGTTATGCGGATGACTTATTTCTATTGATCGATGACCAACGCATCCCTTTTACAAATTATATATTTTTCCGCCAAATAGCGAAGCTCAAGGGCGAATCTTTTCGACTGGGATATGCCAATGGCCGCGATAGCATCTATTTCGATAAAGAAATCCTACTCGAACAACCTTCAGCAGACAATATCACGTTAGAAACGACACTAACCCATCCTGGCTGCATGATAGAGGCTAAAGGAATTGATTTTTATAAATATTTTGGTGATGAAATCTCCAAAATACTTGTAGGTAATTTGGCTGCAACAGGATCTATCGGGAATAACGGCAACAGCACCTATTTGACTATCCCGAATAATCTCCAAGACGGAAAATATCCGGTTACCCTGACAAGTGGATTATCCACTGTCACCAGCAAAAAGAAAGTTGAAGTGAAGAAATTACATTGGGACGCTATCAATCAAAACATATTTTTTTCCGGAGATACGGTCCAGCTAACAGGAAACTTTTACAATACAGTAGGTTACAACCTAGAATTTTCGGGCGAAAATGCTGTATATAACAGTGAATTGAAAAATAATCTCGTTAGTTTTAAAATACCGCAGCTCAGACCTGGCCAGTATAAAATCAAGACCTATTACCATGGATACTATGATAGCAAAAAGTATTATGCCCCCGAAGAGAAAACCATCGAAATAAAAATGCCTATTATTTCGGATTTCAGTCCACACAAGATCACCAGTGAATACGCTATCATTTTAGAAGGTAAAGGCTTGTCCAATGAGTTTAAATTTTACATTGGGGGGCAAGAGGTATATGCATATACGTTAAATGAAAATGAACGAATAATCAACATTCCTCAAGGAATAAAACCGGGCAAATATAAGGTATGGATGGATACTAACTATGGAAAAGTTGAAGCAAAAACATTGTTAGAAATCCAATAATCAAAGACCATGAAGCAGCACATTATCAAACTCACTTACATCATTCTTTTATTTTTCGTTCTTGGTTCATGTAAGAAGGATGAACAGGTAATCGATAAAACACCAATTACAGTAGGTACGCTAGAGGCCGGGGATCTCAGAAACAATCACGCCATTTTATACGGCGAAATCCATTATCTAAATGATGAACAGATTCTTGACTATGGCTTTAAGATTGCATTAAGGGAAGAAACAACCTTCAGAACGATCTCTTTAGGAAAACAAGCAAAAGTGGGTATAATAAGTTATGACCTCCAATCGACTTTCAAAATCGGTGAATTTTATCAATATATTTTTTATGTAAAGACTGATAAAAATACATACGAAGGAAGACCTGTATATTTTACGGTCAACGACATCTGGGTAGACAATTCCAAAATACAATATGCCAGTCCCGGTGATATCATCACGATCAAGGGCCAATTTAAACAGGTAGATGATTTGTTTAAACTCTCTATCGGGGATGCCTACAACGGTCAGAACAATGAAATCCCTTTTACGCTGGACAAGGACAAAGAATCGCTAACTTTTACGATGCCCAGTAAAAATCTATACCATGGGGCCGAAGCTCGCATGGTGTTATCAAAAAAAATAAATTATCAGGAAGTGCGGCAATATTTATTAAGTTTTAAAATTGCTGCGCGGTTATTGCCGCCGAGTCCGGGGACACACTATTATACAGATCCAATCAAGCTGAAGGCTATTGGGTTATCAGATTACTTATATCATGATTTTAAAATTATTTTAGGTGACAAAGTACTGCGCTATGAAGACAATTATTATGCTCCTTACCTCCCGCTTAATGGACATTCCTATAAATTAGGCTACATCTGGGGGCAGGATACAATTTACCTCAAAGAAACATGGAATCTTGAGGTTCCTGATATGAAAACAGCAGCGCTAAAGTATAAAATAGTGCACCCTTTTGGACATACAGAACTTGAAGGACTCGATTTTTTCAAATATCTTGTCAATAGCAAGTATAAATTAGCAATAGGGAAGTATGAGGGAGATCTTGCTATGATTAATTTTGAAAAGGATATTCCGGTACATATTGGGGACATTCCGGAAGGAAAATATCCTATAGCCATCAATAGCAACGTATACGGCGATCTTAAAATCAATGACCAATTGATCGTTCAAAACCTTCGTATTACTGCTGTAGACGCTGGGACTGGTTATTATGAAGACCCGATACGTATAAAAGGGAATTTCCTTCCTAATCAAGAATATGTTATCAAATCGGGTGACTTCGAGGTATATTTTGGCTTTCCCAAGAATGGTGAACTTGTATTCCCATGTCCTTTTACCCTTTTAAAAGGGGATAATAATGTAAAAATAGGCTATGCAAAGTATGGTGGCAATTTTTTTGAGGTTGATAGTAAAGTCATAAAAGTAAACGGATTGAGTATAGATAGCTTCTATCCTACCAAAGGAGCTCCTGGAGATATTGTCAAATTAAAAGTACGGGGTGCAAAGACAAATTATTACCGAATCGGGATCGGCGGTATTGAGGTTAGCCCTATATCCGTCAAACTTGGAGAAATGGAATTTATGGTTCCTACGGTCAACAAAAAAGGAAAGACAAAAATAAAAATATTGATTGACAACCAAGTTTTCGAATCAAACGAATATTTTGAAATTATATAAATCCGCATAAAAATTACGATGCAGTGAAACGTTAGAAGAAAAGAGCATGATGTAAAAAAGCCACATCTCAAGACGTGGCCTTAAATAAACATATGATTCACTAGTTGTCAGCTTCCGGTATGACGGAGCTGACAACTAGTTATTGGGAACTATTTATAGGAGTTAACTGAACTAGTTACTTTCCAATTATTACCTTCACGCACCAAAGTCACAAGATCAGTCTTGGTAAAGTTCTCAAATTTTAGAGTTACTTTGGCTACCCTATAATCTGCTGATTCTTCGATGATGTCAGTACTAACTGTACAGTTTAGCTTCTCGCCTTTTTGTTTTTTCAAGTATTTAACGACTTCATTCCGGCTGTTGGTCTTTGCATTTGCCGACTGAACTTTTTGGCTGAAATCTTCAGCAAATAATTGCTCTACGCCTGCCGCATCGCCTTCGGTCGTTACCGCAACATAATGCTCAAGGGCAAAATCTGCTGTTGAAAGGTTAACGTTTGCTTTTGCTGATTTGGAGCCTGGTCCTTCAGCTGCCATTGTGAAAGTGGATACTGCGATTAGGGCTGCTGCTGTGAATGTTTTTATTAATGCTTTCATAATGTCTTTATTTTATTGTGTTAGTTATATTGTTCTTATTTGTTGACTCAAAACTACAACACAATACGCCCCTAGCCTATGGGCTTTAGACCAACGATCAGGAAAACTCGGTGAATGGTGGGAATGGGGAGGTGAAAAGACTCACTGCAATGATTATTTTTTACTGTTATAATGATCTTATGGTCTTTATTTGAATAATGATCGCTTGCTGTAAAAATATGCTATGTGAATCTATGTATTTTCATAAAGAGAAATTACTTGGCTTGCTTATAATTTCCAAAGCTTTTTCAATGTAGTCTTTCTTCTTATTAATCACAGCTTCCAATAATTGATTCGTGGTTTTAATATTTGAAAGATCAAATGGCAAAAGAAAATCAGGATTCACTCCTTCATTAATTTTATATGTTTTCCCATTACGATCTTTTAAAACACTTATAGTCAAATCCAGCGAAAAATTATTCCCAATCTCATAATATTGATTGGTTGATGTGAGACCCTGTGTCTTTTGACCAACAGTTATTACATTTTTCTGTCCTTTAAAATGTAATAAAAATGCCTCGGCAGCACTGGCGGTATAATAACTGGTCAAAATAACAATGGGAACTTGCGTATTCTTCAATTTAATTGGCGGACGTTTTTTGGGATCTAGCTCCAAAATATCGTATACTTGCTTAGCTTGTTCACCTTCTGGTTTAAGAACTACCGAAATCTTCTTTTCCTCCCCCGTATTCAAAACATCTGAATAGCTGTAATCGACATCAATTAATGACGCAAAATGCCATATCATGGGGTAGTTGGCTCCGCCACTGTTTTCGGTAAGGTCTATTATCCAAGCTTGGGGATTATTATCATCCAAAAATTTGAGTTGTTTTCCAATGGTATCTATATATTTTGCCTGCTCCAACCGAACTGGAGGGATATTTATATAAGCATATTTTTTATCAATCATATAAGATTGATAATTTTTGGGAGGCAGGCCTGCATCTGCATCAGTCATCTTCGCCATCTGCCTCAACTGAACCATAAAATCTTCTTGAATGCTCGTATCGGTCTCATGATATTGTAGAGAGGAATGCACATCCCGAAGATCGCTCAGAACCATCTTGAATAAGGGGAGCAAATCTTTAGCTTCTTTGATACCACAACTTTTCTTGATGATAATCGGAGCAATAGAATCCCAATTTACATTGGCCCTGGAATATGCATTGGATTTAACAGTATCAATAAAAGCATTTGTTAAATGCAGGATGTCCTTATTTTGGGCAACTGCATTAAAACAAAACATTAAAAACGATAGTACAATAAGTGAACAATGTCTCATCATGCGCTAATATAAGATAAAAAGAAATATTTTTTTCATCGATTAATTATTTAAATAATAAACCTTAGTTTGAAAATAGACCAAGTGTTGGGAAAGCAACCATCGCGGAATCATTCCTGTTCGGTTTAGTAATCGTCCCAAATTTAACCTCAATAGGTATGGTGGGTTTCTCTCTTTTGTCTGTTCACTGTGCCTTTATAATCCCTTGTTGGAATAAAATAGCCAATATCAAAATAATTATGTGCTTGCTTTTTTTCATTTTGTAAAAAATATTTAAATATTAATAGTAAAATCAACGATGTTCTTAGCAGTATTTAAGTCTACTTCTACTTTTTAAGCAGATGATATAGTATTTATGAAACGATCTCTCCAAAACTTCGCTTCTCGATCCAAATTCCATCGTTACTACTATTATGAGACGTCTTTGTAATTAAATCCTTATCATATTTAAGTCCAGAAGATCCTTGACTAATCTCCGTTTATTTAAGGGATTAAATTTGATTCCAATGCAGTATACAAGGAAGTTCAATCTATGTTAACTGATTCAAACTTAATCGCATACTACAAGTCCGAAAACCTAATTTTTCTGCAGCTTCATTAATTTCTAATAGCTTGACATCGTTTTTTGTGGTCTGGCATAGTTTTCTGATTTTATGAATTGAAATCGTCTGTTCATAAAATTTAAACATCATTCGAAGACATGTAGCACCGCAATCCATCACGACCATCTGCTTATAATGAGGAAATCTCTTTATCACAACGAGCTATTATATAATTTGCCCAGGTCTTTATCATGCGCGGCCATCCAGATCATGTTCATGGGATGAAGATCGGTCAGAAAGCGTCTTTTTTCCTGTAAGATATAGGGCAGTCTCTTTGCCCATATATTGTCTCTTACAGATGCAATAATGGTTTCCAAAGATGAACCAATACAATAAGGATCAATCCGAACAAACGCTTTCGGATTAATATATTCTGCAAGATTAGGACATCCTGCGTAGAAACACAATGATTCTGTAATAATGGGATCTACGATTTTCTCTGTAAAATATCCATTTTCATAAGCGTTTTCGCAAGCTACATGGTAGGTATATCTCCATAAGCCTTCATACTTATCTTTT
The DNA here is from genome assembly GCF_039536865.1 of Sphingobacterium ginsenosidimutans. NCBI lineage: Bacteria > Pseudomonadati > Bacteroidota > Sphingobacteriia > Sphingobacteriales > Sphingobacteriaceae > Sphingobacterium > Sphingobacterium ginsenosidimutans. The sequence continues at coordinate 463,760 of NZ_BAAAZK010000002.1, forward strand.
AAATACCCTTTATAATTATTTAGAAGATTAAAAAACTTACCATGTGATGGACGTCCATAAACATCGAAACCGTCCTTGAATACTTTGTCCAATGCTAAAATGAATTCCAGACGAGCTCTGTGCCCAGGAAATCCAGCTAATTCACTGACTACGGCCGATAGGAGCTCGGTTTTATCAACACGATCTGATTCTCCATCGGTCGAAAAATTGACTGGAAAAAATGGCAAATGCAAATGCACATTCATCATCCGTGAGGTGGGGTGCTGCCGCGCAAAGGATGAAAGGCTGGATTCGGTCATAAAAGTAATACTCTTCCTTTCATCGTATCCTTTCTCAAGTGTCTGCTGATGAGGAAAAGTCAATATCACCAGACGGTCATAATGATCATCGGTAACAAACTCAAGATCTTTCCATTTATTCTTTCCCTGTAGATAACGGTGTGAGAACCGAAAAAGCAGATCTTGATCTGGTCTTGCAAAAGTAGTTAATCTGATTTTCATAGCTTTTAGTTTACATTATGTTAGCTTTGAACGAAACATTTGATAGATTTTCATAATCTTACCAAGATTTTGCTCGGCCTCAGTAAAGCGCTCAAGTTGATTTTCGGGATACAACTGGTTAAACATGGTCACATCTGAATAATAAAAACATTTCTGATTGGAGAGATAAGGCACAATGACAAACTTTGAGAGCGCTAAATCTGAAATTGTATTGTCAACCTTCTTTTTAGGATCAAAATCCATCTTCTGAAGAATGATGTCAAAAAATCGTTTGTAGATCACCAAAAATTGATTTGAACAATAACTTTGTACCCACAAAAGATTTTCCGAAACTGGCAGCGAAGTCTTAAATCCTCCACTCGAGCCTCCTATTAGCAGCTCAGCATTTAATTTATACCCCTCCTGGATAATCTCAAATAGCTTTTGCTTACTATAATTGGATGTAAACTGATGATCGTCCTCACAGAAAATTATAAGTTCATCCCCGGCATTTTTTGCTTCATGAATAACCTTTACTAAGGATTTCCATAAACCTAAAGCACCAATAGTATCTTCGACGGCCTCCATATAAGTGACCTTGAATTCTTCTCTACCTGCAAATTCTCTCTTTATATGCGCCAATCTGTCTACTCGTTTTCGTAGATTGACTACATATGTTGGTATAAAAATATTCTCTATCAATTCCATACTTTAAAACAGCATTTTAATCGTCGGATTTGCTCGCCAGGTAAAGTTTCTCCTCTGGATTTAAGCCAAAATTTGGGTATTTTTCAAATAGAGAGAATGACTGTAGTTTGAATCCGATCTTCTTCAAACGATCCTCATAATCTATTCCATACAGTCTGACGTGATCATGCTGACCAAAATGTTCAAGTCTATCTTTATTGGTTATTATCTTAGGATCCTCCTCTGTAATTTGAAGTAAAGGTGATATTGGAACTTGGAGGATGGCACTACCTCCTACCTTAAGTATCCGTTTAATTTCTTGTAAAGCTCTTTGCTCATCTACGATATGTTCTAAAACATGATTACAGATGATTAAATCAAATCTACCATCAGAAAACCCCGTATTCAGCAGGTCTGTCTGTCGAATATTATCGCTTTTAGAATAACGTGATAAATCAATATCACCGGTAACATAATCATAAACATGACCGGTAAGTCTTTTTAAAATTACCTTTTCGGGTGCAATATGTAATATTGAAAATTGCTTTTTGAATACACCAAGATAATCAACCAAAAAAGTATACACCAAACGGTCCCGGTCCTTGGAACCACATGTTGGACATTTCACAAATCTATAGCCAGCACCTATAATTTTCTTCCTAACAATAACAGGATGATCAACTCCGACCGGAAGAAGATCTGTATGAATCCCAAAACAAAACGGACATATCATATATATAATGATTTTGATACATCTAGCTATTAGACCAAAAAGATTAATATCCTTTGGCCTAACAGCTAAATGCTTATCTATGTATTATTGACATACACAGGCGTTCGATTCAACATTAACACATGTACCGGAAGTTCCGCCATTCGTGCATGAACCCGAACACCAGTCATCACCAGATCCATTTACTGGGCAATATCCGTTTTCATCCGCTGTAACGGGGTTAGTCTCTGGGCTAGTACCACCATTCCATCCGCCAAGAACATCCTTTAGCTGCCCTCTAGAAAGCTGTTCTATTTCTTTGAGATTTAGATTTGCCAACGAAATTTTTTTCATTTTTTTTGATTTATAATTATTAAAAGTATAATAGCCACATCTCCCAGGCTATTTATTAGGAGAGCTTGTTAGCAGCTGCTCGACTGTCTATACGATCGTTTGCAACCGACCGGATACTCATCTATATAGTATTTTTATTATTGACCATAATTGGTCACAAGTTGCTCGTATGCATCTTTTTTGCGGATATTTATAGATCGATATTTTCCATCTGCTTCTACGATATAACTAAAGGGAATTAGATCAACCAGATAATTTCTTTTAACATCTTTCACGTTATCCATCGCCGATAAGCTTCGGTAAATAATGGTTCCATCGTAGATCATCTGCTGCCATAGTTTTTCTGTTTGGGGTTCATCAATTGAAATATAGACAATGTCTAATTTTTCTTTTGTCTGTCCATAAAGCTGATTAACCAAAGGAATCATCTGATGGCATGGAATACACCAGGAGGCGGAAAATATCAATAACGTTGCCCGGGATTTGTCTGGAATAACTTTCTCAGTTTTCCGGGTAGATGTATTAATTAACGATAAATTATCAAACTTGGCTTCTAGATATCTCCTGATTTGCTGTCCGGTAGGGCTAGATTGAATATCTGAATCAAAAGCCTCAAAAAGTGGTTTAATATCAGCTGACTCTTTATAAAAATTTAATGTTGAAAATAACTTTTTCAACAATGTACTGGAATTTGGAAACATTTGAATCAAGTTTAACCCCTCCTCCAGCATCGTCGCGTAAGTCTTTCCCTTATTTTTGGGTGACCTGTTAAACATGGAAAAACCAGACTCCATGGAAACAGCCGAAACGAGCAATTCGGCATCGATATCATTCGGTGAATAGAGATGGCGCTTTGCTGTTACTCTTTCCACACTTCCAGTGCTCGGATTGATCCGGATGCTATTGGGATATACATCCGTTTTTAGATAAGTAAGATCCAAAACAATATCTTTATTGGAGAAGAGGCAGCCTGCACACGTTACCGTATCCTCTTTAAATGGCACACTAAACCCTATGTAATTTTTTACAGCATATTTCTCGCCATAAAAGCCTAGATCTATCTGACTGATGGAATCATAAAGACGCTTGGGATATTCAAAAATATATTTTGATTTATCCGATATGTCCGCTGAAAAGATATATTTAACATTTTCAAGAGTCCTGATTTCCATGGATAGACCGTCCAAATTAGGACCATCGTAAAAGTTTAATACCAACCTATTTTTAAGGTCTTGTCCATAAACTAGTGCCGAAATGGTCAATAAATTAATCACAATAAAAAATTTATAAAATGCCTTTTTCATAAAAAGTTATAGTTGAAATTTATCAAAGATTTTGTTTACAGATTCGATATCAGATTTTGATACTTCCAGCGCACATAAGGTATCTAAGTATAGGGATTCCCATTTGGGATCTTTCTCTGTCTCGTTATAGAGATAATGTACGAGCTGACGTTCAATAAGCTTCTGAAATTCGCTATTTACTTTAGATTTATTGTGTTTATTCAAAATTGCAGAGGAAAGAAATTGTTTATAATAATCCTTTGTTAATCTGCAAAACCCCATTCTTGCAGCTTTCTGCTTTTCAATTGTCAGATTATCATACCTATAAAAACTATCTATTGAAAGATGCGCATACTTTATTTTAGGATTATTTAATAATGCCCTCAGATTGAGTTCTACATCTTGCAACCTTTCATACTGCTCGTTCCAACCGCCAATTGCTTTTAAAAAACCAACACGCCAAACTCCGGACATTGTATGCCAAGGTATTTTATGTTTTACCAGATTTACAATCAAACGTTGGATATCCTGATCCAAGACTTTAAACTCCCCTCTGATTCGCTCCTCTGTGTCAATAAATGCTGTCTTAAAGATATATAGATCAAAACTGCCATACTCTTTTATATAAGCTAGCCTATTCTGTAAGCAATTGTTAGACAAATAATCATCAGCATCAACAAACATCACATATGCCGACTTCAAAAAGGACAGTCCTAAATTACGACACACGTTTGCACCTTTGTGAGAAGAGTATTCTTCTCTTTTAAATAATGAAAACCGCAAGTCGTCTTGTATCTTATCTTCGACGATCTGCCTTCCTCCATCTGTTGAACCGTCATCAATAATGAAACAATGCCAGCAGACTAAAGTCTGCTGCTGAATACTTTCGATCGTTTTTTCGACATACTTCCGATTATTGTACAATGGGATCACAATGGAAATTTCAATTGTTTGCATACGTAATCTGAACATTTTTGAAATTTGAAAAAAGATAAACTAGAAATTTACCCCGCTCATTATTATCTAAAAATAAACCAGAGTGTGGAATACAGATATAGTTGTCTTTCCAATCGGCTATAACAGAATTCCATATTTTAGATGTATAACGATAAGGTATATCCTTCAATTTTCGCCTTATCTTATTTTTCCAAAAATCATTATTATACTGATGCACACAAACGTATAATTTGGATAGATCTGAATGCGGGATTTGCGCTGTATCTTCCTTTTCTATAAAATCAAGGATTTCCTCAACAGTTTTATAAAATTCGTTTTCAAATAAACTCTCCGAAACAGTTGTTCCGGACAGATAACTATATCGAAGTACAATGTTCAATTTAGCTTCTACATCATCACCTTTTTCCTCTGTTAGGTATTGATTCAAGCGTTGAATAATTAATTTTATACATTCAAAATGTGTAAATCGACGATAATATGGAGCGGTAATAGATTTGGGATTGATCCTCAATTGGTAATAAGACATAAAATCTAATAATGTATCAACGTTTGGCTGTGCTGAGAGAACTTCTTTTATAGTCAGTTTATAAATTTGATCATCAAAGTCTTCAAGTATTTCATCCTCTTCTCCTACTAGAAAATCTCTATTAAGTAGAAATGCAATCAGCCAGCCAAGTCCGAGGACGCCGCCTTCAAAATTAAATTCACTCCTGGAAAGAACAGTTGAAACATAATCTTCCACCAATGTACTAATGGTTTTTTTGTCTAAGATATCCTCAATAATCGTAGACAATATTGTATAGGTATTATTTGTATCGGTTATTACCATGATTTAAGAAAAATTATAAGTGGAATCAAGTACATATCCGAAATGTTTTCTGGAGATGGTAGGATCATGTAGAAGATCTCCAATTGATTTAGAGGCTGAATAACCATGTTTAAAATTTAGGATTCGAATTTCATGCGCCTTTCGTGGAAGAGACTGATTGAATTTCCCTTGGTTGGCTGACAAGACTTCAAAATCTAATACTTTAGTAAATACCTCTTTAAACAAAGCGTCAACATGCAAATTTTTATTGGGTAAAACTTTGAGATAAGTATTGTTTAGATTATCCTTTTCTCCGATACGCAACATCTCCTTCAGATCTTTGATGGCGGGTATACTTGCTATCGGTATAAAAATAACTTGCTGATAATTTTCAGGAAGTAAATCTGAATATGTTAAAATAGGTTGATGTATTTCATTGGGTTCTATTATTCCAAATTTTGTTAAAACATAAAATGAAATATTAAGATATTTGGAAATAACTGTGTGAAATAAATCTAAATCGCTAATAATATTATTATCGATTGTATCAATCTCTAAAATCAAACAAGATTTTAAATAGCTATTTCGTTGACTGTCCAGTTCTCTCTTTCTTTGGAGTATGAATTCTACGATCTTTGAGCTGCAGTTTTGCTGGGGGATAGACAAAAGGGAACAGTCATACCAGGGAACCCTATTGAGATACTCATTTTTCTTAAAGAAATCTTCCTTGCGTTTGACATCTCCTGAATAATGCAAAATCGCTCTCGTTGTCCATTGCTCAATCGGGCTATAGGGCCAAGAAAAATCGAGTTCTTGGTGAATAGACACTTTTTTTCCAACTAACCATAGATTCCATAACACAGCCCACATATCTGCGCACCAGGCCTGTATCCCCCTTTTTTTTGACCGATATTCCCTTGTTTGCTCATAATTATTTTGCCATAACTTATCATTATATTCTCGCATGCACAGATATAAAGATTCAGCATCTCTTTCGACCTTATCCCAAAAATTGGCATCGATCCCATTTAATATATACTGTGCTCCACCTGTATTTGCATCTTCACCTTCAATTATGCTTTTATCTAAGCCCACAATTGACAGCATATCGTCCAAAAGAGCCTCGTTTGCCACCCGTCTTATATAGTTAAGATCGAGGTAGCCTCTCGTGTCAGAAACAAAACACTCATTAATATCGGATTTTGGAGTTTGAGGTATTCTTGAAAAAAGAACGTCCGAATCATGATAAAAGATTGTCTTGAATTGAAGTTCACTAAAGCTTGAAAAATGCTGTTTCAGAATGTGTGGGCGTATAGAAGATGTATAACAGGGCTCAATACGATTGTCTGGGTAAAGGAAAAACTGCGCAAAATCCAAATGGTCATTGATAAATTTATTGAACGCTGGATTTATACCTCTTTTGGGGTTATATCCTACCACAACATGAATAGCTTCTTTATCTATAGCTAGTGACTTTAGATTACGCAACTGTAGTTCCAATTGCCATATAAAATAAATATTGTCGGGTTGCGCTGATAGGAAAATTGTACTATTCATGATAAAATTAGTTCATAACTGTTTCATACAGTTTATTTTTCCCGGCTTGTGATCTGATCTCCACAGCTGAAAAAAAACCATCTTTTTCAACGAGGTAACATAGCGGCAAAGATGTCGCACCGATACGCTGTTTGAAAGCATTTACATTAACTGGAAAGAGGCTCCGAAAGGGAAATTTCTCTTGTTTGAGCATCTTTTTCCAATTATCTCTCGTATTTTCGAGATCCACAGATATATAAACGATTGCTAATCTATCACCTAAATCATTATTTATTTCTTTAACCAGTGGTATCATTTTATGGCATGGAATACACCATGAAGCAGAAAAGACCACTAAAGTCGGAATTTCTGGTTTTAAAATAATAGGTTCTGTAGCGCCCGTAGCAACATTTAAAAGCAGGCTATTCGGAAATCTATCCATTAAATAATTCCGTATTTTTTCCCCATAAAAAGTCTCCAAAAGACTAGCCCCAAATTGATTAAAAATAGAACGTAGATCATTTTTATCAGAGAATCGATTGGCATTTAAAGCTAATCGGGCCATTAAAGCACTAGATCTGGGATATCTTTTGACAATAGTCCGGAATTCATCAATTCTATTTGTATAATTATCTTGCTTAAATTCTGAGAACTTTGAGTCGGTTGAGACCATTGCAGCGGTTAATTCACTATCATCAGTGTGAATTATACTAAAATGATCCCGTATATTTTTAGTCATGACACGCCTTTTTGCTCGAAAATCATATGCTAGTGCATTATAAGAAGAGCTTCCTATTGAGTCATAAGACAGAACAGTGGTACTTTTAGGAGAATAAAAGCAGGAAATACAAAAGAGCTCCTTGTTTTCTACCTTTTGATGCAGGACGATATCATTTTGAATAGAATCCTCTTTTGAAAAAAGGCTAAAGAAAATTGCTTTCTTATACACGCTGTCGGGATAAGAGAAGACCCATGAATTAGGTTCTTTTTCGATGCCCTCAAAGAAAAGCACCTCTTTTTCTACATTGACTTTTAAAATAAGGTTTGCATATTTTTTCCCGTTGATATCGACTCTTAGTATATTTTGGCTAAATAGGTAAAAGCTATTGCCAATGAGAAGTAGTAAGGATAGCAGGATTTTCATATCAGTTCTTATTATTTAAAAGTAGAACAACTGGAGTTTACTGCTCCAGTTATTCTACCAGATGTTTAGCCGCAATAACAACCGTTGGATTCCGTCAAACATGTGCCGGGATTTCCGGCGGATATCTCACAGCTACCTGAACAGTTTTCCGGATCTCCGGAGTGATCATTACAATTTACTGTAGAGCCACCAGTTTGTGCTGTGCTTATAGACCATCCCCCTAAAACATCTTTTAGCTGCTCACGAGATAGTTGTTCTATCTCTTTCAAGTTCAAATTTTCTAATGAAATTTTTTTCATAATTATATTTTTTGTTCTGATGATGTTCATTCGCTCCGGAACATCTTGAGAGGGCATTTGAAGTTGCCAGCTTATATTTTGTTACGTTTGCAACCGCAACAATGATCTATATAGACTCTATAAAAAGAAATTTTTTAGCTCCTTTACCCTATAACCATCGGGCATTTCACGTCCATTAACGAATATCGTCGGAGTCACTCTTATTTTCATTGTATCATACCATTCCCTCATTTCACGTATTTTATGATGCTGATGTACTAAATAGTTATCCAATTGGTATTCTTCAGAAAACTTATTAAAATCCTTTGAGCCACCAGCATACCATTTATCTAGGGCAGTATGTGCTACTTGGTCCCCCATTTTTTCCTGTATCTCTAGAAAGAGGGATACAGGCGCATTTTTTATATCCCAGTCTTCGCCAGTTGCAGAAAAAATAATTCTGAGTTTCGTATCTGGATTACCGGCTACAATGGCTTCTAATTCTGGATGGGCTTTTGAACAGGGCCCGCAATACGGATTACAGACTTTTATAATTTCATTCTTTGCATTCGGGTCTCCAAGGAGTATCCCAAGCCCCTCTGGAGACTGTGTAATAGAATTGCTGGTGGAGAGCAATGCGTCAAATACTTCTCGCCTGTAACGTATTTTCTTCAATTGCAATTCATGGTTTTTAGCCTGTTGAGCCTTTTTCAAAACAGGTAGAAGGAAATAGGTTAGCATCAGAGAAATGGAAAAAATTGAAATTGTATTGATCAAAGGCATTAAACCAAACTCCGTGAAGTTATTTTGAACCGATATATATATAAGACTTGCACACGCGTTAAATGTTAAAACACACTGAACAATTAAACATAAAGGACACCATTGCCTGACTACTTTAGCTTGATAGTATAAGGAATAAATAACATAAGGAAATGTCATTAAAGATATGTACGACCATAGGCTTACATGAGAAACAGAATCCGCAAACAGTAATTGATATAAAAAAAATGAAGAGAAGTAGGCAAATCCCCATATGGACCAGCTTATCCCAAGAAACCTCGCTCCTCTGGATGAAAGTACAGCATTACAATTTGATTTGCTACCGAGACTGCCGCAGACCTCTCTTATAAGTGGATTAAAAGCATCAATTTCATGCCATATCAATAGTGTAGAACAGAGTGTCCCAATTGTTGAAGTCAACAGAAAAATTGGCGAAATCCAGGCTGTATTTTTGAAAATAAATATTTGTAGAAAAAGTAGGGTTAAAATTAAAAAGCCTCCAAGATAGAAGGGTAGATTTGAAAAAAAATTGCTTGTTTTCTCATTGATCCTATTTTGCTCATAATTGTATTCATCTTTTTTCGTTCTACCATCGAGAAGCAGTAAAACATCTTTATCAATAGATTCAAAATAGCTGATTTCTGCTGTATCCAGGTTATTGGTTTGAGGATCAAGAAAGCTAATTTTATTTCCATTTACTGCGATAACCACCGTGAAGCTAGCAGCTGGCCAGTCTTCTTTTTGAATTACACTGACGAATGGTGTCTCAATGTCTTCATATTTTATATTCTTTCTCAAAATAGCGAGACTTTTTACGCTATATTCATCAAGAACATCTTTTATTGCCAACATAGAATGAGGATCATTATGTCCATCAATCAATGACAATAAATTGGAAGATGTAAATTTTACTTGATAAAATTTTAGAATACATGCGCAGGCAATTTTTACGGCGGATTCAGATTTTACTATCTCCTTTAAAAATCTCATTAAGTTTATATTTACGGTTCTTGTTTGGTTACTTATCCTCGAAAGATATTACTTTAAATGATAACTAAGTAATGATCATTTACGCATTAAGTATTACCAATGTATGGATTGAGATAAAAATTTTCAACATTTTTTTAGTACACAAACGTTTGCTCTATTTACGAATACCTTTTCGTACTATCAATTCATAACAGGGACATCGTTTGTTAAGAACATATTTGTAAACTTGTTAATTAGTAATATTGACCATTGTCTTTTTTGCTCCCACAAATATGAAAGCACGACCCAAAATAGGTCTTGGTTTTTGGGATATAGTTTGGGATAATGTAAAGTCTATAATTGACAAGGTGGTTATCGATTGTACTAATATTGGTCTTATTGTTTTAGAAAATTATATAGATATTAAAAATAAATTCATAATTATCAACAAATGGACAAACTAAAAAAGCCACATCTCGCGATGTGGCCTTAAATAAACATATGATTCACTAGTTGTCAGCTTCCGGTATGACGGAGCTGACAACTAGTTATTGGGAACTATTTATAGGAGTTAACTGAACTA
>NZ_BAAAZK010000002.1:474342-2034423 GCF_039536865.1 Sphingobacterium ginsenosidimutans
CCCTTCACGCACCAAAGTCACAAGATCAGTCTTGGTGAAGTTTTCAAACTTCAGGGTCACTTTTGCTACCATATAATCTGCTGATTCTTCGATGATGTCAGTACTAACTGTACAGTTTAGCTTCTCGCCTTTTTGTTTTTTCAAGTATTTAACGACTTCATTCCGGCTGTTGGTCTTTGCATTTGCCGACTGAACTTTTTGGCTGAAATCTTCAGCAAATAGTTGTTCTACGCCAGCTGACTCTCCTTCAGTCGTTACCGCAACATAATGTTCAAGAGCAAAGTCTGCAGTGGAAAGGTTAACGTTTGCTTTTGCTGATTTGGAGCCTGGTCCTTCAGCGGCCATAGCGAATGTCGATACTACGATTAGGGCTGCTGCTGTGAATGTTTTTATTAATGCTTTCATAATGTCTTTATTTTATTGTGTTAGTTATATTGTTCTTATTTGTTGACTCAAAACTACAACACAATATGCCCCTAGCCTATCGGCTTTAGACCAACGATCAGTAAAACTCGGTGAATGACAGGAATGGGGAGGTGAAGTTTACATAAAAATAAACTTGAGCGTTCTAGGTGTATTTAATAGACTCTTATTCTTGCTAATAGGATAAACACAATAAATAAAATGCCTATTGCAAATAGCGCATATATGCCTAACACAGATTTCCATCTGAAATACTCTTCGTAGATAAGAATTTTTGTCGGTTTATGATTGCTATTATTGACTCCATAAGTAGCAATATACTCTTTTACTTCGTTTGGTGAACCTTGATGTACGCCTTCAAATTTTTTAACGATTATCTTGTTTTTTGAGTGATAGTCTTCTAAAAAATAGCCTATATCATCAACGATTACAGTAACGTTAGATTCGCTTTCTTTATCATCTACATACAAATCAATACCTCCGCTTTTTTTTCCATTTAGCTGTGCTTCTTTAATCTTAAATCCTGTAAGCTCAAATTCATCTGATTGCATGCGATCAAGTGCCGTAATTGGAACCTGCTCATAGATTTTATGATATTTATCATAATCTTCTTTTATGCTTTTTCCTACAAAGAAGAGTCCTACGAGTAATATCATCAGCGGCTTAAAAACGCCTGCTATTCCTCCCATAAAATCGGTTTTGGGTTTATTGTCCATTCTTTCTGATTGAAGTCTTTGGTGTTGTTTTATTTCCCACATCTTCCTGATGTACATCGTGATTACTTGATTTGTCATTTGTGCACCTAAGCAAGGAAGCTTACTTAAAGCTACATCATTTCTCCTTCGTATAAATTAACTTTTTAATATTCGCCATGCACCAGTTATTATTCGCTGTATAGCATCAATCCATTTACCGTGGGTATACATCCGACTATGAATAAAGCAAAAAAGCCTCATCTCACGATGTGGCTTTTCTGATAATATATTTTCCCCAATTACCTGTTCTATTTACTATGCCTAGATTATTAGTCCAATTCATAAGATTACTCTGGAACTAAAAAATTTCTATTGATAAATTTAAAACCGGACTGAATTTGTTTATATTTTGAATATCTATAATCAGTAGGTTCAGGTATCTCGATTAAATTTTTCGAATTATTTTTTCGTTTCTTAATCAATATTGAAGAAGAAATCCGCGACTCACTTTGAAATTGGAAGAATTCTTTAGCACCGCGATCTATCGCAAGGAGTTTATTATGAATAAAAATCCCATATATAGAACTTGAGTTACTCAAAAGATAATTGTAAAATGCAGACCTATCCATATAATAAATCTCGAGTATAGAATCTCGTTTATCGAAATACAAAATAGCATCCATGTCATGAATGACCTTTCCGCTTGTAGAATCCTCTTTAAAAAATACCCTTTCCAATCTTTTATCCACCTTCTCTATTAAGGGAAAATCATTTCCGGTTTGTGATTTAGCTGTACTAATAACAAAACAAAAGAAGCTCAATAGTAATACCTTTTTCAAAAATTTCAAAACAAATCAAATAGTTCCTTTTCGTCCATCTGTCTTTTACTCTATAAACTTCAATTTTACTGTTCGAAGTTAAATCCCCTTTGCTCTCAAAAACTCAATTGCTTTATTGATAAATACTGATTTTTTTTCTAATGTAAATCGATAACGTTCTTTAAAAGTTCGGATATTTTCCGGATATTCCAGGTCAACGATGATATCTGGGATTACACCTTCCCCGACATGATAAGACTTTCCTTTCCGATCATGCAACAATGCTGTCATTAAATTAACGGAATAACCTTTATCCACATAATAGAGTTCATTGTTCGAAGTTAAACCATTCGTCTTCGCTCCGATTAAAGTGACATTCTTTTGTCCTAGGAAATGACTCGCAGTAATTTCGCCAGAACTTGCAGTGATATTTGAGACCAGGACAATAATGGGTATCTGATTATTTCTAAGTGGTTGAGCTTGGACGGTATCGAATTTACAATATTTAGCTTCAATGCTATTGTCAATATATAGACCATTTTGAGGAATCTGAAATTTATTGATTAAAACCTCCTTACCATCTTTATCTAAGGTTCCATCGAAATAAGAAAAAGTTTGAGTCGTATCAATTAAGCTATGGAATGGAGTGACCATTGGTACAAAAGCGCCCCCATCATTTTCAGTTAAGTCAATAATCCAGGCTTTCGGCTGCTTTCCATCCAGTTCACGCAACTGTTTTTGTAAAGTATCAATATAGCGTCTATGCTCTAAAAGTACACCAGGAACATTGATATATGCATATTTATCTTCAATGAAACGATGTTGAAAATTGAGCGGAGGCATTCCTTCTTTCTCATAGGTCGTACTTGCGATCATTTTAATTAATGCCAAATTATCCATTGTATCTTTAACGTAGCCCACGCTGGAATGAAGGTCACTTAATCCGGAAACTATTTCTTTAAATGTCGGCAATAATGAATCTGTCTTATTCATATGCTTAACCTTTGCATTGGTCTCTGTGCGTAATTGGTCGAAGTTGATCTTGCTACGCATAAAAGAATGGACTTCCAACGTATCGATAAATTGATTTGCTAATTTGATTACCTCCCTATTTTGAGCACGGCAAATATTTAAAATGGAAAAACAAGCTATGAAAAAAAAGGCTTTGTACATAAATTAAAGATTAATAATATATCAAAAATAAAGAAATAACACCAATTCTATTTAACGTTTGTAGAAATATATACTGAAAAAGCCACATCTCACGACATGGCCTTAAATAAACATATGATTCATTAGTTGTCAGCTCTCGGTATGACCGAGCTGACAACTAGTTATTGGGAACTATTTATAGGAGTTAACTGAACTAGTTACTTTCCAATTATTACCTTCACGTACCAAAGTCACAAGATCAGTCTTGGTAAAGTTTTCAAATTTTAGAGTTACTTTGGCTACCATATAATCTGCTGATTCTTCGATGATGTCAGTACTAACTGCACAGTTTAGCTTCTCGCCTTTTTGTTTTTTCAAAGATTTGATCAACGCGCTACGACTATGGCTTTGCGCATTAGAAGCTTGAACCTTTTGGCTGAAGTCTCCTGTAAACAATTGCTCTACTCCCGCTGACGCGCCTTCTGTCGTTACCGCAACATAATGCTCAAGGGCAAAATCTGCTGTGGAAAGGTTAACATTTGCTTTTGCTGATTTTGAGCCGGGTCCTTCAGCTGCCATTGCAAATGTTGATACTGCGATTAAAGCTGCTGCTGCGAATGTTTTTACTAATGCTTTCATAATGTCTTTATTTTATATTGTTAGTTATATTGTTCTTATTTGTTGATTCAAAACTACAACACAATACGCCCCTAGCCTATGGGCTTTAGACTAATAGATAGGAAAACTCGGTGAATGGTGGAAATGGGCAGGTAAATATTTTTTATTATCTTAATGTGAAATCATTCATCCAATCATTTATGAACGAACAATCAAACAGATCTGCTAGTGATCCGAATACATCGGCTAGCCAAGCGAAAAATAGAATGTATGGAGCATTGTTTGGTATTGCAGTTGGTGATGCTTTGGGTGTTCCATTTGAATTCAGGTCGAAAGAAGACATGCTTAAAAATCCAGCTACTGAAATGATCGGTTTTGGCAGTCATAATCAACCTATGGGTACTTGGTCTGATGATACCTCATTAACCTTGTGTCTCGCGGACTCGCTTTTGAATGGGTACAATATATTAGATGTATCCGAAAAATTTATAGCATGGAAGGAAGGTAAATTGTGGACAGCACGAGGAGATGTCTTTGATATTGGTATCACCACAGCTAAATCAATCAGTGAGCTCAAACATATTATCGAATCCGGGCAAATCGGGGAGCTAACTGCACTAAGATATCAGGCAAGAGAACAAGACAATGGTAACGGTTCATTAATGAGAATACTGCCGCTTTTATTTGAAATCAAAGGACTTACACCAGCAGAACAATTTGAGAAAATTTGGAAAGTCTCGGCCTTAACGCACAAGCACATACGCGCTGCCATGGCATGTTTTATCTATCTCAAATTAGCTGAACTCATTTTGCTAGGCTTGGCCAAAGAGCAGGCTTATACTGAAATGCGAAATCAAGTTTCAAAATTCTGGGTAGACAGCAATTTCCCTGACTCAGAAATCATTTATTTTAATAGTACGATTTTACATGACATTCGGTCTAAATCACATAATGAATTAAGGTCCAGTGGTTATGTGATAGATAGTTTAGAATCAAGCCTATGGTTTTTTATGGAAAAAGACAACTACAGGGATACAGTATTATCTATAATAAACCTTGGTGAAGATACAGACACTGGAGCTGCCATTGCGGGGGGATTAGCTGGTTTGTATTATGGACTGGAAAGTATACCTGAAGATTGGCTCCTGAACCTCGCCCGTTATGATGATATCAAATCGCTAATAGAAAAAATGGCGCGGAGATATTTGGATTAGAAATTTCGATCGTAATCTCTAGCACGCATAAGCTAGTTTCAAACAGGTCAATTTAAAACATCGAAATATTTATTTTTAAAACTATTTCAAATCGACTGTTGTTCTTATCATACAAAGCGGCTATTAGTTACCTTTCGAAAGAAAGGACCAACATAAAAATTGGCGTTGTACAGTGAAAATCCAATCGTCTAAAAAAAACATTGGATGACGAAACAAAAAAGAGGAAACGATAGGAAACATAAAAATTACTGTACAAGTAAACGCTAAGAGAAAGGGTCTGATTTAACATCAGGCCCTTTTGACGTAAAAAACCATATCTCACTATATAGTACCCCATAAATTAACCACTAACCTGTACAATACTTTTATAGAATTTTGGTACATTTAAAAATATAAACCAAAAATATATTTTACTTGAATGAGCGCAAATGTTCCTATTGTTCGACAAGTCTCTTGGCCAGCTGTCTTAATCATCTCATTGGTATTGGCTGGTTTTATCGCTATTTCTGTATTTTTCTTTCAAATACATGGGATTATTATGGGTATAGCTTTCTTTTGGGCCTTAGCTGTCCTATTAAATCAGACAATTCCGACAAGCCACAACAAAGGGATGAAAGCTATAAAACGAAAGGACTTCAAAGTGGCCCTAGAATACTTTAAGCAAAGTGCTGATTTTTTTACAAAGTATGCTTGGGTAGATAAATATCGTACTATAACATTTTTAAGTGCTTCAAAAATGCACTATCGGGAAATTGCACTTTGCAATATTGCATTTTGCTATGTACAGACAATGGAAGCAGAAAAAGCAAAATCAACCTATGAAGAAATTCTAAAAGAATATCCTGGCAATGGAATCGCTTATTATGCACTAAATTCAATCAATACGTTTTCAAAAAAGATTGATTAACAAGAGCAAGTCCGACAAATTATTCTGATCTTACCATAGTGTAAAAATGTCACATAAGTATTAATTCGTAGCATAGGTAATTTTATATCAATTATAAGGTCGGTAAATATGCAAATTACTACCACATGAATAGCGTCTAGTACTGATTAAATCGAGTTTGATCCGATCTGATATATTGGGGAACAACGGCCTTCCCGAGCCAAGAACAACAGGATATACCATTAATGCATATTCATCTATTAAATCTAACTTTGCGAGTTGAGAGACAATAGTACCGCTTCCGTAAATAAGAATATCACCACCCAGACCACGCTTCAATTCCTCAATATCATGTTTATTGACCTCCTTAACAATTTTTGTATTGTTCCAATCAGCCTTGGCAAGTGATTTTGAAAAAACAATCTTTGGGGTATTGTTCATGAAATGAACAAACGATGGCCGATCCGATGCAGTCAAAGTCTCATCGGACCAATATTGAAACATTACTTCATAGGTCTCCCTACCATAAATAATCGTATCCGCTTTATTCTGCCGCTGTTCATAAAAATCCTCGATTTCGCTATCCCAGGGAAACCAATCTGTTTCTCCATGAATACCTGCGATAAAACCATCAATCGATACCCAGTTTAAAAGGCTGATTTTTCTCATAATAAGCTTAATTTTAATTGTAATTTAGGATCGTGATTTTTTTCTACAAAACTATTTTTGAATAGAATAAAATTATAGATTTATAACCTTTAAGCACTTATCATAAGGCAAGAAAACAGTTATGTTTCTTCCTTAAATCTTTAAGTACATTAGTGATTGATGAGGAAAACAGCCATTATCTATTCACATGATAAAATTATAGGCACTGCGGAACTGGAAGTCGGGGATTTCAGTATGGGAGGTCTATATGGAAGCTTTAACCCAAATCAAACTTATTTCAACCAAATTCAGAAACATGCCCAAGAATTTTTAAATACAAATGGTAAGAATATAAAAGAATGGATGTCCCTAAGATTTAATGTTCAACTTGAAAATGGAATGTTTTTATTTCCCGTAGGTGGTATCACGATTGAAGACAGCGAGGAACTACCAGAGCTCGCTAAAAGAATCGATTTGGCGGGAGTTGATACAAGAATAATCGAAGATTTTATTATCGAAAATCCGTCGAAAATCTTTGTGGAATCCCCTTGGGAGCCACTTACTATTGCCCAAAAATTGGCTTTTGAAGATAAGCTGCATAAAGAAGTCCATTCATCAGGATTTATACGCAATTATTTTCGGAGTCATTCCTCCAACCCTATTTTAAAAGAAGCAATGGTATCAGCTTTGTCTATAAATGTTACCGCATCTGAGGTATTATTTGAAATACAGAGTAAGACAATCGATCAACGATTTGCTTTAATAGCATTCAAACAATCAGGTCTAGATAAAACCAGCTTGTTATCGGATATTACATTATTCCATGATTTTGAGGAATTCAAATATCTGAAGATGTATCCTGACAGAAACGAATGGGAAGATTAACTCACAATGATACACAAAAAATTAAAACCATATCTCGGGACCTGGCCCCAAAAAAAAACAGATGATTCCTCATCAAGAATAAAAACCTAGCCATTGATAAGGTTGAGGGTTGGTCAATTGAAAAATTGTCTTTTCTCGCTCATTCAAATTATCATAATAATTAGAGAATTCGACGATATATTCTTCTCCCGCTCCCATTTTCCAAAACATATCCATAGCGTCTTTATCTGGGAATTTAGACCAAGGTGTTAGCAGGGCATTTTCAAGCGGTTCGAAATGTCCGAATTGATTAAGCAAATCTCGTACTTCCATCAGTGCAAAACCCAACAGATTTTGCCCACGCCAACAATAGATATTTTCAATATCACTATCATCTTGTGACATCCCAATGCCCCAAATGTCATCAACAGGACTTGCTTCAACTAATATTCTACTTTCAGTATTCAACATGTAAGCGGCTAACTCAGGATGCTGATTAAACTTATGTATATTTCCGAGCTTGACAACTTCAAACTTTCTTTCATTCCAAATCTGATCGTCATAGCCAATAACCTGCCTGCCCAAATCTTTAGCCTCGCCTGGTTTATGACAATTGATAATTTTCTCAAAAATTTTTTTATCACCAAACAGCAGTGCTTTGTGAGCCATCATCCAATGTTCGGCGGTCTTATAGGTTATATTATCAACCGTAAACTCGCTTTCATACCATTGACTAAAAATAAATTTACCAACACCTTGATGTTGATTATTAGTATGGCCCCAGAAGAAGATAAATTTGAACATATCTCCATTTTCAAACCTTTCTTTTAGCCATTTGATATTGTATTGTGACATAATGCCATTTCTATGCTAATAAAGGACTAATTTAAATATAATAGCTACCAAACAAAATAATATCAGGAAAATAGCGCATTCTAATATAGATGAAAGTAATAAAGCCGCATCTTTCGATGTGGCCCTACAACATTTATATATTTATTGAGATGGCTCTTATTGATAGGAATGAATTGACTTGGACACCTTCCAACTCTCATTCTCGTAAACCAACGTCACAAGATCCGTCATCCTAAAGTTGTCAAATTTTAATACAATTTTTGCAATCATATAATCTGTCGATTTTTCGACGATCTTGATATTCACTTTGCAGTTCAGGATTTCTCCCTTTTGTTTTTTCAACGATTTGATCACTGTACTACGTCCATAGGTCGATACATTGGCAGCCTGGATCTTTTGATTAAAATCTTCGGCAAACAACTGCTCCACACCCACTGATTCTCCTTTTGTCGTTACCGCAACATAGTGCTCTAAGGCGAAGTCTGCCGTAGAAAGGTTGATGCTTACTTTGTCTGATTTGGAGCCTGGTCCTTCAGCTGCCATTGTGCATGTGGATACAGCAAATAAGGCTGCTGCTGTTAATGTTTTGACTAATCTTTTCATAATGTCTTTTCCATACTAATGAGTGCATAAAGCATATAGAATCCGTTTTATCAACCGCATGCCAAATACTATACCAGTCGCCACAATAAGTCCATTTGTATCTCCTAAGCGCTTCAATGGGTTTTTTAAAATCTTCTTCTAAAAAAGAGATGTACGCATACGAACAGTTTATAAACATATTGTCCGCATACGTACAGCGCATCAAGAGTCTAACAAGAGATTAACTATAGTGAATGCTGGTGGTATTCCTTGGAAAAACTGGGATATTTGAAAATAGAGATTTCGGAGTGGAGCTGAACAGGCTTCGTCAGTTGTTTGTTGAGGTATAGGAAAACTCTTTTTACTTTAGCCACTTCTAGATTAAAAATCCATATATGGAGAGATTTAAGGATAGGTTAATTGCTATGGTCAGTGATGGCTATTAAAGTCTGAATAATCTGCCAACTATGCTAACTATATAAATTAAGATATAGAAAATAAAAATCAACACAAAAAGGTTTATTATACGATTTAGTAAATACAGAGGAACTTCAGAAAACTCAATTTCCCCAAAAATAAGATCCAAAAATGTATAAATAAAAACTAGTATCAAAGGATACTTTATCATAATCCATAGTGTTGTATTTTTTTTCATTTTAGTTATATAGATACCCTCATCTCTCCTATATTTATAGACATCGCTAGACTCAATCATGCTACACGAATAGGTTAGCCTGTCGTGTAAATTATAAAAATAGCCACCAATACTAAAACTGATATCACAGCCGCTGCTACGGTAGACCTAGCTCTATATTGGAGATCTTTTGGAAACATTAGCTGGCGAATAAGAGCTAAGCCGACTGCACCAACTCCCGAAAGAAACAACCTGATATAAAAGCTACTGTCACTAATATCCATATAGTTTCCGCCGATATAATCAATAATAAAAATCTGTAACACCGTGAAACCTATTGCAAATAACAAAGAGGCAACGGCACCCTTGATGTCTTTTATTTTTACAAAATTTAGCGTTTGAAGTATAGCCCCGAAAATAACTCCAAAAAATAGACTAAAAAATAATATTGCACTATTTTTATATAGTTCGATGGCATTTTCATCGGTTGTAGCTCCTTCGTCCCATGAATTCTCCTCTGCAAACTCCACCGCTCTCTTCCTATTTACCAGCGCTTCAATCGCCTCCGATTCATCTGGAGTAAAATTCCGTCCCCTTTCTTTTAAAATCTCATAAGCATATTGAACCGCATCAGCTACTGATCTACTATCTGGTTTTATATACTTTTCAAGCTCAATGTCCGAAAGCTTTTTGATAACATTTCTATTTACCATAAAATTTAATAACCCTTTACATTGTTGCACAGACGAACAGTTGTCCAATTGCCCCAACTATTTGTTTTATTTCTCGCGAAACACTGTTTTGAAAAAAAAGATGATTGCACCTTAATATTCCTAATTAAGCTAAATTTAAACAACAGTGTTTATTGCTTTTGATATATAAAACTTAAACGGCCCTTGGCATAAATTCAGATTGTATGCTGCAATAAAATTACATCGATTTCAATTTAAAAATATAGCAATTCAAAAAAAAATATTTATTTCCAAAACGATTTTTAAACGACAACTGTTCTTATAATAGAAAAAGGCTATTAGCTACCTTTCGAAAGAAAGGTCCAACATAAAAATTGGCGTAGTACAGTGAAAATCCAATACGCTAAAAACGTTGGATGAGGAAACAAAAAAGAGGAAACGATAGGAAACATAAAAATTGCTGTACAAAAAACGCTAAGAGAAAGGGTCTGATTAACATCAGGCCCTTTTGACGTAAAAAAGCCACATCTGCTGATATGGCTTACAACTTATATATTTATTCTAGATGGCATCTTATTTATAAGAATTGACAGATTTGGACACTTTCCAGCTGTTACCCTCACGTACCAAAGTCACCAGATCAGTCTTCGTGAATTCTTCAAAAGCTAAAGTAACCTTGGCTACCATAAAATCCGCTGATTCTTCAAGGATCTGTGTACTTACCTTACAATCGAGTTTCTTTCCCTCCTGTTTTTTAAAGTAGTTAACCACTTCTTCACGGCTATGTGTTATCCCTTTGGAAGAAGATTGAACATTTTGGCTGAAGTCCTCGGCAAACAATTGACCTACTCCAGCTGATTGACCTTCGGTAGTGACCGCAACATAGTGTTCTAGGGCGAAGTCCGCTGTTGAAAGGTTAACGGCTACTTTTTCTGATTTTGAACCTGGTCCTTCAGCTGCCATAGCGAATGTCGATACTGCGATCAGGGCTGCTGCTGCGAATGTTTTTACTAATGAGTTCATAATGTCTTTATTTTATATTGTTAGTTTTTTAGTTTCTTTTCTAATTGTCGCAAGGATATTGATTTTGTTGCATCATTTCCTTGTAGATTCTGAATCAAAACTACAACACAATAGGTCCTTAGCATACGGCCTTTAGACCAATATGACGGAAAACTCGGTGAATAGCGAAAATGGAGCGGTGAGTGCTCCGAGCATAGCGCAAACTTTTAATAACCTTTTTCCAAAGAAACTTCGTTGAGTAAAGGTCGTCCTTCAGTCATTCTTCTATAATTATCCACTACCTGTAAGACCGAAGAACTAATATTTGTCCTACTTGCAACATGTGGAGTTATAAAAACAGAACTGCAATTCCAGAACGGATGATCTTGGGCTAATGGTTCCTGATGAAATACATCGAGGTAAGCGTTAGCAATTTGCTTCTCAGCGATTGCTTCTAATAAATCTGCATCAACAAGATGTTCGCCTCTACCGACGTTAAGTAGAACTGTTCCCTTGGGACATAAACTGAAAAGATCATGGTTTAAAATTCCTCTTGTCGCATCAGTCAATGGCAAAACATTCACAATAAAATCTGTTTTCTCAACAGCCAGGCCAAGTCCCGCAATCCCCGTGAAAGAGTTTACCCCTTTTAGATTTTTAGCTGAATTCGACCACCCGTTTACCTTGAAACCCAACTGGGCTAACCTTTCAGCTACATAACCGCCGATTTCACCCAATCCTAAAATCGTTACACAGGTTTGACCAATAGATTTATATACCAGGGGCTGCCAATGTTGTTTCACTTTTCTCATGGCATAAGCCGAAAAATTCTTCATCGAATGCATCAAACATGTCAAAACGTGCTCAAACATATCACTTTTTAACATGGGGTCTACAATCCTACAGGTCTGGATATGTGAAGGTATAGATTCAGGAAATAAATGATCTATCCCAGCTCCTCCAGACTGGATAACTTTTAGATTGGGAAAATGAGTATAATAATCTGCCTCGGGCTTCCAACAAAGTGCAAACTCGACCTCATCATTATTTTCGATCTCAGGATAGATCTCAACGTTTATTTCGGGTAAATGTTTATTGATTTCGAACTTCCACTCTTCAGCCCGACCACTACTTAGTACCAATGCTATACTCATATTGCTTTCATTTATACGAAAATAACATTTATCCTAAAAATAGTAATGTACTTATTCCAGAATAGCTTTATTATCTGGTAACCAAAAGCTGCAAGTGAGACGATAAAAGTGTTTTATGAGAACAAGAACCATTTAAGCCACTTATGATTTTTATACCAAGTAAAAATCAATGAAAAAACTGAAGAGAAAGAACTTGCCAAAGAATTCAAAACATGTAATATAGTCCCTGCCAACGACAATAAGTGTTTAACACAATAAATACAGTTATTATCACTTCTAGAAAAAGGACTAAGCATGCTCCTATCAATAACCTAACTTGTCTTTTCAATTTTAAAACCTCTGAATTCATAATTGATTAATTTAATGGATATCGTTGAACCGCCCCTTAAGATTCATATATTTTCCTATTCTCTTGAAACAAAATCTATCACCTTAATAATCAAAACCATAAAATAACATTCTTTCATTTTCATAAAAACCATAACAACTAATCTTAACACGCACAAAAAAGCCACATCTCACGATGTGGCCCAAAATAAGCTTATGATCAATCTGTGATCAGCCCTAATGATTTGTTTTGTTTAGAAACTACTAATACCCGAATTTTGCTAAGCGGCCGTACATCTCCACAAAAGCACATTGATCCAACAACCACTTGGATTTTTTAGGTTTCTCCAATGTCCAATCAGCATCAAACAGCCCATCTTGATCGCGCATTTTATCCCATGCCAGATCAAGATTTTTCGCAAAAATGTCCATGTATTTTCTATTCCCATCCTGTTCGAACAAACTGATATATCCCCGCATCATCACAGCATGGAACCAGACATTACTGTTTTTTAAGATTGGAAAATCAATTCCGTCTCTGGTCTGAAAAAAATAGCTTAAACAAGCTTCAGCCAGCTGCTGTGCATCCATCAGATACTTTTTTTCCTTCGTCAGTTTATAAAGCAAGGCCGCAGCCTGCAACATCTGGCCCGAATTATAGGAATATTTGGCTTTATCTACCTTACCATTTAGATGTATATTATCCCAATACAGCTTGTCATCTGGATCTCGCAAACCTGCTTTTGTCCATTCATATAGCCGTCGACCTTCATTTAGATAATTCTTCTCCTTGGTTGCTTCAAACAGTTTTAGGGCAAACACAGCTGCTGGAGCATTCGAACAGGCATTTTTAGATTCCTTTTTTTGCTCACACCAATAAATACCACCGCCAAGCTTGTTATCTTCACCACTCTTCACAAAAGCCCATATTTCTTTTGCATTTTTGAGGTAATCAGCTTTTTTGGTCTGGATATAGCTATCGGTAAAATCAATACCCAACCATATATTGTCATCGTAAAAACGGTCTGATGCCGGTGCGGAATTGATATAAGAGGCATAACCTACAGGTACACGCTGTTCATCTCTGTATTCACGGAGTCCTACCAGTACCTTTTGATCCAATACTTTCTGATGCTTAGCTTTATCCTTTGACAGTTCCATCAATGCATTTACGGCAGAGAAACTGCCCGAGAAAGGCCAGAGATAAGCGTATTTTTTCCGCTGCCCTGATTGTTCGTTATTATTCAGATAATCTGCTTTAAAATTTTCATCAAAAGGATATTTTTCGATCAATAATTTATTTTCAGCGCCCCCATATTTGTTATAGACCACATCTAGGGTCTTTTGCGCACGTTCGGAGAATTGATCTTTTTTAACTTGCGCCTGCGTCGTCAAATAGCATAATCCTGTCAGAAGTAATGTCGTCGTTATCTGGTTTATTTGTTTCATTTGCATCTATTAGTTTAATGAAGCCATCAGGAACTAATGTTCATCTAATGGCTCCGAGGTATCCAATCTGTTATTTTGACCTTATCTGATAGCGTGCCAGCCCTTCAAACAGCATGGCAGCACTGGCGTAGGCTGAAATTTCGCTATTACCAATCGGCGGCTGAGACCAGGAAGAGCCAAATAATAGCGTTGGTAAGCTGGTTCCTTTGGTCCAGGCAATTTTACCGTTGTTAACCAAAAACTTCTCAAACTTTGCGCGATAATCTGCATCGATTCCCTCCAGGTTCAAATATTCAACAAAATACCGGATGAATATACCCTTAAACAGCGCACCGTCACCATTACCTTCATCGCGCAAAATATTATTCCCCACATCTATACAGCGGGTAATGGTGTAATAGCTAATTTTTTGCGCATCGACCAGATAGATCTGATCTTTGGTAATCTTAAAAAGCTCCACAGCCGTACCAAGAAAAGTTCCCTGATTATAGGTCAACGTGGTTACATCAACCGCATCTGTCTCTCCATTGATATTATCGTACACAGCACCCGAAGATGGATTATATAAGGTTGCCTTCTGCCATTCATAGATTTTTTTGGCCCAGGTCAGGTAGTTTTCATTTTTTGTTAGATTATAAAGTCTAGCCGCAAGAATGCTAGCAGGTCCATTAGAACAGGCATTCTTGCTGTATAACATATCCTTGCGCCAGGCCAATCCACCGCCAGCATATTGTTCATTCCAGGCTTTCAAAATATCAGTCCATAACAGTAGTACCGCATCGAGATATTTTTGCTCCTTAGTCGTCTCGTATAGTCGCAGCATAGTCAAGGCATTCCACTCCATATCATCATAGAATACATTATAGTAAGTGTTGCCATTTTTAACCTTGACACCCTCAAACCACTTACTGAAATAGGCGCTGTATTTAGCGTCCTTCGTCCGTTGATAGGCATCAATAACCACGTCCATCGCGTGGGCATTGGGCCAATATTGAAAGCCCTGATCCGATTGGTTGATGGCGTTGTTAAAATATCCAGCTTCATTCCAGAAACCAGAGATCATTTTGTCGGACACCTGCGTAGCGACCTCTGTCCAAGATTCCCGAATCGTATCGTCGTATAGATATGTATCCTCGACTTTTGTGCACCCAAACAGTAAAAACAGCATGGATGAGATTATCACTATTTTCTTCATCATTTCCTCTTTTTAATTTGGAACTACTGCATGTGTATAATCTTTGTCCCCTTGTAAGATCATGGAGATTTTGGTCGGACGCCCATCTACTGCATCCACAAATTTCCATTTGTCATCCCATTGCGAAAGATTAGGTAATATACGGACAAAGTAATACGATGGGGCTGAAGAACTGTTTGGTGGGCTATCGGTCCCTGTCTGGGTTCCCAATTGCACAGTCTCTGCCTTTCCTGCCTTGACCGTTTCCATCTGGAACTTATAGCGTTGGTCGCGCCCCCAGCTTTCCTGTTTAAAGTTGATGACACCTGTTGCCGACCAGATACCCTTGCCTTGATAAGGGAGATCCAGTACCACCGCACCTGAAGGTGAGAAATAAACGCCCATGCTTTTGATTTCAGAATAGGTAATCGTCGAAACGTTGAAATCTATTCGAATTCGATACACCGCAGTCTTGGCAACGGTATTGCTGCCGGTCTCTGCTTCTTTTATCTTGGTTTGATCTTCGGAATAGAATACACGACCATCTGCCGATTTACGATCTGTAAAGATATATTTTTTACCGGCTTCCAATTTTGTAAAAATCTCATATTCACCATTACCAACAAGCTTAAACGGTATTGCTTGAGCAATGGTTGTACCGTTCTCAGCACCTTCACCGGTGATAAACAATTCGTCCGGAATATCTGCAAACCCTTCCAGCGTTTTGATGTTCAGATTTTTTTTCACTTTACTCAGCACGCGTTTCATGCCTCGTATGGAATACACGGACCAACTGATGTCACCACTTGCGCCGGGTTCTATCCCAGCTTTGGCAGCCACCTGATTCAATATTTTGTGACTGATATTTGCGCCATTTGAATTCCCATTATTGTCGGAAGTAACGGTATATAGCGGCTTGCTGAAATCGCCATTTAGCTTATCAAAAACAACTTCATATTGGGCAGCTCCCCCATCGGCGACCAGTGCAGATTCCCATTCAAAATACAGAGCCGCAGAACTCGAACTCAATAATTTAACGGCCTTACCATCTGTCGGTGCATATAAATTCTCCACAGCGGATACATCCGCATCCGAGTATTTCATATCGTCTTTTTTGCAGGAAACGATGTTCGCAACCAATGCGAGCATTGCTATAACTTTAAAATACCATTTCATGTCTTTATCTTTAATTTTGTAGTTCAAAACGGACGTTGTCCACGCTATCGTTTGCAACGGTTTGTTTCGATTAAATTTTAGTTTGAATAGCCTTGATTATTGGGCAATAGGTTTTTATTCAGGTCAATCTGTGTCCTTGGCACTGACCATAGATAATCTCTGCTCTCGTCAAATCGTCTAATATCCAATTTGATATAGCTATTGTTACCACCATATTTTGCACCAGTTACCTGTCCATCCAGAAAGGTTTTACCTGCTTTCCAACGTACAATATCATAGTAACGTAGTCCCTCCAAAGCGAGTTCGCTTCTTCGTTCATTTCGTACGATCGTTTTCAGATCACCGGTCATAGGAAAGTCCAGCGCTTTGCCCGCCACAAAGCCAGCTCTTTTGCGGATAGGTTTGATTGTCATATCCCAAATTGCGGCATCGAGTTGCCCTAGCGCCTCTTTCGCTTCGGCATACATCAGTAAGATATCAGCATATCTGAACATAATAATATTGAGCCCGGCATCGTATTTTACCGTTGCTGTCACATCGTAATATTTCTTCACATAATAGCCAGTTGCAGAAGCATTGGCGCTCGCTCCCTGATATTCGTCCAAGCGCTCTTTATCTGTTCCTCCGGAGCCTGGCTTGATAAAAATTTTACGGACTGTCCCATCAAAGTCAGTCCATTGGCCGCCATGAAAAACAATAGTTGCCGCCATCCGTGGGTCTCGATTTATGTAAGGATTATCACTATTGTAGTTAGGATCCGCGCTTATGGTATTTCCATCAAGGGTGATATAGTTGTCAACAAGGCTCTGCAAAGGGGCATAGCCGTTCAGTCGCGCCTGAGCAGAAATCGGAGCCGCATCATAGAGTTTATTCCAGGTTTTCAACTGTGGTACATAGCCGTAATCGAGAATAACCTCCGAATTGTATTCTTTTGCTGCAGTAAACAATTCCGGATAGCTATCGAAAAGCGCATATGTCCCAAATTCCCCTTGTTTCTTGATCAAGTTCTCACAATACTGCAATACTTTGTTCCAGTTGCTCTCATAGAGAAAAGCCCGTGCCTGAAAAGCTGAAGCCGCACCTTTTGTAATTCGACCTTTATCATCGGCAGGCAACACATCTTTGCTGGGCAGATCAGCCATGCATTCATCCAATTCCTGATGGATAAATGCCATGACGGTTGCCTTGGCCGTCCTTGGAACGATTTTAGATTCCTCTAGGGAGATGTCTTTGGTAAAGAAAGGAACATCGCCGTAAAAATTGACCAGTCTAAAATAGAGGAATGCACGGATAAATCGTACCTCCGCAATCCGGCGTTTTTTGAGCACAGCATCCATTCCGGGGACACGATCTACATTTTCAAGATAGACGTGGCAGGTCTTGATGCCGCCATAGAGATCGGACCATTCCGAAGCAAAACGTCCCAAGGTAGGGTCAGCAGTTCCATTGCGGATAGCGCGCTGGTCGGTATTTGACCGCCCTTCAAAAATATTATCACTTAGCGCTTCATCATTCCATAATCGGTCGGCTGAGAAGAGTTGATTATAAGCCATATTGACCATTTTTTCTGCGTTTTCTGGGTAATCCCAAAAGTTCTCATCCGTAAATCTATCTGTTGGCAAGGTATCCAACTTATTGCAGGAAGTGAAATGAACAACAGCCATTAAACTCAAGCCTCCTATAAGTAATTTATATAGTTTCATCACATAAATGGTTAGAATTGAATATTTAATCCGCCGCCATAATATTTCAACGTTGGATAATTGCGGGCACTATTGGCTGAACCTCCCATATTGGAGTCAAATTCGGAAGATTCGGGGTCTATCCAGGAGTTTTTGCTCAATGTGAGTAAGTTTTGGGCATTAACAAAAAAGCGTACCCGTTGTAGCCCCAATTTGGATGTGACATTCTTTGGTAGTGTATATCCTATTTGGAGATTTTTCAGACGTGCATACTTCCCATTGAAAAGATAGAGATCAGAATCTTTCCCAAAGTTGTTTGTTGAGGCTGTAGATCCATTGGCTGTAAGTCGAGGCCACTGCCCATCAATATTTGTCGGCGTCCAGTAATCAAGTTGATGTTGATAAATAGCGTACGAATAATTCTGGTGAAAGGGCTCAATCAGTTCACCGCGGATCATCATATCCCGTTTACCAACACCTTGCCAGAACATGCTAAAATCAAAATCCTTATAACTGAGGTTATAGGTCAGGCCGAATGTAAATCGTGGGAAACCATTACCCAGGACAAATCTATCCCGTGCATCGATCATTCCATCATTATTGCGATCCACATATTTGACATCTCCTGGGCGCAAGTCCGCGGCAGTGATACCACTTGGCAGGGCCGAGGTCTCGATATCCGAAATATTCTGGAAGAGTCCAGCCATTTTGTAGCCATAATAGGAATTGTACGGCAGACCGACACGTGTCAATTTGGTAATATTATCTACTGTTGAAATCCGGTCATCTCCTGGCATGGAGACAATCTTATTGTGACTGTCACCTATATTGGCATTGATCTGATGCTGAAACTCGCCTGTTTTAGTGTGATAGGTCAGGTTGATCTCCCAGCCTTCATTGTTCATTTCGCCCAAATTCTGGTTTTTTAATGAGGTCCCAAACACGGATGGGATCTGTGGTGACATCAGAATATCTACTGTTCGCTTCTTAAAATAATCAAAGCTTGCTGTCAGCTTATCCTGAAAGAAAGTTGCATCAAGGCCAACATTGAAATTATAGGTTTTCTCCCAGCGCAAATCCAAACTGGCATAATTAAATCCCGCGGCAGCTACTGGCTTATTATTAAATCCATAGCTGTTTGGATAGGATTCATAAGTAAAATAATATGAATAATCATCCACGGCCTGATTTCCCAGTACACCATAGGTGGACCGAACCTTGAGGCTACCGACATGCTCCTTATACCAATTCATAAAAAGCTCTTCCGATGCTCGCCATCCAAGTGATCCTGAAGGAAAGAATCCCCAGCGGTTTGCTTTTGAAAACTTGGAAGATCCATCGTAGCGAAAGCTGAATTCGGCAAAATACTTACTTTCAAAGTCATACCCGGCACGACCGAAGATTGAGTTGATACTATTCTGTAAAGTTCCATTTGGTGTGACACGGGCACTGGCGGGATCGATAACTGTTCCGGTAGTCGGTGTTCCCAGCACTGGATCGGTAAACTTCATTTTAAGTTCATTCTGTCTACGCGTATAGGACTCATTGGATGCACCAATCAAACCTGAAACATGATGACTCCCGAAGGTCTTATCATAATCCAGCAATAACTGAAAATTCAGCAAAGAAGCTTTTTCATTAAAATCTTCTGTATTACGATCTGAATTTACGAACACCTGTGGCAGCAATGCCTCAGGGTCGGAATACAAGGGTACTTGGATCCTTCGGATAAAACGATGGTCTGCATAGATATCTGCGCCAAAAATACCGCGCAGCTTCAGACCGTCGAACAGTTTTGCCTCGAGATTCAGATTGATGTTAAAATAATCATTATCATTTTTAATATAACCACCTTCATTAAGTTCAGCCAGCGGATTTTGATCTGTGAGTGCGTTATTGACCAGATATTTTCCATTATCTGCCCGCATTCGATAATAATAATAAGAAGGGAGGCGAGAAGCATTGATGATGGCACTTCCGGCTGTATTGCTCATATTGTTGTTACGTGTATACGCTAAAATTGAGGTCAGTTTAAAACGGCCGATCTCAGTACTGAGATTAGTCCGTAGATTATAGCGTTTTATCCCAAAATCCTGTCCAACAAAATTGCTGGGTTGATTATAAAAACCTCCTGAAAATAAATAAGAGCTTTTTTCACCACCACCCGTGACGTTGATATTATATTTTTGTTGAAACGAATTTTTCATGATTTCCGGCAAATTCCATTTTTCGATATCCTGATGTGCATACAGATCAGCAATCGCTTCTGGTGAAAACTGTGGATCCATTCCTGAGTTGGTGAGCGCAAGATTGCGTAAGGTCGCATTTTCATAGCCAGCGACTGGGGAAAATAAGATTTTGGGTTGTTGCACACCCCATTGCGTGCCAATTGTCACCGAGGGCTTCTGATTTTGGCGTCCCCTTTTTGTGGTTACCAAGATGACACCATTTGCTGACCGTGAGCCATAAATAGCTGTGGAACCTGCATCTTTGAGTACAGATACTGTTTCGATATCGTCCGGATTGATCTTGTTCAGTGTTCCACCTTCGGTAATAATTCCGTCAATCACTACTAGTGGGGCATTACTATTTACCGTAGATATTCCCCGGATATTGATGTTCATTGAATTATCGTTTGGATCCATACTTTTCTGTTGAATGGTCAAACTTGGGGAAGCGCCCTGAAGGGCCTGTGTAACGTTGCCGACCGGTCGGTCCTGAAAGGTCTTTGCACCGATCTGATCGACGGCACCGACAACGCGCTGCCGTGTCGTGGTACCATATCCGATAACGATAACTTCTTCCAGCTGGCTATTGCTACTTTTCATCAGCACATGTAACTGTCCCAATTCCTCTGTACGCATAGCGGCCAACTCCACAAGCTGCTGATCGTACCCGACAGAGGAAAATATCAACGTGGATTTTGGAGAAAGATTACTGATCGTAAAACTACCATCAGCGGCAGTGGAAGTTCCAGCTGATTCATTTCCTTTTACGCGAACGGAAACGTTGGCAAGCGGTTCACCACGCTCATTGGTCACCCGTCCCTTGATCATTGCCTGAACTGGCACCGTCGCATGCTGTACCGATGGGCTTATGCTTGTAGACCGGGGCTTGTCCCGAATGACGATTGTCTTACTGTTCATCTGATACGATAGCGGCTGATCTGCAAAAAGCTGAACCAGCACATCTGACAACATGCGGTCTTTTACTTTTATATTGACAGGTTTAGCCGCCGACATTTGCCGTTCTGTATAGAGAAAATTGTACCCTGTCTGTGACTTGAGGTCCTTAAATATTCTTTTAAGGCTCATATTGGAGTATTCCAATGTTACCTTTTGTGCAAAAGTCGAAGCGCTAACCTGCATAAAAGTAACCAAGATAATTATGGTCGTCAATCGCATAATAAGCCATAGTTTACGGAATAGCAAATATGCTATCACCTTTTTTCTGATATAATTTTGATACATTTGCAAGGTTTGATTTGCAGTATATTCGAGTCGTCCAAAACAGAAATATAATGCAGATTGGATAGTTAAAATTTAATTGTCCCAAACAGCAACCGAGTCCTTCGGGATCTTGGTTGCTTTCTTATAGCCCACCGTGGTGACTATTCGTTTTGTATATTTCTATTCATCAGTTGCTTTTTTAGGTATTTATAATCAATTATTTATTAAACAATTACGGAAGAACATATAGGGTTTTCCCTTCAATCCTGAAATGGACTGCCCCCGTATTTTCAAGCAGATTTAAGACTTGCTTTACGTTATCAAAGCGGGATATCCCTCCGCCGAACTTCTCTGTTGTTTTTTTTCCCTGATAGATTACATCCACATTATACCAGCGTGCTATTTTTCGCATTACACTTTCGATATCATCCTCATCAAACATAAATTCGTGATTGGTCCACGCAATTATTGGAGCTGTATCTACTTGCTGTAATTTAAGCGTTCCGTTGGCGTTAAGGCTAGATTGTTGTCCAGGAAGTAACTTCAGTTTTTGGTTGCTGGAAGATACTTCGACACTCCCTTCCAAAAGTGTAGTCCGCGATGCAGGTTCATCAGTGTAGCTATTTACATTAAAATGAGTACCCAGTACTTTGATCTGTTGACCGGATGTATTGACAATAAAGGGATGTTTCGGATCCTTTGCTACCTCAAAATAGGCTTCTCCTACCAATTCCACTTCCCTTTTCCCTTTGTGGGCAAACTGCATTGGATACTTAAGGGCTGAAGCAGCATTGAGCCATACCTGTGTACCAT
Source organism: Sphingobacterium ginsenosidimutans (assembly GCF_039536865.1). Lineage (NCBI taxonomy): Bacteria > Pseudomonadati > Bacteroidota > Sphingobacteriia > Sphingobacteriales > Sphingobacteriaceae > Sphingobacterium > Sphingobacterium ginsenosidimutans. The sequence continues at coordinate 496,650 of NZ_BAAAZK010000002.1, forward strand.
CTGGTAACTTAATCCGATAGGTTTCTCCTTTGGTTGTTGATAATATGTGATTGCCAGACCCAGCACCCGCATTTTTCCCTACTTCGTAGATCAATTGTCCATCATTACTTTTAGAAATCTTGATGCCCATTTCATCTGCAATCTGTCCATTCATGGTCTCCTGTAAGCGAATCTGATCGCCATTGGCCAGGGTTAAGGTCGCGGATTGTTTTCCTGGCGATATCAACTCTTGTGCAGACTGTTGATTTGCGGGATTACGAGCACCATCAAAAAACCACCAACCAGCAAACGATATTCCAATGACAGTAGCAGCAACAGCGGCAATACGTTTCCAGGACCACAATGATCTCGTTTTTGGTTTATTTATCTGAAGATGCAATTGCTCCCAGGTGTTATCCAGTACCAGCAGAAGTTCGGGATCCTGAAGCAAGACCTGATCTACAGGATCATCCAAGACTTCCTGGATCAGTTCCTGCAGCAGTATTCGGTCTTCCCCCGATTTTATATAAGTCAGAAAAGCGCGAGAATTTTCCTCACTGAGTTCTCCATATATATACTGCCTTAACGTATATTGAAGTATTTTTTTTTCCACAATTGGTTATCTTCTTTTTAGCTAATACACTTCAAAAGCAACGATCATCTGCTCCCGTTGCAATTTTATTTTATATTTTTTCAGCCTAAAGAAAATAATAGGGATCAATGATGTTGAAGAAGTATAAAAGAGGCTATTAGCAGCGTGGATTTATCCAAAACACCGTGTCTTTCTTTGATATATTTGGTAGCCTTTACAATATGGTCATTGATTGTGGAAGTCGAGATTCTTAATAAGGTACTTACTTCTGCGTAGCTTTTACCTTCGATCTTACAAAGCTTATAGATCAGTCTGCGTTGAGGTGGAAGCTGTTCAATCGTCTGGGAGAGCCATTGTTCGTCCTGTTTTTCGTCTAATTGTTCTTCTACATGGCTGTACAATTGCGTATTATGTTGACTAAGGTAGGCTTGAACCTGTTTCTCCAGAGTATTTTTACGGATAAAGTTATATACGGTGTATTTAGCAATCTGAAACAGATAGGATCGAAAAGACTGTTCGGGATCAATTAGCTCACGCTTATCCCATACTTTTATAAAAACTTCCTGTAAGAGCTCGGCAGCATCCTGTTCGGACTTCACCATTTTACGAATGTTGAGATAGATTCGGCCACTGTAGAGGGTATAAATTTGACGAAAAGCTGTTTGGCAGCCCGAACGCAGGGCCAACAGGTTTTCCTTCTCTTCAATATGATCATATCTCGGTTTATACATTGTCACTCTGGTGAAAATATAAAAAATGGGTCACCAAATCTTGGACCTTTCTCTCATAGTGATGACAAAATAGCAAGAACTATCCCCTTCGTTGAAAAGTAAAAATGCTATAGCTTTATCGTATTTGGTTATCCTCTATCCATCTTAGGTTCATTCAATACATTTATTATCACCATAAAATCGGATAATAAACGAGCGCTGGCATTCTGAAAAATTGAAACTCCAACACATCGATAGCTTAGCTATCGGATACATCCATAAGATTGAATAAAACAAATATAAAAAAACTAAAACGGTTTTGCTTATTTCAGAAGAAAATTAAAAAATGAGCAGGCCGCAGCAATTGCCTCCCCGTGGAATTTGCAAATTGTCCTTTGTCTTAAAATAACGAGGAAACAAAGCATGAATTGGCTCCTATAATCTAGCGATTTCATAAGACCTTTACTCGGACCTCGTTCGGATAAAAGCGAATAAAGTCTGTTTCAAATACGAATAATATAACTATGAAATAAGTATTATTTGGAAAAGAATCTCTTACCTGCTCCCTCGAAAAACAGAAAAAGCCGGATCTCAGGATCGCTCCGAATTTAGCCGCGTCTTCACAGCTATACGTTTTCGCATTAGAAGATTGAACCATTTAACAATATAAAATTGAACCATACAGAAACACTTTCAACATGCAAACTCAGGTAATTTAGCCTAAACCATTTAGATTAAAAAAATGAGTAAAACAATATTAATAACAGGAGCCGCAAGCGGTTTTGGAAAAATTGCTGCATTTGATCTGGCAAGCAAAGGTTACAAAGTAATTGCAACCGCACAGGTTTATCCACAGGTAAGCGACTTAATACGTGAGGCCACCGAAAAAGGAATCAAGCTTATTGTTGACAAATTAGACGTGACCGACCCTCGGGATCTAGCTTATATTCACAAGAAATATGATATTGATATCCTGATCAGCAATGCTGGCATCATGGAAGGTGGACCAATTGCTGAACAGCCAATGGACTTAATCCGTGCTATGTTTGATGTCAATGTATTTGGAGGTCTTGAGCTCGCACAAGGATTTATCAAAAAATTTATTGCCCAGAAAAAGCCGGGCAAGATTGTGTTCACAACTTCAATGGGTGGCCTTTGGACAGTGCCCTATGTGGCGGCTTATTGCGCTTCAAAACACGCGATGGAAGCGATTGCAGAAGGATTAAAAACTGAACTAGCAGACTTTAACATTAAGATCGCCACATGTAATCCCGGTGTATATGGTACAGGATTCAATGACCGTGGTGTGGATAGTATATTCCGCTGGTATGATTCTGAAGTCAATTTCACACCGCATGCTGTATTTGATGGCATCGCTGAATCGTTGAATAATCAATTGGATCCACAAGGCATGGCAGATTGCATTGTAGATGTAGCGCTGGACGAAAATTCTAATTTTAGAAATGTTTATCCTAAGGAAACCGAAGATTTTGTAAAACAGCTGCAGGTCGAAGCCTGGACTGCAAAAAGTTAGTTAAATAAACAATATCCTATGGGCACAGCTACCTTGCTGTGCTCTTTTCATAAAATAATGGACCAATATGATGAATATAAATTATAATCAAGCAACCCAACTATTGAATGCTTCTATTGTGAAAGCGAACGAAATAGGTATTTCTGTCTGCATAGCAGTAGTAGACAATGGCGGACATTTAATGGCTTTAGCAAGACTTGACAGTGTCTTTGGTGTCATAGACTTCGCAATAAAAAAAGCAAAAACTGCGGTCATGTTTGGTGTAGACAGTGACACTATGGGTAGTATTATCGCTGGCGCTGATATCCATTCCTATGGCATGATCAACTCCAATGATGGTTTATTGACAATACCTGGAGGAATAGTCATTAAAGATGCGAAAGACAACATTATTGGAGCAATTGGCTGCTCCGGAGGTACTCCTGAGCAGGATAAAGAAATTGCAAGCGCGGGTAGTCAGATAATCCTTTAATTTAATGATATTTGTATCATGACTGCAACCCACGAGATCATATTTGATAGGCTGGTGTATTCCTGTGCATTTGAAAAACATAGGGGATCCGAGGAATTTTATCCGGATCATTTTTTAGGATTTCAGCTCTGCGGTGAAACACATGCTTTTCATGATCAGGGATTTACAGTTATCCATGAAAACATGGTCGTTCTGGTCAAAAAAAATCAGCTTATCCGTACCATAAAATATCCTTCAAAATCTGGAAAATATAATTTCATTGCGATAACATTGGACAAAGAAACTTTGCAGCGTTACGCTTTTGAAAATAAAATTGTGATAGATACACAATATCGAGGAAAGCAGAAATTATTTTTTGAGCCCAATGAGTTCCTCACCAGTTATTTTATTTCGCTTGCTCCTTATATAAATAAAACGAAACAGGCAACACCTAGACTTGCCGATATAAAAGTCAGGGAGGCTATCGAGCTCTTGCTTGATAGTAACCCTGATTTAAAATATATTTTGTTCGATTTCATTAAAACCTATAAAATCGATTTGGAAGAATTTATGAACAACAACTATATGTTTAATGTTCCGATAGAATCATTCGCTAAACTTACGGGACGCAGTATATCTTCTTTCAAGCGTGACTTTGCTCAGATCTTTAATTGTAGTCCCAAATTGTGGCTCAAGAATAAACGTCTGGAAGAAGCGTATTATTTGATCAAACACAAACGGCAAAAACCAACAACCTTCTATCTGGATCTTGGTTTTGAAAACCTAAGTCATTTTTATTCATCATTCAAAGAGAAATATGGCTTAACAACTTCAGAAATCTAGTATTCTTTTTCTCTTATAATTTTTTGACAATATGGGAAAAGCAGTCTTTTTAGTGTACTTACAGCTGTTGACCAAAGCTGAAATCGAACGCGGAAAATAGATGCTCCACTGACTAATAAAATGACAATTTTTATTCATAAATTGAGTCATTTCATTATAAACAGATTTGCTATGGGAACTAAAATTTCAACAGACAAACTAGTATTGAAACCTGTCGAACTGTCCGACCTCCAAAACATGTATTATCTTAGGACCAATCCACAAGTTGCCAAATATATTGAGCGGGATGTCAATAAAAATCTCGAAGAGATCAGGCAGTTTATAGAGCTAGTCAGAAAAAATAATTTTTACTTCACGATCAATACCATAGCTCCCAGTGAATTTATTGGAACGATAACCTTATGGAATATCGACCGAAGTACAAATTATGCGGTGATAGGCTACGAGTTGCTTCCTCAATTTCAAGGGAAAGGATTAATGAGTGAAGCCGTAAAGGCAATACTAGATTATGCTTTCAATGAAGCAGGATTTGAATATATTGAAGCATATACGCATCGCGAAAATATAGCGTCCAAAAAACTCTTGGAGCGAGTCGGCTTTAAATTGGTAGTGGGTAAAATTGATGAGGATAATTCAGACATTATTATTTATGGAATAAATAAAATACAGAAAGAAAACTCAATTGATCATGAATAATATAATTTAGTAATTTCAAAGGTGATACATAAAGCATAATAAAACAACAGATGAAATTTAGCTTTTTAATTGTAATGTTACTGACTTATGGCTTTGGCCAGGCACAGGATATCGAAATTAACGCTTCAAAAAAAGCCAAGATCAATAATATAATCTCACTCTTCAAACAAAAGAACTTCGACGCTATTTCAGCCATTATAAATTACCCTTTGAAGCGAGAAAACCCGATTCCAGCTATTAAAAATCCAAAAGAATTTAAGCAACGGTCTCACGAGATTTTTGATCAGAGGCTCCTCAATCTGATTGCAGGTTCAAAAACTGAACAATGGTCGGAAGTTGGGTGGCGGGGAATCATGCTCGATAACGGCGCTGTATGGATAGATAGTGATGAAGGGAAAATAACCGCCATAAACTATCAGAGCCCTTTTGAAAAAAAATTAAAACAAACACTGATCCAACAACAAAAAGATTACGTACACAGTTCTTTAAAACTATTTAAAAATCCAGTATATACAATAAGAACTGAAAAATATCTGATTAGAGTAGATGAACTTGCTAACGGAAAGTACAGATATGCTTCTTGGAAGATTGGCAACAAAGAAAACGCGCAACCTGATATTATAATTAATAATGGCGAATTGGAGTTTGGCGGAAGCGGAGGGAATCACGTCATTACATTCACAAACAGAAACTATACTTACAAAATATATCGGAATATTATTGCCGAAAAAAATGCGCCTGATATTACCCTGGATGTAGAAAAAGATAACCAAAAAATTTTGAGTCAACGCGGAACATTAATAGCGAATTAAAAATACTGTTTGCTAAATTAGCATTCAATAACAAGCCAAATTAATACGAAATCAATATGATTTAATTGAGTGCGGTTACTCACCGGTACATTAGAAAGTTCATAAAGAAAAATTTAAGTGTCATAAAAAAATTGATGCTGGCAAGAAGAGTAATTATTCCTCTTCTTTATTGAACATCACCCTAAAAAATTCCAAAGTTGATTTTTCACCTGTTGGTAAATATAAAAACCCATGTCCTCCACTTTCCACGGATTTTAACACCCAATTTTTAGTCTGTTTCTCTACTTGTTGGTACACTTTCATGAGGTCGTCATAGGTATAAAGACTATCGTCTTTGGCATGTATTGAGTAGATAGGATGTGTGAGTTCTGGAATTCCGTTTTCGGATTCAAAATCACCAATCTTCGGCCGTGCTGAAATGGTATAAAATGCTCGAAACGGGGTATTTTGTTCCTGAGCAAACCGATAACTGACATTTCCCCCCATTGATAATCCCCCCAAATACATTGTATTTGTGTTAATATAATAACGGAGCTTAACCTCAGCCAATATCGTCGCAATAATTGCAGAGCAATTGTCGTAATTCTTCCATCCAGGATTTCCCTTTTGAAAGGGATATATAACAATCGAATTGGTGCTATCAGCAATTGTAAATATAGGTTCAAACCGTGTCTGAGGGTCTACTGTGAACGATGCTTCTTGAGCACTCACCCCTCCATGTAGGAAAAAAAGCGTCCTTGTTGGCGTATCGCACTGATAACCCCTGGGAACAAATACAAGATATGGAATTTCAAGTTCACCTTGATTAATATGATACAACGCAAAACCTTGTCGTGCATTTTGATAGGAAGCTTGTTTACCTGAGATCGCATTCGATAGAATTTCATCTTGCCAAATTTTGTCTAGCTTATATTTTTGCTGAATCTGGGCTTCCATCTTCGCTAAGATTTTTTTGTATGTGAGGTCATGTATTATTGATTTAAATAGGGAATCATTTTTAAAATAGGACAGCTCTTGTTCGTTATCGCCCAAGCCTAATTTAACCCCTTCATTTAACCATTCAATAGCCAAGTCGGTTTTACCACAGCGAAGTGCAATCAGCAGCGCATTTGCATAATCATATTTTCCTTTATCATCTTGCTTTTTAAAGGCTTTTTGAAAAGTCAGAAGAGCGTCTTTGTATTTTTCCAATTTAATTTGTGTACCAGCCAGATCCATCAATTGTTCATAGGATTGAGCAACTGATTTCTGAAACGAAAGCAAGACAAGCAATACCATTAAAATCTTCATTTTTTAATTTGGATAATTGTGTAGGAATATAAACTTATATAAATATGTTAAGCAAGAAAATGGATATCGTATGGAGCATATAGGTCGACTAAAAAGCCACATCTCGCGATGTGGCTCTCCAACATATATATTTATTTTAAACGACCTGCTTATTTATACGAGTTAATAGATTTGGATACTTTCCAGCTGTCGCCTTCGCGAACCAAAGTAACAAGATCCGTCATGGTAAAATTTTCAAATTTCATGGTTACTTTTGCGATCATATAGTCTGCTGATTTTTCGATGATCCGGGCGCTCACGTTACAATTCAACTTTTCTCCTTTTTGTTTTTTGAAAAAATCGACCACAGCATTACGGCTATTGGTTGCTGCCTGTGAAGATTGAACATTTTGGCTGAAATCCTCCGTAAACAATTGTTCAATTCCTGCTGATTCGCCCTTTGTTTTCACCGCAACATAATGGTCAAGGGCTAAGCCTGCTGTGGAAAGATTAACTGATGCTTTCTCTGTTTTTCCGACTATTTTTTCCGTTGCCATAGCGAAAGTAGATAATGCAATTAAAGCGACTGCTGCGAATGTTTTTACTAGTGTTTTCATAATGTCTTTATTCTATTGTGTTAGTTCTGTTGTTCTTATTTGTTGATTCAAAACTACAACACAATACGCCCCTCACCTACGGGCTTTAGACTAATGGACAGGAAAACTCGGTGAATGGCGGAAATGGGGAGGTAAATCGGCGACAGGACAAACTTTTCGAACCAATATTTCAAAAATCAAAATATTGTTGATAAATTGTCTATATATGGATAAAGCATTAACAGTTCTGGATTCGACGATACTAAGCAAAGAAGATATAATAGCTATCATGAATTTGTGGAATCAAGAGTATCCGGCTAATTTATCCTATACTTCCACAGCAGATTTCGAAGCGTATACAAAAAGTCTATTGTATCCAGACCATATACTTATCAGAAGCGACAATTATCTTATTGGCTGGGCGACCAAATTTGATCGCGGAAATGAGCGCTGGTTTGTGATTATACTGTCTAGAATCGTACATGGAAAAGGTCTGGGAACTGAATTAATGAATAAATTAAAAGAAAATGAACAACGGCTTAATGGATGGGTCATAGATCATGATCTTGGAATAAAAACAGACGGAACTTTTTACCACTCACCACTTGGATTTTATATAAAAAATGGATTCATTCCAACCACTGATCAACGCCTCGAACTCCCCCATTTATCAGCTGTAAAAGTGACATGGGATGCCAAAATATAAATACAAAGACTGAGTTTAACGAATGAACATAACAATTTCAGATACCCGAAACATCAATATTGATGATATTTTAACCTTATACAGGGCCAATGGATGGAGTGCGGCTGACAAACCGCACGAACTATATCGGGCACTGATCAATTCACATACATTAATCTCCGCATGGAAAGAAGATAGATTGATAGGCCTAGGAAATGCAATTTCAGATGGACACCTCGTTGTTTATTACCCACATCTATTAGTCCTTCCTGACTATCAGGGACAAGGAGTAGGCCAGCTTATTCTTGAAAAAATGCAGGATATTTATGGCCATTTCCATATGCAGATGCTTACAGCAGACGGAAAAGCTGTAAATTTCTACAAAAAGAATGGTTTTGAAAGAGCTGGAGAAACTGAACCTATGTGGATTTACAAAGGCAATGAGCACTAAAAACTGGATTGAACAATTTGCTCTTACATAGATAAATTCATTATTGAAAAGCCGAAGCTTATACTGCTAAAAAATCAGTTATATGATTTAAGTCATATAACTGATTTTTTATATTGTAAAGTTGCGTACTGTTATTGTCCGTTGAATTTGCTATTAAAGTAAGCATCCACGACATGCTGATCTTGTGGAAAATTAAAGACTTCTTTGATCTTATTTTCCTCGATTTTCCAAAGTAAACATGACATATTATTTAGGCTTTCACCATCTTCGTCATTACTCCAATTACGATGACAGTCTATAACATGATCATCACTAACACCCATTACTATTCCTTCGGCTTGAAAATTATACTTTCCCAATTTAGTTAGATAGTCGAGAATTCCGGATACGCCCACTTTAGTTCCGCTCAAAGGATGTGCGCCAGGAATATGCCATTTAACATCACTATGGAAGACATCCGCTAGGTCATCGACATTGTTATTTGCATAAGCTTCAAAAAAACGGTGTATTAATATTAAATTGGGATGATTGTGATTATCCATTGCTGATAAATATGTTTAGATTATTGATGGTGTCATTTGCTAATCTGCAAAGACCACTTGATTAGTAATTCTATTCTAAAAGCAATTTAAGATTAAAATCTAACAAAACAAACCTGCCAATGGACAAAAGCTACTTTCATTTTGCTCACGATAGTTACTAAAAAAGAATACCTCTCTAACCTGCTCACCTTAGCAAACGGATGAAGAAAACTCAATGAAAGGCGGAAATAGGAGGATAAGGCAGTAACAGGAAATTCAACCTAAGTTGTCAATCTCCAGTTGAATATTTAAACGGGCTTGTTTTTCATACCTATCGAAAAACAAATCTGTTTTAAAGATCCTTTCCATATTCAGAAAACTCTGCAGAACTTGTTTTCTACCTTGGTCAAAATAAATAGAATCTCCATATTCTTTGCGGATGCCGACGGCATATTGAGCATAAGATCCACTGTCAGCCCCTAGTATTGACATATCGGCATCTATAAAGTAATTGATATCAGACGAACTATTGCCCGCATGTGTCTTTGTTGCTAAGATCATCTCGCTACATACACTGATCAAATCGGATGGATATTGTAGTCTATTTAGGTGATTCACAGCCACAAGTGCACTCTTTTCTTCATTAGTACCATCCATCATAAAGTAGACGATGTCATGATAAATCATAGCTAGATAGGCTGTGGAATAATCTGACAATTTATTTTTGCAAAGATCTAATTGATTGCTAAAATGCTGCAAATGTACCAAGGTATGATATGCCCTTCGTTGATCGGAATATGATACGATTACCTCATTCCAGCAGGATTCCAACAGGACGATATCCTCAATATATGGTTTGAGGCACGAAAAATAAATCTCTTTCATTTGTAAGACATCAATGATCATAAGTAAAGCTAATTATTTTTGTTATCATATTCGTTTTCAAACAACTTATCTAATTAACTTTAAATACGAAATTAAAACCGAACAAGGAATGAAACCTGGTAGAATAATTGACACATTGGTACTGTGGATCATCTTAGCAATACCTTTTCTAGGCAATGGCCAACAATTGACGCAGATCCAAAAGGGGTATTGGGTTGCCTGTGGAGATGACAAAGTGCTTATTATCAATCCCGCAATTGGTTCCGATAGCTCAGCCATTGTCTGGAAATGGCAATTCGGAGAAAGCGCCAATCAAATACCGAAGGAATATAGCAACTATTTCAAGTCAATAGATGAATGCAAGCCCGTGTTTTCAAATAAAAAAATCCTGATTACATCATCGACTGGTGCAACCTGCTTATTGAATATCGCCGATAAAAAAATTGAGTTTTACGCGAAGACACCCATGGCCCATTCAGCGGACATATTGCCCGGAAAACTTGTAGCTGTGGCAAACTCAACTCATCCAAAAGGTAACTCTCTGGAGCTTTATCAATTAGACCAACCGGAGAAACCGATCTACAAGGACACACTTTATTCGGGGCATGGTGTAGTCTGGAACAACAGATTACAGCAATTATTTGTGCTTGGCTATGACGATCTGCGAACGTATAAATTAACTGATGCTAAAAAAAGCTTAACGCTCGTCAATACAATAAAAATTCCCGGACAAGGCGGGCATGATCTCTCTCGGATAGATGACAATCGTCTACTGGTTTCGTTTACAAATGGCGTAGTTATTTTTTCTATAAAAGAACGAAAATTCGATCCATTCTCACCCTTAGCTGATGCTCATCATATAAAATCCATAAACTGGAATGCAAAAACAAACCGTCTGGTATACACAAAAGCAGAAGAAAGTTGGTGGACATATAATATCTATGCGACCAACCCAAATCAGAAGGTATATATACCGACCCTGAAACTTTATAAAGTCCGTGTCTGCGATTAGGAGTAGCTGAACACAAAAAAGCCACATCTCACGACGTGGCTACTAAACTAAACTTATAAACTTATGATTCACTAATAGTCAGGCTATGAGCTAACTTGACTCACCATTAGTTATTGATTCTTTGTCCTATTTATATGCATTTACCGAACTGGACACTTTCCAGTTTCCATTCTCATTGATCAAAGTCACAAGATCTGTCTTGGTGAAATCCGCAAATTGCATTGTTACCTTTGCGACCATATAATCTGACGATTCTTCGATGATCTGGGTATTTACCTTGCAGTTGAGCTTCTCCCCTTTTTGTTTTTTCAAAAATTTGATGACTTCCCTACGGTTATTTGTCGCTGCGTTTCCTGATTGGATTTTTTGGCAGAAATCTGCAGCAAATAATTGATCTACTCCGGCCGACTCTCCCTCGGTGATAACCGCAACATAATGACTAAGGGCGATATCTGCAGTGAATAGATTAACTACAGCTTTCTCTGAAGTTGAAGATGGTTTATCTGCGGCCATAGCGAAAGTACTTATTGCGATCAACGCTGCTGCCACGAATGTTTTTACGAATGTTTTCATAATATTCTTATTTTATTATATTAGCTTTTCATCTAAATAATTCATCCATTATTAGTGATGAAGCTTTATACTCTCGGTGGTTTATTGTTCTTATTTGTTGATTCAAAATTATAGTACGATAGCTGCTCCGCCTATGGTCTTTAGGTCAACGGGTATAAAAACTCGGTGAATGAAGGAAATAGGGAGGTGAAATTTAAAACGCTTTTCAGAAATCTGAGAACAAAACATATATGACAGAGCATATTCCCTTTATACAAGTAATTAAAGTTCCCATCGTTGCAGATCTAGTACTGAGTCCCACCGTCCTATACGATGAAAATGGAACCTCCATCTGCTTTGAAACGGAGGATGAACAGTTTGGTAGAATCACCATACAAAAAATGGATGGAATCAGAATCTGCCGTGGGGAAATTCCACCTTATCACGATCCCAGAGAAAATTGGGAAGATTTTGAGGTAGGCACCTGGGTGTACCGGGTTGAAAACTCAAGATGGCTGATGGAAAGATATCAATATGAAAAAAAACACTATGGCCAATCGTATGAATGGGGCAATTCAGTGGAAGAAATGTTGACCGACTATACACATTATTACTTTTTCTTTCATGACGAATTTGTAGAGGTTATCGCTAAAGGCTTCTGGTGGGAAAAAGCTGAACAGAGCTTACTCGGAAAACCATTGTCAATGAGTCATCCATTCCTCAAATTACAGACTGATTTTACGGAAGAACTCAACATCAATGATGCTCGATTTTATATCAAGATAAATCCTAAATCACATCAAGAACTCTTAGAAGATGTACGTTTTTGCCATCAAACCATTCTAGAGGTTTGGGTAAAAATTAAGGGTGAATACTTTCAGGAGGGGACACTAAAAATTAAAGAAAATAAGGCTGTCGTTTTTTCTTATTATCAACCTAGGTTCGGAAAAGATATTATCATAAAAAAAGGCATTGCAGATCTAGCTGACCTGGAAAATGTACTAATGTCCAAACCTTGATAGATGAAGTCGTAGATCTTATTTTTCTCGTAATATTGGATGTAATTTATCATAATCTGACCAATCACCAAAACCTTTGAACTGGACACCTCGGTCCCATGGAACCATTGCTTTGCAATCAAAGCAAATTTTGGCAAGTCCAATACATTTTTTATTCTTATAAAAAACAAGGATATCTCTAAATTCATGTATACATGAACTATCTATATCCTCTTGTCTAGCTTTGCGAAAAAATAATGAATCTATAACGCCATAATGCTTTCCATTAATCAGCGTTTTGGTATAGTCGACATCCTCCAGTCTCTTTAGGAAAGCAGTGTCAACTTGATTATCACCTAATACAGACAACAAAAAAACATCCTGCTCGGATTGGATCTTCTTGTCTTGCAACTCTCCAATTTGATTAAGATCAATCATTGTTGAATAATGAACAAGCGAATCAAACTGAAAAGAACCAGAAGTGATGTTATTTGGGGTCTTTCCCTCTCGCGAACCACCATTGCCAACACAGCCCTGCGAGCAGATAGAGATGATCATAGCAAAAATTCCCACTGATATAAATGTTCCTCTTTTCATTTTCATAAGCTCCTTTTTATTACAGATTCATAGCACCATGATAGCTAAAGAATCGATCCTTGTGCAAAATTTATTGACCAACTAGATTCTAGGATAATAGACAAGGCTAAAATATGATAAAAAATTCTATCAAATAAGTAAATCGAAGATTAAAAAAACACAATAAAGTAGCAAAGATATAGCCACAACTAAGAAAAAAATATAGTCAAAATAGGGGTTCTAGCTATCTTCAAGCGTTAGATAAGCTCGCTATCATTACTATTGAGCAGAATAAAAAACCAAAAACAACTGTCCTGATAAACATTCAAAATGGGCCAATAATTATTGCCCATTTTTGCACCAGCATGTTTTAAAACAAAAGTAGAGTCCAAGGCTCAGTTCTCCGATTTCACCGACGACGAACCTTCCCTTATTTGAAGTTCCATATCAAGCTGAAAATTGTATTTTCCTTTAGGATACCTATTTCTTTTCAACTGATATACCACCATTTACTGACCAAGCGAGCAGGATAGCCCATGATGCATCTATCAAGTTTATTACGGATAATAGCGTATCATTCCGGATTTCCGGCCAAACCGATCGTCAAATATGAAACCATTTATAAAGACTCTGCTTCAAAAATTTGTAATAGTAGGATTTCTGTGCATCCTCTCACTTATGACCTATGCTCAAAAATTAAGCGTAATCGACCTCAAGGTAGAACACCTTAAAAATCCTATGGCAATCGAGACGGCTAATCCCCGATTTAGCTGGAAAATTATTTCCCCTATAAAAAACACTTTACAATCGTCTTATGAAATCAGAGTAGGTACAAATAAAGCTTCGATAAACCTTGGAAAAGATCTCGTCTGGGAAGCTACTGTCTCCGGAGATCAATCTGTACTGATTAAATATAATGGAGCAGCACTGCATTCAAAAAGAAGATATTTTTGGCAAGTTAGGGTAAAAGACAATCATGGCAATACCTCCGCCTGGTCTGATACCCATTTCTTTCAGATGGGTATCGGCGCTATGGACTGGAGCGCGAAATGGATCAAGGTAGCAGAAACAGACACCTCAGCACGAAGCCCCATTTTTAGAAAAGAATTTTCCATAAATAAAAAACTAAAGTCTGCAATGGTCTATGTCACAGCAAAAGGACTATACGAAGCTCGTATCAATGGCCAGCGCATCAGCGATACTTATTTTGCTCCGGGGTGGACCAGTTATAAAAATCATTTACAGTACCAAGTATATGATGTGACCGCTGTACTAAAACATGGTACCAACGTATTCGGTGTCAGCCTCGGAAACGGCTGGTATAAAGGACGGATAGGCTTCGGAAATCAACATAATTTTTATGGCGATACGCGTGGATTGCTTCTGCAACTCCTCGTGGAATATACGGATGGTACAACAGAAACAATCAATTCCGATGAAAGCTGGAAATATGCTTATGGACCGATCATGGCATCTGATATTTATGACGGCGAAATTTATGATGCCAGGATGGAAATAGCCGGCTGGGATAATATCGGCTTTAAAGAGGACAATAAATGGAATAACGTTGGCATCATGGAGAAAGGGCCGGAAAAACTTGTTGCGATGGCCGGTCCACCAGTTAAGAAACATGAACAGTTTAAAGCCCTTAAGGTTTTCAAAACACCAGCAGGTGAAACAGTTGTAGATTTTGGACAAAATCTAGTAGGTTGGGTCATGCTCAAAGCGAAAGGTGCAGCCGGAACCAAGATCACCTTGAGCCATGCTGAAGTGCTTACAAAAGAAGGCAATTTTTATACAACAAACCTTAGGTCTGCAAAGGCACAGGATATCTATATTTTAAAGGAAAACACAGCACAGATCTTTGAACCTCATTTTACATTTCAGGGTTTCAGGTATGTGAAGATCGAAGGCTACCCTGGTGAATTGACACCGGAAAACGTTACAGCTGTTGCCTTATACTCAGCAATGGAGACCACAGGCAAATTCGTAACCTCAAATGCATTATTGAACCAGTTACAGCACAACATTCAATGGGGACAAAAAGGAAATTTTTTGGATGTGCCAACAGATTGTCCACAACGCGATGAGCGCCTAGGATGGACTGGTGATGCGCAAGCTTTTGCCAATACAGCGGCCTATAATATGGATGTGTCAGGATTTTTCACCAAATGGCTAAAGGATGTAAAAGCGGACCAACTCCCTAATGGTGCAATCCCCCACGTAATCCCCAATGTACTGGGAGCAAATGATGGCGCATCTGCCGGCTGGGCAGATGTAGCGACCATTATCCCATGGGATATGTATGTGGCGTATGGCGATCGACAGTTCTTGGAAAATCAATATGAGAGTATGCGAAAATGGGTAGATTATATCTCATCTACCGCCAAAAACAACCTATGGAATTCAGGTTTCCACTTTGGAGATTGGCTTTTTTATCGTCCTAATGATGATAACGATGGAAGAGCTGCGGTAACGGACAAGTATTTGATTGCACAGACTTTTTATGCACATTCGACCCAACTATTGATCAATGCAGCAAATGTATTGGGTAAACAGGAAGACGTAGCTAAATACAGTACCCTCCTAACAAACATTAAATCCGCTTTTGTAAGGGAATACATGACCCCAACGGGTAGGTTAGTTTCAGGAACACAAACAGCCTATGTACTCGCACTACAATTTGATATGCTACCTGAACAACTCAGAGCAGCCTGTGCGGATCGTCTTGTAGCCAATATCCGGGACTATGGAAATCACCTCACAACCGGATTCTTGGGTACACCATATTTATGTCATGTGTTGACCAGGTTTGGTCACAATGATGTCGCTTACGACCTTTTAATGCAGGAAAGCTATCCTTCTTGGCTTTATCCCGTAAAAATGGGCGCAACAACAATATGGGAACGGTGGGACGGAATTAAACCTGATGGATCTTTTCAAACCCCAGATATGAACTCCTATAACCACTATGCATATGGGGCAATTGGGGATTGGATGTACAGAACGATTGCCGGAATCAATTCGGTCGCTGACAATCCGGGTTATAAAGCTGTTGTCATTGCTCCCAAACCCAATGGAAAAATAACAAGTGCGTCTGCGGAAGTAGAAACCGTTTATGGCACGGTAAAATCAGCATGGAAACTTGAAAATGGACTATTGAAACTTGAGGTCAGCATACCGGCAAACAGCAAAGCCAAAGTAATCTTGCCTGACTTAACCAAAGAAATTGGTTCCGGTACATACTATTTTGAAAGTAAAATTTAATACAAAATCTGGCTCAGATCTTGGTTAAGACAAAAAATATGAACGGTGTAACAGACTGATCCTAATTTTATACTAGATTGCTCTATTGTAAAGAGCTAGGATTACATTTGATTTTTGTAACTTTGCATAATCATGAGCGAAACACTGGAAACTTTACAGGATTACTATAAACGATTGAGCCATCTCCATACAAATAGTGGAGATATACTAGATGTTGAACTCGGAAAATCACATTTCAATATTTCGCCACGCAAATATTGTGATTTTAAAACACCCTACAACAGACGCGATTTTTATAAAATCAGTCTCATTTTAGGGAAAGGATGGTTCAAATACGGTCAACATGAATTATATATCGATCGGCCTGCCCTATTTTTACCCGCATTAAATATTCCCTATACATGGGTATGTGACACGAACAAACAAGAAGGATACTTTTGCCTTTTTAATCAAGAATTCTTTTCCGGAAGCCAGACATTTGAACCATTTAAAAAGACCTCCCTATTCAAAGAATGGAGTAAGCCCATTATCTTTTTAGATGTAGAACAGCTGCATTTGATTACAACATTTTTCGATAATATGTTCCGGTTGAATAACTCCAGTTACCCTCTTCGCTGTAGTGCCATCAAAAGCAATTTGGCAGCAATCCTTCATCTAGCCTTAGAGTGGAGAATGGAAGATGTAGAGTTGCAAGATCAATCGGGCAGCGTCCGGATGTATCGTTTGTTTGATGAATTACTGCACAAACAATTTCCATTGGATTCTCCCGCTTACCCGCTTGCATTACATACCGCAGCCGATTTTGCGGCAAAGCTCAATGTGCATGTCAATCATCTCAATGCCTCTGTCAAATCGGTCACCAATCAGACCACTACGCAGATTATCAAACAAAAAATCTATGAGGAGGCCAAAAATCTATTGATCTATACAGATTGGAATGTCGCTGAGATCGGTTATACCCTTGGGTTTGATGAACCAGCTCATTTCAACAACTTCTTTAAGAAAAATGCAGAGACATCTCCGCTCAAGTTTAGACAGAAAAACAAATGATATTTGATTTTCGTAATTTTTACTTTGTCAGATAGCATCGGTATTAGCCAAAAAGTCTCTAGTTTTGTTTAACAAAAAAGAGTAAAAATGTTAAAAGAAGCATCTTCGCAACGCATCAGGTTAGTAACATTCATGGCATTTGTATCCATGCCCCTTTCAGGATTTGTAACAGATATCTATCTTCCTTCGTTTCCGGCAATGGCCAAAAGTCTACTTGTTCACGAACGAGATATTCAATTAACATTGACCAGTTACCTATTGAGCTATGGCATTTCCCAGTTATTTATAGGCAATATTCTTGACAGTATAGGCCGATATCGCCCGAAGCTTCTGGCATTAACGTTTCTGATACTAAGCAGCTTATTGATAACACATACACACAGTGTGTTACTTATTTGCTTATTAAGAGTGGTTCAAGGCGTAGCCATATCCATTTTGGTGGTGGCTACACGTGCACTTTTTGTCGATCTATATGCAGGTGATCGGTTAAAAAATTACCTAAGCTATTTTACCATCGTCTGGTCATGTGGCCCAATACTAGCGCCTTTTTTAGGAGGTTATCTTGAAAAACTATTCGATTGGCAGGCTAATTTTTATTTCCTTGCTTTCTACGCTGCCGCCTTATTATTATTTGAAGTGTTGTACAGTGGGGAAAGTATTGCCGAAAAGAAAAAGATTAACCTAAGGGACAATCTCAACCTATATAAAATGATGCTTCAAAATAAGCTTTTTATACTAGGTATCCTGGTGCTTGGTTTTAGTTACTCCATTGTGATGCTATTCAATATGACGGGGCCATTTATTATTGAAAATACATTTCATTTTTCATCCGTCACAATTGGTTACTGTACATTGATACTAGGCTTTTCGTGGATGATTGGCGGGTTTATTACAAAAAAGCGGATGCATCTTGATTTCGTCCCACGGGTCATCGTTCCTGCTCTATTCCAGGCTTCACTTATTGTCGCTTTAATCGTGGTGAGTATGTTCCAGCAAAACCTATATATCATGGTCGGCTTTGCATTTTTTATTCATATAATTTCAGGCGTTTTATTTACGAGCTTTTTTACCAACAGCATGTTATTTTTCCCAAAGCATGCAGGCACCGCAGGCGGTCTCATGGGTGGAATGGTTTACATTGTGACATCACTGTCCAACTTTATTGTGGCCATTAGTGGCAAAGTAACCACACAGAATGGATTAGCTTGGCGTTATTTTATTTTTTCCATGTTATTGACCTTAATTATCATGTATATGTGGAAACTACAGAAAAATAACAGGAGGCAAAACAGCTCATCAAGTTAAGTTTGTTCAATTCCTTAAACTAAATAAGATAAAATATTTTATTATTTTTAAGCAAGTGGACAGCAATTTCAATTGAAAAAATCGAACTGCTTATTTTAGGTTTAGAACTAGAGATGGAGTATGAAGCGTTAAACCTTTGGAACCTAACTAAAGTTACGCCCCACAAATGGCAAGAAAAGCAATAAAACAAATTCCCAATTCAATTATTTAAAATAAGAAAAGGCGCTCAAATAAATGGACATATCGATATTTCTAAAACCTCTATCAATCCAAAATGTCACACCATTTTATACATGGCTCAATGATCCAGAGGCAATTAAATATTCACTTTCGTTATTTCAATCGTTAAATACAAAGGAAAATATCGATGAATGGTATATATCAGTCATCAATGATTCAAAAAATTACAATAGAGGGATTTTCCTTTCCAATTCAGATATTCCTATTGGTTATGCTGGGATTTGCAACATCTCTATCACAAACAAACTTGGCGAGTATTTTATCTTTATAGGGGATCGCAATCAATGGGGAAAGGGATTTGGCACGCAGGTAACCAAACTGATTGTTGACGCTGGATTTGAAGAATTAAATCTCAATCGTATTATGCTTACTGTATCGGAACCAAATTATGCTGCCATCAAGGCATATAAGAATGCTGGTTTCAAAATTGAAGGAAGAATGCGTCAAGCATGTTATAGAGACAATAAATTCCATGACAAATTAATCATGTCAATACTGAGAGACGAATGGAATGTTAGATAGCATGCCTAAAAGCTTGGTCAAAGAACTCGAAAAATCATATAAGTAAACTACTTAGAATAGGCTGTTTTTGGATATAATCTCTTGAATGCGTTATACACAGCTTGATGGATAACTGTTGAATGTAATTCTTCAGGCATATAATCAAAAATAACATCCATCTTCTTATTGTTACCTATAACTTTATAAAACGCTTCAGCATCCTGGTACATTCTAATATCTTCATCCCTATTGGGTACTCCCAGATATACACGCACTTTTTTTCTCAAATTAGCCTCCAGTAGCTTTTCGGTATTTTTCAATAGCTCCTGCTGTCCCCACCACAGACTCGGACTGACAATAATATAATTATCAAAGAGATCAGGTTGTTTAAGTAGTATTTCAGCTGAGAAAAGCCCAGCTAGCGACTCTCCAATAACTGTCCGTTCCTTGTTTACCCTATAATTTTTACTGATATGGGGCAGTAATTCATCTTTTAGAAAAGCCATGTATTTTTCGGATCCGCCATAGGTAGGAAAACTGCTTTTTTGAAAACCTTCTTTCTCTAGGAAATCAACGTTTGGAACAGCGAAAGTAAAATCACGTTTTCGGATATTTCCCTCGATTCCGACAACAATGCTATTGGGGAATCTCGCAATCCAAGGTTGGGTATCAAAACGAACAATTCCCGCAATATGAAAAAAGTCTTCTTCCATACCGCCATCCAAGACATAGATAACAGGGTAAGTTACCGTATCGTTGGCCTGATAATTATTAGGAAGAAAGATATTGATCGTCCGCTTTTCGTTTAAAATATTAGAATGCAGTACCTCTGATTGACAGTTAGAAAGCACATTACCTTTGGTTTGTGCAAAAGAGATACAGCTATAAATTATGGCTATAAAAAGAATGATATTTTTACGATATTTCATTTCGAACATGATCTTATTAAAGAACCTCCATCATAGACATTTTCATTTCGGTATAGAAACTTTGTCTGGAGGAGAGATACTGGAATCGAAAGTAAGTCTAATAATTAATTTAAAAAAACATTTTTTATTATTCTGTACCGCGCCCCATTTCATTTCTAGCTAATTCCACTATCGCGGACGCTCATCGCTATTCTATACGTTCACATTGGTAGCCCCAATCGAGCATCTGTTTGACAATCCCACTTATCTCAATATCCGATTGTGAAGATTCAATCCTTAAAATCCGTTCCTCGTCCTCAAGATCAAAGTTAACTTTATAGGAGGAGAACAGCTGTAGAAGCGTCACAACGATTTGTTGTGCTTCTCTATATTTATTGACATTCGTTTTAAATATTTCAACTCTTTTCATAGTATCGGATCTCACTTAATTTTAAAGAACGCTAGTATACTCTCATCACCGAATCGTGCCTTCATTTGGCTTTTTCTTCTATGCGTTAAGCATAAAATTCCCTATCGTCCAACTCTTTAGGTCACATCTACTGCTTATCGATTGATAAGCGCTGTAAATCGATCAGTTCCCTCTTGTCAGATGTACCTACTGAATCCGTACGATAGACTTGTAGAGCATCAGAGAACGCTTCATTATGTTTTTTTGTCTCGATATTCGAAAACAAAGCTAAAACCATAAAAAACAACAAAATGATCAACGCATTAAAGAAATGTACCATATCTGGAGCGATTAAATTATGATGGTCCAATTTCCCAAATAAGGAGCTCTTATCCCATATATTTTCGGTAAAAAGCAGATTTCGGTCGGTAAACAATCTCTTTTTTCCTTTTAATACACATCAAGCATTTTTATATTTGATTACAATTGTTTCAGAATAGAATTAGATGAATATATTGTGAAGAGCGAAGCAGATGACCTTAACATCTTATTGGGATGAGATAGTTTGAAAGTCAGGTTCAAAAATTAAAATTAATCGTGGCCAATAAAAAATTAGTTCCAAAATACCTTTTAAGAGATCCCCTATTCTGGAGTGTCTTATTGCTTAATCTATTGATTGTTTATTTATACGGTGATGATGCGATATATAATTATAAAATCATTCTCGCCCAGTCCATTCAAACATTTGCATATACAGTAGCACATTATATACTACTCAAGAATACGCCGATTAAATACACGATAAAAAAAATAAGGTTGAACCGCACGCGTAAAAAATCGGATAAAAACAGAAAATCATTTGGAACCTATATTGAAAAGGACGAAACTGGTAATTGGGTTTATACGACAATCTTCTTTATTTTACTTTGCTTTTTTACGGTATTTTTAACAGCAATTGTTCTTGTTATCAACAGGGTCGCACACAACAACACTTTTGTGTTTCAGGCTTCAGATTTTTACCCAGCAATATGGGCAGTATCGAATGCTATCTTTTATTATAAAAATAACAAAGCACGTTTGACTTATTCGAATGCCAGTCCGAGAGCGTTAGTAGCAGTTCCTTTTTTCAAACTTTATATTCCAATGTTTATGATGCTTTCAGGATATACTCTGGTCATGAAAGTCATAGGCGATATTGTTAGTTTTATACTCTCCAATCCTAAATATTGGACGTCATCAACTGATAAGGACGCATAAAAATCGTCTAAAAACAAAAAAGCCACATTCGACAAAATGTGGCTCAGTTAGTATATTGATTTAAATGGCTTCTTAAGAAAACTGTTCTGTAAGTATACGTGGATTTTCAGGAACAATCGCTACCACACAAAACTGCCTATCATTATCTTCGATCGTCTGTTGGGCATCTTTTGGCAGATTGCCTAATGCAAATTGTCGTCTCCAAACCGCTACCCCATCTGTAAATGCCAACGGAAGTTTCTTCGCAAATTCTCCAGGTTTCACAAAATCTATCTTGAAAAGATCCAGAATTTCCTTATCTATCTTGTCATTGGTATTCGTTGGAATAGCAAAAATTTTTTCAGCGATTTTATTGATAAAGGAGCTGTCGTGTCTCATCTCTCCAGTACTATAGATACAGTAGTAGATATTTTGCACATCATTTCCGTAGACTTTCTTTGCTATACATACAGGCGCCGTCTTAGTCTCTTCATAAAGTTTTTTATGTGCAGAGCGATTAATAATTGCTGCCAAAATAAAGCAGAAAACCACAATAACCGACAGGATACTAATGATACCTATGCCAATAGTTTCGACCAGTCCTTCAAAAATAGCAAATGCGAGGAAAAAGAGTAAACCTATGCCTATAATCAAAGGCGCATAGACAAGCTTATTCTTTCCAAAAGCAGAACTTTTCACATACTTATCAATAATTGTACGGTCATGCTCAAATTTACCCAGATGTGTCATGTTCATGTACTATTTCTCTATTTTATATAATTCATACCTGATTGCAAAATAAATGTATATAAAATACGCCTTAC
Organism: Sphingobacterium ginsenosidimutans; assembly: GCF_039536865.1. NCBI lineage: Bacteria > Pseudomonadati > Bacteroidota > Sphingobacteriia > Sphingobacteriales > Sphingobacteriaceae > Sphingobacterium > Sphingobacterium ginsenosidimutans. The sequence goes on from NZ_BAAAZK010000002.1 coordinate 519,552, forward strand.
CATAATCTCACATTTACAATTCGCCAGCGCTGATTTAATATTCGTTTGAATAGGAGAAAAAGAATAAACGGCCGCTAGGAATTAGCTTTCTTCAAAATCCCCCTTTTCACGCCATCGTCAATTAAACTTTCGGCATATTCCCATAATACAGGTGAACCATCTTTGATCACGCTCTTTTTTGCGTATACCTTATTATAGTTTACACCAGGTTCATTCCAGGTCCCCCCATTATTAGAACTATTCTGCAACAGTGGTTCCAATCGGTCCATTGCTTTGGCGAACTGCGCTTCGCGAGTCTCCCCAGCTTCAAACTCCTCCCAGATCGAAATGAGTTCTTCCGCTTGCTGCTCCGGTAACATTCCAAATATTCGTTTGGCGGCTAAACGCTCTTCCTCCGTATTACTATGTGCTTTTTCGTTATCATAGATAAAGGTATCTCCAGCATCAATTTCAACAATGTCATGTATCAATACCATCTTAATAACTTTCAAGAGATCTACAGACTCGTCAGCATGCTCAGCTAAAACAATAGCCATCAACGCCAAATGCCAGCTGTGTTCGGCATCATTCTCACAACGATCACTATTAAAAAGCTTAGTCCTTCGCTGGATGTATTTCAACTTATCAATCTCCTTGATAAAATCAATCTGTTTCAACAATTTTTCGGATGTCATCATGAATATATTATAGTACAATCAATATACAAAGTTAGTGCTTTTATACTCCTTCCCAATTGCCAAATGGCAATTGGGAAGGACGATTTCAATTGCTATTTTATTGACATCCATAGGACAAACCAAGAGTCCTAGATCAGTATAGATTTATTAAATTTGATAAACATCAAATCTCGTCCCGACGAATGAAGAAAATAGGATTTTTATCTTTTGGACATTGGTCCAAACACCCTGCTTACAGTACCCAAACAGCAAGTGACACATTACTTCAGTCAATAGATCTGGCTGTTGCAGCAGAAGAAATAGGCATAGACGGAGCTTATTTTCGTGTACATCATTTTGCCAATCAGTTAGCCTCTCCCTTTCCTTTATTGTCCGCCATTGGGGCGAAGACCAATACGATTGAAATAGGCACAGGAGTAATTGATATGCGCTATGAAAATCCACTTTATATGGTGGAAGATGCTGGGGCAGCCGATTTAATTTCAGAAGGCCGATTACAACTGGGTATCAGTAGAGGTTCACCTGAACAAGTAATAGACGGTTGGCGTTATTTTGGTTATGAGCTCGCTGAAGGCGAGAGCGACGCTGATATGGGCCGCAGGAAAGCTTTAGAATTCCTGGAAAAACTTAAAGGAAAAGGTTTCGCTGAGCCAAATCCCTATCCGATGTTTCCGAACCCTCCAGGCTTACTCAGGCTAGAACCGCACGCTGAAGGGTTGCGTGACCGCATCTGGTGGGGTGCAGCATCGAATGCCACAGCGGTATGGGCGGCTCAAAATAGGATGCACTTACAGAGTTCGACATTAAAGTATGACGAAAATGGAAAACCTTTCCATATACAACAGGCGGAACAGATACGTCTATATAAACAAACCTGGAAAGAAGCTGGACATCCTGGCGAACCCAGAGTTTCAGTCAGTCGATCAATTTTTGCATTGGTTGATGATTTAGATAGGTATTATTTTGGACAGGAAGCAGATCGGGCCGACAAGATAGGTTTCATTGAAGCGGACAAACGCGCTATTTTTGGCCGTAGTTATGCGGCCGAGCCTGATCAGCTCGTCAAAGAACTGGCTCAGGACGAAGCTATCCAGGAAGCGGATACTCTTCTCCTGACAATTCCAAATACTTTGGGTGTAGATTACAATATTCATGTACTTTCGGCTATTTTGGAACATGTTGCACCTGAGTTAGGCTGGCGCTAGATATCCTATATTGATGATAAACAATATTCGTTACAAAACCAAAATTGCGGTAATCGGTGCAGGACAAGCCGGGCTTTCTTCTGCTTATCATTTAAAGAAATTGGGATTGGAGATTAATCGGGACTTCATTATTTTGGATGAAGCCCCCGCTCCTGGTGGTGCTTGGCAATTTCGCTGGTCTTCGCTCACATTAAGCACGGTTAACAAAATCCATGACCTACCAGGTATGTCATTTGAAGAAACATTGACAAATAATGAGACCGAGGTACAGGCAAATATAGCTGTCCCACATTATTTCGATCTCTATGAAAAAAGGTATGGGCTAGAAGTTTATCGACCACTTAAAGTTGATAAGGTGTCCTTGCATGGGCAACGTTTTCATATAGATACTACTGAAACGTTGTTTTCTGCAGCGGGCATTATTAACGCCACGGGTACCTGGGAGAATCCTTATATTCCTTTCTACCCGGGAGCAACACTATTTCAAGGAGAGCAACTTCATACAAAAGATTTCAAAACAGCGGACTATTTCAGAAACAAGCATGTTATTATAGTCGGTGGCGGAATATCTGCCATCCAATTGTTGGATCAGATTTCGGAAGTGACAACAACAACATGGGTCACACGACGTCCCCCACTATTTCGTGAAGGCCCTTTTGATGATATGGCGGGTCACAATGCTGTGGCTATGGTGGAGGAGCGTGTGCGGCAGGGGTTACCACCGCTATCAGTCGTATCGGTGACGGGACTGCCTTATTCAGCTGAAATCCGGGCGATGGAAAAACGAGGGGCACTCACACGACTTCCCATGTTTAGTGAGATCACTGAAACTGGTGTAAAATGGGAAGATGGAAGCGAAGAAAAAGCAGATATTATCCTTTGGAATACGGGTTTCAAAAGTGCATTGGAACATTTAGATCCGGTACTGCCCAAAGAAGAAAATGGGGGCATCTTAATGGATGGGAGACTGGCCACAAGGGTCGCAAAGGAACCCCGCATTCATCTGGTCGGCTATGGGCCTTCCTCCTCCACAATCGGAGCTAACCGAGCCGGAAGCGCAGCAGCAAGGGAACTAGTAAAAACATTAAACCTTTTGTAATGTTATCTAGGTCAGGATTAAAAATAACCATATTATATTTAGTGAAGATTTATCTATATTTAGATCTATAAAGAGTTTCATAATAAAAATAAATACAACTGATGGATACGCAAAACATTATTCCAGATCAATCCATTGCGTTGTTTGTCAAGAATATTATGGTATTCGAAAACAAGAGCAATGTGGAGACGATCATTCCATTTTTTGCGGATGGATACCCTGGGCTATTGTTCCATCAAACCGAAGCGGGTTTAACCATTCAACCTCATGGTAAAAAAATGCCCATAATCTTCTTATATGGCCAAACAATCAAACCCATTACCATTGACCTTAACGGCCCCTTTAAAATCATTATTTTTCAATTTTATCCTTTTGTATTACGTGCTTTTTGGGAAATAAATCCCGAAGATATCAATGACAACTGCTATGATTTAAATAATAGACCGGGAACAAAACTCAATGAACTTATTACAGAAATCCTGTCCTCTCCAACTATTCAAGAAAAGGTCATCATAATATCCAAGTTTCTTATAAGTTATTTTGAGCAGAAAAGAAACAAGCTAGATTTTTCAATAAAGGGTGTAATTCAATTCATTATAGATAAAAAGGGCACTGTGCCTATCAAAGAGATCGCCAAAAAAGAAAAATTGCACATCCGAACACTTGAAAGAAGATTTCTCAAAGAGACTGGAATATCCGCAAAACAATTCGCGAAAATAGTCCAATTTCAATCTTCACTCACTCAATTAACAACGAATGATTTTAGGGAGATAAGCGAAATTGTTTATACGAATGGATTCTCTGACCAATCACATTTTATTCGAGTTTTCAAAGCTTTCACAGGAGTAACTCCCCATACATTTGGCAAACGATAAAATTGTCGCTTTTATTCTATTTTGGATTCATGCTAATAACGAATTTTACCCTAAGAAATTAAATATAATATATTTAAATCACCATCAATGAAACTACAAGAAATCACTTTAGCTGCTGCTGTGACAACATCGGCATTAATATCCGGGCTCTTTTTTGCCTACACGTTTTCCGTCAATCTTGGGCTTCACAAACTGGATGACAGGGGTTATTTGATGGCAATGCAAAATATCAACAGAGAAATTTTAAATCCAGTATTTTATATCTGTTTTCTAGGAGCACCATTATTGTTAATTGCTTCATCGGTGATGTATTTCGATTTATCTTCTCCGAAGTTCTATTTGATCGCTGCTGCATGCGCCAGTTATATCATCGGTGTATTTATTATTACAGCCGCAAAGAATGTTCCGCTAAACAATCAATTGGATACGCTCGATATCGCAGGCGCGACGTCTGATGCTTTACAACGAATGCGCCTTCTTATTGAGGAACCGTGGGTGTTCTGGAATAACCTACGAACTGTATTCTCTTTTCTAACCTTAGTTTTTTTAATTGTCAGTCTTATATTTTTCAAATCAAAAGATTAATAACGACCAAAGCGGCACATTTTCTTTCACGCCGTTCTGGACTTCTTTGTAATTCCTTTAAAAGGCTTCCCCCATCAGGCAACCCTCTTTTCATGCCAGCTTCCTGAGCTGGCTATTTTTACACATAAGATCGCATATTGTCTACCCCAATAGAAGTACTGATATAGCGGATGATCAATCAGGTAAAAGACGAAAAAAGCAGCAGAGCATACGGATTTAAATTCATTGTCAACGGATTTAAATCCTGCTAGAAAGCGTAACAGTTTCTATTGTACTTTTATAAAAAATCCAGATGAAATTATCTTGAACGTAAACTAATAAAAAAAAATCCAATGAAAACACAAAACATAATCCCCGCCCTGTTATTGTCCTCCATAGGCTTAATGTCCTTATCTGCATGTAATGGAACATCAGTAGATACGATTAAAGCCATGGAATCCAACTATGACAATCAGAATAAGACCATCGAGTTAACCGGTGAATTTGATGCTCCCTCTTTTACGTTTTCATCGGGAAAGTCAAAAACCATGGCGATGCATTTTGTTGTAAAACCTCATGCAATCAGTTCGGAGAAATTTACAGCATTCAGTGTTATGTTACCTGTTGGAACAGAAAAAAACAGTGTTCTATTTGAACTCCCAGCAGACCAAAAAAACTATACATTAAAAAACTTCCATGTCATTGATAAAAACGGAGAGAAAATCAATCTCGATACGCATACCACATTTAAAATGACGGGTACTGTACATTACAGTGAATTAGAAAAACCTGAAGGTGAAAGGGACAAAAACAATTTCAACTATAAAATAACTGACGTGACCTTCGAAAAAGATTAAAAAATCATGCTATAAACCCGATCAAACTCGTTAATAAAAACTAAAAATATGATCAATATTCAGCTTGGAAACAGCTTCTCTTTTGGATGGATAATTATTGGATTTGCCCTTATCATGGCTCTGGGGATTTACATCGCTTATAGAAAACAACACGCAATTAAAATAAAATATGTTATTGCCTTTATCATTATGTTAGTTGTAGGCATAAAATGGCTTTTTGAAAAATAAAAGTAATCTTCTCCAATAGCTGTCTTTTTTAGATATAAAAAACGGAAGAGTGCACAAGTACACAACAGAACTTTAACACCTGAATAAATTTATTTTTGTAAATTCAAGTTTAAATGTTCGAATCAATCGTGATCGATGCCATTGTTAAATGTAAATTTATCATGAAATTTATTTTCACTTGTGTTCTCTTTTCAATACAACTATTTGTATTTGCTCAAGAACGACCCCAACTTATTCCGTTCAAATTTGAAGGTAAATTGGGTTTAATGGATGTATCCACAGCAGAACTTCTGTATCCGGACACTCTAATGGATGGCCGGAACAGGTATTATGTCATTGGAGACTTCTGTAGTTATATTATCTCGAAAAATGAAAAGGAAGATACTGTAGTTGATGCCTATTCGGGACAGGAACAATTTTCTGGGCATTTTGATAGTGCATGTGGCCGCTTGAAAATCAACAAAGACAGTTATTATCACTTTGAAGTGGGTGGAAACTCAGCTCTCTTAAAGCCCGGAAGTCCTCTTATACAGTTAACAACCCGATACCAAAGCATTGAACCAAATCATGACGCGTGGGACAATGAAAGCTTGGATGGCAAGCAATATATCTGGGCACTAAAAACGGATGAAACCTACGATGTTTTGAGTGCCGATAAAAACTTTGCCCGTATAAATTCCTTACCGAATTTTGAAAGTTTTGATCTGGTATATCGAATAAATGAAGATGCCCCCATAACTTTGGTTGGATTTGTCTTGGGTAGCAAAAATGCGATCCAACGTGCTTTCGGCCAGAAATATAATATTCCAGAATCTAACCAAATGGTTGAAGTCTATGATATACATTTTAAAAAATTAGGCAATACAATTTACCAGAATGTAGCAATCAAAAAACTATTCAATCATGAAATTGAACTACGGGGTAGTATGATGCCTCCACCAAACCTTGAAAACCAGATAATCACCGCTCAAAATAAAACAATTGTGCTGAACGACGAATTTAGCTTAATTCCGGCAAAAGATGATCAGACACAATTGGTCCTTGTCAATACGCAGCAAGGAAATGCTTCAGTTTTAGGAAATGACCACTTTGATTACAGGTACATTAGTACAGCCCAAAATTTAAAAGCGCTCCTACAGATAAGACATGCGGAAACTGGAACTTTTTTTTACTTTGATTTTAACGGGTTTTATTTCCCAAAAGGAGTTCCTTTAATCCCCAAGAATTACAGAAAATGGAACTAAAGGAACGAAGTAAGGTTTCAATAGAAAATAGACAAAATAGGATCACAAAAAACAATTTTTGACAGATGATTACTTTAGTTTTAGTATTAAGCGTAATTTTGGCGACAGTTGCTTTTCTAGTCACCGAAGAGAATGCAGCCTCGTCACTTTCTGGATATAACTCCCTTTCGTCAACAGAAAAGCAACAGTTTGACATAAAAGCTTTTGTCCCATATTTTAGAAAATTTCATCTATCACTAGCGGTTTCATATTTGTTGATTTCCCTCTTCCTTCTCTTCGCTGTCAGTTCGTATTGGGCGAAGATTTTTGGTATAGCTTATCCCTTACTTGCTTATATATTTTTTATTTGGAAAGCGAACAGTTTTTTCATAAAAAGGAATAAAAAACAGTATATCCTTTCAATTACTATCATTTGCTTTCTTCTTATTGTTCTTTTAGTGATTATGATCCAATTTTTAGAGAGCTAATTCTGTGATAGCCGTAATCAATTTTGATTAGATAGGAAGTATCAAAAAACTATTTCTAATTTTATAGGATTATAATTGACCACATGGACAAGCGATCAGAACATCTACAACAATGGATTGATATCTATAGTGATACACTTCTCAATAGCGCTCTTTTTTTGCTTTCTGACCGACAAGACGCAGAAGATATAGTCCAAAATGTATTTATGTCTGCATTCGAATCATACCATTCTTTCCAGGGGCGGAGCAATGTAAAGACTTGGCTAATGGCTATTCTTAAGAATAAGGTCGCTGAGTTTTACCGTAAAAAGTACCGGCATACAGGCAATATTCCACTAGCTCATTATTTTGATAATGAGGGATCATGGAAACATGATGATATTCTACAAGACTGGAATGAAAAAGACGACAACCTCCTTGACAACAGCGATTTTAATAGCGTAATGGCTGAGTGTATGGACAAATTGCCCCTAAAATGGCTTATCCCGGTAAAGCTCTATTATTTAGAAGAAAAAAAAGCGGCTAGCGTATGTCAGGAAACTGGCCTTACGACAACTAATCTATGGAAAATCCTCCAACGAAGTCGTATGCAACTTCGGGAGTGCCTGGAATTTAACTGGTTTAATATCTCATGATTTCGTAAGCAATGATAAAACAACTTATTCATATATTGATAATGCCCTGCAAACAAGCAACACTGCTTATCGAACAGCAAAATGCTGGTGAGATTCCATTTTTCCAAAAAATACGCTTAAGGCTACATCTTATGATCTGTAAGTGGTGCCGTGCCTATAACCGCAAAGTACATGCAATGGAAAGTATGATGAAAAAGATATTCACACAAGATGCTCCTGAAAAATTCAGTAAAAATGAACTAGAGCTCTTTAAAGACAAATTAAAAGACAAGTTAAAATAAAAGGATTTTTTTTGTCAGGATTTTGAAGTGCATGCTACTAAAAGGGAAACAGTAAGTACAAATTAAAATTTTAGAAAAATGCATCTCATAACGCAAACAAAAAATTCCCCACCATCATCGCAATGGGGTTTCTACATTTCCACATTCGGCATAGTCTTCATTCTTCTGTGGCTAGGGATTTTCAAATTTACCCCAACGGAGGCGATGGCCATAAAGCCATTGATAGCGAATCATCCACTCTCTTCCTGGCTATACAAACTATGGAGTGAACAAATGGTGTCCAATATTGTTGGTATTGTTGAAATAGCTGTTGCCATACTTATCTTACTGAGTTTAAAATTTAGGCAATTGAGACGATACGCCGGAATTGGGGTATGTATTATTTTTACGATGACTTTAAGTTATCTCTTTACAACACCAAATATGTTCAAACATGTAGACGGAGTTCCTGTGACAGATTTCTTTATCCTTAAGGATATACTATTTCTTGGGTTTGGAATCAATTTACTGCAATCAGCTAAAAAATAAAAGATCATGAAAATTATATGGACCATCACTATTCTCGCCTTTATAGGCTTGATAATAGTCAAAATAGGCTTTTCACAAGGAGAAGAGAAAGCATCAGCTCCAGAAAAGAACTCAGCTCATAACAGTAAAACTAGCGAAATCTACTTTGCGGGGGGCTGCTTTTGGGGGACAGAACATTACTTCAAACAAATAAGAGGGGTAACAGCTACAGAAGTTGGGTATGCGAATGGGAATCTTGACAAACCGAGCTATGAACAGGTATCAACGGGTAATACTGGGTTTGTAGAAGCCGTAAAAGTCGATTATGATCCTACGCTAGTTGATTTGAAATTGTTGATCGACTTATACTTTAAAACAATTGACCCGACAAGCATGGATAAACAGGGTAATGATATTGGTACTCAATATCGGACAGGAATTTACTTTACAAAGAAAGAGGATGAAAAAACGATCCGGGATGAGATTGCTCAGCTTGCAAAGAGCTATAGCTCAAAGCTTGTTGTAGAAATTGGTCCCCTACGGAATTTCTATACTGCTGAAAATTATCATCAAAATTATTTAGAGAAAAATCCTCAGGGTTACTGCCATATTCCTGCTGACCTATTTGAGAAAGCGCGACAGGCAAATCCGAAACCGGCTAAGTACAATAAAGTGGACAAAAAAACACTGAAAAAGGAGCTGACTGCATTACAATATGATGTTACTCAAAACAATGCTACTGAAAAGGCTTTTGACAATGCTTATTGGAATGAATTTCGAGAAGGCATTTATGTTGACGTGACCACAGGCGAGCCCCTATTTATTTCTACAGATAAGTTTGAATCCGATTGCGGATGGCCAAGCTTTTCTAAACCGATCAATGATCGGCTGATTGCCGAAAAAAGCGATAGGTCTTTTGGGATGAATAGAACTGAAGTGAGAAGCAAAACAGGTGACGCTCATTTAGGCCATGTTTTTAATGATGGGCCGACTGAACAAGGGGGACTACGTTATTGTATCAACAGTGCTTCACTACGCTTTATCCCAAAAGATCAAATGAAAGCGGAAGGTTATGAGAAATTTATTCCTCTGTTACAAACCAAAAGCGACAAAACTAAGTAGCACAACATCTCATATCAGACTATTAATAAGTGTAATTGCTGGCAAGATAAAATTCCATTAGTCCATTTGAGGGGTGTCATACTAGAGTTTACAGAGATTATTGCCCGGGGAATCTCTTTACAACAAGAGAGCCAAGAAGGTCAAACAGCCCTAGTTTATCTAATTTCGTTGGCATCCCCCGATAATCATTTTCCAAATCCGAAAGGGTTTGCTTTTGGGACTTGGAACGCTTCTTTTAAACACAAAAAGCCAGGTTGAAAAACCTGGCCTTAAAAATAAACATATGATGGATTAGTAAATGGCAGCCCCTATGAACAGTCTATCTCCACGATACGATCCGGGATCTATACTTGAAATTAGATTAAGTTCTAAAATACCCTAATAAATTTACCTTCCAAGGTTCCCTCAGAAACATCGAGGATATCTTCGACCACTATTGTTGCAGACTCTTTGTTAAACTCTTCCAGAAATCTCCACAAATCATTCACTTTTATCGGAACAAAATACTGATTCGTATCTTCCACAGTATTCTCAGACTTAAGTATATTATAGCCTTTACATTTTAAGTCCTGAAGGATAGCATTCGTCAATGGGATATTCATCTCTCTAAAGTTTCTATTGCTCGTATGCGCTGCACACGCCGTATTTAACCACTTAGATTTATAGAAATTGAAAGCAATGAACATGCAAGAATAATGAGCAACCAATGTCCTTTATATAGGGTTGTTTGTAATAGCGTATATTATATATACTGTTCGACGCTAAGACACCATACATTAAACATGTTCATCTGCTTCCAATTCATATTCAAATATAGTAAATAAAACTAATTAAATTAGTTTTATTTACTATATTTTTTAGTCAAAAAACTAACAACTTGTGAGCCATAGGGTTTATATTTTCCGGATATTAAGAATCTCTTTATTATTTAAAACAGTCTTAGGACGAGAAAGCGGTGATACAATTGGGCATACAAGTAGCTATATGCAGGAGCAACAGGAATCTTGTTTCGCAAATAAAAGCGGGTTTTATTTGCGAAACAAGGTTTGATTATGGTTGATCACTTCAAAGATGTCCAGTGGAAGACAAAAATGTACTGAACATCTTTATAATGAGCGGCTGATATCAACAACATTAAAGATCTGGTCCACATCATCCAAGCTAACTTCAAAGTCTGGATAAGTAGCTTTGTCCGTATTGAGGGAACGTAATGTAAGGATTCCATTAGCGACATCGTGATGAGCAATTTCCTTAATAATCACTCCTTCATATCGATGTACGACGACCCAATATCTATATTTATGGGTATGAAATTTTGACTGCCACAATTCTCGTTTAATCAAACGTCCGGTAACAATATCGCCGTCAAGGACACTGGCATCAGTCCCGTCTGTCATACTATCACCACTCACTTCAAAGGAACGGTAAGCTCCTTTGTGAAATTCATTTACGGTAATAAAATGTGCGGGTAAATCATCCATGTATTCAGCATCCGAAAATCCCGAAAGATAACCCGCTTTTGCCTTCTCGGTTACGAGCTTGGTCTGCATCAAATAGCGTCCGGGAGACACCTCAAAGAATATATTGTTCTTATTCTCGTCAATAAATTTGACATCACTGGAAAAATATCCGATAGATTTTCCGTTTCCTACATTGATCATGGAAACAGTATCAGACTGAATGATTGCACCGGACTGATTTCGTTCTCCTTTTCCATAAAGCAGCCAATCGTATTGAACTTGAGGAAAAGCGTTTTGAATACGGGTTTTCATCGTGAGACCGATCGGATATTCACCTTTCTTGATACGCGAATACACCTGTTCACGCACCCCCAATAAGCCCGCAAATTCCCGATTGGTAATTCCCATCTCCAAGCGCAAAATCTCAAAATTATTATCTGGATAAGTTTCCATGTTTTTATAGGGTATTTAACAAATGTTACACTAATTCATAACAATCTGACACTAAGTTACACAAGATATTAAACCTAAACAAATAAATAAAACAAACAAAAACACTATAAACTCATTATCAATGCATTACAATTAAACAAATAAGTTTAACTATTTTCAATTAAGACTAAAAATTCAACAAAATTAACATTTAAACTCTTGAATGATTAACAAATTTGTTTAACTTTGTTTAACAAACATTATGGATACTTAATGCTTACTATCGGCAAATCCAATAGAAAGAAAAGAACCGTCAATGACTTTGAATGATTAGGGGCAGTAAAACAGAACAAAAAATATACACTTTAAATGAACATAAAAATGGAACGCATCATCACAACAAATTCGCAGCTAAACAGCTCAATAGGATTGAAGCATCAGCATATCAGGAAATTTGGCATTATTTCAAAAGAAACACAGAGTATGGAATTGATGACCGTGCTAATGCAATCAAAAAGTTTAACAACAATTACAAGTCAACGAAAAGATAAGACCTATTCCCAGCGTATGAACACTTTATATTATTCTTTCATTATGAGTTTCTTAAAAGAGAACCATCCCGAAATTTTGAGATCAATTGACAAAATATACGAGCCCGATCTTTCCAAGATCAGTCAGGTCATCGATTGTTATTGTGAATTTATGGGTATCCCCTCGCAACAGATTATGGGTGAGTACATCAACTATAAAGATATCCAGCATCGTTACAAAGCAATCGCCGTTGTCTTGCGTATTTTTCAGCCAGAAAAACTGGATAACCTAAAGACTAAAGTAAAAAGCACGATATACAAGGAACTGGGTCCATATTTAAAGATAAATAGTGATACCTTACAAAAGTCCATCATCTGCGCATGTAACCAATTTGACATGTATAACGACTTTAAGAAAGATATCAAGCAAGCGACAAATTATTATTTCATTAACAAACGTTTCAATGATAAATAAGATTGGTTTCCCAAGAATTTATACCGATCATAAAACAAACGAGCAGCAAGTTTTCAATGATCGGTATAATAATCTTTTATCCAATTATTACGCTCTCCGACGCAACCACCAGACCAAAAGGCATATCACGACAAGTAAGCCTATCAAAAAATAGAATATATTTGTTCCAGCCGGCTGTACCGTCCGTTTTGAAGTCCTTCCATCTATCCGTATTTTATCTTCTTTGTACTGAACATTGTGGGCAATCTCCCGACGCTGATCAGAAAGATATTTCTCAAAACCATTAGTGCTATCAGAATAATGCGTTCGGCGTTTATTTACCCGTCCCTTACCTATTCGCACAACTCCATTCGGACTAATCTCAATCGCCTCACCTTCGATCTGCATCAGAGCCTCGCTCCGTGTCAAGAGTCGATTATATGATTGCTCAATCTCCAAGTGCCTTCTACTAGAATCCACGCTTGACAGTTCGGCCATTTTTTCGTTCGCCTCCACTGTCCGCGACTCCTTTGTTTTAGTAATCTTTTTAAATAAACCGCAGCTACTAACGAGCAGTAGCATTACGGTCAATCGAAGTATATTTTTCATTTTTCACTCTTTTTAGTTCAATCTGCAATTCATTATAAAGCTTCATCAGGTCATCATATTTCACCTGCAACTCGGCCAATATCTTCGAGCAGGCTATGCGATCCTCATTCGCGAGTTTCAGCCCTTCGTTGAGATCTTCTATAATGGCTCTTAAATGTTCTATATCTTTTTCCAGCCGGTTTGCATAACCTTCCCACTTATCGATCACTTTCCCGGCATTCTCCACATTTGTAGCTTCCACTTCCGCCTGCTGCTTGGGACGACCGACAAAGTAACCTCCGATAGCAGTAACGATAGGAATAATCAGCTTTTCCAAAATTTCAAGTAGTTCCATAGTAGTTATTTTTTATTAGTGGCTTAAACTTCATCCAAGGGAATTGTGCTCCCGGATCCTCCTTTCTTCCAGGGGCAATATCACTATGCCCCAAAATTTCCCGAATGGGATAATTGGCGATAATTGCCTGACAGACTTCTATCGCTGCATTGATCTGCTTTTCGGTATAAGATTCTGTCCCCTTATTTTGCAACTCAATCCCAATACTGTATCTGTTCAGATCTTTCAAGCCAGCCCACGAACTCAGTCCTGCATGCCAACATTTGACATTGAATCGCGCCAGTTGTGTTACAACACCCTCGCGACTGATATGCACGTGCGCAGAAACTTTACTTTTTGGATCTGACATCCAATAAATCGCACTGGTAGCATTGGATGCTCCATCATAATGCATGATGATATAAATAGGCTTGATATTACCGCTTTTATTAGGTGTATCCTTATAGGACACACCTACCAATTGATGTTCTTTAATATTCATGTCTTCTTTTATTATTATAATTTACTTTGATGTTAATCGCCTCCTTTTTCTTATCTGGAGTCCAATTTTATTCCGATAAAGGCGGCCAGCATTTTACTTTATTTGCTATTTCTATACAAATTTAGGTGGGAATCAAGATTGAAAATTAGAATATCAACGGTATGTAAGCGGTATGGAACAACTACCGAATATCAGCTCAAAACGAATATTTTTTATTGTCGGTCAATTCCTAACAAAAAAGAAGGCGATCAAAAAATAAAAAAAGTAAATTTACTTCGACTTGATTGGCTATTGAAAATGATTTATGAATAAAAAAGAAGTAGCAACTAGCAAATTTTTAAGCCTAATACTTCGGCATGTACCGGAGCGTATTGGGATCGAACTTGATGAGAATGGTTGGGCCGATACAGACCTGTTGATTCAAAAAGTTAATGATCATAATCACGAATTGACATTGGATATGCTTAAGCATATTGTTGACACGAATCCGAAAAAGAGATTCGCTTTCGATGATAGTTTTAAGAGAATCAGAGCAAATCAGGGGCATTCTATTCCTATTGAACTCGGATTGCGTCCAGAGGTTCCACCTGATGTCCTATACCATGGCACAGCGATGCAATATGCAAATTCAATCATTGAGCAGGGAATAAAAAAACAGAATAGACTGCATGTGCACCTAAGTAAGGACATCGAAACTGCAAAATCAGTCGGACAACGACATGGAAAACCTATTTTATTCGAAATAAATGCATTAGCTATGTTTAAAGATAGATTTGATTTTTTCTTATCCGAAAATGGTGTCTGGCTCACTGACTACGTGCCTGTACAATACTTACGTTTTGTCAATTTCAAGGTTGAATCTACTAAATAGGGACCATAGCGCATAAGTTTTAGAATAACACCATGTCCAATAGTAAATAACAGCGATGCTTACATCCGAAAAAATAACAATTAAAAAAAACGAGATAAAAGAAGACGGTTTCACTGTCATCGAGAATGTCTTTAGCAGAAATGAAGTTGAGCAATTGGTAACCATGATTGAAAACCAAGATCATTCAAGAGATACATTCAGGCGTTCCTCTGATCTTTTTGCGATCCGCCAGGTAATTAAAGAAATACCTGCCATATATACTATAATTTTCAATGATAACCTTAAAGATGTTATTTCTAAATTACTGGGAGCAGACCATTTTATTGTAAAGAGCATCTATTTCGATAAACCCGCAACATCAAATTGGTATGTATCATACCACCAAGACTTAACGATATCTGTGCTCGAAAAAACTGATTCTGAAGGTTTTTCGAACTGGACGGTCAAACATAATCAATATGCAGTACAGCCACCGCTGGAAATTTTGGAAAATATAGTTACGATAAGAATTCATCTTGATGACACGGATGCGGAGAATGGTGCACTAAATATTATTCCAGGATCACACAACAAAGGAATATACCGTCCCGAAACCATCGATTGGACCATGGAACAGGAAAAAAACTGTCCTGTCCCGGAAGGCGGAATTATGATTATGAAACCACTATTACTCCATAGTTCCAAACGCACAAGCAACAACAAACGTAGAAGAGTTATCCATATTGAATTTTCTAGTATAGAACTAGCCAATAACTTATGCTGGGCTGAAAGATTCTAGTATAAAAAAGACTCCCGTTGGCCACAAAAAAACTTTTCCGTTATTCCATTGTTATTTGATCGTTATAGCATAGGATGAGTTATATCGTGAAGGCTAGGAAATCGGTTCACCTAGCCTTTTTTATTGTCAGCGCAAATACATTCATCAGCACTAAAACGAGTCATTATTTGTTTTACTCAACATCACAAAACACGGCTGTGATGGCAGCTCGATATAATGCACAGCCTGTCTTATTACTTACAGAAATGTAGGTTTTACCGCTAAAGCCAGTCTATAATAAGGCTTCAAGGAATGGTGCAGCATCATTTCATCGCTTTTTTGTTCATCAAACACCCTGAAGTACTCCGCATCAGGAGCTAAAATAACATGTGTCCCTGTACGGACATAATCATTGCTAGGAAAATAGGTCGGTTCTTTAAAATTCGGCAAATATTTCTTAACCATTTTTGAAACCTGTTTACCCAAGATCTTTTGATAATTCACTACAGCTTTCTGTGATGGATTTTTCAACATCCGAAAAGCGATTCTTTTCTTTATCCCCTGCTTCTTGATCGTGGAGGCTATTGGTGTTACGGGATTTCTACTTGGAAGATCTTGAAGCTGCTGTACAGTAAATGGCATCTGTGGAACCCAATCTTTGGGATTAACAATTTGGTAAGCCCAACCATAACTTCTATTTTCATATTCATAGGCGAAATAAAGGTTACCAGGTTTAGGCGCAGCCGTGCAGTAGGTCTTGAACCGAATGTCTTTCGGCAAGCGGCCAGCATCTTGCAATTGATAGAAATAAGCCGTTAACAGATAACTGATTCCTCCACCCTGACTATGTCCGACAATCAGAATATCCTTTGTACCCTGTTGATAAAGTGAATCTATTTTGGGCAACATATCCCTAGAAAGAAAGGCTGTACTAATTAGGTATCCGACATGAACAGCCGCATTGGGATCATTAGACAATTTATAATCAAATACAAAATTAGTATCTATTTCCAATTTACCTATAGCTGGAACCATTGCGGCATAGAGATTTGCCAGCCAGCTTAGATTATCATCTACTGATCCCCGCGTACAAAAAATAGCTGTGTTTTCATCCCGCTGCCATAACTCATACAAATTATTGAGTCCCATGGTTGGGCTTCTATAAGACAATTTCGAATACTCGGGTGCTGGGATATCAGATGGATCGCTCCCATCCTGTTCGTAGATATGTGCATTGACTCGCAACATTTCCTGATATTCGGACAGGTTAAATCCAGGATTAAGCCGCTGGGCTTCAACAGCTATCGCAACAAAAAGCAGACAGCTAAATAACCAATATTTTATCATAGTGATATTTCTATTTGCGTAAATAAATTCAAAAAATAATTTTCGAAATGCAGTTAATACATATCCGACAGCAATAGCTATGCCTTAATTATTTATTTTTGTACTTTAGAAGAATATATCAAAAGGCATTTTATGGACAATAATCATTTTTCTAATTGTGACCAAGAGCCCATACATCTTTGTGGTCAAATACAGCATTTTGGTTGTCTCATCCTATTTGATGCCACCCAAAATTGTATAGGCTGGAGTGAAAACTGGACAGAAACAGGTTTACCTAGGCAAAGTGTATTTTTGGGACAAAGCTTGACCAAGTTTATCGACTGTTTAGCTATTCAACATGCAATTGATCTTGATCAGATATTACACGATCATGCTGATAGTTTCAAACACCGTTATGTTGCGGATATCTATCTGGAACAAATCCCATATTACCTAAGTATCTATCCCTTTGACAATAAGATATATATTGAGATCGAACAACATCGTTCGCAATCGCATCAATTTAAAAACACATTCTTTTATGCCAAACATATCAATGACAGTGAGGATATCTGGAAGGCTCTGGCTGAGAATATTTTTACGGTGACGGACTATGATCGTGTTATGATCTATAAATTTTCAGCGAGTGGAGATGGCCAAGTCATTGCTGAACATGTTGTTGGCGACTTGGAACCATTACTAGGCTATCGTTATCCTGAGTTTGATATTCCCCAACAAGCGCGCCAACTCTATACTAAAATATTTGCCAGGGTAACACCCGATGTAGATGCTGTCCCAGTCCCGATTTGGGGCTTTGAACCTGAGAAATTAGATCTCTCTATGACAGCGATACGCGCAATGTCTCCCATACACCTGCAATATCTTCGAAATGCCCAAGTAAAAGCAAGTGGTAGTTTCTCCATCATCATCAACGGAAAACTATGGGGATTGGTTGCTTGTCAGAATAGACTACCCAAATACATTGATCTAGCACAAAGACATCTTTCCATTTTCATTGTGCAATATGCTGTAAATAGTTTTTTGGCCAATAAACATATTGAAGAGAATAACTTCAAACTTAAAACAAAGAGTATCGCATTTGAAATCAGACAAAATCTATTTACAAAGAAAGATCTTTACAAAGTAATTAGTGCACTGACCACTAGCTTAATGGACATCCTTCGAACAGATGGTATCGCATTTAAATATCTCGACAAATGGCATATTGTTGGCCATGCGCCAAAAAAAGATATGTTATTAAATCTGGATAGTCATTTCAGTAGAACAATTTCTGATCAATTGTTTTGGCAATCCGATTTCAAAGGACATCAAGATGAAAACGAGACTACATTTCCATTTCCTGGTATTGCTGGAATAGATTTGGAAAATAAATTAGACTTCAAAATCTATTTCTTCCGAAAGGAAGTAAAGGTAGAGGAAACCTGGGCAGGACGACCTGAAAAGCAGCTTATTTATGATCCAACAAAGACTATAAATTTCCCTTCTCCCCGCACATCCTTCAATGCCTGGAAGAAAATAGTCGAAGGCACAGCCCCAAAATGGAAAGAACGCGAAATTAATTTCTTAAAAAGCTTAAGTATTACCATTCAGGAAGCCTGCTTAAAGAAGATCATTGAAATCCAAGCGCTCAACGAAAAATTGATTGAAACAAATAATGTTCTGGAAACATTCAGTTACACATTGAGTCATGATCTAAAAAACCCGTTGGCCGCACTACAGATGACAGCCCAGATGATCCGGGACAGACCCGGTTTAACTCAGGAATTTCTTGGAAAAGCAGGTAGAAACATGATGGACGCTATCCTATTAATGAATAACATGCTAGATAAAACAGTCGATTTCGCCCGTAGCAAAAGCTATGAGTTCGAATACGAAACTGTCTATCCGGAGCGGTTCATTGAAAATATCATTGATGATTGCAGTGTAAGATTTAATGTCCAAAACTTACGATTCGAGAAAGGGCGAATCCTTCCAATTGATGGAGAAAAGACCTTAGTCTATCAACTGTTTCTAAATCTTTTGGGCAATGCGATCAAGTATAGCAGTAATAAAACGGCACCCTTAATAGGTATAAACAGCCAAATAGAAGAAGATTATGTTTTGTATAAAATATGGGATAATGGCATCGGAATGTCAGCGGAAGAAACTGAACGGATTTTCGAAATATTCCATCGTTTACCTAATGCAATGCAATTTGATGGATCAGGAGTCGGCCTATCAATTGTGAAAAGAATTGCAGACCGACTCAATGCAAAAATCTCTGTCGAAAGCAAGTTGAATCAGGGTACAATTTTCGAGATCAGATTCCCCATAAGAAACTGATTTTTATGGTCATAAAAATAAAAAAAACACTATTTCCGACAAGAATATTGGTCAAAAGAAGGTCTAGGACAGATGAAGGTGCAAAGTAATCTGCGCCCCGTTTCATCCATTCTTTTTTATTAAATTAGAGACCAGCCGATAGATTCAGATTCGTACTCAACAGGTATAAATTATAATGTGTACAGAATCATTTGATTTACCGGTCACAGCGGGAATCTTCAATAAGTATTAATAGTAAAATGGATAAATTCAGCTTGTTAGTTGGCAATGATATCAATAACATTTCCCCTGGAATCAGTTGGAGCGATTTGCTGTCTAACATTAAAACAAAATATCATGTAACGGCATTGGAAAATGGGCAAAAACCTTTTCCGATGTTGTATGAAGAGATTTTTCTAAATGCAATTAAGATACAGCATCTTAATGAGAAAGAACTTAAAACATATATCTCGGAGAGTGTCTCTCAGATAAATCAAAATGAAATACACCAGTTGATCCGGGCCCTCCCCACTAAAAACATCATCACAACAAATTATGAATTTAGTTTGGAAGGATCCACTTCAAAGAAGAATACAAGCCTGATCCGAGAAACAACATACAGTGTTTTTCGCCGACATGAAACTTCGGACAAAACATTTTGGCATATCCATGGTGATTGTGACAGTCCCAGCTCCATCAACCTGGGGTACGAACATTATTGTGGGCAGCTTCAGAAAATGAGAGATTATGTTGTAAATGGCACTAATTATACCTCGGATACGGTATCTAAAGCGGCTTTAATAAAGAGATTGAAACAGAAAAAAGACTTACAGCTGCAATCATGGATAGACCTGTTCTTTACCCAAGATATTCATATTTTGGGACTATCGCTGGATTTTGTGGAAATAGATCTCTGGTGGTTATTGACCTATCGTGCCCGAAATAAGTTTTATAGAAAAAGTGACTTCATTCAAAATCAGCTGTTTTACTATACCACAAAAAAATGGCATCAAATCGCTGCTGATAAAATGCAATTACTTAAAGCCAACGATGTGGAAATTGTCGTTATTGATGAATCTGACAAAACAAAATATTACAAAAAAATATTGAAAGAGATCAGTAAACGGTACCAGCTTCCTTCCAATAAATAGCCTACTATTCCATGTCATTGACAAAAAAAGAGTTTCGCTCATCAAAAAGAAATATACTTTCTCCCTGTATTGAAAGCCTTTTAAATGGGTCCCTCCTTAAGAGAATAAAAAATATATTTCCGCCCCCATTTTCAGATGTAAAATTAAAGAGCGAAATCACCAACATCGTTTATTTGAACTGGATGATACCTATCGAAAAAATTCGAGACATGATTCCCCAAGGGCTAGAGGTGAATGCTATTCAAGGGAAGGTATTATTTTCTATTTTGACCTATCGTCATGGTCATTTTGGACCAGCTAAACCAGATGGATTGAGGTCATTTTATAGTTCTCCACTACAAAGCAATTGGAGGTTTTATATTGCAACAGATACCAAGCTATTTAAAGAACCAACGGTCTTATTTGTCTCCAATAGCATGAGCAGTTTCCTCTACTGTTTAGGCAGTCGCCTATTTAGCAATATGATGTTTACACATCATCCCCTATCATTTAGCCATCAATATATTGATGATCACATTCATACAAAAATAGATCCCGGCACCAGCAATGCGCCAGATCTGGAAGTCATTTGCCATTCAGTTGAAGAATGGAAAATTCCCAACGATTTTCAGCATATATCAACTCATCCCAGCGAGCTTCTTGAAAAAATTATTGTTCAAAACCGCGCATTAACATCTCAGGATCTGAATTCGTCACATATTGCCAACATTTCACTCGCTTTTGATATAAAGGAGATCAAACCTTTAAAAATTGACTTTTTCAAAAGTCATACATTATATGAAATTGTAAAAGAGGAAGAATGTTTTGCCTTTCAAATACCGTCATTGACATTTTTTATGAATAATGAAAAAAGAATAAAACAATGTTTTATATAGATTTTTTTATCGCTGTATTGATAGCGAATGCGATACCGCACTTCATTTTTGGGATCGCCAAAATACGATTTTTAGGACTTTTTGGTTATTCACCAACAGGCAATATCTGTTATGCTCTTTTACAATGTATTATTGCTTTATTACTCTTCTCTTATCAATATGGAATAACGAATATCTATACAAATCCCGCTATACTTGGTGGCCTAACAGTACTTTTGCTCTACTTTGCATTTGGCAGACTGCTCATCAACAAGTTCCATAAAAAATAATCTGAACAGTTTTATCGCAATATTAAGTTTATTTTTTTCTCTTCAGACTCTATTTGGTTAGCATAATCAAATAGCTATTACAAAACCTTACTGAATACATTCTCACCCTATTTCCATCGAAACAAAATGACTACTCCATACCAGAGTTTCCTTATCCAGCAAACTTAGCAGAATGTCAGACGAAGGAACTCGGTCAAAACAACCAAATGCATCATTAAATCTTCTCTATAGACAGTAACACAAAAAGCGAACAAGAGGAAAATATTTAAAAAATAAATTAATATATAAAATTAAAAACAAGATCAACAACCAATAAATTTAATTATTACCGCTAAAAAATATATTTTGCGAAATAAAAAAAATACATCAATTTTGTCTTGGCTAAATTAAAATTAACAGGGAAAGTAATACCAAAAAATTACCGTATCTACATTTTCATATTTTTATTGTTCGACAATGTTTTTCAAGAGATCCACCTATTTCTTATTAGGTTTATTGTTGCTTATTGGATGTAAAAAAGACATTCCATCTCGCATCACTCCAGTAGATCCCGAACCAATTGATAGAAGCAAAATACCTATTCCAGCAGGATTTACAGTTGATTTGGCTTCCATAAAAATTAATACGATAGCAAATGCGAATGAGCCTGGATCGTCACGGCCTGAATTGATCCAGGACATATCCGGTAAAAATGCAAGTTATTGTCATCCTGATGTTGAGTATTTCCCAAAAGGCTTCAACGGATACAAATATTGGATGGTCTTTACACCTTATTTTGGTATATTAGGTTCTGATCGAGCTGCATCATTATACGAAAATCCCACTATTGTAGTATCAAATGATGGCAAAGAATGGATCACACCCACAGGCTTATCCAATCCCATACAACGTCGTCCTGCTATAGAAGATTCTTATATTCCTCCGAGTGGCATACCCAACCAAGGCTACTGGTCTGATGTCGATTGGAACTTTAATGGAAAAGAGTTTGAATTATATTATAGAGGATGTTTCTTTTCCAATAAAATTTTAAGACAATGGGGTGCAAAGAGCGATAATAATACGAGAAAACTAAATCAGGAAGCCGAGCGTGTTATTGTAAGACAAACTTCAACCGATGGAATCCATTGGACTCCACTTGAAATTGTATACACGAGCAATGAACCAGCTTCTATTCAGGACAATCATATCATATCGCCTTCTTTTATCAGAAATGAAACTGGGATGTTTAGCTACGAAGTAGATTTTAAGCCGACCTATCAATCTCCTATCATGACAAACATCCTTCTGCGCGTGTCATCCAATGGTCTGGACTTTACAGCCTATCGAAATAGCAAACAAGTCAAATTCATCAATAAACCTTGGCTTGAATTAAATAAAAGTTATTCGACCTGGCATCTGCAAGCTGCCTATATTGACGGTTATTATTTTCTATGTCTCGCTATAGGAAATGTAGATAGGTACTCCTCGGACTTGAATTATCTCGCCTATTCAAAGGATGGAATACATTTCCGTGTATTTGAAACACCTTTAGCTTCATCGAATGTATATCGTTCAGCTGTGTTTGCTAAATCTTCTTCAACAAATGACATCGAATTTGGTGCTGTTATAGGCTATAAATCAGGCACGTTTGGTTATAGGGAATTTAAGTTAAACAAGAAGGTCTTGGAAGATGGGTTAAAATAAAATAATATGGGCTGTAATACTTACTTTTATAGCTTGACCTTAATACGCTAAAAATGGCAATCAAAGATATTGAAATTGTAAAAACTGAGATTCTATCTGATAATTGGTATACCTTAAAAAAAATCACCTATCAATATACAAAGCCGGACGGAACTGTACAACAACAAAGTCGAGAAGCTTATGATCGTGGAAATGGTGCTGTAATACTACTTTATAACATAGCATCTCGAACCGTTATATTGACAAGACAGTTTAGAATTCCAACTTATATAAATGGGAATGAATCTGGAATGTTAATAGAGGCTTGTGCAGGTTTGTTAGATCAAGATTCGCCACAGGATTGTATCCGTAGAGAAACAGAAGAAGAAACTGGCTATCAGATCAAGGAAGCAAAAAAAATATTTGAAGCGTATATGTCTCCAGGCTCGGTTACCGAAATTCTACATTTCTTTATCGCGGAGTATACGAACAATATGAAGGTTAGTGATGGAGGAGGATTGCAGGAAGAGGAGGAAAATATTGAAATCCTAGAAATTAATATCGATGATGCTTTAGCAATGATCGAAAGCGGTGAGATCAAGGATGGCAAGACAATTATGCTCCTACAATATATTAAGTTGAAAAGTATCATGTAAGTCTTTACTTTTAACCGGACATCTTAACGAGCTACCTTCCTGAAAATAAATTTAGCCTGTTGGAAATTGATTGTAGATGGTATATAATGAGGAATTCCCATATATTCTTGTTCGGTACCAGTTCCTAAAATATATTGAGACCCTTTCTTAAGTAAAATAAAGGGTCTCCTTTTTTTCTGTCCCCAGCCGAATGGCGTATAGTAATAATCACCGCTCAGGGTATCATTTTTGATATTCCCCCGAACCTCTCCCGAGTCAATTTCACCACCGGGTCTATAAAAACGTAACTTTCCATGAAAACGGCTTTCAAAGAGATCAAGTTCAAGTTGAGCACTATCGCGATTACTATAAGCAACATACTTTAATAACTCTGCATCCCGCCTCTTTTCCTCACAGCTTGCAAACGAGAGAACCAACAAAACACAATAAACGGCAATAGCAATTAAACGCATTCTTCGTATGAAATTTAAATATTCCTAGAATGAGCTAAAAATAATCTATTCTGCTTAAAAACAACAAAAATGTGATAAAATAAATCTATCATTAAAATGTTAGCCATTTCCCGCGTTAGCGACAACTTTATCTGCCAAAGCTTTAAGCTGTTGCATATCTGAATAATCCAGTTTTAAAGCTTCAAAAATCTGCATCGGAATACAGGCTGCTTTTTCTTTCAATTGCAAGCCTAGATCTGTGAGACGAATCTTTACGACTCGTTCATCCGTTTTACTTCGCGTACGGGTAAGTAGCTCCTTGCCTTCCAATCGTTTCAATAGTGGTGTAAGGGTACCATTATCCAAAAATAACTTCTCCCCCAATTGGTTTACGGTTTGTTCGTTATTTTCCCATAAAGCCATCATTGTGATGTATTGTGGATAAGTCAAATCTACTTCTGCTAGAATAGCACGATAATGCTGCATAATCTCGCGATGCAGAACATATACGGAGAAACATAACTGTTTGTCCAGTTTCAATAAATCATCCATCTTGCAAAGATATTGTTTTCTTAAAGTTTGAAGTATATGATGTTTCTATTTATACTCAACAACAAATTCTTCTTTCGGCATTCTGACTTTTTTCATTGTAGAGATCCAGTCACGAGAAGCATCTGCGACACCTACATACATTAATGATACACTTTTCAATCCAAGTTTTTCCAATTGCAATACTTCATCCACTACTTTATTATCAAAGCCTTCCGCCGGCGTGGAATCAACCCTGAGTTCTGCCGCTTGTGCCAGAGCTAAACCTAAAGCAATATAAGTTTGTCGTGCTGTATGTACAAAATTACGTTCCGCAGCCTCATTTAGATAAATGGACTTCAATTTATCTGTATACGATCCAAAGCGCCCACGAGGTAAATCTCGCTCATCTGTAGTGAAATCATATACTTTATCAATGCGCTCTTCGGTGTATTTATCCCAAGCCGCAAAAACCAACACATGAGAACATTCTCGCATGCATTCCGGATTTAAGGCTCCTTTTGCTAACTCATCTTTGAAAGCTTGATTTTCAACGACCAATACTTTAAAAGGTTGCAAACCCGAAGAAGTTGGTGCAAACCGAGCTGCCTCCAAGATCTTGTCTATATTTTCTTGTGTAACCTTTCTTGTCGGATCATACGCTTTCACAGCGTGTCTCCATTGTAAGTCTGTTATTAAGGACATTTAATTGTTTGTTTATTTTGAAAAAAGAACGAATAATATTGCTAGTAATGCCGGAATTCCCTGTACAAAGAAAATCTTTTTACTTGCAGTGATACCTCCGAAAATACCAGCAACAAGAACACAACCTAGGAAGAATAGGCGAACATTGTCACTCCAGATCGGATCATTGATAAAAAATGACCAAGCCAAACCGGCAACCAAAAAGCCATTATATAGGCCCTGATTAGCAGCAAGCCCTTTTGTCGGTTTAAATAACTCGGCAGCTAGCGCTTTACCGAAACTACGCCTTCCAGCAGTTTCCCAAGCAAACATTTCCATCCATACAATATAGACATGTTCAATGAGTACAAGCATCGTGAGCACTGTGGCAATATGATTCATCTATTATTCGTTGTTTGATACTGTTAACTTCACCTCTATATTACCTCTGGTAGCATTTGAATATGGACACACCTGATGTGCTTTTTCAATTAGTTGCTGTGCCACCTCCAAACTGACTGCAGGAATATTGGCATGCAATTCCGCCGCTAAACCAAAACCACCGTTCTCCAATTGTCCAATACTTACCTGAGCGGTAACCTTGGTCTCACCTGTTTTTATCCGCTCTTGTCTAATCACCAAATTCAAAGCACTATCAAAGCAGGCAGCATAGCCAGCAGCGAAAAGCATTTCTGGGTTTGCATAATCATCGTTCGCACCTCCAAGACCCCTCGGCATACGAACCGCCAGATCCAATACAGCATTTTCACTTTTTACCTGACCGTTTCGTCCGCCTGTGGCTGTCGCGCCTATGGTATATAACGTTTTCATATTTTAATTTGTTTTTGTTTCAACAACACAAATGTAGATTGAAAAATTATATTGTGCAAAATATAATTGGACTATTGACATTAAAATGAAAATAGAAGTCAATCTTTAAATGGCTAGATTAGACTAATCTCCAACCAAAGAATAAAAAAGGTAAATTTGATTATTGCAAATGTAATTGATATGAAAACAACTACAATCGAACAGTTCTACAATGAGATCAATGCTTCAATACCCGAGGAAATAGCGCGTGAGATCGGACACTTCAATGTATTTAGCTTTGAGGAGCTCGCTGCAAAGCTGAAAGAGAAGCCCATCATGCCTTACAATAAGCGAACTTATTACAAAATCAGTTTAATCACAGGAAAGAATACAGCCGAATATGCTGATAAAGTAATCGAAATTGAGGGATCTGCATTGGTATTTGCAACACCGAAAGTTCCTTACCATTGGATACCCAAAGACGAACATCAACAAGGCTATTTTTGTGTTTTTACTGATGAATTTCTAGCACGAAATAAAAGTGGTGTCGTACTGGATGATCTACCTATCTTTCAACCTGGTGGACTTCCTATTTTCCAGATTACAACCGAACAGCGCATCGAAATTGAGCGAATTTTCGAAAAGATGAACAAGGAATTATCTTCTGATTATAGGTTTAAATATGATCTTTTACGGAATTATGTTCTTGAAATCATTCATTATGGACAAAAGCTACAACCGAAAAGTATCAGTAACCCCATGCACAATGCATCAACCAGAATTACCTCTCTTTTCATCGAATTATTGGAAAGGCAGTTTCCAATAGAATCACCGATGCAACGGTTGCAATTACGAACTGCCAATGATTTTGCCGAACGTCTCGCCGTTCATGTAAACCACCTCAATAAAATTCTCAAGGACAATACGGGTAAGACAACAACACATGTAATCAGCGCAAGAATTATACAAGAAGCAAAAATCCTCCTCAGGCAAACGGACTGGAATATCTCAGAGATTGCCTATTCACTCGGTTTTGAGGAAATAGCGCATTTTTCTAATTTCTTTAAAAAGCAGACCAAGCTTTCACCAAACAATTATCGTTCTCAACGATTATAATTTGAATTTCGCAAATATTGATTTGCTTTTCACAAACTCAGCAGATACTTTTCATGCGAAATTTGTCTTATTAAATTTTAAAACAAAATAAAAATGGCTAAA
The DNA here is from genome assembly GCF_039536865.1 of Sphingobacterium ginsenosidimutans. Taxonomy (NCBI): domain Bacteria; kingdom Pseudomonadati; phylum Bacteroidota; class Sphingobacteriia; order Sphingobacteriales; family Sphingobacteriaceae; genus Sphingobacterium; species Sphingobacterium ginsenosidimutans. The sequence continues at coordinate 547,173 of NZ_BAAAZK010000002.1, forward strand.
AATAAAATCGCTTTAGTAACTGGCGGAAGCCGAGGTTTGGGAAAAAACATGACAATTAATCTTGCTAAAAAAGGAATTGATGTCATACTGACTTACAATAGCAATAAAGAAGAAGCAGATCATGTCGTCTCTACGATTAAGGCTTTGGGACAACATGCAGTGGCATTTCAATTCAACGCCGGAGATACAAAATCCTTCGATCATTTTATAACACAAATAACCGAACATCTAAAAAATCAAACAGGTCAATCAAACTTTGATTTTCTAATTAATAATGCGGGCACGGCATTGTATGCTCCTTTTATGGATACGACGGAGGAGCAATTTGACGCTGTTTACAATATCCATTATAAAGGTGTCTTTTTTCTAACCCAGAAAGCACTTCCTTTTATAAATGATGGTGGGCGTATCATTAATATTTCTTCGGGTCTTGCCCGCTTCGCGGTTCCTGGTTCTTCTGCTTATGGCTCGATGAAAGGTGCCATCGAAGTCTTGACAAGATACCTGGCCAAGGAACTAGGCCCTCGGAGTATTGCAGCGAACGTAGTCGCACCAGGAGCTATTGAAACAGATTTTGGCGGTGGACATGTTCGTGACAACAAAGAAACCAATGCTCATATCGCGAGTGTAACAGCCCTAGGTCGTGCTGGTGTACCTGACGACATTGGTGGAGTTGTGGCCTTCTTGTGTACTGAGGATGCCCGATGGATCAATGGACAACGCATTGAAGTATCTGGTGGTATGAATCTTTAATCAACTTGATAGAGAATAAGTATATATCTTACTGTTGTAAAATATATACTTATTAAAATATTGTATATGATTTTCGCTTCTATTACTCACGATTCATCTTAATGAATATAATACCAATTTCATTTTCTTTTTAAAAACAATAACCATACTGTTAAGTTGCGCTTCGAATGGCTAAGTTTGTAGGATAGATGAAGATACAACTTGCAATAATAAGTGATATACATGCCAATATTGTAGCATTGGATGAAGTACTAGCGGATATAAAAAAGAGCGGGGTAACACAGATTTACTGTTTAGGTGATCTGGTCGATTTTGCCCCATGGGGAAATGAGGTTATTGCCCGAATACAGGAAAGAAATATCACCTGTTTACTCGGAAATCACGATCAGCGGATTGCCTTCGATGAACGTATTATTCCCTTACCACACCACGATGCAATCGAAACAGTAAACCGTGACATCGCCATCAATCTCAGCAAAAACGATATAACAGCTGTCCACAAAAAATGGCTGGCAACATTACCTTACAATATTGAATTAACGTTCAAAGTCGGTAATCATCTTAGAAAGATCCTGCTTGTGCATGCCAGTCTTCATAGTAATGATGAATACATTCATGAATCAACACCCAAAGCAGACCTGTCCGTTCAATTGCGCGAAAGAGCCATTGATATCCTGGTCATGGGTCATACCCATCACTCCTATGTCCAACGGACTGAAGAAGTCCTGTTTATCAATTGTGGGTCTGTCGGCCGAAGCAAAGAGAAAGACAGAAAGGCTTCTTATGCCTTAGTTACGCTGACAGAAGAAAACATAGAAGCCAAAATAGTTAAAGTAGATTATCCGATTGAGGAAGTCGCAGCGGCTATTTATCACAGTGATATTCCCGATTTCTATGGCGATTTTTTACGCATGGTAGATGCCTAATTATCAATAAAAACCCGAGGTTTATTTAGTTTGTTTGGCAACTATATTTCCGTGTGAATAACCAGCTCGACATCGCTGTCTATGCTTTAAAATCGGTCTATTTTTCCGGTTAGTGCAAACATGATCTATTGGTAACAATGACTTTGCACAAAAAACAAAAGTCTTATTAACAAGAGATTAACCCAAGATGGAGAATAAGAAAATTGTATGTAAATTAGAATTATAAAAATGATATAAACCTTACGATACTGACATTCCTTAAAAAATCCAATTTTTTATCAAAAACAAAGGAATAATTATCAATAGAAAATCTTAACGGGAAATGGAAAAGCAGCTATTTATTGCAAGCAGACTTAGAGAAGTTTTATTAAATGGTCATTGGATTGCAAATACCAACTACCAAGAACAACTAGCAGATATCAGTTGGGAACAGGCTATCCTCAAGATCAACAATTTAAATACCATTGCTGCACTCACCTATCACATCAATTATTACTTAAAGGGATTGCTTGCCGCATTTGAAACTGGAAAGTTGGAAATTAATGATAAATACAGTTTTGATTTACCTGAAATAACCAGTAAGACAGATTGGGATGAACTCCGGCATGATTTTATCAGAAATGCTGAGCGCTTTGCAGATAAAATCGAGCAATTTGATACAGAAATTTTTAGCCAGCCTTTTTTTGATGAGAAATATGGTTCCTATCTGAGGAATATGGAGGGGGTGATTGAGCATAGTTATTATCATCTGGGACAAATCGTATTGATCAAAAAAATAATCACACAATGAGAAAGGGAGGTGGATCCTAGCAGATTTATTTTGTATTGCTAAAGCAATTTATCTAAGTTTGATCCCTATGCTAGCAGCTTACTTTCAATCTTTAGGTCTTTTTAACCCGGAAGAAATTACCGAGATTGTTCAGCTTTTTGAATTCAGAAGGCTGAGCAAAAATGACTATTTTGTCAAGGAGAATCAACCCTGTAACGAGGTTGCCTTCATCGCATCCGGAATCTTTCGTTCGTACTATACAACCTCAAGTGCCGAAGACGTTACCTATTGTTTCAGATTTCCCAATAGTTTGATCGCTGCCTACTCATCTTTTATTACAGGAGGACCAAGTGTTGAAACCATGCAGGCCCTCAGCCCCGCCGAACTCTGGGTCATCAAAAAAAGTGCTATTGACAAACTTGCCGCCGAAAGTCTAGTATGGACAAAATATCTTAAAATGATTGCTGAACAGCAATACCTAGAACTTGAAAAACGTATCTTTCAATTGCAGAAAGAAACTGCTTTGCAACGCTATACGGTCTTGCTCCGAGATCAGCCCGAATTTGTACAACAAATACCGTTGCAGTATTTAGCGTCCTACCTAGGCATCACACAACGGCATTTAAGTCGAATCCGCAGTGAAATTACTTTTTAGACATTTGTCCTATAATTCAAGTACCAGTACCTCTACTTTTGTGTTATCAGAAGAATAACATGAAGAAGAAAATACTTATCATCAATGGTCACCCCAATAGGGAATCCTTCAATTTTGGCATTGCTGCAACATATCAAGATGGTGCCGAAGAATCTGGAGCGGAGGTTCGATCGATTAATATTGCAGATTTGAATTTTAATCCCAATCTCCAGTTTGGATACCAGAAGCGAACAGAACTCGAACCAGATCTCCTACAAGCCTGGGAAGATATCCTATGGGCCGAACATTTAGTTTGGGTACATCCCGTTTGGTGGGGCGGTCTCCCTGCTATGATGAAAGGTTTTATCGATAGACTCTTTCTACCTGGCTTTGCTTTCCAGTACCGTGAAAATTCTCTTTTTTGGGACAAATTACTCAAAGGAAAATCGGCAAGGATAATAACAACTCTGGACCAGCCCGGTTGGTATTATGCTTTGGTCTTTGGTAGACCGAGTGTAAATCAACTCAAAAGATCTACCCTACTATTTTGTGGTGTATCACCAGTAAAAGTCACTTACATCGGAATTATAAAGACTTCGGATACAAAAACGCGGAATAAATGGTTGTTTAAAATCAAGCAACTCGGACGAAAACAAGGTTAAAAACCAACCTGATTTCTCTTTGATAAATTTTTCAGGGAATAAACACCATCGCTTGTGCTTTTTTGTCAAATGGCAATTGTCCCCTCCCTGTTATCCCCTAGCTTTGATCCGTAAATTCAAAACAACAGCAAAATGGATATTTTAATTGGGCTCCAGTGGGGAGATGAAGGAAAGGGAAAAATCATTGATCTGATCGGCAGTGATTATGACATTATTGCCCGGTTCAATGGCGGGGCAAACGCCGGACATAGTATTTATCACGAAGGCAAACGGATCACCCTCAAATTACTGCCTTCAGGAATCTTTTATCCCCGGATCAAAAATATTATTGGTACCGGTGTAGTGATCGATCCTCTGGCTCTCCAAACAGAAGTGGAACAGCTTCAATCCATTATTTCTGACACAGAAATAATCAATCGAATCCTAATTTCAGAGAAAGCCCATCTTGTATTGCCTACTTACAAATATTGGGATATGTACCTCGAAGAGTCGTCGCAATATCGCACTATCGGAACGACTAAAAATGGTATTGCACCCACCTATTCCAATAAAATACTTCGGCAGAATGTACGTGCGGGGGATATCTTTTCCAAAGATTTCGAAACCTATGTTTTCCAAATTTTAAATAAACAGTATGCCGAATTACAGGCTTTGGGGCAGGATATGCCGCCGGTACAAGAATTATATGATAATTTTCTGAAGGCATGCAGTTTTTTAAAAAAGTTACAAATTAAGGATACAGAAATAATCATCAATGAAGCAATTAAGAACAATAAAAAAGTACTGGCAGAAGGAGCTCAGGCGACATTATTGGACATTGATCATGGTACCTACCCCTATGTGACCTCTTCAAACACCATCGCATCCGCCGCATGTGTAGGTTTAGGCGTATCGCCTAAGCTTATCGATAAGATTTATGGTGTTACCAAAGCCTATTGTACACGCGTTGGAAACGGCATATTTCCAACGGAGATCACGGGCTCCCTTGCCGATGAGCTGCGTGAAAAAGGTGGTGAATTTGGATCCAATACCAAACGGCCGCGAAGGGTGGGCTGGCTTGACCTACCTGCATTAAAATATGCTGTCATGTTAAACGGTGTGACCGATCTGGTACTGACAAAAGCGGATATTCTAAATGGAATGTCCGAGGTTCCAATTTGTACAGCATATGAGACAGATGGTGAAACAAGAACCTTAGCTGCTCCGACATGCGTAGACAATGCCCCAAAGCCAATCTGGAAATTTTTAGACGGATGGAATTGCCCTTTGGGTAAAATCGATCAGCGGGCACAAATCCCAAAAGAACTGAAGCTATTTATCTCCTTTTTGGAAGAAGAGTTAAATATACCCATCAAATATCTGTCTACAGGACCGCAACGAGAAGAATTGATTATCTTAGGTAATTAATATAAGCAATATGGAACAGCTTTTAGCGTTTATCCGAAAATTTGGTCAGCTTGATCAGCGGGAGGAAAGTCTAATCAGGCAGGCATTCGAGAAGAAGAGCATTCTAAAAGCCAGCTATTTTGTCACCTGTGGAAAGGTTAACAACAGCATCGCCTTCGTAGAAAGCGGTGTATTTCGCTCCCTTTATTATAATCATAAAGGTGATGATTTTACACGTTACTTTATTTACGAAGGCCGCTTTATCGGGGATTTCCAAAGTTTTCTGGATCGTACCCCGTCCAATGACTATATCGAATCTGTAACTGATGCGCAGTTATGGAGTCTTGATATCCATAATTTCCTGTTGTTAGAAAAAGAGATCAAAATCTGGCCCTTATTGATGGCCAAGCTGTATGGGTTTGTGATTGAAAGCAAATTAAAAACAGCAAATACCATGATGAATCTTGATGCCAGGGAACGCTATCTGCTATTTCTAAAGCTCTATCCCGGACTGGCAAATCGTGTTCCCTTAACAATGCTGGCCTCCTATTTGGGTATTACAGCTTCTTCTTTAAGCCGTATCCGAAAAAATATCACGTGAGGATACTAATCATATCGGGTCATCGTTCCTCGCGAACTTGGTGAGTTGTCACGGAACCACTTATCAAATTGAGGTTTGGCAATAAAGAATGTTATTTTATTTTTTGCTGAATCCTTTAATTTGTCTTTAAACAAAGTAATGATCTGCTCCTTGCTAAACGTCTCTTTCGGTTCGATAGGATTACCATCGTCATCATAAGAAGGACTATACTCCTCATTACTCCGATCAAAACGCAAAGATTCTATCTCAGGGATTACAAGTTGAAATACTTTATCCTTGGTATGCCAGATCAAGCGCAATCCCGAGGAAACACCTTCCAATTCCCTCGAATTCATTGTCGCCTCGGGATTATCCAATGTAATCTGATCCACTAGTTTATTCACATCATCCGCAGATACATCCTCCTGTTCAGCCATCCAGGCAAAAACCTCCTTTTCTGCTAGATCTGTGAGGAGTTCAAGTGTTTTAAATTTAAAACTACCATAATCCGCCAGATTGATGTCATTCTTATTCGAATTGACATTATATTGAACATAATAGACTGTGCTATCAGGAAGATTTTTTCGCTCAAGTACGATTTCATTTTCTTCCACATCGAGATTCACCATATCGACTTTACCCCGGAAAAGATCCTCATTACTTAGAAATTTTGCGAGATCCACATTCATATCAACCCCTTTCAATTGCAATGGGGCTTCTGCGTATGGCTTGACAGACTGTTTACAGGCAAATATGCTAAGCGATAAGATTGCAATGCCTATAGTCCCTATCTTTTTACTTTTCATCCGTTTTGATTTTTTAAGTTTCTACCTGTCTTATTAGTAGAGGTCATCAATAGAAACATGAACAACATTTCCGTCCTTGTCAAGAACAATCTCTCCCATGGTGAAATATCCTGTGCCATCCTTTGAAAAGGCAACATCCAAGCGTTGAGAACCATCCGGAGAAGGAGGTAATACAATTTTTTTGAAGATCCTGTTGTTTTTATCTATCAGGAACAACTCCTCCTTTGCAGTGCGAACCAATGCATGACCCCTGTAGAATTCGGTAATATTACTATATTGAGGCTGAATAACAATCTTTCCGTTCAGATCAATAAAACCGTAGCCATCATAATCAGAGAAAGGAATCATCCCTTCGGCACTCCGACTGATATCTATATATCTCAGGTTTGCGGGAAGATCAACCCGTTTATTCTGATAATCTAGCAAAAAAGTCTCCCGACCTTTAGTGACGTACACCCAATTCGCAGTTTTTAATCCCTCAATTTTATCATATTCCAAAGGAATGACCAGTTTTCCGCTGGTATTTAAAACTCCGAATTTATGCAACTTGCTACGTACCATAAAGCTACTATCAGCAAGCATATCAACGGTACTTAATAAAGGGGTTTCAATAAGATCTCCTTTTAATGTATAGAGATCAAAAGTCTCGCGTCCCCTTAGTGTATAGTTTGCAACAAATAACTTGCCCTGTTTTTCTATAGCTGTATATTTAAAAGGCACTATTTCTTCTTGTCCATTGCGAAGCACACCCAGATTTTCCTTTTTATTTTTAAATACGGATAAATCCGCATTAAGCTTCCGCTCAAATCGGTAACCAGCTTTGACAGGCTCCAGCTTTTTATCTTTCACATTTAAGAAATAATCAATGCTATCACTTGAATCAAAGAAGTAATCTTGACTGCTACGTGTCAATTCTTTAAAACGAGGTTCAATAATTACATTACCCATGGAATCCACAATACCATATTTCTTTGCTTCCTGATCTAAATAGGTCATATATCCATAGGAGGCAGTACGTGAAACAGGAATTTGGCGTTCTGCTTTAATTGTTTCATTTGATTTTCCAAAATACAATAAAAATTGCTTTACAGGATAAGGGAATGAGATGGAGAGTCGCTGTTCAACAGGCCCTAGGTACTCCTCATTGGATTCAATATATGCTCTAAGCTTTTTGATAACGTCAAATACATCTGCATTCTTGTTATCGCCCAACAATACCTTAAGGTCTTTCTCAATAGCTGACTGATAGTAATTCAACTTTTTCAAACCTTGAAACATCGCTTCAGTAAACTGAGGTTCGAAGCGGTCAAGCATGGCATCCTCTACCGCTGCGGTTTGGAATTTTTGAAACAACTGTCCAGCCGACTTCGCCTGTTTCTGAATTTCTGGATGTAGTCCATAAAGTGGCATCGCCGAATAAGAATTCGATTCCACCAATTTATCATTTGGAGTTTCTCCTCGGTGACCAAGATAATTGTAATATAAATCCAGCGGTAGATCGAGTTCTATACCCTGTGGACTAATGGTATCGATCGTTAAATCGTAGCCCATATATTTCACCGTTTTGGCATTTGGAGCGATTACCAATGAGTCCAACTCATGTGGAAGTTGATATTTTATTTCCACGAGCGCCTGACTAACCGGCAAAAGGCCGACTTCGGATGAATCAAGGCGGTTATTTCCTTGAAAGAGCTGTTTAAATGAGGTTGAGAGCTGCCCTGTTTCCGATATTTTATCATCGGTAGCATCTAGCTCAAATGATGAATGTGGAATACCAAAACTTTGTACCGCTTTGAGTGTAGTGGCATAGCTTTCAAATGCAGCTTTCAGTGTATCAGGATTAGGAATAATAAAGGCCTTATTTTGGATATCCATCCGATTCCAGTTTACCGTATCCCAATTAATTTCCTTGGGATCACCTGAAGATAATCCCATTGAAAAGCTAAAATAAATGGTTTGCTCTTTTACCTTCGCTAGGGCAGTATCAATCAATTGTACCTGCTGTTTAAAAAAATTCGCCCGATCCTGAGGGGAAAGCTTACGGATATGAGCCAGCATCTCTGTCCGGCTGTCGAATTGTCCAATGTCTTTTTTCCCTGTACAGGAAGCAAAAGACAAGAACAATAAAAATAGGAATGTTATTCTCATGCAATTTCTCTTTTCAGAACCCAAGTCATTTATTTCACCACATGATCAAATATCCTGCCTAAGTCGGAGAGTTTGCTTTAATTTTTAAACATTCAATAAAATGACCTGGTACATTTTACCAACGGTATAACAATCGCGTTGTAAAAACATTGTCTTTCAGATCATCAGAAAAATTCTTCAAGCTCGTTTTTTCATTGGTCACATGCTCATTATATACCGTAAGTTTTAATCTATTACTGATCTGATAAGCGACACCATAGCCCAATGTGCTAAATTTGACATCACCATCCGCCGTAAAATTATCAGGCATTCCTATGGTCATGCCACTTGCCTTTGTATTAGGGTCATAGACATCGTAAGCCAATAAAGCTGTAACACCTGTTTTTGCGATTTCTTGTGTAAACCAAAGATAATAACCGTTAAATTTCCGTTGGTATAAATCTGTAGCAGGCTGTGTCGTAAAACTTCTGCTCGCATACGGACCTTTAATATCCGCACCTCCAGCGACACCAGGCTGATCACCGGCTACATATTCCGTCTTGAAGCTAGATTTTCCAAAGCTATTATCCAGTTCGATCTGAAAGTTTGCACCATAGTAGTTTCGACCAATGGCTTTTCCTTCATTGTCATCACTGGTATGCGCAGTATAGCCATTAGCAATCGCAGTGTAGTATGTTTTGGTGTCGTTGCGGACAGAACCTTTATAGAAAGAGCCACCAAATCCGAGCTGCAATCTTTTATCTGCAAGGCTATCGAATTTAAATCCTAGGTTACCGATCAGATCCTTTTTAGAATCGTAGTCTTTGGCGGAGTGGCCGCTTCCGTTTACCAGAGCCAAGTCCAAGTTCAGGAATTTCATTTTGGCTCCAGGGTGGTAACTGACCATCCCCCCAAGGTCACGTTCACGCGGCATTAGCGTCTGGAAAACACGCGCCCGTTCGGGGAAATCACGGTAGCCAGAAGAATAAACAATAGAATATCCGAATGGTCTGTTGAAGAGACCTGCTGTCAGACTCAAGCCTTTCTGACTAGGGTGGCGTAATTGAATAAAAGCGTCCATTAACTGTACACCATCTTGTGTCGCATCGAGCTGGAATACAATACTTGAGTAAGTATCCACACGGTCAATCTTGAGGCGTCCACGTCGGATCATGAAACGATTGTCTGAATTCTTAGAAAAATCACCACCGGAGAAAGAGGTTATTCCCGGCGATTGAGCCTTTTGAAACTGCGTCTGAAGGTATCCTGTGATTTTGATATCATGTGGATCATAACTTGAAGGTGCATTATTATTTTGCGCCATGGCTACTGCTGGACCGATCAGAGTTGCGAGTAAAAGTGCCTTTTTCATCTATTTAATTTATTTACAAGTGACCAGTCTCATCCATATAAATGAGCTTGTTGCACTTGGTTTGTTTTCAGCTGTGATGGAGCTATCAGCTTTATTCAATTCGTTGTTTAGCTCGAATAAAGCTCAATAGTTTCATTTGAATAAAATAATCTCTAATATAATGAATGAATTTTAAGCGCATTATAGGGTTTCATTAAATCGTATAAGCGCTCTTCTTTCAACGCCGTAAAAATAGATTCTCAACATTAAGTTAATGTTAATAAATTGTTAGACTATTAATTTATATACATAAAATTAATGATTTGGTAATAAACTACAACTATGATGAATTAGCTAATTTATCGGTACCATATCGTGGAATTTCTGAAGATTTCGTACCAGTATCTAAAATCTTAAAGTTCAAGACAGAAAAAACGTCTCATAATTACTTATGAGACGTTCCTTCATTGTTAGCAAAGTCTTTCAAAATTTTATTTTGTTAGCCATACTCTCGCTTGCACAGGAATAATTTCCTGTCCGTTATCAAGAGTCACTAAAAACATAAATGCTATTTCTTGTGTTTTTAGTGTTGTAGAATTTTCAAAATCTTTAATGATTTTTTCATTTGCCGCGCTCTTGCTCCTAAATTCCGAGACAGACGTATTAAATACAACCTTATTACCAGCTCCTGCAATGGGATTAGTAATATAGGTACCCGCCCTAACCCCACCAGCATTAATTGAAGTACCTCCAGCTAATACTTTCGAAATTTCCTTGATTTTTCTACTAGAACTCTCTGGTATTGTCAGAGTCAATGTGAACGTATTCGTTGCCAACGGGACTTTAATGTAAGGATTAAATCCTTCTGTCAAGGCCCCCTCATATGTAACTGGAATTTCAGGTCGATTGTCCGAATAGAATTCCGTATAATCTTTGTTGCATGACACCATGAATGTCATTACAGCTACTATAAAGTATATTAAATTTTTTTTCATCTTCTTTTTTATTTAATTAACATCCCACCAAACTTTGACATTCGATTGCGGTATTGCTGTGCCCTGTGGAAAATTTGGATTACGTTGAACTTCAGAACTAAGATAGACTGCTCTAACTGGTCTAGTTCCGTCTATCCCGCCTGCATTTTGGTGTGGAGCTAACACTGGGTATCCAGTTCTTCTCCAATCATTCCATTGTTCCAAACCATTTGCAAATTGAGCAATATATTTTTGTGTAATAATTTGTTCTATCTTTTTCTCATTACTACCGCTTAACGTAACTGTTGTAGCATTATCAGCAAAAAATTTATTTATGTCGCTCGACGTTACCTTTGCATCATTCATTGAAGCTTTAATACCTGCTTCATAAAAAGTTTGGGCATTTCCGGCAACTCCGAATCGAATGATTGCTTCTGCTATATTGAAACAAGTTTGAGCATATGTAACTAAACGAGTCGGTCCCTCCCCCTCAGCACCAGTTGCATAATCGTTATATTTTGAACGATCGTCAAAGGGAGGAAAGGTTCCTCCAAACCCGTTATCCGCTGTGACATAATCACCTTTAGGGCGGGTAACAAATATCGGTAGCCTAGGATCATTCGTACCTTTTAACAAATTTACGAACCTCGTACTTATCAACAATTCATTTTGAAACAATGAGTTATAGGATAATGTCCAAATCGGGGCCTGACTACCTGTTTGTCCACCAAAATTTATCGCAAGATTTTGATCATTACTATTAATATATTGATTTTTTGTTAACACGGCCTCGATCTCTGACTTAGCACGATTCGGTTCAACCAAGCTAATTTGCATTGCCAATTTTAATAAAAGAGAGTTTCCCGCTCTTTTCCATTTATTAATATCTCCTTTAAAAACAATATCATCAGTTCCAGGTTTTGTTGGACTCTCCTTTTCTAAATCCGCTAAGCCCGCTTTTGTCAAATCAAACAAGCTTTGTATATTAGAACCATTTCCAAGGTAAATATCTTTTTGAGAATCCAGTTTGGGTCTCGTCACACCAATATCTCCTGTTAACGCTTCAGAATAAGGGATGTCTCCCCAAACGTCAGTAGCCATAGCAAAACTAAGTGCCGACATGATTTTACCTATTCCTGCATAAGCGGGTCCATTGTTAGCTTCAGCAGTTTCTATTAATTTTTTATAATTTACTAATGCTCCTCCGTACAATTCAAAGCGCCACTGATTTCCAAAGTCATCACCGTCAATAATGTACCGATCATAATCCTGTGGACTGCCAGCGGCTCCCGTTGTAACACTCATGATCGTAGAAGCGAATCGGTTTAATTCGTTTGAATTTGCAAATGCAGTTCCTGCTAACCCAGTTGGCAATAATGTTGATGCCGGCACCTCCAATGGATTATTTGGGGTATCATTGACATCCAAAAAATCCTTACATCCGACCAAGGATAAACCAATGGCCAAAATAGACATTTTATATATATTATGTTTTATAGATTTCATTGTGTGTTGTATTAAAATGTTGCGCGGATATTAAAACCAAAATTTTTCGTAGTTGGAATACCATTTAAATCCAAGCCTTGAACGTTTCCAGCACCTTGTGTGTTGACTTCTGGATCAGTAGGAAATCCTGGGGCAAACATCCACAGATTTCTTCCACTAACCCCAATAGAGACCTGTCCAAATGGAGAATTTTTGAGAACATTTTGCGGAAGGCTATAATTGATTGCCACCTCGCGTAGTCTATAAGATGTTGCATCAAAAACAGCCGCTTCAGAAGCAATTCCACCTAATCCTTGCCAATAACTTTGGGCTGAAATCTGGATATCATTAGGTCTATAAGTACCATCTGCATTTGCAATTACACCAGGCAATATGCGTGGTTTGTCCCGATCAATTCCAGTCTCAAGAATGGCGCCCGCATTTCTCAAGTCAACTTGACCCATTGAGAAAATTTGTCCACCTTTATTAATATCAAACAAAGCACTTAAAGAAATACCCTTATATCTGAATGTATTTGAAATTCCTAAAGTGTAATCTTTTTGTGGATTAGCTATTACTTGGTTAGGAATTGGGTTAGCAAACAAACCAGTTGCAGGATTTATTAACAAATCGCCATTCTCATTTCTAGCATTTTTACTCCCAACAATAACTCCATATGGATATCCTTCAGCAATAGATGGGGTGATACCTCCGAAATAATTCACTCCTGGAATTACAGTACTTGTTAGTACATCTCCACCAACTGGCTTTTCTCCAAAAATAGCAACTACTTTATTGCGTATTCTTGTGAAGTTCAAATTAACGTTCCAACTAAAATTATTATTTTTAATTGGATAGCCATTTAACATCACCTCTATACCTTTATTAGTCATCTCGCCGATATTTGAAGTCTGTGTGTCATAGCCTGATGAATTTGCCACCGCTACATTAAATATTTGGCTCGAACTTTTAGTACTAAAGTAAGTAAAGTCTAAATCGATTCTATTATTGAAGAAGCCAAATTGTCCTCCAAGTTCATAAGATTTAACAAACTCAGGCTTTAAATTAGGATTTCCAATTCGCGAGCTAATTTTGAACCCTGTGATGCTTGATCCGCCCACTGATATCGGAAAAGTAATACTCGCTGTATTGTTTCCATATTCTCCAGCGGTATATACTGACCTAAGTAAATAAGGATCTGCATCCCGGCCCACCTTAGCTATATTTGCTCTAATTTTCATAAATGAGAGCACATCGGATTTCATTGATTCCCATACTTGTGTTGGAACGAAGCTTAAAGAAGCCGAAGGGTAGAAATAAGTGTTATTTTCTTTCGGTAAAGTAGATGATTTATCTGCCCGACCAGTTAATTCCAAGAATAAATAATCTTTGTAATTTAATCCCAATTGAGCATAATAACCCAATAATCTTCTACGTTCTCTATTAGCGTAAGATCCTGTAAAAACAGATGCGTTGTTCACATTATCATATCCTGGTATGACAAGATCACTGGAAACAATTCCCGATTCCTTGTAATCCCGCTGATTTATATTTTGGCCCAATAAAAGATTTGCACTCAAACCTTCCGTAAAGATATCAGATTTGTTTGCACGAATCATTAAGTCACCATTAAGCTCAGATCTGAATCTGTTATCTTCATCAATACCACCTTTAGGTGCGCGCGCCGCACCGATACGTAAAACTTGCTTTCTTGAATCGAAATAAGTATCCCCAGTTACCCGATAGCTTACGTTTAGCCAGTCTGCAATGTCGTAACCAATACTTAAATTACCATATACACGATCAACATCTGAAGTAAAGAATTCGTTCTGAACACTCCATAAAGGAGAATTTTGAGTAGGAACAAAATACTGTCTTTGTCCAGCTTCATTCAAAATTGGTGTTCCTATCAAATCATAACTAATCGGTATACGTGAAAGTTGTCCAAATGCACTTCCTCCATTTCCCATAGTTGCTCCTCTTTGATTAGTTTTGCTATAGGTAATCGTTCCACCAAGTTTAACTCCATTTTTCAGCTTGGAATTCCCGCCAACGTTTACAGTATGTCTATTATACTTACTTTCCGGAACAACCCCTTTTTGGATCGTACTTGATACTCCTGCATTAAAATTATTAATCTCATCTCCACCCGCAAGATTTAAAGAGTTTTGATAAAACGATCCCGTATTAAAGAAGTCCTTAATATTATTAGGATAAGCTTGATAAGGAACCTCTTTTCCTGTACCGCCTTGAATCACTGTAGGCACAGAGCCAAATTTCGGCCCCCAAGAAAGTGTACTTTGGTTGTTATAAATATTTTGAGATCCTTGACCGTAGGAGGTCTGCAGCTCGGGTAGAAAACCTACACGTTGCCAGTTTGCTGAAGAACTAAAGGTTACTTCGGTTTTTCCACCTAACCCCTTTCCACTTTTTGTCGTAATCATGATAACCCCAGCCGATGCTCTCGATCCATAAAGCGCAGATGCTGCAGGTCCTTTCAAAATATTGATAGTTTCAATATTATCAGGTGGTATATCATTTAAACGGTTCGACGGTTGTGAACCAAATAAACTATTTTGGCTATTATCTGTATCATTACTGAATATAATTCCATCCACAACAATCAATGGCTGGTTATTACCACCGAAAGACGTAATACCACGAATGTTAATATTCGTAGATGACCCCGGTTGACCCGAAGAACTTGAAATGTTTACACCTGCAACTTTACCCTGTAAAGCATTTAATACATTTGTTTCTGACTTTTGGGCTAACGCCTCACCTCCAACTTGTTGTGTCGAGTATCCCAACGATTTATTCGTACGTGTGATACCCTGCGCTGTTACAATTACCTCTTCAAGTGCATTTTCAGAATTGCTTAATGTAACATTAAAGGCAGACTGTCCTTCTTTAACGATTATAGTTTTGTCGGCAAATCCAACTGAACGGAATACGATTACCTTACCTGTAGGTACAGATAATGAATAATTACCATTCGCATCTGTTTGGGTAGCTGTAGTTGATCCCTGTACAACGATGGTAACACCAGCTAATGGCTTACCATCTGCACCAGTTACACGACCACTTACTTTCTTCTCTTGCGCGAACGCTACTGAAGTCAGGATCATACTACCCACGAAAAAACTGAGTAATTTGTGTTTCATATGTTTACGTTTATTTAAATAAGTATGTTTATTTTTCTAGAGATAATTCGGTTAGTATTCTATCTTTTCAATAATTTAATAAGTCTGTTAGTTAGCAATACATCTTTATATAGACGGTGAGTCTGTTAAAAAATGTTAAATACAAAAATATAACTTTTTTTAACATTTGCAATGCATGCATAATTTCCCAATAACAATATGGTAAAGAAAAAATAACAAATAGCTTATAATCAGATTATTATTTTATAACTTTTTTTTCAAAGATTGTAAAGAAAAATATTTTATTTATCGAAATAAAATAAAATACCATATCATTATAATAACCAAATAAAAAGGCTATACATGTTTTAACAAGTATAGCCTTTTGAATCAAGCTTATTTAATAAGTTCTATCTCTTTACATTCCCCACCAAACAGCGACATCCATCGGAATGTTCTTCGCATTTGGATTATATAAAGTTGTTGTTTGCGGGAATGGATACCGCTTTGGAATAACGGGCAAGGTCGCACCCACGCTTTGCGGTCTTGGTTTTAATGCAGGAATTCCAGTTCTCCTATAATCATTATAAGGTTCAATTCCTTGATTATAGAGTGCAACCCATTTCTCCATTAAAATATCTGTTTTAGTCGCTGTAGCATAATTTGCAACATTGCTAGCAGATTCTTTTCCATTTGTCACATACGCTACATTTGCCTTAATAGCCTCATTTAATTCTGCCGCCGCATTACCGCCTTGTCTTTGTTTCACTTCAGCTTCTATAAATTTTGCTTCATAATAGGTAATAATTGGAAAATTCTGATCCGCTGCGAAAAACGGACCAACCACTGAGATATCAGGAACAATAGACTCCTTCGTAATATCCCCTCCAATAAATTGTTTCTTAGAATTAGGACGTAGAAAGTACGCTAACCGTGGATCATTTTTTGCAGACAATCTATCAACAAATATATTGCTCGCCCCCAAATAACCTCTTCTCGCAGCCTGAAAAGCCCCCCATTGATTTTGGGAATTTTCATCGTGTGGTGCGATCATATTTTCATCATTAGAAGAAATTCCTTTCTTTAAATAGTCAAGCACTTTAGCCTCAGTACCTGCCTGTTTACTCGACGTCCGATTCAGAAAACGTGCTCTTAACGTGTAAGCTGCCTTCATCCATTTTTCAACATCTCCTTTGAAAATCAAGTCATCTTCTGCTGGCAGGTAATAGTTTTCATCTTCGGCAACAGATAAATCTGTAATTGCATCAGCTAGAAGTTTATCTATACTTGTGTAAACATCTTGTTGGGAATCCAATTTAGGTGTTTTGTTACCAGTTGTCCATTGAAAAGCCTCAGAATAGGGCACATCGCCCCATAGGTCAGTCGCTAAACTGATATTAAGCGCCATCATAACTTTCGCTATCCCCTCATAGTACGGGCTTTTGGTTTCGGTGATCTTCGCCTTATCGATCATTAGTTTCAAATTATACATCGTATTCGTGTATAATCCGATCCACACATTATCAAAATCACCTTGGGTAATGCGGTAATTTTGGACATCTGAATACTGTGCATTTAGACCTACTGAGTGTTGTACCAAAATACTGCTCATACGGGACAAGTCCCCTTCCACATTTTGAAAAGTATTCACCTCAGCAGCGGTCAACATGGACGGCAAGTTCCCATCAAGTGGATTATTGGGACTTATATATAGATCATCGCCTGTTTTACATCCGACAATAGCTGTAAAACATAAGGCATATAGTAATTTTACTTTATTTTTCATGTTATGAATAATGTTTAATTAAAAACCAACTCTAAAATTAAGGGAATAAGATTTTGTGCCAGGATTATTAAAGAAGTCATATCCGGCGAAATTTTGATCCGATCCGGTCAAACTAGTTTCTGGGTCAATCCCTTTATATTTTGTGATCAAGATCGGGTTCCGAAGATTAACGCCTACTTGAATATACTGGATCGCTTTAGAAACTTTAGTAAAACGGTAATTCAAATCAATAGAACGTAACCTTGCCCAAGTACCATCCTGAATGGACACTTCCGATGAGGAATTTCCTAAATAGTTTTTAAAGTAGTTAAATGCTGTCAATTCGGTTGTATTTTTTTGTCCTTCATTAGCCCCACCTCCGTAGACACCATCAATGACATACTTACGTTCACGATCTTCAGTAATAGCCGCTTTTCCTCGATTGATCAATACTGCATTCGTAGCGCCCCATAGTTTGCCGCCCTTTCTAAAATCCCATAAGAATGAGAAGGACCAGTTTTTATAGGAAAATTCATTATTGATATTCATTAACCATTTCGGTATGGTACTTCCTACACTACCCAAATCAGATTCATACATCGGTAAACCGCTATTTGGATCAATCAATACCTGTCCCTGTGCATTCCGCTGAAATTTTTGTGCATAGATTACACCAAATGGCTGTCCTACGATCGCAAAAGATTGCGGAGCTGAAAAAGCGTCACCAATAGATAATTTATCCACGCCAGGCGCTAGTTCCGTTACCTCGTTGGTATTTTTGGACCAATTTAAAGTAGCATTCCAGTTAAAATTGTCCGAC
Source organism: Sphingobacterium ginsenosidimutans (assembly GCF_039536865.1). Classification (NCBI taxonomy): domain Bacteria; kingdom Pseudomonadati; phylum Bacteroidota; class Sphingobacteriia; order Sphingobacteriales; family Sphingobacteriaceae; genus Sphingobacterium; species Sphingobacterium ginsenosidimutans. The sequence goes on from NZ_BAAAZK010000002.1 coordinate 565,354, forward strand.
TTCACAATGTGACCATTTAACGTCAATTCAATACCGCTATTTTTCATTTTACCGAAATTGTTATAGTAATAAGCGAATCCACTGGTTGGATCTACAGGCATTGAAATCAAAAGATTAGATGCACGTTGTTGATAGTAGGTAAAATCAAAGCCCAGACGATTATTCAAAAATTTCATTTCCAAACCTGCTTCATAACCAACGTTTCTTTCTGGTTTAAGGTTTTCAGAGACATATTCATTTGAAATAGCAAAACCTAACTGTCCTTGGTATGGAAAGGAATAACCATTTGTCATACCGTCTGCAATCAATGGTGATGTGAAATACGTTCTATTTGAATAAGGCTTTGGTGATATGCCCACATTTGAATAAGCCAAACGAATTTTACCAAAATTTACAATTTCCGATTCTTTAAACAAATCTGAGAAAACGTAAGAGATATCAGCTTTCGGATAGAAGAATCCTTTTGCATTTCGGCCAAAGGTAGTTGACCACTCGTTACGACCAGTCAATGTCAAAAATAAAATACTCCGATAATCAAATGTTGCGTCTAAGAAAATTGCTTTGCTATTTCTGTACTCTTCTGAATTACTCGCGTAGAGCATTTTTGCATTATTTAAATTATAATAATCTGGAATACTTAGATTTTTTCCCCTCGCAAAATTAGCAATGCTTTGAACATAATTAAAATTTCCCCCTAATAAACCAGAAACGGAAAAATCGTCCGAAATCTTCTTATTAAATTTCAATAAAAGATCGGTATAAATATTACGGTAGTTGACATTTGTCCGCTTGATTTCACCCCATCCAGCTGAATCATCATCACCACTTGACCCTACGGCGTAAATCTGATTCCCATTCGTTGCGTAGGTATCAAGTCCAGTTTTCCAAGAAACAGAGAACACATCATTTAATTTAACATCTGCATAGACGTTGCCTAAAAAACGATTATTTTCTTCTTTATAGGGATTACGCTCGGTTGACCAATAGGGATTATCATAACTTTCGAAATACGTTTTTTGTATACCTAATTCATTTTGATAATCTTTCAGATTAAAATCCACCGGGGAGCGCAAGAGCGCAAGCATGACGCCGGCAATATTGCTACCATTTTGAGCCGCTCGCGTATTTGCATTTGTAAAACTGAAATTTCCACCTACAGTAATTCGGTCATTCAATTTTGATTCTGCGTTGAGTCGTGAAGTATAGCGATTATAACTTGTGTTCGGAATTATACCGGTATTATTTGTGGAGCCCACCGAAAAACGCATAGTGGTTTTTTCCCCACCGGAAGTGATCGATAAGTTATTATTAAAAACGTTTCCATTCTTAAAAAACTCATCCACATTGTTATAGATTGGCTTTCCTGCCGCTATTAAATTTTCACCCCAGCTATCCGCCGTCTCGTTAGTATATACTCCATCCGTTCCCTGACCATATTTTTTTTGAAACTCGGGCAATTTATTTACCTTCTGCATTTCATAACTCGAAGAGAAAGTAATGCCAAGACCTGAACCTAGTTTACCTTTTTTTGTGGTGTAAATAACAGCCCCATTACCTGCTGCCTGACCATATAAAGCCGCCGCAGCTGGGCCTTTGAGAATAGTCACTGTTTCAATATCATCAGGATTAATATCCAACGCTCTATTAGCAACCTGCACACCAGAAAGACTCTGGTTGTAAGGATCGTCGCCAGCCTTTGTGTTGTTCAAACCATTATCAATTGGAACACCATCAACAACGATAAGTGGCTGGTTATCTCCTGAAAAAGAGGCAGCACCACGCAACACAATTTTTGAAGAAGCTCCTGGTGTACCCGCTGATGAAGTGATTTGAACACCTGATGCCTTCGCTGCTAAACCTTGGATAATGTTTGCTTCACCAGATTTTACCAAATCATCTCCACTTACTTTAGATGTAGAGTAACCTATACCTCTAGAGCTTTTAGAAATTCCTAATGCCGTCACAACGACCTCTTCTAAAGCATTATCCTTGTTGTCCAGTACCATATTAAAGGATGTCTGACCTTCTTTTACGATCAAAGTTTTATCAGCAAAACCTACAGAGCGAAAAACAATTACTTTACCGGTTGGTACCGTCAAAGTATAGTTTCCGTTAGCATCTGTGGAGGTTGCCACATTTGATCCTTGTACGGCAATAGTTACTCCGACCAATGGCTTACCATCGGCACCCGTAACACGACCACTGACTTTTTTTTCTTGTGCAAATGCGACAGAAGTCAAGATCATACTACCCACAAAAAAGCTGAGTAATGTCTGTTTCATATAATTTGTGTTTATAAAAATTTGTTTATAGTCTTAGCAAGCCAAATAGCACAGGCTATTTATCGCTTAAAAAGTCATTTAGTTAGTAATGTATTTTTAACAAAATTTTCTCCTGTTAAAAAATGTTAAGAGCAAATTTATAACTTTTTTTATCTTTTACAATGCATGCATAAAACCATGAGATCATTTAGTAACATCAAAACACACAAACAATTGATTAACAAGAGATTAATTTACAAAAAAAACAATAACGGGAACCTTAAGGTTAATAATCTTCCTTCACAACTAATGCAGACATGTCGCTAGTATTAAATTAAACAATTTCAATTCTCTAAACCATTTGCTAAATCAAAATTTTCAGATTTCAATTACACACAATTTTAAAACCGCAACTCTATAACAAGAAAACAACTTATTTACAACAACATAACAATAAATAAAATTTCGTCTTAGAGAGTATTTAAAATATCATTTATGTTATAAAAGGTATCTAAAGGTATTTCAAAGCTTTTTTTGCTATAAAAAAAATATTTTAAATTCATTAATTTCTTAAAATAAACGAAACAATAATAAAACATAACTTATATTAATTAAACATAAAGCTACAGTAATAAAAAAGAGTCTTTCTGAAATTTAATAGATCTGTTGACATACGTTTACGAACAAGACAATCCTAACGTGCCAGTAATCGAGGATTCAGTTTTGAGGTTGATAGCAAAAAAAAGCGGTCTCTTTCGAGACCGCTTTCCAATTTATAACCTTAGACTGATAGACTAGCGTGTACCGCCTGCCCACCAAACATTTTCAGTGTAGACATATTGTCCATTACCGTATGCTGCCTGAACATTTGGATTCGTTGTTGTATCATCGTTACCATATGGTAAACGTAATGGGAATTTACCAGGATTTTTCAATTCAATAAGGTTTTCACCATTTGCTTTCCAACGGCGGATGTCGTTGTACATCTCAGTTGACTCGCCAGAAGCACCAAAGAAGGCTAAATATTTTTGGTTTGCAATCTCTTTCAATGCATTGGCTTGAAATAATGGTTTTACGTTATTATTGAAATAATCCGAAGCAGCTGCACTCGTAATTTTATCCGACGTTTCAACCATTGTACCGTTTGCCGCTACTGTTGGTGCAACCAGTGCTGCATTAACAGAAACTTCAGAATTAGCTATAGATGCTATTACCGCATCCTTCAACACAGCTTCTACCGTATTCACTCCCTGTCCTAAACGTTGCATAGCCTCCGCTTTCAAAAATAACAACTCGTGATAACTCAAAAACTGAGTAGGAGCAGTTTGAGAAAACACAAATGTTGATGTTAAGTACTGATACTGTACTTGCTCGCTTTCTCCATTTGGAGCCAATAGCTTATAGGATGCTGCATTTGACGCGATATCATTTACTTGTGTCCAAACACCCGTTTTTGAATTCTGCGGCGTAAAGAAATCTCTCACTAAACGTGGATCCTTACGTACAACCATCTTATCTGCTAGGCTTTTACTTGCAGCTAAACCATCTCTTGACCACTGAAAATCAAATAATGGATTTAAGTTTGTCTTGCTATACTGCGTAAATTTCGCTTCATCCGAAGCATTTGCGAACGACTTATCAACATTCGCGATAACCTCAGTTAATACAGCCGACTTATTTGAAGAAACATTCAAAAGACGCATTCCGTAACGAGCTTTAAGCCCATATGCAAATTTCAGCCATTTAGCACTGTTACCATTATATAGTATATCTTGTCCCCCGGCAGCACCCGACGCATGCGTATCTCCTTTAGGAAGATTAGCAATAGCCGCGTCCAAATAAGCGATGACTTGTTTATATAATTCCTGCTGTTTATCTAATTTGGGATTCTTAATTTCCAAAGGTTTAAACCCTTCAGAATATGGCACGTCACCAAACATATCGGTCAACAAAGCTAAGTTGTAAGCCGCCATAACCTGCCCCATACCCAATGTAGTATAGTTGCCAGCTTGTGGACCACCTTCTGAACATTTCTCAATGACAATACGGGCATCACGAAGGGCAAAATACATATTCCCCCAAGTATTGTTAAACGTTGATGCTGCCGATGGTTCATTTGTACGATGCTCGGCATTCCATGTCTGATTGAATACCCCTACCTCATGCTCCACATAAGTAGAAAGATAAGTATTGAAGTCCCCACCGACATTATAAAAAGCAGTTCTTGTGATGACATCAGTCAACAAAAATTTAGCCTGTACATCTGTAGGTTTGTTTACATTTTCGTTGATCTTGTCCATCGCATCCTCTGAACAAGAAGTAAAAATTACTGGAGCGGCCAAGACGCCCATAGCCAATAATCCTACTATATTTAATTTTAATTTCATTGTCTTAATCTTAGAATTTAACATTAACACCTAATCCATAACTCGATGTACCCGGTAGAGAGAAACGCTCAAATGCACCTGACATATTTGTATTTCCTTGTGAAACCTCAGGATCAAAACCCTTTAATTCGGACCAAAGAATGATGTTACGTGCGAAGGCATTTAAATCAACCTTGATTTTTGAATTTTGATATACCGGATACCCTACAGCAATTTCACGTAACTTCACGAATGAAGTTCCACGAATACCAGCTTCGGAAATATTGCTCAAAGTATTGAAATAATCGTATGCTTTTGAAGGATCAATCAGGATATCGTTAGTTTCATATTGACCTGGAGCTACTTCTTTTACAGCAGGTTGCTCAAATAAGAATCCATTTCCATCACGAAAATCAACTGTTTTCTGTGTAACACCATAAACATCTAACGTGTTTGAAGTACCGTGATACATTTGTCCACCCTGTTTCCAATCCAGTACCGCTGAAAGTCTTACTTTTTTATATTCAAAGTTGGTATTGAAACCTAGGTTGAAATCTGGAGAAACGCTACCGATTACTTTTTCTTCACCCGCTTGAGGAAGGCCATTTTTATCAACGACAATCTGTCCGGCGTCATTTCTCAAATAAGACACCCCGTAAATTACTGGGAATTTAGATCCAATACCTGCACGAACTTGCGGAGTAACAAAACCTCCCATGAAGATACTGTTTACACCTTCTGCCAATTCATCGACATAGTTATCTATTTTGGTAAAGTTGAATGCAAAATCCCATTTAAAATCTCCCTTACGATATGGTGCAACCGCTAAAGTAACCTCATGTGCATTGGTATGAATTCTACCACCATTTGTAACTAAGCTAGAGTAACCAGTAGAAGCTGCTAATGGCACTTCAAATATTTGGTCTTTTACGTTCTGACGTGAGAAAGTGTAATTCAAATTAATTAAACCATTCCAGAATGTTAAATCAGTACCAACTTCAATCGCTTGCGTGTTTTGCGGTTTTAGATTCGGGTCATAAACAATGGAGTATGGGGTATAAGAAGTTATACCGTCACTGTTGATTGGATAAATAATTGGTGTACCACTAGAAAAACCGCCACCATATGTTGGTTTGTCATAGTAGCTCTCATAATAATCTCCTGCTTGACCAACTTCAGCGTATGAAGCTCTCAATTTACCCATGGTCAATACCGAATTTTTAACACTCTCCAATTCTGTAAAGACAAAACCTGCCGAAACAGAAGGGTAGAAGAATGAACGGTTGTTTCTAGGCATGGAAGAAACGATGTCATTACGGCCAGTGGCATTTAAAAACAACATGCTTTTGTACGCCAATGCTAAACTACCAAAAGTACCAAAAGTACGTGTGTGACGCAAAGTTTGCTCACCTGTTACACTTGAAGCATTATTGATATGATTCCATCCAGGAAAGTTAAAATTCATTCCATAAGCGTAATCTCTTCTACGGACACGGTTTACAATCTCGTTACCCACCATGGCATCAAAGACCAAATCATCATTAATCTTCCAATTGTAAGCAGCTGTTCCTAAGGAGTTCCACTCTGTTACAGAGACGTTGAAATTTTCGACTTCACCAAAACCATTCGCATGACCATAACCCCAAAGATCAGTGTAGTTTGTTGTATATGAGTCAACACCTGCTTGATACTTTAGCGTTAATTTTTGGTTCTCGCCTAAGTTAGTCGCATATTGTCCAAAGCCATTACCAAAGAAACGTTGTGTATCCTCTGTAAATTTGTTGTTCTCAACTGCCCAATAAGCACCATCAAATCCAGCGGTACCACGGTAAGTATTTTGGCTTGTAGGCGCATTCAAATAATAGGATGGTATACCTTTTAGATCATATGAAGCTGGAGCACCATAAACAGTGGCAACAATTCCATTATTTGCACCTGTTTGTTTTGAGATATGGGAGTTCACATAGTTACCCGTGAAACCAGTCGTCCATTTATCAGACAATTTCGCCTCACCCGATAATTTAGCCGTATAACGGTCCATTCCTGTCGAAGGGACAATACCATTGGCATTGGTCGAACCTAAAGACAACGCGTAACTTCCTTTTTCAAATCCTTGTACAATATTAAAAGAGTTATTAAAGGTATTTCCAACATTAAAGAAATCCTTCGCATTGTTATATGCTTGCGGAGTTGCCCAAGGATCTAACCCTGCATTGGCACGTTGTGGAACATAATACTGCCCTTGGTGCTTTCCATATTGTTTCGTATACTCATTATCGGTATTTCCACCATAAGTCGCATCATTGGCCAATTGATCGATAGCAGGTCCCCAGGACATAGAAGACAGCGGTGAATACTTTCCACCTGTTCCTTGCGCATATTTTGTCTGAAAGTCTGGAAGAACGGAGACTTTATCGAAGGAAACATTGGAACTGTATGATATTTGTGGCTTACCTTGTTTTCCTTTACCGCTCTTTGTGGTAATAATAATTACACCATTAGAAGCTCGCATACCGTATAATGCCGATGCTGCCTGTCCTTTTAGGATATTGATGCTTTCGATATCGTTCGGATCGATGTCCAGCCCTCTGGATGAATAATCTGCACCAGAAACAGAGTTACCTGTAGACTGATCTGAAGTCGAAGAAATGGGCAATCCGTCGACAATGTATAGCGGTGAGTTATTTCCTGTAAATGAACGTGCTCCACGAATCGTAATATTCGCAGATGCTCCCGGCATACCTGAAGAAGGTGTTACCTGAACCCCTGACACTTTACCTTGTAATGCTGTAGCCAAGTTGCTATTTGCAGCTTCAGTCAATTTATCGCCTTTGACTTCTTGTGTCGCATAACTCAATGCACGCTTTTGGCGCGATTGTCCCATTGCAGTCACAACAACCTCTTCTAAAGCGTTGTCATGATTCTCCATAGAAACATTGAATACAGTGCTATTGTTATTAACAATAATGGTTTTATCGTCAAAACCAACTGAACGAAATACGACAACTTTACCTGCGGGTACATTTAATGAATAATTACCACTAGCATCTGTTTGTGTCGCTTGATTAGTTCCTTGTACTACTACTGTTACCCCTGGTAACCCCTTACCATCAGCAGATGTAACACGACCACTAATCTTTTTTTCTTGTGCGAATGCGACCGAAGTCAGGATCATTCCACCAACAAGAAAACTTAGTAATGTTTGTTTCATGTTTTAGTTAGTTAATTTTATTATTTTTCTAGTCCTTTATATTGATATAAATTATATCCGTTAACATAACTGTCTAAACAGACATTGTTTAGACAATAAATAGCAATACGCAAAACAGCATATCGCCATTCAGTTGGTAACAGTTGAAAATATTATTGAAAAAGTCAACCCTAGGTAGATGTAGAGTCAATCTGTTGAAAATACTCAGCTGTAAAATTTGCTCCTTTCAGCATTTACAGTAAATAATAGTTAGTGCGATTTTTATTAGCGGTTCCAAATATAGAAAGCCAAAGTTGCTTTTACAAGTTTTTTAACATTCACCAGCAAAAACAAAAAATACTGCAATAAAGACAGCAGTATCTTACAAATTCAAACGGGAGATTCATTTTAGAATAAAAACTCAACAAACAAATTCAAAACAGAATTTTATACGGAATCACACATATTTAACAAAACATTAACAATGTCATAAGAAAACGTTAACATTTGTATTTCTTTATTTTTAGTCACAAAAAAAAGAGTAATTTATAACGATTCTAAAGTTTACATAAATCGAGTTATTTCAAAAAAAAGAGACTTTACCTGTTCAGGTAGAGTCTCTTTCTATCACAAATCCCGATTAAGAAATTTGTTATTTAATTCGTTCGCTTAATCAATATATTCGAATTTGGTATAAGGTACCAAAACAGCTGGTATCCGAATACCTTTATCTGTTTGATTATTCTCTAAAATAGCCGCAACAATACGTGGTAAGGCTAACGCTGAACCATTTAAAGTATGAGCTAATTGCATTTTTCCTTCAGAATTTTTGAAACGTACTTTCAAACGATTTGCCTGATAGGTTTCAAAATTAGATACGGAAGAAACCTCCAACCAGCGTTTTTGGGCAGAACTATATACCTCCATATCATAAGTCAATGCAGCGGTAAAACTCATATCGCCACCACATAAACGTAATACGCGATAAGGTAGTTCCAATTTTTTAAGCAGACCTTGTACATACAGGCTCATTTCCTCCAACACTTCATACGATTTTTCCGGATGGACAATCTGTACAGCTTCAACTTTATCAAACTGGTGAAGACGGTTCAAACCGCGTACATGAGCACCATATGACCCCGCTTCGCGACGGAAACATGGTGTATAGGCACAATGCTTAATCGGGAATTGCGCTTCCTTCACAATCACATCTCTGTAAATATTGGTTACGGGAACCTCTGCCGTAGGGATCAAGTATAGATTATCATTGTTGACATAATACATCTGACCTTCCTTATCTGGCAATTGCCCTGTAGCAAAGGCTGAATCTTCATTCACCAAGATCGGCACCTGTACCTCTTCATATCCTTGCTCAGCCGCCTGATCCAAAAAGAAATTGATCAATGCACGTTGCAATTTTGCCCCCTTGCCTTTATAAATTGGAAATCCGGCTCCCGCAACTTTTACGCCGAGCTCCAGATCCACAATATCATATTTGTTTAATAATTCCCAATGTGGCAACGCGTCTTCTGATAATGCGGGAATCTCTCCATTTGTTAATACGACTTCATTATCATCAGCGCTTACACCAACTGGAACAGAGTGATGCGGTAAATTAGGCAATTGTACAATCTTATCATTCAACTCGATTTCAACCGCTCCCAATTTATCCAACAGTTGCTTTACTTGCTCTTTATATCCGGACGATTGTGATTTAACGGCTTCAGCTTCTTCTTTTTTTCCTTGGCGCATCAGATCTCCAATCTGTTTTGCTGCCGCATTAGCTTCTCCCGAAAGGGCGTCCGATTCCGCTTGGATCTTACGGCGGTCTTCATCTAAACTGATGATTTCGTCGACCAATCCAATTTCCTTGAAATGCTTGACAGCCAATCTTTCGATAACCGTATCCCTGTTTTCACGGATATAATTCAATTGCAACATAATATAAATGTATTATTTAAAAAATAGTGAACAAACTTAGATAAATTTGCCTTCATATACAAGCAAATTTATTCAATAACACCTGTTTGTAGCGCATTCATGCTCCTTTCACTAGCATAGGTTCCTTTGCCAACTTTGTGAATTATACACGGGTTGATTGAATGGAAAGGCTTGGTTATGCTCAGAAGATACTGCGTATTAATGATAGCTTGCGCCATCCTTGGATGAGTTCATTAGGATCAGAGTTAACACAGTTTTATCATCAGGTAGTGGTACGTTCAGTAATAGTGAAGGAGATGTTCTTTACCTATTTTCATTCCGATCCGATTAATATAAAAAACGTCCTCCAGAAAAACTGTTTTCCGAAGAACGTTTCAAGCTATATTTTACTACTGCAAAATGAATTGGCAACAAGAATATTTTGTCAACACCCTGATATTAAATCAGATTTAAACGATCATCTAAGCTACCGTAACTTCTTTACATAAATAGACATCTTGGATTGCATGTAGCAATTCGACCCCTTCATTCATCGGTTTTTGAAAAGCTTTCCGACCAGATATCAAGCCAGTCCCGCCAGCTCTTTTATTGATTACAGCAGTTTTTACAGCTTCCTGTATATCGTTTTGTCCCGATGCTCCGCCTGAATTGATCAGTCCTGCCCTACCGGCGAAACAATTGAGTACCTGGTAGCGACAAAGATCAATGGGATGGTCCGATGATAACTGGGTATACATCCGTTCATCCAATTTACCATAGCTACTTTTACCCATATTCAGTGCCTTAAAACCACCGTTCAATTCTGGAAGTTTTTGTTTAATAATATCTGCTTTTATGGTTACACCGAGATGGTTGGCCTGTCCTGTTAGATCCGCAGCTAAATGATAATCTTTGTCTCCTGTTTTAAATGCTGAATTCCGCAAATAACACCATAATACCGTAGCCATACCAAGTGAATGTGCTTCTTCAAATGCTTTTGCTACTTCGATAATCTGACGATCGGACTCTTCTGAACCGAAATAAATAGTCGCTCCAACTGCTACCGCGCCCATGTTCCAGGCTTCGCGTATCGTTCCATACAGAATTTGATCAGCACGATTGGGATAGGTTAACAGTTCGTTGTGATTGATCTTGACTAGGAAAGGAATCTTGTGTGCATATTTTCGCGATACTGCCCCTAAAACGCCAAAAGTAGAGGCTACGGCATTACAGTTTCCTTCCAGTGCTAATTTCACGATATTCTCCGGATCAAAATATTGGGGATTGGGAGCAAAAGAAGCACCTGCACTATGTTCAATCCCCTGATCTACCGGCAATATGGACAGATACCCGGTATCGGCAAGCCGCCCCGTTCCGAAAAGTTGTCCCAAGCTACGCAATACCTGCGGTGTGCGGTCGCTCGCACCATATACCTGATCAATAAAAGTAGATTCGGGAAGATGGAGCATCGTTTTGGAAACTGCTGGTTTGTCAAACCCTAATAGATAATCTGATTCCGCACCTAGATGTGCCTGTATTTTTTCGATGTATTGCATAATTTATTATTGCATTTATATAGAAAATAACTCCAAAATAGACAGAATGTTTTAGCACATATTATATAGTAAAAAAAACTTAACTTTGACCATGTTATATTTAGTTCCAACACCTATTGGCAATCTGGAAGACATGACCTTTCGTGCAGTCAATATTCTGAAAGAAGTAGACATCATCTTAGCAGAGGATACAAGAACAAGTGCTCCCCTTTTAAAGCATTTTGGCATCGATAAAAAGGTATTTGCACATCATCAGCATAATGAGCACAAAGCAGTTTCCGAAATCATAAAGTTTCTGAAAGAAGGACAAAATATCGCCCTTATTTCAGATGCGGGGACACCAGCGATCTCTGATCCCGGTTTTTTATTGGTGCGGGCTGCTCTTAAAGAAGGATTGGAAGTGCAATGTCTACCCGGCGCCACCGCTTTTGTACCGGCCCTTGTAAACTCAGGTTTACCAAATGACCGTTTCTGTTTTGAAGGATTTCTACCTGTTAAAAAAGGACGCCAAACTCGTCTCAAGGCTTTAGCTGAAGAAAAGAGAACAATGATTTTCTACGAATCACCTCACCGCATACTCAAGACAATCGAAGAGTTTATTACTGTCTTCGGTGCCGAGCGACAAGCTTCAATTTCTAGAGAATTGAGCAAGTTATATGAGGAAAATGTTCGCGGAACATTAACTGATTTAAAATTACACTTTGAAAACAATCCAATTAAAGGAGAATTTGTATTTTGTGTAGGTGGATTGGAATAAATTTTGACAATCTTTGATTAATAAAACGTATTTGACATGAACATGGAACAATTTGCACAAGATGGACAGGATATAAAAATCATTGAAAAATTGATTACTAAAGTCCAGGACATGCTTACTCCAGGAGAAAAAATAGATTATATCGCAGTACAGAAAAAGCCTGCGGTGACAATTTTACCTGACAGTATCACCATTAGTAATAAGCGCATTTTTATGTGTGAATTCACCAAATTGGGCTTAGCGACTGATTTTGAGATTTTTGGATGGCAGGATATTAAAGATATTGCCTTCAAAGAAGAGATCTTTGGTTCAAAGGTCACTGTCATTCCTTTTACTGGAGAAAACTTAAGTATTGACTACATTCCAAAAGTTCAAGCCAGAAAACTCTACCAATATATTAAAGCTGCTCTTGAAAATTATAAAAAAGCAGAGCTAGCCGCTGAAAAGGAGAAGATCGTAATCACCCCGAGCAGCCCTCGGGAGGTTATCGTTGAGAAGGTTGAAGACAATCAGCCGACTCCGGCACCAGTTTCGACAGCAGCACCGGTCGTTACACCTCCTGCGCCAGTAGCACAACCTGTTTTCTCGGCACCAGTAGTTCCACCAGCGCCACCTGTTTCCGCCCCTGTGACTCCGGTTGTCGAAGAAGAGGAGGATGAAATTACCTTAAAGCTAAAAAAACTAAAAACACTCTTTGACAAGCAACTCATCACACAAGATGAATACGAACAAAAGAAAAGAGAAGTTTTATCCAGTTTATAAAAATAAGTGGATATTGTGAAGAACAACTATTTATTGGCACTTTTAAGTGCCTTTTTATTGTGGTTGGCTTGGCCCCCCATCCCCTATTCCAGCGTATTGCTTTTTATCGGCTTTTTACCCTTATTGATTGCGCTGGAAAATATCATCCGTAATGATACAATTAAAAAGAAAGGTAAAAAGATCTTTCTAACGGCAGGTCTGACAGCAGTCATCTGGAACACCGCATCCATTTATTGGGTATACAATTCCATCTCTGCAGTTATGCCTCCTTTTGCCGCGATTTTGATCAGTTTGATCCCTTTCTGTCTGGGCGCGGCATTAATGGCCATTGCATTCAACTTATACTATCGATTAAGACGTAAGACTTCGCTGTTGTTATCTCTTTTTGGATTAATGGGATTTTGGATCAGTTATGAATTTCTTCATGCTACCTGGGATCTTGCATTTCCATGGATGACCTTAGGAAACGGCTTTGCTAATTTTCATCAATTGATTCAATGGTACGACATCACTGGTGTATACGGTGGATCAATATGGATCTGGTTGGTCAATATCTTGGTTTTTGTGCTCTATCTCAATCGAAAAGGTATCTACCAACTCAAAAATCGGATAGTTCCCATTCTTTGTCTAGTGCTGGTCTTATGTGTTCCAACCGTCTATTCATTGGTTCGCTATTTCAATTACGAGGAACACCAAAACCCAGCCCAGGTGGTAGTGGTGCAGCCCAATGTGAACCCTTACATCAAGTTTCAGATCAGCCCCGAGGAGCAGTTAAACACCTTGTTTTCACTGTCGAGTTCAGTAGCCAAACCCAATACGGAATTTTTTATCTGGCCTGAAACTGCCCTTTCCCAAAATGGTGATTTTGATGAAGAAAACCTGCGAGAAACGTATTCCTATCAACGGATTCTAAAATTTTTGGATCAATACAAAAATGGCAATGTCTTATCGGGTATAGAGAGTTATCAATTATACAATTATGCAAAGACAGCAACTGCACGTGAAATTGCCCCGAATATCTACCAGGATAATTTTAATGCAGCAACATTGATCGATTACTCATCCAAGCTGCAATTTTACCATAAATCTAAATTGGTTCCTGGCGTAGAACAGATGCCCTTTGGTGCTGCGATGAATTTTTTAAAACCCTTGTTTAAAGCTTTTGGTGGTACGACAGGTGGTTATGGAAAACAAGCAGAACCTTCGGTTTTCTATGCACAAAGTGGTATTGGCGCTGCTCCTGTCATCTGTTATGAATCAATCTGGGGGGATTATGTGGCGAAATATGTTAAAAAAGGAGCACAGTTTATTGCGATTATCACCAATGATGGCTGGTGGGGTAATACTTCTGGAAAAGACCAACATCTGCAATATGCAAAATTAAGGGCCATCGAAAATCGACGCTGGGTTGCCCGATCGGCGAATACCGGAATTTCTGGTTTTATCAATCAACGTGGTGATATCGTACAACAGACAAAATGGTGGGAGCCAGCAGCATTGAATCAGGAGATCAATCTGAGCGAAGAGATTACAACATACACCAAAGTAGGTGACATCGCTGCATATCTTGGTCTAGCAATCGCTCTGGGTGGATTTCTTATAATAATTGTACGCAAACGCGATCCTCGTTTACTATAACAGCTAGTTCCTTTACTCAAATGTCTGTTTTGGCATAGTTGGTGAACCCCAAAAGTTAAATCAAAAACCTTTGGGGTACACTTCAACCTCGATACAACAAGTTTGCCCCTATTCCCCTCATATTCCCCCAACAATTCCATAGCAAAGATCCTATTCACAACGGATCCACTTTTACTTTTTTAGGTCTTCTGATTTCAATCGAAAAGCTCTCCATCCCCATTCAGCCCTCCAATGGAAAAAAACGACTAAATTATGATGAAAATAAGTCATTTAATGCATTTGATTTACTTTTGATATTTGTAATTTTGCATCATGCAAGTATATTTCGACAATGCTGCGACTACAGCCTTAGATCCTGAAGTTATAAAAGTAATGTTAGATGTCATGGATAACAATTTTGGAAATCCATCTTCTATCCATAGTCACGGAAGACAAGTAAAAACAATAGTAGAAAAAGCCCGGAAAACAATCGCCAACCTACTCCATGTATCTCCGGCAGAAATTTTCTTTACCTCGGGTGGAACCGAAGCCGATAATATGGCTATCGTACGTTCGATCACGGACTTTGGCATCACACATGCAATTACCTCACCGATAGAGCACCATGCCGTTCTACATACGTTGGAGGAGCTTGAAAAACAGGGAAAAGTTCATCTTGATCTGCTTCATGTGGACAACAAGGGAAATCTGGACCTGAATCAACTGGAGGAGCTTTTAAGTAGCAATCCCCGTACCTTTGTTTCCATTATGCACGCCAATAATGAAATTGGCAATCTGAATGATATCCAACGTATATCGGAATTATGCCAACAATACAACGCGATATTTCACTCGGATACCGTGCAGACCATGGGCCATTATCCGCATGATTTAGGTCATCTTAAAATCGATTTCATTACAGGTGCAGCGCACAAGTTTCACGGACCAAAAGGTGTAGGTTTTCTCTATATCAATGCAAATAATAAAATTAAACCTTTGATTTATGGTGGAGCTCAGGAGCGGAATATGCGTGGCGGAACTGAGAATGTTTATGGGATAGCGGGACTAGCCAAAGCTTTAGAGCTTGCCTATGAGCATATGGAAGAACATCAAGCTTATATCCAAGCACTTAAATCGTATATGATTGAAGAGCTGCAAAAAGCGATTCCAGATATTGATTTCAATGGTGTTATCGAGCCCAGTAAATCACTATATACGGTACTAAACGTATCCTTCCCTTGTAGTGACCTTGCTGACATGTTGCTATTCAATCTGGACATTTCGGGCATATCCTGTTCCGGAGGAAGCGCCTGTAGTTCAGGAACAGATATTGGGTCTCACGTATTGGGAGCTATTAAAACAAATTCAGACCGTCCATCGGTCAGATTCTCCTTTTGCAAAAACAACACAAAAGAAGAAGTGGATTTTGTCGTGTCAACCTTAAAAGAACTTTGTACCAAAAATAAATAGCAATAAGGACTACTAAACAAAAAAACCGAAGAGAATTCTCTTCGGTTTTTTTCTATGTAGGTATTATATCGTTCAATAAATTTCAGTTTTTCGTCAGCACATAGTATTTGGAGATATCTCCTGTAATATCATTACCCGATAGATCCAGCTGGCTTAAGAAATGGTTACCTAATTTGAATTTGTAATCAACGCCGTCCAGTGTAATAATGTTTCCATCCAATTTCCATTTTCCTTCACGCACAAAAACATCATCACTTTTGTTCAGATATTTGGACGAATATTTATAGGAGTTGTCTTTGTGTAATGATATCAATGTTTCAATGCCATCGCAGTCGGCACAGGGCATCACCCCTTTATATTCTCCAATCACGATTTCCGCTCTGTCTCTTCCCTTTAATTCTTGCAAATTATCTTTATAGGCAGCCACACTCTGTTTGGGATTATCACATCCCCCCAATACAATCATTACCAACAATCCCACTGTCCAAATAAACCTTTTCATCTCATTCCAAATTCAAAAAATCAGCATCTAATAGTTACACCCTTAAAATTCATAACAAATTAGATACCAAAAATTTAGAATGGATTAAAAATCATCATCGTCATCCTCTACTAAAAATGACAAAGCTCCCTGTAACTCTCCCAATGCATGGAAATTACGGCTTTTACGCGCAATTTCAATTCCATTTTTATAGGTTGTAATTGCAGGTTCCTGTTTGTCCAGTTTTTCATATAATTTTCCCAGATGATAATATGTTCCCACATAGTCGGGATGGTTTTCTATCAGCTTTTCAAATCTGGCCAAAGCTTCTTGCTCGTCATTCAGCTTCAGATACTCCGCAGCAATGGCGTATTTTAAAAAAGGATCTTCGGGGCTCTCTTTCAAAAATTCGTTGAGTTGATCCAATCGTGTTGACATATCTTTTTTATTTCAAATTTAACTAAAATTGCGTTTATCTGTAAACAATTGTTTTAATTCCCTCCTAGCTGCTGTGCCGTAAATCAACCCATTCGGTACACTTCTCTCGTAATGATCAAGTGAATTCAATTTAGTGTTCTAAATCTCCTATATATCCCAGCAATAAAATCTAAATCATAGTTGCTTCATACTCTCATAATAGTACCCCGATGAAGGCCATCATAAAAAACTGCTAACTTTTCAACTTCATCAAACAAATAACAATGTTACATGCTAATTTGCTCCAAGCACTTGAACATTAAATGCAATAGGCTGAGCAATTCGTCGAAGCAAAAATACTATGCTAGCATATAAAATGACATTATACTGACGCATGATCTTCATTAAAAAAAAGAATACTGAAACTATCAAAACTTAACAAATACAAACAAAAAAAGCCAAAAAATTCAAAATACAGCAAAAATAACAAGACATAAGCAATACAAATTAAAAATAACACAACAGCGCAAGTGAACCCTGAGACAAAATTTTAAGCGGGTCGGGGCTTTTTATTTGATAGAAAATATGGTAAGTTTGGGTAAAACCAATCGTATATGAAAATATTAGTTTGTATAAGTAATGTCCCTGACACTACATCGAAGATCACTTTTACAAATGACAACACTGCCTTTAATACAGCTGGGGTGCAGTTTATTATAAACCCTTATGATGAGATTGCCCTTTCGAAGGCAGTTGAATTGGCTGAAGGAGGAAAAGGAACAGTGACTGTCATCAATGTTGGAGATGCATCCACCGATGCGACCATTCGCAAAGCATTGGCTATAGGCGCAGACAATGCAGTACGTATTAATGCTATTCCCAGAGATGCCTGGTTTGTGGCTAATCAAATCGCAAATTACGCAAAGGACAATGCTTTTGATCTGATTTTAACCGGACGGGAATCCATCGATTATAATGGTGCTCAGGTCGGTGCAATAGTTGCCGAATTGCTGAATATACCATCGGTATCAATCGCCAAAAAGGTTGATATCGCTGCTGATTCCGTCAGTATTGAACGTGAAATAGAAGGTGGAAAAGAAGTCGTAACGTCTAAACTTCCCATTGTTATTGGCACAGCGGAAGGAGTAGCCGAGCCTAAAATACCCAATATGCGTGGTATTATGAGTGCACGTACCAAACCATTGGATGTGCTGGAACCATCCGCAGTTGATACACTTTCCCACATTGTTAATTATGAGACTCCAGCTCCACGCGGCACTGTAAAACTCGTTGATGCTGCAGAAGTTGAGAAATTGGTTGCTCTATTACATGATGAGGCCAAAGTTATTTAATCATTAAATTCCGAAAAAACTATGTCAATACTAGTATATGTAGAAAATACCGATGGCAAATTCAAGAAGTCCGCTTTTGAAGTAGTTTCTTATGCGAAAGCCATCGCTGATAATACAAACACTGATCTTGTTGCCATTTCCATTGGTAATGTTGCGCAGGATGAACTTGCTGCACTGGGCAACTATGGTGCTTCCAAAGTACTCAGCGTCAATAATGAGCAACTCTCCTCTTTCGTCAATCAGGCTTATGCAAGCATTATCGCTGAGGCTGTCAAAAGCATAGGAGCTAATCTGCTTGTACTTTCCAATTCATTCTCAGGTAAAGGACTTGCTCCCCGGATTGCTGCAAAACTCCATGCTGCACTTGCGGATGGCGCGCTTTCCTTACCAACTATCGAAGGCGAAAAATTAACTGTTAAAAAGACCGCATTTTCAAATAAAGCATTTGCCACAGTAGAATTGACCACAGCAACCAAGGTCATTGCCCTTAGTCCCAATGCTTACGAGACCAAGGAAACCGGAGGCACTGCTGTAGTTGAATCATTTACGGCAAATATTGCCCAAGCAGACTTCTCTACAATCGTCAAGGAGATTGTACGTGCGACAGATAAAGTCTCATTACCTGAGGCAGAAATCGTTGTCTCCGCAGGCCGTGGACTAAAGGGTCCTGAAAACTGGGGAATGATCGAAGAGTTAGCAGATGTCCTTGGTGCCGCCACAGCATGTTCAAAACCTGTTTCTGATGCAGGATGGCGCCCCCATTCTGAACACGTTGGCCAAACGGGCATTGTTGTGAGTCCTAATCTCTACATCGCAATTGGTATCTCAGGTGCTATCCAACACTTGGCTGGGGTCAGCTCATCGAAAACTATTGTTGTCATCAACAAGGATCCCGAAGCGCCATTCTTCAAAGTTGCTGATTATGGTATTGTTGGTGATGCATTTGATATTGTACCCAAATTGACACAAGCATTAAAAGCTTACAAAGGTAGTTAAGCTTTTTATACCATATTTTCCTCCCCATTCATAAAAAAGTGAATGGGGAGTTTTCGTTTTGCCTTTAAAAATTTGCACTCTCCACATTCGAAAAGGTCTTAATTACTAAGGAGAAATCGATAAATTTGTTTCACACAGAACGTAATTATAATTGCATATAAAAGCAAATTTATCTAAGTTTGTACACCGCTTTGGAATTAAAATGAAGAAAATCAGATTAGATATAGTTGGTTTATCCTATAGTCAAACACAGTCTGGGGCTTATGCCCTGGTATTGGGAGAAGTGGAGGGCAACAGAAGATTGCCCATCATTATTGGTAGCCATGAAGCCCAAGCTATTGCTATTCGGATAGAAAAAATGATTCCAAGCCGCCCCCTTACGCATGACCTATTTCAATCTTTCGCGGAATCTTTTGGTATTAAACTCGTTGAGGTACTTATCTATAACTTGATTGAGGGTATTTTTTATGCGAAGATTATTTGTTCTGACGGCAACAAGATGGTTGAAATTGATGCACGAACCTCCGATGCCGTTGCGCTGGCCGTTCGATTTGAAGCACCAATTTACGCCTATGAATTTATCATGTCATCTGCGGGAATCATTATTGAGGGACATGAATTCGCATTTTTGGAAAATTTGGACAAAGCCAACAAAGTACAAGATCCCAATATGGTTGAGGTCGAAGAAAAGACTCCTTCCAAATCCCCTAACAACCCTTTTTCTTCGTTCACAGACGAACAATTGGAGCAAGCACTCAACCAAGCATTAACGGAAGAGAATTACGAGCAAGCAGCGTTGATTAGGGATGAAATTTCCAAAAGAAAATAACTCCTCTCTCTAAAGCGAAACAAAAACTCTAAATAATATCGTTTTATGTCTATTAAATTAAGATTGACCATTATGAGCTTCTTTCAGTTTTTTGTCTGGGGAGCATGGTTGATTACAATAGCTAACTATTGGTTTGGCACAAAGCAATGGGATGGCACACAATTCGGCGCTATCTTCGCGACAATGGGAATAGCTTCGCTATTTATGCCAACATTAATGGGGATCATTGCAGACCGCTGGATAAATGCTGAAAGACTATATTTCATACTGCATTTATGTTATGCTGCCGTTCTTTTCTATTTACCGCAGGTAAATGATCCTAACACCTTTTTTTATGTGATGCTCGCGGCCATGTGTTTCTACATGCCTACATTGGCCCTATCCAACTCAATCGCTTATACGGCGTTGAATGAAAACAACTACGATCTGGTCAAAGCATTCCCTCCGATCCGTGTTTTCGGGACTCTCGGATTTATCGTTGCCATGTGGATTACAAATCTTACAGGCAATAAAGCGACGGGCTACCAATTTTATATTGCCGGAACAGCCGCCCTCTCTTTAAGTCTATATGCACTGACTTTACCCAAATGCCCACCTAAAAGACTCCAGCAGGAAAATGCCTCTTGGACGCAATTGCTGGGGCTAGAAGCTTTTAAATTATTTAAAAGCTATAAGATGGCGTTGTTCTTCGTTTTCTCCATGTTCTTAGGCGCGGCTTTACAATTAACCAATGCCTATGGAGATGTATTTTTGGACGAATTTAAATTTTTCCCTAAATATGCTGAGTCAATAGTAGTAAAACGTTCGACAATCATTATGTCCATCTCGCAATTCTCCGAAACATTGTTCATTTTGGCCATACCATTCTTTTTAAAAAGATTTGGTATTAAGAAAGTCATGTTGATCTCTATGTTTGCTTGGGTCTTGCGCTTCGGCTTATTCTCGTTCGGGGATCCGGCAGGAGGCTTATGGATGATTGTACTTTCTTGTATCGTCTACGGAATGGCATTTGACTTTTTCAATATCTCGGGTTCCCTATTTGTAGAGACATCTACGACTTCAAGCATACGTAGTTCTGCCCAGGGCTTATTTATGATGATGACTAATGGTTTTGGTGCAGTGTTTGGCAGTTACGCTTCAGGGTGGATTATCGATCATTATTTTACCAAAAGCTTTCAGAGTGGACAAGATCTTGCCCAATACCTGGACACGAATATCAACGATGTACATTTTCTACATTTTTTGAAGGGGGAAAAAATCTCCTTATTATCTGATGGGATATTAAGTAAGAATTTGATGCTCAGAGACTGGCATAACATCTGGCTTGCCTTTGCCATCTACACGCTAATTATAGCAATTCTCTTCGCAGTATTCTTTAGACATAAACATGAGCGTGAATCGCAAAATTAAAAATAACAAAAAGCCGCAAATGCGGCTTTTTGTATATTTGCAGGATGCAAAACACAACAACAGAATTGTTGAAGGATTCTCAATCCCAAATTTATAACTGGACTTTTCAATGGATTAAAAATCTTGGTTTGGATAACCAAACCAATCATTTTATCAACTCAATTATTTTATTGTTGTTGGTTGTCTTATTTTTGATCATTGTTGATTATTTCAGCAAAAAAACACTCTTATTATTAACTATCAAAGCCATCCGAAGAAGCACCAACCGATTTGATGACTTATTGATTCGGAATAAAACGTTAAAACTGGTTGCCCATTTTGTCCCCATATTGGTCGCACAGTATATCATACCCGTTATTTTCATGGGTTTCCCGAATTGGAAAGAAAACATCAACAAATTGCTGGCGATTGCCACTACGGTTGTCAGTTTACTGATTGTACACTCCTTGTTAAAAAGTATTCGGGATATATTACGAACAAAAAAATCCTTTGCGGACAAACCATTAGAAAGCTATTTACAAGTCTGCCAGATCATCATGCTCTTTATCGGTGGTACCATCTGTTTTTCGATCTTGACAGGTAGTTCTCCCTGGTCATTTCTTTTATCACTGGGCGCAGCCTCAGCGATCCTGATGTTGGTCTTCAAAGACACCATCTTAGGCTTTGTCGCCAGTATACAGGTCTCGGCCAATGATTCAATACGTGTAGGTGACTGGATAGAAATGCCTAAATACGGAGCCGACGGGACCGTAAAGGAAATCAATCTCAACAATGTTAAAGTGCAGAACTTCGATAAGACCATCACAACAATCCCAACACATACCTTATTATCGGATTCCTTTAAGAATTATAGGGGCATGCAGCAATCTGGAGGAAGGCGCCTAAAAAGAGCTATAAATATTAAAATTTCCACGATCCGTTTTTTAGCTAATGAAGAGATCGAAGGATTAAAGAATATACAGATACTCCGTCCCTATATCGAAGACCGTGCAAGAACAATAGATGAATTTAACAGCATTCATCAGATTGACCCTTCCAATCCAATTAATGGCAGGAAAATGACCAATTTGGGTATGTTTCGCGCCTATGCACTTACCTACCTCCGTCAAAATCCCCATATCCATAAAGCCATGCCCTTAATGGTCCGGCAGTTGGCATCGACCGAACATGGGGTACCGATCGAACTTTACTTCTTTGTCAATGATATACGCTGGGAATATTATGAAGGTATTGTATCTGATGTTTTTGACCATCTGTTTGCCGCCACAAAATATTTTGACCTCGAAATATTTGAAAATCCCGCTTCGGATGATTTTAGACAATTTATAAGAACACAAAAAATCAGTGTATTGAATTAGTGCCAGTAACAAGCGCTATCCATAAAAACAGTGAAAGGTAATCCGGGGAGATTACCTTTTCACTTTAAAAACAAACTAAATTTTTAGACGTGTTTCACAACAGATCTACACATTAACCCTAACTCTTTATGAATCAAAAATTACTCTACACAAATATAGGACTGCTATGTTAAGTCCATCTTAAGCTAACTTTAAACTTAAAACAATTCGACAAATAGTTATTTAAATCATTTAATACGCATCTTTTACCAATAAATCAGACTTCAATACGCTTAAAATAAATTTTGGTTCGTCAACTGAACCAACCCTATAAGATTGTGTGCCAAACCTGTTGGAATTGTTTTTCGATTAATTTCTTACCCCTATCGCAATAGGGATACTGTGGTGTTTCCAAAAGAAAAGGCAATCCGAAGATTACCTTTCCTGGAATAGTAAATACTCAATTATTCCACCACAATACTTTTCGTCGCGAAATGTTCTCTGTTGAACATATCTATTGCCCTAATTTCGATCTGATATTTCCCTGTTTTAAGTTTCGGCAAATTCGTTACCCACAGATGGCTGGATTTTTCCGGATTAGATGGGCGGCGAGTTGTCATCAGCTTTTCGGCGGTATCGTATTTCGCTAGGGACTTTAAGAAAGCCGGATCATTCTCATTCACATATTCCATCTCTTTCCAATCTCCTTGGTTAATTCGATAAGCCACTTTATCCCCTTCTCTACCAATGAAGAAGTTTGCATAAATCGGATATCTTTTCGTATACTTTTCGGGTACTACGGAAGCACCATAAATATCGATCTGATAGCTTGCCGGCTTACCTACCACTTTATAATCGAAACTATATTGATTACCTTCAATTTTCAAAACGGCATAACCCTTTGGTGTACCATCCCGCATGGTAGAAACCGGAATTCCCTTGTCATTCAACTCGCCTGAATACCAATCTCCTGATGTGGTTCCGACATTATATTCGTGGTGCGCATGCTCCTGTTTCCAACCATCTTTCTGTCCATAAAAATATTGACGTTGAAAATGTGTATGTGCCGAAAGCGAAAGTGTATGCTCAAAAGGGGCTAAAATATCAAAAAGACGCTGTCTGTCTTCATTGCGAAACACATTCGAGTTTTCATGATATAATGGGATATGGAACGAAAGGATAATCAATTTGTCTTTAGCTACCTGCTTTAAGTCATTCTCAACAAAATCCAATTGATCTTTCCGAAAACCACCGAGATATCCTTTTCCGGTACGTGGATTGGGATAGATAATATTGTCCAACACAATGAAGTGTGCATTCCCATAATTAAAGGAATAATTGTTGGGACCAAAAGTTCGCTCAAAAGACTCATCCGAAAGGCTGTCGGTTTTGGCATCATAGTTCATGTCGTGATTTCCCATGACATTATACCAAGGTAGTCCCATCGTAGAAATGACCGACTTGTATTTTGGCTGAAGAGACAAATCATCACCGACCAAATCTCCGAGACTGATTCCGAATTTAGCGACAGATTTGTCCGCAATCTCGTTGATGATGCCATCCTTAAAAAATCCC
Source organism: Sphingobacterium ginsenosidimutans (assembly GCF_039536865.1). Classification (NCBI taxonomy): domain Bacteria; kingdom Pseudomonadati; phylum Bacteroidota; class Sphingobacteriia; order Sphingobacteriales; family Sphingobacteriaceae; genus Sphingobacterium; species Sphingobacterium ginsenosidimutans. The sequence continues at coordinate 589,650 of NZ_BAAAZK010000002.1, forward strand.
AGTTCTTCCTCGGTATATGCTTGTGGGTCACCAAAGACAAAAGCGGAAAAATTGGCCTGCTCTTCCTGTTGATATAAAGCAAAGTTCACGCTGGCGGGGATTTTACCCGTTGCTGTAACACCAGGATATTTTGATGCTGGGCTACCATTGACTTTGTGTATATAATAGAATTTTGGATGGTTATTCTCATCTACGGGTACTGCATATCCTGAAGGTTTGACAACAAAAATGATATTATCATTTCCAACTGGTAATTTATAGTTACCTTCTTTATCTGTGGCAACAACTTCGCGACCGTTACTAACCGAAACAGATGGTATCCCCTTCTCATTCTTATCTAGTTTTCCATTTCTGTTTACATCTAGAAAAACTTTTCCCTTTGCAAATTCTTGTGCTTGTACTGTCTGGGCCAGCGCCAAAGAAATGGTCAATGCCATAAATGTTTTCATATCGAACGTTAGTTTTGCCGCTAAAGTACCCTATTAGCATTAAGACAATATCAATTGAATATAAAGGATTCGTAAATATAAACGCGTATCAAAGAGTGATCAACTTGACAAATAATACCTAATTAGTTTTTATATAATAGGGATTTAAATCGGGCTTTATACGTGTTTATACGAATGAGGTCCGAGTGAGGTCCGTATCAAGTCCCTGTTAGTCTACTATTTATTATGAATTTGTCACCCACTTGATATAAGGTTTTCCGACATCATTTCATTCCAATTTTAGGATTATAATGGCACGAAATTATTTGATTAGTTTGGCTTATCGATAAAGGACCCCATTAAATCGGAAAAAGCGTTGAAAAAAGAAGGAGAAACCAAATGCTTGGTCTCTCCTTCTTTCAATAAATATAATTATTGTTATTATCTTGCTTGGGCAGTCGCTAACATACGATTTACTTCGTCTATCATCGATTTGGCGGCATCATGCATTCGTGGATTGCCTGCAAAGTCCGCATCTAAAGTGACTCGTTTTGATTTATCTTTGTAATTATATTCCAGATAAAAACGAGGTACTTTAGAATTTGTGGAGTCCTTTTTCCATTCTGGACCTGTCATATCGGTATCTAAATTCCAAAACCCTAATTCCATTGCTTTGCGGTGCAAATACAATAAATCATCTTTTGTGAACTTTACAGTATCCGTAATTAATGAATCTTGTTTGTCTAAATATTTATAGATACGCGTTTTCGAATTGTATTCATTGACCATATGATTCGGTTCACCATATTTGAATTCAATGGATTCAAAATCAGCAAAACGGAAGGGTGCGTTTTTAATCATATTGCTATAATAATAAACACAATACATTAAAAATGGCACAATAATACAAAGGCCTAAAAAAATCTTTTTACTCTTTATTGTCATTTCTATAAAATTTTGACAAAAATAAGGATTTATATAGGGTATAAAAGTTTATGTCAAGATATGACATAAAACCTACATGGATTTCACCTGCTTAGATCTTTGGGGAACCAGCATCAACGAAAGTTTTGGCGTACCAGCTATCCGTCAGATCTGATATAATAACCCCTTTGCGCGTTGAGACATGAACAAATTTATTGTTGTGTAAGTATACGCCCACATGGTCAATTCCTTTTTTACCGAAAGAAAAAAACACCAAATCACCTTCTTCCAATTTCTCAGGCTTCTTTCTTTTCACAATGCCTTCCATATCTCGTGATGTCCGCGGAAGATTGCCTTTGTAGACTTCGATATATAACAGATTAACGAAACCCGAACAGTCCACTCCGCTTTTGGTCTGTCCACCCATTCGATGCGGTATCCCCATCCAGTCATCGATAAATGAATAGAGCTGTGCGTTTAGCTTCTTCGTACTTACATTCAGTAAGGAAGCATAATTATCAAGACGAGATCCCGAAAAGGTTTTTCCCCGCGCCGAACTTGCATCTGTCAATACCGAACCACTGGATGAACGTGAACCGGAGGTAAGTACCTTTTTCTTCGTTGAACAACTGCTCAAGAATAGTAGTGCGCTTAAACAGAAGATAAAATAAGACTTAGCAATCATTATGTTCGATTTACTTTCCTGTAAGACAAACTTAAATAAATTGCCCCTGATATACAACCTATTTACCCCCTTCCTAAAAAACAATTTATTCATTCTCCTTATTTTATTGATAAGCTATTCGTCATAAAGGATTATTTCCACGCACTGAGTAGTTAGGATTGATTGATCTTCATTGAAGCTTTTAGTTCAACTATCCCCAACAGCCGCGGATCTATCCTTTTTCCCTACCAAGAACGAAGGATCGGAAAAAGAATTGTCCAGAAATCGTAACTTTGCCGCCTAATTTATTTGAGAATGGAAAAATTAAAAGGTGCATTAGCCGTCTTTTTAGGTGCGAGTAGTTTTGGGATACTATCAACGTTTGTAAAAAAAGCATATGGTCAGGGGCTTACTTTGGGAGAGGTAACAGGGATTCAGGTATTATTTGGCATGCTTATGCTTTGGCTTATCTTTATCGTGATCAAACTATTTTCTGGAAAATCCTTTCAATCTTCAACTAAAAAATCATCTTGGGTCAAAATATTGATCAGTGGTACATCAACGGGGCTCGTGAGTGTCTTATACTATAAATGTGTGCAGCTGGTTCCGGCATCTCTTGCTATTGTCCTACTGATGCAATATATATGGATCGGTGTGGTCATTGAATTTATCTTTTTCAAAACAAAACCATCAAAAAACAACTTGATCGGTATTGGTATCGTATTGATTGCAACATTATTGGCAACAGGGCTCATTGAGAAGGGATTGGAGGATCTCAACTTAACAGGTCTATTATTTGGGTTCTTGGCAGCTACCGCTTATTCGGTTTTTATGATCGTGAATGGCCGTGTGGGCAATGATTACCATCCAATACAAAAAAGTGCAATCATGGTAACAGGTTCCTGCATTTTGATTTTCACGTTATTTCCACCGAACTATTTATTTAATGGCCAATTTGATGCTAATTTTCTCCATTTTGGACTGATCCTATCTTTATTTGGCACCGTCATTCCACCATTGCTATTCGCTTATGGTTTACCAAAAACGGGCTTCTCTTTAGGTGGAATATTAAGTTCTGCAGAATTACCTGTAGCTACTTGTATGTCTTATTTTATATTACATGAATCCGTTTCGTTGGTACAATGGATCGGTGTTCTTTTGATTTTAGGTACAGTGATCTGGTTAAATGCCGCAAAAAGCAGTGCGCACTAATCAAAAGCATACACTTAGGATCGAAAGATCTCGAAATGAAACTTTTCTTTAGTAAAAAAGGGCAATCTTATAGAAGATTGCCCTTTTTATGAATGTATAATTCTTAAAAAATTAATGCGCTAATGTTTCAGGAACCTCCTCGACTTCTACTTCACACGTATCTGTTACTTCCATAAATTTGACTGGTACAACCTCGTTCACCAATAACGGATCATACAAAGTCCTCACCTTGACATAATTCTTGGAGAAACCATGCATATAACCGTCTTTTTCATCTGCTTCGAACAGGACATCACCTTGGGCTCCAAGCTGTGATTCATAAAAAGCGCGACGTTTCTTCTCTGAAAGAATATGCAACATCTTACTTCTATCACTACGTTGTGCTCCGGGTACAGCTCCTTCCATTTGGGCAGCAATGGTATTTTCACGTTCTGAATAGGTAAAAACGTGCAAATAGGAAATATCCATATCGTTCAGAAAATTATAGGTGTCTATAAAGTCTTCACGCTTTTCTCCAGGAAATCCAACAATCACGTCAACACCTATACAACAGTTCGGCATTAATGACTTGATGAATTCCACACGTTCTGTATACAATTCCCGTTTATACCTCCGGCGCATCAGACCCAAAATCTTGTTGCTTCCTGACTGTAATGGCATATGAAAATGCGGAACAAATCTTTTGGATTGTGCGACAAACTCGATGATGTCATTGGAGAGTAAATTAGGTTCAATTGAAGATATACGTATTCGGTCAATACCATCCACCTCATCCAGTGCTTTTACCAAATCCAGGAAGCGGTCTTCACGCTTACCATCCCGAATACCAAAATCCCCAATATTCACCCCGGTCAGTACGATTTCTTTTACACCCGAAGCAGCAATTTCTTCCGCTTGCTTGACAATTTCTTCAATCTTTCCTGAGCGGCTTCCACCACGTGCCAAAGGGATTGTACAGAAAGTACATGAATAGTCACATCCATCCTGTACTTTTAAAAAGGTACGCGTACGGTCGCCTATGGAATAAGCCGACACAAATTGATTGGTTTCATCAATCGGGCCGTTATAAACAATTGTTTTTTCCTGTTTGGTCAGGTCATTGATATGTTCAATGATATTAAATTTCTCAGCAGCTCCCAATACCATATCTACACCAGGAATCTCCGCGATCTCCTTTGGTTTTAGTTGAGCATAACAACCAACAATGGTAATATAGGCATTCGGAGAGTGCTTTAAAGCTTCTTTGACCACTTTTCTACACTTCTTGTCAGCATTGTCCGTTACAGAACATGTATTGATTACATAGACGTCCGCACGGCTATTGAACGCTGTTGTATCATAGCCCGCATCCTTAAATAAACGTCCTATGGATGATGTCTCCGAATAATTCAGTTTACATCCAAGTGTATAAAAAGCTACTTTTTTATTCTCCATAATATTTTGCAAAATTACATTTTTTTTCAGTAACCCCTCTTATCATTTTAAGTTTTGACTTTCTCGTTATAAGGATTTTCCTTAGTTTTGACTATCTTGAAAGGTTGGATGCACTAGAGAATTTAAATTTTATAGCTAAAGGCAGATACAGCATCCATTGGCTATGGTTTAATGCAATTTTGATATAGGAGGCTATGTAAAAAAGCACACACCTATCATATAAGCAGCAGAACATACATATTCAAACCTCAAATATTAAGCGTTTAATAAATAAATTACAGATGAAACAATATTTAGATTTACTCAGACACGTATATACGAATGGTGTTGTAAAAACGGATCGTACCGGGACAGGTACCAAAAGTGTCTTTGGATATCAGATGCGTTTCAACCTTCAGGAAGGATTTCCGCTAGTAACAACAAAAAAATTGCACTTGCGATCAATTCTTCACGAGTTAATCTGGTTTTTAAAAGGTGAAACCAATATTCAGTATTTAAAAGAAAATGGGGTGAGTATCTGGGACGAATGGGCTGACGAACAGGGAAACCTAGGCCCTGTCTATGGTTCGCAATGGCGCTCTTGGCCAACACCTGATGGTCGTCATATCGATCAGATCACACAGGTTATCAACCAGTTGAAAAATTCACCTGATTCCCGTCGCATTATTGTATCGGCATGGAATGTTGCTGAAATCGAAAACATGGCCTTGCCCCCTTGTCATGCTTTTTTTCAATTTTATGTAGCACCAGCACAGCCTGAGAAGGGGATTATGAAGCCGCAATTATCCTGTCAGCTTTATCAACGTAGCGCCGACATATTTTTAGGTGTTCCTTTCAATATTGCCTCTTATGCGCTGTTGACGATGATGGTGGCACAAGTCTGTGATATGGAAGCCGCTGAATTTATCCATACATTGGGCGATGCACATATCTATAGCAATCACTTTGAACAAACGGAACTACAGTTGAGCCGTGATCCAAAGCCATTGCCACAAATGAAGATAAACCCAGAGGTGAAAGATATTTTTGATTTCAAATTCGAAGACTTCGAATTGCTGAATTATGAATCTCATGCTCATATAAAAGCCCCTGTTGCAGTTTAGGAAAACCTTTAAGAAGCTGTCCTAATACGCAACATCATTTTACACAACAGAACTAATCTACACAACACAAAAATGAGTAACCCAACGATCACATTAATCGTAGCTGCCTCGGAAAACAATGCGATCGGCATCAATAATCAGATGCCTTGGCATTTACCAAATGACTTTAAATATTTTAAAAGAAACACCATTGAGCATTCTGTCCTGATGGGCAGAAAGACCTTTGAAGCCATCGGTAAGGCATTGCCCGATCGAAGAAATATCGTCATCACGCGTAATGCTAATTTTCAGGGAGAGGATATTGATGTTGCCAACAGTATCCAGGAGGCTCTTTTATATTGCCGTGACGAGCGTGAAATATTTATCATCGGTGGAGCAAATATCTATCAACAGGCTTTACCATTGGCAAACAAGATACTTTTGACACGTGTACACACAACGATTCAAGGAGATGCTTTCTTTCCCGAACTATCATCGGACGAATGGGAACTGGTTTCCGCAGAACCGCATCAGGCAGATGATAAACATGCATTCAACTATACCTTTGAAGTGTATACAAGAAAATAATCATTGAAATGTTAAAATATTTATCTCTTGTTTTTATTTTACTTATGTCCAAGACATACGCTCAAAAGATAGATACCATATACTTGGAAAAATTACTTCAGAGTCGTCCTGATCTATTCCAACAAATATTAAATCATCCGACAAAGAATGAAGTACAGATCCTCTACACTCAAATTGATCGTGATAAATCCAATATCCCACACTTCAGGTCTTATAGTTATCGACTGAATCCCAATTGGTATTTCTATCCGGCGAGTACCGTGAAACTGCCGACTGCGATTTTGGCTCTGGAAAAAATCAATGATTTACATATTAAGGGCCTTACAAAAGAAACACCTCTACGCATTGACTCTGCTTTTGAAAAACAAACCAAAGTATCCGTGGACGAATCTGCCGTTAATGGTCTTCCGTCAATTGCTCAGTATGTAAAAAAAATATTATTGACCAGTGACAATGATGCCCAAAACAGGCTGTTCGAATTTATTGGCCGTGCTGAACTAAATGCAAAACTCAAAAAATATGGCACCAAGTACAGTCGAATTGTCAACCGCCTTGCTATAGGTGACAAGGGAATCTGGGCTAAACATACCAATCCCTTCACCTTCTATAACGGTGACCATATTATCTATCAGCAAAAAGAACAATTCGATCCCAAAGACTATGATATCAAGTTAGCCAATATACTTCAAGGGAAAGGTTACATGAATGATAAAGATGAACTCATCCACGAACCATGGAGTTTTGAAGGGCTAAACGTTTATGCACTAGCGGATCAACAGCTGATCTTGAAGAAATTACTTTTTCCAGAAGCATTCAAAAGCAAAGACAGGTTTAATTTACAAAAAGAGGATTATACCCTACTCTATGATTATATGTCACGTTATCCATTTGAATCGGATTTCCCAAAATATGATTCGACAGAATTTTGGCCAACATATAGCAAATTACTTTTCTATGGACGCGAAAAAAGTGCAAAGCTAAACCCCAATATCCGTATTTTCAATAAGTATGGTGACTCCTATGGTTATAATATTGATAACGCTTATATTGTAGATTTTGAACATGGCGTAGAGTTTCTCCTTGCCGTCGTTGTCCAGTCTAATGAAAACGGTATTTATAATGACGGTATTTATGAATATGAGGCGGTCACCTATCCATTTTTGAAAAACATTGGACAGCTTATCTATCAGGAAGAATTAAAGAGAACAAAGAAAATCAAACCTGATTTATCCAAGTTTGATTTCAGAAAATAACAAAGGGGCTTTCAAAAAATTGAAAGCCCCTTTGTGTTAGAAATGATCTATTTTATTTAGCGGATAATAAAGCGCTTTCGATCAATTCACCATAGAAATCACCTTCTTTCATACCAAAGGCACGCACCTGCTGCGGGATAAAACTCTGTGCTGTCTGCCCAGGAATTGTATTGATCTCTATAAAGTAAAACTTATCGGTATCATTTTCGAGGAAAAAGTCCACGCGTACCATACCTTTGCAATTCAACCTAACATAAATTTCCTTCAGAATACGGGCAGCACGTTCTTGTTGCTCTGTCGTCAGGTCTGCGGGTGTAATTTCCTCAGTCAAGCCAGGGATATATTTCGCTTCAAAATCAAAAAATTCACGTGTTGTACGAACCTCTGTTGCGGGCAACACGACCAACTCGCCTTTCGCATTACGGAAAATCCCTTCGGAAAACTCACGTCCGGTAACAAATTCTTCAACGATCACTTGCTTCCCCGTATTCTCGGCATCGAACGCTTTGTCAATAGCCTCCTGCAGTTGAGCCGATTCTTTCACCTTTGTCATTCCGATACTACTTCCACCAGCGTTAGGCTTCACAAAATACGGAAGGGAAAGGTTACTTTCTACGGTATTGATTGCTTCCGCTCGTTGTGATTCAAATAATAAAACAGACTTGGCCAGATACAATTCAGGAATATCACTTAATATCGCCTTTGTATAGCCCTTGTTCATCGTCAAAGCTGAAGTCAGTGCATCGCATGAAGTATAAGGAATATCCAGCAAATCAAAGTAGCTCTGTAGTCTTCCATCCTCTCCGGGTACGCCATGAACCATAATAAAGGCTAAGTCAAAACTTATTGTTTCTCCATTTAATGGTAAGGTAAAGCTTTCGCGCAGGATCGGATACTGCCGTCCATCTTTATCTGTATAAAACCATGTGTCTTTTGATATGGTAATCAGGTACACATCGTATTTGTCATGATCGAGTTGGGAATTGACAAAGGCAGAACTTTTAAAAGAAACTTCGGCCTCCCCTGTATAACCTCCAGTTATTAATGCTATTTTTGCTTTCATAAATTTTAGCGATTCGAATAGCAAATATAATTTGCTATACACGGAAAAACGAATAATTTTGTGAGGAATAATTTTATTTAACCATTCTGCAAAATTGGCTTCAATATTGCGGTTCTATGCAGAATTCATTTTTATCAAACACAGTAATGTCCAAAGTCGTACAATATCTTCAGACACCCACGTTCAGAAAAAATCTCATTGCCGCATTCATCGCGATAGTCTGCCTATTTCTTGCCGTATATGTGGGGCTGAAAATATATACTAAGCATGATGAATCTATTGCGGTTCCGAAAATAAAGGGACTTCATATCAACGCAGCCATCCAAGCCTTGGAGGATGCCGGATTAGAATATCAAATTGACTCCGTTTATCAGATGGATGCCAAACCCGGTCTGGTGATCGAACAAGATCCCGAGCAGGGATTTCACGTGAAATCTGCCCGAACAATTTATCTGACCATTATCACACAGGTGGCTCCAGAAGTCTCTTTCCCAAATATTAAAGATAAGACCCTGATCGAAGCAACAGCTATCCTGAAAAATCATAATCTTAAAATAGGAGACACTTCTTATGTTGCTGATATTGCTAGAGATATTGTTCTGGATGCCCAATTTGCGGGTCAGTCCATCCGAAATGGCCGAATGATTCCAAAAGGTTCACGGATAGATCTTGTCCTCGGTAATGGTCTTGGGGCGAATGAAGTTGAAATCCCCAATCTGATCGGACTGCCTTTGAACGAAGCTAAATTTGCGCTCTCTGGTGCCGGACTTGGCTTGGGAACAGTAACCTACGATCCCAACGTAACCGATACAACAACAGCGGTGATCAGTGTGCAATCTCCGGGGGTAGAAAAGGGATTAACGAGCTTAGGCGCCAAAATAGACGTGACACTTTCGTTGACAGCGCCTTCACCGACAACAGGTACACCGGGATCTACAACTGTACCCAAACCCCAGGTAACTCCGACGCAGTCGAACCCACCTGCCGCAAAGCCCGTTGCGCCGAAGCCCGCTACTACGACAAAAACGACAACAAACACCCCTCCCGCCAAGTCTTCAAATACAGCGCCTACAGCGGGGCAAAAAAAGGAAAATAAAGCAAATAGTCTAGGCTTTTAAAGCTATTATGAAACCTTCATGAGCCATAGATCATTTGTATAAAAGATGAGTCATAGGTTCATGAAGGTTTCATCACAGATATAAAAAAGTAATTCTGATGGAAAATAAAAAAGGAATACCAAGTTGGTTAAAAATTATTGCATTAATCGTCATCCTCGTCGGTGGGTATTTTGCATGGACATTTTATAAGGCTTTCTTTGCCTCAAACGTTTCTGGAGAGAAGAAGTACCTCTATATCCATGAGGGCGCAAAGTATGAAGATGTCCTCAAATCAATTCAAGACTCTAGTCTTTTGGATGATATCGCTTCATTCGAACGTGCTGCCCAATATAAGAAATACGAACAAAGTGTAAAACCGGGTCGCTACCTATTAACTCCCGGAATGAACAACCGACGTTTGATCGGTAACTTAATCGGTGGCTATCAGGAACCTGTGAAATTTAGATTTGCCAATGTAAGGCTAAAAGAAAATATGGCTGCATTATTGGGCAAAAGCTTTGAGGCTGATTCAGCACAATTTATTGCAGTACTGAATGATGAAGCTACAGCCCAAAAGTTTGGATTTACCAAAGAAAACCTGATTTCAATTTTCATTCCAAATACCTATGAAATTTACTGGAACACGAGTCCAGAAAAGGTTATTGCCCGCTTTGATGATGAGTGGAAAAAATTCTGGAATGCAGATCGTATTGCTAAAGCAAAAGCACTGAACCTAAGCCCACAACAGGTGAGTACATTGGCTTCCATCGTTAAAGGCGAGGCTTTGCACCAAGACGAAATGCCCATGATCGCTGGCTTATATTTAAATCGTCTAAAAAAAGGCATGCTCCTACAAGCTGATCCAACAGTAATCTTTGCGAACAATGATTTTACGATCAGAAGGGTCTTAAATAAGCATTTAAGAATGGATAACCCTTACAATACCTACATCTATAGAGGCTTGCCTCCGGGACCTATTTCTATCCCGAGTATTGCTGCTATTGATGCGGTTCTGAATTTTAAGCAACATGATTATATCTATATGTGTGCAAAAGATGATTTCTCAGGTTATCATAATTTTGCAAAAACAGAAGTAGAACATCTAGTGAATGCGCGAAAATTCCAACAAGCCCTAGACGCCAGAAATATCAAGAAATAATGTTTGTATTTGACCATCAGATTCGTGTTCGCTATGCAGAAACAGACCAAATGGGTTATGTCTATTATGGCAATTACGCTGCCTTTTATGAGATAGCAAGGACTGAGATGCTGAGAAGTACAGGGATATCTTATAAAGAACTGGAAGAAATGGGCGTTATGCTCCCTGTCACAGAGTTGAAAACAAAATATCTCAAACCAGGTAAATATGATGATCTGATAACGATCCGGGTAACGATTCGTAAGAAACCTGCGATCCGTATTATTTTTGAATATGAACTTTTTAACGAAAGTGGTGAGTTACTCAATCAAGGAGAGACAACGTTGGTATTTGTCAATATGGAAAAGAACAAACCATGTATGCCGCCACAGATCTTTCAGGATAAGATGAGTAAATATTTTAATTGATATGGGGAAATTCCACCAATGGCTATTAAATTTTGAACCTTATTTTAGATTAATCGAATGGAGTAAACGGGTTGTGTTACCAGGATTTGGTTCACTTCCCCTTTATACTGTAGCGGTGTTTTTCTTTCAGGAGCTCGCCAGAGATTCAATCGTCAGCAAGGCCTCATCATTATCATATAGTTTTTTATTGGCTATATTTCCTGGCATCATCTTTCTATTTACATTAATTCCCTATATTCCAATCAACAACTTTCAGGAGCAATTATTGGATTTTTTAGCGGTTGTCATTCCTAAAAATGCATTCCTTGTCGTTGAAACCACCCTCGAGGATATTATTAAAAACCAGAATGGAGGGCTCCTTTCCTTCGGTTTTCTTTTCGCAGCATATTTTGCGACAAATGGCATGGCCTCATTAATGAATGCTTTCAATAAAGCTTCCTTAATGACAGAGAAAAGACCTTGGATAAGAAAAAGGTTCGTTGCACTGACGTTAGCCTTTCTTATTATTTTTGCCCTCACCGTCGGGATGACTGTATTTACAATTGCTGGTGTAACGATTGATTATCTAAAGGAAACTACGGGCATTAAATCCAGTATGTGGGCGACTTTGTTAAAGCTCTCTCGATGGATTATTATTTTCGCAATTTATTTCTTTACAGTGAGCTGTATTTATAAGTTTGGTCCATCTACATCAAACAAGTGGAAGTTATTTAGCCCCGGAGCCTCCATGGCCACTATATTAGCGATTTTGACTTTCTCGATTTTCACATTCTATATTAACCATTTTGGTGCATATAATAAATTATATGGTTCGATCGGAACGCTGATCGTCATTATGCTCTGGATCTACCTCAATACCCTAATATTATTATTGGGCTATGAGTTAAATGCTGCAATAGCATTATCCAAGCAAACTATTGTGATCGCCAAGCCGCGGATCTTCAACTCCTTTAAAAAAGATAACGAATAGCACGACAAGTCACAACGAACAGTCAAAAAGAATACAATAAGGGTTGCCCCGCTCCTATTCTGACCATTGAAAGATCCTGTCCTGAGCCCACTCAGAACAAAGTTGTTCGGCAGCAACCTATGCCTAGGGGATAACTGAAAGTCTTTCAATAAAATAAGAAAAATAAAATTTTGCATTAAAAGTTTTTTTGTACCTTTGCAACTCCTACAACGTAGGAAAAAGGAGAAAATTAATTAATGGCAAAAAAACAAGAAGCAGAAAAAGAATTAGCAGCGAAAAACGCAGAGCTACAAGGTGCTGACACTAAAGTAGTGAAAGACACTGAAAAAATTGAATCAGAAGCTGATTCAAACTTAATCGACGAAATCAAATCAAACACTTGGATCACACCAGAAGGTGAATTTGACTGGGATGCAAATGATAAAGGTTTCGGAAATTATAGCGAAGCTGAACGCGCTAAACTTGAAGCACAATACGCAGATACTTTCAACCAAGTTAACCAAGGTGAAATTATTGAAGGTACTGTCGTTTCTATCAACAACAAAGACGTTGTCTTAAATGTTGGTTTCAAATCTGACGGTTTAGTTTCTTTATCCGAATTCCGTGACTTACCAGAATTAAAAATTGGTGACAAAGTTGACGTATTCGTTGAATCTCAAGAAGATGCTAACGGTCAATTAGTACTTTCTCGCAAACGTGCTAAAACTCAAAAATCTTGGGAAGCTATCAATGAGGCATTGGAAAATGATGCAATCATTACTGGTTTCGTTAAGAGCCGTACTAAAGGTGGTCTTATCGTTGACATCAAAGGTGTTGAAGCTTTCTTACCTGGATCTCAAATCGATATCAAACCGATCCGTGATTACGATGTATACGTAGGTAAAACAATGGAATTCAAAGTTGTAAAAATCAACCACGAATTCAAAAACGTTGTCGTATCACACAAAGTGTTAATTGAGAACGACTTAGAAAACCAAAAATCTGAGATCGTTGCTAAATTAGAAAAAGGTCAAGTATTAGAAGGAACTGTTAAAAATATCACTGACTTCGGTGTATTCATCGACTTAGGTGGTGTTGACGGTTTGTTGCATATCACAGATATCTCTTGGGGTCGTATCGAGCATCCAAAAGAAGTTTTAGCTTTAGATCAAACAATCAACGTTGTTGTATTAGACTTTGACGATGAGAAAAAACGTATCGCTTTAGGCTTGAAACAATTATCTGAACACCCTTGGGAATCTTTAGATACAGCATTAGAAGTTGGTTCTAAAGTTAAAGGTAAAATCGTAACAGTTGCTGATTACGGTGCTTTCTTAGAAATCATCCCAGGTGTTGAAGGTTTGATCCACGTTTCTGAAATGTCTTGGTCTCAAAACTTACGTTCTCCACAAGAGTTCTTAAAAGTTGGTGACGAGATCGAAGCTCAAATCTTAACTTTAGATCGTGATGAGCGTAAAATGAGCTTAGGTATCAAACAATTGACTCCAGATCCTTGGAAAAACATCACTGAGCGTTACCCTGTTGGTTCTAAACAATCAGCTGTTGTTAAAAACATGACTAACTTCGGTGTATTTGTTGAGTTAGAAGAAGGTATCGACGGTTTGATCCACATCTCTGATTTATCTTGGTCTAAAAAAATCAACCACCCTAACGAATTCACTAAAGTTGGTGAGACATTAGAAGTAGTTGTATTAGAATTAGATGAAGAAAACCGTAAATTATCTTTAGGTCACAAACAATTGGAAGAAAATCCTTGGGATACTTTCGAGACAATCTTCACTGAAGGTTCTATCCACGAAGGTACTGTGATCAAAGTTGGTGATAAAGGTGATATCGTTGCGCTACAATATGGTGTTGAAGGTTTCTGTCCTTCTAAACACTCTGTTAAAGAAGACGGTTCTTCATTGAAAGTTGATGAAGTAACTTCATTCAAAATCATCGAGTTCAACAAAGAGAACAAACGTTTGGTAATTTCTCACTCTCGTATTTGGGAAGAAGAGAAAGAAGAAGCTCGCAAAGAAGAGTCTAGCAACCGTAAAAAAGACGCTAAAGCTGAGTCTTCAGCTGTTAAAAAAGTAAAAGATTCTGTTGAAAAATCTACTTTAGGCGACTTAGACGTGTTAGCTCAATTGAAAGAGCAAATGGAAAATGACAAAAACGCTAAGTAATTAGCATTTTCAATCCATAAAAAGAGGCTGTTCCCAAAGAACAGCCTCTTTGTTTTTAAAGGTCTGCTTTGTAATTTTGTATACATAAGATCATTGTTATGTTATTCAAATCAGCCTTAATTAGTCCATCCGAACTTCAGGATACATTGGTCCAAAATGGAAATGTAATCCTACTAGACTGCACCATCGATAAGGTCGGTCAATCTTTAAAAGACGCAAAGTTAGAATTACTTCCAAATTCATTATTTTTTGATATCGAAGGGAAATTCTCTGACCACGCTGCTAAATTGCCACATACTTTAGTATCTGAACAGGTGTTTGAAACAGAAGCTCAAGCATTGGGAATTGATCAGAACAGTATTGTTGTTTTATATGACAGATGGGGAGTTTATTCCAGTCCACGCGCTTGGTGGATGTTTAAAGTAATGGGGTTTGATCAGGTCTATATTTTAAATGGAGGAGTTCCTGCCTGGAAAAAAAATAAATTTGAACTAACAGACAGTTACAAGCAGCAGCACAATACGGGAAATTATAAAGCACATTTTCAAAAAAACCTTTACGCTGACAAAGAGTATATCTTAGCACATTATAAGGCGCCAGAAGTAAGTATTTTTGACGCTAGAAGTAAAGGAAGATTTATCGGCTTAGTTGCGGAGCCCCGAAAAGGCCTTAATGGTGGACATATTCCCCATTCTAAAAACCTGCCTTTCGAAGATTTGCTTGATGGTATTTATTATAAACAAGTTGATGAACTTAAGCAGCAGTTTGATCAATTTAAAACACCAGGAAATGAATACATATTTTCCTGTGGTTCAGGGGTAACAGCCTCTATCCTCGCCTTTGCATCGTATATCTCAGGTCACACCAACATACGTGTATACGATGGTTCCTGGTCTGAATGGGGCAGAGAAGAACTTAACCTCCCAATAGAAAAATAATCAAAATAAAGTATTCCAGGAATAGAGCTTGTCCTCCAGACGAATTACTTCGGCATCCAGTAGGTCACGGACAATCTCTATTCTTCTTTTTTCAGTTCCAAGAGTCAAACTGTCAATCAGATCGTGAAGACTTTTAGGTCCCAACAACAGGCTGTTTTTTATCTCTTCCTTAATTTTAGCCCGCTGGCTTTCTTTATGGATACGCATTAAACAGAGATCACATACCTGACAAAAGCCCGCATTCTTTTCGCCAAAATAAAGCAGCAGGGACTGGCTGCGACAATGGGATTTTTCGATATAATCTATCATTCCATTGACTTGTTCCCCTTTGACTTGATGGCGGTCGCGAATAAAGATATGATCGATGTACAGGTGTTTGTAGTCAACACGATTTTGCAAAAACGTCAGCTGTGGTGCATCCGTAGAAGGAAGGTAACTCGCAATTTCCAATGTTTCCAATGATTTTAGCAGTTCTACCACCCGACCGTATGGAACGCCAAGCTTGTTTGCAAATTCATATTCATTAATTAGTATATAATTCTCAAAAACACCACCATAGGTACGTAAAATCGCCTTAATCAATTTATCATATTTCACATATTGCACTTGAACCTTGTACAATTCTGTACTATCAATTTCAAATTTGAAACGTGAGGGTATCGTTAACGCTTCTGACAATGTCAACCAACCATCGCGTTCCAAAAATTTCAATGCATTCATGACCGGTACCAAAGGCAATTGATATTTTTTGGCAAACGTAACCACATCAAAATCTATCGTAAGACCTTCGCCCGCTCCATAGGGAATCTGGAAATGATTACAGAGATAATGATAAGTCTGTTGGATGAAAGTGACATCCGGAAAACTGGCTTCCAAGCTATCAACAAGTTTCTTTTCATCATTCTTTTGATAAAGAATAACTGGATAAGCTTTTTTACCATCACGTCCGGCCCTACCAGCTTCCTGGTAATAAGCTTCCAGCGAATCAGGCAGATCCAGGTGAATGACAAAACGAACATCAGGTTTATCGATTCCCATACCAAAAGCATTTGTAGCAACGATAACACGAACAGCATTAGTCATCCAGCCATTCTGCTTCTGATCACGCTCCTGTCCAGGCAGCCCCGCATGATAGTAGTCTGATGCTATTCCATTGTTAATTAAAATACGTGCTATCTCCTGCGTTTCTCTCCGATTTCGAACATACACGATACCTGATCCACCCAGTTTATGAATAATACGCACCATCCGCCCCATTTTGTCTTCCTCCTCAATCGCCATATAGGCTAAGTTATCTCGAAGAAAACTTTTGACAAATACATTCTCCTGCGGAAAATTGAGTTTCTTCTGTATATCGACAATAACCCGTTCAGTGGCGGTTGCTGTCAGCGCCAAAAATGGCACTTTAGGATGGAGCTCCTTCAGTTTCGCTAACTCCAGATAAGGTGGCCTAAAATCATAACCCCATTGAGAAATACAATGCGCTTCATCGATAGCGAATAGATTGACGTTCATAAATCGGATCCGCTCCCTGACAAGATCATTATACAATCGCTCAGGAGATAAGTAAAGAAACTTTATTTTTCCATAGACACAATTATCCAAGGTAATATCCACTTCCCGCTTTTTCATTCCCGAATAAATAGCGACTGCCTGGATCCCATTTTTCCTCAAATGTTCTACCTGATCTTTCATCAGCGCGATCAACGGTGTCACCACAATGCAGATTCCCTCCATCATCAATGCCGGTACCTGAAAACAAATGGATTTCCCCCCTCCTGTTGGTAGTAAGGCAAGTGTATCTTTACCAGAAATAACTGACTGAATAATTTCCTCCTGTAATGGTCGAAATGATTCAAAACCCCAATATTGCCTTAAGATTGATATGCTATCTAAAGTCATAAGCTCTCCTTATCCCAAACATACGCAAAATTATCTTTTATGATATAATTCTTTATACGCAAGCTGTCCAGTATGACTTCAGCTTGTAACGATTTTTTCAGTGAATTGGAACCATCAAGGATAACCTCTTTGGGTGAAATTATATGTACTGCAGCAGATAGTTTATGAATAGCATTCTTCCTAATGACCAATAGATCTGCTTGTGGTAGTGTGTCTTCAAAATGCTCCATAACGACTACTTTTCCTATGGGTAGTTCTATTAAATAATTATTCCTTATAGCTTTACCATTTAATGGAATAAATTGAATATTGTCATCAGTAGTCAATACCTGAATTTCCCGACCGCAAGCATATTGCAGGGCTTTATGATTTAATGAATCAAAAGTGCTATAAATTACAGCCCGTCTATTCTTAAAATAAGCTATTGTTAGTTCACTTCTCGTATTGTATACCCGAAATCGCTCCATATTTTTATTTATCATCTGTTGGTTGATATCTATGATCATGATCCCAGTCACGCAAAGGAGCCCCAAATAGTGATACTTTTTGTCTTTCCATTGATAGGCATATAAAAACGAAAAAATAGCCGCATATGAAAGGAAAAGGAGGCCATTGTCAATGATATTGATTTTGATAGTTGAAAAGGCCAAATGATCAATGGAATCCAGGCAATAAAGCATAAATCTGATTAAATTTTCCAAGAGGATTCCCAAAATTTCATTTAACCAATCAATAGGATTGATCGTCATCACAAAACCCAGATACATTGCTAATGTTGAAGGGAAGTCGACCAATAGATTAGCCAGTAAAAAATAGGTAGGAAATTGTCCAAAATAATAGAGCGTCAGTGGTGTTGTCAAAATTTGTGCAGCTACAGAGATACCAACGGTATCCCTAAAAAAACGCAGTACCGAATTTTTTGCAACAATCATTTTTTCAAAAATTGGCAAAAATAATATCATGCCTAAAACCGCCAAAAATGAGAGCTGAAATCCTACATTCATAATCGCTTTCGGGGCACAGAGCAATATTACTGTTGCGGCAGCTACTAGCGCATTTAAAGTCGAACTATTTCGTTTAAAATATTGTGCGGATAAAACAAAACTTATCATAATAGCTGCACGGGTAATAGGTGGATCTAACCCTGTAATAAAAGCATAAATCCAAATAACGGAAAATGTTATTGCAACAGGCAACCACTTCAACATTAACGGCCAGGGAATATATCTAAACACAAGTGATAAAAAACTGAAAAGCACTGCCACATGCATTCCAGAAACGCTCAAAATATGTACCGTTCCTGTGTTTGTAAATGCTCTTATGGTATCTTCATCAAGATTATTACGAAAACCATAAATCAAAGCAGCTACAATGGAGAAGTGTTCCTCTTTTTCAAAATAATTCCGCATTTTTTTTAAAAAATACCGCCGTGTTTCTAGCGCCATACCAGTAACATCAGCGGATTGATAAGTTCCTTTTTCGATTATGGTATAGCTATCCGTCCGTAAGAAAATTTGATGATAGATATCGGCTCTTTCCAGGTGTTCTTTATAGTCAAACTCGAGTGGATTCAATGGCGGAGGTACACTTACCATTTTACCTTCCAACCAAATGCGATCGGCAAATTGAAACTGGCTTTTTGCTGTAGATTTTAAAGAGATCATAATCTTGCCGGTGGTTGCTATAAAACGTCCCGGGCTATAACCGCCTATTACTTCAGCTGAGAATCGAATGACACCGGACTTAGCTTTAGGCTCCTCGGTAATTTCCACAACATAGTTATCCAACTCAAAATGTGAAAAATGATTTCTAAGATAAAGTGGGTCATTACGCCAAAATTGCCACAAAGCAAATAACAGGACCAGCATATAATATCCGATAAGATAGCTATATTTAAAGACCTTTCCTTTGAGTATATAGCAGCAAAGGGTTATTCCTGTCAACAAGAACAAACTATATTGCAGGTATTGAAACCATACAGGTGAGAGCTTTAACGCTGGAGCTGTAAAGAGTCCAATAGCGTAAACCGACGCAATTTTTAGTATAGGAATTCGTTCCAGCTTTTGATAAAAACTCAATCCCTTCATAATTGCCATCTCAATTGCAGCTTGATTTCGGACTTTTTATTACGGCTGATCTCATCCAATCCTGTACCGATGACTTCTTTATCAGGGTAATAATAAACACCATACTTTGCCCATATATCAAGATTATGGTTTATTCTATACCTTAAGTTCAAATATGTACGCCAGCCTTTCATATTATACATTCCAAATCCTGAAGCATATAACACATCGTTCTCATAAGCATAGATCCGATTATCATAAGTATCAGCTTGAAAATAGGCTATCCGTGAATTCAATTGAATTTTTCCAACATCGGGTTTCCAAAAGAAATCCTGATAAAATAGATAGCCTAGACTATTATCCTCATATTCTTTCTGGAATAAATTAGCTTCAACTCGAGAACGAATAGTCCAGATACGATTCAATTTATATTGAAACTCTAAGCGTACCTGTTGTTTTGAGCTATTCACCAGTCCTGATTCAGTTTGCCCCTCTCCTAAATAATCTGTCTGTTTTAGTCGATTTCTGTACCTCAACGTGAGTTGTCCTTTCTTATACCATATATAACTGAGTTGACTAAAAATGTCTGCACCTACAGATCCGGTATCGGCCTGATATTTAGCTTCTGGGAATCTAAATATATCAATGTAACTGGACCAAACTAACTTTCTTGCCAACTGATAGGTAAGCCCGGCATAAATTCCCTCTTCATTTGAGGTGTTACTCGATTCACCAAAACCCTGTCCATAAAAAGTATGGTAGTTTTTTCTATAATTCCGAACAAGAACAACTGTGGATACCTGTGGGTGTAAGCTGACAATTGACCCCAATAACATAGCCGATCCACCATCTAGACTACTGGCATATTCTCCAAATAGATGAGCATTTCGGAACGTATAGTTTGTATATAGACTTATATTTTGCAGCATGTCGCCTTCGAAATCATACTGCTGTCGTTTACTCGTCCCTTTGAGCTTAATCGCATCTAATTGAGATCGATTGAAATTGACTCCGATTTTGAAACGATTATATCGCCATAAGATATTCACCCCATAAGTCATTTGATGTGCGGCATTTCTATAGCGTTGCTCAGTTGGCGTTCGGTGTAATCCTGATTTCGCAGTCGACTTAATGACCCTAGATTCTATATTATCGGATACATTCGCGTCGATGTTCTGGTATGAAAAATATGGTGTGATCTCAAATCGCTGCAGCTGTAATGTTCCAGTAATTCCACGCATAAAATTAACCTCATTTAATGAGGTGTATTGCCTCACTCCGATTCCCTGTCTGGCGGTATTCTGTATCAGCCCACCTTTGCCAAAGCTCAAACCATTCCACATGTTAAGTCCCTGACCAAATTGCAATGCATAATCTCCAATGACAAGGTTGCGAACTGGACCAATAGACTTAACAAATAAACTTATTCCATAAAAATCAAATCCCAATTTTTGCTTATCCTTAAAAAATGGCTCACCAGCATCCTTTTCCATATTAATTGCTAAGCGAATTTTATCTTTTAGATTAGCCCGATATCGAATGGCATATCGGTTGGGATCTCCCAGATACCGGGATCTTGTGGTATCTATAATTTGGTATCCTTTTGTTTTCTCCAGGGTCCGTCCATATCGCAACATAACTTCGTGTGATAAATCATTGAATTTGCTTCCCGTAAATGGACTAGCCTCTCCGACTTTAACGAAAGGCAACAATAAGCTCACGATCCGTGGATTAAAACCTTCAATGGACTGGATCTCCAAGGCATTGATAAAGTTGCCAGAAACCTGACGATGCTCAATCAACCGTTGTAACAGTAAAGGATCTATAAATTGTAATTCGATTAGTTCTGTCCCATCAGTCTTATTCAGATCAATCGGATTTTTTAGATAATAGGTCCATTTTTCACTTAAATCACTTAAATCGGTGTCTTCGGGTAGTTCCTCCGATAAGCTTTCAAATAGCTCCTCAAGGTTCATTTTTTCATTTGTTTGCGCCATACAGGTTATTCCAATAAAACAACCTATAAAGAGCAAAATTTTGCTGCAATATTTCATAATAGGTTCTATTAAATATTGGCTATCCGTTGGTTTAAGAAGCATTTATCCCGGCAGAAAAATGATTCCTCTATATTAAGTTAGAAAATAAATTGAAATAAAAAAAAGGTCTGATGAAAATTTCATCAGACCTTCTTTTTACGTTATAAAATTGTGCTTAGATATCAATTTTTGCGTAACGTGCATTTTTCTCAATAAATTCACGACGAGGAGCAACTTCGTCTCCCATTAACATCGAGAAAATACGGTCACATTCAGCAGCATTTTCAATAGTTACCTGACGCAAAGTACGCGTTTCAGGATTCATTGTTGTATCCCATAGTTGTTCCGCATTCATCTCACCGAGACCTTTATAGCGCTGTACGTGTACACTATCTTCTTTACCTGTTCCTTTTAGGCGTTGGATCGCATTAATACGTTGGTCTTCATTCCATGCATACTCATGTTCCTTACCTTTTTTCACGAGGTACAAAGGAGGAGTAGCGATATATACATATCCTCTTTCGATCAATTCTTTCATGTATCTGAAATAGAATGTCAGAATCAAAGTCGTAATGTGGGAACCATCCACATCGGCATCGGTCATGATAATGATACGGTGGTAACGCAGTTTCTCAAGGTTGAGTGCTTTGGCATCTTCAGCAGTACCAACGCTTACCCCTAAAGCAGTAAACATATTTTTGATCTCTTCATTTTCATAGATCTTATGTTCCATTGCTTTTTCAACGTTCAGGATCTTACCCCGTAACGGCATAATGGCTTGGTGCTTACGGTCTCGACCAGACTTCGCTGTACCGCCCGCAGAATCCCCCTCGACAAAATAAATCTCACATTTGGTAGGGTCATTATCTTGACAATCGGCCAATTTACCAGGAAGCCCTGAACCGCCCATTACAGTTTTACGTTGTACCAGGTCACGCGCTTTACGTGCTGCTGCACGCGCTTGAGCAGCGATGACAACCTTCTGAACAATCGCTTTTGCTTCACGTGGATTTTCTTCAAGGTAAACACCTAAAATCTCACCAACAGCCACATCTACCGCTCCCATTACCTCGGAGTTACCTAACTTGGTTTTTGTCTGTCCTTCAAATTGAGGCTCAGCAACCTTCACTGAAATGACAGCAGTCAATCCCTCACGGAAATCATCGCCTGTAATTTCGACTTTTAGGTTTTTAAGCAACCCTGATTTATCTGCATATGCTTTCAAGGTACGTGTCAAACCTCTGCGGAAACCCGCTACGTGTGAACCACCCTCGATCGTATTGATATTATTGACATAAGAATGTACATTCTCAGAATAAGTATCGTTATATTGTAAAGCCAGCTCCACAGGAATACCTTGTTTGATTCCCTCGACATAGATTGGCTCAGGAATCAATGCTTGACGCGTACCATCCAAGAATTTGACAAATTCTTTCAAACCACCTTCAGAATGAAAAGTTTCTTTCTTTTCTGAACCGTCTTCGTTAGTTTCGCGCTCGTCCTCCAAAGTTAAGCTTACCCCTTTATTTAAGAATGCAAGCTCACGAAGTCTATTGGCCAAAGTATCGTAATTATATACCGTGGTTTGTGTAAATATGGTTGCATCCGGATGGAATGTTACAATTGTACCTGTCTTATCAGAGACACCAACTTCTTTAACATCGTATAAAGGTTTACCGATTTGATACTCCTGTTGGTATATTTTTCCATCGCGATGTACCTCAGCTTTCAAAAGTGTAGACAATGCGTTCACACAAGATACCCCCACACCATGTAGACCACCAGATACTTTGTATGTATCTTTGTCAAACTTACCACCAGCATGTAATACCGTCATAACGAGTTCCAACGCTGATTTATTCTCTTTTTTGTTGATTCCGGTAGGGATACCACGACCGTTATCCCGAACAGAAATTGAATTGTCTTTATGGATAGTAACAAAGATATCTGTACAGTACCCTGCTACAGCTTCGTCGATTGAATTGTCTACAACCTCGTATACCAAGTGGTGTAATCCTTTTACACCGGTATCACCAATATACATGGATGGACGCTTACGAACCGCCTCTAAACCCTCTAATACCTGAATATTATCGGCCGAGTAGGTGGATGCATTTTTCTTTTCTTCGCTCATTGAAAAACTGTTAAATGTAATATTCAAAAATACGAAATTTTGGCCGATTTATCAAGTCTACGGTGAAGTATTAAACGGATAATCCGAAACAATCAAATGGTCGATAATTTTACTTTTTTATGCTTAAAAATTAGAATTTCGATTTTTTTATGTTAGGTTTGTTTCAGTATTAATTTGCAAATAATAAAAAAATGAACACTATATTTTCAATTGTATCGAAAGTTTCCTTTGGTCTTTTATTGGCTGGGACAATCGTATCATGTAATCAAGGTGCAAAAACGCAAAATGAACCTTCCAAAAATGATTCAAATGCTGTAAGCAAAGAAAGCCAAAGCAGTAATAAGGATAAAATCGTTTATTTAAATTCTGATTCTCTTTCGGAAAAATATCAATATTTTAAAGACATCAAGTCAAAGCTTGAAAACAAAGTAAAAAAAGCACAAGCTGATCTTCAAGCTAAAAGTGCTGCTTTTCAACGTGAGGTTGCTGACTACCAAAAAAATGCTGCTACAATGTCTGCTGCAGATAGACAAGCTACCGAACAAAAATTAGCACGTAAACAAGATGAGTTGGCAAGATTGGATCAGACGGCTTCTTCATCCCTCGCTAAAGATGAGTCAGAAGAATTCAACAACGTGTATAATAAAATCACTGAGTTTTTGAAAAAACATGCTGCAGATAACGGCTATAAACTTGTACTGACTTACTCAAAATCCAACCCTACTGTATTGTATGCTGACCCTTCGCTGGAAATCACCAATGAAGTAATCAAACAGTTAAATGACGAATACAAATCTTCCAACAAATAAGAAGACTAAAATAATATCAGGAAAGCCATCATAACATTTGATGGCTTTTTTGATTTATTAAGCACCCAGACCTGCCAATTAAAAAGCAACCCCACTCCCCCCTCGTTCTGCAGATATTGGCAACAAACAAAATTGTTTAGTATCTTGTCTTTGTATAAATTAGATTTATGATCAGAACGATTGTTGAAAAAGAAATCGCAAATTATGAATGGATTGATATCTCCGAGCCTACCTCGGAAGATTTTACTTTCATCAAGGAAAGATATAATCTAAATGATGCCTCCATCAAGGATTCCAAGGAACCAGATCATCTCCCTAAAATTGAAGAATTTGAAAACTACACGTTTGTTATTCTCCGGGTCATGTCTGATAATTTCAAAGAGAATTCGGACAGTATAGGCGAAGTAACAGATCGCCTAACGATTTTCTATGGCAGCGATTTTGTAATCACTGTACATAAACGCCGTATTGAATTTTTAGAGAAGCTCAAAAACATTGAGTTTACGAGTATAAAGACTAAAAATAGTCGAAAACTGGCTGTATTTATTACCACAGCTGCGGTTTTCACTTTCAGTAAAACATTGGAACAACTGTCAACACGTATCGATTCTTATGAGGAACTGATTTTTCTGAAACGTATGAAGCAACAACCTGTACTGAAAAATCTATATTTCATCAAACGGCAAATAGATGTCGCCAGAAAGGTCATCTTTTTATATAAGGAGGTCATCGAACATTTCCATTCGTCCTCCAAAAAAGACGTATATACGCGGGACTTAAAAGATCTTCAAATACGCACCTCGACATTGTATGAAAACTTATCTGAGAATGTTGCGCAATTATTGAACGTATTCTTTAATATATCATCAAATCACACGAACGAAATCATGCGTATTTTGACGATTTTCTCAGTCTTTTTTATGCCGATTACATTTGTGGCGGGAGTATATGGAATGAATTTTAAAAATATGCCGGAACTGGAATGGTATTATGGTTACCCCATTGCTATGGCAATCATGATTGTTATTTCGATGGCCATTTACTTATGGTTCAAAAGAAAAGGTTGGCTATAAGCCAACCTTTTTCTTTGTCGTTACCACAAAGTCTTTCAGATAGAAAGGCTCAAAATAGGCAACATCCTCGAATTCTTTATTTTGAAATTTATCAAACGCCAATTGTGATAAAAACGCAGCAGAATCTCGAAACCCTAAATGCACATTCACCCGATCGTTTGTATCAAAAAATGTATCAAATTTATCAGCACCTGAACCAAATAGATTAACGCAATTGTATGTAGTCAACAGTTCTTCAAAATAATCAGCGTCAATGATCTCTGCTGAAGTAGGTTTTACAAGTTCACGCTTATGGTCATATACTGCAGAATATACTTCCATGCGACGCGCATCCAGCATGGGTATAAAAGCTTCTTTTTCCTTTAATCCAAATTGTTCGTGGTATCCAAAAAACAATGCTTCAAGCGTATTGATCGCAATCAAAGGTATATCTAAACCATAACAAAGGCCTTTTGCTGTAGACACCCCAATACGCAATCCTGTATAAGATCCGGGGCCCATGCTTACCGCTATCGCTGTAAGCTCTTTCATAGAACGTTCTGTTTCAGCCAAAACCTGTTCGATCAAAACAGTCAGTTTAGCAGCATGCGCGTTAGGTTCATCAAGATCCAGCACAGTTAATGTCTGTCCATTTTCACTTAAGGCTACCGAACAAACGCTGGTCGAGGTATCAATTTGTAAAATTAAATTATTCATCGTTTATATTGAAATCAAGGTACAGGATCATGACCATGGCCGCCCCAGGGATTACAACGTCCTATTCGCTTCAAGGCCATCCAGCCCCCCTTAAAAGGTCCATATTTTAGAATAGCCTCCTTGCCATATTGAGAACAAGTAGGTGTATACCGGCAATTAGCACCCAAGAATGGTGAAATAAATAGTTGATAGAAACGAATAATAGCTAAGAAAATAAAACTAAAGAAAGGTTTAATTCCCTTTTTCCAAATAAGCATCAGCACATTCATCCTGTAATTTTTTTAGCATTTTATTCATCGCGGTATGGAACACATCATATGCTAAGATCTGCTTGCCCACGTACTGAATAGCTAAATACAAAGTTACATTATGTCTAAGCAAAAAAGGAATCAAATCATTCGATTTTTGGAGACGATAGCTTTCACGCATCATACGCTTTATCGCATTGCGATCTATTGCTCTTTTGAACCTACGTTTGGAAACAGATATAATAGACTGACAGGGGGAGGAATTTTCAGTCTCATTGCTTTTTTCGAAAACAAAAACAATTCTAAAAGGGTACAAAACAAAAGAAGAACCGCTTTTAAAAAGCATATCAATACGCCTTTTCGCACATAACCGTTCTTCTTTTGTAAATGTATTTCTCATACGATGACTTAATCTTATCAGAAAAAGCTCTTATAAGCGGCCACCGATCCTTGTCAAAGATTAACCTTTGTGACGGTATTCGTCAGACACTGTAAGACGTTTTCTACCTTTAGCTCTACGTGAAGCTAATACTCTTCTACCGTTTGCAGAGCTCATGCGCTCTCTAAAACCGTGTTTGTTTCTTCTTTTTCTTTGCGATGGCTGAAATGTTCTTTTCATGACGCTATTATGCTAATTTGTTCTTACTTCAATTAATACAAAACTCCCCAAGAGGAATGCAAAAGTAAAGTTTATTTTAGACAAAAACAAACAATATTGAGAACATTTAGACTTTAAGTAAAAAGTCACCTCTAATTTATTCACTGACAGCCTAAAAAAACCAATTTACAAATTGCATAAGAATAAAAAACAGAGAAGTAGTACTCCTCTGTCTTATTCCAAATCAAATAAAAATTTGAAATTATTTAGTTTTCAGAATATCTCTGATCTCCGTCAACAATGTTTCTTCTTTTGTTGGTGCAGCTGGAGCGGCAGGAGCAGCCTCATCTTTGCGTTTTAGCGAATTTAATGCTTTAATAACAGTGAAAATACATAATGCAACAATTATAAACTGAATGACCACATTGATAAAATTCCCATAGTTGATAGAAACTTCAGCTTGTTTCGCAGCTTCATCAGCAGCTTTCAGTATAATTTTTTTCGAGGAGAAGTCAACCCCGCCTGTCAAATATCCTATGGGAGGCATGATAATATCGTCAACCAATGATGTAACAATTTTACCAAATGCCCCACCGATAACAACACCGACAGCCAAATCAACAACGCTACCGCGCATTGCGAACTCTTTAAATTCTTTTAAAAATCCCATATTAAAACCATTTAATCTTTTAAAATTTTACCAAAACTAGTAATTGTCACATAAATCTAATTAAAATAAACCAATTTTTTATCGCGAGTCTTCTATTGTCCTATATTTTTCTGTCTTAAATCCTATTTTTAAAATTATGACCTAAAACGATATGCTCAAGTTTTTTATTAACTTAATTTGCTATATTTGCTCGTTAACTAGGGCAAAATATCAAGATATATTGTATATTGATAGTACTTTAAATTTCGTACGGTAATTAAAGCCCAGAATAATATAAAGTATCTATGAAGAAGATTCTTATTGCAGACGACCACGGTATTGTACGACTCGGAGCTTCCGTTATTATTAAGGAAACCCTTAAAAAAGCGGAAATATTTCAGGCCGAAAATTTCGACGAGGTACTAGAAAAGATAAAACTGGAAGATTTCGATCTATTATTACTGGATATCAATATGCCAGGAGGAAATAATATTAGAGTTGTTGAAGAAATCCTGCAGATTCAACCATCTATCAAAATTCTAATTTTCTCATCTTATGATGAATCATTATATGCTTTACGCTATATTGAAGCTGGAGCAGTAGGTTATCTCAATAAAACTACCGCGATGGCAGAATTGAGCCACGCTATATTAGCTATCCAAGAGAGAGGTAAGTATATGTCGAGCAATGTACAGGATTTATATGTCCAAAAATTGACTCAGAGTAAATCCGAACTTACGAAATTAAATCCATTGGCACGCTTGTCAAACAGGGAGGTAGATGTAGCAAAACAACTGATCAAAGGTCTAGGAATCATTGAAGTATCGGGTCTACTTGAGCTGAGCCCATCCACTGTAAGTACTTATAAAAGCAGAATATTTGAGAAGCTAAATGTTTCCAATATTCCTGAGCTAATTGAACTTTTCAGAATACACTCCAACAATTAAAATGTTGTTGGAGTGTATCTTTTTTAGATTAGATCATCCATTGTTATAACTGGAATATCTTTCACATTGATATCTTTGAGGGGTTCAGATTTTTTATAAGCGTAACCCACCTCAGCTTCCAAATCCCATAACATAGGGGCCAAGAAATTAAGACAAGTCGTAAATCCTTGTACTGTTGCCGAAAAATCTCCTGTATCTTTTGAATTTTTTGCCTCGTTTTCAATTTCAAATGGCCCTTTGAATCCACGTTCCTGAAGTAGATCAACAAAACCGCGCCAATCCATGCTATCTGATCCACCAAATCCAGGAAGCATCGCCTCATAGTGATGTCTATCCCAGTCATGCCCCGGAATACTCACATTTGCTTTTTTTGCCAGTTCAGCATCGACATGTTGCATAGGATACATTCCACCCCAATCCACACGAGCAGCTGTCTGTAGGTTACGTGTGGTTTTCACATGTATACGCTGCAATCGACTGATATCAGTATTACGAATGACGTCAATTGGGTTTGTATTTTGCCAAACATCATGTGAAGGATCGTAAATTTCACCATGTGCTTTACTAGGCACCATTGCATACATCAATTTACGTGCTGCCAAGACTGCCGGTAAGTTGTTGTAGGTAGAACTGTATCTTGAAGAACGCCAGCCCTCCATAGGACAGTTTTCATAAAGTATTGTTACCCCAAGACTCTCTGCGTAATTAACAATTGGCGCAAATACACGTTTATATTCATCCAGGTTTTTCTGAAATCCATCGAGCTGATTTCCCAATTCGTGATTATAACCGACGAAAGTACCAACTTTGACATTGTTCTCATCACCACCCAGCAAATGGGCGATCCGGATCAATTTCAATAGGTGATTCTGATTTTTCACGCGTTGTTCGGGATCTCCTCCAATCATATTCTCAAAGGCTCCAAGTGAAAGCTTTAAATCGGCCTGATTAAACAATTCTAGCGTCTCTTTAGCTTTTACCGGTGTAAATCCCTCATAGTCCAAATGTGTAGCTGTATGGTCCTCACGCGTACCATCTTTTCTAAAAACACAAAGGTCAATTCCACCAGCGCCAATTCTTTTTGTCGTTTGAATCAATTCTGGTAGTGACAATTTATCAAAGGCAGAACTCATCACCCATACAGGGTTATTTAATTTTGTAGTCATAGCTTGTATAATTGTATTATATCGGTATTTAAAGATACTAAAAAAGCCATCCGAATGGATGGCTTTTTTAGTATTTTATGTCAATTCGATTAATCTACATTGTCGTGTAAAAATGAATTATTTGGTCGAATCTCGGTATTTCCATCCTCAAATGACAATGTAAAGCGAGAGACTTGTGACTGCGAAGAATGTGGTGTATCCTCCAATGACATCTGCTTTCTTTTGTAAGCTGGCTCATTTTCCAACTCATGAAGACCATTCGAAGATTTCAATTTCATGCTTAGTTCTTTCAATCGCAAGATACGCTCTTTGGTACGCACCAATTGATCCTCAAACGATACCTGCTCTTCTTCTACCTGCGGAACTTCTATTTGTTCGTTTGTTGTGCTTGAAGAAAACGTCGGTTTTTCCTCATAGTCTGATGCAGATGGAGTTGAATAGGAATCGAATACTGTTGGCATTTGAAACTGAAAAACAGAAGGTGATGTTTTCAATTGAAAATCACTTTCAGCAAATGGAGTTTCCTCTTCATAAGCGCCATCAAATCCCAAATCATGACGTATTACTTGTGGTTCTTCAATCGCTACTTGCTGTTGTTGCACAACATTTTTGGGAGAAGTAAATAAGTCAGACTGCAGATTATTTGGCGTCGAAGTATTTGTTGAAGGAGCTGGTGTATCCACACGTTGAACCGGAGTGACAAAACTATTGGCAACTGGCGCTTCCTTTGGGGCAACCTGCGAAACAGGTTTAACAAAAGAATTTACCGGTTCAGGTGTCAAGGGCATAGATACTTTTGTATTTTCGCGCTCTTTATCACGTTCTTCTGAAGTCTGAAAACCTGTTGCAATAATTGTTACTGACAATTCATCTTCAAAGTTTTCGTCAATACAATTACCCCAGATCAAATCAGCAGACAAGCCTGCTTTTTCTTGAATATAATCTGTGATGATTGCAACTTCATCCATCGTTACCTCTTTTGTTCCAGAAGTAATATTCAATAAAATATAACGAGCCCCTTCAATCTCATTGTCTTTCAACAATGGGGAAGCCAATGCACCTTCTACTGCGCGTAATGCACGATCTTCGCCTTCGGCAATTGCATTTCCCATAATCGCTACACCACTATCGTTCATTACAGTACGAACATCTTTAAAATCGACGTTTACATAACCAGGGATAGTGATAATTTCGGCGATACCTTTTGCGGCAGTAGTTAATATATCATCTGCCTTTGCAAAGGCAGCAGTCATCGTTAGGTTTCCAAAGATTTCGCGCAAGCGATCGTTGGAGATAACAAGATAAGAATCTACATATTTACGCAATTCCGAAAGTCCCTCTTCCGCTTGTGAACGACGACGTTTACCTTCGAATGTAAATGGTGTGGTAATGATCGCAACAGTAAGAATACCCAATTCCTTAGCGGCCTTAGCCAAAACCGGGCTTGCTCCAGTACCTGTACCACCACCCATACCAGCAGTAATAAACAACATTTTGGTATTGGTGCCCAACATGCGTTTGATATCTTCAATACTTTCGATAGCGGAATTTTCACCTACATCAGGATCTGCTCCAGCACCCATACCTTCGGTCAGACTTATTCCCAATTGAACTTTATTTGGGATCGGGCTTAACTCCAATGCCTGAGCATCAGTATTACACACGATAAAATCTACACCACTAATTCCTTGTTTATACATGTGGTTTACGGCATTGCCGCCACCACCACCAACCCCAATAACCTTGATTATTGAAGATTGCTCTTTTAACATTTCAAACTGTATTGACATAACTTATCCCTATTTAACTTATAATGAACACGATATCAAAATGAACCAAACCCACTATATGTAATGTAATAATAATATAATTTCAACAAAAGTTTTCCACATTTGTGAAATTGTGGAAAACTTCAACCATTGTGGAAAACTTACTTTTTATCTAAAAAACTTGCGTCATCAATTTCATTACCATCCTTAATAAATCGCTTGAACCATGACAACAATCCTTGCTCTTTTTGCTGTTGTTCCGAAACTTCTTTCGTCGTCGTGGTCGCCTGTACTTTTTTAGCTGGTGCATGCGCTTCTCTACGGCTATCCTCCTCTTCTTCATGCGATTGAATACCCTTGATCAACAAGCCAATACTTGTTGCGTATAATGGGCTTTTCAATTCCTCAAATAGCGGTTTCGGCAACACTTCATTCTTCGAAAGATACTCGTTAGGAAAACCGACACGACAATCTATTCCAGTGATGTACTCAACGAGTTGTACCAAATGCTTCAATTGAGCTCCACCTCCTGTGATAACGATACCACCGATCAGTTTATTTTCATAACCAGAAGATTTGATCTCATAATAAACATGTTCGATAATCTCTTCCATTCTGGCTTGAATAATATAAGCTAAGTTTTTAACCGAAATTTCTTTCGGCTCACGACCTTTCAATCCAGGCACACAGATCACCTCATTCTCTTTATTTTCATCCGCAAGAGCAGATCCAAATCGAGTTTTCAGCAATTCCGCCTGCGAACGCAATACAGAACAACCTTGGCGAATATCTTCAGTCACAATATTACCGCCCAATGGGATTACAGCAGTATGACGAATGATTCCTTCATGGAAGATTGCAACATCTGTCGTTCCACCACCAATATCAACTAATACAACACCAGCATTTTTTTCATCTTCATCCAATACAGCTTCTGAAGATGCCAAAGGCTCAAGGATCAGTTCAGCAACTTCCAGGTTGGAATTATCAATACATTTTTTAATATTTTTGATATCGGTAACTCTTCCCGAAATAATATGGAAATTTGCTTCTATACGACGTCCAGCCATGCCGATAGGTTCGCGGATACCCGGTTCATTATCTACCGTAAACTCCTGAGGTAAAACATGTATAATTTCTTCTCCTGGAGGCAGTACCAGTTTATACATATCCGAAATCAATCGTTCGATATCTCTGCGAATGATTTCATCATCACCATCTGTTTTGGTAAATATTCCACGGTGTTGGATGCTCTTAATGTGTTGACCAGCGATCCCCACATTGACAACCTTAATATCGACATTAGATTGTGCTTCGGCAATTTCTACCGCCTCCAAAATACTTCCCACAGTCTTTTGGATATTGGCAACCACTCCTCGGCTCACACCTGCAGAGTCGGCTTTGCCCACACCTAATAATTCGATTTTGTTCCCTGAGCTACGTCTCCCAACCGTAACACAAATTTTGGTAGTACCAATATCGAGTCCCACGATA
This sequence comes from Sphingobacterium ginsenosidimutans, assembly GCF_039536865.1. Classification (NCBI taxonomy): domain Bacteria; kingdom Pseudomonadati; phylum Bacteroidota; class Sphingobacteriia; order Sphingobacteriales; family Sphingobacteriaceae; genus Sphingobacterium; species Sphingobacterium ginsenosidimutans. Next base: position 622,624 of record NZ_BAAAZK010000002.1, read on the forward strand.
ATTGGATTCTCTCTTTCAATTTCTGCTGCCTTTGAGTTCATAATTTCCTGTATTGTTGCTGTATTACTATAATGTATTATTTGCTATTTTTTTTGTTTGATCATCTGAGAAGCTCCAATTTCCTCGCTTTTCACAGATGATCTGTCCTCCGTATTTTACATTCACCACACCATAGGCATTGATACCTACTTTTGGCATGATCTGCGTATAAAATGTTTTTAATAATTCAAACTTTTGTTCCAACGAATCGGCAGATCCAACAATCAATTGTTGTGTTCCGACCCGGGGTACAAGTTCTATGTCATGATCTGCATTCACATAGATCTGTACAACCTGGTTACTCCACAATTCATCCTTTCCAATAAATTCCGCCACCTTCACTAAATCTTTCACCAATGGAGTTGATATTGTATCCAATGCCTCGTTATATCCTTCAGCTATATTACCGTTTGCCACCATGATGTGCGGGATATACTTTAACGTAGTCGGTATCTTTAAACCTTTGGGATCAACATAGAACTCGCGTCCGTTTTTATTGATAATCCGCATGACAGCTTCGCGCTGATCGATATTAATCCGTATGGTTCCGTCCATATCAGCATGAATACTAGCATTCGATACATAGGGCAACTTTTTCAAGGTCTTTTCCACCCGCTGAAAAGGAATACCATTGACCTTCTTACCTACAAAACTTCCATAGTTTTGCTCAATCAGTTTTGAAATATCTGCTTGGTCAATAAAAGCCTCTGTTCCTTCAATGACTATTTTCACATCCTTACAGAGCTGTTGTTCATCACGCTTCCCCACAATGGCCATGATCACAACCACCACAATAACCCCAATAAAAAATAGGGTAAAGTAGAGTACACGGTTCCATTGTATGTCACGTAATTTTTTAAGCATGTTCAAAGATCGCTTGTAATGGTTTTACCAATTTATCTATATCTCCTGCTCCTACTGTCACGATCAAATCCGGTCTTTCATTTCGTGCAAAATCTAATACCTCTTCGGCTGTAACAATCTGTTTATGCTGCGCTGTAATTTTATCCAACAACCAACTTGAGTTAACGCCTTCTATCGGAAGTTCCCGTGCTGGATATATTTCCATTAAGAGTAGATTATCCGCCGTAGATAACACTTCAGCAAACCCATCCACAAAATCTCTGGTACGCGTAAACAAATGTGGCTGAAATACAACATTTAGTTTCTTTGTTGGATATAATTTCCGCATGGATGTCAAAAAAGCTCGTAACTCTTCAGGATGATGCGCATAATCGTCAATATAAACCACCTCTGGTGTACGGACAATATATTCAAAACGTCTTTTGACTCCTTTGAATGTTGTCAAAGCGGTCTTAATTGCCTCCGTCGAAATCCCCAGTAGACGAGCTACTGTAATTGCTGCAACAGCATTTTCAACATTGTGAATCCCTGGAATACCCAAATGAATATCTTCAATTTTCCCATTGGCATCCTGATAATCGAAAAAGAACTCCCCTTCTCTTACGTGAACATTGGATGCATAGGCATCTGCCACTTCCTGACCAGAATAACTAATCTGACCTTTAAATTCCAGTCCTTTCCTTATAATACGCGTGCCGCCATCAACGACCTTGTCCAAAAACAGCTGGAAAGATTCAAGCAAATGGCTCTTATCACCGTAGATATCCAAATGATCTGCATCCGAAGAAGTTACGATCGCGATATTCGGATGAAGTGTCAAAAATGAACGATCAAATTCGTCAGCTTCAACCACTACGGTATTATTGTTTCCGTAAAGTACATTCGTATCGTAATTAGAGCTGATACCCCCTAAAAAAGCGGAGCAATCGTAGCCCGAATCTTTCAATAGGTGTGCGACCATCGTTGAAGTAGTCGTTTTGCCATGGGTTCCAGCTACCGCAATTGTAAACCTACTTTCACTAATGATACCGAGTACTTGTGATCTTTTATACAATACATGACCCTGAGATTCAAAAAAAGCTTTAATCTTGGAATCTTTAGGAATCGCAGGTGTAAATATCACCAATGTAGCAGCAGCAGGCTGATGGAAAATAGAATCAATAGAATTCACATCATCCAGATATGTGATCGAAATACCTTCTTTGACCAATGTCTTGGTCAATTCGGTTTCCGTACGGTCATATCCATTCACCTCACAGCCCAAATGCTTAAAATAGCGTGCAAGGCCACTCATGCCGATTCCGCCGATTCCGATCAAGTAAACTTGTTTTATTGCATCTAGATTCATACGCATTATCTATTTCTTATTTGCCAATTTATACACTTGCTCTGCAATCTGAATATCAGCATCCAGCTTACCAAGTACTTTTATATTTTCACTCAACTGTGCCACTTGATCCGGATTCCTGAATAAATCCAACGCTGTTGGAATCAAAGTCTTTGTGGCATCTATATCTTTCACCAACAGTGCTGCATGCTTATTGACCAATGCCATTGCATTTTTAGTCTGATGATCTTCCGCAACATTTGGCGAAGGAACCAGAATAACAGGTTTCCCGACAACACACAGTTCCGAGATCGTACCTGCTCCTGCCCGGCTAATAATCAAATCAGCAGCGGCATAGGCATAATCCATTTTTTGAAGAAATGCCATCATCTTCACATTCGCTGGAAGTTTCCCTTCCAGGTCTGTCCGAAGTGTGTCGATATAAAAGCTACCACATTGCCAAATCACCTGTACATCCTCTTTGGATAGCAAATCCAAATAGGCGACAACACTTTCATTCAATGTTCTGGCACCTAAACTCCCACCTAATACCAAGATTGTCTTTTTGTGTTGTTCCAATCCAAAGAACTCCAAAGCCTCAGCCTTTTTTCCTTCGATCGAAACAGACTCCCTTCGTATCGGATTTCCAGTCAACAACACTTTATCAGCTGGGAAGAATTGTTCCATCCCCTCGTAGGCTACACAAATCTTTGCCGCTTTTGCACCAACCTTTTTATTTGTTACACCAGCGTAAGAATTCTGCTCCTGAACTACAGTAGGAACACCCAATTTATTTGCCATCATCAATAAAGGTCCAGAAGCAAAACCACCAACCCCTACTGCAACATCGGGTTTAAAGTCGCGGATTACCTTTTTTGCCTTACGGAGGCTCTTCATTAATTTAAATGGTAATAGGATATTCTTCCAAAGCTGCTTTCTATTGATTCCCTGAATATCAAGTCCAACAATGGTGTAACCTGCAGCAGGCACCTTATCCATTTCCATCCGACCATTAGCACCTACAAACAAAATTTCATTTGCAGGATCCATCGTCTTCAACGCATTTGCAATTGAAATCGCCGGAAAGATATGTCCTCCGGTACCACCCCCACTTATTATTACTCGGATTGCCATGCTCAATATATCTTTTAAGCTGGAATGGAGCCGATAACCACCTTTTTGGGTTTCGGTTTTTCATCCAACTGTTCTTTTCCTTTTAATTCCTCAATATTTCTACTCACACTCAGAATAATCCCTAAGGCGACGCTCGTAAACAAAATCGATGTCCCCCCCATACTCACTAAGGGTAATGGCACCCCAGTTACTGGCCCTAGCCCTACTGCCACCGCCATATTTGCCAGAGCTTGTATGGTTAAACTGAAACCTAAACCCGCCGCCAAGAACGTCCCAAACGCCTTGGGACTCATCGTGACAATACGTATACATCGATACATAAAAGCCAAGTATAGAAATAGCAGGATCACCCCACCAACTGTACCATACTCCTCAATAATAATTGCATAAATAAAATCGGAATATGGATGCGGCAATACATTTCGCTGAACGCTATTTCCCGGGCCTTTACCAAAGAGTCCTCCTGTAGCAATTGCGATCTTTGCATTATTTGCTTGATAGTTCTTATCATCCTGGAATGAAACTGGTGTTGCATCATCTTTCTTTTCTACTCCAAAGAAAGACTTAACACGACTATAATACGTCGCACGCCTAGGACCAACAGACACCACTATAATCCCCAATAAAACAACTCCCGCCGAAACAATAGCGATCTGTTTAAACGATATCCGACCAATCAAAAGCAATAAAACACTCACCCCAAACAACATAACCGCAGTAGACATATTCGCCCAAGCGATCAGAACGAAAACACCACATACCGACCCCATTATGGGTAAAAATGCCTTTTTAACGTCCTTGATTTCCTCCTGTTTTCGAGATAACATCCGCGCAAGAAAAACAATCAACGATAATTTTGCCAAATCCGATGTCTGGAATGTCATTCCTGTACCAGGAATAGTTAACCAGCGGCTCGCCTGATTTACACTACTTCCAAATAATAAAGTAAATAGTAATAAAGGTATCGTGATCCCCATTAAAATTTTAGAAATACCCGCATAATATCGATAATCCAGCTTATGCGAGAGATACATCAAAACAAATCCAATGGCAATGATCGAAAAATGCTTCAGCAGATACATTTCTGTCCCCTTACCCTCTTTATAGGCTAGGGTTCCGACCGAACTGTATACAGCCAAAAGTGACCATCCTGATAGAATAATCACAATGATCCATATCCATCGATCACCTTTTAATTTAGACATTATGTTCTGTAACATATCCTTCTCCCTTTATGGTTGTACCATCTATTTATAATTCCATTACAGCAGCTTTAAACTTATCGCCACGATCTTCATAATTTTTAAACCAATCAAAACTTGCACAAGCTGGAGACAATAATACCGTATCACCCTTTTTAGCTAAATGTGAAGACAATACAACGGCATCCTGCATCGATGTACTATTAACGATAATTTCTACATCCTGCTCAAAGGCCTTATGAATTGCCGCCGTATCCTTTCCTAAACACACGATAGCGCGTACTTTGTCTTTCACCAAATCAGCAAGCATTGTATAGTCATTTCCTTTATCTACACCTCCCAATAACAACACGATCGGTGTTGAAAAACTTTCCAAAGCGTACCATACCGAATTAACATTCGTCGCCTTTGAATCATTGATGTAGTTTATGCCACCGATACAAGCAACATGTTCAAGACGATGTGGAATATTCACATACGATCCCATACTCTCTTTCATCGCTTGATTTCTCAACTCCTGCACTTTTGCAATCAATCCAGAAGCCATACTATTATAAATATTATGCTTCCCCTGCAATGACAATTCCTCAGTTCTCATAGTGAATGTATCGTTATTTGGTGTATTAATAATCATTGTTGAATTGGCAGTCAAATAGGCTCCCAATTCAACAAGCTGTTCTTGTGTAAAAGGTAAATAAGTCCCCTTACTATGGTGTCTCTCCAATCCTTTTATTGTCTCAGGATCGTCTAGACAGTATATAAAATAATCTTTCTCCGTCTGATTTTGAATCATTCTGAATTTGGAATCCACATAATTCTCCATTTTATGGTCGTAACGATCCAAATGATCTGGCGTGATATTTAGAATTACAGCAATATCTGCTCTAAAATGGTACATATCATCCAGCATAAAGCTTGAAATTTCCAATACGTAACAGTCAAAATTTTCACGCGCGACCTGAAGTGCAAAGCTTTTTCCAATATTACCTGCCAAACCAACATTAAGGCCACCATGCTTTAGCATTTCGTATGTCAACATGGTTGTCGTAGACTTACCATTTGATCCTGTGATGCAGATTAATTTAGCAGCAGTATATTGGGCAGCAAATTCTATTTCGGCAATAACCGGAATATTTTTTTCCTTTAAGGCGATCACCAAGGGTACTGTTTCCGGAATTCCGGGGCTCTTGACAACAAGAGCAGCATTCAATATCCGAGATTCATCATGATTCCCTTCCTCGAAAGCAATGCCTTCTGCTTTCAATTGCTCCTTATAATGATCTGCTATCAATCCTTTATCCGATACAAAAACATCATAGCCCTTTTCCTTCCCCAGGATTGCAGTACCCACACCACTTTCACCTGCGCCTAAAATGACCAAGCTTCCGGATTGAGGGTAATATGCTGTTGATATATTTGACATCGTTATCTAATTTTTAATGTTACTATTGTCAGAATGGCTAAAATTATTCCCACAATGACAAAACGCGTTACAATTTTTGCTTCATGATACCCCTTCTTTTGGAAGTGGTGATGCAAAGGGGACATTAAAAATATCCTTCTTCCTTCACCGTATTTCTTTTTGGTGTATTTAAAATAGGAAACCTGTAGGATCACCGAGAGATTTTCCAATAAAAACACACCACATAAAATCGGAATCAACAATTCTTTACGGATCAAAATCGCAAATGCCGCAATGATACCTCCAATTGCCAAGCTCCCCGTATCCCCCATAAAAACCTGTGCTGGATAGGTATTATACCATAGAAAACCGACACAAGCTCCCACAAATGCACCTGCAAAAATCACAAGCTCACCAGAGTTGGGGATATACATAATATTGAGATAGTCTGAAAAAATCACGTTACCAGACACATAAGCCAAAATTGCCAAGGTAACCCCAATTATTGCGGACGTACTCGTGGCCAGACCATCGATACCATCGGTAATATTAGCACCGTTGGATACTGCAGTAACGATAAAAATGACAACAATTAAAAAGACTACAAAAGTCAGATAGTCACTTTGCAAGCCAAACATCTTGAATACCTTGGCGTAGTCAAATTCATTATTCTTATAAAAAGGGATATTTGTTTTAGAAGATTTTACATTTTCAGCATATGTTTTTTCTCCTGTCCCCTCATTAATAACCACTTCCACCGGTTTTGTCGAAGTTGGTTTATCCACCCCTTTACGCACCACAATATCTGGATGAAAATACATCGTGCAGGCAATAATAGCCCCTAAGCCCACTTGCCCCACAACTTTAAACTTCCCGGCTAACCCTTCTTTATTATGTCTAAAAACTTTAATATAATCATCCAGAAAACCTATTGCCCCCATCCAAAGTGTCGTTACAATCATGATGATCACATAGATATTTGTCAACTTGGCAAATAATAAGGTAGGAATCAAGATCCCCGCAATGATAATTATTCCTCCCATTGTGGGCGTACCAGCTTTCTTTTTTTCACCTTCTAGCCCTAAATCACGAATTGTTTCCCCAACTTGTTTATTATGCAAGAACTGGATCAATTTCCCCCCAAAAACCGTGGTAATAATTAATGAAGCGATTACTGCCATAGATGTTCTAAAGGAGATGTATTGAAACAAACCTCCTCCTGGTATATGGATATATTCGCTAAGCCACGTAAATAGATGGTACAACATATTCTATTTTTCGTTAAATGTATTCTCTAAAATTTCCTTATCATCAAAATGATGCTTGACACCATTCACATCTTGATATTTTTCATGTCCTTTTCCGGCGACCAGGATAATATCTCCAGGTTTTGCCAACTGATACGCTGTACGTATCGCCTCTTTACGGTCGGCTATAGAAAGCGTTTTTGCCTTTTGATCAGCCCCTACACCAGCTTCAATATCTTTAATAATCTGATAGGGATCCTCTGTACGTGGATTATCCGATGTAATCAAGAAACGATCGCTGTAGCGTAATGCCGCTTCTGCCATCTCAGGTCTTTTGGTTTTGTCGCGATCACCTCCACAGCCCAAAACAGTAATAATCTTTTGCTCCGGGCGTCTCAAAGAACTAATGGTTTTTAAGACATTTTCAACAGCATCTGGTGTATGTGCATAGTCCACAATACCAAAAACACCTGAGGTGGATTTCATCGTTTCAAAGCGTCCTTCTGCCCCTTTCAAGGTACTTAAGGCCGTCAACACCTTTACGGTCTCTTGCTCCAATAGGATTGCTGCGGTATACACCGCTAAAAGATTATAAGCATTAAAATCACCGATCAATTTGACCCATACTTCCTGCCCATCAATACTCATTAACATCCCATCAAAATGGCTTTCGATAACTTTAGCTTTAAAATCAGCCCCAGAACGCAAGCCATAGCTTTTTTTATGGGCAACTGTATTTTGCAACATGATCTGACCATTTCGATCATCCGCATTTGTTAAAGCAAACGCATGTACATCCAAATCATCAAAGAACTTCTTCTTTGCTTTGATATAGTTGTCAAAAGTTTTGTGGAAATCCAAATGATCGTGTGTAATATTCGTAAATATTGCACCTGCAAACACTAACCCCGCAATACGCTCCTGTACCACGGCATGTGAACTGACTTCCATAAAAGCGTAATCACAACCATCGTCTACCATATCCCGTAGGAGTTGGTTCAACTGGATCGGATCCGGTGTAGTGTGTGTTGCGGGAATTATCTTTGGACCAATTTGATTCTGCACTGTTGACAACAAACCAACATGATATCCCAACTCAGTAAACAATTGGAATAACAATGTCGCTACAGTCGTTTTTCCATTGGTTCCCGTCACTCCAACCAACTTGAGTTGCTCGGATGGATTACCATAGAAATTAGCAGAAGCGACTCCCAAGGCATATGCCGAATCTGCCACTAAAATGTAAGCCACAGAGTCCAATGTCTCCACAGGAAGTTCTTCAACAATAACTGCTCTTGCTCCAGAGGCAATTGCCTTATCGACAAATAAATGTCCATCTGTCTGAACACCACGCACAGCGATAAACAAACTTCCCAGCTCCACCTTTCTGGAATCAAAGCACAAAGAGTGCACATCGACCTCTTCGAGGTTTCCCACCACCTGTTGAACAGGGATAGCATGCAATACTTTTTTTAAATCCATCATTACTTAAGTTCTAAATTTATCGCTGTTCCAAATGGGAGTTTTTGACCCGCAGTCAAAGATTGTGCTCCCACTCTTCCCTTTCCAAATACATGTGTTTTAAATCCCGCATTCTCCATCACATACAATGCATCCATCAATCCCATTCCCACTACATTTGGTACAATTCCTTCTTTATATTTCAAATCCACAAATGGCACACCTCTATTCGATGTATCTACTTCGCCTCTGGCTACCATATCCCAATTCACTGTATTAATTCCCAACTTATCGTATACTTTCTTACTCGCTTCTCTTGACCCTTGCAAAGTCAATGGCATTCTTCCGCCAACATTAACTGCTTTAAATGATTTTTTTCCCTGCATCTCCATATCGTTAGCATAAACCATATCTGCAAGTTCTTTAAAAACAGGTCCGGCCACCGATCCACCATAATAACCATTTCTCGGATTTCGGATCACCACAATAATCGAATATTTCGGATCTTCAGCAGGAAAATAGCCTGCAAAAGAAGACTGGTATCTCCTAGCTCCATAACCTCTTGAGCCATCAGCCATCTGCGCTGTTCCCGTCTTACCTCCCGATGTATACAATGGGCTAGCAACACTTCTTCCTGTACCCTCCGTCATGACACCTTCCATCATTCCCCTCACCTCTGCCAAGGCATGATCCGAAGCGATCTTTTCATTAATTACCTTCGCCTGAAAAGTTTGGATCGTGTTACCTAAATGCCTAATCTCTTTGACAAATAGAGGTGCAATCAATTTACCGTTATTTGCAACAGCGTTATAAAATGTCAAGGTCTGTAATGGCGTAATCTTCATCTCATAACCATAAGCCATCTGAACCAATGACAATCCACTCCAAGATTTACTTTTCGATGTTTTCACCAATGGAACCCCCTCTCCCGGAATCTGCAGATCTAACGTCTTACCGAATCCAAAAGAATGCAGTTTCGACGTAAACTGGTCTGGGTTATCTTTATAAGCCTGATAGACAAATTTTGTAACCCCAACATTCGAAGATTCTTCAAAAGCTCTTTTAGCCGAAACTATAGATTTTTTTGGTGCATGCGAATCACGAATTGTATGCTTGTAAATCGGCCAGTTACCATTTCCAATATTTATAGTTGTACTTGAATCGATTTTCTTATCATCAATCAACGCTAGATAAGAGGCAAGTTTAAAAGTTGAGCCCGGATCGGCACTTTGCGCAATGGCAAGATTGAACTTCTCCCGATAAACACCATCTTTATCCCGCATAAAATTTGCAACGGCCCGCACTTCACCTGTTTTCACTTCCATCATCACAACACAACCTTCATCAGCATTGCTCACAATCATCTGTTTCTCCAGCGCTCTTTGAGCCATATCCTGCATATTAACATCAATTGTGGATATGATGTCCGAACCATCGACAGGTGCTACCTCAATATCTCTATTGACAGGTATCCAGACACCACCAGCAATACGCTGCATCAATCTCTTTCCACTCTTTCCATCAATATACTCACCGTATGCTCCCTCTAAGCCGACATGAATATTTTCCTTTACGTTTTTATATCCAATAGTTCTTGCTGCCAGATTAACGAACGGCAAAATCCGTTTATTCTGTCTATCGGTAATCAAACCGCTAGGAAAACGTTCTTTTTCAACACGAGCTGATTTAAATAAAGGAAATTGCTTCACCTTCTTTAAATCCTGATGTGACACATTCCGCTTAATTAGTAGATAGCGTTGTTTTTTATTCCGCGCCTGTTTTAGTAATGTCAAATATTGCCGGGATGATTTATCCTTAAAAAAATCAGCCAGTTTAATCGCGAGAGAATCAACTTTGAGATTGAAATATTCATTTTCTTCTTCGGGAATAGCCATCGCATCAAAACGAAGTTCATACTCAGGAACAGAAGTTGCCAATAAGCTTCCGTCGTTGGAATAGATATTCCCCCGTGCAGCTTCAACCTCACGTTCTTGAATAGAAAGACTATCCGCCAAAGCCTTCCAATGTTGCCCATCCACATATTGCAACTTCAGCATTTTCCCAAATACCATAAATGCAAGAAGCACAATAAGTCCAAAGGCAAAATAGACGCGAATAAGAATCGTGTTTCTGATACTCATAACTCTCTCTATTTATCTTCTTTTTTCTCTACAACTTCAATCTTGATCGGCGGCTCCACCCGCTCTTTCAAACCCAATGAATCCACACGCTTTGCGATCTCCGTTTGCGTGGACATTTTCATCAGCTCAGCAGATAACGACTTATGATCCCAGCCTAATTCTTTGACTTCCTTGCTTACTTTATCGATACTACGAATAGTTCGCTCAGCGAAGTGACGGTTAGAGATATACAACAACATCAAAAAGGCGATGAAAGCCCCAAAAGGGAGATACTCCAATATTTTGTTTAAGGAAAGGTCTCCAACGGTAAAAAGCGTTTTAATAAACGCTTCTGTTTCTTCCGCCTTTTCCTCGACAGTTTCTTGTAGTTCTTCCTGAACTTCTTCACTCAATTCTTTCTGTCTTATTGTATTCCTGCTCATCTTTTCGCTCCATTTTTAAGACAAATCCAACCTTTCAGCAATACGCAGTTTCGCACTGCGCGATCTATTATTTACAGCCAGTTCATGCGGCGATGCTGTAATTGCCTTACGGCTCAACACATGGAACGGCTTGATTTCATTTCCAAAAAAATCTTTCTCAACACCTCCTTTAAATTTCCCTTTGGCCATGAAGTTTTTAACCAAACGATCTTCTAAGGAATGATAAGACATCACCACCAATCTTCCTTCACTTTTCAACACATCAACAGTTTGCAACAAAAACTCCTGCAAAGCCTCCAATTCACGGTTAACCTCAATACGTAAGGCCTGAAAAACCTGCGCATGATATTTATGTTCTTTTCCCTTTGGAACCATTCGCTGAATAACTTCTTTTAATTCAGCAACCGTATGTATCGGCTGTGCCAAACGAGCTGTCACAATTGTTTTCGCCAATGACTTTGCATTCATAATCTCGCCATACATACCAAAAATCCGATGGAGATCTTCTTCAGCATAAGTCGCTAGTACGGCTTTTGCATCCAAATCTCCCACCTGATCCATACGCATATCCAAATCAGCATCAAATCGGATTGAAAAGCCACGATCTGCTGCATCAAACTGATGCGATGAAACACCCAGATCAGCTAAAATACCATCCACTGTACGCACACCGTGCAGACGAAGACTATTCTTTAAAAACCTGAAATTTTGATGAATCAATGTAAAACGAGGATCATCAATCACATTTCCCAAAGCATCTGGATCCTGATCGAAAGCAAACAGCTTTCCCTCTGGCCCCAATCTCTTCAGTATTTCACGAGAGTGACCACCTCCACCGAAAGTCACATCCACATAAATACCATTCGGCTTGATCGCCAAAGCATCCATGCATTCTTGCAACATTACCGGAACATGATACACATTCTCCATATTACTATATTCCAAAATTAATATCCCCCATTACCTCTGCCGCTAAAGACGATATATCCTCCACACCTCCGTCACCCATTAAATCATCATACCCTTCTTTAGACCAAACTTCTATCTTGTTAAACTGACAAGCCAAAACCAATTCTGTTGTTATCCCTGCAAATTCAAGCAAGCTTTTTGGCAACAAAACACGACCAGCCGCATCCAAAGTCAGCTCTGTAGCTCCACGAGTAAAAGCACGCACAAAAGCCCGTACTTTCGGATCAAATTGATTTAATTTAGCCAGTTTAGCTGTCATCAGATCCCACTCCTCGCGTGGATAAAAAACCAGATGCTTCTCAAAACCGCGATTCACAACAAGCCCATCACGCTCAACATGAGGCATCTGCCTCTTGAGCGCCGCCGGCAACACCATCCTTCCTTTGGCGTCTAGCTTGCATTCGAATTCTCCGATCAACTGAGTCATACCGTCAATTATCCTATTCTAATTTAAATGTAAAAGTATACACTTTCTCCCACTTTCCCCCACTTTACAACATAAAAAAGTTTTCCACATCGAAAAATAGCTACAAGAAAAAATAACATCCATTTTCACCACAACGCATAAAACCTTATTTACAAACAGTTAAAGGGGCATTTCAATCAATTATATCTTCAAAACAAGGACAGATATTTTTCGGTTTTTTTTCAAAAAAATGGAAATGAATTGTAAAAATTTCCTCTTTAGAAATTTAATTTTACTTCTTTTTTTGGGAAAAATGGGAGAAAGTGGAGGACTGAAAAACAGATAATCTCTCGCGTGGTTGAAAGTGGGAGAATAGCATTCAAATAAGAACAGTAGAATTCGTTATTGTCGAGTAAAACCAATAATTTTGCATAAATTTTATTTTTATTAAGATATGCACAGAACACACACTTGTGGAGAATTAACATTAGCTGACTTAGGGAAAACGGTTACCCTAAGTGGATGGGTTCAAAAATCCCGCGATTTGGGCGGTATGACTTTCATCGATGTTAGAGACCGATATGGTATCACACAATTAACGTTCAATGCAGATGATGACGCGTCTTTACGTGCTAGTGCCCGCGAACTGGGAAGAGAATATGTCATAAAAGTAACCGGAGAGGTTATTGAACGTTCCAATAAGAATGCTAAAATCTCCACTGGAGATATCGAAATCAAGGTTTCAAATCTTGAAATATTAAATGCTGCGAAATTACCGCCTTTTACAATAGAAGATGAAACGGATGGTGGGGATGATATCAGAATGAAATTCAGATATCTGGATTTACGTCGTAATCCGGTACGTGAGAACCTTATTTTACGACATAAAACTTCTCAGGAAGTACGTCGTTACCTTGACTCTCAGAATTTCTTAGAAGTAGAGACACCATATCTCATCAAATCTACTCCGGAGGGAGCACGAGATTTTGTGGTTCCTTCCCGCATGAATCCAGGTGAATTTTATGCATTGCCTCAGTCACCACAGACCTTCAAACAACTATTGATGGTATCAGGTTTTGATCGTTATTTTCAAATTGTCAAATGTTTCCGCGATGAGGACTTACGTGCTGACCGCCAGCCAGAGTTTACACAAATCGACTGTGAAATGTCCTTCGTAGAACAGGAAGATGTACTAAATATTTTTGAAGGATTAGCAAAACACATCTTCAAAACGATTAAGGGCATAGACCTTGGAGCTGTACCACGTATGACTTATGCTGATGCCATGCGTCTATATGGATCCGACAAGCCGGATATCCGTTTTGGAATGCAGTTTGTTGAATTAAATGATGTAGTCAAAGAAAAAGGGTTCCCTGTATTTGACGCTGCGGAGCTGGTTGTTGGTATCAATGCCGAGAATTGCGCGGATTATACCAGAAAACAACTGGATGCCTTAACAGATTTTATTAAACGTCCTCAAATCGGCGCTACAGGTTTAGTCTATGCCCGTGTGAATGAAGATGGCTCAGTTAAATCTTCTGTTGATAAATTTTTTACGCCAGAACAACTAACAGCTATTGCCGCTAAGTTCCACGCGAAACCAGGCGACCTTTTATTAATTATGGCAAGTGGCAAGGATAAAGTTCGTAAACAATTAAACGAATTGCGCCTGGAAGTTGCCTCACAGCTTGGTCTTCGCGACAAAAACACCTTTGCTCCGTTATGGGTTATCGATTTCCCTTTATTGGAATGGGATGAGGACAACGCACGCTACCATGCCATGCACCATCCTTTCACCTCTCCAAAACCGGAAGATATTCCGCTACTGGATACAAACCCTGGTGAAGTAAGAGCAAATGCTTATGACTTTGTATTAAACGGTGTCGAAGTGGGCGGTGGATCTATCCGTATTCATGACAGAGACCTACAGTCACTCATGTTTAAACACCTCGGATTTAGTCCGGAAGAAGCACAGAAACAATTTGGTTTCTTGATGGAAGCGTTCACCTATGGAGCTCCTCCACATGGTGGTTTAGCGTTTGGCTTTGACAGACTTGTATCGCTATTAGCTGGTCTAGATTCTATCCGTGATGTGATTGCCTTTCCAAAAAACAATTCAGGAAGAGATATCATGATTGATGCTCCATCAACAATTCACCAGGAACAATTGGATGAATTAAGCTTAAATATTAATATAAAAGAATAAATTTCAAGCTCGATTTTCGTGAAACAATTTATTAACACTATATTTAAAAGTTGGTAGGAAACGACCAACTTTTTTTGTGAAAAATCAGCAGATTAGATGTCAGAGAGTACGGCAAATACGTTTTTAAAAGAAAGTGCACAGAAAGCATTTGACACCAAACATCGCGATATTATAAATTACAATATCGACAAATACAGTATTGCTTTCGAAAAGGGGAAAAGCAAATTTGCAAATCTCGAAAACTCCAAAATAAAAGCAAATTTGATCAAATGGAAAGTAATGGAAAACCTCGATCGATATCTATTACAATTTGAGGCAAATTTTACTGCACGTGGTGGAAAAGTAATCTGGGCTAATGATGCCGATGAGGCGCGGGAGGAGATTTATAAAATCATCGAACGAAAAAGAACACGATCGATTGTAAAATCTAAATCTATGGCTACCGAAGAAATTGAATTAAATCATTTTCTGGAATCCAAAAACATAGAAGCCATCGAGACTGATCTTGGAGAATATATTATTCAGCTGCTAGACCAGAAACCCTACCACTTTGTCACTCCTGCTATGCATTTAAGCTTGGAAGATATCGCTAAGCTCTTTCATGAAAAATTTGACACACCCCTGGATGCATCTGCTGAACAATTAACACTAAAGGCGCGCGAATTATTAAGAGACAAATATTTAGCAGCAGAAGTCGGTATTACCGGAGCTAATTTCTTAGTTGCTGAAACTGGGAGTATAGCAATTACAGAAAACGAAGGAAATGCACGTCTGACTTCTACTTTTCCAAAAACACATATTGCTGTTGTGGGCATTGAGAAGATCATTCCCACACTACAAGATCTGGAAGTATTTTGGCCACTTTTATCCACACATGGTACAGGTCAAAACTTAACAGTCTACAACACATTACTCACAGGACCAAAACAGCCTTACGAGTCTGATGGACCTGAAGAAATGTATGTTATCCTGCTTGACAATGGACGTAGTAATCTCCTTGCTCAAAAAGAACAACGCCAGGGCCTATATTGTATTCGCTGTGGAGCTTGCTTAAATGTATGTCCTATTTATCAAAATATAGGCGGGCATACGTATGAAACAACCTATCAAGGACCAATCGGATCTCTCATTTCTCCCCATTTAAATGGGATGAAGGAGTTTAAGCACTTAAGCTATGCATCTACCCTTTGCGGTAAATGTACAGAAGTGTGCCCTGTAGGCATCGATATTCAACGTATGCTTCTTGTCAACAGAAAAGACTCCGTAGAGCAGGGGTTATCCACTAAAACAGAACAAAAAGTCTGGAGTTGGTTTACATACGGAATACAACGTCGAAAATTGATTGATTTCTTTGGTGGGAAATTCAAGAACTTCTTCCTTCGGAAGTTTTTTAAAAAAACATGGGGCGATCAACGGGAATTACCCAAGCTAGCGGAAAAATCCTTTTCCAAACAATGGAAAGAGCAGCAGAAAAACAAAGAATAACAAAAAAGTGGCATTAGCTTATCAAACTAATGCCACTTTTTTTATTAGTTTCGCTCCAAACCTACTGTTAATGACTTCAAAAAATATAAAAACGTATCTTCCTTGGATAGATTTTCTCCGCATTTTAGCTTGCTTTATGGTCTTAATATCACACAGCTGCGACGCCTTTGTTGGTACATTTGACAATAGCAGCACATTTCATCAAGGCGTATTTTGGGGTAGCATTGTTCGTGCCTGTGTACCGCTATTTGCAATGATGTCGGGTATACTACTATTTCCCGTACAAACCGATGTGGCTACTTTCTACAAAAAGAGAATAGGTCGAATACTTGTTCCTTTATTATTTTGGTCAATCGTCTTACCGCTCACTTTTTTTATCTATCTGAACTTTATTAAGAGCAGTTTGAGTGCTTTGATAGATATGAATAATTTTACGGCACAGGCAACCTTAACAAAAATCTATACTGCAGTCTTTAACTTCAATTATGATACAACACCTTTATGGTACATGTATATGTTAATCGGTTTATATCTTATCATTCCAATTATCGGAAGCTGGCTAAATCAAGCCAGTAAAAAAGATATTCAATATTTTCTCGGCTTTTGGGGAATTACACTTCTAGCACCTTACATCAAAATGATTGCCCCAACTTTGGGTTACACGGGCAATTATGGACAAATGGGACTATGGGGAGTCTGCAATTGGAATGAATTTGGCACATTCTATTATTTCTCAGGTTTCCTAGGTTATATCATATTAGCGTACTATCTGGTAAAATACCCTTTTCAATGGTCCCTGACTAAGACTATTTCAATTGCAATTCCACTTTTTGTAATAGGCTTTATCATTACCTTTTCAGGCTTCCTGCTAACCCAAAAACATTATCCAGGAAATTACGCAAATTTGGAGATTGTTTGGTATTTCTGTAATATCAATGTCGCAATGATGACTGTCGCAATATTTCTCATCGTGCAAAAATTAAATATTCGCGAATCCAAGTGGATAAAAAATATAGCAGGAGCCACATTTGGCATTTATTTATGTCATTTTGTTATTGTACAGGCGATGACAGATACGTTTCTGAATATTGATTATCTTCCCGCTTCCCTAAAAATTCTGTCAATTGCCCTTCTAAGTTTTGGTTTAAGCTATTTGGTGACGAAGCTTTTTGATACAAACTCAATTACACGACGGTTTATTCGCTAAAACAACGGGTCAAAAACAGCACATCGGATATGTGCACACTATAAAAAATAAAAAGGGGATCAATGATCCCCTTTTCAACTAACACTCACCAATTATTAATATGAAAACTACTCTTTCTTTTAACCTTAAGTTGTTTTTGCCTCAGCATCAACTGCCTTTTCACCCTCGCCTTTCTTAAAATCACCCCTTCGCATTTGTCGATGTTTTTTCCAATTTTCTTTGTGCATTTTATGGTTCTCTGCGTAAGAATCTTTTAATGTCTTTTGCTGTTCTGGAGTCAATAATCCCATCATTTTTTCATGATCCGCAGCACGTTGTTTTCTCATCTTTTCACGATACAATTTGCGCTCCGCTGCAATTTTTTTATGATCCTGCGCTTGCTTCAAATGAAATGCATATACCTCTTTGCGCTGTTGATCTGTAAACTTCAACTTTTGGTCCATGCGATCTGTTTTGATCTTAGCCAACTCCTCAGGATTTTTATTTTTTAAGCCATCGTGCTTTTTATCCTTTGAACGCTTGTGCAAGGGAGCCGTCATTTCTTTGGTATCTGATTTAAGATCCTTTTTCTCCTGCGCGAAACCTGTTAACATTAATCCGGATAACGCCAAACTTAACATCAATTTTTTCATCTCTCTGTTTTTTAAATCAACAATCTTTCAATTTTAATAGATTGACTTTCCAACCTATTTATCTATAAGAGTATTATTGACCATCAAAAGTTTAAAACCTCATCTGTTAAATAAAGTTAAGATCGGTTTTATTGAGATGCCGCGCTTAAACGGATAGGCAAGGTATAAGCCACCCGCACAGTACGTCCATTCTGAACACCAGCTTTCCATTTTTTTGCCTTTTTTAATAAATTAATTGCGGCTTCACCAGTTCCAAAATTCATATCCCGTTTTACCACAATATCAGTCAAAGATCCATCTCGCTCCACTACGAAAGATACTTCGATAACCCCAGACACGCCTTGATCCAAAGCGGATTGCGGAAAATTATAGTTTTCCGACACCCATTTCATGAAAGAAGGCATTCCCCCTTCCGGACGTGGCATTACCTCAACCGCCCGAAACACTGTACCTGCGTCGCTATCAGTACCTCCCTCCGACTCCGGTCCCACTGTATGGCCTGTAATACCACCATCTTTCTTAGAGGGGCCAAATTCACCTCTTGCAATATGCGTTCCAGCGGCATTTGCTTTTAATGTAATACGCGCGGTCATTGTATTTGGTTTACTCAGTTCATCCTGTGTAGCAACATCCTCAGTTACTTCTTTTGCCTTCGTAATCTTAGGCTCCGGCAGACGCACCAAATCAAACTTCGAAACATCCTGTGCGATCTGCTGTGGTGCTTTTTCCTGCATTAGAATAGGTTCTTCTTTAACCTCCTCTTTTTTCTCGACCTCTTTCTGGAGTTCTTCCAAATCATTAGGAAAATCCACAATCGTAGTAGTTGTTATTGGCATGGCTTTCTTAAAATATTTATTATACCCGTAAGAACCCACGATCAAAAGGAAAGCAAAGGAAACAACAATAGCGAGCCCCACATTTGTTGCTTTATTTGACAAATTCCGCAATTCATATGCACCATACATCTTGTTGCGACCTGCAAAGATAACATCCAGCCATTCCTTGCGATAGATATTCAATTTTGAGTTCATCATAACATTAAAGTTTAAATCTTTTCATTATGATGCGCGAAAGCCTTATATTTCATAAAAATTTTACACACTCTTATGAAATCACTTTTTTTAGCTATTCTTCTACTTACATTATACGGTTGTGAAAACAGTCAAAATCAATCCAAACCTCCGGTTAAGAGTGAAAATAAAGAGCAATTAATTTCACCTTATTTTGGCTTTTTGAATCAGCAAAAAGATTCATTAATTGCCCTTCCAATGGATCAGGCCATGGAGAGTCCCGAAAAATACAACTATGTCATTATAGAAAATCAAGTTAGCCCATTGGGATTTATACAGAATAAAACGGACAATAAGGAAAGCAATGGAAGGCAGACAGCACAAAACTTTGCCAATAGCGAAGGCTCATTGTTCACGATAAAGAACGAAATTAAATCCGGTGATTTTGGAATGTTGGTCAATCAAGCTTTCTTGAGTCAATACAAAATAGAACCTTTTACAAAGGTTCAGCGTGAGACAACTCCAGAGATAAAGGAAATACTGGAAAAAAAATATAAAAGGAAAATAAACAAAAGTACTACAGTTGCGGTCCTGAAAGATCAAGCTGAATTCAATCTCACAGTCTTTGAAAACCAACAAGATTCAGCATTAGCAGTTTTTTCTTATATCAAAGAAGACCAATTAATTAATTTGGATTTTCCGGCCACCTACGATGATATTAGTACTTGGCGAGTCGACGATGGTGGTCAATTTGATAATGAAGCATTCCAGGTTCTCACTGTACTACGTTCGGAAGCAGGAATTAGTTTTGTTAGCATTTTTTGGGGAGCAGAAGGTTATGAATTGAACTTCTATCAACCTAAAAAAGATAAGTTTACTTCAGCAGCACAAGCCTACGGTTACAGTTCTCCTTTATAAGGAAATTATCGTTTCCCTAGTTATATAATTAGGGAAACGTTCTTTAATAATATTTTATAATTGCATTCTCGCCATCGGAGCTACATCCTGACCAACAAAGTCCCCTTTTAAATATTTATGATATCCAGCAATGGCGATCATCGCTGCATTATCTGTACAATATTCGAATTTAGGAATAAAGACATTCCAATGGTATTGCTCCCCCATTTCAATCAATCCCTTTCTTAGTCCAGAATTAGCAGAAACACCGCCCGCAATCGCGATATCTTTCACACCCGTTTGCTTTGCGGCTTTCTTCAATTTATTTAATAAGATAGAGACAATACGGGATTGCACACTAGCACAGAGATCTGCGATATTTTCGGTCAAGAAATCAGGATTCTGTTTTAACTGATCTTGAACAAGGTAGAGTATTGCTGTCTTTAACCCCGAAAAGCTAAAATTAAGTCCAGGAATTTGAGGTTCTGGTAATTTGTACATATTGGAATTACCCTGACTTGCATATTTATCAATAAGCGGTCCACCGGGGTAAGGCAGATTGAGGATCTTAGCCGTCTTATCAAAGGCTTCCCCTGCAGCATCGTCCAGAGTTTCACCCAATAATTCCATTTCGAAGTAATCTTTTACCAGGACAATTTGTGTATGCCCACCTGAAACAGTTAGGCATAAAAAAGGAAAACTCGGTTTCGGTTCTTCAATAAAATGGGCCAAAATATGCGCCTGCATATGATTTATATCTATTAATGGAATATTCTGAGCAAGTGCAAATGATTTTGCAAAAGAAGTTCCGACCAAAAGAGCACCTAATAATCCAGGTCCGCGCGTAAAACTCACTGCATCTATTTGATTTTTGCTTATTTTTGCTTGACGAATGGCTTCGTCCACCGTAGGAATAATATTTTGTTGATGGGCACGTGAGGCTAACTCGGGAACAACTCCACCATATTTTGCGTGGATTGCTTGAGTAGCAATAACATTTGAATGAATTTCACCGTTAATACAAATAGAAGCGGAGGTTTCATCACAAGAGGATTCAATCCCTAAAATAATAGCCATAGCTGGAGTTATAAATTAGAATACAAAAGTATCAAAAAAATAATAAAAATAATGTCAATAGTCCTGGGTAGTATATTCATTATACTGCTTGCATTGGCATTATCGCTACAGCTGAAACCTGTACAAAATTTTGTTGCACAAAAGACCATCAAGTATTTATCCAAGGAGCTGGACACTAAAATCAGTTTAAAAAGTATTTATTTTAAACCCTTTAAATCAGTTGTGATAGAGGGCTTCGAAATTTATACCCCAGAAGGTCAAAAAATCATAAAATCCGAAAAAATAGAGGCAATTGTAAATCTATCCCAACTCATAGAATTGAACAGGGTTGTCATTAATAAGTTGAAGATTGAAAATACGGAAAGCAATTTCGAACAATTTAAGGATAGCAGCAATATCTCATTTTTAATCCGATATTTCAACCCGCCAAAGAAAGAGAAAAAGAAAAGTTCAAAAAAAATAATCTTTGATATTAAAGAACTTATTATCAACAACAACTCATTCAACTATGTTAACCACAGGCAAAAACACTATAATAAAGTTGTTGATTTTGGCGATTTAGGCATATCAAAATTAAATGCACACTTTAGTAATATTAAAATTGACTCCAATCGTATCTCAGCGGACATCAAAGGTTTCAATCTTAATGAAAAAAAAGGATTGGTTATTAAGGGACTCCTCGCCCATGCTTCAGTAAGTAACAAAAGCATTGAACTGACAGATCTCATGCTCACAACCAATCGTTCCACCGTCAAAAATTACATAAAATTAAGCTACAATAATTTCTCAGATTTTTCAGACTTTATCCATAAAGTCAATGTCGAGATACGTGCACGCGATTCGCGCATACACTCCGAAGATATTGCCCTCTTTTCATCCCCAATGCACCAGGTCAAGTTTGATGTAAAGATCAAAAAATCGAACCTGAAGGGCACTGTAGCAGCCATCAATGCCTCACAAGTAGATCTGACCATTGGAAAAAACACCAAATTAGCGGGCGACCTAAAAATTATAGGCCTACCTGATATAGACAAGACAGATTTTATTGTTCCCCATGTTTTTATTTCCTCTGAACATAGTGATCTCAAAAATATTATTAGTGAACTCGGTAATTTAAAAAACTTCAAACTTCCTGAGATTGTCACACTTTTCAATAAATTCACATTCAAAGGCAGCTTACTTGGAAAGTACAATAAGTTTAAAACCATTGGTGCCTTCGCTACTGACATTGGTAATGTAGAAGCTGATGGAGCACTAGACCTACGAAAAGAAATAAAATATGCCGGCAAATTTCAGTCTAAAAAATTTGATCTTGGTAAAGCTACCAAATTAAAAGATTTAGGCAGTTCTGGCTTCGATCTACAGCTCGATGGAACAGGTACCGATCCCAAGTATTTAAAACTTAATATAGCAGGTAATCTAACTAATTTCAGTTTTAAACAATATACCTATCAACAGATTCAGGTTAAAGGCGATATAGACAAACAATTATTTCTCGGTTCGGGAACAATACATGACCCACATCTTAGGTTACAGTTTACGACAGATATAGACTGGTCCGCCCAGCCTAACTATCACTTGGATGCGGATATACAACAGGCAAATTTAAAAAAGCTCAATTTCTTTCAAGGGGACTCAATTAATATTGTAGACACCAAATTACATACGAGCTTAATTGGGGATAACATCAATAATATTACCGGGGAATTTAAATCCGATAGTGTAAGTTTTACTTCCTCCAAGGGAAAGTTTGTGATCAAAAACATCAATTTCCTCGCAGAGGGAGATCAAGAAGCGCGGTCGTTAACACTGCAGTCCGCTATTGGCCATATAGACCTCAAAGGAAGAATTGATCTAAACACGATTGTCCCCTATTTTAAGGCATTAGCGATGCGTTACGCCCCTGCAATTGGATTTGAAAAGAATGACTTTAACCGTCAGGATTTTGACCTCAATATCAATATAAAATCTTTCAGACCTATTGCAACCTTCTTTAGAAAAGACATCGCCCTGGATAGTGGAGCAACATTGAATGCAAAATTTGCCAGCGAAAAGCAGACCGCAAATTTTAATTTTTATGCACCTGAATTTAAATACAATGGCATACGTCTCACCCATTTGATTATTGACCAAAATGCCAATCTTAAAAATATGGAACTACAGACTTCCATAGACCAGATCAATTTTACGGATAGCACTTACATCAAGAATGTAAATATCTCAAACACCTTAGTCAATGACAGTCTACAGTTCAACATAAAAATGTCAGAACTGGAAGCTAGCAATAGCTTAGATCTCAATGGCGTTATCCGTTTTGCCCATGCAAAACCAGCTTTCATCAATTTTTACCCATCCAATATACTTATCAACAAAGAACAGTGGCTTGTCAACAATGATGCACAATTAAAAATTTCAAAAGGCAAATGGTATTTTGAAAAACTCACATTGAGTCATGCTGAGCAGAAAGTGCATATTGATGGCATATTATCAAATGACGTTTCAGATCAAATCAATTTAAGATTCGAGGATTTTAATCTCAGTTCGCTCAATGGTATCACAAAACCACACGGTATCAATTTGTTAGGAAATTTAAATGGAAAGATTGAGGTTAATTCTGTTTTTAAGTCTCCATTTATCGTTGCCAACATCAAGACATCCCCCATCCTTTACAACAATATCCCAATAGGAGCATTAGCACTTAGTGCTAATTATGACCCTGAAAACCAATTGGTAAAACTAGATAGTAAAATAGAAGAAGGTGATAAATTAATTCAGTTAAGAGGTTCCTACAACCACCTAAGTGAAAATAACAAACTCAACCTTAAAGCAACGTTGGTTAATACAGATGTATTTGTTTTTCAACCGTTTCTGCGAAGTCTAGTTTCCAACATTAAAGGTAAGATAAATGCAGACCTTGACATAGAAGGTGATATCCTAAATCCAAAAATTAGTGGATCGGGAAAGCTTGACAATGCTTCGATGGTTATCAATTACCTCAAAACCCCCTATCGTCTTTCCGAAGAAATCAATGTGACCAACAATAGAATTTTCCTTACTGGTCTCAAAATATACGATCAAAAAAACAATATAGCGACAATCGACGGCATTGTTGATCTTAACAAATTAAGTGACCCGGATATAGATGTGACAGCCGAGGCAAAGAATTTCATGGTATTGAATACAACAATAAAAGATAACAATACTTACTATGGCACCGCTTATGCTTCCGGAACCTTCCAGTTTAAGGGATTGACATCAGCAATGAATATCAATATACGTGCTAAATCAGAAGAAAACACAGTCATCAATATACCTTTTAATAGCGCAAGTACAATTTCCGATAGTGATTTCATCTACTTTATAGAAAAAGACTCTACCAAAATCAAGAAAAATCAAAAGAAACGGGATTTTAATGGTTTGACGATGAATATGGATCTACTGATCACACCAAATGCTGAAATCAACCTTTTTTCAAGTATGGGGGAACTATCGGGCAAAGGAAATAGTAACCTGAATATGCGAATATCTTCACTGGGAGATTTTGAAATGTTCGGTGATTTCATCGTAAACAGTGGTAAGTTTAATTTCACCGCACAGGATTATATCAACAAAATATTTGACTTAAAGGAGGGTGGAACTGTACGATGGGCTGGCAATCCGACTGAAGCCAATATCAATATCAACGCAATATACCAACAGAGAACCAGCTTAGCTCCACTGTACAATGCTGCGGGAAGAGAGGAAAACCCTGAGCGTGTACTGGCGCAAGCGGACATGATTTTAAAAGGTCAATTGAGTCAACCCGATATTACATTTGACATCAATTTCCCACAGAACCCGGGCGTGAAGGACGAGCTGCAAGGGTATTTCTCTGATGCCAATAATGTCAACCAGCAAGCGCTCAGTTTAATTGTGAGACGTAGCTTCACCCCCGGAACACAAAGTGATTTTGGGAAAGAAGTCAACAATACATTACTATCAGCGGGCACCGAAATTGCTTTTAATCAAATCAATAATATCATCGCACAATCACTCAATATCAATTTCTTTGATATCAATATTAAATCACTGAATGACGCCTCTGCGTCCCTTCGTTTATTTAATGACAGGCTAGTTCTCACAGGCGGTATTTCGGATCGCAGGAGTCAGGCGTTAACAGATTTGAATGTATTCTCAGATCGTGTTTCAACGGATGCTGAAGCTATGTTTTATTTGCGCAAAGATGGTCGCCTTGTACTTAGAGCTTCCAACCGCCTAAACACAAGAAACTTTCTTCTTAGTCCAAACGATGGGGAATATATCAGCGCCTTTGGATTATTATATCGGCAGGAGTTTAACACCTTCTCTGAATTTCTGAAAAGGCTATTTCCATTGGGAAAAAAGAATAATTTCTTTATTCCAACCCAAACAGATGTAAAGAAAAGCCAGCCCAACTAATAATAGGCTGCTAAAATAATAGTAAAAGCTAGTCCAGTTATCCCATCACAATCAAAAAACTGAATGAATCAATAACTATCAAATGGTAAGATCAGAGCAAGGGATATATCTAGATCGCTTCTATAAATCAAAACGACCAACAGTATAAAGGAGACTTCATTGAAGGCATAAAAAAAGCCTTCCAAGATATTTGGAAGGCCTTCTTATAATAATGTTAAAAACCGCTTACGCTAATTTTTCGAATTCTTTAAATTCAATATCACTACTGTTCAATTTAACCAAACCTTTTAAGTGATCAAATACTTTCAAAGCTTTAGCTTCTTCGAACAAACGGTTACCTTGCTCTCTGTCTTGTAACAATTGAATTGCAAACTGATTCAATTGCTCATCAGAAGGCTCTTCATTGATATTGTACATTTTGATTTGTGCGTAGATACGTTCTTTCGCTAAATTGATTACCTCATCATATTTAACTTCAAGACCGTTTTCAGTAACGACACGGTTTTCGATGATTGTCCATTTCAAGTTGTTCAAGAAATCAGCAAATCCTTCGTTAAGCTCTTCTTCAGAAATACTAGGGTTAGTCGCTTTCAACCATCTTTTCAAAAACTCTTCAGGGAATTTTACGTCAACTTTGTCCATACCAAAAGTATACATATCGTTACGTAATTTTTGATCTGAGTTCTGCTTGAACAAGTTTTCTACTTCTTCTTTTACTTTTTCAGTAAATTGAGCTTCTTCAGTTACTTCACCTTCTGCAAACAATTTATCGAAAAATTCTTGGTTAAGATCAGCTTCTTCTAAACGGTTGATGTTTTTAACAGTCAATTCGAATTTTGTTACATCCAAAGCTGTAGCTTCTTCTTCAGTGATACCTAAGATACGTGCTAAATCTTCTGTTTTGAAAGCTTTCTTAACATCGATTTTAACAGCATCGTCTTTTTTAAGACCTACTAAAGATTTCTTGATTTTTGCATCTTCAACGATATCCGTACGGATCGAAGTTGTTTTCTCAAGACCTTCCTCTTTATCTTGTTTCAAGGTAGCATACAATACATCACCTTCTTCTGATACTTCTGGATTAGTCATCTTTCCATAACTACGACGTAAGTTTTTGATACGATCTGCCAAAGTCTCTTGATCAGCTTTGATATCGTAAACAGCAAACTCAGTCTCAGCAGTAAAAGGCAATTCAAAAGCAGGAGCTAAACCAATCTCATATTTAAAATTGAAATTGTCTTTATAATCCCAGCTATATTGTGCATCATCTTCCAAAGGAAGTGGCTGACCTAATACTTCTAATTTGTTCTCTGAAATGTAATTCGTGATTCTATCGTTCACCAATTTATTGATCTCATCAAATAAAATAGATTTACCATAAGTACGTCTGATATGTCCCACTGGAACCTGACCTGGACGGAAACCTGGTAATTTTGCCTTTTTAGCTTGCGCTTTAATCTCTTTGTCGACTTGAGGATTATAATCTTCAGGTGCTAATGCGACGTTGATTACCGCATTGATTGCATCTACATTCTCGTGTGAAATATTCATACTCTTTTTAGCTATATCGCATTCATAAAAAAATCCTCCCGAGGTTTTAAGTTCGGGAGGACATCAAGTGCGGAAGAAGGGACTCGAACCCCCACGCCTTGCGGCGCCAGATCCTAAGTCTGGTGCGGCTACCAATTACGCCACTTCCGCATTAGGATTTCTTTTGATGCCACAAAGATAGAAACCAAACCTATATCTTGCAAGTATTTTCCACTCTTTTTTTTATTTTTTTTCAATATTCTTTCTACCTCTTGCATAATTCATTATTATTCATTTACTTTGAATATCAAAGTACTTTTATGGAACAAAAAGATTTATTTAAAGAGCTTGGAGAGATCAGATTATTGATGGAGAAATCCTCCAAATTTGTTTCGATAAGCGGTTTGTCAGGTGTTCTTATCGGCTGCTATGCGTTATTAGGAACTTTACTTGGCTACTATGCGATAGCAAGTCCCGAAGCTGTGATCAATCGGTTCGCCTCTGGTCTGACTATTCCTACACTCTTTTTAATAGTTGCTCTATTGATTCTGGCGCTCTCATTAGTGACAGGATGGTTAATGGCTCGAAAGAAAGCTAAAAAAAATAAGCAGTCGATTTGGAACATTACCAGCAAATCTCTTTTATTTGCAGTTTCAATCCCTTTGATAACTGGAGGAGTTTTAGCGTTAGTCCTACTTTCTCAAGGTCATTATCATTTGATTGCTGGAATACTGCTTATTTTCTATGGCTTGGCTTTAGCTGCTGGCAGCATTTATACCTTCACAGAAGTAAAATGGTTAGGCATACTAGAAATATGCTTAGGTTTAATGGCAGTATGTCTTCCAGACCACGGACTGATGTTATGGGGATTAGGATTTGGTGTGTTACATATCATCTATGGTTTTATCGTTTACAAAAAGTACGAATCGTGAAATTAGATCTTTCTTTATATGACAAAATATTCGAAAATAGAGTCCGCTTACAAATTATGAGCATTCTTGCAGTGAATGAAGAATATGACTTCAATTCGTTCAAAGAAGTATTGGAAGTAACTGATGGAAATCTAGCCTCCAACCTCAAGACCCTGGAGAAGGAAGAGTATATTGTCGTGGAGAAAAGTTTTGTTGACCGGAAACCCAATACCAAATATAAAAGGACAACAAAAGGTTTAAAAGCATTTGAAAACCACCTTATTGCATTAGAAAATTTAATAAAACAACAATATAAATAATTTTTTTACCCAAACACTTTGAAATTCAAAGTACTTTTAAAACAATAAAACATGAAAGGAATTCGATTAAAACTCATGCTCCATCTCTACAACTGGTCTTCCAAAGTGTATGCAGATATTTTCAAATGGAACAAAAAAGCATGGGGAATTAGCAAAGAGGAATTTTTAACCTACCCAATTGGGAGCATTGGCCATAGTTTGGGTCTCTTTTATGCAAGCAAGGGATTTGATGTCATGCCGAAATTGGAAAATCACGATGTCTTCCATATTATAACGGGAACGGGAACTGAAATTCAAGATGAAATTGCCATGCAATATCTTCTGTTGGGTAACGGAAAAGTCAGTCTATACTTAATGGGAATGATCGCGATTGGTGGCATCCTGTTTCCAGAACATTTTAAATATTACAAGAAAACCTTCCAGAAAGGCCGATCCCTACAAAGATTCCACCATATTGAATTCAAAGAGATACTTCATTATCAGCTTACCGAACTCCAAATTGCATTATACAGTAAAAATATTCAGGTTGATTTAAACAAATGAAATCATGGAAAACCAAAATACACCCCAAAGCTCATTTGCAGCAGAACAGTATTCGCTTTTTGACAAAATTAGCAACTCAACTGTCCTAAAATTATTTGTCATCTTATTTCTTTCACTACTATTGCTCATACCACTGACATTGATCAGCGATCTAATTGAAGAACGTAAAACTCGCGAGCAAAGCGTATCCGAAGGTATTGCGCTTAATTGGGGCCAAGAGCAGGTCATCTCCGGTCCCGTCGTAGCAATCCCCTACAGCGAAATTATTCAGAAGCCCGCTGAAAAAAGTAAAAACTCAGTAACATTAGCATACAAACAAACAAAGTGGATATTTATTCTGCCCCAAAGCTCGAATATCAGCACAGACATCAGCCCGCAGCATCTTTCCAGAGGGATCTATAATACTGTGGTATATAACAGTCATATCTCGATCGAAGGTAGCTTTAATAAAATCGATCTAACAAAGCTGGAAATCCCAATTGAAAAGATTGATTGGAAAGGAAGTCGATTAGTATTTGGTATACAAGATTTTAAGGGTTTAGGTAAACGCCCTGTTCTCAAATGGAATGGTCTAGAGTCAGCTTTCGATCCTGATTTCAACAACCTCAAACTATTCAATCAAAATTTGGTCTGCCCAATTTCAATCAATCCCCAAAGCGAGAGCCTTTTCAAAATCACACTGGACCTAAAAGGTTCAAAATCATTAAATTTTGTCCCACTCGGTGATCAAACAAATATTTCCGCAAAAGGGAATTGGGCTAATCCGAGTTTTGTCGGTGCATTCTTACCAACTAAGCGATCAGTCGACAACGCCAATTTTTCAGCATCTTGGGAGATCCCTTCTTTTAGCCGCAAGCTGCCCCAACAATGGTCAGGAGATATTTATCCAATCTATCTTTTCGAAAAAAACAGGGCCAACCTGACAGATGAAGTTGAGTCGCCCCAGCCCACTGCCCCTGCTGCATCTGATACAAACGTACCTAGTGACATGTTGGTCAATTCGGATATGATCACTATCAATTTTCTGCCAGATATCAATAACTATCAAAAAACGACACGGGTTGCTAAATACGGTATTTTGATCATCCTTTTAACATTTACTTCGCTCCTATTCACCGAAATCATCAAGAAAAAAAGAATCCATATCATCCAATATGTACTAATTGGAGCAGCCATGGTACTCTTTTATACACTATTATTAGCATTATCAGAACATATCGGATTTAATCTCGCGTATTTAATCGCAGCAATCGCGACCGTAATGCTCATTGCAAGTTTTATAAAAGCGATTACAAAAGATCTTAAATCTGCACTTTTACTCGGGTCTATTTTGGGTACGTTCTATTTATTCATCTATGTACTCATGCAACTTAGAGATTACTCACTCATCGCGGGAACGATCGGAATCTTTATTATTTTGGCAATCCTGATGCGTGTTTCCACAAAAATTAATTGGTATCAATTTGACAACAATCATGCTGATCAATAAGCAACATCTCAAAATCTATTGTGTCATTATCGGCATATTGCTCAAGAAATAAACTTATCCGAACAAATGGCCGTCTTTTTACTAAATAAGACGGCTATTTTCATCCTTTGCTTAGCTTTTAGTAGCAAAATCTGTAACTTGCGAGGACATTTTTCAGCATTATATATATGAAAAAACTTACAATATTTACATTAGCGATTATGGCATGCAACCTCAGCAATGCGCAAGAAAGCAAAGGTGGAAAATCCAATGTTAAGATGGTTACTGAAACACCACAGCCGATTAACCCTAGCACCCTTTGGGATCTCGGACGTGTATCGGCTGAAGGACTTTCTTCAGATGGCAAAACATTGCTGTACGGTGTTTCTAATTACAACCCGGAAAGCAATACGAGTGAGAGGAATCTTTATACGATCTCATTAGCCAATGGTGCCGGTGGTCAATTTACGGATCAGAAAGGAGGCGAAGCTGTAGTCCAGATCGAACAAAATGGGGATGTTATTTATCTATCGAAAGGCCACTTGTGGAAAAAAAATCTGACAAAAGGAGAGGCAACTCAGCTGACATCCGGTGAGATGGCTTTGGAAAATGTCAAATTTTCTCCCGATGGAACACATATTCTTTTTAGCCAATCTGTATTAATCAAAAAATACCATAGCACAGATAAATACCCAGAATTGCCAAAATCGGATGCCTATATTTATGACAACTTAGATTATAGACATTGGGATACATTCAATGATGGAAAATTCAATCACCCTTTTGTTGCCAGCTACAGCAATGGAAAGATAGGCGATCCCGTTGATCTACTGAAGGATCAACCTTACTACAGTCCGCAGGCACCTTTCGGTGGTGCAGAAGATTTCATTTGGTCTCCAGACAGCAAGGCGATATTATATGTTTGCAAGAAAAAATTCGGGACAGATTATGCCGTGAGTACCAATACAGATATTTATCGTTATGAATTATCTTCTGGTACAACCACCAATCTTACCGAAGGCATGAATGGCTATGACATTGCACCAAGTTATTCTCCAGATGGTAAAAGTTTAACTTGGCTCAGTATGAAAACCGATGGTTATGAGTCCGACAAAAATGACATCATCCTATTTGATAAAAGCAGTTCAATCCGATTAAATTTAACAGCACACTGGGATGGTACAGTCAATAGTTTTATCTGGAGCAATGATAATCGCAAAATATACTTTACTGCTGCTACCAAAGGTACTGTGCAGTTATTTGAATTAGAGGTACCTTCGAATATAAAGTCAAAAAGTCTTCCAAAGATCCAACAAATTTCTACAGGAGACTTTGATATTACGGGGATTGTTGGTCAAACCGGAGATAAGCTGATTGTTACTTTGACCAAATTCACGCGCGCCACCGAAGTCTTTAGCTTTGATCTCAAAAACAAATCTTTGACAGCGGTCACAAAGGTCAATGACGACAAGTATGCAGCAATTGCGGAAAACAAAATTGAAAGACGTATTACAAAAGCCTCCGATGGTGCTGATTTATTTTCATGGGTAATTTATCCTCCAAATTTTGATCCTGCAAAAAAATACCCAACTATACTCTACTGTGAAGGTGGCCCACAATCTGCGCTCACGCAGTTTTATTCTTTCCGTTGGAACCTGCAATTAATTGCTTCACAAGGTTACATTGTTATCGCACCAAATCGTAGAGGCATGCCCGGCTGGGGAGTAAAATGGAATGAGGCAATTTCCCAAGATTGGGGCGGACAACCCATCAGAGACTATTTATCCGCTATAGACGACATATCCAAAGAAACATATGTCGATACAGCACGTAGAGCGGCAATTGGCGCAAGTTATGGTGGTTATTCCGTTTACCAGTTAGCCGGAGTCCATCAAAATCGTTTCAAAACATTCATTGCACATAACGGCTTATTCGATATGAGAAGTTGGTATGGTACAACGGAAGAATTGTTCTTTGCCAATCATGAATTGGGGGGTGCCTATTGGGATAGCAAAAATGAAAAATCTTATACCCAATTTAATCCGATTGAGAAAGCAAATAACTGGCATACGCCTATTCTGATTTTTCAAGGCGGAAAAGATTACCGTGTCCCTATTGGACAAGGTTTAGCAGCCTTTCAACTTGCTCAGTTGAAAAAAATAAAGAGCAGACTTGTTTATCTTCCTGATGAAAACCACTGGGTACTGTCAGGACACAATGCTCAGGTCTGGCAAAGAGAATTCTTTACTTGGCTTAAAGAAACCCTCTAATAACGCTGTAAAATCAGATAGTGAGATAATATACACTACTGATAATATCGCTAGTAAAATATTGCAATTGCGAAAATTAACGCCACTTATTGAGTGGCGTTAATTTGATTTAATGACTGACCATAAAGTAAACCCGATATTTCTGGATTCAGGATTATTGATTTCCCTTTCAAATTGACCATCCGCAGGGGCTGTAATCTATTTCATTCCATCTTTTTCGATTATTTCAGATAACAAAGGACCAAGTTAACTATTGATTAACACCTACTTATCTATTAAAAGGGAGATTACGGGGTATTAACAAGGGTATAACAGGGGGTTAACAGGGGTATATCCCTATTAACCCTCTGTTAGTACCCTATAAAAATAGTGTTAATAGAGTTTTAATATTGGATATGGTATCAACTTGGTCATAAGTTAAGCACCAGCAATGATAAACAACCTAGATAAAAATACACCAGGTGATTTCATAAAATAGCCCCAATGCCCCTTAAAAGAATATTTAACACCGTTAGCGCTTACCTGTAGCCGACTAAAATACGATGCACAGCCATAGAAAAACGTAACCCAAAAACAGTAAAGCAGAACTTCTGAACAGAAAAAAGGAAAAAGTCGCAGGACAGTTTGTCGGTGACAATAGTAGCGTATTTGAGAGCTATTCAGGTGCGACGTAACTTCCACTCTGATGGGAGCATAATTCCAGCATCCAAAGAAGCCTTATATAGAAAAAGCCTGCAAATTGCAGGCTTTTTTATGTTACAAATCTGTGATACGTACAAAAGGTCTATTTCTCACCTTTTTTTCCAAAAATAGAAAGCTTAATATATTTACCAGGTTTCTCCTTGACATCCTTCATCAGATTATCCATTTCTTTAGATGCATTATTCAGATTGCGGTATAATTCCTCATCATTAAGCAATAAGCCAATTGATCCTTTACCACTATTGATCTTACTCGTAATATTTTGAAAATCGGACATTGTCGCATTTACCTTGTTCATGGTTTGTTCAAAATCCAATCGTGCCGCTTTATCTGTTATATTATTTAGATTAGCCATTATTGCGTTGATTTTCTCACCATTTTGTGAGAAATTGGATGTGATCGATTCCAGATTGGCCATAATTCTATTTAGCCTTCCCTTTTCATTTCCCACGAGCCCCTCCACGTCTTTGGTGATTCCTTCAACATTTTTCAGTGAAGTGGATATGCTATGAATACTATTCTTAAAATCATCTTGAAATTGCTTATCTAGCACCGTATTCACCACAGTCAATGTAGAGTCAAGTTTGATGGTAATTGTTTCAATACGCTTTTGGATGGGTTCAACTTTATCCATGATATTCGGTTGGATACCCGAATTTAGAAAATCACCATCTTTGGCCATTTCTGTGCTATTACCCATCTCAAAAACAATTGCCTTGCTACCCAATAGATCTGTACTGGAAATCCGAGCGATAGTATTCTTAGGGATTTTATAATGGGAATGGATTTTAAATTCCGTTTTTATCTTGCCATCTGGTTGTAAGGTCATTTTTGACACCCGTCCTATCTGATAACCGTTAACTAAAACCGGCTTGGAAGCGGTCAACCCGTCTACTGTATGGTAAGTGGTATAAAATGTATTATCACTACTGAAGACGTCGTTTCCTTTTAAAAAACTATACCCTATAAATAATAGAGCAATTGCAACTGTTGCTAATATGCCGACTTTTGTTTCATTTGATATTTTCACAAATCATTTTTTTTGTAATGCATCATTAATATAACTTTAAAACAGCATAAAAGCAAATCTGTTTAGCGTTCAACAGAATTTTTATAAATTTTTAAAGCCGAAACCAAATTATTGACAATTTCTTGTTGCCCTTCATCCGATAAAAGATAGCTTTCCTCTTCCCTATTACTGATAAATCCGATTTCTGTCAAAACAGCTGGCATTCCTGCCTCTGCTAATACCGCTAATCCTTTTTCCCAGAACCCACGGCTATGTCTTCCCGCTTTCACGTACTCTCCCTCAATCATCTGTGCCAAACGAATACTTTTTTCACGGAATCTGTTTTTCATCAATGAAAAAATAATAGCACTTTCAGGGTCTTTAGGATCAAATCCCTGGTAATTTTCTTTATAATTTGATTCGAGCAATAACGATGCATTCTCACGGACAGCAGCATCCTGTTGCCCTAAACGATGCGAACCGGAAACCAAGCTTTCTGTACCATGGGCACTAGAACCACCTGAATTACAGTGAATAGAAATAAATAAATCCGCTTTGTTAGCATTCGCCAAACGAATACGTTTATACAATTCCACAAATTCATCAGAAGTCCGCGTGTAGATAATCTTAACTCCAGGAATATCTTTTTGAATTTGTCGGCCGAGCTTTAACGCCACGTCCAACGCTACATTCTTTTCTAGGGATCGACGGCCCTGTGCACCGGTATCTTTTCCACCATGCCCAGCATCAATAACGATGGTTTTAATCTGATAGTCGGGTGGTTCGGGTTGGCCGTTGTTTAATTTGAAAGAATTCAATAAAAAAAATCCCAAAGTAGCCAACATAATGCTACACCATTTTCTAATTCTTAAATCTGATTTCATTGAATATTTATTTGCTCTACTATAAACGATACAAAATGAGTCAATATTATTTCTTTAATAGATAACGATATTTAACATATTTTCTATTTGTTTTTTGACTAATTTTGTCCTTCGAAGTTTAACATTATTTCACAAAAATAACATTTGTCTTTAATTTTGAAGTCGTTAATCAACATTTTAACACTATTTATCATTCTTGCAATGAGCAATTCAACATTAGCTCAGAGCAATATTCCATTAAAACAGAACGGACTTCAAAGTAAGGACCCTGTCTCGGCGACCAGTAAACTGCAGGATACAACAAAAATAAAACCTGCTGATTCTACTAAATCCGGACAGGATACCACGAAGAAAAAAGGCAATGGATTGCAGGCGGAAGTCAGCATCATCGCAGTCGATTCCCAAAAATCGGAAGTAGCAAAGAATATTAGCCATTTATATCGTGGTGCAAAAGTAAAATATCAAGATTTTGAACTTTCAGCTGATTACATCCGACTCGACCGCAATCAAAAAAAGATTTTCGCATCAGGCATCTATGATAAAAGCGGCAAATATGTAGGCCGTCCTATTGTTATTATGGGAAATGGCGAATCTCCTAAAACGGTAGATTCCCTCTATTATGATTACGAAAAGCAGGAAGGTAATACCTATGGTATTATGACCGAGGTAGATGGAGGCTTTATCCAAGCCAATATCGTCCGAAAGAATATCTATGATGAGATGTCAATCTACAAGGGACTCTATAGTACTTGTAATTTACCGGAGCCACACACCCATTTTGGTATACATATATCCAAAGGAATTGTGACCAAAAATCAGATCATTTCCGGTCCTGCCTATTTAGTGGTGATGGGTGTCCCTATGCCTGTAGCCTTCCCTTTTGCATTTTTCCCTAAACCCGATAAAAGAGCATCAGGATTTCTTTTCCCATCTTTTGGTGAAGATTATACGCGAGGTTTCTCCATGCGTGACATTGGTTGGTATCTGGCTTTCAACGATTACTGGGATAGTGAAATTAGGGGGTCATTGTATTCAAAAGGCTCATGGGAAGTATCCATGAATACACGTTATACCGTAAATTATAAATTTAACGGTGGATTTAATATACGTTATGCAAATACGAAAACAGGGGTGGAAGGAACAAAAGATTACGGTTCCAATAAAGACTTCAATGTAACCTGGAATCATACCCAACGTCAAGAAGCTAACCCGGGAACATCTTTTTCTGCTAGTGTAAACTTTGGTACAACATCTTTCTTCCAAAACACCGGTACAGGTAGTGCACAAAATAATTACGAGAATTTAGCTCGTAACAGAATGGGGTCGTCCATCAGTTATGGAAAAGTGTTTGCCGATGGAAAAGTAAATCTAACAGCAAGTTTAACTCATAGTCAGAA
Source organism: Sphingobacterium ginsenosidimutans (assembly GCF_039536865.1). Classification (NCBI taxonomy): domain Bacteria; kingdom Pseudomonadati; phylum Bacteroidota; class Sphingobacteriia; order Sphingobacteriales; family Sphingobacteriaceae; genus Sphingobacterium; species Sphingobacterium ginsenosidimutans. The sequence continues at coordinate 659,223 of NZ_BAAAZK010000002.1, forward strand.
TATGGCTGACAGGAGTATTCAGTTAAGTTTACCAAATATCAGTTTAAACGTTTCTTCATTCAATCCCTTTGACAGCAAAGACCGGGTAGGTGAACAAAAATGGTATCAACGGATCAATGTTGGTTATAGTCTTCAGGCACAGAATACCGTCAATACCAAAGACAGCTTGTTGTTTAGTTCCGGAGGTTTCAAAAGATTCCAGAATGGTTTCCAACATAATATTCCGATCAGCTTATCACTTAATGCTTTTAAATACTTTCAATTCAATACCAGTGTAAACTACACCGAACGTTGGTATTTCCAAAGTACCAGACAACGGATCGACAACACACCTGCGGGGTATAAACAACGCCTTGATACGCTACAGGGATTTAATCGTGCTTACGATTACTCTGTATCTACTGGTCTTTCGACCAAGATATACGGTATGTATCCAAAGATCGGAAAGATCGAAGCGATCAGACACGTGGTCACACCGTCTATCAATTTTAACTACAGACCAGATTTCTCAGATCCACGTTATGGATTCTATCAACAATATAATGATCAATATGGCAATCGTAACGTATACTCCATCTTTGCACAGGGAGTATATGGTTCACCTTCTGCCGGAAAATCTGCGGGTATAGGCTTCTCAATTGACAACAATATTGAGGCCAAGGTAAAGAGCAAATCTGACACCACCGATGGTGGTTTCAAAAAGATACCAATTCTCCAAGGCTTGACTTTTAGTGGAAATTACAATTTTGTTGCCGATTCATTAAAACTATCTCCGATCACTTTCTCCGGTCGGACAGCATTTTTCGACCAGAAGATGAATGTCAACTTCAATGGTACATTTGACCCCTACTCCATCGACAATAATGGTGTGCGTATTAATAGATATGCGATCAAAGATGGAAGTTTGGCCCGTCTGACAAATTTCGGTTTATCCTTTGACTATAGTCTAAATCCGAAAGCGGCCAAATCACGTGGTGACAACATCGATTCACTGAGAAAGCAAATGTCCAATGCTGGAATGACCCCAGAGCAGGCACAGGCTTTGGCCCGAATCAGTTCCGACCCCAATGCTTTTGTAGACTTTAATATTCCCTGGAACCTAGCGGCTTCGTTCAGTTTTAATATGTCCAAGTTCTTTAATACGAGTACACGACGCATGGACAATCAGATTACGAGTACACTGAATTTACATGGTGACTTTAGTGTTACACCGAAATGGAAAGTAACATTTCAATCCGGGTACGATTTCAAACAAAAAGAAGTTGTCATGACTTCCTTCAATATCTATCGAGATTTACACTGTTGGGATATGTCCTTTGGGTGGATGCCATTTGGACGATATCGAAGTTATAATGTCACCATTCGAGCGAAGGCATCCATATTGCAAGATCTCAAATTGACAAAAAGAGCAAGTTCTGGAGGCGGTTATTTTTAAAATAACCGCTTTTTTTATGCAATTAATCCAGTATAAACCCAAAAATTCAAACCCAGTTACTACGCCAAAAGGACCATCTTTAAATTCTTTTAATCAAAACAATTTTAGCGTATAGTTGATCCATAATTTTATGTAAGTTTATACTATGAAAGCAGAAATTATTACGATCGGAGATGAGATTCTGATAGGTCAGATTATCGATACCAACTCCAGCTGGATTGCACAACAATTGGGAAAATTCGAGATAGATGTTGTCCAGATGACATCCATTCCCGACACGGAGGAAGCTATTTTCAACACATTAAAAAGCGCATCCACAAGAGCCGATTTGATTTTAATTACTGGGGGGCTTGGTCCAACTAAAGACGATGTTACGAAAAAAACTGCAGCAAAATATTTTGGCACAACATTAATCCGTGACGAAAAAGTACTCCAACATGTAACAAGTTTCTTTGAGTCCCGCAATATGGAAATGCTAGAGATTAATCGACAGCAAGCAGATGTTTTTGCAAACTGTGAAATATTATTCAACGATTATGGTACAGCACCAGGTATGTTGGTTTCTGAGGCACAAAAACACTATATTTTTATGCCCGGTGTACCATTTGAAATGAAACATCTCATGGAACAGCGTGTCTTCCCCTTGATTGAACAACAAAATAAAGATATCTTCATCCATCACGAAACCATACTTGTAGGCGGTATCGGAGAGTCTTATCTTGCTGAAGAAATAAAGGATATTGAAGAAGAACTTCCTTCAACTATTAAATTGGCTTATTTACCCACATTAGCTTTTATTCGTCTCCGGCTTTCCGGAAAAAGCAGAAACAAATCGGATATTATTCAAGAAGTAAAGCTCTTTAAGAGTAAACTTTTGAATCGCTTAAAAAATTATGTAATTGCGGATTACGACACCACTATTGAAGCATATTTAATTAAGCAATTTACTCAACAGCGACTGACCTTGACTACAGCTGAAAGCTGTACAGGCGGAAGTCTGGCGGCTTCATTAACAGCAAATCCCGGAAGTAGCGAAATCTTCGTCGGAGGAACAATCCCCTACTCCAATAGACTAAAACAGCAATTGCTAAACGTCCATGAAACAACTTTGGAGCAATTTGGCGCTGTCAGTGAGCAGACGGCTGTAGAAATGGCTGCAGGCGCAAAAGCAAAATTCAACACGGACTATGCCATTGCGACAACAGGGATAGCGGGTCCGGGCGGCGGTTCTGTTGAGAAACCTGTAGGGACAGTCTGGGTGGCGGTAGCGGGAAAAAAAGAAGTGATCACAAAGAAATTTCAATTCAACAACGATAGGCGCATAAACATCGAACGTACGCGCATGAATGCCCTTCTCCTGCTCTGGAAACTACTGGTAAAAGAAGAAGGGTCAAAATTCGAGTAACTTAAAATAAAATTTTAATAAAATCGTTTTTTAAGGAATAATATTTCAAATTGTTGAAAGTAAACCACAATTTAATTAACTTCGTTTTTCTATAACGAGATTGCTAAAAAATATGGCTTTATATAAACTCTTACTTCCAAAAATGGGAGAAAGTGTATCGGAGGCAACAATTACCAAATGGCTGAAACAACCTGGTGACTTGATTGAAGAAGATGACACTTTATTGGAAATCGCAACGGATAAAGTTGATTCAGAGGTACCTTCTCCTGTTAGGGGAGTTTTGAAGGAACAACTTTATACTGCAGACCAAATCGTTCAGGTTGGTGATGTTGTTGCAATTATAGAAATAGAAGGAGATACCGAAACAAGTGAACCTACTGTTCAGTCGCCGGAGAGCATAGTCGATCAACCTGCATTTTCAAGCGAAACGACCAATTTGGAAATACCAGGTATAGCGCAATTGGGTAATCCGGTCGAAGAAACAACAAATAAACATTACGAACAAGGTGTCCGCTTTTATTCGCCGCTAGTAAAAAACATCGCGCGTCATGAGGGATTATCTCAGGAGGAGCTTGATCGTATACAAGGTACAGGAGTCGAGGGTAGAGTTACGAAAGAGGATATTCTGTTGTACGTAGCCAATAGAGGCACGCAGCAAAACACAGATCATGCGAAACCAACAAATGCCCCTCTGATCAAAAATGAACCGGCTCAAGTTACACCAACTCCAACAGTCCACACCGTTGTAAATGGTAGCGACGAAATTATCGAAATGGATCGTATGCGACGCTTGATTTCCGATCATATGGTCAAGAGTGTCCAAGTATCCCCACATGTTTGTTCTTTTGTGGAAGCAGATGTAACCAACCTAGTCCTATGGCGCAATAAAGTAAAAGATGCGTATAAGAAACGTGAGGGAGAAAATATTACGTTCACACCACTATTTATAGAAGCCATTACCAAGGCTTTAAAAGACTTTCCTTTGGTTAATATATCAATCGATGGTTATAATATCATTAAAAAGAAAAATATCAATATCGGTATGGCTGCAGCGCTGCCAAATGGCAATCTCATCGTACCGGTAATAAAGAATGCTGATCAGTTGAGTCTAGTAGGGCTAAGCAAATCAGTGAACGACCTTGCACAGCGTTCACGGGCAAATAAATTAAAACCCGATGATACACAAGATGGGACATTCACATTTACCAACATTGGTGCTTTTGGTAATATTATGGGAACACCTATTATCAATCAGCCCCAAGCGGCGATATTGGCAGTCGGTACAATAACAAAGAAACCCGCGGTAATCGAAACAGAATACGGTGATATGATCGGAATTCGACATATGATGTATCTGTCCCTATCCTACGATCACCGTGCAATAGATGGCGCCCTAGGCGGCACATTCCTGAAACGGGTTGCAGACTATCTCGAAAACTGGGATAGCAACAGAGAAATTTAACGGCAACAAGCTATAAAAAAGTGGCTGTCCTTTTGGACAGCCACTTTTTTATTTAACTCCATATATATTCTCACAGGAATATACTTTCAGCTATATTAAGGCGTGTTTATCTTCCGGCAGCTTTTATAATATGCTATTTTCAAATTGAAGCTTCTTTCTCTTGATCACTAATTGGAACCGCAAATAGAGCAATACCGATGAAGTCAATAAACCAAGGGTCAAGCCGTACCAGATCCCTTCAATACCCCAGTCAAAAAGTATTCCCATCACATAACCACTTGGCAGTCCGATAATCCAATAAGCAATAAAAGTAATGATCGTAGGGATATTCACATCACCCATACCTCTCAAAACGCCTAGTCCCACGACCTGAGTACCATCAAATAACTGGAAAAGACCAGCGATGATCAGCAATTGAGCAGCGATAACAACCACCGCCTTATCAGACGTAAAAATATAAGGCAGATAATTATTGAAAATCGCAAACAATGACGCCGTAATCAACATAAAGATCAAAACCAACTGATAAGAAGTTATGGCAAAGCGCTCCAAACGGAACAGGTTTCTATTTCCATAGCTATTGCCCACTTTAATTGTTGCAGCAGCAGCAATACCACTAGCCATCATATAGGTCATTGCAGCTAACTGGATTGCTACCTGATGGGAAGCTTGTGCAGTAGCGCTGATCGTCCCAGCCAGTAGAGACGCTCCGGCAAACGCACCAATTTCAAAAACATATTGCATTGCAACAGGTGCACCGATGCGCAATATTTTCCCTAGTCTTACCTTGTCTATTACTGTAATTTTAAAATGTTGTATATAGCCCTTAAACTTTTGCGATCGCAACACATAGGTCATCATCACCGCCATCATCAAGATACGGTCAATCAGCGTGCTATAGCCGACCCCTTTTACACCCATCGGCGTAATTCCGAACATACCCTTGACAAAGATGACTGCCAATATAATATTGAGTACGTTTCCCCAGATGGTTACATTCATCGCTTGCTTGGTAAAACCCAGACCTTCGGCAAATTGCTTAAATGTACTGAATACCATCAGGGGTAACATAGAAAGACTTAAAATCAATAAATAAGGTTTCGCCTCCTTTACAACAGCCGGATCCTGATTCAGATGATCAATTGCGAGCATAGAACCAAAATAGACCAAACAGAACAACAATATACCAGTAATGATATTCAACCAAAAGCTATTTGATAATAATACAGCGCACTCCTCCTTATTATCGCGACCATTTTCCTGTGCGATCAATGGTGTAATCCCATAGGCAATTCCCAATCCGACTACCATAACGATCATAAAGACAGCGTTCACCAAGGATACTGCGGCCAATGGAATCGTCCCGGCAAAATGGCCGACTATAACGCTGTCCGCGGTATGTACCAATGTATGTCCCAATTGCGAAATGACCACCGGACCGGCCAATACGATCGTGCTTTTGTAATACGGCTTGAATGTTTTAAATTTTCCCAACATAATCAATTCCTCAAAAAAATAGGCACAAAAATACAAAGATATTTCCGCTCTATCGTCATATTAAAAAATATTTAGCAAAAATATAACAAAATTTACTCACCAAATACAGCTCCTTTGTTAAGTAATTTTTATGTTTCAAATACCTTAAAATTATCTTAAATTTACCTGTTAGTCTAAGAACTATAGAAATATAAGTGTAACTTAGCATCTAGTTAGTAATCAAAAGAAGAGGAAAAGAGTATGTACAATCCAGTAATAACATTTCTAAATATCGGAACACAGGAGATGATTTTAATCGTGTTTGCGATCTTGTTACTTTTTGGTGGCAAGAAGCTTCCTGAATTGGCTAGAGGTTTAGGAAGAGGGATACGAGAATTCAAAGATGCATCCGAAGGCATCAAGCGTGAGATTTCAGATCAGATCAATAATTTTGAAAAAGACATAGACGTTAAGACAGAAGTCAAAGAGGAAACCGTCCCTAGCGATGTAAAAGTTGCGGAAGAACAAGCCAAAGCTGAGCAAGAATCCCAGTCAGTAGAAACTGCTGAAAGCTCAGAGTCTGAACCAGCGAAGAAAAAATATGAATTTACAACTCCTGCGGGAGTCGTGGAACACAATCCACATAAGCAATTAGATTACGGAGAGGAACCTTCTCATATCACTTACGGATACAATGACCACTTTGCTGAGGCCAAAAACAACGAAGGAGAAGAAAAGAAACCTACAGAACAAGAGGAAAACACAAACAAACCTGCGTAACTCCATTGCATTAATTTACAATCAGATATTTCATAGAGCTGTTGAATGGTTATTCAACAGCTTTCCTTTTTAAAGTAAAATCTACAATGAGCTTATTATCACACGAAATTACTATTGCTAACGAGCTATCCATAAGCGAAAAACAGGTTCGCACGACAATTCAACTATTAGAAGAAGGCGCTACTGTTCCATTTATCTCCCGCTATCGGAAAGAAATGACAGGAAGTCTGGATGAGGTTCAGATTACGAACATCAGAGATCGTTCCCAACAACTGAAGGATCTGGATAAACGTAAAGAAGCTGTTTTAAAATCCATCGTTGATCAGGGTAAATTGACACCTGAACTTGAACAACAGGTCATGACAGCCGAGACGATGGCGAATCTGGAAGACATCTACCTGCCTTACAAACCCAAACGTAAAACAAGAGCCAGTGTCGCTCGCGAAAAAGGACTTCAGCCACTGGCAGATCTTCTTTTAGCGCAGGAAAAAACAGATTATCTGGAACTTGCAAGTTCGTTAATAGATGCAGAAAAAGGAGTAAACAATAGCGACGAAGCACTAGCCGGAGCAAGAGACATCATTGCTGAAATCATTGCCGAAGACGCGACAGTACGATCCAAATCAAGAGCGATATTCCTAGAAAAGGCTGAATTCGTATCCAGAGTGGTTCCGGGAAAAGAAGAAGCGGCTATCAAATATAAAGATTATTACGAGTGGTCCGAATCGCTAAAAGATGCCCCTTCACACCGCGTTTTGGCGATGCGTCGTGGCGAAAAAGAAGAATTACTTTATCTGGATATCGACATCAATGAAGAAAATATCCTTCCGACCATTGAATCACTTTATATAAAAGGATCCAACGATGCTGCCGCACAAGTAAAATTGGCATTGACAGATAGCTATAAGCGATTATTGAAACCTTCTATGGAGACAGAAATCCGTGTATTGACCCGTCAAAAAGCGGATGAAGAGGCAATCAAGGTTTTTGCAGACAATGTTCGTCAATTACTTTTAGCAGCACCATTGGGACAAAAAAGATTACTTGCAATAGACCCCGGTTTCCGAACTGGATGTAAAACTGTTGTATTGGACGAACAAGGCCAGCTAAAAGAAAACACGGCTATTTTTCCACACAATGGCGCAAATGGACTTGCCGAAGCACAAAAGACAATCAACTATCTTGTATCCAAACACGATATTCAGGCCATTGCGATCGGTAATGGAACGGCAGGACGTGAAACTGAAGATTTTATAAAAAAACTAGGCCTCAACAATGTGACCATTGTTATGGTCAATGAAAGTGGTGCTTCAATCTATTCTGCATCAGAGACTGCACGTGAAGAGTTTCCGGACCATGATATCACCGTACGTGGTGCAGTATCGATCGGAAGAAGATTAATGGATCCATTGGCCGAGTTGGTTAAAATTGATCCAAAATCTATCGGTGTCGGCCAATATCAACATGATGTAGACCAAAATAAGCTACAGACATCGTTGGACGATACCGTCATCAGCTGTGTAAATGCGGTAGGTGTGGAACTGAATACCGCCTCAAAACAGATATTATCATACGTCTCTGGATTAGGGCCATCTCTAGCGCAGCAGATTATTAAATATAGAAATGAAAACGGTCCATTTTCCTCACGTCGAGAATTGAAAAAAGTCCCTCGTCTTGGTGACAAAGCCTATGAACAAGCTGCAGGTTTCCTTCGGATAAGACATGCTGCCAACCCATTGGATTCTTCTGCTGTACACCCTGAGCGTTATGCACTGGTTGAGCAAATGGCAAAAGACCTGGGTAAAAAAGTAGAAGACTTACTTAAAGATGCTGAATTAAGAAAGTCCATTCCCTTGAAAAACTATATCTCTGCGGAAGTGGGCCTACCAACCTTAAATGATATTCTTAATGAACTAGCCAAACCTGGTCTTGATCCAAGGGAAAAGTTTGAAGCCTTTTCATTCACTGACGGTGTCAATAGCATTGGCGATTTACGTATTGGCATGAAACTTCCCGGCATCGTGACCAACATTACCAACTTTGGTGCTTTCGTTGATATTGGCGTACATCAAGATGGCTTAGTACACCTGAGCCAACTGTCCAACCGTTATATCTCCGACCCACATGAGGTGGTCAAAGTACAACAACATGTTACAGTCACGGTTACAGAGGTGGATGAGAAACGTAACCGTATTGCTTTATCGATGAAAACAGATGAAAAACCTGTTCTTCCAAAGAATAAGAAAAATGAAGGCAAAAGACAGCCAGAACCGCAAACCGATATGGCTAGTAAGCTTGCCGCATTAGCGAGTAAATTCAAATAAATTATATATTCCGCTAAAAAAGGCTGATTCCTTTTTAAAGAATCAGCCTTTTTTATGAGTCAGCAATCCCCAGTACACTATTCAACATTTTTATTTTGTATCTTTAAAAGACAACATGCTTTGATTTGTTATGAGAAACTGTATTTTACTATTGTGCTTATCGCTTGTAGCTGTACATTTCCAAGCTAAGGCACAACTTGCTGATGGCGCATATATTTCCACGGCAGGAACCACCAAAAACCTAATTTTGATCAAGGATCACTACCTTTCTTTCATACAATATGATGATACCAATAAGCATTTTGGTTATACTTGGGGCGGCGCAATCCAGCAGCAAGACAACACGATCAATGTAGCTATCGAATATGACACGAAAGACAGTACCGATATCGGTAAATCAACCAGCTTGTATGTTAAAAAGGAAAAAGGTAACATCCAGATAAAGTTGCCCGATTCCAGCAAGATCTTTGTCAAGCAGAAAACCATCGCCCAAGATCTAGATGCACTGTGGAGAATTACGGGGAGACAACAAGATGCAAAGATGCACGAGATTCCAAAAGCAGATCGCAAAACAATCAAGATTCTGGTCGACGGATACTTCCAATGGATTGCCATTAATCCGGCCCAAAAAGGATTTTATGGAACCGGTGGCGGACGTTACAGCTACAAAAACAATCGTTACACAGAGACAATACTATTCTTTTCAAGAGACAATAATAAGGTGGGGCAAGAACTGAATTTTAATGGAAAGCTGGAAGATAACAAATGGCATCACAGTGGAAAAAGCTCTAAAGGAGATGATATTTATGAAATCTGGAGCAAAGAATTAACAAAATGACAATAGAAGAATTTCAATTATTAGACAGTCCTATTCATCACTGGTCTGCTGTACAAAAATCATTGTGGTATGACAAAAAGGGGGATTGGAAAACCGCACACGACCTCATCGATCAGTTAGATGGTGTTGAAGCCGCTCACGTACATGCTTACCTTCACCGCAAGGAAGGAGACCCCTGGAATGCCCGCTATTGGTATAATCGAGCCCGACAGGCAGTATATGCAGGCAGTCTAGATGCCGAATGGAACGAATTGTTTCGATTATATTTCTAACCAATCTAACCATCCTTGTTTGTATTAAACAGGGATTTATTTTAGTATGAAGTTCTCAACTCTTTATAAACCCTTCTTTCTAAAATATTCCGCTGCTGTTTCACAGGAGTTTTATTTACAGCTGATTTACGGAGGTAAACCAAAATAATTTATTAATTATCACCAAACCACAAATTATAATTTATAAATATTCTCAAAACAAATCGTTAGCACTATTTGAGTAACAAAAATAACACAAAAGAAAAACAACAGTGGGTCGGAACACAAAATGGCATGAATATTGAATATAACTTTCTATACTTTAAAAAGTATACTTTTCATAAATTTAGGTTAATAATTGGTTAGGTTAAACACCTGAGGTTCCCCACTTCAGGTGTTTTTTTATAGCTATATATTATCGTTTATTACACTAATAGTAAGCTGTCATCATTAAACCAAAAGTTTATTCTTTAATCAAGTTACATCCAGATTTTGCAGCATAAAAATCAAATACGCTGTATTTTGTTATATAATTACACTTATTTCAGTTGGACCGGCACAAATACAATCTTTCGATAATTCTCCTTTTCGAATAAAACACCAATTCTATTTTTATTTAAAAGCACCAAATCGGAATAGGCTGTATAATCCCCTTTTACATCCGCAGGAGCTTTTGAAACCACATGATTGAAATACCAGGTTTTTCCCTGATCCTTGCTTAATCGAAGCGTTAAATTATCTCTTCTATCTGTGGTTGCAGCGTTGCAAACAGCTAACACATATTCTCCTTTCCTTTGCCAAGAGAGCACAGACCCCTGATTAACGGGATCGGGAAGGTTTTTATCATAATAGGTCGTATCCCAGGTTACTCCGCCATCGTTCGAATAGGATACGATTCGCTCTCTCACATTGCCTTGCTGATTACGGGAATTCATATACAATCCTGTTTCAGAGATCTGAGCTGCCATAGTTTCGTTTGATCCTTCAAATTTGACACTCGCCCCTATTTGGAACGTTTTTCCATGATCATCCGAGTAATAGGAGTGCGCAAAATAATCCCGACCATTTTCTTTGGGATCTCCTTCGGAATGATTTGCAGGAATATAGATACGTCCTTTATATTTACCGGAATCAAACTGCAAAGCATGCCCAGGTGTATTCGCATAGGTTCGCCAGTCCTGTTTGAAGGTATATGATGCATTTACCGCAGGTTGATTGGGGCGATGGGTCTCAAGCGTAATATTTTTTGGATCGGACCAGGTTTTACCACCATCTGTTGAACTAATTGACCAACATTCACGTATACCATTGCCTTTACGAACCTCGCCTTCGTGATTATTACCTGTATTGTAAAAAAGCAATAAACGTCCTTTTGGGTATGCCGGATCCAATAAGTCAACTACAGGAGCGGGATTGCCGACCTGCAAATTATCGTTATCAACAGCGACATGCAAGAGACCCCAAGTTTTACCATTATCCCTACTGACTTTATAAACGATATCGACATTACCGAAATCGCCCGCATGATCCACCCTGCCCTCGGCAAAAGCAATCAATTGTCCAGTTTTATCCTTTACTATTGCCGGTATGCGATAGCTTTTATAACCATCTTCGCCAGCAACAAATACATTGACTTCCTGCGCACGGCTGATTCCAAACAATAGGACTAATGCGGCTGTAATACCTAATTTCCTCATATCTATTTTTGTTAATTATAATACATTTTAATTTGTTCCATTTTTCCGGAAAAGATAGTTTTGACTATCTTTCATTGTCAATAGGAAGACAGGTAAACATCCATTTCAATGGATTTTGCCAATCCGTCCCTTTTAACTCTCCAACAGGAAGTTTTACCACAATTGTATTCCACCCTTGCCGTAATTTTACTTGGGAAGGAATACGATAACTATATCCTTCATCAAACAGCGGAATTTCAAGATCTCCTTTTTGACCAGCATGTTGCCAGTGCGGAGGGAGCACTTCACTCCCATTCACCCAAAGTTTGCTCATTCTATTGTCCCAGGTTCCCAAATGTGGCGAATCGCTTGCATAGGAACGCGAGAGATCATTGAAGCCAATCCAGAAGTTTTTGTATCCCGGTTGATCACTCCAGATCTTGCTTACTGCATAAATGGTGGTATTTTTAAGCGGGCGATCAATTGCCCCCTGAACCACATCCGCCCACCAATGTCGCAATACAATCGTTCCACCATAAAACACACCAATCTGCTGAGCTTCTTGAAACTTCCCCTCCTGCTCCTTATATAAAGACATATCCAGATTTCCCTTATTTTCAAAAGGCCCATACAATGCCCATGTTTGCTTACTCTGCCGATAATAGGGGAAAATAAAATTTTTAAAATACAGCTGTTTATGTTGAAGCAAACGTTCCTCAAATTCAGCAAATTCGGCAAGTCCCCGCGCATCGGTTCTGATATTACTACGCCATTCAAATTCTCCACCACCTCTCCAACTGCGTTCCGCGAAAACAAGCAAGGCCGGATAAATAGCATTTTGATGAAATACATCACGTTCATCACTTACAGCGCGATCTGGCCATGCACATAATGTCGCTCCAAGCAACTTCCTATTTTCGCTCGGCTGTCCCCCCAACTGTCTATAAAACAGTGTTGTTACAGTTTCCAATGGATCCATGTGATTGAGATACAAATGCTTCGAATCAATCACCTCAAAAGGATAATCGTTTGTAATCGACTGAGGTCCACCCATCCAAAGCTGACGTATTGTCTGTGGCTGTAGATTACCACCTGGATCCCAACCAATAGTCTTCATTCCAAGCTGTTCTATCCATCTGGTCATTTCCGGCAAAAATCGCTGATTATGAATCTTCACTTCATCGCCACCGATATGCAGATAAGGTAATCCTGGATAGGTCGTCGCAAATTCCCCGACGAGCTCTTTGATTATTGCAGTACCACTATCGTTTTGCATATCTGTTTTGAAATAACGACGAAAAGCCGCCGAGTGTCCCGGCATATCAATCTCAGGTACGAGCTGGATATGCCGATCATGACAATACTCAATCAACTCCTTCATATCTTCGACAGTATAATATTTCCCTTTCCAGCGCTCCATATTCGATGAATCCGTTAAACCTGGATATTTTTTACTGATCAGTCGCCAAGCAATATCCTCGGTAAAATGAAAATGAAAAACATTCAATTTATACTTAGCCATGATATCAATCTGTTCCTTCAGTATGGCTAGGCTTTGATAGTTGCGCCCCACGTCCACCAGGTATCCCCGCCAACGAAAAGAAGGATAATCGGTAATCGAACAATAGGGAAACTTGCCATAACCGCCCAGCTGACGCAAGGTTTGTAAAGCATAAAAAATACCGGCATTACTTTTGGCCTCAATCTGTATTCCCTTCGAATCAACCACAATTCGATAAGCTTCCAGAGATTCCGAGGGCAAACGCAATTCCATACCACAGCGAATGGATAAAGTAGCTTGCCTTGCATTGTCAAAATCAACCTTCTGTATGTTCCTATTCGCTAATAATACGATCAGCACCTGTTTATTAGCATTTGATATTTCTCCTTTTACCTGTACATTGACCGCCCGCTCAAGATCGTAATAACCTGTCTTCCATTCTACAGATTGGGGCATGGGCAGCAAAGGGCTTCCTGTGCCAGCAAAACAAAAGAAGGGGCTGATGATTAAGCACAAAAAAACAATCAGCTTAACAAAACAGCTATTTGTATCGCAATACCTTCGCATAACCATTTATAACTTGATCGAACTAAATTCCTTCAAAACTTGCATACAATACCACTCCTGACGCGGGAGATGAAAAGGTCCTTTAAATAAATTTCCCTTTGCGGTTTGCGCTATGGTTCCATCCCGGTGAAGATATCCGAACCATTCGCCATTCGTTTTATCATGAAAATGGTCATAAGCGTACTGATTGATTTGTTGATGCCAATGCTTATATTTCGGATCACCCGTCATAACATAAGCAAGTAATGTTGCTATAATCGTTTCATTCTGCGGCCACCAGAATTTCATATCCTGCCAGTATTCTTGAACAGGCTTATTATAGACATCCTTAAAATAGAGTATCCCGCCATATTCTTTGTCCCAGCCGCGTTCCCACATATAATCCAGCATACGGCAGCCAAGGTCAACCAAATCCGGATCCCCATTCCGATATCTTGCTTCATGCAAAATAAACCAAGCGCCCTCAATAGCATGGCCCGGATTGAGTGTACGTCCATCAATATGGTCGATAATTTCCCCCTGCGGCCCCACCTGTTCCATGACACATCGAATATCATCTTTTACAAAATCTTTTTCGATTTCCGCTATACAGGAACTAATGACTTGGTCACAACGTGGGTCATTAATAGTTTCGCGGATCTGTTGTGCCGTGTTGATCATAATCATCGGTACGCCTATTCCCTTCATTGGTCTAGTTGGTTCATATTTTGGCTCGATCAATTTTGCACCATTTGCATAGTCTATGCATATACCAAATAGATGTCGAGCTTCTGCCGCAATATTCAGATCCCCGGCTGCTTTTGCATAGGCAGCAAATGCTATGGCCGCAAATGTCTCGGAGAAAAAATAACGACGCATACGAATTGGATTTCCCTGACGGTCTACATGAAAATACATTTTGCCATTTGCATCAAAACAATATTTCTTCAGAAATTCATAACCAATGCGAGCGGCTTCCAACCATTCTTCTTTTTGTTCAACCGTATTGTAAAGTGTAGCCAGCAACCAGCATGCCCGGCCCTGTATCCATACAGCCTTATCGGTATCAATCAAGGTACCCTCCTGATCCCGCATGAATAGATAGCCACCACATTCATGGTCAATTGATCGAGGAAACCAAAATGGAAGGGTATCTTCTAAAAGCTTATCGCTATAAAAGACTTCCAATTCTTTCAAATAAGCAGCATCTAGTATTTCTGTTGTATCTTTTATATTTGTCTGTTTCATCTTTTCCAGTTTTTACATCAATTCGTTTAGGTTTACTTTATTCTCAAATCAAAGGTGGACACTGGTATACCAATTTCATTCTGAAGATTTGCCCGGCTGAAAGGTTCGTATCCATACAGCAGTCTGATCAGATCTACCGTTGGTTTTCGGATCTCGACGACATTTTCCGATACGATACTAGCGTTAGCTTCGAATATTCTGCCCCTATTGTCCACCAATTGAAAACCTTTTAGAGGGCCGTTGCCCTTTACTTTTAATCGGGCACAATGATCGAATGTCAATAACAGCTTATCCGCTTGGACCTTGCATCTTACGGGCTCCGGATGATTCGCATTCAACGATGCTCCATATACATATTTACTCACCAAGTTGGCCAGACGCTGGCCTACCAATAACTTTTCGTGCGGATGTACATCCAAAGAATCACCGAGATCAAATGTTACTGCCATATGGGTATCTTCAATCTGTTTCTCCAATAAGCGTTGCGAGTTTCTAAAGTCACCCCATGAAGGTCTATCCAAACTCGTCAGCTGAACAAAATAGAAAGGCAGATGCTGATTGAAATTTTTTCGCCAGGAAGACACCAATGTTTTGAAAAGACGCTCATGAAGTTCCATGTTATGGGTATTACTTTCACCTTGATACCAAAGTATCGCTTTCAAACCTGTATCCAGCCATTTATTGACTCCTGCTTCAAAATTGTAGGCCGGCTGATAAGGGTGGCGTTGGTTCCTTATTGTTGAATGAAACAAATTTTGACTGGCGCGCTCCCGACAAAAGTCCTGCAAAAAATCTGATTTCCGCCAGTTGTGGATATAAGAAGCCAACAGATCGTCGTTTTCTAAAGACTTGCGGTCAATCCATGATTCCGTATTAGATCCACCAACAGATAAATCAATAATGCCAATAGGTATATGTTGTTCTCTAGCGATCTGTTCAGCGAAAGAATAGGCTACGGCGGAAAACCCTGCCGCTTCATCTGATGTAGGCACAGCCCAAGCACCATCAAAATACAGTAAGTCGTTGACTTTTTTTAAGGTAGCGGTATCCCAGGCAACCGCGTTGGTTTCAGCTAAATTACGGCATTTAAAAAGACGCAGATTCTTTAAGCCAGCTGCATCTTTGATTAACTGCTCACCTTTTGTGGCTCTACGAAGTTCAAAAGCCATGTTCGATTGTCCGGAAGCGAGATATACATCTCCAAAGAGGATATTTTTTAATTCGATTTTTTTATTACCCGAGTATATCAGGATATTGTAAGGCCCCCCGGCCCTCATCTTGGGAAGTTTGATTACCCAAAAGCCATCAGGATGCACGATGGTCTTAAAAGTCTTTTTATTAAATACAATTTTTACCTCAGCTGCTGCAGTTCCCTTACCATGAATACTATTTTCCCAGTCACGTTGGAGTACCATATCCGAACCGAGCGTTTCAGCCACTTGCAAGTCCTGTTTAAGGGGGCGTAATATATTAGCTACCTGTCTTGCGATTATTGCTGCCCCTTGTCGATTTGGATGTAAATAGTCATCAAACAGATCAATTCGAGTATGGAGCGGCGTATGAAGATCAATCAATCCCACCTGATTACTCGCCGCTATCTGTGGTAAAAGTGCCTGAATTTGATCATACCACGCACGTG
This sequence comes from Sphingobacterium ginsenosidimutans, assembly GCF_039536865.1. NCBI lineage: Bacteria > Pseudomonadati > Bacteroidota > Sphingobacteriia > Sphingobacteriales > Sphingobacteriaceae > Sphingobacterium > Sphingobacterium ginsenosidimutans. Next base: position 675,804 of record NZ_BAAAZK010000002.1, read on the forward strand.
TCCCAGATAGAAAACGCGGATGGCCACTAAAAATCGGTGTCAACCGACATATATAAATCTGCATGTCTCGGTTGACCGCCCGTATGGAGTCAATCAATGCTGCATAATCCGATGAAAATGAATTTCTGTAATTGGGCCAATTTCTTGGATCCGTATCATTGAGCCCCAGGTGGATAATGGTAACATCGGGTTTAAAAGCCAATGCCTTTCGGTATTCAGGCGTTTTATCATACGGTCTATGCCCTTTACGCAATAGTGTAGCCCCCGAATGACCAAAATTACGTACCTCAAACTCCTGGCCCAGCAAGGCTTGAAGTTGAACGGGATAAGAATCCTGTGCCGGATGAGCAAGACCATAGCCAAAGGTTACGGAGTTACCGATACAAGCGACCTTAATAGGTGCTTGTCCCAGAGAGGTTGAAAAAGGGACAATCAAACTTATAAAAAACATCAGCTTTTTCAGCATGCGATTGGCGATCGACCCAATTATAGATTTCATCTTCATTGCCTGATATATTAAGGAAATCATTATTCCTCCGTCTCTTTCGGTTTCAGCAATAGTAGCTGCAATAAAAGAGCGATTAATACTGCTCCGCCTAGCACCGCGAACCCCAGTCCAAAGTGCCCTTCATCTTTAAACTTGCCCAACCATTGGGTTATAGCGGCACCGGCAAATACACCTACCATATTCATGAACCCATAAGCTGTTGCGCGCAAGTTGTTCGGCACGATCTGACAAAGAATAGGCATATTGTTTGCATCGAATATCCCGAAACCAATTCCAAAACAAATTGCGGCCCCCAATACGGCGGGCAGTGTCTGCCCGACACCCAAAAGCACCAAAGCGGGGATGGTTAACCCAAGACCAATAGCGCTGGTATAGATGCGGCCCCGAATATGCTTTTGCACCCATCGGTCACTCACTATTCCACCTACAATTACGCCGATAAAGGATGATATCGCAATCGTAATCGTCGATAAAGGACCTGCACTGGCCATTGGTATACCCAGACTGTCCGCAAATAAAGTCGGCAGCCAATTTTTTATGGCCCATCCCGGCAAACTTGGCGCGGCGAAATAAAACAATAGAATCCAAAATGCCACATTGGAGAAGATTAGTAACAGACTTTTATGCAGCGACAATTGGCCTTTCAAATTTACCTCTTCCGAAGCGGGTTCATTCTTTTTTTCCACGAGTAACAACGCGAGAACCAAGGCATAGCAAATTCCTATAATTCCAAACCAATGAAACGCAGTATGCCATCCCTTCGTCGCAGCCAATGTAGCTCCAAAGCCCCCCAATGCCTGACCAGTATATAATCCTGTCATATGCAGACCAATGGCAAGTGAACGGTTTTTCCCCGTATGATAATCTGCGATCAACGAAAGCGCAGTAGGAATATATAAGGCTTCACTAAATCCCATAATAGCCCTTAATACCAGTAATGTAGGATAGTCATTTGCCATCCCCATTCCATAAGTTACTGCAGACCAGACAAACAAACTTCCTACGATCAGCCATTTTCTATTGCTACGATCAGCAACAATGCCCGCTATAGGACTCATGATGCCATAGATATAAAGAAAAACTGCCATTAACACACCAAAAGTTTCGGCACTTTGCAATACGGGGATATCAATTTGCATGGCATCCCGCATGGTCGACAGCATTTGACGATCCATGTAATTCAATAGGGCTACCCCCCAAAGTAGGGCTACAACGAGCCAGGGATAAAAAGATTTATTTTGTAAGGAAGATATCATATTGGTCTATATTCTGTTTTTTATCCGATCACTTTAAAAATGTAGCCAGTAAAATCTTTGGGGATCGAACACCAGCTTTAACTTCACCACTCGGTAAGACAATCATATCATCCCATACAACAGCTGTTGTTGTCACCGGAGCATTGGAAGGAAGCTCCCCGGTCTTCTTCCATTTTTCATAGCTCAGATCATAACGCCAGATCTCCCGTCCAAATCCGGGGTGATTGCGCTGCAGCTGATTCTTAACCTCGATCAACTGTTTTGCTTCCTGTTGATCAGATGCGCGCTTGGCTTCAAAGATTAAAGTCTCAACACGATGAAAAGTAGTTCCACGGTCTGCGCTGAGCAGCCATAATCCATCATCCGGCAAAATACAGGCGACAGCAGCAGCGGCCTTAAAAGGGATTTCTGTTAGCTTTTCCCAGTGCTTTCCTCCATCCGAAGATTTCAGTACCGTTTGATACAATGTAGAGGCAGTATCCTTATTAGCCTTTCGTCCCCCAACGACAAATAGATTGTGCGATTTGTCCGCAAGCAATTGCAAATGTGAAGCCGCATATGGCAGTGTTCCGACCTGTATCCATCCCTGAGCGAGATTGTTCAGATCAAGTTGCAGGATTTGATCTGATACCGCATCCTGAAATTCACCGCCCACAATAAAAATTTTATTTTCGATGCAGACCGCTCCCATGTTGGACAGGGGCGATGGAAGATCTGGATAACGCAGTGCTGTGATTTTCCCTGTATCCTTATCAAAGTTAATTAAGTGACAGGCATTTGTTTTTCCTTCTTGGGTCTCCCCGCCAATGACGCACAGTCCATTTGGTAAACATAAACTGGCAGCATAGGCAACAGCCTCCGCTAGCGTATCACGTGCAAGCAAATGAACTGTCTTGCCTTTTTTTGAATAAACAAACAGCTCCCTTTGGATTTCTTTTGCTCCACCTTCCCAAGGCGGCAAATCCGGAAAATTAGCCCCACCACCAATGAGTAAATAACCGTTGGAGAGACCAGCAATTGGACCGGCAACCCCAATGGAAGGCTTTCCATTTTGCATCATCGGCAATTCAATGGAATTACGCCATTCCAAACGGCCTACCTGTCCATTAACACTACTTGCAAAGAGTATTCCCACGACGATTCCCATCCAATTTTGTTTTGTCATAATTATTTATTCTCGAATATCTCGTTAGCCATTCCTTGTAATTTCACCATGGGAAGCATATATTCCCATGGTGAAATTCTGATTTGCATTATTGCATGCAAAAATCCTGAAAACCGACTTTATTTACGTCAGCCTTAAAAGCCTCAACTTGTTCCCCAGGCATATTTTTAACAGGCAATCTAAATTCGCCACAATTTAAACCAATTAATTTCATATACGCCTTTCCCACCGCGATACCACCATACTTACCCAACAATGCAATCATATCAATTGATTGTTGCTGCAAGGTATTGGCCTTTTCCAAATCCCCTTCATTATACGCTTCGATCAAGTCCAGGTATAAAGGAGCTGCATAATTATAGGTACTCCCGACCGCGCCAATATTACCCAATACCAAAGCGGACAGCATATTTTCATCTCTTCCCCAGAGCATGTCATATTTGCGTTCAGCATAATTCATGCAGCTCAGAAAGTCCATAAAATCTTCATGTGTATATTTAATCCCCCTAAAATTGGGTATTACTCCATCCACTTTTTTCAATAATTCGATCATCTGAAAATTTCCGCCGGTCAATACCGGAATATGATAATAATAGAAAGCCGTATTCGGAGCAGCACGGGCGATTTCCATACAACACTTTGCCAACTGATCTACATTCGCAGGTTTAAAATATGACGGTGACGTAAAAGAAACAACATCGACTCCTGCCTGCTCGGCAAGCTCAGCCAGCTGTTTACATTCTTTGATATTCGTTCCCCCCAGGAGCATCATTAATGTAAACGCCGGATCGTCCTTTGTCAGTTTGGCCCAAGCGGTCATTACCGCAACTTTTTCGTCAAATGTCAGCGATACGCCCTCTCCGGTCGAGCCACAAATAAAGGCACCCGACACCCTATTTCGCTTTAGCATCTCATAATAGGATGGAATCAATTCGAGATTCAGCTCACCGTTTTCGTCAAAAGGAGTAAATGGCGCAGCAATTAATCCCGATATTTTTTGATTTAGCATATGATAATTTATGTGAATAGTTAAAAACACCCGCGTTCAATTTACCTGTTTAAAATTGAGATAGGCCATTATTGAATTAAGTTCCTTTATATCCAGGGTTTTGCTGATCATTTAATTGAGGATCTTCTGTTAAAGTCTGTAAATCGATCGGCCACAAAATTTTATGTTTCTGTGCATCATTGTTATCCAAAACTCCAACCAGATTCAGATTTTTACGAAACAACAGTGGCAGCCCATTTCCATCCTGCATTCTTCTTAAATCAAACCATCGCTTACCTTCCGACACAAACTCCTTTGTACGCTCGTAGAAAATTGCGATCTCATTCGCTTCAAAGCTTCCATTGTTAAACAACGGAGCTTGCCCGCCATACGCACGGTTCCGAACAGCCATAATTTCAGCGGTGGGATCCGCACCCAATTTATTCTTGATCTCTGCCAATAATAAATACGCTTCTGCCGCACGATAAATAGGATAGTCATCCGAATAGTTACGTACCCCATCAATTAAGGTACCCAGGAACTTTCTAAAGACAACAGCGGATGTGTTTCCTTTATTAAAATTTAAAAAAGTAGCATTGGCTCTGTTGTCCTTTTTTTCATATAATCTGTACAAATCCATTTTATATTCATAACGGATCAATCCCGTAGATCCCGTTTGCAGTGGATCTTTAGGAATCACTTGGCCGTTATCATCCATATACCCAGTAATATCATCACTTGCAGCATAAATAAAATTATTAAAAAAGGAAGTAGACTCACCATTCAAATAGCGGATGACAAAAATCATTTCAGCATTCCCTTTCATCGTTGGCATACTAGCAGACTTAAACTGTTCAGCAAAATTATTGACCAGATTATATTTAGGAATTACCTCTTCTACGGCAGCTTTCGCCAACTGCAAATCGGAGTTGGTATTTTTTGGAGATTGTCCATCTATGTTCACTTTTGCGGACCATAGATAAACCTCCGTTTTCAACATCTTTGTTGCCGCCAAGGACCATTGCGCTTTCTGATTTTTTGTCTCGTAATTCCCTGAAAATGATTTCTCAGATTTATCTATCTCTGATTTGATAAAATCAAAAGTTTCTTTTTCGGTATCAGTTCTCGCTTTATAGGCCTGGTCGGCTGAAGTTGGCGTATTTACCGCAGCTTGAGGTTCCGTCACTAATGGTACCCGTCCATAGGTTCTGAACAGATAAAAATAGTAAAATGCACGCAGCCCATAAGCCTGCCCCAAGTAATACCCTTTTTGAGCGTCGGTCAAATAATCCGCTTTCTCGACTTGGTAGATAAAATTATTGACCTGGAATATGGTGCCGTACAAGCCCGCCCATCCGCTTATACCTGGTGCACTTTCCCGAATATCCTGCGTAATTATCCCCGCCGAGTTCAGGGATGCGGTTCCGGTAAAACTGGTACCATCCCTTAATGTTCCAGCCCGCAGTTCGCCCAGGCTCCATAAGTTCTGCTGTTGACTACGCAATTGACTATGTAGCCCCAGCATCGCGCCGGCAACTTGATCATTACTTTTCCAGAAACTTCCACTTGCAAAATAGTCTTCCGGCGTAATTTCCAGATCAATTTCTTTGCAAGATGTAAATGCCGCTATGATAACACAGCAATAAACAAATATCTTTTTCATAATTTAACGATTAAAAGGTTAATTGAAGGCTAAAAATAAACGTCTTAGGGAGCGGATATCCACCGCTGTTTTGGTCTACTCTACCGCTTTCAGCTGAGAACAGTGTATTTTTTGTCCAATAATGGAGATTTTGACCTGTTAGTGAAACCCGCATTCCCTCCATTTTGATTCTTTGCGCAATCGCATTCGGCAGTTTGTATCCTAAAGAAATCTCACGTAATGCCAGATAATCGCCCTTATTATAAAACATACTGCTTTCACGGCTGGTGTTGTTCTTGAACAGTTGATCTGCCCAATAGTAGGTTGGGTACTTCGCATTTGGATTTTCCGTAGTCCAAGTATCGAAAACTGCATCTGTTGTATTAAAGGTGCCTTGCATCATGCCCAAAAACCAAGCTCTAGGTCCATCATAAGCAACAAAACCTAACGCATAATCCAATCGTGTATATAGGCTAAAGTCCTTGTAGCTTAGTGTTGCTCCAAAACCTCCTGTCCAACGCGGTACAGTATTGCCCATATATACACGGTCATACGAATTGATTATTCCATCGCCATTGACATCTTTCCACATGACATCGCCCAAAGCAAGCGGATAATACAATTTCTTCTGATCCTCCGATAGAGCATTAAAAGCATCCGGATGAACCAGTGTTCTCGCACCGATCAAATCTTTCAATTGACCAGCATACCGGTCTAAGTCTGCCTGGCTCCGAATGATTCCAACAGCTTCGTAAGCATAGGCAACGTTTGGATCTTGACCTTCCTGGGTTCCACCCACCCAAATCAATTCCTTTGAACCGGGATCGTAAACCTGGATACCTCCCTGACGATTATTAGCCACACCATTGTAAGGAAGTTTTAGTACTTTATTTTTATTATACGCGGTATTCCAGTTAAAGCTCAAATTCCAGTCTTTGTTGCGTAGTATTTGGTAATTTAAATCCACCTCCACACCTTGATTGGACATATCTCCATTATTGGTTCGAATTGTCCGGAACCCTGCCGATTGCGGCAGGGTCAATGTCGCAATTTTATCCTTTGTTGTTCTATGGTAATAAGCTAAGCTCAGATCCAAACGGTTAAACAATCTGGTTTCCAAACCAATCTCCTTAGTTTTCAAGCTTTCCCATTTCAGATTGGGAATGGACAGGGATGTCATTGTATAACCTACCGCACCATCATATTTTGAACTTCCATAAGCACCTTGTAAAATATACGAATCTCTTGTTGTCTGACCTTTGAATACAGCATCGACGTTACCATTTTCACCATAGCTCGCTTTTAATTTCAACGTATTGATGGAGTTGCCCGAACCAATATAATCTTTAAGAAATTCTTCATTATGCAAATTCCAGCCGACAGAAATTCCCGGAAATGTTCCCCAGCGGTTATTCAAAAGGGTGGAATACCCATCGCGTCGCGCGGTTAATGTCATCAGGTATTTTTGTTGATAATCATAATTGACACGGCCAAAAAAAGAGGTAATACGCTGACGATCATGATAAGAATCAATACTTCGCTTATTCGCGTCCGGACTGGTCAATCCCAAATCCATAAAATCATCTGTGGGTGCGCCAGTCCCTGAAGCGGAGAAACTTGTGCGATAGGAATCAAAAAATTCAGAACCCAACATCGCGTTAATATGGTGGTCTTCACCAATGCTTGTATTGTAGTTCAATACAGCATTGTAGGTTTGATTAAAGTTTTTGTAATAAGATGCGCCCGAATTACGAGTTCTAACGTAATTCCCGGGGCTTGCCAGATAATCGCGGTTAAACGACTCATTCGTTTCTTGATTAAAAAACCAGTTGCCGCTGACCCTTAAGCTCAGATTATCCAAAAAATCTACTGTGAAAGCCTGCCCCAAGGTTAGTTTTTGATTGATATTCTTACGAATAAATTTGTCATCATTGACGAGCGGGTTACCATCCTGCCAATCACGTCCCACCAACAGGTCTCCATTCATATTGGTACCGCGCATTGTTGGTGGCGCCCCCAGGGCCCTGGTCATATAATTCGCTTCACCGTTGATTGCGTCTCTCCATTTGGTGTAGGAGAAGTTCACGTTCGAATTAGACTGCAACCAAGGTTTGATTTTGTAGTCGCCATTTAAAACAAAGGTGGTCCGGTCATAAAAAGTATTGATGGGCAATCCTTTCTCATTATATTTTCCTACACTGGCATAGTAACTTCCCTTTTGTGTTCCCCCCTGTAAAGCAACATTGTAATCCTGCGTTAGACTATTATTCCGTAACGCATAATCTTCATAATCAAAATCTTTAAAAATCAATTCTTTACCTGTTATGGGATCATTCATGGTCTGCCATCCCTGCTGCAACAATTCACGATTACTATCATCCAGATACATTGTGCTCCACACAGCGTTACTGCTGACATTACCATCAAGATAATTTCCCTGATCATCCTTAAACTTGTTGCCTGTTCCAAAAGGTCCCACAGCTGACAACTGATTCAACTGATTTGGCTGGTAGATTCCAGAAGTTTGCACCCCTTTTCTTGACCAGTATAAATAATCTTTGGCGTTTAGGAAATTAAAAGGATTATTCAGTTTATTGATACCGATTTTCGACTGAACAACGATATTGGACACGCCTTCTTTTCCACGTTTTGTTGTTATGAGAATTACGCCATTGGAAGCTCTTGCGCCATAGATGGCAGTAGCCGAGGCATCTTTGAGCACATCTATTGATTCTATGTCATTTTGGTTGATATCATTAAATCCATCCCTAATGATACCATCGACGATAACCAAAGGAGTACCGCTACCATCATAATCTGTCCCACCACGTAAGACAATCTTAGGAACAGCCCCGGGTCTTCCGGAAGTTTGTTGCACTCTGATACCGGGTACGGTACCGGCTAAAGCAGAGGCAGGATTGGAACGAACGCCAGTCTCTAGCACCTTCTTGTCGAGCCTACTTACGGAACCGGTCAAATTGGATTTTTTTATTTTACCATAGCCCACCACGACGACTTCGTCCATCTGCTCCGTACTGGGCTCTAATTTGATATCCAGTAAGTTTGTTTGCCCAACTTTCACTTCAAAGGGCTTATACCCTGTTGATGTAATTATTAAGACCGTGTTAGGATTTGTGCTAACAGCGAACGTTCCATCAGCATTTGTCTGTAAGGATTGATTTGTTCCTTTGACTTTAACAGTGACTTTCCCCAAAAGTTCCCCTGTCTTGGCATCAGTGATTCTCCCTTTTACCGCATGGTCCTGTGCTTGCGCCAAGAGCAGATTACCTGTCAATATAGACAAGGCTAAAAGGGATCGTAATTTTAGGTTTGAATACATATTGGTTTTTGTATTAAGTATTACATATATGCAAATATATAGATTAAAAAATATGAAAAGCAAATTTTAATATAATTATGTAATACATATTATTGATTTTTATTAATTATCTTTGTCTAAAGGTGCCCAATGCGCCATGAAAATATATATGGAATCAAACTCTTCGCTAATAGAACATCTTAACACCCTCGATACCTCTTCTTTAGTAGACCGTGCAGAGAAAGAAATCATCAATCTGTTTGTCAATCAAGGTCTGAAGGTTGGGGACGCGTTACCCAAAGAAATCGAATTAGCAGAAACACTGGGCGTAAGCCGCACGGTTGTTCGCGAGGCAATGCTGAGATTACGCATGGTAGGCTTAATTGAATCGAAGAAACATCGAGGAGCAGTGCTTACAAGTCCTGATCTTATAAAACCTCTACGGAAATCGCTCTATCCGACGATTATGGAAAATAAGACCTTACAAGATCTTTTTGAAATGCGTATGGTATTGGAAGTAGGTATGGCAGATATATTATTTGAACATATACAGGAAAAAGATATCAAAGAGCTGGAAGCTATTGTCGCAAAAGAGCCTGTCAATTCAGACAATACAATTTTTGATATTGAAACAGAAGTTGCCTTCCATGGAAAGCTTTATGAAATAACCGGAAACACTATTCTCAAAGATTTCCAGAATATGTTATTGCCTGTTTTTCAATATGTACATATTAGTGGCCTGTTAACCAGTCCGAGTGAATCAAAAACCTTTATCTCGCATCGAGGCTTAGTAGACATATTAAAGGTCGGCAATGCAGAAGTTTTTCGCAATGCAATGCGCAAGCATTTGGACAATCATTATCAAAGACTTTTTCTATATAAGAAATCTGTTGGATAAATTACCTTCTGCTTCGGTTTTAGGAAGTAAGTGCAAATATGTAACGATCTCCATTTAGGATATGTTTTTTATTAAACTATTTTATGTAATACATAATAATCGTTAACTTTATGATTTAATCTGAACCGCTATAAATCTGTAAATGAAACTGAGAACGCTATTATTCACATTATTTATGCTGTTGATCTATACATACTCTTCAGCGCAGAAAAGTCCCAACATCATCATTATTATATCAGACGACCATGCCTATCAAACCATTAGTGCCTATGGCTCCAGGTATGCTAAAACGCCTCAAATTGATCGTATTGCGACTGAAGGGGCAATTTTCAACCATGCATATGTGAACAACTCCATTTGTGGTCCAGCCAGAGCCACGCTACTAACAGGCAAGTATAGCCACAAGAATGGATTTAAGGACAATGAAACTTCTGAATTTGATTTCAATCAGGATTTATTCGTCAAACAGTTACAACAGGTGGGCTACCAAACAGCTTGGGTGGGCAAAATTCATTTAGGAGAAAAGCTTCAGGGATTTAATTATTATGATATCCTGGTGGGTCAAGGCACGTATTTCAATCCAGATTTCATCAGCAAACAAGGGCGCAAGCGCGCTGAAGGCTATGTATCAGATATCGTGACAGAAAAATCCATCAATTGGCTGGACACCTTAGATTCAAACAAACCCTTCTGTCTGGTCATCGGTCATAAGGCGACACACCGCACATGGATGCCCGACCCAAAAGACTTCGGAACCTATGATACCGTGAATTTTACCCTACCATCAACATTTTATGATAACTACCAAAGCAGACAGGCCGCCGCGTTACAGGAAATGTCAATCGATAAGGATATGAAGATGGGTTATGATCTCAAAATGTTCAACTCATTAGAAGAAATGATGAATGACGGTAATTTCAAACGAATGGACCAAGATCAGAAAAACAAGTATATCGCCTATTATCGTCCAATTTATGAACAACTGCAACAAGGCAAGCTAACAGGCAAACAGCTTGCCGAGTGGAAGTTCAAACGCTATATGATCGATTATCTCAATACCGCTCAATCTATGGATCGCAATATAGGTAAAGTATTGGACTACCTGGATCAGAAATCTCTCCGCCAAAATACCATCGTGATCTATCTTTCGGATCAGGGATTCTATATGGGCGAACACGGTTGGTTTGATAAACGATGGATGTACGAAGAGTCATTCCGGACACCGATGTTAATGCGTTATCCCCCAATGATTAAACCTGCGACAAAAATCGAAGCAAAATTGGTGAATGCTGATATCGCTCCCACCCTACTCGAGTTGGCAGCAGTCAAAAAACCTGTTGATATGCAGGGAAAATCCTTTGTCCATGTCCTAAAAAACACAAAAGAAGAGCACCGCAAAGATCTATATTATCATTATTTTGAAAATGGAGAGCATGCCGTAAGTCCTCATTTTGGCGTTAGGGACGACCGTTATAAACTTATCCGTTATTATAAACGGGTCGAAAGCTGGGAGCTTTTCGATCTTGAAAAAGATCCGAATGAGCTTCGAAACGTTTATAAGGACCCAAGCTATCAGCGCGTAGTCACTAAAATGAAACAAAAACTCATCGCGCAAATCCGGCAATTTGATGATGATGAAGCCGAAACAATTTATAAAGTAAACATTGACCGTTAAATAAAAACAGGGTATCCATAAACGAGATACCCTGTTTCATTTCATACCTTCATCCTATTCTTGTTAATCCGCAAGGAAACTCCCTCTTCAACTATATTGTTGTATGGATTCCCCATGGCCTTCACCTTATAAAGACGTTTACAGCAACAATAAGGTACCGGCTAAATATGAACTTATATACCCCCATAGCGATACTTCATTCATACTTTATGCATACTTAATCCATACTGTATCTATACGACTAAGGTGCTTTACTGGTATTCCATTTGTATTATAAGCAGAATTCCAATAAGTTATTTTATGAAAAAGATATCCACTCAGTATTCCATTGCGATAAAAACGGTCGTCCTATCTAGCCAATAAGATTATCATGGGCATTCTGACATCATAATTACAAAAAAACAAAAAATAAAGTATAGTTATTAGGTAGATTTTATATATTTGCATTAACATTTTTTAACACATGAAAATCAGTGCAATACATATACCTGTAAAACGAATGCTTCTAGGAGATGTTTTTCAGTTCGATTCAAACGATCTCCTATAACCACAAACAAAAAGATCCACACATTATCACTAAAATTTATATGGCAAAAAACAACATAGATTTTGTCGTACTGGCAGCGCTTTGCTTAAGCACGGGCACGCTATACGCTCAATCCACCATAAAAGGAAAAGTTGTCGACAACAACAACAGCCCTATTCAAGGTGCAACGATTACAGAAATAATAAGCAAAAAACAGGTGCAAACGGATGCAAATGGCCTTTTCGAATTACCATCAAGTGGTAATACCATCAGTATCCAGGTTCAATATATTGGTTTTGATTCCAAAACTGTCCAAACCAATTCCGGCGGACTTACAACAATCCAGCTTTCACCAACGAGTTCCCAATTGGATGAAGTCGTTGTAACAGCCTTGGGTATTTCGCGCGAAAAGAAATCATTAGGATATGCGGTCCAAGAAGTCAAATCTGTTGAACTTCAAACACGTCCCACTAACGCGCTCAGTGCGCTTTCCGGGAAAGTAGCAGGTCTTCAAGTGACTACGTCGGGAGGCAATATGGGGGGATCCTCCCACGTTTTGCTTCGGGGTATCAATTCAATTGCGGGAAATAACCAACCGTTGTATGTTGTTGATGGTACTCCAATTGATAACACCGATTTAAACTCCTCATCTACCATAAACGGAAGCGCAGGCAAAGACGTCGGTAATATGATACAAGATATCAATCCTGACGATATCGATAACATCTCCGTATTAAAAGGTCCGTCGGCTGCTGCCCTGTATGGTTCGAGAGCCGCTAATGGTGTTATATTAATTACCACAAAGCGCGCCTCAAAGGGGGAAAAGATAGATATTTCGTTAAACACTGGTGTTGATTTTGAGAATATTGTCCGACTTCCAAAAAGACAACATTTATACGGTCAGGGTTACTCTACTGCTTTTCAAACGCAAAATATCAATGGTACAGACTACAAAATCGTAGATTATGCTGCAGATGAAAGCTGGGGTCCTAAACTCGATGGTACACCTGTCTTACAGTGGTATAATTTAAACCCTGAAGACGAATCCAATTACCTGAATCCGTCGCCATGGCTTTATCCCAAAAATGATGTCAGTTATTTCTTTCGGACTGGTGTAGCCAATACCAATAATTTTGCTATCGCCGGCAATAGTGGAAATACAAATTACCGATTTTCCTACACGAACAAAAATGTAAAAGGAACAACTCCAAATTCTAGTTTAGGTCGTAATACGTTTAACTTTTCGGGAGGAACGCAGCTGGGCAAATTGAAAATCAATTCTAATTTCAACTATATCCGTAACGCATCCGTAGGCCGCCCATGGACAGGTGCATCCAACAGAAATATTATCCTCGAGGCATTCCAATGGGGAGCAGTACAAGTGGATTACAAGTTATTGGAAAATTATAAACGTGAGGATGGAACTCCATTAGCATGGAATCGTACTGGATGGCAAAATACACCTACAGCAGAAGCAACGCGCTTTATCGATAACCCCTATTGGTCTGCTTACGAGTCTTATATGGAAGATAATAGAGACCGCTTTTATGGAAATATTGGCTTACAATATGACTTGAATAGCTGGCTTTCCTTAGGAGCTAAAGTACATGGCGATATTTATTCGTTCCAATCTCAGGACCGTATCGCTGTATACTCTCGCAGCACTTCACAATATGAAGAGACAAGCAATAAACTAAACGAATATAATTATGAATTTTTAGCTACAGCAAAAAAAAACTGGGATAAATTCTCACTCATTGGAAATATCGGAGCCAATCTTCGTGACCAGCAGCGCAAGCAAGATTATGCTATTACACAAGGCGGTCTAATTATTCCAAATTATTACAATCTAAAAAATGCGAATTCAGTCAAAATTGACAACTTTAAATATCACAGACGCATTGCATCTGTTTATGGAAGCTTTTCTTTAGGATATAATGATTTGCTTTACTTAGATGGAACAGTGCGTAATGATTGGTCTTCAACATTACCAACAGATAACAACTCTTTTATATATCCTTCCCTAACAGGTAGTTTTGTCTTTAGTCAATTAGAAGCATTCAAACAATTGGATTGGCTAAGTTTCGGAAAAATACGCTTAGGATGGGCCCAAGTCGGGAATGACACAGATCCTTATCAACTATATAAGGTCTATGAACCCGAGCAATCGTATGAAGGGCAAGCTTCCTATGGCCTCCCGAGTATTAAACCAAATGCTAATTTAAAACCTGAAATTACCAGTTCTTGGGAAACAGGTCTGAACGTGCAATTGTTCAAAAATCGCTTAGGATTTGATATAACCTACTACAACAATAATTCTAGAAATCAAATCCTTCCTGTTCCTGTTTCTTCGTCTTTTGGATACGCAAGCAAAGTATTTAATGCGGGAAAAATTAATAACAAAGGTCTCGAAATTGTTCTTAATGGTACGCCAATCAAAAATGAAAACTTTACTTGGGACGCTACAATTAACTGGGCCAAAAACAAAAACAAAGTGATCAAATTAGACGATCAGGTAAATACCTTAAGTTTAAGTAATTCGTTGGTTGAATTAGTCGCACGTGAAGGCGAGTCCTATGGACAATTTTTAGGCTATGACTTTGTATATGCAGCAGATGGACAACGCGTTGTTCAGGCGGATGGAACTTACATGAAAACCTCCCAATTGGTGCCCCTGGGATCTATTCTTCCTGATTTCACCTTTGGTTTTCAAAATAGCTTCCGCTACAAGAACTTTAGCTTAGGATTTTTGGTCTCAGGTCGTGTTGGCGGAAAATTTTTCTCCCAAACCTATAAAGTTGGTATGTATTCAGGCATCCTGGACAAAACAGCGGCTAATAATATCCGTGAAACGGGTGTTATTTTGGATGGTGTCAAAGGCGATGTAACATTCCACAGCGACGGTACATATGCCGTTGAGAACGTTCAACAAAATACCACCAATATTACAGCGCAGCAATGGGCGCGCAATGAGTACAATGGTCCGACCACTTTTTCCATTTTTGATGCCACTTATGTTAAACTGAGAGAAGTGACGCTGGGTTATAATTTCAAATTAGCCAATGCCAAAGTCATTAAAAATATTGGGGTCAATGTCTATGGCCGTAATCTTTGGAATATCTATACCAAGAGTAAATACATTGATCCTGAATTCACCTCCAGTGGCGGTAATGTACAGGGTATTGAAGGTGGTAATATCCCTGTTCCTGTTACTTACGGTTTTAATGTAAACCTTAAATTCTAAAAAAAATGAAAATATCAACTATATTATATGCTTCAGTAATCGGTGCTTCACTTATTGTTACATCATGCTCTAAATCTACATTTAACGATATAAATACAGATCCTAACCGTCCCGCCACCGTCACAACACCGACAATTTTGGTAACGGCCGAAAAGCAATTGATTAATGCCTTACGAAGCGAAGAGGTCAGTTTACGTGGAGCACAATTATTTTCACAATATTTTGCACAAAATATATACACCGATCAATCGCGTTATCAAATACCAACGAGTTATTCCGATAATTACTGGACGGCAACTTACAAATCACTCAATAATCTGAATGAAATTATAAAACTCAATTCAAATGAAAAGACTAAGGCCATCGCCGCAGCAGGAACAGCAGGTTCCAATGCGAATCAGATTGCGATTGCAAGAATTCTTAAATCTTATGCTTTTCAATCGTTAACCGATGTTTTTGGTAATATTCCCTATGAGTCTTACGGAAATAAAGATGCTGATTTTGAAGCCCTGCAACAGGACCCAGACAACTTAACGCCTAAGTATGCAAATCAGGAAAAAATCTATAAAGATATTCTAAACGAACTGCAACAAGCGGCTGATACCCTAACGAAATATACAACAGCAACTACATTTGGCACTGCTGATATTATCTACAAGGGATCCAATGCCAGCTGGGCAAAATTTGCCAATTCACTACGGTTACGGATAGCCAATCGCATTAAGGCAAAAGATGCTGCATTGGCAGCAACGCATATTGCCGATGCGATAAAGAAAGGCGTATTTACCGCTAACAGCGATAATGCCGTATTTAAATATTCTAAAACTCCACCCAATGAAGCACCACTATTCCGGGCCACAGTGACAGCCAACCGAAAAGATTTCGCCGTTTCAAATGTACTTATAGAAGCCCTTCAGGGTACACGTGGTCCCTTTAAAATTGCAGATCCTCGCTTGTCTAAATTCGCAAAACCAACATCCTCAGGAAACGCCTATTTCGGCCAGCCGTATGGGCTTCCTTTAGCCGCCGGAAATCTATTCCCTGTGGATAAAATATCTTTACCAAGTGACGCGATCAACGCGGCTGACTATGGCGAAGTTCTTCTGGAATACGCTGAAGTAGCATTCCTCTTGGCAGAAAATAACAATTGGGATCAGACTAATTATGAGAAAGGAACCCGCGCTTCGCTAGAAAAATGGGGGGTATCGCAAGAAGATATTAATAGCTATATCAGCAAACTGCCAGCTGCTAATAAAGAGCATGTGCTTTCCCAAAAATACTTAGCACTTTTCAATCAGAGCATAGAAGCTTGGTCAGAAATCAGAAGAACAGGCTACCCATTATTTCTCATCAAAAAAGGAGATGTCACCTGGAGCGGAACTATCGATGGCAAACCCGTCACCTATACCTTTAATCCCGAAGTTGGCGATGCCATACCAAGTCGTTTGGTGTATCCATTGAAAGAACAAAGTACAAATAGATCAAATTATCAAGCAGCCCTGGCGCAACAAGGAGATGATGTGATCAACACCAAAGTATGGTGGAATAAATAAAAAAGTATTTTCTACCCATTTGAACACCTGAAGTTTAAGATTTCAGGTGTTTTTTTCTCCAATTATTTCCTAACTTCGTAAAGACCATTAAGAAAGAATACCATGGATGATCAAATATTAGATAAAATCGACCAGCTGAGTGAAGAGGGTAATGCTTATTGTGATGACGAGAACTTTCGCGAAGCAATTAGGGTATGGACTGAGGCGCTCAATTTAATCCCTAGCCCACAAAATGTCCACGCTGAAAGTCTTTGGCTGGAAGCCTCCATTGGGGATGCTTATTTCCTAGAGGATGACTTCGAAAATGCACTTCCACACTTTGAAAATGCCAAAGGCAATATCATCGAAAATGCTTATGAAAATCCTTTTATCATGCTACGATTAGGACAGTGTTACCTGGAAACAGCTAATACCGAATCTGCACAAGAATACCTTCTTCGCGCCTATATGATGGAAGGAAAAGAGATTTTTGAAGAGGAATCACCAAAATACTTTAATTTTCTGGCTGATAACGTCGAATTGGATTAATCAATTGCATCTGCCACCTCCATTGGTAAATCAGATTCAAGAATAGATGCACCCTGGGCGAATATCGCCCTATATTTTTCCTTTCTTTGCTCTTTCTTTGTTAACTTGTCATAAGTTGGCGCTGACGAAATCATACACATCACCCCTTTCCCATTAAAAAAGCGATACATTTCCGCATTCGACTCTTTGATCTCGGGACCTATATAGACGATCATCCGATCATAAGGCAATCCCGAAGCCTTAAATTTAGCTAAGGCTGCCTGATCTTTGATATGCATAGACATATACTGATCCGGATTTTGAGCCAAATAGTAGGCCGCCTGTTCAACGTTATGTACGGTTACCCAAACCCAGCTATATGCATTATGCTTTCGCAATATAGCTGCGGTTGCCGACAACGGTAGATCTTTCTTATCGAGATTTAAAATGGTTTTCCCTTTTGCCCATTCAATCACTTCATCTAGGGTATTTATAGGATATTTAGTCATATTTCCAGCATGGTCTTTCAGACGAAGTGTACGCAATTCAGCCCATGTATAATCCGACACCCGACCGAACCCATTTGTTACCCGCTCCAAGTTTGCATCATGGAGTAATACCACAACACTATCTTTCGTATAGCGTGGATCTATTTCAAAAATTGCTGGAGTTTTACGTAACACAGCCTCAAAAGCCGCAATAGAATTTTCAGGAAGACCATCTTCTATCGTCCCGCGGTGACCGCTTATGATTTTCTTTCCTTCAGCATACTTAAAGTATGCACGCATGGCTTCTACAGATTCAAACTTTAGCCTCTGGTTGCTTTGAGCTAAAACTTTCGTGTATAACAAACTGGATAAAAATAATAATAGAAATAAAGAAATCGTTTTCAACCGTATATCATTGTGATCTGAAGCAGCCATCTACCTATTTAATTATGGAAATATGAATTGCTAAAATAGCGATCCTATATCAATAAATCGTAAACAAAATATGTACTCAAAATAAAGAAAATAAAACGAACAGCTTAACAACATCGAATAGATTTTTTGCTACAGCCCGTGTGCGATAGCAAAACATTCCTCTATTCCCTAATATTCATAGTGACAAAGAGAGACTCTCCAAATTGAATTCCGATTTATCTTCAGAGATTTTGTGAATGAGACAGCCGCTGGATGAGCATATTAAGCGAAAAAAATAGCCGTTTTTTAGATGAAGAAAAATTAAATATTCTATATTTGCATCAATTTATATTTGATCTAAATAAACTACCATGAAGAATAGAACACGATATATGATGTTCGCAGCAGGAAGCCTTGTCCTTCTCGGGACTCAGTTACATGCACAAGAGTTATCTCTCCTCGTTAAAAATACAGAAAATCAACCAGTGGCTCAAGCTAATATCAGGCTCAATGGGAAAAACATTGGTTACTCAAATCAGCAGGGGCAATTTTATCTCGCTAAAGTACCGACAAATGGCCCACTTCAATTTCGTGTTTCCTATACCGGTTACTCAGCCCTTGAAAAAATGGTGAGTTTAGATACGGTCAGCGGTCCTATCCTATTTCAGTTAAATGCAACACAGACTTTAGACGAGATTATTGTTACCGCTGGTCGTAAAGCCGAAAGTATCTCTACAGTGCCTTCGTCAGTATCCATTTTAACAACAAAAGAGATCGAAGCACAAAGCCAGATCAGCACCAATCTTTCAACAATACTTGGCAATACAATTCCAGGACTGGGTACGGCTACCAACAAAGCAACCAATTCAGGTCAGACTTTACGCGGGCGATCTGTACTGGTTTTAATAGATGGGATCCCACAATCCACACCATTAATGAATGGACAGCGCGATCTACGCACTATTGATCCCAGTGTTATTGAACGCGTGGAAGTTATTAAAGGAGCAACCTCCATCTATGGAAATGGCTCAGCTGGCGGGATTATCAACTACATCACGCGCAATCCAGCAAAAGATTCAGCTCCTATCCAAGGAATCACCAGCCTGAGAACAACCTTCAATCCTATAAACGGTGCCGGAACGTTGGGCTATCGTGCCGCCCAAACATTGTACGGCCGAAAAAATAAGTGGGATTACACCGTCAGCGGATCGGCAGATTATGTCGGTCTTCAGCGCGATGGCGATGGAACGGCGCTCGGTCAGACAGATGGTCTTTCAAATACCTATCAATACAATGCATTCCTCAAACTTGGCTACACCTTAGATAACAGTTCCAATCTATCCGCTGTATATAATTTTTATCGAAGCAACCAGCACAACAGATACATCAGCCAAACGGGTGTCTATGGACAATCCCCGACTATCGGAGTAAAAGGAGATGATCCCGGCAAACCTGCCGGTACGCCATACAACCACAATGCGATGCTGACGTATACAAAAAATAATCTTTTTGCTTCCACTTCTCTCGTTGCATCGGCCTATTACAATACCTTTCGATCCATGAATCGTTATGTTGAAAAAGCATCGGCATGGTATGGCCCTGGTCAAACACAGATCAACTCCGAGAAAAAAGGATTGCGTATCAATCTCAACACGCCATTTCAAGTATTTGGTTCTAACGCGGATGTCACTTACGGACTTGATCTCCTAAATGATGTCACAGATCAAAACCTAACGGATGGTAGGGTCTATATTCCTTATATGAATATGCTCAACGTGGCGCCTTATGCACAAGTAAAGATTGATTTCCTCGAAAATTTAATTTTCAAAGGTGGCGTCCGTTATGAGAATGCAACCGTCAAAATCAAAGATTTCAACACCATTGCGACAGGGCCGAATAATGAAGGTAGTATTGCTGTCAAAGGCGGGGAAATACCGTATAAAGGAGCCACGTTCAATGCCGGCCTTCGCTATAATAAATATGCATTCTTCAATCCCTTTATAAGCTTTTCACAGGGTTTTGCAATCAACGAACTCGGACGTATCGTCCGCAGGGCAACCGACAACGACTTGGATAGTCTGAAAACGGATCCTATCATTACCAATAACTATGAAATCGGGTTTTCCAGTAACTACAGTATTTTCCAACTATCCGCTTCCTATTACTATAGTACCTCAAAAATGGGCGTGGAACTTGTAGACATTGGTGGTTATCTGATGCCACAACGACTTCCTGAAGATGTCTATGGATATGAAGTAGCCCTAAGTGCAACCATCAGCCCGCAACTGACTGTGGGTGGAACTTATGCTTATGTGGAAGGAAAATCGAAAAAAGAGGACGGCACGAAATCCTACCTCAATGGCTCACGTATCGCTCCGATCAAAGCAACGGGATATATCTATTATACCCCGATCAAGCCATTGACCTTTCAATTATTCTGGGTACATACCGGGGCTCGTGACAGATTCCTACCTAACGACAAAGGCGTATATAAAAACAGCGAGGGGCCGGTTAAACCAGTAGATCTTTTTAACTTAAATGGTAATTATCAGATCAACAAACAATGGTCATTGGGATTAGGCGTTGAAAATCTTTTCAATAAGAACTACTACCCAGTTGTAAGTCAATACCGTGCCCTAAATGAGGAATACGTAAGAGGTCAAGGAATGATGGCTTCCTTTAATATCAATTACAAATTTTAGATGATCAAGTCGAGCATACTTTGGCTGCATAAATGGCTCGGGATAATCACCGGCATTATTGTATTCATTTTAAGTATAACGGGATGTATATATACCTTTCAGGATGAGCTCAAACTATGGGCTTATCCCGAAAGGTATTTTATAGCCCCGGTTGATAGCTCCTTGCCCCCACTCCCATTAAGCACCTTACTGCACAATGCGCAGCATAGTCTTGACGAGGGGCAGAAAATATCCCGTGTAGACCTCTATCCCGCGAAAGATCGAACCTGGGTATTTCGTGCCATGAAAACAGATGAGAAAGCCTTTGGCCATTGGAATTACTTTCGCTATTATAAAAGGGTATTCATCAATCCTTATACAGGTAAGGTGCAACAGGTTGAAAACACAAAGACAGAGTTTTTTCAACTGGTATTACAACTCCATCTCAATTTGTTGCTGGGAAAAAAATATGGTCATGCTTTAGTCAGTTGGTCTACTGCGCTATTTATTGTCATTCTATTGAGCGGGATCGTATTGTGGTGGCCGAAAAAATGGAAGGGAAAAAATCTCCGCAGAAGCTTTTGGGTAGACACAAAAGTTAAATGGAAACGGTTAAATCACGATCTGCACAATGTGATTGGCTTCTATAGCCTGTTTATTGCACTGGCTTTCGCTATTACAGGTTTAGCATTCGCATTTCCGGGATTCAAAAAGACGTATATCGCTACATTTAATCTTTTTCAACAGGAAGCGACATCTAAAACGCCAGCTGTCCCGACACCAATCCCCTTAGCTTACGAAAAATTTCAGGACAATGCACTGCACTATAGTCTCAAAAATTATCCGCAGGCCGAAATGCTTTCCATCCGGTTGAAAAAAGAAACAGAGCAAGAAGTCGATATTCAAATCAGAAGGTATGAAAAACGAAGCGGTGTCTTTAACTGGTTATATTTTGACAGAAAAGAGGCCAGTTTAAAACAAATCAAAAGCGGTGACAACTTGAGGTTCGGAGATAAACTTGGATCGCTCAATTATGACATCCACACCGGCAGTATCGGTGGCTTGGAAACAAAGATTATTGCTTTTATCGCCAGTCTTTTTTGTGCTTCCCTTCCAATCACAGGATATATTATCTGGCTGAACAAAAGCAAGAAGGCGAAGAAAAAGAAGGGTTATCAACATAATGTTAATAAGTACTGTTAATAACAGTATCTTTTCTTTTAAACAGCTTTTCAACACAGTTATTAACATAATGTGGAAAAGTACAACATTCATGGCCACCTATAAGTCTAATTTGTTACTATTACTCAAAGAAAGCCAGTAAATAAACATACTAGCTTTCTTTGAGTAATAGAAAACCAAAAGAATAAGACTAGAGATTTGGATTTCTTAAAGTCTCTTCGTAAGGGATAGAAAATAAGTAATAGGAGCTGTTTTGGACAAAAGTCGATCCGTCAGGAAATTTAATAACACGATGACCTTGACCATTAACCAGTTTAGGTTTACCATCAGCACCGACAATCTCTACTTGAATAGGTTTTCCATCGGCGTCAACATACGACTTCCGAGCCACCTTACCCTGCGTACGAAGAATATCAGATAAAGCAAATCCTTCTCCCCATAGCTCCTTGCGCCTTTCAATAAGAATTTCTGCAATTAATTGATCAACATCATTTCCAGTAAATAATTTTGCATTTCTAGCTATACGCAATTTATTCAATGCCGCTATTGCCTTATCTTTTTCTCCTGCTCTCGCATAGCCTTCAGCTTCAATCAAAACCATCTCGGCTGACCGCATATATACAATATCACCAATTAAATTAGATTTAAATTTAAATTTCTTATAGCGCAGAAATCCCTCTCTACCAGGTAAATTGTCCCATTCAAACAAAGTATAACGAACATCATTCGTGTCAAATAAGTTTTTAAAATAAGGGTCAGCCATAAAACTATAGTAATAAGATCCTGCAGATGACACATCCAGGTAGTGGAAGGTGTAACTTGCGACACTCTGCTCATTCGTTTGCATATGTCCCCAAATCCACTCTTTATTTCCTAAATCATTAAAACCAGTTTGATAATCTGACGCACTCATCAGTTCATAGTTTTTAGCAGCTTTTGCAGCATATTCCGCTGCGAGTTTCCATTGTCCAGTTTGCAGATAAGCACGCGCCAGTAAGCCATTAACGACATCAATGTTGATATCATATTTGACATCTCTCACAACAGTTGCCAACAGCTTTTCACTATCCTGAAGATCATTCAATATCAATTTATACACTTCTTCCAAGGTTGCTCTGGGGTGGCCCTGTGTTGCCGCCGTACTCGGTTCTGTATAAATTGGAACGGACTTAGCATTTTTGTCCTTTAAATAGCTAAACTGATAAAAAGAGGCCAAATTGAGATAAGAAAATGCACGCAATGCTTTTGCCCTTCCTTTCAAAATATTTTTAGCCTCAACAGAACCCGCGGCATTGTCCACTTTTGCGATAACATTATTCATATTGTCAATCACTTTATACAACATGATCCAAAAAGAATTAACGCGGTTGGACCGATTATTTGTTAATTCAGTAAATGCATAGGCATCCCGATAGCCATATTTGGTCGTTACAGCTACATCACTTCCCATGGCATCACTCGTGCGCATTACCGCTGTATACCCTGGGTTAGCATAGGTAAAATAGGTATCATTCAAATATTTCCAAGTACCATTAATAACCGTTGCGACATTGTCCGTATTTTTAAAGACCTCTTCTTCTGATACAGACGTAGTCGGACTGGTCTCCAAAATATCCTTACACGATGTATTGGCCAAGGATAAGGCTATAAGTATAGATGTAATTTTTAGTTTCATGATTTTCATTTAATTTTTTAGCTTAACAACACATCATTAAAAAACAAACTGAACGCCACCAGAAATTGTCCGCATCGCTGGATAACGGAAATAAGTAGCTCCATTCACCGTTTGTTCAGGGTCCATTCCTTGATGGCCATAAAATGTCAGTAGGTTTTCAGCAGTCGCAAAAACGCGGAGCTTTTCTATCCCAATTCTTTTAATTAATGCTGGTGAAAGACTATACCCCAGACTGACATTTTTAAGACGCGCATAGGTACCACTGTATAAAAAACGTGTCGATGATGAAGTCCAGTTCAGATTATCTGTCGTCAATTTAGGCACATCAGTTTGCGTATTCTCTGGTGTCCAGTGTTCAAGTATTTCCTTTGACCAAGCACGTCCTGGATTACTTCCATTGTGCATAATCTGAATATAATCATTATCCAATATTTGACCGCCAAGGCTGAAACTCAACAAGGCTGATAGATCAAAATTTCTGTAGGTAAAGCTATTCTGAATTCCGCCGACCAAATCTGGAAGCGAGCTACCTGCTATAAAATTGCCTGCTTTTCCATATTCCGATGTCTTTTCGCCTGTCTTATAACCATCTTTATCAGCTGTATACCATTGAGGTAATCCATTTTCAGGATTTACACCAGCCCATTCTGGCAAGTAGAAGTCATAAATACTACCGCCTACACGCAGGAGTTTATTTCCTGTCGGAATTGATTTATTGTTATTTGGCAGCGCCGTGATCTTATTTTTGAAATGCGAAAAATTAACATCCAGATTCCATCTAAAGTTTTCATTCTGAACAGGAATTGTATGGATATCAACATCGATACCCGTATTTTTCAAAGCGCCAATATTTGCATCATAGCCGGTATACCCTGTTGAATATGCCATTGGCATTGTGAACAGTAGATCTTTACTCCTTCGGTTAAAATACTCAACAGTTAACGATACCCTGTTGTCAAATGCAGACAGGTCAACACCTACATTGAGATTGAGATTCGATTCCCACTTTAAATCCGGAGTAGCCAATCTCCCCGTATAGGTTCCCCCTCTGCCCAAACTGTTAGCAATAGTATATAGCCCTTTGTAGGCATAATACGTTCCGAGATTATCATTTCCCTGCCCGCCATAGCTCGCCCTCACAGTCAACTGATTAATCGTGGAATTATCTTTCAAAAAGTTCTCCTGCTTTAATTTCCAGGAACCACCCAAGGACCAAAAAGTACCCCAACGGGTATCAGGGGCGAATCGAGAAGATCCGTCAGTTCTTAAGGATCCAGATAGATAATACTTGTTATCGTAGTTATATTCTACTCGCCCCAAAAAACTCAATAATCTATAATCAACACTGGATCCAGTAAAATCATTTAATTGTGACGCAGCCACTGGTTCAAAAAGATCAGGCATCACAAAGCGCTCCCTACTTCCACTAATATTACTGCTATTGAAAGCATAATACTCCTGGCCAGCCAATACATTAAGATAGTGCAAACCAAACTGTTTTTCGTAAGTCAATAAATTGTTCCAGGTCTGTGCAACAGTACGCACATTTGAGCGATATACATAACCTCCAGTATTCACACCATCTCCCAGGACTGGATTGGTATAATCATGTGTATTCCCATTCGTATAATCAACACTGTAGGTCGATTTTAATTTTAAATTTTTGGTAAATAATGCTTCCAAATAAGCCCGCGCAGAAAGATTCTCTCGACGAATATCATTTTTATCCAGCGGTAAAGAAGCTGCCAGATTATTTCGCGGCGTTGCGCCACTTGGTCTGTACTCCCCAAAATCATACACTTTATTTCCGTTGGCATCGAGCACAAAAGATCCATCCGGATTTCGTTCATAATACGGATAAAAAGATGGAACCAGTCTCGTAAAGTTGATGATATTAGCCGTATTGCTATCCTCGGATTGAGGGTATTTCTGCTGCGTGCTGCTACCACCGATATTCACCCCTGCATTCAACCAAGATTTAACCTTACTATCAATATTAGCTCTTAAGTTGTAGCGTTTAAATCCCGATTCTATTGCGATCCCTTGATCGTTAAGATATCCTCCCGAAATGTAATAGGTACTTTTTGCCCCACCCCCACTAAATCCAAGGTCGGCCTGTGTACGTACACCAGTACGCTGTAATACATCTGTCCAGGGATCATCCCAAAGGGTCTTTGCTCCCGCAACAAGTTTACCATCTTCTCCTACGGGCTGTGGAAACTGACCACCATAAGGATTGATATTAAGATCTGTCAACAATGTTTTACTTGCATTTGTCGCTGATTGAGCCGCAGATAATCCATTGGACATATTTTTATTTCTTAGAGCTTCCCAATAGAGTTGAAAATACTCATCGGTCGACACCTGATCATAATCGCGAACTGCCCGGGTTGAATAGCCTTGAGTAAAATTCAAATTAATTTTTGTATTATCAGAAGCGATACCTGATTTGGTCGTAATAATAATTACCCCGTTAGCCCCCCTAGAACCGTAAAGTGCACTGGAAGCAGCGTCCTTTAATACCGAGATCGACTGTATATCGTTCGGATTAATGGAATTGATGTCACCGGCATAGGGGTTGCCATCCAATACGATCAAAGGTGCACTGGAGGCATTGATAGATCCAATCCCTCTGATCCGGATAGTCGCCTCGGTACCAGGTTGGCCTGAAGAAGCGACCGACTGTAATCCTGGAACCTGACCTTCTAATGCTTTTGTGATATTAGAAACCTGTCTGTTCTCTATCGCTTTACTGCTCACGGTACTCACTGAACCAGTAATATTAGATCTTTTAGATGTACCATAAGCCACCACAACGACTTCTTCCAGGTCTGTACTTGATGGTTTCAAAGCCAAAGAGATAGTACCTCCGGTGGCTCTCAGTTGTTGTGATTCGTAGCCTATAAATGAAAAATCCAAAAGAGGAGCATCCTTGCCCAAAGTGCTAATCGTAAACTCACCTTTAGCATCAGTTAGTGTCACCTTATTCTGATCTGATATACGTACACTTACGCCAGCTAGCGCCTGGCCGGTGGTCGCATCAGTAACTTTCCCCTGGATGGAACGTTGCTGTGCATACAATTTATTCATACTGGCACTAGACAATGCTACCGCTACAATAGGAATGTATTTGAATGTTGAGTGCATATTAAGGATATTTAATAAATTAGTTAAGTATAATAAATATATAGAAAATAAATAAATTCAATGTAATTATTTTACCAAAAAACATGGCGAAACATAGTGTGCTTAAAAATCTACTAAATTGATAGATTTTATCAGATCGCAAATATAATACAATCTATACTAATTTACTATACATTTTTTGTAAAAAAATAAATTATTGAAAATCAAACATTTAGATAAACAACTCAGGACAACAAACTGATAGTAAGCAAACTAACAGATTGCTATTGATCCAGCCAGCGCTGAAAATTTGGAGAACGCTCTTCGCTAACAATAACTTCAATTCCCTTTGGAGTTTGGGGAATTAGTTCCAATTTAATTCTATTCCGACTTATTTTTAACATAGACTGAATGGAATCAATACGAACAAGAAATTTTCTATTAATTTGAAAAAAAACGAATGGATCTACCTGAGTCACCAAGTGGACCAGACTATCTTCAATAATATAGGCTACACCTGACTCTTTTTCCACCGCATACAGTTCTTTATCTTCTGCCATAAAGTAGGCAATATCGGCAATCGCCAAGGATTTTAAAAAGTTACCATATTTCACCAGAAAGCGTTGCTTTAGACGCGGCTCTGTTTTGGGTAACAGTGGCTCAAGACGTTTCATAATCTGCGCGAGCTCCTCCACATCGAAAGGTTTTAATAGATAGGCATAACCTTGATTTTGAAAAGCTTCCAATGCATATTGTTCATAGGCAGTTGTAAAAATAAGTGGCACATCAATCGACACCTGTTTAAATATTTCAAAACTCAGTCCATCCATCAGATGGATATCCATAAAGATCAGATCAAAATGATGCTTATTGATGGTCTTCACCGCTTCCTGGATCTCCTTTGTATTGGTAAATGTCAATGTGCTGTCCCCATAAAGGTCTGTCAACATCTCCTTTAAGCCTACAAAAGCCCAGTCTTCGTCTTCGACAATCAATATATTCCATCCCATGGGTTGAATGTAATAAAAAATCCATTTCCTAAGAAAGAAAATGGATTAATATATAAAGGATTTAAAAAAATTGACCTTATTTTAATAGATCTGGATTATTATTGATCGCTTCCTGTGGATAACGGATCACATAACGCGGATCGTTTTGCTGCAAGGTCACTGTTCTACCAAAACTCGCATGTGTTATTGAAGGTCTTGTTGTACGTTTTAAATCGTACCAACGCAAACCTTCGAGCGCCAATTCGCGTTTACGTTCTAGCAACACTGCATCCAGCAATTGTTCTTTGGACAAATTTGCATCAGCTTTTGTTTCTTTGGCGTAAGCATCGACCGTAAATCTGTTTTTCTTCAATGCGGACAGATATTTTAGCGCTTCCGCCGTATTTCCTAAACGCACATTGCATTCTGCAATTGTCAGATAAAGATCCGCATTTCTAAAGCTGACATTAAAGCGATTTTCTCCGCCTTTAAGAGATACATAGTCGCCACCACTTTTTTGGAAGTAACGTCCCTTTCTCAGATCACCCTCTGGATAACTCGCCAATAGTGCTGATGAAATAAAAGAACTGGTACGTACCCCCGGAACAGATACTTTCTCCAACGCCATAATGATTTCGGCAGACTCAAAATCATTGGGTAATAAACTTCCTCCAACATTGAGATCTACCAACTTATCATTTATTTTCAAAGCTTGTTTTGCCGCATCTATTGCTGCCTGCCATTCTCCACGATACAAGCGAACACGTGATGCCATTGCGTAAGCCCCGCGCTTGCTAAAGCGGTAATTTACGCCTTTGGCCTGATCGTCTACCGTAAGCAATGCCGTCCCCTTCTCCATATCTGATAGCACCTGCGTATACGAGTCACCTATGGTTGCCGGAACAAAACGTTGTTCCAGGTCGATTTTGGTCGACAACGGAACTCCACGCAAGCCTACATTGCCTGGCGAATAAACCTCACTATAGCAATTCAGTAGCTCAAAATGCGCATAGGCACGCATCAGGTAAGCTTCACCTTTGATCTGATCTACATTTGCACTGCTTCCCAGTTTCTCATCGATCGTACTGATGATCTGATTGGTATAGAAGATACTATTGTAAAATGCCAAATAGGGATAGGCAATCGTTGTCGGATCGGGATTTTGATCATTCCATAGGTAGATATCCTTAGTTCTTGCTGCATCTGTTGAACTTTCGTCCAAAATCAATTCGTCGGTACGCAGAGACAGGTAGGACTTATGTGCTGGAAAACCAAGGTAGCTACTTGTCATCAGACCCCTGAAATCACTTTCAGAAGCAGGAATAACTGTCCCTACAGGTTGTATATCTAAGTATTTATCACAGGAAGCCAATGCACCAGCTGTCATGATCATTCCAAAATAAACTATCTTCTTCATTTTATAATCAATTTAAAGAATTAAAAACTTGCCGAAAGACCAAAAGCAAAAGATTTGCTAATCGGTTGGGCATAATAGTCACCATAGGTTTCTGGATCAAAATATCCATCGTAATTCGCTCCGAAAACAAACAGGTTCCGTCCTTCTACATTCACGCGTAGATTGCTTGCCCCGATCTTCTTACTTAGTGCCGCTGGTAATGTATATCCCAGACGAATGCTATTAATACGGACATAACTCATTTTCTTGGCCCAGATATCATACTGATTAAATGAATTGATTGGGTCATTGCTTTCCATCCAGCCATAGGCCATCCAACGCTCATTTAATTCCGAACTGATACTTCCCAATGCCGGCAACGCTTTATTTCCTTGCAAAGCCATCAACAGATCTTTGGTATAATTCTGTCCACGGTCTACTTTTGCAGGATTGTATGTTGGTGTACGGCTTACCCAACGCTCTAAATTAAACACAGCTGAAATCGCCAAGTCGAAATTCGCATAGCGGAAACGATTAGTCATACCGCCAATAAACTTCGGATCCTTACTACCTTTATATTTAAATTTTGAACGATATTCTGCAGCAGTCATGTCTGTTTGCGAAGTATACCCCGGTAAAAAATCTGCCCAAGGATCATATAAACCATAGAAATCCTCGAAACTCGAAACCGATCCATCTAGATTTCTAAATTGCATTACACCATCTTTATCCAGCCCAGCGGTTTCCAGAACATATAAACCATTAATCGGACGGCCTTCCTGCGTCTCTGGCGCATAGGCTTTCGGGTTATTCACGACTTTCAATAATTTATTGTTATTGTGTGCAATATTAAAATCCGTAGACCAGGAGAATTTTTCTGTTTGGATCTGGCGGCTCGATATTGTCAACTCGACCCCCTGATTTCGAGCAGACGCCCAGTTGACCTGCACATTCTGAAAACCATTTTCCAACGGCAATGCACTGTAGCTGATTAAATCCGTGCTCTTTCGGTTGTAATAATCAACGGTAATATTCAGTCTATTTTTCCATAAGCCCAAGTCAATCCCCGCATTGTAAGATTGCGTGCGTTCCCAGCGTAATTTATCATTTGCGGGCATATCCACAACCACAGTCCCTTCTGTACTTCCCGGAAGAAGATTTGTATTACCATATTTTCCAACAATGAAAGGATAAGTATTCCGGTCCACATTTCCTTGAATACCATAAGAAGCACGTACACGGAGATCAGACAAAGCTGTTTTACCTTTGATAAACTCTTCCTCCAGCACATTCCAGGATCCAGATAAAGACCAAATCGGCAAGAAGCGATATTGCGGATCTACGCCAAACATATTTGATCCGTCATACCGGATACTACCATACACGTTATACTTACGATCCAATGTATAGGTTGCATTTCCGTAGAATGAAGCATACGAATTCTCGATAAATCCCTTGCTATACTGACGAAATCGTGGATCATTTTGATAATTACTATTTGGAAAATCAATATTCTGTGTGGTCAAAGTCGCTGGGTTATACCCAAAGCCTTTAGTAGTCACAATCTTATTCGTACTACGTCTTAACTCAGTTCCTCCCATGACTTCAAGCTCGTGTCTATCCTGCCAGCTTTTAGTATACTTGAGGTACGTTTTCCAGTTGTACTGGAAAATACTGTTATGCGTATTTTCAATCGTTCCTCCTGTTGGTAAGAAGTATTTATATGTTTTGCTCGTAGTATCATAATACCGTGTTGCTGCACGGAATTTGCGGGTATTATAGCTTTCTTGATCTGCAAATTTTTCAGTGGCATTTTCATCAAACTGCAGTCCGAATTCAGTACGCAATGATAATTGTGGTACAATTGCATATTCCAGATAACTGATAGCCTTAAACGCCTTATTGGTCAGGGAGTATTTCGTATTTTCACGTTCCTCTATCGCATTGAATGGAATATAGGTATCTTTTTCAAAGCCCTCAATATCCGGATCATAGTTATACTTGCCAGACTGGTCATAAACAGATAGATAAGGATTTACCGAACGGACATAGTAACTTGGGTTGGTGAAAGCATCCCTATCCTGTATCGGATTCTGTCTGTTCGATACCGACCCCAAGAGATTAATCCCTGCTTTAAACCGATCGTTGATATTGAAATCATTATTTAGCGTCAATGAGTAACGACGTAGATCAACAGCTTTTGTTGCTCCTTTTTCATCGTAAAATCCACTGGACAAATAATAACGATGTCCATCATTTCCACCAGAAATCGAAGCCGAGTACTGTTGATTGAGTGCTTGACGATAGAGTTCTTTTCCCCAGTCCGTTTGCTGCGTACGCAGCTGATTTATGGATTGCTGTACATCCGGAGATAATGCAGCCAGTCCACCGGAACGGTAAGCATCCAAGGCATTCGCATTACTCAATATGCGCATAATAGCTCCTTTATCTGAGCGGTAATTTAAGTCGGTACGATTAGCCATTAATAGCTCAAAATCCACTTTTTCATTGGCGTTCATCATATCGAGCTGCGCATAGTCGGGACGTTCGGTCACAAAGGTATTCGCTGAGACCTGCAATTTCGCCGGGCCGGATTTACCTCTTTTTGTTGTGATCACAATAACGCCGTTAGCAGCACGTGCACCATAAATCGAAGTTGCTGCCGCATCTTTTAATACCGTGATATCTGCAATATCATCCGGATTGATTCCTGCGATTGGAAGATTATTCAGACTATTCAGGTTATCCTTATCAATCCGATTCGGCAATTCTGTTCCTTCTATAGGTAATCCATCAATAACCCACAATGGGTCCTGTGTACCATTGAGTGATACTGTACCGCGGATACGGATCTGTGGTGCACTATTTGGACCACCATTAAAATTGCTCAACTGTAAACCTGCTACCTGACCAGCAAGCATTTCATCAATAGATGCAACGCCTGTCTGTTTGATATCAGCTACATTGATTTTATTATATGCTGTTGTATTTTTACGTTTTTTGATGTCGGTATACCCTGTTACGATTACTTCATCCAGTGATTCACCACTCGGTTGTAGCAAAATCGTTCTGTGATCCTGAAATACTGGAACCTGAATACGTTGGTATCCCACATAACTAATGGTGACGTATTTTAAGTTTCCAGGAACTTTTAGGCGAAATTCGCCCGAAGCATCAGTCAATGATCCCAATGCAGATTGTTGTACCTGATTGGGTACGCCAATGTCTTCCGCTACTGCCGAACTTTCGACAACAACCGTCGCCCCCACGACTGGCTTTAATGTGACCGCATCCAGTACCTTTCCTTTCAGCTCCTTGGATTCCTGTGCATGCGCCATTTGCACACACATAAAGGTCAGCGGTATTAAAAACTTATTCATTTTGGTAGATGTTGATATAATAGATGTTAATATATTAGTTCAATTCCAGTGTATTTGCAATACGCAATTGCAGATCCATATAATGTGCCTTTGTTGTGGCATCTCCTGTCCGTTGTTTCTGTTTCAACAATTGGTAAATCTCATACAGTTCAGCACGTTTATAGGTCAGCATATCCGATGTACGGATCATTCCTGTGACATGTACATTACGTAAACCTGTTTGAGCAGAAGCTGCATGATGCGGATGCAAGCACAGATTAGGTTGAGTTCCCTCAATCAATTGTTCGACACCAGCTAATTTCTTGGCATTTAATTTCTCCATGGACTTATTCGTAGAGACCATCAGTACATCTACGTAATTCTGTTGCAACATGCGTGTTTTAAGATCCAATGCCTGCCCACTGACCGTTTTTGCGAAAATCTCTTTACGTACCGAGGCCAAAAATGCAGGAGCACTCCATGCATTCTTGTCGCCAAAGAGGTTTTCCATTTCGACCATACGCAATAGACGCTCATCGTTGACCAATTTGTAAAGCATGGCATACTGAAATTCGCGCTGCAGATTATAAGGTGCATATTCAAACGGTCCCATAGGTGAATCTCTTAAAGGGAAAGTTTTCGCCATCAACTCCGGAACAAATAACCACTCCGGCATATAGAACACATTTTTCTTTAAATATTCCAGTGCAGCTACCTGCTTCTCTTTAGGTACTGGACTATATGCATTTTTTTGGTCGCCCAAAACAGCATTTTCAAGATAAATACCACCAATATTATTGAGCACATGGTCAGCGTAAGCATACCATTGACCAACGACGCCCATATATAATTTACCGGCACGATAATAGTCATCCCCCGTATTCGTGGTCCAGTTGATGATATTTGGCATCATGCGACGTAAATTTTTCATCCCATATTCACCGGCTTTCATTGCATCGTCACCAAGATCTTCGGACTGTGCCCGTGGGTCGACAATATTTTTGGAATCTTGTTGTTCACCGTAATGATATATCGGGTCATGCACATGGGCATCAATTTCTTTACGCAACAACGGTATTTCATCCCAAGGCTGTGTTTTGCCATACCAACGGTAAGCCCATCCGATAGCATATTTGTCATAAGTTCCGATCACGGGTGTAATCTGTTCAACACCATCTTCAGGCTGCGCCACGTAGTTGAAGCGCGCATAATCCATAATCGATGGTGCCGTACCGCCCATTTTTGCGGTAAAGCTTTTACTACGAAGTGAATCTACCGGAAAACTTGCCGACGAACCCATATTGTGCATTAACCCTAAGGTATGTCCAATCTCATGTGAAGAAACAAAACGAATGGCATGAGCCATTTTTTCATCCGAGAATACATTCGATCGCACCGAAGTATCGACGATACCTGTTTGTATCCGCATCCAGCTATTTAGGATCGTCATCACGTTATGCCACCAGATAACATCCGCCTCCAAAATTTCTCCGGAGCGTGGATCCACTACAGATGGCCCCATCGCATTGGCCTGCGCTGACGCTGCGTATACAATAGACGATACATTTGCATCATCTGGATCAAATTTGATACTATCCGGTTGCTGTTTTGCCAAAATCGCATTCTTAAAACCAGCTGCTTCAAAGGCTTCCTGCCAATCGTGAACCCCATCAATGATGGCTTGTCGCCATTGTTTTGGTGTGGCCGGATCCAGATAAAAAACAATAGGTTTCTTTGGTTCTACCAATTCACCTTTCAGGTAACGAGCTTTGTCCTCATCTTTCGGTTCAAGCCTCCAGCGGTTAACCAGATTTTTTTTATCCAGTTCCTGTTGCTTATCGTTAAAGTACCAACGTGGCGATGTAAAAAAGCCAATACGGGGATCCGCAAAACGCGCCACCATCGGCGTTTCAGGCAGTTCATAAAGGTTACTTGTAACCTCTAATGAAACCGGCACCGATTCATTTCCTTCCGTTACTTTTGTTGACAGGACCGATTTCACAACGATATTATTGGAATACGATTTAATTTCTTCGATGGTCGATATACTGGTTTTAGGAGAAGTACCTAAGCCCAAAGAAGTGAAAACATCCGTAAAGCTCTTTTCCGATCCGTCAAACACTTTATTGACTTTGATCACCACGGCACTGGAGTCTTTTGAATAACTTTCGACTTTAAATGATTCGATGTAAGAAGGGCGATAATTATCGTAGACCGATGCGGCAATCGCATCAGCTTTAGGCACTTCTACCTGAGGTTTAATCTCCGAAACCCATACTTCTTTCTTCTCTTTGCGCAGGGTAAATCGAATGACCTTATTTTCATAATTCATTCCCTTATTTACACCAGCTTCATTCAACGCCAATGGAACGGAAGACAATTTTTGGATCAGGAGAATATCCTGTCCCATTTTTTTCAATGGAATTTCAAAGTAATAATTATTTTCTTTTCGGATCACACCAAACATACCGCTATCCACGCGCGCGTCTTTAAACAGTTTGTCATAGGCAATCGTCGTATCTTTCTTGGCGGTAGAATCTTTCGCAGAGGTAACAGTCTCTTTTTTTCGTAAACCTACAGTTTGCAATACAGAACAAGATTGCATGAGGCCTGCCGAAAACAAGAGGCTAAGGGCTAGCTTGGTATAAGTGTTGTTCATTTAGAATAATTATTTCTGAGTGCTGTTTTTCAATAGCATACATGCATTTGTTGCACCCGGTTTGTTTTTCAATGGCATTGTAGTGATCATCTACTCCTGATAGCTCTCTTGTCAAGCGCTATTGAGCTGAAGATCATTTCATCCGAATAAGATTAGGTTAATCTTGCAATTAAATTCCTAGATCAGAAGCCAAATTTGTTAAAAATATTGTACAGAATCACCACGAAAGGGACGAGCCCGTATTTCTAACGTATGAACACGCGCATCGAAACTATGAACACGTGCTCAACAGACTTATCTTTACGCTATTTTAATGATCTAGCAAGGGTAAGTTGACAAAAAAGCGACCTTCTTCTGTTCCAAAGTCAAAACCATCCAACGTATAGTGGGCATACATAGATACCAAGTAATTAAGCCCATATCCTTCACCTTCCACCTCTGTCCCCTGTCGTGGCTGCCAATTGTTGCTTACTTTGATGATATTGGCGTCTGATAGATAAACAATATGGATCTCAAGTGGATTTTCCGTCGAAATCCGTGTATGTTTGATCGCATTTTCCACCAGCATCTGCAAGGCCAACCGTGGTAGCTTCGCTCCCATCACATCCATTGGAATGGAGATCTCCATATCCTTCAACGCTGTTCCAAAACGCACCTGCTGCAAAAAGAAATAAGCTTTTGCCAGTTCCAGTTCTTCTTGTAGCGAAGACCAGTCCGACTCGTCCGTACGCAGCATTTTACGATAGACCTTGGTCATCTTGCCAACGAATGACTTGGCCAGATCATTATCCTTACCGATCAGATATTGAAGTGAACCAAACGTATTGAACAAAAAATGTGGATTGATCTGTTGCCGCAATTGAACCAGACGCATCTGCGTATATTCATTTTCCTGCTGCAAAGCCATTAATTTGAGTTGCTGAATTTTGCGCCGCTCAAGCACATTAAAATAGATAAGTGCTATTGCTACAAGCATCAAACCAACTCCAAGTAAAATACTATAAGTCATCACCTCCTGGACTTCCTCCTCAATAGTCAACAACAAGACGCTTACCCGAATTTCACCACCCACAAAAATAATGGGACAGGGGTAGGAAGTAACCATCACATCCAACTTTAGGTAATCCGACTTGACGATCTTTCCCTGTGTAATAATATTACTATCCTTTGGGCGCCCCCATTTTCGGCTTTCAGGTGAAACAATGCAGATCCCTTTATCGCTATATATTTCAAAATAAGCTCTTCTTCCAAAATAGAGATTGGCGAAATAAGCATTTAATTTTTCAATATCGACATAGACATGGTATAAGCGATGTTGTATTGTACGGGTTTTAAGCAGTATCCACATCTTATTGTCGACACGATCCAAGTGACTGGCCGGAACGAGGATAAGTAGGGAATCACGGCGGATATCCCCCGATGGTAGGGCATCAACCAATCTTTTCTCAGACGTATATAGCTCCTGTTGTAACAATTCCAGCTGCTTATTCACCAGCAACATATTTTCATCGGCAAAATCTACCAATATTCTTTTATTCAGTCGATCTATTTTATGGTGGATAATACCGAGCAGTCCCCCACCTATCAACAGCAACAAAAGCAAACAGAAAATCAGGATGGTACTATTTTTCTGTTCCGCATTTTTAAATCGAAAATTCACCCTGCAAAAATACAGGAAAATTTTCGAGCAATACAAAACTACCTGATAAGAAAGGACTTTGCCCACTCATTTGTCAATAAAAAACCACATATTTCTTTAGTAGTATCAAAATAAATCAGTCAATCAATGGACTTTAGCAATAATTTTCGGACTTTTGTAGCCACAAAAAAACAACACTGTGTCAAAAGCAACATTTCTAAAGCTTGCCAAACGAATCTCTATCGGGTTAGTAAGCTTCATAACACTATTCATTCTTTGTATATTATCCATTCCCTACATCTTCGAAAAAGAAGTAAACGACAAAGTTAAGTCGCTAGCAAACGAGCATATCAATGGGGAGCTCAACTATACAAAGGTCAGATTGACCTTCTTTGATCAATTCCCGCTATTGACTGCGTCAATGGATGATGTGTTGTTAAAGGGCTCGGAACCATTCAAAAAAGACACCCTGCTTGCAGCCAAACAGGTAAGCTTTGGGATTGACCTCATGAGCCTACTCAAATCAAAAATCATTATTGACAAGTTTATCGTTAACCAGGGGAAGATCAATATTCTGGTTGATTCCTTAGGTAACGCCAACTACAACATATACAAGTCTACACCAACGGATTCCACAAAGACAAAGGATAATTCCGAGAGTAGCGCATTGGCCTTTCAACTGATTAAATTTGAAAAGACCAATCTGCATTACGAAGACCAATCTATTCCACTGTGGATTGATGCAAAAGATCTGGACTACGAGGGTAAAGGTGATCTGATGTCGAATATCTTTGATTTGAATACCAGAGCCAAGATTGCTGCTTTTTCTTTTTCTTTTGACAATGAACTCTATGTCGACAAAAAATCAATTGATGCCAACTTATTGACACGCATCAATACCGATAATTTATCATTCATATTCGAACGAAACGACATAAAAATAAACCAGCTACCAGTTCGGTTTCGAGGATTATTATCTTTTATATCGCACGGTTACCACCTGGATTTCAAGTTAAAATCCCAGGAGAGCACCCTGAGTGAATTGCTGTCTCTAGTTCCCAATAGTTACGCATCATGGATAAAAGATCTATCCGTCAAAGGCACTTCCGAAGTATTTGTGAATTTAATTGGCGACTATATTGTTGACAATAATGAGATGCCTGATTTATCCCTGGGACTAACCATCAACAACGGATATATGGCCTATAAACAATCCAATAATCCATTGACAGACTGGAACGCAAAATTAAAGATTGATCTTCCGGCATTAAATCCTGACTCGCTCCAGATTGACCTGAAACAATTTGACTTTAAAGTCGCATCAGGTTACTTCAACGCAAAAGGACAAATCGCAGGACTGCATCCAGTGACTGTACATGCGGATATGAAAAGCGACCTCGACCTGGGCATATTATATTCTTCACTACAATTCCCAGGTTTCTCTTTTGGCGGACGATGGAATCTTGATGCAAAAATCAACGGAACCTATGCCAAAGCAACCCGCAAAGTTGGTCTTCAAAAACGCGAGCAGGAGTATATCGCTTCCATACCGACATTTGATATCAAAAACACCCTCACAGACGGCCATTTCAAACTAGCTGATCTCCCAAAAGGACTTGACAAGATCGCTTATCGTCTCGAAGCAAAAGATCCGGATGGCAAAATGAAAAGCGCATCCATTTCTATTCACGACATCTCGATTCAAGCACTCAGCAATTATATTAAAGGTTATGTTTCCATAACAGATTTCAATAAAATTGCGGTACAGTCTGATCTCAAAGCCTTATTCAATTTGGCCGATATCAAAAGCTTCTATCCAATCAAAGATATCGAACTGGCAGGGCTGATCGATGTAAACCTCAATGCAAAAGGTTATGTTGATCTTAAACGGAATATTTTTCCGGAAACCAATACTTCCATTGTGATGAAAGATGGGTTTATCAAATCCAAGGAGTATCCTATTCCCATGGAAAATATACATGTTGAAGCCTTCGTGAATAGTGAGAAGGGATCTTTACGTGATTTGAGCGTCAAGATACTACCCGTTTCATTTACCTTCGCGGGGGAACCATTTTTCCTAAATGCAGATCTGCGCAATTTCAATAACATCAACTATAGCATTCAATCTAAAGGAAAACTCAACCTCGGTCCTATCTATAAGTTTTTCGCTTTGGACGGAACCAATGTTGATGGCTTTATCCATACAGATTTCAGTCTCAAAGGTCTTCAGAGCGATGCCACCGGCGGCCGTTATGCCAGACTCCATAATAGTGGACGCATCAACATCGGCAAGATCCAAGTACAGACAGATCTACTCCCTCAACCTATTGCAATCAAAAGTGGTGACTTTAGCTTCCATCAGGAGAAAATGAACTTTGACAGATTTCTGGTCAACTACGGCAGAAATTCGATCTCCGTAAAAGGTTACATGAATAATATCATCAATTATCTGACAAATAGCAACGCCGCTTTACAAGGACAGTTCACACTCAACAGTAAAAAAATCACCGTTGATGATTTCATGGTTTTCGCGAATAATCCTTCAGCAGCATCCTCTTCTTCTGAGACAGGTGTGGTCCTTTTGCCCAAAAATCTTGATGTTCAGGTGCTAGGTTTAGTCAACAATGTTTCTTACAACAACATGAACATCAGAGATTTCAAGGGAGATCTACAGATCAAAGAAGGCAAACTGGCGCTCAACAATACCACTTTTGAACTAGCGGGATTAAAAGCAGCTATGAATGGAAATTATAGACCAATAAATCCCCGCAGAGCTGCATTCGACTACGCCGTAAAAGCAGACAGCTTTGATATTCAACGTGCCTATAAAGAAATACCAATGTTTAGAGAGATGGTGACTGCTGCCAAAAACGCACATGGCCTTGTATCACTGGATTATAAATTAGGCGGTTTATTAAATGGTAATATGCAGCCTGTGATGCCTTCCATTGTCGGTGAGGGTAGCCTGACCTTGAACCAGATTAAATTCAGAGGTTTCAAATTATTGAATGGCATTAGCGAATCCACCTCAAAAGAAAAATTGAAAGACGGTGAAGTGAAAAAAGTGGTCATCAAATCGCATATCAAGAACAATGTCATGACCATCCAACGTACCAAAATGAAGATGATGGGATTCAGACCACGATTTGAAGGCCAGGTTACGCTTGATGGACGGATGAATCTCGGGTTCAGACTTGGACTGCCACCATTTGGAATCTTCGGAATCCCGATGCGTATCACTGGTACCGCCGATAATTTTCAACTTAAAATGGGAAAATACAAAGAGGAGGACCTCGACATGGACATGGACGATGAGGATAGCCAAGTATACAAAGAATCCCAAAAAGAAAAAACAGAGGCTGCAAAATAAGTTGGGCTTCGGTTGGAATACTAAAACCCATAAAATAAAGACTATAAATAAAAAGACAACAAACGTAATACAGATTTAATATTACGTTTATCCAAATAATAGTTGAATCATTTAGTTTCGCAATTAGCATACAAACTATTTGCTATTCGGATTGTATACGATTACATAAACCTACAACGATGATTCAAAGACAAACACTTGGATTGATTTTTATGCTTGCAGTGGCGAGCGTCAGCTGTCAGAAAAATGAAATAGCTCCAGCGCCCATAGAAACTGAAACAGCTTCGAAACTTAAAGCGAGCACAACTGCTGCAGCTGTCAGTGTCAACAATTATGTCAATACCAGTACCTATATCAATTCAGGATTCAGTTTTCTAAATCCTTCCCAAGTAAACAAAAACCGTCAGGCCATTGGCGGGAGTGCTTACACCGAGGTATATGGCTTCAATATTCCCGAAGAAAATCGGGTTCGGGGTATCCGGTGGAATAGTGATGATGAAACCACGGCCATCTGGCGGCCACAGGGTATTGCCGGATTCACAAAAGATGGAGTCCGTTATCTTTTGGTCAGCTGGTATGCTCGGAATAATGCTGAGCACAAAGGTTCCCGCATTACCCTGATCGACATTAGCCCAAGTTCGAGTACCTATCTGACCTACCGCCATATCCTTCTGGTTCAACCCGATATTCCTAGCGGAACGACAAGCCATACACAATATGGCACTTATGCTCCACTTAAAGTACATGCTGGTGGAATCGCCTACTTCAAAGGAAAAATCTACCTGAGTAGCACAAATCTAGGCGTCAGGGTGTTCGATCTTGATAAAATTATTGAAGTAAGCACGGGTGATGATACTAGCGAGAAATGCGGAAAAGATGCCAATGGCAATTTATATGCATTCAACTATCGGTATATATTACCACAAATAGGATATCAAAAGATCAATAATGCCAGTCCCTTTTCAACTATTCAAGTCAATGATGAAGGAACCCAATTTTGGACAGGGCAATACTATGCCGGCAGTGCTGATGCCGCAATCGTACCCCAAGTTTTTGGCTTTCCCATTGATGCAGATGGTAAACTCCAAAACTCAGGTATTGTTACAGTTACACCAAAAAACAGTCTATTTACTGATAACCATGCCCATGGAATCCAAGGTGTATTCCGAAAAGGAAACCGGACATGGCTATCCTGCACAGGATCTCCGAGCAATTCCTACGGATCCAATGCAAGATTGGCACGCTACAGCGATGGCGCAGATAACACCGTCCGTTACAGATGGCCCTATGGTGCCGAATCCCTATATTATGAAGCAACTTATGGTTATCTCTGGAGTCTGACCGAATTCGAACCCAATGCCGGGGCACAGAATGGCAGTCAAGTCAATCGCTGTATATTTGCCGTAGATTTTTCCAAATATGAATAGTCCTTCTTAACAGGTTGATGAACAAAATATAAATATCGTAATTTAAGAATGTAACGATATTTATTATCTTTAATACTGTATTTAAATCAATCGAAGCTATGCGTTATTTAACAAGTATACTATTTGCATTGTTGGCCATCTGCAGTTGGTCAAGTTTTAACACCGTTCAAAATCAGAAAAATCCATTATATGGAAAAATATTTCGGGAGATTAATGAAATTCCGGGATTGGCCAGCTATGCCCATGCATCAGGTGCAGTAATAGACGCAAGCAAAAGTGCAAGTGGTGACTATCGCTTTGCAGCGGGATATTATACCAGCGATAAAAACGGGATCTGTATTTTAAATGAACTGCTTGACGACAAGGAGAATGGAAAGGGCCAGGTAAAATATAAGATCTTGGATACAATCAATATTCGTAAGCTCAAAGCCAACGAACAACTTAGCCTTTGCAACTGTAGGGTAGGCAACAAATTTGACAGCGAAATCGTTGCTATCAGCGTTGTCGAGGAAGACAAAGAATATTTCAACAAGACCCTCAAAGCTTGGCGATTGAACACCAAGACTGGAAAGATAGATCCAATACAAAATACCAAAACAATCAATTGTGCCAATGAGGGCTATGGTATTTAAGCATAGCTATGGCCTTTAACTTAAATCAGGCCATCTGCTTTCAACCTATCAAAAACATGCAACACACCGATAACCTGAATAGGTTCGCGTAAATAATCTTCATGGGAGAAGTACTTCACTTCTCCTATTTCGTTACTTGGTTGTATCGTTTCCGTAAGTGGATACAGAAAACAATCCTGTTCCATGATCACCTCAGGGATCATACCATAGGCTGGAGCAGTAATATGGCAATAGTACGAAATCTTTTGTGGGTCAAGGTCTATGTTCAATTCCTCTGAAATCTCGCGTCGGAGTGATTGTAATGAATCCTCCCCTGCATCTATTTTACCACCCGGCAGGTACCAAGCTTTTTTATTATTGCTATAGGCCAGTAATATTTTGTTATCCGCTATACTAATTAATCCGGCTGTTGGTAAACCCTTTGTAATTGTCGACATCTGCTTCCGTGTATCTATCTAATTAAAGTATCTGTTGTGAAATTACTTTTTTGACGTCATTAATACAAGAAAAAAGCTAAACTCACCCATTCAAAAGAATATCCCCTCAGACACGGTTCATTAATAGAATACCGCGTTGGAAAGCGACATGCAGTTCTTCACGAATTACAACTGATAGGCAATTTCCTTTATTTGCATAAAAGGCTGCAGTATACAGTTCTTCACTAGCTATCCCATGTGATAAGAACGGTTTTGGAAATAATGGCTATTTTTTTTAAGCAATTTCTTTAAGCTCCTTAAAAAAATCTGTGCATGCTCCATTGTAAAGCTTAACGGTGGCAGTAGCCTTAATGTATAAGCACCGGCATATCCAGTAAAGATCTTCTCGTCAAATAGCAACTCCTGTCGCAGTTGTTGTATATCGGCATCAAACTCTACACCAATCATCAAGCCTTTACCCCTCACCTCAGCCACAGCAGCGATATCCTTCAATTCACTTATTAAAAAACCACCTACTTGCGCCGCATTATCAATCAGCTTTTCATCCCGGAGAACCTCCAATACCGCTATTGCAGTGGCGCAGGCCAGATGATTACCGCCAAAGGTCGTCCCCAATTGCCCCATGAGTGGATTGACAGCAGGAGAAATAATAGTCGCAGCCATAGGGAAACCGTTGGCTATTCCCTTCGCTACAGTAACTAGATCCCCCTTTATTCCGGCATACTGGTGTGCGAAGAACTTTCCGGTACGGCCATACCCCGATTGGATTTCATCTAGAATAAGCAAGGTGCCTGTTTTTGTACAGATCGCTCTGACTTCCTGTAGAAATTCATCTGTGGTGACCTGAATTCCGCCTACCCCCTGAATCGGTTCCACAATCACTGCGCAATATGCCTCGGTTTCCAATTGTTTTCTCAAACTGGACAACTCATTGAATGGACTGAAAAAGTAATGACCATTATCATTTACAGCAGCACGGAGGCTCGTATTATCAGTCGCTGATACAGCACCGGAGGTTCTGCCATGAAAGGCATTAGATAAGGATAAGACCTTTTTTCTCCCTGTAAAAAACGAGGCTAGTTTCAAGGCATTTTCATTTGCTTCAGCACCTGAATTCGAAAAAAACACCGCATAGTCGG
Source organism: Sphingobacterium ginsenosidimutans (assembly GCF_039536865.1). Lineage (NCBI taxonomy): Bacteria > Pseudomonadati > Bacteroidota > Sphingobacteriia > Sphingobacteriales > Sphingobacteriaceae > Sphingobacterium > Sphingobacterium ginsenosidimutans. The sequence goes on from NZ_BAAAZK010000002.1 coordinate 719,698, forward strand.
TGTATCCGCTCATCAGGCCCAATTGATGTGCCAGTTGATGCTGCAAGTCATTGTATATCGTATTCGAATAGAAGCCAATCTTGCCCAACTGTTGCAAGGTACTATCGACAACATGCGGATGTGTATGCCCCACAGCGACAACAGCATGCCCGCCATACATATCCAAATAGGCCTCGTGCTGATGGTCATATACGAAACAGCCAGCCGCACGTTCAATTTGGATATCCAATTTTTCAAATACAGGAAATGGTTTCATCAAATGGTCAAGATTTAGTTAAACCCAAAAATCAGATTAAATCTTTCCTTGTAGGTAGTCCAGGATCAATTTAAAGCAAATAGTCCAGTTACTACCACCAGAAGTAAACAGCTCATCTCAAACCCAATACCCGAACAACAAGTGCGATCGAATCATCGTAAAGGGTTTCAATCCAAAAGAACAATTGTATCTTTGGGTGAATTACCGAATAAAATTGACCCATGCTCAGACCCTGGAATTTGACGATGGAGATAGACCGATCTTCCACCAAGGCGATATATTTACAACTGGCAGATAGTATTGCCGCTGATATACAGTCAGGCAGACTGGCTTGTGGCACAGCCTTACCGAGCAGCAGGGCCCTCGCTACACAGTTGAAGCTAAACCGTAATACGGTTGTTGAAGCTATCCAACAGCTCCTAAGCGAAGGATGGGTCGTGAGTCAACAGCGGCGTGGGATTTTTGTGGCCCAACAGCTCCCGTCTTTGCTTTCCAAAGCTGAAAGTTCCACCAAAAGCCCCCCTCTATCCACTCTTCAGACACCGTTGCGCATTATTTTCGATGATGGTAATCCAGACAGCAAGATTGCTCCGATCGACCAGCTCGGACGCGCTTATCGGCAAATTTTCAAGCGGAGTGCCCGATGGAAGATGATGGGCTACGCCGACCCAAGGGGACATATTGATTTTAGGCAAGCCATAGCCGACATGCTCAACCAGGAACGCAATATGAATATTACCCTGGACAATCTATGTATCAGTAGAGGGAGCCAAATGGCCATGTATCTTATTGCACAATGTCTACTGGAGAAGGACGACTATATTTTTGTAGAGTCTCCTGGCTATCACGCTGCCTGGAAGATATTCGAGCATACCGGAGCAAAACTTATACAGATCCCTGTTGATACAGAGGGGATCATTGTCGAAGAAATGATCCCCCATCTAAAGGATAAAAAAAATAGCAAAGCTGTATACCTTACACCGCATCGACAATATCCGACAACAGCTACGTTAAGCCCCGCCCGTAGGTCAGAGCTGATTCAATTATCCAATGCATATGGATTCACGATTATCGAGGACGATTATGATTACGAATTTCATTTCGATCACACACCATACCACCCGCTGGCCTCGGCTGCTGAATTGCAACATTCGATCTACATCGGAACATTGAGCAAAGTCGTAGCCCCTGCACTTCGTATAGGCTATCTTGTCAGCAAAAATGAACATTTATTGCAAGCTATTGCTCAACTACGTTACCTCATCGATATACAAGGCGATAATATCATGGAGCAGGCTGTTTTGGAACTTATTCAGGACGGCACCGTAAGAAGACATATCCGCAAAGCAACCAACTATTACCGAGGCAAGCGTGACTTTATGGTCAAGCAACTGGATCTCCATTTATCAGAGCATGTAAGTTACCATTGTCCGCAAGGTGGACTAGCCGTCTGGCTGGCGTTCAAACATCAGGTAGACTGGACATTGCTCTTCAAAAAGCTGAAAGAAAAATCCATTCATATTCCCCATCCCGACAACTATCATAAAGACGATAGTTACGGTGGCTTGCGTCTAGGTTATGGATCCATTTCCGAAGAGCTGATCGAAGAGGGAATCAGGGGCTTGGCGGAGCTGCTCAAACTTGCCCGGATTTCTGGATAAGTGCGCTAATACGCTAAAAATTGCTAGACCGTTTTGATCTTTTGAAAAGATTAAAAAGATTAAAATTTCGACAAATACAGCACCAACAGCATATAATTTCGCTTGATCAAGACCGATTAAAAGAATAGTATAGGATAAAAGTTAAAAACGGTTAATTTTATTCAAAAACGTAATTATTTTGTCAAAAACCTATCTTTTCAGCCTTTAGTTGTACAAATTAACCGTAGTTTTACGGCGCAAAATCTCAACTTGACTAATTTGTAAGATTTGGCTGTAGAAAAAGAGAGAAAAGAGTACATTATTTTATGACTGAAAGAATACCGAGCAGGCCGTATGCAGCAATAACTGGGGTTGGTGGATATATCCCACCAAACAGAAGATCCAATACCGATTTAGAGCAGTTTTGCGAGACCTCCGATGAATGGATTATCAAACGTACGGGAATTAAGGAGCGAAGGATATTGGATGAAAATCTTGCCACATCGGACATGGCCGTCAAAGCCATTCAGGATCTAGCAAAACAATATAATAAAGATTTGCGGGATGTAGATGCGCTTATCGTAGCAACATCTACACCAGATATGCCTATGCCAGCAACGGCCAATATTATTCTCGAAAAATTGGGGCTGACCAATGTATGGGCATTTGATGTCAATGCCGCTTGTTCAGGTTTCCTTTATGCGTTGGATATGGCTTCGTCGCTCGTGGAGACACAACGTTACAAAAATGTGCTTGTTGTCGGCGCAGATAACATCAGTACTTATGTCGATCTAAAAGACCGTTCTACTAATATTCTATTCGGAGATGGCGCTGGCGTAATTTGGCTTGAACCTTCAATTGAGGGTGGTGTTATGGATGCCTACCTGCGTAGCAATGGTGCTGGACGTGAATTTTTGAAGATCGAAGCCGGTGGTTCCCTCTACCCGATCGACAGCAACCTACCCGTAAATGACAACCGTTTTCTCAAACAAGATGGCAAAACAGTCTTCAAACATGCTGTTCAATCGATGAGTGATGCCTGCAATACTGTTTTACAGCGCAACAACTTAAAAATTGAAGATATCAACTGGTTAATTCCACATCAAGCCAACCAACGTATCATCGATGCGGTTGGTCGTAGTCTCAATATTCCTGAAGATAGAGCACTTAGTAATATCGAATATCTAGGTAATACCATAGCAGCGACAATCCCTTTGTGTATCTGGCAGAATATTAAAAAACTGAATACTGGAGACTTAGTGATGCTTACTGCTTTTGGGGCAGGATTCTCTTGGGGAGCAAGTCTATTTAAATGGATGATTTAAACCATCAAAACCCGCTCTGTTTAAAGAACCGGAACAACATAAAGAAAGCGCCAGAAACAAACAATTTCTGGCGCTTTTTGTTTATATTTTTTTCGGCGAGATAGATTCTATCTATCACGTTAAATAGCAGCTCTTCTTATTTATTTGTACCAGTAATGACAATGTTATCCAAACGTAAACCCAAACTATTGGCGCTGGCTGCTCCATAAAACTCAACCGTATTGCTAGCTATGGCAGGAATGTTGCCCACAACCTCCAATGTGTAAAATTTATTTCCGTCAGTAGATCCTACTATCGGCTGATCTGTAACTCCGTATTCAACACCATTAACCTTTACTTTCATGATATTCAAATTGCCGGTATTGGTTCCAGTGATATTTGCAGCAGCATCAAATTTAATCTTCAATTTCGTATAGCCCGAAACAGCAATTCCGGCAATCATGAGTGAAGCATCTTTATTGGCCGGTAACCAGACATGTGCATTTGTCCCCTCGCCATAGGTAGAAATTGTACGTAAGTCTGCTGTACCATAGCTATCTGTAAAACTTAGGGTCTTGTTATCAAAGTTGCTGTATGTCGCTATTTTTGGCCGCGCTGTACTTGATATAGTTCCCGTACCAAAAGTTTCAGTAACAAGCACTTTATCCTCACCTGCTGGCGGATTGACTTCATCGTCCTGACCAACTGTGTAAGAACCAGATGGGACATTATTCCAGTCAGTAATCGTCGCGGTCAACGCAACAGCCTGAGGTGTTGCTGTTCCATCATTTTTCAGTTCGATCGCATAGGTATATTTTTTTCCCTGCTCAAATTTTGTAGCGGTTGGCAGTGTTAATTTGAAAATACCTGTAGCCAACCTAAAGGTCACTACTTTACCTGAGGCATCTTCAACCGGCAAAACAATCGCTTCAGAAATTAAAGCATTATTGACGGTACCGGTTTTTGCAACAATGTCACCTACCTCGGTCTGTGTTCCCAACGTGCCTGTGGCAAGATCAAAATTAGCTTTTGTATTTAAACCAGCAATAGTCGCGCTTAAACCTGTCAGATCAGTAATACCAGCACCTGCTTTAATGGTGAACTCGATTTTAGCTAATTGGTGGATAAAGTTTAAGTTAGCGGCTGTACTTGTTTTATTTAGACCTGTAGCGTTGTTGGCATATAATAGATCTATTGCACTCTGATTACTTTGATTGTTGACATCAACTGAATAAATCGTATTTGCAAGATTCTGTCTAAAAGGATAGTAGGCAATAAAATCTACATTGCTCCCATTTTCAGGGTAATATAGCGTCTGATCGGACGAAGAAGCTGCAAATTGTCCGTCTCCTGCCGTATTGTATTTTTTGTTGGCAGCGAGCACATTGCTAAATCCATTACCGGTTTTCATAAAAACACCGATTGCATCATTTGTTTCCCAAACGTCGTTGACGGCCTTGGTTTTGATCTGACCATTGATTGATGATGCAAATTTGATACCTGTAGCGATTTCAGTTCCGGTCCCCGTCGACCCTTCTTTTTTACACGAGCCGAACAGAACAAACAGCATAACAGCTGCTGCAGATAGAATTTTTTTATTTTTCATGTCGTTATTATTTTTCTTATTTATTTCCAGATGTTAGTGTCAATTGTTTCTTTTAGGTTTCCGGCCAATTGGGGAAAGAATGTAAACCCGGTCTCTTTTTCCAAATCACTTACATTGACGCGATAGCTGTTATAGTTGCTGGTCGATGGAATAATCTGGTTATTGATGCGAAATCCGATCGTGTAATAATTATTGCCTTTTTTCATCGCAAGAGCCTTGTAATAATATTTAGGAATGGCTGACCCTTTTAAATAAGTGATATTTTGATCGTTTGCAGAGGTAATCGCTGCTCCGGTCACCACATAAAGCGTGTCACATTGTGCGGTCCAAACCCGTACTTGCTGTTCCAGGTTGTTCCAGATTCCCTGATTCATCGATGAAATCTGGGCCGTCATATTGGAGTAATAGAAGGTGGTCGCATTAAGGTCTCTGCTCGCTGTGCGGTCTCCGCTGGGAATCTGATGACCACGGTCGTAGCCGTTGCCAAAGGAGCTGCTCAAATCAACCTGAAAGCTTGCAGCGATCGACGGATCAAAAGCCCATGCATCAGAACGTCCCGAACCACCGATGTATGAAGTATGCATGGGATAGGCGACCCAATATGCCATTTTATATCTCTTATCGTATAACATGGCATAGTTACGTACATCAGATTTGCCAGGGTAGGGATGTGCCACATATAGGATATTATCGTCGGTTTTTACAAGCGGAGTTTCCATGTAACCATATTTTACCGGCGGATTGACCTCCGTTTCCTGGTCAAGGCTATAACTTCCGGATGGAACCGTATTCCAATTGGTAATCGTTGCATTTAGCGCCACCGCTGTAGCTGTACTACCCGCCCCCTTAAGCTCTATTTCATAACTATATTTTTTACCCTTCTCGAATTTTGTACCCGCAGGTAGAGTCCAGGTGAATGTTTTTGTACCAATGGCAAAAACAACTTTGGTATTGGTCTCATCGGTCGTAGGGATCAATATTGCTTCTGAAACAGCGGTACCAGCAGCAATACTCGTCTTAGTCAAAATTGTAGCTGTTGGGTTCTGAACATTGATGACACCTGCAGATAGATCAAAATCGGCTTTCGATTTTACACCAACGATACTAGTCGTCAGGTTATTCAGATCTGGCACACCCGCTCCGTTCTTAATCGTAATCTGAACTTTAGCTAGCTGATGGGCGAAAATTAAATTAGCAGCTGTGGTTGTTTTGCTCAGACCAATCGCATTAGTCGAATACATCAGATCAATTGCAGCCTGATTACTTTGGTTTTCGATGTCTACAGGATAGCTATTATTGACCAGTTGTTGTTTGAATGGATAATAGGCAACAAAATCTACTGTACTCCCGTTCTCGGGGTAGAAAAGTGTCTGGTCTGTAGCTGCAGCTTTAAATGCACCATCCCCTGTTGTATTGTAATTTTTGTTTGCGGACAGTACATTTGTCAGTCCATCTCCCGTCTTCATAAAAACGCCGATCGCATCATTGGCATCCCACTTACTTTCCGCAGCCTTCGTTTGGATATCGCCATCAATGGATGCGGAAAATTGGGCCGCAATACGATTGTCCTTAACAATTTCCGGCACAATGGTGTTATCCTTTTTACAGGCTGTAGCTAATAGAAAGAGCGCAGCAATCGATGCAACATGTAAATTTCTAATTTTCATTATTTACTTGATTATGTTAAAAATTGACTTTTATTTATGAGGGTTAATGCGAACATTTTGGAGCAATCGTTACTGCTTTAAATTCATAAACAGTAATCAACACCCTGCTAGCAATATATTATAATGGACAGCTGTAAAATAAACCATTAGAAATATAAATAGAGTTAATACAAAAACAATTTTATATTAATAATATAAAGAAATACGACCTATTGATAACTTAATATTAACAATAGACTACAACATAAAAGCTCGAAGAACAAATTTTATAAAAATCAATACCGGGGGGGGGTAAAAATAGAAAATACGCTATTGGGATAAGCCTGAGATTACAAGAGTCTGGACGATATTATTTATCCCTGTCGTTATTCCTTAACAAAGGAATCAAAACCGCTATCCTTCGCCCATTGTAGGGACTTATAGTAAGGATGCACCCATTTATTGCGATCGTCTGGGACGTAACAGGATAGGCCTGAAAACTTTAAGATCGGTTTCCCTAAAAATGTAGGTGTATGTGCTTTATAAATGACCAGTTTAGCAACAACACGATCAATGTCTGCTGTTGCCGAAGAAGCTATATTTTGATGGGTAAAATCAAGGAAGTCAAACCCTGCCGATAGTGATTTTTCATCAAGATCCAATCGCTGTAGCCCCTCTCGATAGATGGTACCAAGTGGGTGTTGGATCAATATTTTTTTCATTTCGCCTGCAAGCTCAGTCCAATGGCTATTATTGATGACAGCGATGGTCGCCGAGCGATATTGGCCCGATAGCTGATCATAAAATGTAAAATACGATGCTGCAGCAGACTTTACCCCGCTTTCAAGGTCTGGATTGATCAAGTGTTTTAAAACCTGTTGATAAGGCATACTTGTCGATAGCACTTCGGTCGGAGAAGCTATGGTATATCGAGCTTTATCCCGTAGTTGATAGAGCACTTCTACACTGCCCATTGAGCAGGCATCAAACATTAAAAAATCAAGACCAGTAGGTAAGATCGACTCCAGATCTTTCAGGTCAGTCTTACGTCCTTTATCATTATTAAAAGACATTAATTTAACCGGTGCATCAGGCAACCAGTTCGTCGCATGGGACCATAATATAAGTCCTGTAGTCCTATCAGCAACATAGCCTTGCATCGTCCCCAGAATTTCCTTCATAACAGCAGGGTTTGCTGAATTATGAGGCTCATAAGATTTAATTACCTGGCTCTTTATATCAGGCCCTTGATCCGCAACAATTTTATAGATTTTAGGCGCCGTTCCTGCCAATGTCGCATAGACATAGATATCAGCATCCAAACCGCTTAGCCCCTCTTCCATTGCATTGATACTATTGTAGGCGTCCGAGACCAGATTGTTATTGGCCCCCATATAAACTAAAATAGCACGATTGCCGCTTTTGACAGCCAGCTCTTCTTTATCGTTACAGCTACTGAAAAGAGCAAGAGCCAAAAGCCCATGTAAAAGGAAAAGCTGCATACAAGTTACATTCATCTAAAATCTATCAAGATCATTTCAAACTTACATAAAAGCAATTACTATTGTGCTTTGATAACAATTTCATAACATAGGATCTGTCACGAGGGTTCTTTGATTAAATTGGTTTAGAAGCATCTCTTGTAAAAGTTTATCCTAAACAACAGCAGCATTATAATTTATATATTAGTGATGAATTATATTGGAGAAGTCTTTTTGAGAGAAACAAACATAATAGAAGGCGTATTAAAATTTCCAAAGGGTTTATTGAAATAGACATGTAATCGAGAATCTAATAAAAAAACAGGGTATCTCATGATGAGATACCCTGTTTTTTCTGCTTTAATAAGCCTTTTAATAATTCAACGATAAGCCCACACCAAAGCCCATATCACTATCGTAATGTGTTCTGAAGGCCATATTCTTCGTGATGATATAATTCAGTCCGGCCATATATTCAAGATCCGAATTGACCATAAAATCGCCACGTATTCTTCGTGAAATCGGGATATCTTCGCGCATCATCTGCAATCGGACAATACCATCATGGTATACTTCAGCTTGAAAATTCACCAGCATCGGCAGCGTATACATAAAACCCAGGCTCACCGCTTTGCGGCTATCTTTTTTATTTGCCTGACCGAAGATATTCTTTTCATGTTCATCGTCGCCCATTCGGCGGTAACGGTAATCAAAACCTACAAAAGGCATAAACCACTGCATTTTTCCAAAAAAACGTCCCAAGTGTGTCTCCACCTCGTAACCATGCATATCGTTGTACCCCAGTCGCCATTCCGATCCCAGTTGCCAGCGCGCATTTTGGAACATTGCCTGACCATCATTTCCATTAGTTGCAAAGTCATTCTGCGCCATAAAATGCGTCATATTACTTTCATGTTGCAGCTCCTTATATGCTTTGGCTTTATCCGGTAAATAGGGATTTTTATAGTCATCCACAGCAAATACCCGGTTCATTCCGGCCATCATATGGTATAAGATATGGCAGTGAAAAAACCAATCTCCTTCTTCATTTGCCAAAAATTCTATGGTATCTGTTTCCATTGGCATGATATCGACCACATTTTTCAATGGAGCTTTTGCACCTTTGCCATTCAGTAATCTAAAGTCAAAGCCATGCAAATGGATCGGGTGGCGCATCATGGAATTATTGTAGATGGTAATCCGCAGTACTTCCCCTTTCTTCACCGGAATCTTATCCGTTTCTGAAAGAATTTTATTATCCATGCTCCACACATAACGGCTCATATTTCCTGTAAGGGTAAATTTAAGATCCCGCACAGGAGCGTTCTTCGGCAATTCGGTCTCATGGGGAGATTCCAGCATTGCATAATTCAATGTGACAATATCACCCAGTGCATTCGCATTGTAACGGTTTGGGTCCTCTTCCGTCTTCATCTTCCCATGATCCATACCACTATGCTTGCTGTGATCTTCCTTTTTCTTTCCATCTCCGGTAATTTCAGAATACATGACTACATTCATATCCATCTGATTCAGGCTCATATTCATGCCCATATCGTTTAGATTACCATCCATCTTCATCATGTCATTCATCATCTTCATTCCCTCAAAATATTTGAGACGAGGGAGTGGTGAAATCAATTGCTTAATGCCATTACCCACAAAATAACTTGCCGATTGGGTCCGATCCTCGGTTGTCGCCATAAACTCGTAGGACGTCCCTTCATTCGGGATCGTCACGACCACATCGTAGGTCTCCGATACAGCGATCATCAGTCTGTCCACCTCCACAGGTACCACATCATTCCCGTCGTTTGCAACTACGGTAATTTTCCCACCCGCATAGCGCAACCAAAAATAAGATGAGGCACCACCATTGGAAATCCGCAAACGTACCTTGTCTCCCGCTTTCAATTTCTTTCCATCTACTTCCTTTAGATCCGTAGAATGGGCACCATTCAACAGGATCTTGTCGTAGTACACATCACTGACATCCATGGCGAGCTGACGCTTCCATTCATTGGTGATTTTCGTTCCAAACTTACCCTCTTTGATCGCCTCCGCGTAAGATTGGGTAGCCCCTTTTTTAATAGCTGCCCAGTCATTTCCCGTATGGAGCATCCGCTGGATATTATCTGGATTATAATTTGTCCATTCACTTATGATTAATGGAATAGTCGGTAAATCATCTATTCCTTTGCGAAAAGTCTTGTCATCCGCACGTTTGTTCAAAATAAGGCTACCATACATGCCGATCTGTTCCTGCAAGCCCGAATGCGAATGATACCAGTGCGTCCCGTGTTGAATAATCGGGAAACGATAGGTATAAGTTGAGTTCGGCTTAATCGGCTCCTGCGTTAGATGCGGTACACCATCCTCTTTGTTTGGCAAAAAGATACCATGCCAGTGCAGCGATGTACTTTCTTTCAACTCGTTGTGAACCACAATTTCCGCAGTATCTCCCTCAGTAAATGTCAACGTCGGCATAGGGATCTGCCCATTTACGGAAATAGCCCGTTTTGCTTTGCCTGCATAATTCACAATGGTGTCCCGAACATACAGTTCGTGACGCACCACCTTCTGTGCAAACACAGCAGCCTGTGTCATCAATAGTAAAACAATTATTAATATATTTCTCTTATTACTCATTTTCATGCGATTACTTAATTAAAACTCCATTACTTTTAGGTCCCACACCATACTGATAGACCAGCCGTGCGCCATGGTGTCCCGTGATAAATAGTGTCACAGACAAACTTATCAACAAAATGACGATCAAATAGTTTGTCCAGATGACCTTACTCCATCGCAATGCCACGAAGCGTACCACTGTGGTTATCCCAGCCAGCCAAAAGCTGATCCAGGCATAACGTTGGTGGGTATCAAACACGGCAAAGGCTTCTTCATCCGCATCTCCCGAAATATGGGATGCTGTCTGGATTGCTGCAAAAGCCCCTATTGTTCCCAAAAGCAATAGGACAAAAGTCACTATATTTAACTCCCCCCGATACCGGCTATAGCTTACAGCCACCACCTGACTGAGCAAAGCTAAAAGCAGCAGCACTATAGGGAAATGAACCACCAAGGGGTGCAAGCTGGGAAACCCTTCAAACAATTTCTCCATCACGCTATTGAATTGTTTCTACAGTAGATCCACAGGTAGGCATTGATTTGCCCAAATAAGGATTGTCAATTGCCTTTTGTTTGCTCAACCAATACGCGCCTTTACCCTCATTATACATTGGACAATGTTGGTAGTAGACCGGAGCATCCGGTTTCACCACTTTTAACAATGCGTACATATTTTTGGATAGCGTCACAAAGTGCTCACGTTGATGTCCATTTTCATCAATCCCGGCGATATGTTCTGTATCAAAGGCCAATTTCCGTTGATACTGTTTCCAAGCAGCAGCGGTAGCGGTCTCCAGCTTGGCGGCATCAATTTTTGCAACCACAACCTGCATCTTTTTGGCAGCCTGCTGTGCGTTCTGCCCATTATCTCTTGCCAGCGCATCTTTTAATTCAAAGTAAGCACTGTACACCTCCTCAAAAGATCTATCCTTTGCAACTGCAGCATCCGTCTTTGTGTTAGCAGCAGTTTCAGTAGCCAGCGCTTTTGCTGTTGTATCGGCTACCCCAGCTGTATCTGCTTTCGTTTTATCCGTAGCAGCGCTTGTCTCCTCATCTTCCTTCGCCGTATGTGCGGCATGCGTATGATTCGGTTTTGAGTTGTTGCAGGCAGCAAGTGTCATTGCTGCAACTACAATCAGTATTATTCTTTTCATTTTAAGTCTATTTATTGGTTTATATTTTCAACGTATTTCCGATAATTTTCTTCGTTTTCAAAGTAAGAAACTTCCCCCTGATCGCCCGTTATGGCAATAGCTGCATTGGCTTTATCAACCTCTTTCTTGGACAAGGGATCAATAGCAACACGAACAGCGGCTTCTTTAGGGATTCGTTCCTTACACATTTCACAGCAGCCATAATAAGCCCTGCCTTCATGTTTGACCAGCAGTTGTTTCTTGGCCATAAAAGCATCGTTGACCATACATACATCTTCAGTAGGTACGAGATCCCCTTTTTTATACTGCTTTGCAGCAGCTGTTACCTGCATCGTTGTATCTTTTTCAGGACTTTTAAGCGCTGCCTTTGAATTGCTTTGTGGATTGGTGCATGCCGTCAATGTGAGGACAAACACTGCTATAATAGCAACTAGATATTTCATGGGGTCAGCTATTAGTTAAGCGTTTCAACTGTACTTCCACAAGTAATCATTTGCGATCCGTAGAATGGATTTTTAACGGCCTTTTCCTTGCTCAACCAATTTGCACCTTTCCCTTCGTTAAACATTGGACAATGTTGATAGTAGACAGGACTCCCGAAAGAACTCACTTTGGCCAGTTCATAGAGCTTCGTCGAAAGCGAGGCAAATGCAACACGTTGTTTGGTCACATCCTTACTCTTTGCGATGGTTGTAGCATCAGCAGTCAAATTGTTCATCACCTTCATCCAGACAGTATGTTCAGCGGATGCAAGCTTATTCATATCCACGGCCTTGATCGCTTCCTGCAATGCCGCGGCCTTGGTCGCCGCCGTCTGGGCATCCGTCTTGACCAGCGCATCTTTTAAAGCAAAGTATTGATCGACCACATTTGTCAATTGTGTTACTTTTCCGGTTACCGCAACCGCTGCTGTAGCATTTTGGTGAGCTGAATGATCTGTTTGCCCCGACTGATGTTGTCCACTAGGTTCGGTAGTTGTTGCAGTCTGCGATTTTGATACAGGTTTTAATGTTCTTGTGTATTGATCTGCTTTGGGCAACTTGGCATAAGCGTCGTCCGGTGCCAGAAACTTCTCACTGTCAAATCCTGCCAAGGCAATACGTTTTAAAACGTCATCTTCATTTGTTTTTGAAGCATCATAGGTGATGGTCGCAATTTTAGTTTCCTGGTTCCAGTCTACCTGGGCGGTCTTTCCGGCCTTACCTTCCTGCTCGATGGCAGTTTTTGCAGCAGAGGTATTTCCGAAGACTTTTACCGTTGCTGTTTTCGCATTTTTGATCTGTGCCTGTATCGTGTTATTGGTCAGTAATACTAGGGTTACTAAGCCAATTATTGAAATGGATTTCATCTGTAAATATTTTTTTTAATGACCATATGGAATATCCCGTCTATTTTCATAAGTGTTTGTATTTTTCCAACATGGATATTTCATCTGTAAATTTTTATTGATGGTGTTTGTTTTCATTGGTATCAATGAACGCATTACACTCAGTTTATATTTTAATAGTATAGGATATACCCCCTAAAATTTGATTCGTATTTATGCTTTTCAAATAAGAGTACCTGATGACGAATAAATTTTAAATAAATAATAACGAAAACTTCCTTAATAGCCAGTTATCCATCGCTAAAAGCCGTAGACCATCACTAGATCATATCATATAATGGGTATTTTCATCTTATATATTAAGAGGGGTTTTGAACGCCGATGGCGATCCAAAAAGACGTAGCATGGGCTACCATCGATAATTAGGCTATTTTGGGAGGCTGCCAGATCGAAAAATAAGCATCCGAGCAAAACGGTTGCTTGTACAGGGTAGACAATTTGAGCTGATCTGTGTCCGATGGTAAAATAAGATCCACTTCATAAAAAGAGATCATCGGATTACATTGCATCGAAGTACGACATGATTTTTCGGCACAGTGTTTACCACAGTCATCTCCGTGATCATTTGAAGCTCCAGAATCCTGTTTTTTATCTTTACAGCAATCTTTCGTGTCAGTCTCCTTTACATCTTGCGCTTTGTCCGTATGTTTTGGATCTTGACCTTGCTCGCTATCCTTTACATCCTGACCTTTTTCTGCACAACAGGATTTCTTCTCCTGCTTCGGCTTTTCGGGGACTGAATGGCAGGCAAACCCCAGACTTGGTGCTAAAAATAGCCCCAAAATACAGATGACCAACAAGATGTTGACTTTTGCCCACATAGGAATTCAAATTTATTTTATTTATGCTATAATACCTTATTTACAGGAAATAACCCTGTATGTAGCTATTACGGGATAAAGATCGTTACTATTTCCGAAACAGCTGTTGTAATATTTTTATTTTATTTTATAAAATTTCTGACGGGAAAATCAATCAATCAATCAATCAATGGCTTAGCACTATTGTGTTAACTTTGTAAGGCCTAGTTTTATTTTTCCAGCTCCTTGATCCAATTCAGTAGCAGCAAGCAACCCGGTGCATAGACGGCTCCATGATCAAAGCCCTGTAATTGATATAAAGAGGTTTTTGCATGACCGACCTGCTTTAATATTGCTGCGAGATGCGCATTCTCTTCATATCGTGCGGGCAGCTCCAATCGCGCATCACCTGTGATCAATACAATAGGTGGCGCATCCTTTCGTGCAAAGGCTATAGGCGCATACTGATCAATCTGTGGGATGATCATAGATTGTCCACGTTCCTTTTTAATGGTGTAATGTGTATTGGTCTGACCACTGATCGGTGCGAGGCCTTTTATCCGATTCGCATCGACTCCGTATTTGTGTAGATAGCTGCTATCCAGTCCCACCATTAACGCTAGGTATCCTCCAGCAGAGTGTCCTGACACATAAATCTTTGCCGGATCACCACCATAGGAAGCAATATGGGCGAACGCCCAGGCAACAGCCGCTGCAGCATCTTCAATATAACCTGGCGCTTTCTCCTTAGGGCTCAACCTGTAATTGACAGCGACCACAGCCACCCCCTTCTCTTTAAGCTCCAATGGAATAAATTTGTTTCCCCCTTCCAGTCCGCCACCATGAAACCAGACGATCGTGGAAAAATCTTTTCGGTCAGTAGGAATATAAAGATCCAGCTTACATCGTTCCTTTTTATACGCGTCGGTATCGGTATTTTTACAATAACTGATATCTGCTAGGGTACGATATTTCTGTGCGAAGATCCTGTTCGAAGTAATCAATAAAAAGAATACAATAAGGAATTTTGGAGACATAATAAATGGGTTTAAGGATTCACATTCATAAAGTTAACAAAAAGCCAACGGATCCCCTCCCTTTTAACGCAAAATTGTCTATTCCCAAGAACAACACATCAAGCTAATATCCTTAATGATCTTTTTTAGAAGCATATTAATGATTATCTTACAGGGGACATAACAAAAGGTAAATTTTCCTGTTATTAATAAAGAAACTGTTATTAATAGGGAAACTGTAAATACTTTAGAAAAAATCAGTAACATAATATGGAGCAGATAAAAATACAAGCGCATATTGATGTGCGTGTGGAGATCATCTGGAACGCCTATACCTCAGCAGAAGATATTATGCAATGGAATCAAGCTTCCGATGATTGGCACTGTACAGGTGCAATCAACGATTTACGCATCGGAGGAAAATTCAAGAATCGTATGGAGGCAAAAGATGGCTCCATGGGTTTTGACTTTATAGGAACCTATACGGCACTCGAACCGTTCAAAAAAATAGCCTATACGATGCCCGATGGCCGTAAGGTTACCATAAATTTCAACTCGAAAAAATCCACGACCGAGATTACCGTTATTTTTGATGCTGAATTCGAAAACCCTGTTGAGATGCAACGGCAAGGATGGCAAGCCATTTTGGACAACTTCAAAGCCTATGTAGAAAAAACATATGGGAGCCCATCATAGCGACAAACGCTTTAAATGCGGTAATTGCAGCATATTCAGCTGATGACAATCAGTTCAATTAGTAGACATATAATAACAGACATACTTGGATTGCTAACGACAATGGTTATCTTTAGCCAAAATTTGATATTCCTGTATGTAACCTACGGAGCAAATTCCAACGAAAAGCGATAAAGACATAACATATGACAATAATTAACAATTATGAAGAGTACAAAGCCTTTGAAGGAAAGTCATTAGGCGAATCTCAATGGCATACAATCGATCAAAAACAGATTAACCTGTTTGCCGATGCAACCTTAGACCACCAATGGATCCACCTCGATAGCGAAAAAGCAAAAACAGAGAGTCCATTTAAATCGACCATTGCACATGGTTATCTGACCCTATCCTTAATTCCTTATTTGTGGAAACAGATTGCAGAAGTAAGGAATGTCAAAATGGAGATCAATTATGGCATCGAAAACCTACGTTTTGCACAACCGGTCCTGGTCGATAACGAAGTACAATTACATACACACGTTAAATCGGTTGTCAATCTCAGGGGAGTGATCAAAGTAACCATTGAAGCAACTTTAAAAATTAAGGATAGTGCCAAACCGGCTTATGTTGGGGATGTTATCTTTTTATACCACTTCAATTAAATCAATCCGAATAGGATTCATTTTAAAAACTTCAGACAGGCTATTTACATGTTAGCTGAATTCGAAATAAAACAGATCACAAATCATAAGGACTATCCTTATGATTTGTTGCTTCTGGCCGACGAGACTGTCACCGCAATCAATAAGTACCTTTTTGATTCCTCCGTCTTTGTTGTTCAGGAACTGCAACAGCCAATTGCTGTATTTTGCTTATACCCCGTCGATAGTGAGACGCTGGAGATCAAAAATATTGCTGTCGCTGCTTCACATCAGAACAAAGGCCTTGGGAGCAAAATAGTACAATACATCCAGGAGACTTATTGTACACAATACCCCAACCTGATTGTTGGCACTGCCGATTGTGGTTTCGATCAGATCCGATTTTATGAACGTAATGGCTTTGTTCAATATAGTGTCCGTGCGAATTTCTTTATAGAGAATTACGAACAACCTATCTATGAAAACGGTCAATTGTTAAGAGATATGATTTTATTGAAATATCAACCCTAACTCCCCTAGCAACAGCAGGTTCCGATTGCTATTTGATACTGCCCTTTTCTATAGACAGAAATAAATATAAATTAACACAGGGATGGCAAGGCACAACCACAATACAAGCCCCTGTAGGATCGCTTTATAACCTACAGACAGTAACACATCTCTTGACAGGCTGGCTCCGATTAAAAAGAGCGTCAATGTTAATCCGACTTTGGAAATATGAACCACATAAGTTCCTATCTCTTGAAAAAATGGAATATAACTATTCAAGATAATAGCCAATACAAATAATCCGATAAAATAAGGAATTTTAATCCGCGTCCCTTTGGTATTAAAAGCAAGCGCACTCAGCAAAGAAATCGGAATAATCCATAGTGCCCGCGTCAATTTAACCGTCGTTGCCACCTGAAGAGCTTCTGTTCCATACTTACTTGCCGCACCGACCACCGAACTCGTATCCTGTATTGCAACCGCACACCAAAGTCCAAATTGTGTCTGGGAGAGATCTAGGGCACGACCGATGACCGGGAATACAAACAAAGCAAGTGCATTCAAGACAAAGATAGTTCCCAAAGCGACACTGATCTGCTTTTCATTGGCTTTCACAGTGGGCGAAACCGCAGCAATAGCACTTCCGCCACAGATAGCAGTTCCTACGGTGATGAGATAGGCAGTTAGCTTTTCCAGTTTTAATAATTTACCCAATACATAGCCCAGGGACAATGTCCCGATAATAGAGATAACAGTCAGTAAAAATCCATCTTTGCCTGTCTGAATAGCGGAGTCAATCTGCATACCGAAACCCAAACCAACAACAGAAAGTTGTAAAAGGATTTGCGTGGCTTTGTGATTAACAGCCAAAAAGGGATGTCCGATCCACTGGGCAACAATAATCCCCAGCAGTAGCGCCAGAGGAGCTGATACGACTGGTGTCAGACATAAGATAAGCAAGAGGATAAAGATGATTTCCCGGATAGTAATCTTTTTGTTGAGTATATGCTTGTATCGCATGGTGGGAGTCACTTTTTTGTACATGATTTTGTGTTTTGATCTGGCACAAAATTGAATAACTTTTATTTATCAATAAAACTATAAATACTAATAAGTCATAACTATACGTTATATTTCATAAAAACATCGCAAAAGAGTTCAACCTGTAAATGTGGATTGCACAGCCATCCAGATCAAATGCGGCATCGATATTTATTGGAAGAATATGAGGATCAAATACGATCAAAAAAGATAAATCCATGGGTTCAATGAGATCACACTTATAACAGTCCATATTTCGGTATTGGCATTCCACTTGGAAAATAATAAGTATAGGTGGAAGATCCAAGATAAATCACTATATTTCAATAAGATTCAAATAATACAAGTAAACGATGAGACTAACTGCGATACACCCCAAATTACCGATGCGCGACAAAGCTGTCACAAGCGATTTTTACTTAGGTCAGCTGGGCTTCATACCTTGTGGCACCGAAGATTATGAAGGATATCTGATGATCAAAAAAGATCAGATCGAGATTCATTTTTTTGAATTTAGGGAACTGCCACCCGAAGAAAATTATGGCATGATCTATATCCGTACGGATGATATTGATGAGCTTTATCAATCTTTTTTAGCACGCAACATTGCCATCCATCCGAATGGCAAACTGGAGACAAAACCTTGGGGCCAGCGCGAATTTTCCATATTAGATCCAGATAGCAATTTGCTAACGTTCGGACAGGGAGAATAACACTAAACGTTTAACTACTGTAGCAAAGGTTTGACAAAGAGGCAGCTGGTATACTGGGTATATGCAGACCCAGCCAATACACTTTATTGAAGATATCCTGTCCAATGGAAAACGACACGACAAATAAAAGGAGAATAGCCCTTGAGACGATTAGACACGTTAAGAAAAAACAAAAAAACCTGTCTTTATTATGCTTGGTTTTGCCATAATAAAGACAGGTAAATATTTTATAGAACAGGTCTGTTTAACCAGGAAAGGACTAGCCAAATAGGTCTGAGCTCAAATAACGGTCACCCCTATCACATGCGATAAAGACAATGATCCCTTCCTCAATTTCGCTGGCAATTTTCAATGCGCCAGCAAATGCCCCCCCTGTACTCATACCTGCAAATACTCCTTCGCGTTTCACCAATTCACGCGCCAGTTCGGTCGCTTCCTGCTGTGAAATATCAATCACTCGATCCACACGGCTTGGATCAAATATTTTTGGTAGATAGGCTTCTGGCCAGCGTCTGATTCCAGGTATAGATGACTCGGGTGTAGGTTGACAACCGACGATCTGTATCTCCGGATTTTTCTCTTTAAGGTAAATGGAATTCCCCATAATCGTTCCCGTCGTCCCCATTGCACTCACAAAATGGGTAATTTTCCCATCTGTATCACGCCAAATTTCTGGCCCGGTTGTTTTGATATGGGCTTTATAGTTATCCGGATTGGCAAATTGGTTTAGGATATAATAGCCTTCCTTCAACGCTTTTTCTTCCGCATAGTCACGGCATATTTCCATAGATTCTAAGAGCGTAACCTTGGCGCCATAAGCCTCCATCGTCAACGTCCGTTCGCGGGTAGACGATGCGGGCATAACCAGTTCCAAACTTAAACCATATATTCCGGCAATCATGGCTAGGGCGATCCCTGTATTACCACTTGTTGCCTCAATCAGTTTGCTTTCTTTCGAAATTTCACCACGCTCCATTGCTGAACGTATCATATTTAATGCCGCGCGATCTTTGACTGAGCCGGCGGGATTATTCCCCTCCATCTTTGCAAAGATCCGTACCTTGGGATTCGCATGAAATTGGGTGATCTCCACCAAGGGTGTATTTCCGATGGTATCTATAATATTTCCCATAATGTATCTATATGATTGGTTTTGAATCTATAAATTTCGCCGTTGCCTGGTGGTATACTGTAGTATAAGGTTCGACCGAGCTCGTCAACCAAACATTCCCACCGATAACGGAATGATGACCTATACGTGTC
The DNA here is from genome assembly GCF_039536865.1 of Sphingobacterium ginsenosidimutans. Classification (NCBI taxonomy): domain Bacteria; kingdom Pseudomonadati; phylum Bacteroidota; class Sphingobacteriia; order Sphingobacteriales; family Sphingobacteriaceae; genus Sphingobacterium; species Sphingobacterium ginsenosidimutans. The sequence goes on from NZ_BAAAZK010000002.1 coordinate 739,465, forward strand.
TCACCGCCCAAAATAGTCGCCCCGGAATAGATGATAACATGGTCCTCGATCGTCGGATGGCGTTTGACATTCGAAAAGACCTTGTCCACACTCAAGGCGCCCAACGTAACACCTTGGTATAGTTTAACGTAATTACCTATTATACAAGTCTCTCCGATGACTAGCCCTGTACCATGATCTATATGAAGGTGATGACCAATGGTCGCCCCCGGATGAATGTCAATACCTGTCTTGGAATGTGCATGTTCGGTCAATATCCTTGGGATCAGGGGCACACCTAGACGGTGGAGCTCATTTGCCATTCTGAAAATACAGATGGCAAAAAAACCGGGATAGGTGCGTACAACCTCACGCTTATTTTGCGCAGCTGGATCTCCATCCATCAATGCATCAGCATCCCAGCACATCAGCTCGTACAACGCCGGAATACGTTCAAAAAACTGATGGGCCACTTGTGCATGATTGCAATGACCACAGGCTTTTGACTTACTCAGAAGCTGTTCCAACTCCAGTTCAAATTGCTCAAAGGCAAGTTTTACATCTTCTACCGATTTCATTTCGCCAGAATTTCGCTCCGGAAAAAGCACATCCAAAATTTTGGTTGCCCAGCCACAGATCTTCTTATTGGAAGGCATTTCTAAAACAGCTAATTGCTGCTCATAGATATGTTGATAAAAATCATGCATCTTCAAAAGTAAATATTAAAACAAATATACTATACAATATTGATAGATTAAGCCTTATTAGCAATAAGGCTACGATTAAATCATTTTTTTTCTTTCTATTTGAGTCCCAAACCCGCTCCAAATTTATTACCTAGGGCATCGTTGCAGCCAGCATTTCTTCCTCTTTTTGGCACAAGCTCCATTTAGTGGCCTGACGATGTCTATCAAAGTACCAGGCGCTCAAACAAGTTTTGCAGTGTTGCTTCGGGATCTTCACAGAGTCCGGGATGTGAAGCGGAACATTGGATGACCGTGCTCCGTTTGGCGGTAAGCCAACGGAAACGCTCTGTGATATCCAGCGCAGCTAGTTTTCCGGCATCTTTATCGCCATTACAAATCCGTTGAAAGGAAGACAGATGGTTTTCGATGAGTTCCAATTCAATTTTAGGACAGAGCGCACGCACCTTTTGCTCGTCGATGGCATAGACCATCTTGGCAAAGCGATATTTACGACAGTAGAGCGCAATACCAACATTGATAAATTCCTCACGCTCTACACGTGGTACCAGTCGCACCACAGCATATTCATATAAGGTTCTCTCTGGCATCTTCTATCTGTTTTACAAAAATTGACGAACTCGCCACACGTTGTTTCAAGAATGAAACGTACACCTCTCTCGCATCCGCTGCTGACAATTCACGTTCGGAATCCTCCAACCATTCGTCCGGTACAACGGCCAATATCTTACGAAAAACATCCTCCGTAAAAAGAGGACTGAATTCAGCATCTATTTTTTCAACAATGGTCGCGTTTTTTAACAACACATGATCTTTAATCTGCACGAAAGGTTTGTGCGATTGTTCCTCCCAATTGTCCCAGCTATGGTGGAAATACAAGGATGCGCCATGGTCGATCAACCACAGTTCTTTGTGCCAGATCAACATATTGGTATTCCGGACTGTGCGGTCAACATTCATCAACAAGGCATCCAGCCACACAATCTTGGAAGCCTCTTCCGCTCCAATCACATCCACATTGGCATCAAAAGTAATTGCCCCACTCAAAAAATGGAGCCCAAGGTTTTTCCCCACGCTGAATTTGAGTAGATCCTGTATTTCTTCATCCGGTTCGGAGCGCCCAAAAGATTCATCCAGATGGGCAAAGACGATTTCAGGCACTCTTAATTTTAACAATCTGGCCAGCTCACCGCCGATCAGTTCGGCAATCAGTGCCTTTCGTCCCTGTCCTGCTCCTCTAAATTTGATGACATAACTAAAGCCATCATCAGCATCGACCAGCGCCGGCAAAGATCCTCCTTCCCGAAATGGCTGAACATATCGGGTAATCTCTACTTCGCGAATAATAGGTTGTTGAAAATTCATGAATTTCTATTTTCTTGCTATTCAAAGTTGGCAATCAACTCTGCACATAATATCAAACTAAGATAAAGTTAGTTTTAAAACCTTTAATGGTCGAAATATCTCAAATATTTATTTAAATTTTAGCAAAATAGCACAAATTGTACATTCATTTGACCATCAGAAGTACTATTTTCTAATTATATTTGTCCTATAATCTCGACTTGTTTAATCAAGTTCTTTTCAAAAGCGATATGGATACTATTCAGGAATATAACAGTGTTATCAAGCACTGTCAAGATTTATTTATAAAAAAAACAAAAGATTATGGAACGGCTTGGCGGATCATGCGCCTGTCTTCTATTACCGACCAGATTTATATCAAAGCACAACGTATACGTACGCTCGAGGTCAAAAAAGTATCCAAGGTTGGGGAGGGTGTCATAGACGAATACATCGGTATTATCAATTATTGCATTATGGCTATGATCCAGATTGATCTGGGTGAAGATGGCGAGGAAAACCTCGACTCTAGCTTTGTCAATCAAAAATATACCGAAAAAGTAACAGAAACCAGAGACCTCATGCTGGCCAAAAACCATGATTATGGTGAGGCTTGGCGCGATATGCGTGTTTCTTCTATGACAGATCTGATCCTAATGAAAATTCATCGGGTCAAACAGATCGAGGACAATGATGGCCAAACTATTGTTTCCGAAGGCATTCACGCCAATTACCAGGATATGCTCAACTACGCAGTTTTTGCGTTAATTAAATTAGGACTAGCACAACAATAATCGGATAATGACAGCAGCACAACAGACAACAAAGACAAATTACCTTTTAGGATTTTGCCGCATTTTCACTGGACTTCTCTTTATTTTCTCTGGATTTATCAAAGCCAATGACCCGACAGGTTTCGGTTATAAACTGCAGGAATATTTCGAGGTATTCCACTTGACAGCCTTCAATGAATACGCGACGGCCATTGCTGTGGTGATCTGTGGTTTTGAAATTCTTTTAGGTGCGCTATTGTTGTTTGGTGTCTATGCCAATTTGGTGGCTTGGGGATTACTGTTATTGATCCTATTTTTCACCTTTTTGACCTTTTATTCCGCATTTTTCGAAGTTGTCACCTCCTGTGGATGTTTTGGCGATGCCATTCCATTGACTCCTTGGCAATCCTTTTCCAAAGATCTGGTACTATTGGCCCTGATCCTGATCATCTTTTTTTACCGCAAACAGATCCGATCTATTATCAAAGGCTCCGGCAATCAATTTGTTGTCACATTGATTACAGCCGTTGTTTCCTTGGGTATCGGCATATATACAGTCAACTATCTTCCTTTTATAGATTTCTTACCCTATAAAATTGGCAATAATCTCCCTTCACTAATGGTTCTTCCAGAGGGAAAAGAAGGGGATGTCTTTGAGCAGCTCTATACCATGAAAAACAAAAAGACAGGCGAGACCAAGAAAGTCAATGACAAAGTCTATATGGCGGATAAGCTCTGGGAGGACGAGTCTTGGGAGATCATTGGCGAGCCAGAAAGCAGGCTTATCAAAAAAGGATATGATATTCCTATCCCCGACCTATTGATCACGGACGCAGATGGCGCTGATCATACGCAGGAGATCATTGCCAACCCCTATTATAATGTTATCATCGTCGCCAAGGATCTTTCGTCTACCAATATAGATGCGCTCCAGAAAATCAATCAGACGGTGACACAGATGACCAAAGATTACAATGGTCTTCGGGTTGTCTTACTGACTGCCTCAGCCTCCAAAGATGCTCAATACCTGAGTGATAAGATGCAATTGATTGCTGAAATATACTATGCTGATTTAATTCCATTGAAAAGTATGGTCAGAGCCAATCCGGGGGTGATCTTGTTAAAAGGTGGAAATGTAATGGGCAAATGGCATTACAATAATTTCCCGGATGCAAAGACGATTGAAGACAATTTTTTAAGTAAAGACAAATAGAATAATATGCCTAAACCTATTTTTTTGATTGGCTATATGGGCAGTGGAAAGACCACGCTGGGGAAAAAGCTGGCCAACAAATTAGATTTACCTTTTATCGACACCGACGAAGAGATCGTAAAGCAGATTGGCATGAGCATTACCGAATATTTCGGCGAACATGGTGAGGCAGCCTTTCGAGAACTTGAGCGTGAACAGATCCGCAAATTTGCGGACAACTATGCCGTCATATCTACCGGTGGTGGCGCTCCATGTTTTTTTGACAACATGGATTGGATCAAAGCCAATGGTTATGCGGTGTATCTGCAAATGAGCCCCAAAGCCTTATTTGATCGTCTGTCACAATCGAAATTACACAAAAGACCTATTCTAATCGGCAAATCACCGGAAGAATTACGGGTCTTTATCGAAGAGAAATTAACCGAACGCGAGCCCTACTACAGCCAAGCCCATCTAACAATAGACCAGCTCAATACAACAGTAGAGGCTTTAGTTACCCTGATCAATCAGCATAATACTTAATCGTACAATAGCTAATAATGAGCATACGCCCGCACTTCTTTTTTTTATTCTTAAGCTGTGTACTACTTCTTAGCAGCTGTTTTCGCCATAGTGGCGACACCGAAGGCTTACCTGTGGGCAAGCGTATTCAGCTGACGACCGTAGAAGATCTCTATCAATTTCTGACTTACGATGACAATCGTTATCCGCTGGTTAGCTTGCATCGTGGCGGCCCTACTTCTGGTTATCCCGAAAATGCATTAGAGACCTTCGCTTACAATGCCGGTCTACAACCTGTTATTGTGGAGTGTGATGTTCGCTTGAGCAAAGATTCGGCGCTGGTACTTATGCATGACAATACGCTCAATCGCACCACGACAGGTCGAGGATCCGTCAGTGAACGTACATTGGCCGAACTCAAAAAACTACGTTTGCTAGACAACAACAAGAAAATAACTCCTTACAAGATCCCTACACTTGACGAAGCACTCGCTTGGGGAAAAGGAAAGGTCATCTTTACACTGGACATTAAAAATGATGTACCCTACGAATCGGTGATCAATGTCATCCGTCAGCAACGTGCCGAATCCAGTGTTGTTATCATCACGTATAGTGCTGGTCAAGCCGGCAAAGTGCATAACTTGGCTGGGGACCTAATGATATCCGCTTCTGTGAAGAACCTTGATGATCTTGCCCGCCTTAATGAGAAGGATATCCCTGACAATAAGCTGCTAGCCTTCGTGGGCACACGGGAAGCTGATCCTGAGCTGACCAAAGTATTGCATGATCATGGAATTATGTGCATTCTGGGCACCCAAGGTAACCTCGACAGACAAGCCGCCAAAAAAGGATTTCAGTTGTATGCTAGCTTTATTGAACGTGGTGCAGACATCTTGAGTACAGATCAGCCAAAGGAAGCTGGACGGGCCTTAAATTTTTATGTCAAAAAAAGAGGGATATCTTCGAAATTTGTACAATAAACGACCCCGACCGCTTTGCTTCTATTTTCAATTGTAGAAGCATCGCCCTCCACAAATCCTATCGTTGTTTACCTGCTGTATAGATTCTTTTTTCGTTACGCCCTACTCCGTTAATGTTCTAATGCGCTATCCCACTGACACCACCGGAAACCACAAGTTTCATCGCATCCGTAGGTGACATCTCCAGCTTTTTAACTTTATCCGCACTGATAATAACAACCTGACCGGCAAAGGAATAGGAATAGGGGAAATAAACCATTACCTCGTTTTCTAAACCAATACTTTTCAGATCATGCTGTGTCAGGAACCCGATCTTTTTTAGTCCGAACTCGTTTACAGTCACCAGCACGGGTTCATTGAATTTTTTCGCGTCACCCACAAATGCTTCAGTGAAATCCTTTATCGAGGTGTACAAAGTATTCAAAAGCGGTATTCTTTTGATCTGATGATTGATCCACACTTTAATCGGATCAGTCACAAAATTCGTAAATATCACCCCCGCAAGAACAAGGATAAGAATGACTGTTAAGATTCCGATTCCGGGAATATATAGCGGATGCCCTTTTTCATCCTGAAAAAAATGTTCAGTCAGATTCAGCGCAGAGTCTATCGATGCAAAAATCCATACGATCAGAAAGACAGCACCAGCCAATGGTACAACAACGAGAATACCTCGAATTAGATAATTAATAAATCCCCTGAATAATTTGCCCAGCATGAGTTAGTAAATCAAAATATATTTATACAAAAATGCAGAATATCCTTTATTATTCATAAAAATATACTCTTTTTACCCGTTGCGAGATACTCGTCAACAATTCGTAAGGAATAGTTCCGATAGATTTCGCAGCAAGCTTAATATCGGGGTAAACGATTACCTCGTCTTCCTCGGCTACTTCGATATCCGTAACGTCAAGCATACACATGTCCATGCAAATATCTCCGATCGTTGGTACAAGACAGCCATTGACCATCATCTTACCCACACCATTACCAAAACGTCTGTCATAACCATCTGCATAACCAATTTTTATGGTTGCAGTTTTGCTATCCCGGTGCAATACCCCATGCCGATTATAACCTACTGTCTCTCCAGCAGCCAAATGTTTTATTTGCGTCACATTGGTCTTCAAACTACTGACTTCTCTAAGCGGAAGATCATGTCGTTCAATATCGATCCCATACAGTCCAATTCCCAACCGAACCATATCAAAATAAGCCTGCGGCCATAGTTCGATGCCCGAAGTCGCTGCAATATGTCTTAAGAATGAATAACCGAGACCTTCTTCAAGGCGCTTTGTAAATTGATCCAAGAGATCAATCTGTTGTTGGGTGAAAGCATTATCCTCCTTATTTCCAGCGGAGGCCAAATGGGAAAATGCCGACTTTACCTGAAGTATCGAACCTTCTTTTAGCTCCGTAATGAGTCTATCGACCTCATCAGGCATGAAACCAAGACGATGCATTCCTGTATCCACTTTGATATGAACCGGAAAGGACGCGATCCCCTTCCCTTTTAAGTAATTCAAGAAAGAAGACAGAATTCGAAAGCTATAAATCTCAGGTTCGAGATTATGCTGAACGATGGATTCAAACGTATTTTCATCCGGGCTCATCACAACGATTGGCAATGTGATGCCTGCTCCCCTCAGATCAACCCCTTCGTCGGCAAATGCAACAGTCAGGTAATCCACCCTATTGAACTGTAAAAGGTTTGCAATCTCAAAGCTTCCACTGCCATAAGAAAATGCTTTGACCATCGACATCAATTTTACATGTTTTGGCAACAGCTGGCGATAGACATTCAAGTTATTCTCCATGGCATTCAGGTTGATCTCAAGCACAGTATCATGTGATTTAGCCACCAACAACCGGCTGATTCGTTCAAAGTGAAACTCCCGTCCCCCTTTCAATAAAATAGTAGAATCTTCCAATTGAATAGCCCTGATATCTTCCAAAAATGATGTTGTACTAGGATAAGACACCGATGGAACAGCAAATTGATCAGCGACCTGTGTCAAGATCTCCCCAATCAAGATCAGTTTATCTAGCCGGTATTCTGAAAGTAAGCGTTTCAATTTTGACAAACTTTTCTCATCCGTTATATTTACGCCCGGTATATCGGAAAGGATTAATATTTTTCGGGGATGCTGTCCCTGTTGATTTAAAAACTCAAGCGCGATCTGCAGGGCATCCAGATCATTACTATAGGAATCATCAATAATCGAGCTATTCTTTTTCCCTTTTTTTAGCTCTAATCGCATCGCAACTGGTTGTAGCTCCTTAATTCTCGATGCAATTACCTCTTTTTCATAACCAAAACGCAGCATAACGGCAACGCAGTTGATCGCGTTTTCCACATTTCCCTTATCGACAAAAGGTACCTCGATGGCAAATGTCCGTCCGCCATAGAAAAGTGTGGCTACCGTGAACTTATCATCCACCTGCTTGAGGGAATAAACCTCCAATGAAAGCCCTTCATCAAACCCCCAGGAAAACTTTCGAGGTCGATAGGGCAGTTGAATATCCTCCACATAACGGCTGGGAAAGATCATGGTTTCAACATCCTTGAACAAGTTGATCTTTTCGTAGATCTTTTCGTTCTTTGACTCAAAACCAGCTTTATGGGCCACGCCTATATTTGTTAGTAGGCCGATTGTTGGTTTGATCATATTTTCCAACTTCACCATTTCTCCCTTCTCAGAAATTCCAGCTTCGATAATCGCCAGGTTATACTGGTCCGATAAGCCCCATAGCGAAAGTGCAACACCCAATTGTGAATTATAGCTTTTAGGACTACGGTAGATCTTATATTCAGGAGACATGAGCTGATATAACCATTCCTTGACTATTGTCTTCCCATTGCTGCCAGTGATGCCGATAACCGGAAAACTAAACTTCTGCCTATGAAAAGCCGCCAATACTTGCATAGCTTCGAGGCTATCCGAAACCCATATCAGATTTGCATCCGGAAATAACAGTTCCTGCTCCTCATCTATCTGCAGAACAAAGTTTCTCACGCCCTTATCATAGGCTTCTTTGATATAATGATGACCATCCCTACTCTTCTGAAGTGCGAAAAACACACCGTTATCAGCCTGAACAATCTTCCGACTATCATAAAATAAATGCTGAACTAAAGAATTGGGATCCGTGATAAATGTGCGATTAGGGTGTAAAATCTGGACGATTTCCGATATTTTATACATTCTCCTGATATTTTGATTGGATCAAAACTGAACATTTTTTTAGTTATTTCATATTATTTTTGAAATTTTGACAATATGTTCGAAGAAGATAAAAGAAACAAAAAGATACTAACAGCACGTCAGGCTCAATTAAAGGCTGAAAGTTATTGTGCTTACCAGGAAAGATCCCAACAAGAAGTGCGGGACAAACTTTACGGCTGGGGGCTGCATGAGGAGGATGTCGAAAATACTATAGCAAATTTAATCGCAGAAAACTTTTTAAATGAAGAGCGCTTCGCGATAGCCTATTGTAATGGGAAGCTTCGCATGAAAGGATGGGGCAAAATCAAAATCAAACAGGCTCTAAAGGGAAAGCGGGTTTCTGAGCAATTGATAAAAATTGCATTCAAGCAGATTGACCTGGACGAATACGAGACTATATTGGAAAATATTATTGACAAAAAAATTCGGGAAATAAACAGCAAAGATTCTTTCATCGTTAGGAACAAAGTCTATCAATTTGCGTTGTCTAGGGGATTTGAAAGCGATTTAATTTTTTCTATACTGAATTCAAAGGAGTTATAAAAAACGACAAAATAAAGTAAACAAATATTTTGCAATATTAAATTTTCGCTCTATATTTGCATCACCAAAAAGGAACACGAGGTTCTTTTTAAAATTGAAATAAAAATTCCATGCGAAAATAGCTCAGCTGGTAGAGCACAACCTTGCCAAGGTTGGGGTCGCGAGTTCGAATCTCGTTTTTCGCTCACCTGCCTAGGTGGTGGAACTGGTAGACACGCAGGACTTAAAATCCTGTTCCCGTTAAGGGAGTGCGGGTTCGATTCCCGCCCTAGGTACAAGAAGGGATTAGCGAATTTCCTTCTATGGCTTGCTCCACAAAGAGCAAGCCTTTTTTGTTCATAGTCAGATAGTTATAATGAAACACCGGATTCAGTGAAGGTGTTCTAAAAATACCATTTTTAAAGGTCAGGCCCTCTTAGCATCGCACATTTCTCGTTCCTCCTTACTTAATTTAGCATATGCGCCGATCTGAAACAGGTTTTCGATTAGGGTTAATTTTCAATTGGTATCGAAGCTATAGGTTGGTCTGCGAGCTTCGCTGCACCTCAATCACAAACTGCTCCCTGTTATTGCCCGTACAGGTCAGGTCAAAAATCACCGTGCCGATGTCGGCATTATCGCCAACATGCTCGTTCTTGTTATAGACCAGATCTCTGATCACCTTGCGCCCGCTGAACAGCTCATTGAGGAATGCCAGCAACAGATCCTTCTGGGCTTCTGTCCCCCCCTTTTTAAACGCGAAGTCGGTCGTGAGGTCGATAAATTTTGACGGGGTCATAAAAGTTTCTTTGTGCTTGCCTTACTTATTGGTAATGTCAACGGCAAATTCTCCTTCCGATATTACTATATTCTTTTTGCCAGTGGCCACCACGATTCCCGCAAAACTCCCCTCAACACGAGCCTTTGAAATCGACTTGATCTTAACTTCAAATGCATCGCCCGACAGGGATGATCCGGTGGTCGCCGAATAGTTTGCCTGTACTGAAGTACCGTCACTCTTATGTGTTACTGTACCGTAGGTAATCACCATTGTTGGTGTGGATTCAAGCTCGTAGGTATCTACTTTGATTGTTTCATTGTCCAGAATAGACAATTGAAGGTGCGTGTTGTCTTCCCCTCTATTAATATCGCCTGTATTGCCTTTTACCGCCAGTGATCTTTCGTTATTCTGGCTCGAACTAAAAAATTTAAATTCGACCGTTTTTCCGTCTATTTTGGCACGCAGATAACCACTACCATTAGCACCGTCTCCATTATCATCTTTTTTGCATCCAATAGACAACGTTGAAAGTGTTAAAAGAGCTGATAAGAGGATAAATCCAGATATTAATCTACTGTTTTTCATATGCTTTATTTTTTATTGATGTTCACGATCTTAAACACATTACCAATTGGCGAATTTGACATCCAGCACCTCGTTTTCATTTTTTATCTCTACTTTCTTTTCCATCAGATATGCCTTCGTTCCCACATCCACACCATCATAGGTATGCGTCATGTAGTATTTGGTCTGCAACAGATATTTACCCGGTTTCAAGTTTTTAAATTCGAAGTTACCATATTCATCGGTGGTGGTTGAAAGATAGTATTGGAGGCATTCATCCGAAAGGACATACCTTTTATTCCTGTTCTTGAACATTTTTGAATTTTGGGCATCCCACTCGGCCAAGTGCTTTGTAAAAGGGAGCAGATAGACCGTTTCCCTAGTGATTGAGGTCTTAGTTCCGGTCATACCGAAGCCGTTCTTCGTCCGGGTATAGGCTATGCCTTTGATAGAACTACTTCCGGGAGCGAGCAATTCTTTTGCCTCCGATGGATCGAAAGCAGCTTTTGGTGGAATGTTCAACTGCGCGCTAACAGAGAAAGCTGATAATAAAAATATACAGAGCCATGTTAGTTTTATGGGGTCCCCAACTTTCATTATAAATGCGATTGTCTTCCTGACATTGTTCACTGTGAACAATATCCTTGAATTGTATAATTGAATACGTTTCATTTGTTAATAATTTATAGATTTCTACTTCATCGACAGGGAGAACTCTCCTTGGGTAACCTGCCTGAAAGTTTTCAGATCCCCTCCGCTAGCTACACGCAATTGCCCCGAGAAAGTGCCTTTTGCAACACCATTTTTCAAAGACGAAAACGTTACCGTTAGCTCATCGCCAGAAAGGGCCGACGCCGTAGTTGCTGACCAACTGTAGGTATCTGGTTTTTCGTTTAGATACTCGGTGAAAGTGGCCATTATATCGGCACTTCCGTCATCCAGTTTGTAGGTCTTTTCTTTAAGTATACCATCCTTGTCGCGGATATTGATCGTCATGCTCGTCCTTCCTGTCAGTGAGTAACTTCCACTACCTCCAGACAGCGCATTCAGATTCCAGGTCTTATTCTCCTTTTCGGCCATGACCGCCAAATGGGTCATCATAATCTCTTCACCGTCGATGGTTAGTTTGATGTAATTCCCTTCCGGAATTTCTGTATCCTTATCCTCACTCTTGCTACAGCTTAAAATGAGGGCAAACGTTATAAAAATTAGGAAAAAAAGTGTTAGAATTTTCGATACTTTCATAATCAAAAATTTAAGTTTTATAACTTACACCGCCAAAGGATATGCCACTATGTACAGTAGTTATAATTTTAACAACATTATGTAGGATTTCGTAAGCAAATGTTACATAGCATGCTAGATAGACCCCATGAAAGCTCTTACAAACAAGATCTCAACGATCCGATTGCAACATTTCATGAGACGCTAATTAGAGAAGAGAGTAGGAAACTTTAGTGTAACGTAGACCTGTTTCATCAATACCTGAAAAGCTTTAAAGTCGAAAATATTAAGCTCAATGTATTCATATAAAGACTGCTTATGCTTTTGATCATTACAACCTAAACTTACCATTTGATATGGGGGGCTTGGGTTTTATTAAGCCTCCCTTTTGCTAGTCTCATATATGGCCGCCATTAGTGACAGCCATCAAGCAAAAAAATAGAATGGTAGTAAATCCGCTTCGCAGATTCCAGGGCCGCAGGTGATCTCTTTTATGGAAAGGTCTGAACCGATCTACCTGCGCTTGGGATATAAGACTTTCCTATAGGACTCTTATTCTAAAATTTCTTTAACTGCTCGGCACGGTAATGGTTTTTGGCCTGTTCAAAATAGCTGTTTAAACATTGAAATTAAAATAACTAAATAGAAATATAACTTTGAATAAATTAGATGAGTGTTATATTTCTAATAATATTTTAAAATAATTTCAATAACCACAATAAATGTATGGACGTTAATTTTGTTAAACATTTTAAGCAATAATTACAACTTAAAGTATTTAAAGAAATCAATGGACAAAAAAAAACAAGTGTACGTGTCGCCGCTGTTGATACGTACTGAAATTGAAATGGAATCCGGCATAGCCGCGGGTTCTGCCACCTTGAGGCCGGGAGATTCCGGTAATCCGGACAGTCCGAAAGTCAATGACTGGTCTAGCGGGGGCGATGTTGGATCAGGCGACAATGACTTCGATTTTTAACCGAAAATTAACCATTTAGAATATGTACAAAACGAAAAAAAAGATGACCTTACCGCTAGGTAGGCTGATCGGACAATGCCTTATCACACTACTCATTGTTTCCTGTTCTCGCGACAAGGAGGAAGTTGTCCCAGATAAAAAATCAGATTCGGTCATCAAGGTGATGGTTTCGGGAATCAATGAACCCACGACCATATCGACCGTAAAATCCCGCGCATCAAAAGCTAATCTGACAAAAAGTGAAGGTGGAGCAATAAGGCGGGAGGAGAAATTCGTCCACGCGTCTGGAATGGATGTCCTAACGACGATGGAAAGCCCTGTGCAAATAGGTAATAGCACAGACAAATTGGCCGATAGCCAAGCCAAAGAAAGTTCAGAGGTAAGTTTAAAAGCAGCATCTGGTGCTGAAAAGTTCGCAGCAGTTCCAATGATCACCGAGAACCAATACCGCATATTGATCTATGATGCGACGGGGAGTACGCTGCTGCAGAATGTGGCAGCATCGTCCGGCACCAATCCAGCGCTTCAGGTTGAAGCGGGTACCACCTACCGCTGGTTTTCCTTTTCGATCAATGAACGGACTGTTCCTGATATTAGTAACGGAAAAGTCGCAGCGGCAGATCTCGCTAATAAAGACGTGCTTTTTGCTTCGGGGACCATTGACACCAAATTAGGAGAGAACTTTCTGAACATTACTTTTGACCACAAGACCACAAGATTTGATGTCGACGTGGACACCCGTGGAATCTTCGGTAGCGTAAACACTTTCCGCTCGCTTCAGCTCGGCACAGAAGCATCGGATGGGGAGTATACTACATTACTCTATACTGCTGACCTGGATATCTTTAGTGGCAATTTCGGAACGCCAACCGAGATGGCAACGGCAAATACGGCCGCACACGTCGTAAATAAGGATATCAGCACGGCGGATATGGTAAAAACAGTTTCCCTTTATACAGTCATCCCAGCTGGTCGTACCATCGATGACCAGGCGCTTCGGATCTCACCGGTATTTTCAATCAACCTTGACCACGCAGTGCTCTATCCGCCAAATACAACACCGGTGACTACCCGGGAGTTTGGCAGTACGACAGACCGTCTTCGTATCGCTAATCTGCGTTTTTCACCTCAAGCAGGAAGTACCTACTCCCTGGGCATGCGTGCAATCGAATCGGGTATTCTAGCTAACGGCACGATATGGGCACGGAGTGACCTGTGGTATGATGGCACTGCTGCCCGTACATTTGACAAATATCGTTTCCGATCCGACCCGGCACACGCACCCTATCCTGGCAAATCGGATACTGAGCAGACTGAATACTGGCACTGGATGTCTTTGACCCCAGCTAGTCCCATAAAAACCGGCGATCCTTGTTTGGAGGTTTATCCAAAGGGGATTTGGCGTCTGCCTACCCGGTCAGAGGCAGAGAGCCTTGTCCAACAGCGAACCCCTTATCCTTATTCCGGATTTTCTAATCCGAACAGCAATGCGGATACTTATGACTGGATTGCCTTAGTGAACCTGAGCTTTGATGGAGATGGAGGCTCTTCCAGGGGAAACTTTTCGGAATACAGCAACAGGATCTTGTTTGCATTCAACGGTATAATGGATGCAGACGGTAAATTAATATCGTCGCGCAGCCAGGTTGACTCCCGCAGCAACACGGCAAGGGATGGGATCTATACCCATACAAGTCGCTGGACCAGCGATGAGTGGGAAAGCGTACCTGACGCAAATTGTACCAACTGTGGGACTACCTTTGCACACGTCGCCTATACCACTGATTATCGCGGACCTAATGATTTTACGGTTAACTATGCTGGTCGTTCGACACGTTTTGATATAGGTTATGCACAAGAAACACAATTTCGTCAGATCCGTTGCGTACGTAACCAATCCTGGTCAGGAGAGTTATAATTTTATATGATCAATTATAATTTTATATAGTCAATATACTATAGCTACTTACTCCATCAAAAGGAAAGAGATCTTCTTTTTGATGGAGTTTTTAGTAAATTTTATAAAATTATTACGATGATTAGGTCGACAAAGCAGGTTACTGATGAGGACGGCAAGTATATATTACATTTTATAATAAGATGATTTTCAAGCCATAATCCCCCTGCACTTTCTTATCTTTCCACGCTCTGTTTTATAATAGTACAAATATTTTAAAGGTCAAATAAACCTATAAATACAGTCCATTGCGCATTATACGTAAACGCAATGAAGAGATGACGATGCCTGTCATCCTACAATTATTTAAATCCTTCATGCCTTAAGATGAATTTTGCAAATTCTTCCACCTGCTGGTCGTTGCAACCTCCCACTATCACTTGAAGTTCGTTGCTAAATTCAAAACCCAACCTCCGGCTCCTATCCACCTGTTTTCTGATTGCTGCTATTTGCCCTTTCTGAAATTTTATACCATCGTTTTAAGATTAGAGTCGAATTCACGAGAAAACTCGTGCATATAGGCACGGGCATTATTTCACTGTTATTCCCTATTTTACTTGCGATTCATTGGTCCGTATTACTGCTTTGTGGGTTATTTGCAGTGATTTTGGTCCTGTCCCTAAAATTTAATTTATTACAATCTATTCATGCAATTGACCGAAAATCTGCGGGTAGTCTAGCTTATCCTGCCGCAGTCTATCTTTGTTTTGTAACTCAGGCTTATCTGGATGATCGCTACATTTTCTATTATCTACCTTTGGCTACCTTAGCTATCTGTGATCCTATGGCCGCATTATCTGGCAAAAAATGGCCCCTATGGCCTTATATGATCCTTGGCGCAAAAAAGACCTTGACAGGATCTATTGTTTTCTTTATCAGTGCTATTATTGTAGCCTTTTTGGTCTGGAAATACGCCCACGGCTCGAATCTCGGCTTTCAGGAACTCAGCATAATAACCTCGATTGCGCTCATGGCTACACTCGCTGAAGCACTGAGCAAAGATGGCTATGATAATTTAACCATTCCTATAAGTACCATCGCAGGTTTGTATATTCTTCTTCCTTAGGCTCCTCTTTCTTCGTACCAACTCCCACCGTTTCAGCAATTCGCTTCGGATTGTCTTCGGTATTTCATCGGGAAAAATAGCCGGAGAAACCGATGAAATATCGCGCAGCTCCCGATGTAAAGCAGAAGTTGGTACGAAGTTGGTACGAAGTCTTTAGCTCGTCCAAAGCCTATATTGCGCGTTATTTTATTTCAATTCCAGATCCATTTGATATTTCCCCGCTTCCAATTGGACAACATTGCTATTGCGGATATTCTCAGGCGGATAAAACGTTGCCGTGGCATTTGCCGGTATCTCCACGGTATATTCAATCTTGTTCCCCTTTACCTTCCAGCTGGACAGGATATTGCCATAGGAAGACTGATAAGAAATCGAAGACTCCTTGAGCTCCTTCGGGAAAATAGGCTTTAACAATACATGTTTGAAGCCAGCTTGTGTTGGATCAGGCAAGATACCCCCAATGGATTTAAAAAACCAGCCTCCAATCTCACCAAACATCATGTGATTATCAGAGATATCTCTTGTTGCTTTCAGATCCCAGTTTTCCAGCAATGTTGTCGCCCCATTGACAATCCACCAGCCCCAGGAGGGATAGGTATCCTGTACCGCAACTTTATAGGCTGTCTCACCATAGCCGTTATCTTTGAGCGCATTCAAAAGTGCTTTTGCCCCCAATACGCCAACATCTAAGTGAAAATTGGTCGCTTCTACCCTATTATTTAAATTGGCTGCAACTTTGGCTTTCATCGCTTCCGGTACCACGCCCCAATATAAAGGCACACTCAACTCTGTCTGCGTCCCCGTGCTATAGATCCCTTTTGAACGATCCAAAAACTTCGCATTGATGGCATCTTTGATCTTCTTGCTTAACATTTCGTATTTCTGCTGATCAGCTGTTTTTCCAAACATTTTTGCGGCAGAGGCCAAAATTGTCGCATCAACATAAAAATAAACAGATGAGGTAAGTTCGAGATTAGACTGCGATTTGACCGGCACCCAATCTCCCCTACCGAAGGTTGTCAAGCCATTGGGACTGATTCCATCCACGTAATCCACATAACGTTTAATATTGTCATAACATTCAGCTAGCAAGCTGGCATCTCCGTAAAACAGATAAGTTTGCCAAGGAATAATGGCAATGGTGCTTGTCCAGTCCAAGCCATTTGCGGTACCATAGCCCCAACCTCCTGTTGGTATGATATCAGGCAACACTCCGTTTTCCTGCTGTTCGTCCCGATGATCGGCCATCCACTTTTCATAGACAGTGATGCCGTCAAAATTATAATAGGCTGTTTCGATTGCGAGATGACCATCACCAGTCCAGCCATTTTTCTCCCGTTGCGGACAATCTGTGGGATAACCCATTAAGTTGGACAGATAGGCATTGTTGGTTGCTTCCCATAAACCGTTTATTAAGGGGGATGAAGTTTTCAGCTGACCAATTGGACGTACATCGCTATGCATGAAATAAGCTGTAACAGCGGATTCGTCCAATACAATCGGATCACTGCTGCTCACTTCGACATAGCGAAAGCCTTTATAGCCAAATTTCGCCATAAATTCATCCTCTTTCCTACCACTCAACGTCAAGATGTCGGTTTGAAAGGGTTCCAGTTCTTTATTCCCACGATAATATACATCAATATTGGACAGATCCAAGCGTCCATTTGCCTGCAATCGTTCGCCATGCTTGATTTTGATCACCGTCCCTGCCTTACCACCAATCTTGATCTTTGTCACACCGGCCATATTCTGTCCCATATCAAAGATGTAGGTTTTCTCATCCATCTTTTTCATTGATTTCGGCGAATACGATCGAACCAGGCGGATGGGCACCATCTGTTGGGAAACAATATTAGTAGAAGGTGGGTTCCGATACTGAATGGCATGCCACTGTGAATCGTCAAACTGTGGAGTATCCCATCCCGGCATCTCCAGACGGGCATCATAATGTTCGCCGGTGTAGATATTATTATAACGGATAGGTCCCGCCGCCGTCTTCCATTGTTGGTCTGTAGTTAACGTCTCCTCACTGCCATCCTGATAGACAATGCGCAGGTTCAAGCAAAATGTGGGACGATTACGCCAAGGGGCTTTATCAAAATTCCATACCGCTAATGGTTGATGATTATACCAACCATTTCCCAATACGACAGCAATGGCATTGTTTCCCTGCTGGATCTGACGGGTCACATCCTCCACCACATAGAGGGTACGTCTATCAAATCGGGTATACATCGGATCCAGACGATGGTCACCTATTTTTTTGCCATTTATTGAAAGCTCGTAAAGTCCCGCCACAGCAATATAGGCACGGGCAGACTTAATCGGCTTGGTCGTTTTAAATGCTCTTCTGAAATACGGTGCCGCCTGCTCGTGAATATCCTGATTATCACTGATCCATTTCCCCTTCCAGTTCTCCATCCCCATCATACCAGTCTCAAATGAAGCGATGGAAGATGTACTTTCACTCGCATTTTTGTCCCAGACACGCACTTTCCAATAGTATTTTGTCTGCCGTTTCAAGCTAATACCGTCATAATGAATCAACATCGCCGAACTCAGTCGCTTTCCGCTATTCCAGCTATTAGCTTTATTTTTTACCAATGCAAGTGAATCACTGCTTACCAAGATTTGATAAGCAGATTGCTTCGCTCCCTGTCGCTTATCGGTCAGTCGCCAGCTTAAGCGGGGATTTGATTTATCCACACCCAGCGGATTCACAAGATGTTCACAGTTCAATTCAATTGGCAGACATTCTTTTTGTTTTTGTGCATACAGTATCGAGCTTACACACAGCATCGTCATCAGTAAAATTTTCCGCATGTTTAGTTTATACTTCGTTCAGCTTTCTGTATTTCCTAGCATAGCATTTAGGTTCTTTCCTGGGTGACAATGCACACACTCAACAGGAATACAAAAAGTGTTAAATTGTTTTAGTTGATTCAAAAACGAATATATCAATTATTATCAAGATAATTAAACTGTACTGTCCTGTTATCCTGCCGATGAAAATTAATAGCAATGTTTTGGATTATTCATCAAAATAATCCTATATTAGTCCCGACTTTAGGGGTGTCTGCATATGCGGGCTGAGATTTTACCCTTATAACCTGATCCAGATCATACTGGCGTAGGGAAAAGTAAGCTATCTTCCAGATACATTACTGTATCTTGTTGTTGCCATTCCTAAAGTTTTACCAAAAAAATAAAAGGAATGGAACTAACAATCAATCATCAAATCCGATTTTTCGACCCCGCACCGGGCTCTTTGGCCGAACTTTTACAGACGGAATTATCCGGTAAAACCCAAGGTATTGCCGTGGCCCTCAACAACTGCGTTGTTCCAAAAGACAACTGGACCGCAACAGTTTTACAACCCAATGATCATATCCTACTCATAACCGCTACACAAGGCGGATAATCTCGTATGGAGCAGAATCAATTCAATATACCTAATTCCCCATTAACATGACAGCAGAAAAAATCACACAAACCCCTTTTCCAAATTCAACCAAAATCTTTGTTCCTGGTACACTCTTCCCTATCAAGGTGGCCATGCGTCAGATTTCATTGAGTCCGACCAAATTGAGTAATGGACAGATCGAGGTCAACCCGCCCATCAGTATTTATGACACCTCTGGTCCCTATACAGATGGGACACAAGAGATTGACATCCGTAAAGGACTTCCCCGTCTTCGTGATCAGTGGATCCTGGACCGCGAGGATGTCATACAGCTTGAAGGGATCAGTTCGCAATATGGTCAAAAACGTCTGGCAGATACCACATTGGACGAACTTCGGTTTGCTTACAGCCATAAACCTAAAGTTGCTGCACCGGGTAAAAATGTGACGCAATTACATTATGCCAGAAAGGGGATCATTACACCAGAGATGGAGTATGTTGCCATTCGTGAAAACCAACGGATAGAGCAACTTGCTGATAGTACACCGGGCATGGATCATCAGCATCCGGGCGAAAATTTCGGTGCCCGAACTGTCGGAAAATATATTACACCAGAGTTTGTCCGTGAGGAGATCGCCGCTGGTAGGGCAATTATCCCTAATAATATCAATCATCCGGAAAGTGAGCCGATGATTATCGGTCGCAATTTTCTGGTAAAGATCAATGCCAATATCGGTAATAGTGCAGTGAGTTCAAGTATCGAAGAAGAGGTTGAAAAGGCCGTTTGGGCCTGCCGCTGGGGTGCCGACACAATTATGGACCTGTCTACAGGCAAAAATATCCACGAAACCCGCGAATGGATTATCCGCAATTCACCTGTTCCAATAGGTACTGTCCCGATCTATCAAGCGCTGGAAAAGGTCAAAGGTGTTGCCGAAGATCTCACCTGGGAAATTTTTCGGGATACCCTGATCGAGCAGGCCGAACAGGGTGTATCCTACTTCACAATACATGCTGGGGTTCTATTGCGTTATATCCATTTAACAGCACAGCGGGTGACAGGGATCGTGTCAAGAGGTGGATCCATCATGGCTAAATGGTGTCTTTTCCATCATCAGGAAAACTTCCTTTATACCCATTTTGAAGAGATCTGTCAGATCATGAAACAGTATGATGTTGCTTTTTCGCTTGGTGATGGGTTGCGCCCCGGCGCAATTGCCGATGCCAATGACGCCGCACAATTTGCAGAGCTGGAAACTTTGGGTGAGTTAACCAAGATTGCCTGGAAGCATGATGTACAAGTGATGATCGAAGGACCGGGCCACGTTCCGATGCAGCTTATCAAAGAGAACATGGAAAAACAGCTGGAATGTTGTGACGAGGCTCCATTTTATACCCTCGGTCCACTGACAACCGACATTGCTCCGGGTTATGACCACATTACTTCTGCCATTGGTGCGGCAATGATCGGCTGGTATGGCTGTGCCATGCTCTGTTATGTAACACCAAAAGAACACCTCGGACTGCCCAATAAAAAAGATGTGAAAGATGGTGTCATCACCTACAAACTGGCTGCGCATGCTGCAGACCTAGCCAAAGGACATCCTGGGGCACAGTATCGCGACAACGCCCTGAGTAAGGCGAGATTTGAATTCCGCTGGGAGGATCAGTTCAACTTGTCATTGGATCCAGACACTGCCCGTGAATACCACGACGAAACTTTACCTGCAGACGCTGCCAAAGTAGCACATTTCTGTTCGATGTGTGGCCCAAAATTCTGCTCCATGAAAATTACACAGGAAATCAGGGATAGCGCAGCACAGGGTATGCTTGAAAAATCACAGGAATTCATCGCCCAAGGAAAGGAAATCTATTTATGATCATTGCATTGACAGCAGCGGAAGAATTCACTTCAGAACTTCAGACCATACATGCACTGTTTGAACAGGGGCTTGATCTTTTGCACTTGCGAAAATATCATTTTTCAGATGAACAAATGCAGCGATATGTAGCATCAATAGATGCAACATATCACGATAGACTGGTTCTGCATTCTCATCCGCAGCTGTCAAATGCACTTCATATTAACAGAATTCATTTAAATGAACATCATCGGCGAAACGGCATTTTTGATCCGCAGCTGACCAACTGTATCTGCTCGACATCAGTCCATCATATCAATCAGTTCAATACGCTGGACAAATGCTGGAATTATGCCTTTTTAAGTCCATTATTTCCAAGCATTTCCAAAGCAGGCTATGGGCAGCACAATGCTGTACTGGATCAATTACAGTTCCGTTCCAATTTTGATGTTCATTTAATCGGTCTGGGGGGGATAAAAGCTGAGAACTGCCTGCTTTCAATGGAAGCTGGAGCAGATGGAATCGCTTTACTTGGCGCTTTATGGCAAGCCCCCAACCCTATTCAACATTTTATTACATGCAAACATCAACTATGCTCGAAAGACTACAGTATATCTCGCAGGGACTGACACGGACAGAACAGAAGAACAACATCCTAAAGGCATTGGATGCTGGCGCCAACTGGGTCCAAATAAGGTGGAAACAAGCTGACGAGCAAGATTTCATTCGGCTTGCACAGCAGATAAAACAGATCTGTGAACAATTCGGAGCCAAATGCATCATCAATGACCATGTGAAACTTGCCAAGGAACTGGATGTCGATGGTGTACATCTTGGACTAACGGATTGTGCTATCGCCGATGCACGTCGGCTATTGGGGCCATCCAAAATTATTGGCGGTACCGCAAATAGCCTGGAAGATGTGCAAGGCCGAATAGCAGAACAATGTGATTACATCGGACTCGGCCCCTATAGACATACTGATACAAAACAAAAGCTCAGTCCATTATTAGGCCTAGCGGGATATGAAAATATCATCAACCAAATCAATCAGCAGGGACTCCCTCCTGTTCCGATTTTCGCCATCGGTGGAATCAGCAGTCTTGAAGACATTCAAAATCTGTTGCAGACAGGAGTTTATGGTGTAGCGGTATCAGGATTGATCACCCAGACACCAAACATTATTTCATCCATTAAAAATCTTTTACCATGAGCATATTACAAATAGCCGATCGCAGCTTTGCGTCCAGATTATTTATGGGGACAGGCAAATTTGGCAATCTGAACGAAATGAGTGCGGCCATTCAGGCTTCTGGTTCGCAGCTGGTTACTGTTGCACTCAAGCGGATTGACCAGCTTGCTGCACATGACGAATTAATCGCTGCAATTGATCTAACGACAATAGATCTACTTCCCAATACTTCGGGAGCAAGAACAGCAGAAGAAGCCGTTTTGGCGGCCCAACTTGCCCGAGAGGCTCTTGAAACAAACTGGGTCAAACTGGAAATCCATCCTGATCCACGCTACCTATTACCTGACCCGATTGAAACATTACGGGCAACAGAAGAACTGGCAAAATTGGGGTTTGTTGTCATGCCCTATATCCATGCAGATCCTGTGCTCTGCAAACGACTGGAAAATGCCGGAACAGCTGTCGTTATGCCTTTGGGGGCGCCCATTGGCAGCAACAAGGGGCTCCGTACATTGGACTTCCTGGAGATCATTATCGAAGAAAGCAATGTACCGGTAGTTGTTGACGCTGGAATTGGCGCCCCTTCGGACGCCGCTAAGGCCATGGAAATTGGTGCTGACGCCGTATTGGTCAATACTGCAATTGCCGTTTCCAATAATCCGCTGTACATGGCAGAAGCTTTTAAAGAAGCCGTCATTGCGGGACGTAAAGCTTATGAAGCTGGTTTGGGCCCTATCAGTTCCCGAGCGATCAGTTCGAGTCCGTTAACCTCATTTTTATTCGATTGATATAGCGCCATGAACGATTTTAAAGAGATACTTGACCAATACAACTGGGAAGAAGTTCAAACAAAGATCTATGGCGCCTCGGATCAAGATGTACTGCGTGCATTAAACCGCGCGAATTTGACACTCAACGATTTCATGGCACTTATTTCTCCCGCTGCAACACCTTATCTGGAGCAGATGGCACTTAAAGCACAGCAGATCACGCAGCGACGATTTGGCAAGACCATCCAGCTTTATGCACCACTGTATCTCAGCAATGAATGTCAGAATATTTGTACCTACTGTGGGTTTAGCATGGACAATAAGATTAGGCGAAAAACACTGAACAACACCGAATTATTACTGGAAGCGATGGCACTCAAATCCATGGGTGTCAACCATGTATTGCTGGTCAGTGGGGAAGCAAACAAAACGGTGGAAATCAATTATTTCTTAAATGCAATTGAGCTGCTCAAACCTCATTTCTCCCAAATATCGATCGAAGTCCAACCCTTGGAACAGGAAGAGTATCAATTATTACAGGCTGCAGGGGTGTATGCTATTTTGGTCTACCAAGAAACTTATCATCGGGAGGTGTATAAGAAATACCACCCGAAAGGGAAGAAATCCAATTTTGATTATCGTCTGGATACCCCAGACCGCATTGGGCGGGCCGGCATTCATAAAATTGGATTGGGGGTATTACTCGGATTGGAGGATTGGCGTGTAGACAGCTTCTTTACGGCTACCCACATCAGTTATTTGCAAAAACAGTATTGGCAGACCCGGTATTCTATTTCCTTTCCAAGGCTGCGACCAGCCGAAGGCTCTGTAGCGCCCAATTTCCACCTCTCGGACAAGCACCTGCTCCAATTGATCTGTGCTTACCGCTTATGGAACGAAAATCTGGAAATCTCAATTTCCACCCGGGAAAATGAAAGCTTCAGGGATCATATCATTCCCATCGGGGTGACAACAATGAGTGCAGCCTCAAAAACAAACCCCGGTGGCTATGTGGTAGATCCACAAGCCCTGGAGCAATTTGAGGTCAGTGACGAACGGGATATGGAAACCATAAAAAATCAAATCCGGAAAATGGGATATGACCCGGTGATGAAAGATTGGGAAAGCAATTACTCAGGATTAGTACGTTAGGCAGATGAAAGAAGACCTTATTTTCGAACGGTATAGCCGACAGATTTTTATCGAGGAAATCGGTGTTGTGGGGCAACGAAAAATCATGAATTCCAAGGTGCTTATTGTGGGTGCTGGAGGATTGGGAAGCCCCGTATTACAATATCTAGCCGCAGCAGGCATCGGTCGTATTGCTTTAGTTGACTTCGACCAGGTCGAACTTCATAATTTGAATAGGCAAGTGATCCATAGTGAAAAGCAGCTACATGTCAGCAAAACAAAAAGTGCAGCCGATTACATCAAACAGCATAATAGTACCATTGACTTTCAACCGGTACAGCTGAAGCTCGAGGCTGACAATGCAACAGAAGTCTTAGCACCCTATGACATCATTGTGGATTGCTGTGACAACTTCAAGACGCGTTATCTGCTCAATGAAACCTGCGTCAGGCTGAACAAGCCCTTAGTCTATGGAAGTATATATGGATTCGAGGGGCAATTGGCCGTATTTAATTATCAAGGAAGCAAGCACCTCCTGGACCTATTTCCAACAGTTCCCTCTCCTGAACAAGTACCCAATTGTGATAAAAATGGTGTACTAGGGCCATTACCAGGCATAATAGGGAGTATGATGGCTATGCAGGTGCTCAAAATGGCTGCCGGCCTGCCCGTAGATTGTAATCAATTGACTCTTGTCGATACCTATCACTGGCGCTTTACGAAGCTTTCTTTTTAAGATATAACTTAACGAGCTCTCCTATCTGCGGAGAGCTTCTTCTTAAAATTCATCTAAAACAAGCATTGGCAAACAATATTTTCTAATTTTAGTTTATATATTAGCAAGCTAAATGTCAACTATACAATCTGGAATGAAAAAAGTAATCTATCCATTACTATCACTCGCTTTATTGCCTTTATTTTCAATTGCCCAAGAGACAAAAATCACCGCTGATGATCTCTTTGCCAAAGCACGTAAGGTCGCTTTTGATTCAAAAGACTATCCGCAGGCCATCCAATTATCGAAACAGGCGCTTGTACAGGCACCAGAGTATACCGACATCAGCATCTTTCTGGGGCGTCTTTATACCTGGTCAGACAAGATTGATTCAGCCCGGACGCTCTTTCATGAGCTAGATAAGAAAAATACAAAAGATGAAGACTTCTTTTTAGCTTATGCAGCGCTGGAGTACTGGAATAACCAGGCTGAGAAAGCGAGCCAGCTGACCGACAAAGGGCTGGGTTTTCACCCGCAATCACAGGATCTCCTGTTGTTGAAAGCCAAGATCAACTATAGCGCCAATCACTATGAGGTCGCCGAAAATGCAGTGCATCAACTCCTCAAACTAGACCCAAAAAATGCGGAAGCGCGATCTTTGGCCAAAAACATTGAGGAATATACCGCTAAAAACGCCATTGGTTTAACCTATAATTTCGTCTATTTTGACAAACAGTTTGACAATAATTGGCATATCGTTGGCTTAAGCTATAAACGTGCTACCCCGATTGGATCTGTGATCTTTAGAACAAATTATGCAAATAAGTTCGCTGAGAATGGTGTACAGTTTGAAATGGAAGCTTATCCACGTCTATCCAAAATATTTTACCTCTATGTCGGAGCAGCATACTCCAATAATGTAGGCATATTTGCCAAATACCGTACAGGTGTCTCCTTATACGCCAACCTACCCAACAGTTTTGAGGGGGAAATCGGATACCGACAGCTTTATTTCAGTGATAATATCTGGATGTATACAGCTTCCGTCGGGAAGTATTACCAAAACTTCTGGTTTAATCTCAGGACATACCTCACACCCGGCGAGAAGAATATTTCCCAATCTTATACCGGCACAGTGCGTTACTATACCAAAGGTGCAAACGATTACTTCGGATTTAGTGCCGGAACAGGTTTGAGTCCCGAGGAAAACCGGAATAATCTATTGGACAACGCTCCATACAAATTAAAGACATTCAAAGTAGGTGCTGAGTATAATTTTTCGGTTAAACAAAGCAACCTATTCTCGATCTCGAGCACCTATTATAACCAAGAATTCCGACCAAAAGAAAAAGGAAATCAACTGGATATCATCCTAGGCTATATCCGCAAATTTTAGTCTTTCTTCAAGGGTCTAAAATAGTTGACATAGACACTGTCTGGTAACAATCTTTTTTGGGTATAAAACAGTTTGTTCTTGCGCTTAAACAATTCAAAGCACTTGGACAATTCTTCTTTTGCATTATCCGGGGCCACATCTTCATTGAATGTGCCATCCAGTTGATATAATTGGCCCTCAGAAAGGTGATAATTACCGCGCACAAAGTCAATCAGTTGATTCTTGCTCTGCATCATGGCGATCCCCTCTCCTTTCGCTGATGCGCCTTTATCAAGGCCTTGACCAATCCAGGTCACTTGAGTTGGAGTTTTTAGGGCAAAATTTTCTCTATAATATGCCAGTACCGAAGGAGCAATGTCAAAATGGCTCACAAAATTGTGAAAGGTCTTTGCTTCTTTTAGCAGGGACGAATAAATCAATAGTGGCACATGATAACGGTCTATTTTACTCTGTAAAGGTATCTCCGGCATAGCGTGATCTCCCGTGATAATAAAAATGGTATTCGCAAAATCCGGTCTTTTTTTATATTCCTTAAAAAACTGTGCCATCGCATCGTCCAAATTTAAAACTGAAACAAGCTGTGTCCGGTTCTCCAGGGCCCATTTTTTTTGCGTCGGAGACAGCTCCATAGATGCGATTCGCTGATCAAATAACTGCTCATAATGGGCTGCATTATTAATTAAAAAAGGATTGTGTGTCGATAGCGTCAGCAGGACATGGAAATAGGGATTCTCCTGCACTTTTTGTACTTCAAGCAATTTGCTAAATACAGCCTGATCTTCATATCCCCAACTTTCGCCTCCTTTTTCCGGTAACTTCTTATACGGTGGACCAAAAGCCTCCTGGTCAATGAGTCTATCAATTTTGTTATAGTCCATGAATTTTTTCATGAAATCGAAATTAGAATGACCACCATAGAAAAATCCGGTATTAAACCCGTTATGCTTTAGAATGTTGAACAGATTAAAGTTATCCGGCAAAGTATCCTGCTCAAGGAAACCATGCATGGCGAAAGGCAATGAGCCAGTTAATGTAGGCAATACCGAAAATGTCCTTCCCGAGGAGCTCATATTATTATCCCAATACAAGGATTGTTTTTTCAACGCACCTATAAATGGCGTAAAGTTGCCAATATAACCATTTTCCGAACTATAGGCATGTCCCAAACCTTCAATAACAAGAATGAGCAAATTCGGTGCCTTCGTTGTCTTGTTTAAATAGGCTCCCAGGAAATCCTTGGTATCTTCAGTTTTCAGAAAAGGAAATTTACTATCCAGCTCCTTCGGATCCGCATCATCTTGACCGAGTACAGCCAACATTCCGGGATGCTCCGCCACATAATCGGATAAATTGGAATCAAAAAAATAACGCCATTTACTTCGACTTGCATTGGCCACAAATTCATCTTTTGCTGAAGCGCTTCCCAAGATTGAAGCCGAAGAAATAAAGCAAGACACAAGGCCTATTGAGACGAAAGCAATCCCCGCATAAGCCTTTTTAAAAGTCTGCTTATTGGCTATCCAAAGCGGCACCCAGGCGATCACAATCAGTAATAAAAGTAAAGCGATATTCGTAAAACTCAGCATGCCACTGGCTTCCAAAATCTGTTTCATCTCCTCGGAACTGTAATAAAATAGGTCTGCGCCAAGCAGATTTCGCGATTCCGCAAAATACAGAAACAGAATAAATTGAATGACAACGATTGCTGATAATGATACGACCAGCAGAAACTTCGACCAAAAGCTACTGAGAAACTGAAGCAATAAATACCCTATCCCAACGCAACCAAGCACCTGAAAGGCAAAGAGCAGATTGTCTCCAAGCAAGTATTTCCCTGCCCCCACATCTGCCAGCTGGACAAAACGTCGGCCATACCACCACCATTCTATGCCGATGGACAACATGTACAACACAAAGAAAACAGCCATGACTGGACCGATTCCCTGCAATGCTAAATTTAATCGCTTACCCAAGTATTTCCAAACGGACTCATTCGACTCCTTTTGTTGAAAACCCTGTCTTGTCATTTCGCCCCAACCATGTTGCTTACGAAAGTAATCTACTACCCCCTGCACACCGGCTTTGACAACAATGGGATGAAAATATAAAGGTTCAAGAATGGCGGTTGTAAGCAAAGTCGAGAGATCCCGTTTTTTTGTATAGACCTGGTGGCTGACAAGATCAACCAAAATCGCATAAATTGAATAGAGAATTCCAGAAGCGATAACCAGCGCAAATAAGGCAAAGAAGAAAGGCCAGTTGATGATTCCTAGAATAAAAAAGATCACAAAAACAATGTAACCTGTAAATTCGACAAGAGGTCCCAAAAACTCAAAGAAAAACCAGTAAGGCATACTGATCATACCAAAACGACCGTATTTGGGATTAAACATCAGTTTTCGATGTTTCCATAAGGTCTCCATGGTGCCTCTCATCCAGCGATTGCGCTGTTTGCGCAGGACCTCTTTTGACTCCGGCACTTCCGTCCAACACAAGGGATCCGGAATATTAACGACTTCATAGGCTTGCTTTTGCTCTTCCATATAGCGCCGCATACGTACCACGAGTTCCATATCCTCACCCACCGTATTTCTGTCATAACCACCACAAGCCAGAACGATCTGACGATCAAAAGCACCAAAAGCACCAGAAATCAAAATCAATCCAGAAGCCCTGGACCAAGCCATTCGCCCCAAAATAAAGGCACGAATATATTCCAGCGCCTGCGTGCGACCCAACCAAGACTTTGGAAGATTTACCTCCGTCACGGATCCATTGACTACATTGCAATTATTGGCCAAACGTATTACGCCACCACAGGCAATAACACGTTTCTCTGTTTGTTCCAAAAAAGGTTTCGCCAATTTTAAGATCGCATCCTGTTCCAGAATACAGTCCACGTCGATACAGACGATATAATCACCTGCGGAAATGTTAACACCAACATTGAGTGCGTCCGCTTTACCGCCATTCTCTTTATCGACAACAATGAGTTTTTTAAAGGCAGGATTTTTACTTTTATAGATCCCCCGAATTTCCTTAGTTTCAATATTTCCCTGAACAAAAAAAGAAGTGGACTCGAGTTCATAAGCTGCAATCAATTTCTGCATGGAATCATCCTTACTGCCATCATTCACAATAATAATTTCCAAATTATGATAATACAGGGATAATAAAGAGCGTACATTCTCAATGATCGTCATTCCCTCATTGTAGGCCGGAGCAATCAGACTGAAGGTGGGTGCATTGGGATTAGTAGCAATAATACTATAATCGGTAAATGCGTTTTTATGTTTATAACGAAAGACTGCTCCATAAGCATATAGTCCAATCCACGTATAGATAATAAATACGGCGGCAGAATAAAGTAAAAACAGCCAAACTACAATTTCATATACAATATGGGAAAATTCTAACATTTTTTCTCTTGCAAAGCGTGTTTAATAATCTGGATAAGTTGGTCGTAAGTATCTGTTCTTTCCGAAATTTCGCGTAAATATTGATCTTCCCCTAGAACGACAAGCACTTCAGCCGCAGAGATTTTAACGGATACCTCGGCATGATTCCACAATTGTTCCTTCAAAAAGTCTTCACATTCCCTGCTCCGGGCTACTCTCATGGATTTAAGAATTTCAAGCTGCACTTCAATGGGCTGTTGATCGAAGCAGGTCATAAACTGGCTGATCGTCGTATGGTTTTCTATGGCTTGCATCGTCCGTATAGCCTGCACACGAACAGATATGGCTGAATGGTCAAGTAGGTCATAGACCGCTGTATACATCGCCATCAATCTAAATTTTCGGATCAGGCGCAAAGTAAATATAACGACCGAATCATTTGTACTCTTTAACCAACTGTAAACCTGCACATCAGAAAGTTCAGGTATATGATGAATAGAGTACAGGAGTCGCAACTGCTGCCAGTCTGATAACGGTTTATCAAAATGCTCCAAAAATCCCAGACCTTCATAGCCCTGAAAACTTACCATAGCATACTGTGCCTCCTGATAAATCGCCGTACGGTCGTCATTCAGCTTTGCCTTTATCTCCGGAATTGCCGCTTCAACATTCATTGCAGCCAATTCCTGTATACCACCGGCGATGAGATAGGCTTTTCTTTGCCTTAGCTTTCGCCAAGCCTCGTCTTCCAATTTGAATTCATAAAAGAGGCCATTGATAGCTTTTTTTGCCCCACCGGAAAATTTCCGGTCCGAAGCAACCAATACATCCAAAAAAAGTGCGCGAAATGAAGGTTCCTTGAGATGTTTGCCAAATTCCTGATCCTGTTCAGTATTCTGATCCGTTCCCACAATCGTCTCCATAATTTTATACTCAATAATCTGTCTCCAGGAATGTCGATTATGTAAGATCCTATAGCTGTAAAAACTGTAGCCCAGCACGGCTATAATCAGCAATAGCACTAGAACTAGAACGGCGATTATTGCTAGGATAAGCTCATGTAGGACGATATGCTGGGACATAATCTAAGTCTATTTATTTGTTAAGCGTTTTATTCTCAGGATAAGCTCGTTTGGACTGAATGGTTTAACCATAAAATCTGAAGCCCCAAGGTCAAAGGCCTCAACAACCACTTCCTCCTGCCCCATGCTTGACAGCACAATGACCGGAATTTTCTTTCCAATACGTTTTATCGCGGAAAGAATTTCAATCCCCGACGCAAATGGCATCATAATATCGGTCACGACCAGATCAAAATCTGATTCTCCGATCTTTTCGATCGCTTCCTGACCATTTCTGGTCAAAACAACTTCGTGTCCTTCTTTTACTAATTTGTGTTCTACGGTGCGTAAAATTAACTCGTCGTCTTCGGCAATTAAAATCAACATGCTCCTATTTATTTAAAATTTTTGTAATCAAATCCAGTCCGATTTCCATTTCTGCTTCGATAGCAGTAAATGCTTTTGACAAATCGGTATCGAAGGAAATACTAGTTTCCAGCTCTTTTGTTAGTTGAGCCAGCTTAATAAGTCCAGCAGTTGATGAAGTTCCCTTCAATTTATGCAATAGCTCCTTGATACGCTTCAGATCATTTTCTTTTTTTGCATCTGCAATCTGCGCCCTCGATGCTGTAATTTCTTTGATGACCAAGTCGAGGAAAAAGGATAAAAATGCGGGGTCATCACCCGCCTGTTCATTCAAACGCTGCAGATCCAAATGGGTTGCCAAATCTGCAGCCTCGATCTCCGATTGTTGAGAAGAATCCATCGATAACATTGCTTGCTGCAAGGCATTAAACAAATCCTGTTGTCGAATAGGTTTAGCTAAAAAGTCAGACATTCCAGCAGCTAAACAGCGCTCTTTTTCACCCGAAACATTCCCGGCAGTGATACCGATAATAGGTGTATCTTGATATTGTTTCATTTGACGGATCTGTTTTGTAGCTTCGATACCATCAACTTCCGGCATTTGCACATCGAGCAGGATAAGATCAAAATTCACTTCCTCACATGCTCGAATTGCCTCGGCTCCATTTGACACCTCTGTCAAAATTGCATCTGGCATAATACTGGCCATCATTCTTAAATTCAATGCCATGTTGACCGCATTATCATCTGCCAACAAAACCTGAATACCTTTACCATAGACATCCGTAGGTAGGGATAGATTTACTTTTGCCTGTCCAGCCTCTTCTTTATTTTGTTGGATAGCCCTGCGCAAGGTTTGATACAGTTCATCCGATTTAATCGGCTTCAGTAGACAAAACGAGCGTTCTTCCTGTCTAAACGCTGAAATTACTTCGTGCTCCTCAGAAGATGTATGTAATACAATCAACGGAATCCCCTCTCCCTGTTGCCGAAACAGTTCCTTAATCTTTTCAATGGTTTCAAGTCCCGATAAAATAGGCATATGATAATCCATCAAGATCACATCGAATCGCTCTCCTTTCATCAGCAATTGCAATGCCTCCATACCATTTTCCGCCAATACAGACTCAACCTGTTTATAAGCCAGCATGTGTTGTAGGATAACCCGATTGTTGGCATTATCATCCACCACAAGTACCCTATTTAAGGGTAGAGTGCCATCTTCCTGCTCCATCATTTCGCAGGATACCTCAATATCAAAGTAGAACGTCGATCCTTTTCCCAGTTGGCTGGTCAAATTCAACTTGCTCCCCATATATTTTAACAAATTATTGGAGATGGTCAGTCCAAGCCCGGTTCCACCATACCGTTTGCTGACAGAACTGTCTTCCTGCGTAAAAGCATCAAAAATACGTTGCTGTTTTTCCTCAGGAATTCCGATTCCTGTATCGCGCACTTCAAAACGTAGGCTTAACTTGTCGCTATTATGATGAAGCTGACTTATTTTAAACTCGATCTCCCCTTTTTCGGTAAACTTAACCGCATTGCCCAGTAAATTAATAAGGACTTGTTTAATACGGGCTTCATCAACCCATATAAAAGCAGGTAATCCTTGCTCGATATTCAAAAGCAATTCAACTTCTTTTCGCTGAGCTTGGTATAATACCACATTGATCACCTGATTTGCGATATCGTATACATTATATTTATCGACAAAAAGTTCCAGTTTTCCAGACTCAATCTTCGAAAAGTCCAGAATGTCGTTGATGATATTTAATAAACTGTTCCCAGATTCATTAATATAGCCCAAATATTGCATTTGCGTATCATTCAGCGGAGTTTTCAATAATAAATCTGAGAACCCGATCACACCATTTAGTGGTGTCCGGATTTCGTGACTCATATTGGCTAAGAATTCCGATTTGGCTTTACTTGCCAAATCCGCCATTTTTTTTGCATGTTTTAATTCCTCATTTATTTGGACGGATTCCGTGATATTTTGCGTGAAAATGATAATCCCACCGATGCTGCCATCGGTTAGATGCCATGGCCGTACTTCCCAGTTGAAGTGCTGCGGCTCGGCTATTCCGCCGACCTGAATCACCTCATCTATATTCTTATAGGGGATTCCCTCCAATGCATCCTGATAGATTTTTTTCCGTTGGTACGGAATATCCGGAAAAAGTTCAAACAGGTTCTTATTAAGTAATTGACTTTCATCTTTATGAAAGTCTTCAATCCATTGATTGCTGAGCGATACATAATTGAAATCTCGGTCAAACATCGCCACCGATGCAGGCACATAATTTACAAAGGCACGTAACATGGATTCTTTACGTTCCAATTCGAGATACAGGGATTTACTCTTATCAATATCCTGGATAATACCAAATACCCGTTTACAGACATCATTTTCAAATTCAGGAATCCCTTTTACCCTAACCCAGATTGTTTCTCCATTCTGTTTTAACAGGCGCAATTCGGTATCATAAGGTTTTCTGCTACGGATCGATTCTTCGAATATATGTCGTAGCGCTATTTGGCTTTCGGGCTCATAAAAACCAATGGCATGTTCAAAATCCGGCGTAAAATTTGGATCAACACCGTGAATCAATTTTGTTGAGTCGGACCAATAAACTTTATTTTCTGCGAGGTTTACTTCCCATCCGCCGACCTGAGCCACAGCATTGGTCTGTTCGAGGATCTGTTTGGTATGCAGCAAATCGTTCTCCAGGCGCATGCGATCGGTCATATTCAATGCTGTACTGACCACATAGGGCTTCCCTTCTTCATCCAATTCGACCATATTATGATAAAGCCAGGAAATATTTTCACCATCTTTTGTTTGCAGGACCATCATGGCCGAATCCTCTTTATTTAGCGCGATACGTTTTAGGTAGTCCTCCACCAATCCCACATGATGTGGTGGGACCAATTTCTTTAGGTTAAGCGATTTGACTTCCTGCTGTTCATATTTAAGCACCGCCCGTCCTTTTTCATTGACAGCCAAAATATTACCATCCATATCATGCATGCTCATCAAGCCAATCGCATTTTCAAAAAAACTACGGAAACGACGCTCCGAATTTTCCAGCTTCAGTTTTTCCTGACGTTCCTTTGTGACATTCCGGCCAAAGGCTAGAATTTCATGATTGATGGCATCGTATTTAAAATGCCATTCGATTATGACCTCACTGCCATCTGTTACAAATGTCGATGATGTGGATTGAATCCCATAATCTGCATCCACGATCTGTTTTAAATCGGAGGCCAATGTGTTTGTATCATCTTGCAATAAACTAAACAGGGACTTCCCCATACTATCTGATCTTGAGATCCCTAATACGCTGGTAAAAGCAGGATTGACATCTTTGATCTGACAACTTTCATCTAATACACAAATGACATTATTTGTCAATTGAAAGATTTCGGAGAAATATCCAGCCTGTCGCTTTCTTTTCTTTCCAAGGAGAATCTTAGTCACTCCTATTCCCAACTCTTCCAATAAATGTCGTTGCTTGTCAGAAAGTGACTTTGGTTGAAAATCTATCACACAAATGGTTCCTAATACATCGCCATCCTCATCCATCAGTGGTACTCCCGCATAAAAACGAATATTGCCTTCCCGAATCAGGGGATTGGAGGATGAGCGCGGATCTTCAAAAGTATCCTCTATGACAAGCAGTTCCTTACTTAGGATCGTATATTGGCAAACTGTATTTTTTCTTTCGACCGTATCCAGTTCCATGCCTACACAACTTTGTATGCGTTGCGTTTGCTCTTCCATCATGGCTATCAAAGCGGCGGGACAGTCGGTAATCAGGCAAGCCGCCTGCGCAAATACATCCAATTCAGGGTCTTTCCCTAAGCCCATTAACTCATAGGATTTTAATTTCTCAATCCTTCGCCATTCATTTTCAGGGAAATTTTGGTTTGCCATATACTACTGTTCGTTATTTCTGGTCTATTATGCCTGTGAAGTTAATAAAAACATTGTTTAACACATAACCAATAAGGAAATATCATTGAATTACGCTAATTTAAACAACAATGATCATCCTAAATTGTTGGTTTGGATTGCAGAAAATCTGCTAAAAACAACTGTAAACTGCTATTAAAAATTCTTAATAATTAATTTTCTAAAAATATCAATCCATTTCACCTGTCTGACTTTTTTTCCTCCTATATGAACTTCAGATAGAAAGACAAGACCTGTATAAAGACAAGAGGCCTACTATTTCTAGCAGACCTCTTGTATTCAAAAAATAATAGGCTTAAAACAGCTTCTCAATACTTTGCTCAGCGTAACCGGCACTGGCTGTCATTCCTTTACCACCAATTCCGGTGCGCACGTGAATACGTGGGCTGATATCAACCTCAAGAATATGATCTTTATGCTGTGAATAGAATCCCGACCAGGAAGAGGCAATCCAATCTTTCTGCATCGGAATAATACGGTTGGCTTCGGCAATCATGAGTTCATTAATATAGGTATCAACCGAAAAACCCAATTCATCTAATCGATTGCCAGCCGCATATTCATGGGAATCTCCGACAATAATACTACCGTCAGTAGCCTGTTTAAATAAAATATGTATTCCATATTTTCGCAATTCATTATAATGCTCAGGTACAGGAATAGCGCCAAATGAAGGGCAGTATTCTTCAAAACTTTCATAACGGCGAATCGTCAATCCCGTCAGGATATTTCCCGGCAACTGGATCTGATGCAAGGGCTTCGTACGCATCATTTGCAGTTTACTGATTTCTAAACCACTATCATCAAACAAAGAGCGGTAAAGGATCTTAAATTCGTAACCATTACAAATAATAATTTTCGCTCCCTCGAATACATCCAGACTACTTGTTGTTAAACGTGCCAGTGCATTGCCATCTTCACAAGCGATGACTGTTGTGTCATATTTAAGCGTATAATTTTCAAATTTTGCTTGCATAAAAACATGCAGCTGACGAATCATTGTTTCGGGCTCTGCACTCAGTTCCTGCTCAAAAACAATAGCCTCTTTGACGTAATCGGCATTCATGGCAGGATATTTTGCCAGAACTTGTTCTTGGGACCAGAGCGCATGAGCATAACCTTTCGTCTGATAATGTGCTGAAAGTTCATGAATAACCTGTACCTCGTCGGCATCAGAAGCGATATAGATACTACCATTATTCCGGATGGAAATATCCATCTCCTGTTGAATGGATTGATATATTTCCAATCCCCTTACACCATAATCAAACCATTCCCCGGCCATTCCTGATGGAACAACCTGACCAAAGTTGCGCACTGTAGATCCTACAGGAAAATTATCTTTTTCAAGCTGGAGAACACGCAATCCTTTTTTTAATGCGTGATAGGCATGAAAAGTTCCCAGGATACCCCCGCCTACAACAATTAAATCGTATGTATTTGTTTTCATTCTTTAAAAATATTAGCGTTAACTTATTTGTACTTCGCCACTGGATGCCTGCCAGGGCTGAACCAATTCACCACCTTTCTTTGATTTCATCTGCTCTTTCTTGCGGACGAAATAAACGAGCGAAAAGATCGCCAGAATAGCGCCTATAATGGAGGCAAGATAGACCAGCTGGATAAAATAGGCGCCCCAGGTGACTGAATTTGGCAAAAATTCTTTATTCATTAAAATCAAAAAGCTCCCTAAATAACCAACGGAGTCCGCCATATACATGACAAAACCGATATTACTTTTCATGCGATAGGTGGCGATCATCCGTTCAAAAAAAATGGCATTATAGGGAATATAGGCCATGTAAAGTCCCAAACCGACCAACAACATCCAACTGAGACCTCCGATCCAGTGCATGGTAAATAAATAGGTGGAAATCCCAGCCGTAAGAAACCCCAAAATAATCATATAATGAATCAGTTTAAATGCTTTCAGATTGTCTTTTACCATTATCAGGCAGCCTATTAAAATTAAGACAATTAATGCTATCGTTCCATCAACTTTGGCAAAAATTCCGGCGCCTTTGAGATGCAGCATTTGCCAGATTTCTATCTCGAAATTATCCCTTACATCACGTAGGATCGTCAACATCGTATAGATGATAATGGTCAAAATAATGCCCGGCATAAATACTTTAAAAAAATGTTTGCGCATCGTTGCATCCATTGCCACACGTTCGGTCCTCAAACATTTATCTTGTGCTGTTGGTCCCGGCGCATTTTCGAGGATCCAGACACACAGCACAAAGGGTAAGAAAAAAAGCATTCCTGTCAAAAAAGGCATCCAAAACTCATCAACCTGAAATGTAGCCATTAACCAACGACCGACAGTCTTGATAAAACCGGAGGCAAAAATTAGACTCACAGACATCACCGCCCCCATGATTTCTGTATACCGACGTCCTTCGAGGTAACTGAACACCAAGCCCCAGACCATTCCCAGCGGAAAACCATTGATAAAAAGAAAAATGACATTCCATGGTTTAGGCACAAGCGCAAAAGCCAACAAACCGGCCCATGAAATACAGATCAATGCGATCAGGTAACGCCCTCTATGACGCTGCTTGCTTTCAGAGATAAATTTAATTCCGTAGAATTTTGAAACCAAATAACCCAACATCTGAATAATAACCATACAGACTTTATAATCTATGCCTAAAATAGATTCATTGGCAAAAGCCGAAGCGGTAAATGATTTCCGGAATGAATACATACTTGTATAACATAAAAATGCTGTAATAGCCAGTAGTATGGCCACCGAACGCTCATCTAATCCCGCTATACGTCTTTTTATTCGCTGGTTCAAATCCATGATTTAGAATTGTTGACGGACCTCATTGTCCGCAATCAAAAGTAAATTCTGGAAATTAACACAACACTAAACTTTTGTTAAGTATTTATAAACAAATATAAATAATCGAACCGATATTTTGGGGTAGAAAAAAAGCATCATTGAAATAGTCAATGATGCTTTTATGATGCTCCGATAGAATTCTGTTAGCGTTTGTTCTCAAAAAAGTAAACAATTAGCATAAGGGCTTTTTCCTTTCCTACATTGCGTGGTGTATGCGACAATCGTCCATTAAAGAAAATAGAATCACCTTCTTCCAGTCTAATCGTTTGGTCCTGGAATACATATTCCACCTGTCCACTGATAATATATTTATATTCATAAGCTTCTGTTTCCACCATTGGGCGCTGCGCATCAGGAAGTAATTCCAGAAGCACAATATCCATGGTAGAACTATCCATTGCGGAAGTATAAATACGTTTATAGTTAAATCCAACAGCATGCTCTTTTTCAAAGGCTGTATAGCTATCTTTTTTTCGAACAACTACAGGACCTGCATCGAGGTCGGAATTAAAGTCTTTGAAAAATTCATTCAGGTCGACATCCAGCGCGTTAATAATATTAATCAGCACCAGCAATGAAGGTATTGTCCGATTATTCTCAATCTGTGATATCAGGCCCTTACTTACGCCAGCTTTATCAGCCACTTCCTGTATCGTTATCCCCTTCTCCTTGCGGATTTCCTTTATTTTATAACTTATCTTAAATATTGTATTATCTTCCATAATTGGGGTCAAAAATAAACATTATTTTCCCGGTCGGTATGTTAAG
Source organism: Sphingobacterium ginsenosidimutans (assembly GCF_039536865.1). NCBI lineage: Bacteria > Pseudomonadati > Bacteroidota > Sphingobacteriia > Sphingobacteriales > Sphingobacteriaceae > Sphingobacterium > Sphingobacterium ginsenosidimutans. The sequence goes on from NZ_BAAAZK010000002.1 coordinate 778,177, forward strand.
TTTTTGTCACTTAATTCATCTATTGATTACCATTGAATCGCTAATCCATCTTAAATAGCAAACACTATAGTAACGCTATATTAATAGGTGGTAACCACAGTCCGGTTATTGATAAACCTTAACCCAGTCCACCCGCATTTCGACAGGTAATTGTTTCTGATCTACTTTTCCTACCCAGCTACCGCCTAGCTGTTGGTCTATCAACAGGTAAAAAGGTTGATCATAAGGCCACTGGGATGCATCAACACCACTTATTCGCGGATAAGTGAATGTATCTTCGCCATTGAGCTGAAATACAATTCGATCTGGATACCAGCTGATGCCATAGACATTATACGCTCCGGAGGTGACTTTTGCTGTCCCCGAATGCTTAGGATTATCCTTTTGTCCCAAATTCAGCGTATAATGCGAATGAGTTGTCTGATAAATAATATCATCAAAATTGAGGTGTTCCATGATATCAATTTCACCATTTCGAGGGTATTGACCATATTTATCCAACTCCGCCAGCATCCACATTGCTGGCCAGGCTCCTTGAGCACTCCCTAATTTCGCTCTTATTTCAATACGCCCATATTGGAAGGCAAATTTCCCCTTACTCCATATTCCTCCGGTCAGGAAGGGTCTTTCGTCCTTCTTCCGATCTGTATTATTGATACCTTTCAGAATCAATTCCCCTTTTTCCCAACCAAAACAGGCATCATCCAAACTCATGTGCCGGTTCCAGTCTGCTCCACCAGCGGGAATCCGGGTCCACTTGGTCGTATCCAAATTGGGTGAATTAAAATTCTCCTCCCACACGAGTTTCCATTTCTTCGTTTCTCGTCCCGGATTCTGTAGGTATACCTGTGGATTTTCCTTTGGATTGTGATGAACACTACAAGCTGATATAAGGATATAAAACAGGCCTGCGCCTAAAATTCGCTTCATTTAGATTAATTATTTTCTATCTTCAATACAAAACTACCCAATTTATTGATAGCGTATTAAATATAAGGCCTTTTTTAAAAAGGAACTAGCATTAATATAAAAAACAGTCTTGATTAAAACATCGGATGCCCATTTGCAGACTCTTTTGGTACATCTTGCTGTGCATCCCAATGTTCAACAATCTTTCCATTTTCCAACCGGAAAATATCTATTGTAGAGGTGAGACTCCCATCAGGGTTTTTATTCTTAACATGGATAAATACAAGGTCACCGTCTGAAGCAATACGTTGCACGTCTACCTTGGTTTTTGGCTGCCCTTCAAACCACTTTGCCGCTGCGGCTTTAAATGCTGCTGCACCATCTGCTACTTCGGGATTATGCTGGATATATTCCGGCGCAATATATTTGTCCACTGCCGACAGATCCTTGTCACCGAACATCTGCTGATAGAAGTCCAATACGATCCGCTTATTCTCTTTATTGACCTCAAGCTGGGTCTGATCCTTTTCTCCGGGCTTATTATGCTGGCTTTTTTGTTGGCATCCGGTAAATAAGAGACATATTAGAGCCGCCAGTATAGTAAAATTTATATTTTTTTTCATTGTTTTCAAACCGTTATTTAGTGCAAAAAAGAACTTATCACTCACGCTCCTCTCTTTTAGGAGATAATAGGTAAACAACATTTAGCCGCAGTATTTTGTTTTAAACAGCAACCTTTATGAACGGTTAAAAATAAAAAAGATGGCATGATAATTGAAAATATTCCGATAGTATAATATTCAGAAATATACATTTCATAAATTTAGGTTAATAATTGGTTAGGTTAGAAACACCTGAAGTCCCCAACTTCAGGTGTTTTTTTTTGAATTGTCTGTTTTCTATTGATCAGAAAGAACCTTCAGTTGATTTTCATGGCTGTTGGTGCTTATAAAGAGCATGAAGGTTTTGTTTAAAGACCGCCCCTTTTTAAAAGTTACCAACAAACTAAAACAAAAAGTTCATTTCCTGTTTTTATTAATCTAGTTCAATGATTTTTTTTCTCAGCTGCCGTAATTTTACATCAGTTAAGAAAATAAAAAACAACAACCATGGACAATAACATATTAGGACTGCATCATATTACAGCGATAGCTGATAACGCAAAACGGAATCTCGATTTTTACACCGGTGTACTAGGGCTTCGCTTGGTAAAGAAAACCGTCAATTTTGACGACCCAGGTACCTATCATTTTTACTTCGGTAATGAGCAGGGAGATCCGGGCACTATACTGACCTTTTTCCCTTGGGAAGGTATTGGTAAAGGTAGACAGGGCGCTGGTATGGCTACCCATATCGGTTACGCTGTTCCTGAAGGAAGCCTGGACTTCTGGAAAAATAGGTTAAAAGAACATCAGGTGGCTTTTCAGGAAGACGAAATTTTTGGTGAGAAATTGATTTCATTCACAGATCCTGACGGATTACAAATCCAATTTATTGAGCCTTCGACCAAGGATAATAGAAGTGTATGGACTACAGCGGAAATAAAGGACGAAAACGCATTAAAGGGTTTTCATAATATTACACTTTCTCTGAAGGAAGCTGACCCCACATTACGGGTTTTGACAGATATCTTGGGCTACACTGTACAAGGACAAGAAAACGGACGTTATAGATTGTCTACGGACAGTATCGGGACCGCAAATATTGTAGACATTCTTGCAGACCCCAATTTATCCTTCGGTCGCAATGCCGCTGGCACTAATCATCATGTTGCCTTTCGTGTAAAAGATGATAATATCCTGATGGACTACCGCGAAAAAGTACTTTCGGCAGGCTTGGATATTACACCGAAGATTAATCGGGACTACTTCTTCTCCCTTTACTTCCGTGAGCCGGGCGGTGTTTTGTTTGAGATCGCAACAGACAATCCCGGATTTACCATCGACGAACCTTTGGAAAGCTTGGGGACAGACCTCAAGTTGCCAAAACAATACGAGAACCACCGGTCAGAAATCGAAGCGTCATTACCAAAAATAGATTAGGATCAAAGTAAGTAATATTAATACAGTAAAACTATGGAAAGAACAGAAATTGTACTGGATAAGAATCAGCGTGGCGAACTTCAATTGTTCTCCGATGAAACAAAAGCTGGCTTAATGAGCATAGCCATTATCGATGGCAAACTGGTTGTTTACCACACAGAGGTCGACGAAGCCTTTGAAGGCAGAGGATTCGCAAAAATACTGTTGGAAAAACTGGTCTCCTATGCTCGGGAAAATACCATGAAGATTGTCCCACTATGTCCATATGTAAATGCGCAATTCCATCGTCATCCCGACATATATGACGATGTATGGTTTAAGAAAACAGTATAGGAAAAACTATAATGAGTCACTCAAGTAATATTAAAACAGCTGGACACAGTTTAGAAAATACAGAAAAGGCACTGATTATGATTCATGGCCGCGGCGGGAATGCAACGGATATCTTGAGCACGTCTGCTTATCTGAATGTGGGGGATTACGCACTACTTGCACCGCAAGCCGACAATTACACCTGGTATCCACATTCATTTATGGCGCCTGAGCAAAGTAATGAACCTTGGTTAAGTTCGGCAATTCAAGTCATTGAAAATACGGTACAACTTGCTTTGGATAAGGGGATCAAGACTGAAAACATCTATTTCTTCGGATTCTCTCAAGGAGCTTGCCTGACACTTGAATTTCTGGCACAACATGCCAAACGTTATGGAGGCGCTGTTGCCATTATTGGCGGACTTATTGGCGAAGAGATAGATTTAAGCAAGTATAGCGGAGATTTTAGGCAAACACCGATATTTATCGGTACAAGTGATCCCGATTTTCATGTTCCACTGGAACGCGTCAATGCGACGGTGAAAATGTTGAAAGCACAAAATGCGGATGTTAAACTAGCTGTTTATCCAAATTTCGGTCATTCAATTAATCAGGAAGAGATTACGATTGCCAACCAGTTTGTCTTTCGTTAGGCGTCCGCAAAAGCTGCACAAGCAACAGTAGGCCATCAGTCAGCCCTTTGACGGAAAAGCTATGTATATGCTGACTTTGAGCTGCGTTAATTTTAACGGTTCAAAGTCAGCATATTTTTTTTGAAGTCATCAGCTCCCGATTGGTTGCGGCCTCGATAGCAGGTCTTGCCAGCCGCTATCAAACCTTGGGGTACTTATACCCATTATGATATACTGATGCTAAGTATTTATTTGCCTTTTCGTCATTAAAACGTTGTTTTTCTTTATCCCAGTAGAGCTTCTGCCCAGTTCTATAGGCAATATTCCCCATCTGCGAAAAAATAGCAATATGCGCACCGGCTTCAAGCGGGGCATGCAGCAGCTGTGGATTTTTTTGTCGAATAGCATCTACGAAGTTTGCCATATGTTTCTCCAGTCCATTGTCAACGGATGGTCGCAATGCAACGGCCTCCATCCTTCCCTTCTCGGGTATGACTTCCCAACCGTTACGGTTTAAGACTAAGGTTCCATTATTTCCAATAAAGGCAACACCATGGTTACGGCTGTAAGGTCCTAAATCTATTCCTTTGGCATGTTCCCACTGGATATTGAAGTTGTCAAACTCGTAAACTGCAGTCATGGTATCCGGTGTTTCCCCAGCATCATCCGGGAAGGCAAATTTTCCACCCGAAGCCATAATGGATTTCGGATCGGAGACTTTCATGCCCAGCAGAGCATAATCGAGCATATGTACGCCCCAATCTGTCATCAGACCGCCTGCATAATCCCAAAACCACCTGAAATTAAAATGAAAATGATTGATATTAAAAGGTCTTTTTGTGGCCGGCCCCAACCAGTCCATGTAATGGACCCCCGCAGGAATAGGTTCGTCAGGTTGAATAGGAATACTATTTTTCCAGCCCAGGTACGACCAAGCCTTGACCAAACGTATTTTCCCGAGCTTACCCGAATGTACAAAATCAATGGCATCTTTAAAATGCTGTTGGCTCCGCTGCCATTGCCCTACCTGAACAACAGCATTACTTTTCTTTGCTGCCGCCAGCATCAGCTGACATTCCTGAATAGAATTCCCGATAGGTTTTTCGATATAAACGTGCTTACCTGCCTTCACGGCATCGATCATCTGTAGACAATGCCAATGATCAGGCGTTCCGATAATCAAGGCATCCACATCCGAACTGCTCAACATCTTTTTATAGTCAACATAGCTGGCCACCTTGATATTTCTTTCCTGAAGTTCTTTCACCCTTTTGTTCAATATATTCTCGTCGACATCACAAAGTGCGGTACAGATTACCCCTTGTTGCTTTAACAAAGCATTCAGGTCAGACCAGCCCATCCCATTGACCCCGATTACACCTACTCGAATTGGCTGTGTAAATAAACTGGATGCCTGGCTTTTGCCTATGAACGATGCTGCGGCTAAAATACTGGAAGTCCGGATAAAGTCTTTTCTATTCATCATTATGTTGGTTTATATGCTCTTGGTTTAAGTTCTCGATGAAAATACAAAATTCAATTTAAGCCCTTACCAAAATCATTGTAAAATATATATCGACATTAAAACTAATAAAGATAACCGCCCTAGTAGAAAATCTCCAGGTGAAAGATGACAGAATAAGTTTGTTTCCACCCGTTCATGTTTTTTATTGGCTCTTGGCGATATGCATCCAGATGCATCTGTTACAGAACCCTATTAAAGGCAGTTCACTAACTGACTTTCAAGGCAATAGAAAAACAGGTCCTACACCCTTTGAAGGTTGATTATCATTAATTAAATGTTAAGAAGGAAAAAAAACTTTGTTATTTCAACGAAAAATAAAAGATTAATCATTTATTATCCCTACCTTGCAGGACTTAATTAAAAATAATGAATACAGGTAAAATTAAATTTTTCAATGAAACTAAAGGTTTTGGTTTTATTACACCAGAGGATGGTAGCGCAGACGTTTTCGTACACGTTTCTGCTCTTAAGAACCAAGTATCTGAAGGCGACGTTGTAACTTATGATGTAGAAAGAACTCCAAAAGGAATCAACGCTACAAACGTAAAATTGGCGTAATCCAAAAAATACACTTTCTTGTTAATGGGGTAATTCATAATGATTTATCCCATTTCTTTTTCGTATTCTTCCCTTGTTATTTTCAATACACTTATTCATATTCAGGCGACACAACAATGCCCCTAATCAATCATTGAATAGGATTGAGACAACATAAAGGGTTTTAGTTTAAGCTTATTTTCCTAGTTATATTTTAATGGAATTCAAACAACTCAATTTAATTTCTCCTCTTCTCAAAGCAATCTCAGAAACAGGATATACAACCCCTACTGCAATCCAACAAAAAGCGATCCCCGTTATATTAAGCGGTCAGGATCTTATCGGATGTGCACAAACGGGTACCGGAAAGACGGCAGCCTTTGCTTTACCTTTACTACAGCGTTTGTCTGAGCACAATGCACATGGTAAAACAATGCCTATCCGCGCTTTAATCCTCACACCAACACGTGAACTTGCCATACAGATCGGTGAGAATATCAATTTATATCGCAAACATCTTAAACTAAATTATTGCACCATTTTTGGCGGCGTCAATCAAGACAGACAGGTCAAAGAAATAAAAAAAGGTGTGGATATTTTAGTTGCTACACCAGGTCGTCTATTGGATCTGATGAATCAGAAGTTGGTTTTTCTGGATAAAATTGAAGTCTTGATCCTTGATGAGGCTGACAATATGCTCGACATGGGTTTTATCCACGATATCAAAAAGATCTTGGCAAAAGTACCGGAGAAAAGACAGACCCTGTTTTTCTCAGCAACGATGCCGCCCAATATTCGCAAATTTGCGCATGGTATACTCCACAAACCTGTTGAAGTAGACGTAACTCCAGTGAGTTCAACTGCTGAAAAAGTAAATCAATCGGTTTATTTTATAGAGAAAAAAGAGAAAATAAAACTACTCACAAACCTGCTTAAGCAATTTAAGCAAGACCGTACGATTGTATTTTCCCGTACAAAACATGGGGCGGATAAAATTGTCAAATTATTGGCAAAGAATGGCCTTCGTGCTGCTGCAATTCACGGTAATAAATCACAAAATGCACGACAAAAAGCATTGGGTGAATTTAAAGAAAATCGGCTGAAAATTCTGATCGCTACTGATATTGCCGCACGCGGAATAGATATTGAACAGTTACCTATGGTCATCAATTACGACCTACCGAATGTACCGGAAACCTACGTACACCGCATCGGTCGGACAGGTAGAGCGGGGTTAGAAGGTAATGCCATCTCTTTCTGTGATGTCGAAGAAAGACCTTATTTAAGTGATATTGAAAAATTGATCGGATTAAAAATCAAAGTGAATAAGGTCGGGAAATAACTTCCAGCTTTATTATATACAAAACGCGCCGCAACTATTTAGTTGCGGCGCGTTTTGTATATAATCTTTTATTTTTTTCGGTCTGCAAGCAGCAAAGTGGATGGTGTAAGATGGAGCCAGTCCATCTTTTTATTGACAATTTTATGCCAGCAAGGCAAACTAATAAGCATCAGATCTTGTTGCGTCCACAAGTCAACATCAAGATTCTTCTCCTCCAAGATCGTCAAATGATTGGGCACAAGTTGCTCCAACTGTCTTAATTTCTCCCGAAAGCTTTCATGGGTACGTAGGATCTGATCAAAATCCCATACCATCACCTGCGCATCCGAATGGTGAATTAATCGCTGTACAAGTGCGCATAGGAATTCATCGTTTTTCAATAGGATCGGAACAATAACACGACGTGCTTTGACAAAGTTTTTGTCAATCAAAATTCCCACCATCGCATTGACTTTGGCATTGATCTGTTGATTTCGGTCAAAGGTAGCAAACGGTGATTCGGCGTTTGTGACCGTATGAAACAATTTCTCCGGATTAATAATGCGCGAGGTGAAATCCAAAAAGCGTCCCAAAAGACTACCTTCATAGATGGATTCACTGACACCCAACAAGAGCAGATCCTGACTTTGCTCATTTGAGGTCTGCACAATTTCACTGTCAATGTCACTGGAAATTTTGAAAATCGTCTGAATAGGTTGTTCCAAATCCTGTGCAACTTGCTTTATTTCCCGAAAACTATCCTGCTCCTGCGTTTCTACTTCATAATGATGGAGCTCATTGGACGGTTCGATATGCAATGCTGTAATTTCCGCCGTATTTTTTGATTTTAATGTAAGCGCATCTGCGAGATGAAGCAATGAAATCCCAGTATTGCTTTTGGCAAATGACAGGAGAATTTTAAATTTCGATTTATTCTGGATTTCTTCCTGTAACGAGCGTTTCTTGGGTCGGTATAGATAATTAATCAAATCCAACGAAGGACCGGTCATAAAGGTCGTGATCAATGCCATCACAACCATCATAGAGAATAACTCAGCACTTAATACACCAAGATCGTAACCGATATTCAATACAATCAGTTCCATCAGTCCTCTGGTATTCATCAATGCACCTATGCTCAAACTATCCTTCCAGCTCTGTCCGACAAAGCGGGCGGCCAATGCACTACCGGCAAACTTTCCAATTACGGCGACCAAAATAATCACGATGGTGATCATCCATAGTTGTGGATCATTCAATAGACCGATCTGTGTACGCAATCCTGTATACACGAAAAATAACGGTAATAACAATAAGGTGGATACATCTTCGATTTTTTCGATAAATGCTGTACGGAAACGGCTGCTTTCGGGCATAATCGCTCCGGCCATAAAAGCACCAAACAGCGCATGTATACCGATTACTTCGGTTGCGTAAGCAGACAATAAAAGGACAATAAAAAATATCGCAACAACAGGTTTATTCAGTCCCTCACGCGTCCCCTTCACCTCCCCTACGCGCATCAAAAAGGGACGTACAATTTTGATCATCAGCAGCACATAAGCAATAGCAAGCGCGATCGTATATAAAGCACTTGCAAAATCGCCGGCCTTCACGATCGCAATCACCACAGCCAAAATACACCAGGCAGTAATATCATCGGCAGCGGCGCAGGTAATGGCCATCGACCCAAGTTTACTTTTTTGTAGTCCGCGCTCCTGTACGATCCTTGCCAGGACCGGAAAAGCAGTAATGCTCATCGAAATACCGATAAACAAGCTATAGGACAAAAACTCCACATTCGCCGGTGGATGGTACAGGTATAAAAAGTAAGCTAAGGAAATTCCCAATGTAAACGGTATAACGATACTCGCATGTGAAATCACCACAGCATCATGTGCTTTATTTCGCAGCACATTGAGATCAAGTTCCATTCCGATAATAAACATAAACAGGATTAAGCCGATCTGGCTCAGAAACTGTAGGTTGCTCAGGGATTCAACGGGAAATAGTGTATGGGAGAATTCAGGGAAATAAAGCCCCAATAAGGAAGGCCCCAATATAATACCGGCAAGCATTTCACCGATCACAACAGGTTGTTTAATCTTGATGCATATCCAGCCCATTATCCGGGCAGCAATAATGATCGTCACAATCTGTGCGAGCAATATTGCCAATGGATGCTGAAGACTATGTAATAAAGTCGATTTAAAATCCTGCCAGGCCCCCTGACTTATCTTTTCACCATGGAGCATCTCCTGGCTTTGCAATTGTGCTCCCAAATGGATCACCCAGTACATCACCACGAGCAGCGTACCAATTAACGTCACATAAAAAATCGTATTCTTGTATTTCTTCATCTTTTTCGCTTTAAATAATATCAGGTGATAACAGCATGTAAAAGTCTATCCCAAAGTCGTCAATGCATCAATTTTGGGAAGAGAACTACAACAAAAATAGAATTCTACAGGAGTTTTAAACCTTACCGGGAAGGAAGAACAGGAAAATATGTAATGAACCCCGCGAATTTTGTAATCAAGCGAATTTTTCGAGGAATGATTTTTTATAAGAATCTCCTAAGCTAAAAAGAATAGCTGCATCCTGCTCATCGACCAGACTGCTGGTGATCACATCAGCTGAAAAGAATTTCACAATTTTCAGGGCGATAATTTCCTTTTTGTTGATACGGATAAAATCCTGTTCCGGCAACAGCGAGAGTAACCTATCGAAGCTGATATTTTTCAATAAAATAGTGGATCCATCCCCAAGGAATACGGTCTTGTCGCGACTATCTACTTCCGCAATCTGGACATAGCTGATCTGACTGAAGTAAAGGATTGCCTTCCCCTTATTGGTATTGAATTGAGCAAAAGGAGAAGACTCAGTTGATCGGCTATTGATGACCTGCTCTACTTTCAATACCGCTTGCTGTAGACGTGACAGCGATATTGGCTTACGCATGTAATCCACCGCATTGATATCAAAAGCATCGCTGGCATACTGTTTATAGGCAGTGGAGAAAACAATGGGATAGTCTCCCAGTTCCTTAGCAACATCAAAGCCATTAAACTGAGGCATTTCAATATCCAAAATACAGAAATCAAAGTTTAGACTTTTATACTCCTTAAGTAAAACGGCAGGATCATTAAATGCTTTAACCACCTCCAGACCGGGAATTTGTTCACAGAGCATCTTCAAAAACCGCAAACTCGGCAGTTCATCATCCAGTAAAATGCATTTCAGGTTTTTTTCAATTCTCATACAATCGGATCTGAAGGTAGGCGTTATAGACATCATTTTCTACAAAACGTTTTAATTCATGCCTATCTGGATAATAGAGCATCAGCCGTTCCTCCAACGTCTTACTGCCTATTCCACCTTTGGTTTTATACAAGGGTGAGCGCTTCGATATTTTATTGCTGACAGTCAATTCCAGCAGACCATTGCGAAAGCTAAGTACAATCGAAATAAAGGAGTCGGGATGGTGAAAATCAGCATGCTTAAACGCATTTTCGATGAGGTCTACAGTCATCAATGGTACCAGTGAAGGACGTTCCAATAATGATTCATTCAATTCATCAATATCAAATTTAACCCGCATATCAAACAAGGGGCTCAACTTAACCTTATTGACTTCAATTAAATTACGGGCAAACTCGATCTCTGCTTTTGGGGAGACCAGTTCCTCTTCACTTTCATATAATACATAATCCAATACCATAGCCAGCTTATCCATTGTATAGTAGGTTTGATAAGCATGGGAAAGGATACCATTGAGCGAATTTTTCAGCAAATGTGGGTTTAATCGATTGCGATGCACATGATCCATCTGCTCATTATCCATTCGTTTAAAAAGTTCCTGATGCCGTCGCTCTTCCACCCTGAGCTTTTTGTATTTCTGTATTAATAATATATACAAAATCAACAGGACAACGACTGCTACAAGCAGCAATATGATCATTATATTGGAAAGTTCAGTAGTCATGATTCCACTCAAACTTAATTAAAATTTTATTAGTAACGAAAAATGAAACAGGATCTAAATGATCTTCCTGCTATTTAACTGCTGGCTTCTTTCACGCAAGTTCTACTTAAATCCGTTAAGAAGATTCCCTTATAATACAAAACTTGGTTAAACCCACCTTTCCGACGACAATACCGCTCAAAACACAGGGCAAAAAATGCTATTTATTAACTATAAAATTTGCAGGTATTGATTACAAAAATTAACAGTTTCATTACAATTTAGTCACTTCAAACTATTAATTTCAGATTATTCTTCTTATATTGAGAGTATTGTAATTAGCCGATCAAATGATTGTCTACGCTATTTTGGTTAAACCTGCCTGATTTGTTCTAATCGGGCCTAATATGAAACACGATGGAAAAGCTCATTTTCGAAACTAATGCACAACATCCCAGTCTTGTAGACAAGATCAAACAAGCTGTTGAAAAATTAAATGGTATCCATGAATGGAAAATAGATCTGGATTCTATTTACAACCTGTTAACCATTGAAGGCATCCGACTCAATCCGACAGAGATCGAGTCTGAACTTGCACTTCATGGCGTTGAGGCAAGTCGCCTTTATGAGGAATAACCTCAATCAATGTTCTGGCACATTGTCATCAACCAAAGAATAGACTTTGTCCAGATAAGTACTTACTTTAAAATAAATACTTATCTGGACAAAGCATTATAGTTTTTTTATAATCATTCCCGAAGCACCACCACCACCGTTGCAAATTGCAGCAAGTCCGATTGTCCCGCCTTCCTGTTGTAAAATGCTCGTTAAGGTAACGACTATTCTCGCTCCGGAACAACCCAATGGATGACCCAGGGAAACTGCCCCGCCATAGATATTCACCTTACGCATTGGAATATCCAGAATTTTAGCGTTTGCAAGTGCAACAACAGAGAAAGCTTCATTAAATTCAAAATAATCAATATCATCTTTCGTTAGTCCAGCCTTTTTCAAAACCTTTTCCGTTACTATAGCGGGACTTGTCGTAAACCATTCTGGCGCTTGTTCTGCATCAGCATAGGCTATGATTTCAGCCAATGGTTGCAATCCCAGTTCTTTCACTTTCTCAGCACTCATTAATAATACCGCAGCCGCCCCATCGCTTAATGTGGATGCATTCGCGGCAGTTACTGTTCCATCTTTCTTAAATGCAGGTTTTAATTCGGGGATCTTATCAAAATTGACCTGTGAAAACTCCTCATCCCTGGAGATTATCTGCTCACCCTTGCGTCCTTGGATAGCGACAGGACTGACCTCCTTGATAAATTTATTCTTCTGCCAAGCCTCCAGGCTCCGCTTATAGGAATTAATCGCATACTCATCCTGTTCGGCCCGGCCGATACCATATTTCTCAGCACATAATTCAGCAAAACTGCCCATTGGTTCATTTGAATAGGCATCACTTAAACCGTCCCGTTGCAAACCATCAACGAAACTCTGGCCTCCGAACTTGGCACCCCAGCGCATTGTATTCGCATAATAAGGGACTTTACTCATATTTTCCATACCTCCGGCAATGACCACATCGGCATCCCCCAACAAAATAGATTGCGCGGCAAAAGCAATGGCTTTCATTCCACTGGCACAGACTTTATTTACTGTAGTCGCTGTTACCTGATCAGGTAAGCCGGCAAGCCGTGCAACCTGACGGGCGGGAGCTTGCCCCAAATCAGCCTGCAGAACGCTACCGATCAGAATTTCATCGACTTGGTCTGCAGCAATCCCAGTCTCATCCAATACAGCACGGACAGCATGAGCCCCCAGCGCTGTCGCCGCAACCGATGATAATCCACCTCCAAAACTTCCTATTGGCGTACGCTTTGCCGCAACGATAAATACACTTTTTGACATGTTATTCTGTTTATAATTGTTTTTTCTTGAATTCAATAGACTTGCGACCCGATTCAACTGAGGATTCATCAGCCAAAACTGGTATCATTCCTTTCCTAAAGATAAAAAATATAACACAAACAAGCGAACCCTCTTATTTTATTTTTTAGGCCAAAACAAAATAAATAGAAAAAAAACAGAGCAAAAAGTTCCCTACATAATCTATTTGACAAAAAATAAACAATAAATATTTGCAGAAAAGCCAACGCTTTTCGCTAAATTCGGTTAGACATTCCGCTCTTTTTAACAAGAGCGATGTTATGCCAAGATAAAGCAAGAGACAAATCGTTTTCAGTCCGCAATCATGTAACTGAAACCAATAACCAAAAGTAAAATAAACAATTATGCAGGCACGCAAACTCACAGCCGAACATCAGATTTTTCGCGAAACCATTCGGGCATTTATTCACAAAGAAATTATCCCGCATGTAGATCAATGGGAACAACAGGGTGAAATAGATCGAAGCATTTGGAAGAAAATGGGTGACATGGGTTTTATGGGACTCAACTACCCGGAAGAATATGGTGGTCTGGACCTGGATTTTTACTATTCGATGATTTTGTGCGAGGAACTATCCTATTGTTTTTCGGGAGGATTCACGATATCTGCTCTGGTCACCCAATACATGTCAGCTCCTTATCTATTGAAATATGCATCTGAAGAACTCAAGCAACATTACCTTAGACCAGTGATCGCCGGTGATATGGTGAGTGCTGTTGCTATTACCGAACCTGGGGCGGGGTCTGATGTCAAACAGATCAAAACAACTGCCGTCCGATCGGGCGACCACTATATTGTCAATGGCTCCAAAACATTTATCACCAATGGCTACTACGGCGACTTTTTTATTACTGCTGTTAAAACCGATCCGGAAAAAGGAACAAAAGGCATCAGCCTGTTACTGATAGAAAGACATGCTGAAGGTGTTTCGGCAAATAAACTCAACAAATTAGGCTGGCATGCCTCGGATACTGCTGAATTGGGTTTCGATCAGGTTAAAGTCCCTGTTTCCAATCTGATTGGAAAGGAAGGTGATGGCTTTCTTTATTTAATGGCCGGATTGCAATTGGAGCGTTTGACTGCCGCCATACATAGTCTGGCTACAGCGGATTCCGCATTACAGTACACCCTGGAATATATTGGTCAGCGGGAGGCATTCGGCAAAAAGATCCAGGAGTTTCAGACGATTCGTCACCGCATTGCCCAGATGGCTGCCGATATCGCAACGACAAGGGCTTTTGTCTATCAGTGCTGCGATCTCCAAAATCAAGGTGAATATGCTGTTCAGGATTGTTCCATAGCCAAACTGCAAGCCAGCGAGCTTGCGGTACAGGTCGTGAGCCAATGTCTTCAGTTATTTGGGGGCTATGGATTCACCGAAGATTACAAAATCGCCCGCCTATATCGGGATGTACGGGTCGGGACAATCATTGGCGGAACATCCGAGATTATGCTGGAAATCATTGCCAAGATGACGATTGACAAGGTCAACTATCAATCAAACAAACCCAGCCTAACATAAACATTTTCAATATTAAAAGCAGTTCAGCATAATGAATTATCAGGTACACCCATTTTTTCATATCGAACAGGACAATCAACATATTGTCACCATAAAACCATTGGCAGATGCAGCAACCGAGGAGTCAACAGTCCGTGATCGTATACAAGAGTTTGTCGACCTGGTGGCTAGTGTACTAAATGAAAAAGAAGTCCGCGGATTGATCTATACCTGTCCGCTAAATAACAAGCAGACCGATTACATCCGATTATTTGATCAGGTTTCCAATGGTCAACTCGATCCCGAGATCATACAGAAAACCACATGGAAGGCATTGCAATGGAAGACCTTGGGCAAACCTATTGTATCGATCTTGGATAGCAACTGCACGGGCATCGGTTTAGCAACGATGCTATGGTCAGACTACCGTATTGCAGGTCCACAGGTAAAACTGGGCTTCCCAGAGAGTAAATTCGGCCTATTTACTGGCTTTGCGACAACCATTACCTTAGCTCAACTTGTAGGTTCTACTGCGGCGTTGAACCTGTTGACCCAAGCGAAACTCACCTCAAACAAAGAAGCTCTTGAACTGGGTTTAGTGAATGAGGTAACAACAGATCGCGAGCAGAGCCTAGTGCTGGCAAAGAACTGGATTCTTGAAAATTCAAAAACCAGTATTTCCACCCCTGGCCCAACAGCAGTCTCCGCCGAATTTGAAGAAGCTTGCGCTGCTGTTTTAAAGAAAACAAGAGGATTGTTACCGGGCACCAATGCTGTTGTACAATTATTAAAAACGAATCAATTGCTGTCTTTAACAGAAGCTGTGGAGGCCGAGGCAAAGCTATACCATAAGGTATTAAGTGCCCCCGAGCCGCTGCACATGGTTAGGACATTGTATGAAGGCATGCTACAGGCACAACATCCTGACCGCATCAAATCACTTGGCACCTATGCAATCAAAAAAATAGGAATTCTGGGTGCAGGTATGATGGGATCCGGCATCGCCTATGAAGCCGCCAGAGCAGGCATTTCCGTTGTTTTAAAAGATGTGAACAGGACTCAGGCGGAGCAGGGAAAAGCTTATTCTGCCAAACTTTGTGATAAATTACTTGCACAGGGACAGATAAGTAGCTTACAACAACAGACGCTTTTAGCCAATATTCAACCCAGTGACCAAGTTGCTGATCTTGTCGATGCTGACCTTATTATTGAAGCGGTATTTGAAGACCTGGAGTTAAAAGCCGAAGTAACCCGACAAAGCCTTCCCTATCTTGCCGAAAATGGTTTTTTCGCATCCAATACAACGTCATTGCCCATTACAACTTTGGCTGCTGCAATGGATCTGCCAGAACGTTTTATCGGCATGCATTTCTTCTCCCCTGTAGATCGCATGCCATTGGTCGAAATTATCTGCGGCACGCAAACCGATCAGGTAACATTACAAAAAGCGATTGCAACCGCTTTGCGCCTCGGTAAAATTCCCATTGTCGTACATGATGGCCCCGGGTTCTTTACATCCCGTATTTTCTTCAACTACTTACTGGAGGCCATCACCATGTTGCTGGAAGGTATTCCGGCAAGTCAGATTGAAGACGAAGCAATACAGGCCGGATTTGCTGTTGGTCCATTAGCGGTACTCGACGAAATTTCATTAGAGTTGATGCTGCATGTCTACGATCAGTTTCCAGCATTGCATAACAGTCAGCGACGTGCGTATGCCCATTTAAGCAAAATGATTAAAAATGGCAGAAAAGGTAGAAAATCCGGCCATGGATTCTATGATTATGATACAGCTTCCCGAACGAAAACAGTCTGGCAGAACCCCGCACTACCTACATCAGGAGAATCCCCTTCCTCCGAAATAATACAAAAGAGGCTCCTTCATGTCATGGCCCTTGATAGCTACCGCTGTCTCGAAGAAGGTGTATTGGAACAACCCATTGATGGGGATATCGGCTCCATCCTCGGCGTAGGCTATGCAGCACATACCGGGGGTGTATTTGGACATATCGACCTTACAGGCCTTCCTATCTTTGTACAGGAATGTCAGTCATTTCTACACCTGGGTGAACAATGGGAAGTCCCTCGTTCGTTAATAGAACGTGCTGACAGGAATTTTAAATTTTATACAGGTTTTGATTCAAATTGGCCAGGAAAGAAATCCTAAATTGAAAAAGTTATAAGTTAGCCAGGAAACAAATGTGTATCTGACAGCGTTCTCGAATAACCAGGAAAGAAATCCTAAATTGAGCGGAAGCACTTTGGCGCGAACGTCGGAGATCAAATAAGTGATTTGTATTTAGCTAAAACTCATCCATTAAATAAGATCTCTAAGACAGTCATTGATCGATAGTTTGCCTGCTACCGATCAATGACTTTCTTATTTAGCGGGCCAGGAGATCCATCAGTTCGGATACATCCAGGTCAATGAAGGTATCGTAATCCAAAGTCACCTCAAGCAATTGTTTTTGCTGTTTTTCAGAAAATACACGGGCAAGATTCGTTTTATACTTTTCGATCAATTTAGGAATCCCCTCCTGCCGGCGTCTCGGATGTCCAATCGGATATTCCACCACCAGCTCCGGCAATACTGTACCATCCTTTAATACCACCGTCAGGGCATTTGAGATCGCCCGTTTTTGTGGATCATGATAATCAATTGTAAACTGTGGATCTTCAACACAGAAAATTTTGTCCCGCAGTGCATCAATACGTGGATCCAGTGCAATATGGTTTTCATAATCCTCCGCTGTCAGACGCCCAAAGATTAAGGGTACAGCAACCATATATTGGATACAGTGATCCCGATCGGCCGGATTATGCAACGGTCCCTTCTTGTCGATGATTCGGATTGCGGCCTCATGTGTACGAATGGTAACACGCTCAATATCATCACTGCTTTTCCCAAACTCTTTTAACTGCTGGTGCAATTGCATTGCTGCTTCGGCTGCGGTCTGTGCATGAAATTCCGCCGGGAAAGAAATCTTAAATAGAATATTCTCCATCACATAAGATCCATAATCGCGCTGAAATTTAAATGGGTTGCCTTTAAATGAAACGTCATAGAAGCCCCATACCGGTGCTGTTAACACCGATGGATACCCCATTTCACCCGTTTGTGCAATTAAAGCAAGGCGTACTGCACGCGAAGTAGCATCTCCGGCGGCCCAAGATTTACGGCTTCCTGTATTAGGCGCATGGCGATACGTCCGCAAAGCCTGGCCGTCGACGAAGGCCAATGAAACCGCATTCAGCAATTCGTCCCGACTAAGGCCCAAAAGTTTACCAACAACGGCTGTAGAAGCAACCTTTACCAAAATTACGTGATCTAATCCCACTTTATTAAAGGAATTTTCAAGCGCTAACACGCCTTGAACCTCATGTGCCATAATCATCGCTTCAAGCACCTGTTTTGCCTTTAGGGATTTCTCCCCTTTCGCAATCTGTGTTCTGCTCAGCCAGTCCGCAGTAGCCAGAATACCCCCAAGATTGTCCGATGGATGCCCCCACTCCGCAGCCAGCCAGGTATCGTTAAAATCCAACCAGCGAACGATGGTACCAATATTAAATGCGGCCTGTATAGGATCCAGTTGATAATTCGTTCCGGGTACTTTTGCACCATTGGGAACAATCGTACCGGGTACAACCGGCCCCAGTAATTTGGTACAGGCCGGATAGGTCAGCGCTTCCAACCCACAGCCGATGGTATCCAGAAAACAGTAAAAAGCTGTATTCCATGCAACTTTACTTTCGATTTTGTAATTTAACACGTAATCCACAATAGCCACCAGAACCTGATCTGGCTGTGGTCTTTCATTTGATATCGTTGAACTCATTATTTTATTTCTTATAAGACTGTTGTTCTTTTCAATTTATTTTTTCCGAACGCATCTGCAGCAATCATCAAAAAAACACAGTACTGTTCCTTCAATGCGAGAGGCAAACGACTTCTTTCCGTTTTATTTTTCACATTATACGTTTTATTGTATTATCTCGCGGATATGGGCACGAAAGGTCGGTCATCGGGACCAATATAATTCGCGCTCGGCCGAATGATTTTTCCATCTTGACGTTGTTCAAAGACATGGGCAGACCAGCCTGTGATACGCGAAAGCACAAACAGCGGTGTGAACATTTCGGTTGGAATCCCCATCAGGTGATAAGAAACAGCCGAATACCAATCTAAGTTGGGGAACATCCGTTTTTCTTCCCACATCACCTTTTCCAAACGTTCGGCAATCAGGTAAAGCGTCATATCACCAGCCTCTTCGGATAATTCCTTGGCGACCTGTTTAATCACCTGATTCCTTGGATCCGAGATAGTATAGACAGGATGTCCGAAACCGATAATCACTTCTTTATTTTCCAACCGTTTTCGAATATCGGCTTCGGCCTCATCAGCATTTGCGTAGCGGCTCTGGATCTCAAAAGCGACTTCATTGGCGCCACCATGTTTGGGGCCGCGTAACGCACCGATTGCACCAGCGATGCAGGAATACATATCAGATCCCGTCCCCGCAATCACCCTAGCGGTGAATGTGGAAGCATTAAACTCATGCTCAGCGTATAAATTAAGCGAAATCTGCATCGCCCGAATCCAGGATTCGGAAGGTGCTTTGCCGTGTAACAGATGCAGAAAATGCCCGCCCAGGGTGCTGTCATCGGTTTCGACCTGAATTTCGCGTCCATTTTGACTAAAATGATACCAATACAGTAAAGCCGAGGCCATGGAGGCCATCAGGCGATTGGCGATATCTCTAGCACCTGCCAAAGCATGATTTTCTTTTTCCGGATTCACACTTCCAAAAAAGGACACATAAGTACGCAGGACATCCATTGCATGGGCAGTAGATGGCAACTGTTTCAGCACCTGCTGTACCGTGATGGGCAGCCCCCGCTGGCTCAGCAACTGGCTTTGATAGGACGTTAGTTGTGCCTGTGTAGGTAGGCTGCCATAAATCAATAGATAGGCGACTTCCTCAAAGGAGGCCTGATGCGCCAGATCCAAAATATCATAACCTCGATAATGGAGGTCATTACCACTTTTTCCAACAGTACTCAAGGCTGTATTTCCGGCAGGAACACCAGAAAGTGCTACGCTTTTTTTGGGTTTAAAACCAGTATCGTTTGTCTCTTTCATCGGAATATATTATTTATTGGCGTATATGTTAAACCGTAAAATACGCGCCTGTATTCGGTTTGAGATTCTTATGATTTAGTATTGAACAATTGATCCAGGCGATCTTCGTAAGCATAGTAATCTATGCTCCGATACAACTCATCGCGTGTCTGCATGCGATCGATAACAGCCGCCTGACTACCATCTTTGCGGATATGCTGATACACATCAGTTGCAGCCTTATTGGCTGCACGGAATGCAGATAAGGGGTAAAGCACAATGGACACATCCGCATGTCGAAGTTCATCAAGATTAAACAAAGGTGTTTGTCCAAACTCTGTAATGTTGGCAAGTATCGGCAGCCCGGTTATTCTGCTGAATTGCATATATTGATCCAGATTGTGTACGGCTTCTGCAAAAATAAAATCAGCACCAGCTTCTTTGTAGGCCACAGCCCGCTCCAAAGCACGTTCAAGTCCTTCTGAAGCCAAGGCATCAGTACGTGCGCCAATAACAAAATGAGGATCTGTCCGGGCATCCACAGCAGCTTTCAGGCGATCGACCATTTCATCTTTTGAAACCAGCTCTTTCCCTGGGCGGTGACCACAACGCTTGGCGCCCACCTGATCTTCCATATGTACGGCGGCAGCCCCGGCTTTAATCAAGCTTTTTATGGTACGTGCAACATTAAAGGCCGAAGGCCCAAAACCGGTGTCAATATCGACCATCAAAGGAAGCTTGCAGACATTCGTAATGCGCTCCACGTCAATTAATACATCTTGAAGTGTTGTGATACCCAAATCAGGTATACCGAGCGATCCCGCAGCAACACCGCCACCAGAGAGGTAAATGGCTTTAAAACCAGCTTGTTCGGCCAAAAGTGCATGGTTTGCATTGA
The DNA here is from genome assembly GCF_039536865.1 of Sphingobacterium ginsenosidimutans. NCBI lineage: Bacteria > Pseudomonadati > Bacteroidota > Sphingobacteriia > Sphingobacteriales > Sphingobacteriaceae > Sphingobacterium > Sphingobacterium ginsenosidimutans. Next base: position 798,888 of record NZ_BAAAZK010000002.1, read on the forward strand.
TGGCTCCAACAACCTGTAAGGGCTTTTCTTGCTTAATTGCTTCCCGAAAAAGGAAGCCTGGAGAATCTATCATATCATTGAAATTTGAAATTCCACAGTCCATAGGTTCTGTAGGACAAAATCCTTCCAGGGGCGCCATGAACAGTATCTAAGTTTATTTTAGTTTGAACAATATATATTTCGATCGTTCATCCTAAAGATACTAATTATCACGGCATTTCAACAAATTATTTTCTACATTTCAAGCGTTTAACAGAAGAAAATATGGAAATAAACAGTTTCAAAACCTAGCAGAACAAGCAAGCAATATAATTTTCAAACAGCATCTATTTATTTGGTTGCAATTCGCGATTCAGACTAACATTAATGATCAACCAATAGTATACTGACCATTCGACAAGCTGCTTATGGCTAAATTACATTGGACTTCGGATTTCAAAAATCAGAAAAGCCCTGATCAGTGTGATCAGGGCTTTTCAGTTCGATTGAGGTTAAAAGAAAAACGACATTTTTCAATAACCCTTAAATACATTTCTTGTTTCCTTCCGGCAACACCTATTCTTTTCCATTATCTTTTGCCCACCATAAGCGTTTTCCCCAGTTGTAATCCACTGTCCCTGTAGCGGCAGCTTTGACGTTATCCGCATTATATAAATATTCATTATTCGGATAAGGTAAACGCCATGGTTGGTCAGTATGTTTTTTCTGAAGTTTAGATGGATAGTTTGTTGTTGGAATTCCTGTTCGTCTATATAAACTCCACGCTTCATAGTTTTCTTTAAATAAGGCTACCCACATATCCCAATAAACACGTTCCTTGGTTCCATTAAATTTACCTGCTCCGGCAAGATAAGTGGTAATGGCTGACGTCTCAATTTTATTGTCTTGCATAGATAATGTCACCGCTTTTTCGTAGGCATCTTTTGCTGATATTCCCACGTTATATCCAGATAAAGCTGCTTCTGCCAACATGTAATAAGTTTCACAGGCTCGATAAAATGGTGTAGCTCCCGCGGGGTCATTGACATAATGCTCACCAATCCAGGAAATGGAAGTAAACGGATTTGGATTATTTTCGGAACCATTTATAAAGCCGACATACTTACCGGCATTATTTTTTCGTGCTATCGACGCTATTCTCGGATCTTTCGTTGTGTTCAAATGATCAATGAAAATATCAAACATCCCCCAGTTATTGAGACGATTGCCATATATTCCAGATTCATACCAAGGTTCCATATAAGGCAAAGTACCTGGATAAACCATGCGACAATTTTCAGCATTTGTTTCAATGACAGGATATTTCAGCTTATTTCCAGCGATTTCCTCAATAGTAGTTTTTGCCAAAGCTGGAGCAACCGCAGAAATACGTGTAGCCATACGCAAACGAAGTGAATTACAGAACTTTTGCCAGTTCAACATCTGCGCCTTTAGAGCTGCAGCTCCAGTCTCTTTTGATCCGTATATAATATCATATTCTCCAAGTTCGTCTGTGCCAATCCCGGCAGCAAGTTCATCTGCCAATGCTTTAAGATCTGCCAATACCGCCGGGAAAACATCTTCCTGTTTATCATATTTGGCCTTCAAAACCGAACCATCTTCGGGTCTTCCTTTAAAAGCCTCCGAATAGGGAATATCACCCCAGCCATCCAACAGATAAGACCACATATAATTGTTCCATATCCGTGCGACAATCCGAATGTTTTTAAAACCTGCAGCCTTATCGTCTGTTTTTTTCAACAAATCGTTCATTTGCGTAATATTGTAATAACAGGCTGCCCAACGATTTCCGTAAGTATTATCTGTTGGAATCAATCCACTCAAGTTATCTGGATATTGAATTTTGACAATATAGCCCGCAAAGGTGCCATAGCCATCCACATCCCCACCAAATTGCTCACCTGCATTTCGTAGTACATTGACCAGCATATTTTGTGGTGGGACATCTTTCAACGCATCGGGATCCGTATTAATTTCCTCAAAATTTTTGGTACATCCTGAGACCAAAAGCATTGCTAAAAGGGGCGTATATTTTAGTTTTTTAATAAAAGTGTTCATAACCATAAATTTGTTTTTGTTGGATTTTAAATTTCAAACTTTTGTATGGATTAAAATGTAAAACCAAGTTTAAGACCTATACTTCTTGAATTAGGGACAGAAGCCTGCTCAAAGCCTACGCCACGCGAATCACTTGACACCCCTCCACTCTCTGGATCCAAGCGCATAGTATTGGATTTATGTACCCAAAGCAGCGCCAAATTGGTTCCAGTGATAGAGACATTCGCACGTTTGATTCCTTTTATTCTACTATAAAGAGCTTTTGGTAGATTATAAGAAATATAAGCCTCTCTCAATTTCAAAAACGAACCATCAAAAACATACATTTCGGCAACACCTCCCAATTCATACCAACTCTGTGCACTGGTTTCAATTGTATTTTCAACCCAATTATCCCCTACCTTCATAGCGAATCGCTCATTTTTCATCACATCTTTACCTGCAACAATAGCACGTTCACGAATGCCATCGGCAGCTGTAATTTCTGCAATCCCGGTTGTATATCCGTGCGACATTGTTTGTGACCAAATATCACCTCCTTTTCTGAAATCAAGCATAAAGCCAAATCTGAAATCTTTTATGGTGAAATCATTTCGCATGGAAGCTAGAAAATCAGGCACAACATTTCCGAGTACTTGAGCACTAAGAGGCTTATCTATCAACCCATTAGCAGCTACTTTTATCGCCCCTTTCATTGGTCCATCTTCTACTCGATCATAACCTGGCCCGACTAGTGTACCCCAGGGTTGACCTATTGAGGCCATATTGGAAATACCCCATGTCCAGCCTAATCTAAGATCGTTCAAATCCAATTGCGGATAGAGTTCAACCACCTTATTTTTATCCTTTGAGAAATTGACCGTTGTTGTCCAGTTTAGCCCATTTTCATTTCTGAGGATATCACCTCTCAATTGGATTTCTACGCCCTTACTTCTTATTTCTCCAGCATTCAAGAAGATGTTGCTAAATCCTACAACGTTGGAGGTTGGTACAGAAAGCAATTGATTCTTATTTATTTTTTGGTAATAGGTCAGATCCAAGTGAAGACGATCTTTAAACATACCCAACTCCGTTCCGATTTCGTAGGATGTAATTGCCTCCGGCTCCAGGCCTTCAATGGCATAGGTCATACTTTTATACATTTGCGACAAATTATTATAAGCATCTGTCTGTGCATAATAATAATTTCCATTCGAATAAGGAGTTGTTCCATTACCGACTCCTACCACATTAAATCGTAATTTCCAAAAGTTTAGGTAGTCGCTTTTTAGTCCCTCAAAAGTCGCCGTTGGAAGCCAACTTAAACTTGCTGATGGATAAAAGAAAGATTTCCTCAAGGTGGAAGACCAATCATTACGCGCCGTTAAATCCAAATACAATTGATCTTTCCAGCCTAGATTAGCTTGGGCGTATATCGAATTGGAACGACCTTTTGCATGATCCATCACAGTGTAGGCATCGCCAATCTTATTAGCAATAGTATATACACCCAACACATTTAACCCTTTAGCACCGAGGGTATTTGTTTCAAACTGATAATCCCGGTAATTTGCACCTACAATCCCCGATAAACTAAGATCACCAAATTGCTTGTTGAAATTTGCGATAAAATCTGCATTAAAATCAGAATTACTATTTTTTATCTCATTGAATTTACCATCTTTATTATCATAGTTATAATAGGTAGTTTCAAACATATGTGTATTATAGTAATCCAATCCGACCCTACCTTCAAATCTCAGGAAATCAAAGGGTTGATAAAACAATGATGTTTTTCCAAAAATACGATTCATTTTCAGCGCGTTCCGAGATTCGTGCATTGTATAAAACGGATTCATATGATAAGCTGAATTCCAATTGTAGTAGGTATAATTACCCTGTGCATCACGCTGATCCCAGTTCTTTTTCAGATCCTGCATGTCCACTTGTCGACCAAACCAGATTAAGCCATTCATTGGGTTAGCAGAATCATAACCTTGGGTTACTAAATTATTACTTTCTGTACGCGTAAAGTTAGCCATGATATCATAGGAAACTTTATCGCTGATCTTATAATCATTATTGAGTTGCGCGGTATACTTCTTCTGATCTGTATTAGGCACCGTTCCTCTCTGATCCCTAAATGATATTGAGGCCCGTGTCGAAGAACGATCACTCTTAGAAAGCAGTGACAGGTTGTGGTTTTGAGAGAAACCAGTTTGGAAGAATTCTTTGACATTATTTTTATGGGAATTCCATGGTGTAGCTTGACGCACACCATTCACAACAGGACTATTGAATTGCGGAATTAATAATCCCATATCCATTCGAGGCCCCCACGACTCATCAATTCCATCGTTAACACCATTAGATCCAGTTCCATCAACATAACTAAATGAATTTTTTAAAACATAATCTTGGTACGAAAGACCACCACCATTGGTTTTATAGCTATATTCATCACCTCTAGATCCTTGACCATATAAATTCTGGTATTTTGGCAAATTAGCGGCTCTATCAATAGAAAAATTTCCGTCATACGATATCTGCACACCATTTTCGGCCCGTTTACCAGATTTGGTGGTGATCATAATAACACCAGTACCGGCACGCATACCGTAAAGTGCGGCTGCACCACCTTTTAAGACGTTGATGCTTTCAATATCATCTGGATTAATATCATTGAGTCCAGAACCGTAGTCTACGCCTGAGTAAGTGTTATCACCGCTACGTTGCGCATTATTTGTCACAGGGATACCATCAATGACGACTAGTGGCTGTTGATCTTTTTGCAAGGAGGTATTACCACGGATAGAGATCCGTGCTGAAGAACCTATAGCACCACCAAATTGATTTACCTGAACACCGGCCACTTTGCCCGCCAATGCACCTGTAAGACTGTGCTGTCCCGCATCGGTCAATTCCTTTGCTTTTACTTCCTGCATCGCATAACCCAGCGATTTCTTTTCTCGTGTAATCCCAAGGGCAGTCACTACGACCTCATCCAGATTTTCCATCATGGATTCTAGCGTGACATTGACAACAGTTTGATTATTGATCTGTACTTGTTTGGGCTTATAGCCGATTGCGCTGATATTTAAGACCGTTCCGTTTGTATAGGTCAACGAAAAACCGCCATCAGCACCTGTCTGTGTGCCTGGCCCATCCTTAATAGATACGGATACACCCGGAATGGGTTTACCATCCTGATCCACTATCTTTCCTTTGACTGCTGTTTGAGCGTAGAGCGCAGAACATACTAGTATATTGGATGCTAGTATCGCAATACTTCTTTTGTTCATAAGTTTAGTTAGTTTTAAAATGTTTTTACAACAACCAATTTATATAAATATCGAAGTAGAACACAGGAGTATATTACCCAGTATTGCCCACATCTTAACATCAAATGTTAAATTATTTCCGCCAGACTAGGGTTAATTGAAATATAGGATTAATGCAATAGGCGCAAATTCTTCCTTATTATAAACCTTTACCAAGCCGGGATGACCAAGTCAGGCCAACAATTAAGCCCTGATCACCGATGATCAGGGCTTAAACAGATTATTTATCGATACAAAGAAATTCAGATTGCCACCATCTCTAGTTTATGGAGAAATGATTACAGTTCTTTAAATTTAGATCCAAAGAAAATGCGTTTCGAATTGCCTCTTTCAATAGCAATCTGCTCTTTCCAGCGCTGATTTTCCGCTGCGGCCTTTTGTAACCGTTCAAGCGCCATCAGCTGTTCCTCCAAACGCAAAACAGCAATTTCTCTATTTTGCAATTGGGAACGGGTATCCATTACCTGCACCATCAATCCTGTGGGAAGATGGGTCGCGCGAACAGCCGAGCTCACTTTATTCACATGCTGTCCCCCAGCACCACTGCTACGCATGGCTTTAAATTGCACATCTTTCAGGTTCAGTTTTGCTGCGCTTTTTGCCGGATACCAGTCCTTCAGCTCCACAAACCAATTTTTACGTCGATGGTTCGGTCGAAAAGGGCTTTGACAAATCCAGCAGATTGTACCTAGCCAACGGTCCCTGAACACTCCGATTTCTCTACCGATCAATTTTAACACAATTGAGCTTGGCAGCCCGTCCATTTTCTCCACTTCCACTGTCTCGATCTTCACCCCATATTGATCCGCCTCTGCCAGTATTCTTTCCAAAACCAGTTGAACAGCTAAATTACACTCCTTAGGACCTCGTCCTGAAGTAATTAAAATATACTTTTCCATCCCGTCTTATTTATCCATACGAACAATCTTCGGACTGAATGTCCCAAGCACATTAACCAACTCATTTTGCAAGCCCATCACCCGATGGATATCTTTATAGGCATGCGGAGCTTCATCTAGCGCCCCGCCAATTAACTCCACACCATGCTGCTCCAATTCTTTGAGCATGGCACTTTTGGTGAGGCTACTTTTACAGGCTGCCCGGGACATCACGCGTCCAGCACCATGCGAAGCCGATTGGATACTCAAAGGATTTCCTCGCCCCTCAACAATAAAACCCGGTGCGGTCATAGACCCCGGAATAATTCCCAATACCCCTTGCCCTGCTGGAGTTGCTCCTTTACGATGCACAATACATTCCTTTCCATCGACCATTTCCCGCCATGCAAAATTATGGTGATTCTCAATGGTCAACACAGGCCGTTCACCCAATGCTTTTGCCAAGCGCCTATGGATATCCTCATGGCAGGCCTGGGCATAATCACCGGCAAGGTTCATTGCCAGCCAATACTCCTGACCTTCCTGCGTATCCAGATCCAACCAGGCTAAATGTTGTACAGGACGTGGCAAAGGGCATTGTTTTGCGGCTAAATTTGTATACTGTTTAGCGATATTGGCTCCCAAACCACGGGATCCGCTGTGCGATAGTACTGCTAGATAAGACCCGGGCCTAATTCCCCACTCGGAACGAACCTGATGCAATTCAACCACGCCGAATTCAACAAAGTGATTTCCACCACCCGAAGTCCCGAGTTGCCTGTAAGCCTTGTCCAACAGTGATCTCAATAAAGGAATATCTTTAAATTCCGATCTGCTAAAAATAGCATGGTCTTGTTTCTCCCGATGCGTATCGTACATACCGAATTGGGTATTCTCCTTCAGTATATTGCGCAACTGGAATTCTCGTCCTTTGAAATAACTCGCGGGTAGGTCAAAGATAGACAGACTCATTCGACAGCCAATATCCACACCTACACCATAAGGTATCACGGCATTATCCGTTGCCAATACTCCGCCAATAGGCAAGCCATAACCCATGTGCGCGTCTGGCATCAATGCTCCTTTGTATGCAATGGGCAGCTTCAAGGCCTCATACAGCTGCCTTTTGGCCTGCTCATCAATTTCATTTTCACCAAAGATGGTAAAAGGCGCCATTTGCTTATTGAGCTGTTGCTTGCGCGCTTCAACCGGCTGAATCAGACCTTCAGCGAGCTTGGCCCAAACAGCATCTTCCCTAAATTTTTCAGGCGCTTCGAGCACCTTCTTTGCTTCCAAAAGGATGTTTTCTTTCTTTTCCCCTCTTCGGTAGCGTGTGATTAGCCCTAAGGCTAAATTCATTATATTATTCTGTGGAAAACCGATTTTAATAAGGTCTTTCCCCGATAATTTACTTCCCATATTCTTTTAAAAAAAACTTAATATACAGTCCTATCCATCTCAGGGATAGCGCATTTAAATATTCGGGTTTTCTTTTTCTTGAATCGCTATTTGCCAGCTGCCAGCGCTTCGCGTTCTGTATAATGAACAAAACAGTTAGGCATCAACCTTATTGATGCACATAATGGCCAGTATGGTATACCATCGACCGGTCAAAATATGACCTGCACAAGCTGGCTAAACAGAAAATAGAAGGCAATAAAAAACCCGAATGATCTTCGGGCTTTTTTTCATGTCGTAACGAGTACGTTATATGTGAAGAAAAGCACGAAGAATGCTTTCAGCAAATCCATTTGCTGCAAAAGCGCTTTTTGTTTTAATCTTGGAGACCAACATAGTTCTTCGTCTTTAATTGTTTAAAAATTAATATCGGCAGCAAAGGTAAATAAGTTTCTTCCACTTTTCCAAATTTTACAAAATTTAATTTGCATTAAAAGGCAGCGGATCCTTTAAAAAGAAAGTATATTCCATCATTTGTCCGTCTCTTTCGATCTTAAATCGAATTTCTTTACCTTCCTCTGATTTGAAAAGCGTATGAATAGTTTCCAAAGAATAGGAAGAAGCCGAACGCCCATTGATTTTCAACACCTTATCATCCGGTTTTAATCCGGCAATTGCTGCTGGTGAACCTGCCCGAACAGTTGCAATTTTATACATGTTTTTCAGTACAAAGCGATACTGTACACTGTTGTCCATACGGATCTCTGTCCCGCCATCTTTCTTTAAATAGACAGGTACCTCCTCTTTCTCATACTTTATCCCATCATGTATAATTTCGAGACCACTCATGTTTAAGTAATAGAATTTATCAAAGTTTCTGTTTTTTTGGAGATAAACGACATTATTGGGGTAATCGAGAATAACCTTAAACCTACGTAGGAGTTCGTTTCCGACAGAACCTATTCGTTCATTTACAAAAGTTGCATGTTGTGTAGAACTCAATTCTGGATAGGCCACCAAAGGATAATTCATCTTAAATGGTCCCAGCTCCAAGGATTTGATCCGATTTCTTTTTCCATAAATTTCGCCATTGAATCCCTGACCGATGTAGTCATCAATAAAGGGAGGTTTGATTGCAAAATCATTTAATTTAGACGGAATAAGCATCAACGCATCACTATTCCCCATATCAATCAATACGCGGCCTTCAATGTCTGCGGAATCCTGATTAAAAGCAACGGAGATATACGGTCTGCTATTTAAAATGTCGAGCGGGAGACGTTGCATCTTTGGGAGTCCTTTGGGATACTCACCTTTTTGGTAAAGGGTAATCCGGTGTTTCAAAAAATCCATCTCAACAACATGATCACTAAAAAAACGGCTCCCCATGATGCCATTTACCTCTACCCCGATACGGGTAGAAATATCAATATGTGCATTTTTAAGAATATAGATGGGCTGATCCAGATCCTCATAGACATTAGCAACACTAACCTTATTATTGACAGAAAGATAACCATCCAGGCCCTCGTTCTTACCCAAACCCTGAAACTTATTAACGAAGACTGCACTATCAATCGATTTCAGGGTTTCTCCGAATATCATGGTCTCCTTGACCCCTGTATCCAATAAGAAGTTCATCGTATATCCATTTACCTGAACAGGAATAATAACCAGATTATGAACAAATAGAAACGGGAATCTAACCTTCTTTTTTTCTTTCAAGACAAAGCGGTCTTGCCCCAAGGCAAAAAAGGAACAGAATAGGGCAAAAGATAAAAATACTGCTTTCATCCAAGTTTATATTTGGTATTTCCAATTTAAACAAGAATTTTCATAATAAAAAAGGTTTATACAAAAAAAGACTGTATATATCTTTGCATCAACTTAACGAGCATTTTATTCGAACACTCTCATCACTTTGCTTGGGACAACATACCACTTGCTTAGCCCTTTCTCTGCCGTTTGAAGGCTATTTTATTGCCATTAAACCAAAGAAACAGCAAAGAAATAGCAAACAAACAGCAAAGCAGTCCCAAGGAAGGTCCCTAGAAAGTACGAAGAAGTCTCGAAGAACTAGCCTAGAAACGGCAATAAATAACCCACGAAACAGCAATAAAATAACAAAGGATAAGCAAAGAAAAAAGGTCCTATTTCCCTTTAAAGTCTGTGATGGTTTTCCCATTGTAAGCAGAAACACCATCTGGCGAGCCAAACCAAATATTGCGTTTATCATCTTCTAAAATCCCGAAGATCATTGGTTTATTTGCGATTTCAGTTACCGTTGGATACCCATTCGACAAGGATTTTTCTGCGTAACGGGAAAGCACCCAGCTTTTCTTATCAGCACTTTCTGAGCTGGTCAAAATATTGCCTTCTTTGTCTTCGTAGATATATCCAACAAAATTCCTGGTAAAATTGGTAAATGTGCTACCATCATAACGCCAAAGACCATCATAACCTCCTAACCAAATATTACCTTTTCTATCCTTGATTATTGACCTGACATTTGCAAATGGTTTTCCGTCTTTATGGGTTACAACCTTAAATGTCTTTCCATCATAAATGCAGGCATATCCCCTGGTACCAAACCAAAGTTTTCCTGTATTATCTTCAACGGTAGCATTCACATCATTGTGCATGGGATGATTTTCCGGAAACTGCTCTTGGTAAACCGATATATGAACAGAATCAGCCGTAACTGGAACTGTCGCTTTATTCATTTTAAAATTTTGAAAAGATTTCCCATCGTAGCGGCTTACCCCATTATCGGAGCCAAACCATATATGACCAGACCTATCTTCATAAATAGTCGTTACCCGGTCACTGGAAAGACCCTCCTTACTTGTAAAATTCCGAAAGGATTTTCCATCGTAATAATAGACACCCGAACCGATAGAAGTAAACCAAAAGTTTCCCTTTTTATCTTCTAACACAGAAAAATAACGCGCTGAACTCACCGTATTGGTCATATTGGTAAACGATTTTCCATCATATCGAAAAACACCCTCCCATGAGGCCATCCAGATATTCCCTTTTCGATCTTGTTTGATTGTACGTACGATACTGTTTGGGCCATGCAGCGAAGAAGCGGTATTAGTTCCAGTTGGCATACGGTCTACTTCAGACTGCATATTGCCTAGTTGTTCAGCTGTTTTTTTGCGCTGCGCGCTACAATTACTAGCGACAAATAGTGAGAGTAACGTATATATAAGTATGTATTTCATATTTTTTTTATCTAATGAGCAGAACCACCTTGGATCAATCTGCTCTTTTATTTTTATAATTTATTTCTTTCAATGGGCATATTAGTCATCGTGCCACAGCGGAGCTAAGTCGGTGCTTTCCAAAACAATTCGTTTTTTTCAATATTGGGCTGACAGACGACAGCTCGGGTATCGTTTTTCGGCCAGGTCAATCGGTGAAAATCAAGTATTCCCAATAGCCAGATCAGCACAAGCCATAACACAGTTTTTTTAGTTTTCATCCCATATCAAAGTTGATACAGCGAAATTACTTTGGTATTTTTCAGTCCGGGGAATTTGGATTGTAAATAAAAATGTAAACTTTGTAAATAAATCGTAAATAGCATGTTATATAAGGAAAAACTGTTCAAAATGAGAAGTAGATATGTATATGGGGCCTTGCTGCTCCTGTCTATTTGTATCGTCTTCGGTTCTTTTAGCATCAACAATACCGACGACTTTGATTTCGCAAAAAGGGAAGTTTTGCTTCGCAGAATCGGACACGAATTACTCTTACAGACTGGTGACAGCACCTCAAGGGTGCTCCCTATAGAAAAGGTTGCGGAAAACGAATATCAGATCAGGTTTGAGCATGACTTCAGTTTTCAGCCGGATTCTTTGGTGAATACAACACGACGTCTATTAGCAAAAGACCCCTTCGCTGTCGATTATATTGTTCGTGTTCTAAAATGCGGCAATTCCAATGTGGCCTACAGCTATTCCATATCCAAAAATAGAAAAGATGATATTATCGCATGTATAGGGAGAATGCAACCTAGTGCCTGTTACATGATCAATATTAAATTCAAACCGACGGGAATTCATACAACAAAAAACAGCTATTTGCTGGGTAGTCTCCCGATCTTAGCTATTGTTGGATTTATTTTTTTGAGATCTGTAAAGTCGCGAAAAACCCCAGCTAAAGATCAGTCGACCACCCTGTTCACCCTGGGATCAGTGTTGTTCAACGCAAAAGAACGCCAACTGATTATCCATGACAGAACGATAGACCTGACCGGAACCGAAGCCCGTCTGCTACTCATTTTTGCATCCTCACCAAACGAAACTATCATGAGAAGTCGCTTGCAAAAAGAGATCTGGGAAGATGAAGGTGTTATTGTGGGGCGCAGTCTGGATATGTTTATATCAAAACTGAGAAAAAAATTGGAGCTTGATCCGAGGATCAATATTGTTGTTGTACGTGGTAAAGGCTATAAGCTTGAAATTAGCGCTTAAGGAGAACCCCACACCGAAACCCTTAGTTTTATATTTAATTATATGACCTGCTCCTAAAATCAAGATAAGGGCTTCCTAAAATTGTGCCCTGCTGTAAATGGGACGAACACATAATTTGCTTAGTCCACAGTTTTTGCATCTGATCCCGGATCTACCTCGCTCGACCTATGTCCCTGATAAAGTATACAAAAAAAATCCCTCTCTACTTGCGTAAAGAGGGATTTTGTACCCGGAGCCGGAGTCGAACCGGCACGGTTTCCCACTGGTGTTTGAGACCAGCGCGTCTACCAATTCCGCCATCCGGGCATATCCGTTTGGGATGATGCAAAAGTAGGTTTTTTATTGAAAAAGAGAAAACTTTTTGAACAAATTTCCACTTAAATTCAATAGTACACTGAAATACAGTCAAATAATTTTTCGTTAATTACTCAAAAAACTCGCTCTAACGGTTATATTCGCTGTTTTCTTACGTGAAGTTGTATTAAAAGCCCCTCCCGAAGAGTACTCTTCGTTATCATTTTGGCCAGTTATCTGAAAAATTCCCAGATCGGCTTTCACCAGATTACCTAATCCCGCATTTGATTCCTTCGCAATATTGTCGGCACGTTGGTGTGCATTTTTCGATGCTTGAGAGATCAGTTCTAATTTCAGATCCTCCAGTTTTGAGTAATAATAATTTGGCGTACTCGAACTCAGCTCTATTCCTTTCGAGATCAATGTTGATATCTCTCTTGAAGCGTTGTCCACTTTATTCAGATCCCTAGATTCCACACTTACTGTCTGTGACAGGGTATAACCCGAAAATGTATTATAACCGTTCCCCTTTCCATCGGTATGGTATTCAAAATCTTTAGCGATATTCACGGCCTCAAAACGAATTTCATCTACCTTAATCCCCTGTTGCACTAAAAAGTCACGTACGAGATCACGATCTGTTGCCAATTGCGCCGAAGCTGCACTTAGTTCAAAATTCTTCCTACTGAATGTTGCGTTCCATTTTACCAGATCAGATTCAAAATCTTTCTTTGCATTGCCGTTGACGGTAATTGTTTGTGTGGATTTATATTTATACCGATATGCATTGCCCAAGATCCATGCAGTAAACAACACGGCAACACTCACGATAACAGAAACAATAATAGATGATGATTTCATAATCAGTTTTTTATATTTACGTAACAATGAATATACCAAAAAATCAACGATTTTTTATTTTTTATAGATAAATTGCAGCAAAAGAATTTAAACATGAATAAGAAAAATATCTGTATCCCACTCTGTTTTCTCGCGACCTTAGCTGTGCACGCACAAAAGAAACCAGTGGACCATACGGTATATGATAGCTGGCAAAGCATATCATCTCCCTATATCAGTAAATCCGGTAAATTTGTACTCTTTCAGGTTGCTCCACAAGAAGGAGATAGCCAACTGTTCCTGAAAACAAAAGAAAACAAAGAATTGATCCAGATTCCGCGGGGCTATAATGGCAAATTGACCGATACAGAAAATCATTTGATCAGCTTAATCAAAGCACCCTTTGCTGTAACACGTGAGGCAAAAATCAAAAAGAAAAAAACGGAGGATTTACCTAAAGACTCCCTGGCAATCTATAATTTAACCAGCTCTTCGCTTGTTAAATTTGCACAGGTGAAATCCTATAAAGTTGCAGAACAAAACAACAATTTTGTTTCCTTCCTATTTGATAAACAAGCAGACGAAAAAACAGGCTCATCCAAAAATCCGGCCGACACTACTCAAAACAAGAAGAATAGCAGCGACAAAAAGAAGAAAGCCGTCGCTACATTAGCTTTGTATGATCTTAATTCTGGAGATTCAGTCCAATTCTCGCTAGTAGATCAATATGAATGGAACAAAAATGGAACAAAACTTGTCTTTTCTAAGAAAACTGACGCAAAAGACAGCCTTTCTAGAGAATCTGGAGTCTATTTATATGATATAGCAACCAAAAACCTCAAAAAAATATCAACAGGCAAAGGTGAATACAAAAATTTCAGTTTTGATGAAACGGGCAATCAACTGGCTTACTTAGGTGATCTCTCCAAGGAAAAAGCATTGGTTAAAAACTATAACCTCTATTATTATACCAATGGTATCGATACCGCACAGTACCTAGCTACCAAAAATAGCTCGGGTATTCCCAAAAACTGGGCTGTCAGCGGAGATGGAAATATCCGGTTCAGCAAAAATGGTGAAAAGCTTTTCTTTGGTATCGCACCTATCCCACGTGTCAAAGACACGACATTAGTTGATTTTGAACATGCCAAAGTCGATGTGTGGGGCTGGCAGGATGACTACCTACAACCCATGCAGCTGGTCAACCTAAAAAAAGATCTTTCCAAAAATTTCTTAGCGGTTACCTACCCCAAAAGCAATCGTACGATTATCCCCCTGACAGATGAGACCTTCAATTCCACGACCCTTACAGCGGATGGAAACGCAGAGTATATATTGGCCCGTACAGATTTTGGCAAACGGATCGAAAGTCAATGGAAAGGTGGCACAAAAGAAGATATCTACCTGGTCTCAACAAGAACTGGTCAACGGGAATTAATTCTTTCCAACTTCTCGGGAAATGTGGCACTGAGTCCAGATGCAAAATATGTCGTTTATTTCGATGAAGAGAAAGGAACCTGGAATTCTTATCAGATTAGCTCTAAAAGGAAGGTCGTATTGAACGAAGGTATTCCGGCATCCTTTGCTGATGAGGAGAACGATATGCCTACCGCAGCGCAGGCTTATGGCATGGCGGCCTGGAGCGCTGACTATAAAGGCGTATACCTCAACTCACGTTATGATATCTGGTATTTTAATCTGGATGGATCCAATAAATCCATTCTCACCAACGGTTATGGCGCTGCCTCCCAAACGACATTCCGTTACCTCCCTTTACGACGTGATGAAGACCGTGATCAGCCATTGACCCTGGACTACAAAAAAGGAGGCTTCCTGACATCATTTGACAATAAAACCAAAGAATCTGGTTTTTATCAATTCAAAGGGCAGCACAATGACCCCAAAAGCCTCTTTGTTGAACCAAAAACATTTAGAAATATAAATGCTTCTGCTGATCAACAAACGATCCTTTATAGCAAGGAAGACTATAGCAATTCGCCCAACGTTTATATCAATAGTACCAAGTTCAAAGATGAACTGCAACTTTCCGATATTAACAAACAACAAGCAAATTATAACTGGGGCACCGCCGAACTTGTGCACTGGACCACACCAGCAGGTCATCAGGCGGAAGGTATTCTATACAAACCTGAAAATTTTGACCCTGCAAAAAAATACCCGATCATTGCTTATTTCTACGAGAAACTGTCGGATGGTCTTTATACCTACCAACCACCTGCTCCTACCCCTTCGCGACTAAATATACCCTATTTCGTAAGTAACGAGTATTTGGTATTTGCACCAAATATCAGTTATGAAACCGGACATCCCGGAAAGTCAGCAGAGGAATATATCAATTCGGGAATGCGTTATTTAGCACAAAACTCCTGGGTAGACAGCACCAAAATGGGCATTCAGGGACAAAGCTGGGGCGGCTATCAAGTAGCTCACCTGATCACACGCACCAATATGTATGCTGCAGCATGGACCGGAGCACCAGTAGTCAATATGACTTCCGCTTATGGGGGAATACGTTGGCAGTCGGGTATGTCACGTCAATTCCAGTACGAGCATACACAAAGCCGTATCGGAAAAACCTTATGGGAGGCGCCCGAACTCTATTTGGAGAATTCGCCCCTGTTTCACATGAACAAGGTAAATACACCTGTTGTTATTATGGCCAACGATAATGATGGTGCTGTGCCATGGTACCAAGGTATCGAAATGTTTACAGCATTGCGTCGGTTAAACAAACCGGTCTGGATGTTGAACTATAATGGCGACGAACATAATTTGATTCAACGACAAAACAGAAAAGATATACAGATTCGCGAACAGCAGTTCTTCGATCACTACTTAAAAGGAGCTCCTGCGGCAAATTGGTTAAAGAAAGGAGTACCGGCCACCTTAAAAGGAATAGACTGGGGACTTGATTACAACTAAAAATACTCGAAATAGGTCGATTTATACAAATCGACCTATTTTTTTTGACCAAAAACCAATTTCAGAGACACATTTTGTAAAAAAAATCAAAAAAAATTTCAGTTTTCCGCAAAAACACAATATTTTTGAAAAACAAAATCAACAAAACTGTAATTTAATTATAAAATACAAATGTCGAACCTAAGATTCAAAGCAGTAGAGGCAGCGGGCTCACGCCAGATTGCACAATTTGAAAAAGTTGAAACTAAAAAAGCAACTGACATCTACGGAAAGAACGTTTTTTCCGTAAACAAAATGAAAGACTACCTTCCTAAAAACTCATACAAGGAGTTAGTTGCATCCATCGAAGAGGGACAGATTATTTCAAGAGATTTAGCTGAGCACATTTCACAAGCGATGAAAACTTGGGCCCTGAATCATGGCGTTTCCCACTACACACACTGGTTTCAACCTTTGACAGGTTCGACAGCTGAAAAACACGATGCATTTTTCGAGCCTGATGAAAATGGCGAGGCCATCGAAAAATTCACGGCAGATGCTTTAGTTCAACAAGAGCCAGATGCTTCATCTTTCCCTAACGGTGGTATCCGTAACACATTCGAAGCAAGAGGATATACGGCATGGGATCCATCTTCGCCAGCATTTATCTACGAAACTGGTGCAGGTAAAACACTTTGTATCCCTACTGTATTTGTTTCCTATACGGGTGAATCATTAGATTATAAAGCACCTTTGTTGAAAGCAATCAATGCTGTTGATAAAGCAGCAACTGAAGTTGCACAATATTTTGATAAATCAATCACGAAAGTAAACGCTTCTCTTGGTATTGAGCAAGAGTATTTTTTAGTTGACCTTTCTTTATACAATGCACGCCCAGACCTTCAATTGACTGGACGTACGCTATTCGGCCACATGTCTGCAAAAGGACAACAATTGGAAGACCATTACTTCGGTGCGATTCCAGAGCGCGTATTAGCGTATATGGTTGACTTAGAAAATGAGGCGTTAAAATTAGGTATTCCTTTAAAAACGCGTCACAATGAGGTGGCACCCTCGCAGTTTGAGTGTGCGCCAATGTACGAAGAGATCAACTTGGCAATTGACCACAATCAATTGTTGATGAACGTGATGGAGCAAGTTGCTTTGAGACATAACTTCAAAGTATTGTTACATGAAAAACCATATTCTGGTGTCAACGGTTCTGGAAAACACAACAACTGGTCTTTAATTACCAATACTGGTGTTAATCTATTGTCTCCAGGCAAAACACCTAAAAATAACCTGATGTTCTTGACATTCTTTGTCAATACCATCAAAGCGGTATTTGAGAATGCAGATTTAATGCGTGCATCTATTGCAAGTGCGAGCAACGACCACCGTTTAGGTGCTAACGAAGCGCCACCCGCAATCATCTCGATCTTCTTAGGTTCTCAATTAGACGAATTATTGGAAGAAGTAGAATCAGCTCGTGTAGCCAAGAAAGTTAAAGCTGAAGCAAACTTGTGGCACGGTATCCCTAAAGTTCCAGAATTGAAATTGGATAACACGGACCGTAACCGTACTTCACCTTTCGCATTTACGGGTAACAAGTTTGAGTTCCGCGCTGTAGGTTCTTCAGCAAACTCTGCCCTACCAATGACGGTATTAAATGCTATCGTTGCTGCACAATTAAACGAGTTCAAAATAGAAGTAGACAAACAGATCAAAAAAGGCACGAAAAAAGATCTTGCGATCTTAAATGTTGTCCGTAAATACATCAAAGATTCAAAAGCTATCCGTTTTGAAGGAAATGGATACAGCGAAGAGTGGGAAAAAGAAGCGGAAGCACGCGGTCTTTCAAACATCAAATCTACTCCTAAGGCATTAGACGTCTACGTAAAAGAAGAGTCATTGGCTTTGTTTGAAGCAATGGGCATCTACACAAGACGTGAATCAGAAGCTCGCCATGAGATCTTGCTAGAAAACTTCTACAAGAAACTTCAAATCGAGGCTCGTGTGATCGAAGAGATGGTTAATAACCAAATCGCACCAGCATGTTTCATCTACCAAAACGAGTTGATCGAAAATGTGAAAGGCCTGAAAGACTTAGGTTTGGCTCAAGCAGCATTTAGCTCGCAATTGAATTTCGTAGAACGTATCTCGACACATGTAAACACAATCTTGGAACAAGCTGAAGCTATGCGTCAAGAGCGTAAAAAAGCAAACCAGATCGAAGATATCCGTGAGCGGTCAATCGCTTATGATGAATCGGTAAAACCATATTTTGATGTGATCCGTTACCATGTCAACAAATTGGAAAAAATCGTTGACGATAAAAAATGGCCTCTTCCAAAATTGAGAGAGATCTTATTCTTAAGCTAATATCGTTTAAATATAAAAAGAGAAGAGCATTCCGTCTGGAATGCTCTTCTCTTTTTATATATTGCCCGTTGAGCTAAAAAATACCCGACCCAGCTACTATTTTTTCAAACGGTTGTCCTCATCATTATTTCCGGCCCGCTTATCCAAGGATTTAATATTGACGTTTCCAAAACGGTAAGAAAGTGAAAGCCGGATCACTCTACTATCATACCCATTGCGAATGCGATAATACCCATTTTCCTGAACACTGGACAACCGTCGTTGACCTCTGGTATTCAATATATCATTTACGGCTAGCTTCACATTCAGCTTTTTATCAAGAAAGGTTTTCCCTGCTCCGAGATCAACACCATAGTAAGATTTAAAACTAAAGACACCATAGACAGCCGGTGAGAAATAATTAGCGGTCAGCTCCACATTGGTTGTCTCGCCAATTCGGATATCATGATTGGAGCTCACCTGAAAAGACAACTTTTCCAGCTGACGTTGAGCACCCGAGCGCTCGTCAAAATTATATTTGCTATAAAACGCAGTCAAGTTGTTGGAAGTAGTCCACCACTTAAGCACTTTAACCGGTATATTGATATTCATATTATAATAATCGAAATAGGTCAGGTTCCGATCCGTCTGTGCGATGGCCTTGGTTTCCGAATTGCTCTCTATGACCTGCGTGATCGCATCATTGGTTCTCTTATAACCAAGACTCAACAAATAACGCTCCTTAAAGGTATAATTCAGTTCATAGGAGTTGGTATATTGTGGATTTAAATAGGGATTACCATATTGATAGGTATATTGATCCAGGTAGTAGATAAAAGGATTCAACGCACCATAATCCGGACGGTCTATCCTTCGGCTATAACTTAGACCAAGTTTGTGATTATCATTGATCTGTTGTTGTATAAATACCGTTGGAAAGAAATCCGTATAATTACGTTTTGTCTGCTGTCCTAAGGTTATTGAATTGCCCAATGAACTGGTATTTTCAACACGGAGTCCGGCTTGCACAGAAAACTTTCCAAAGGACTTATTCAGCGTAAAATATGCTGCTGCGATGTTTTCGTTATACAAAAACTGATTGCTCTGCTTTTCGTTTCGCACAAATTCTCCGGCCGTGTTTTGATCCTCATAGATCAAAATATTATCCGTTTTCACACGACTATATTTCAGACCAGCTTCGAGTTTTGTTGTTTTGTCAAAGGGATGAACAAAATCTGTTTTGAAAACTAAAATTTTGGTATTGGACAACATGTCATTTCGAAAAATCTTTGGCAGTTTAAATTCGGCCCAATTGGGATCTAAGAAACGGTTTTTCACGGTGCTGTTATCGTTATTTTTGGAATACGAATAATCTGCATTCGCTGTCAGTTCAGTCCCCAATGTATCGAATGTTTTTTTATAATTGAGGTTGTAAGCCAAGTAGTGATAGGTGAAATCCGAAAAGTTGCTTCCCTGTACCACTGAATCCAATTTTCCTTTTTCCGAAGCGATTAAATTATCTCCATGCCGTGTAGAATTACCATTGCTTACGTTACCATTGACAACAAAGCCAAGTACTTCTTGTTTGCCCAGATTAAAATCTGCAGCGAATTTAAAGTTATGTCCGCGATAACGAAATTTCGAATAAGAATCCGAATTGAAATAGGTTGTTCCTACTGAATCCCTGACAGAACGATCGATCGTTAAATCATTAAAGCCCAAACTATTCTGGTAATTATAGGAAGCAAACAGATTTACCCAATTGTTGCGATGGTTGACCAGGAAACCGCCATCACCTTTTGTGTATTTTCCCTGTCCCAGATTGAAGTTCAAGCTAACGTTACTGCCGAATTGTGTGTTTTTTTTGGTTTTGATATTGATAATACCAGCGTTTCCAGCAGCGTCATATTTCGCCGGCGGATTGGTAAGGACTTCAATCGAGGCGATTGAATTTGAAGCCGTATTCTCCAACAGTCTGGAAACTTCATCTGCAGAGAGATAAGTAGGCTTTCCATCGATCATAATAATTACATTACTTTTACCGCGCAGGTTGATTTTTTTATTATCCAAAGTCACACCGGGAACTTTTTGCAGAAGTTCCAATGCGTTGTTTCCGGTTGCCAATACACTATTCTCTACATTGAGGACAATCTTGTCAATTTGACTTTCAATTAGGGGTTTCTTGCCAACGACCTGAGCCTCGCCCAAAACTCGTGTTTCCGCTTGCAAGCGAATGGTATCCAAAGACATGATCGCCCCCGCCTTCAATGTAATTTCGGTAGAGCGGTAAGTTGTATAACCTACTGCTGAAACTTGCATCATATACTTTCCGCTGGGCACTTCCACAAACTCAATGTCTCCATTCTCTTTCGACAACGTCCCTTTCAACGGAATATCCCCCGGACTCCGTAACAGTGAAATACTGGCCGCACCGAGCGGACTATTATCCTGACCAACAACAACAGCGTGAAGCTTCCCTCCTCCAGATTGTGCATAAACTGTTCCCCAGGCAGAAACAAGGATTATTATAATGGACAGTAGCAACGATTTATTTTTCTTTGGTTTCATCATGTATATCTTTATATCATCAATTAGGGCAGCAATACGCATTTATATATTGATGACAACAAACCTCGGATTTTCATTACAGGCTGACCAGCACAAATAGATGGATAACCAAAAACAGTCGGTAGAAAGCCAATTAACCTCGGTAAACCACATTGCATCCATACAATGAGTGGCTTACTACAGTTCTTCCAATAAAGGCTGTTCCGTCTCCAAACATGGCCCATCGGCACCGCTAATGCGTGTATGTAAAAAAAACAGCGTTTCAAACAGCACTTGTTTCAAAATAAAAATTCACAAAAACAACAATATTCAAAATAAATAAAATGTATATATAAAATATTAAGCATAATATTCGTATTTTTGCAGCGAAAATTAGTAAACTGATTGATGGGCATCGTGTCATTAAAGAAAAGATTCAACCGTATTTATAGCCTAGTTATTCGATTTATCCGAGGCGAGCACAGTGGTGACGCGCTGCGAAATGTATCCATCAGTATTTTACCGAGTTTAGCAATCTATTTATTAGGGGTTCCGGCGAGCACTGCTATTGGAATTGGTGTAGGCTCTTTGTTGACGACCTTGACGGATCCTCCAGGTAACCGCAAGGATAAACTATCCTCTGCATTGGTATGCATTCCAACATTCTTTGTTGCTTCGTTTCTTACGGCTTATTTATTCCCCGTTCACTGGCCCTTGGTTATTCTCCTTGGTTTAGCCGGATTTACTTTTACCTTATATGGTCTTTTTGGTCCGCGTTATGCTGCAATCGGCAACATGACTTTGATCTTAATGAGTTTTGTCATTGGTCTCGCACCAAAACATCCCTTGGCGGTCGGCCTACAAATCACTACAGGAGCAGCGATTTATTATTTGTTCAGCTTGCTACAGGCTTATATAAGACCCTACCGCTCCTTGAAGTATGCAATGGCAAATGGTTTTCAGGGTTTATCTCAATTCTTACTGATCCGTGCCCAATCCTATGACCCCAGCATTCCACTGGACATTACCTACAGTCGCGTGGGCAAAATTCATGGTCAGATCAGTGAACAACAGGAGCAAATCCGTTCATTACTGTTCCGCGAGAAAAAAATTATTGGTCATCAATGGCCCAAAAGTAATTATTGGCTCAGTCAGGTTTATGGTCTGATTGATCTGCACGAGCTCATCATCGCACTCGACCATGACTATGATGCAATCCGCAAGAATCTTGCAGACACAGGTAGCCTTCCTGTGATCCGTCGTGCAATAAAATTATTGGCATTAGAAATTGATAGCTTTTCACAGCCACGTATCAGATTCCGATATGCACAGCAATTGTATTACAATACAATTAAACTGAACGAACTCCTGATCGAGCTTAAAAACATTCAGCAACAACAAACCGGTCCAGCTGGCCCTATCCTACGGTCTATTATCACCAATATGGAGTCAATTCTCGAGGTGCTGCGTCGGATCCAGGTTGCTTTTTATCAGAATCAGGAAATTCAGGACAAAATAGATACAGCGGAATATCAACAATTTATCAATCGCCCCCTGGGCAGTCTGGATGAGATCAAAAACAAACTTCACCTTAAAAATCCGCTATTTCGTTTTGCATTACGTATGGCCCTACTTTTTGGTGTTGGCGCATTGATCGGCATTTTGTTTCTGGACTTCAAATATACCTATTGGATTTTGCTGACGATCGCTATCGTAGCGAGACCAGCATTTTCGATGACCAAAACCCGTAACATCGAACGGATTGTAGGGACATTTTCAGGTATTTTGATCGGCATCTCCTGCTTAGCATTCTTCGAGAGCCTCCCCTTATTGTTGAGTCTATCGGCAATTGGTCTTTTTGGCTTCTTTCTATTCAACCGATCCAATTATATGGTCAGTGTTATTTTTATCACATTGGGTGTTGTCATTGCGCTAAACCTATTTGAAGGTAATATCAATCTTATTTTGGGCAGCCGCATGGCTTTTACATTGGTAGGCGCATTTCTAACGATTGCGGGATACTTCCTGATTCCAGTACGCCAAAGCTCAAGCTTAGTGCATTTGGCAAAGGAGGTAGCAAGTTACAACCAACATTACTTCCAGATTATCAACCAACGCCTATCGGACAATCTACAGAGCTCTTTTGACATCCGGTTAGCGCGTAAAAAGGCGCAAACAGCGATGGCCCTATTTTCGGACTCCATCAACCAAATGAAGAAAGAGCCTGAACACAAATGGATAGACTGGTCCCATATTCACCATTTTCAGGCACTCTCCTATCGCATCAATTCGCATCTGGTCGGACTGTCCATTTCCATCAGTAAAAAGAATCCGGAAGCCCTGCACAACGACATCTATGTCAGAATAGATGAGTTAAAGCCGTTATTGACCGATTTGGATCAAATTGCGGAACATATCTCAGGCAGTAAAAAATAAGGTGCAATTCCTCCCTTAAAAAGTAAATAACCACATGATTTTCAACTTAGCCTATATTTCTGTAAGGTATTGAGAACATGTATTTACCAGATAGTTTTAATTAAAAAATTGTTTTTCTTTTGCATTAATAGAAAAGAAGTTTATATTTGCAGTGTCTTCAGATGAAGATTTCTAATCAACACCTTCCTTAATCAGCAGGTCTTGATTTATAAAGAAGTGGCGAGAGACTGGCTCTATGACCCACTGGCAACCTTCAATTTGGTTGAAAAGGTGCCAAATCCTGTCCAAAGCAATATCGTTTTGGAGCATATAAATGAAATAAGACAATGATTATTACATTACAGAAAACCATCAACAATTTAGGTTCATTTCAGACGAACCAACTAACAGGTAAAGGAGCAACACATAGCATTGCCATGTCTATGCGAATGCGCATGCATATGCACCTCCCAACTTGTTAAGCATCATTTTCCTTTTTCCTGGATAACGATATTAACAGACCTTTTCAGCAGGTGTGTATGCTTCCTTTTTTTCCTTGTTAACATTTTTTTGAACCCTTAAAATCTGATATATTATGTCTTCCAACAAAAATCTAAAATTCGAGACGCTACAAGTTCACGCTGGCCAAGTGGCAGATCCAACTACTGGATCCAGAGCGGTACCTATATACCAAACATCTTCATTTGTATTTGAGAATGCTGAACATGGAGCCAATCTATTTGCGCTGAAACAATTTGGCAATATCTATACACGGATCATGAATCCCACGACGGATGTTTTTGAACAACGTATTGCGGCGTTGGAAGGTGGAGTTGCGGCATTAGCTGTTGCTTCGGGTCAAGCGGCACAATTTATCGCCTTAAACAATATCCTTGAAAACGGTGATAACTTCGTGGCTGGTTCTAACCTATACGGTGGTACATTTAACCAGTTTAAAGTTGCTTTCAAACGCTTGGGTATCGAAGCCCGTTTTGCGACTGATGCCGAAGCAGATAAAATTGAAGCGCTTATTGACGATAAAACCAAAGCAATCTATGTGGAGACCATCGGCAATCCTAGTTTCAACATTCCTGACTTTGAAAAAATTGCTGCTGTTGCTAAAAAATATGATTTACCTTTAATTGTTGATAATACATTCGGTGCCGGAGGTTATCTGTTCAAACCATTAGAATATGGCGCACATGTTGTCGTTGAATCCGCAACAAAATGGATCGGCGGTCATGGCACAAGTATTGGTGGTGTCATCGTTGATGGCGGAAATTACAATTGGGGCAATGGAAAATACCCACAATTCTCCGAACCATCCGAGGGCTATCATGGCTTAGTATTCTCTGAAGTATTTGGTGAAAAAGGACCATTTGGCAATATTCAGTTTGCTATACGCGCCCGTGTTGAAGGTCTACGTGATTTTGGCCCAGCACTTTCGCCATTCAATTCATTCTTATTGTTACAAGGACTTGAAACACTGTCATTGCGCGTGCAACGCCATGTGGACAACACCTTAGAGGTTGCCAAATGGCTTGAAGCACATCCACAGGTAGAGAAGGTAAATTATCCAGGATTAAAAAGTTCACCGAGCTTTGCCAATGCCCAAAAATATCTCAAAAACGGTTATGGTGCTGTCCTTTCCTTCCAGTTGAAAGGTGATGCTGCTCAAAAAGCAAATGCTTTTATCGACAGCCTAGAGCTCATCAGCCATCTGGCCAATGTAGGTGACACCAAATCATTGATCATCCACCCTGCTGCAACGACGCACCAACAGTTAAGTGATGCAGATCAGGCAAATGCGGGTGTATTTCCGGGATTATTGCGCCTTTCTGTAGGAATCGAACATATTGATGATATCAAAGCCGACCTACAACAAGCATTCGATAAGATCAAATAATCAGGTACATCCATAAATTTAAGCGTAATGAGCAGGCATATTTATCAACATCCCGAGCCCTTTGTATTTGAAAACGGGAAAGAATTTGTCGATTTACAGATTAGCTACGAGGTATTTGGTGAACTCAATGCTGATCGCAGTAACGTGATTTGGGTCTGTCATGCCCTGACGGCAAATGCGAATGTATTGGACTGGTGGCCGGGCCTATTTGGTGCAAATGATCTGTTTAATCCGAATGATTACTATATTGTATGTGCCAATGTAATTGGATCCGCCTACGGTAGCAGCAATCCCCTATCCATCAACCCGGCAACGGGTCAGCCTTATTACCTATCCTTTCCGGAGTTTACGGTAAAAGATCTGGTCAATGCACATCAGTTGCTCGCAGCCCACCTGGATATCAATCAGCTTGAGGTTTTAATTGGCGGCTCACTAGGTGGCCAACAGGCCCTGGAATGGGCCGCATCCAACACAATCGCCATCAATCAACTCATTGTTGTCGGCACCAATGCGGTACATTCCCCCTGGGGCATTGCTTTTAATGAAAGTCAGCGTTTAGCAATTACGGCAGACCGTACCTTCTATGCCAACCATCCCGATGGTGGTAAAAAAGGTCTTAAAGTTGCCCGCTCGATTGCGCTGCTATCCTATCGCAATTATATCACCTACGACCATACACAACGGGATGAGGATGACAACAAAGTGAATGGATACAAAGCTGCGTCCTATCAAAATTATCAAGGCGAAAAACTTGTTAAACGCTACAATGCGTATAGCTATTTCTACCTAACAAAGGCGATGGACAGTCATAATTTAGCCCGGGGAAGGGCTTCTTTGGAAGTAGCATTGAACGGAATCAGCTGTCCGACACTGGTATTGGCTGTCAATACGGATGTATTGTTCCCACCAGCTGAACAGCGATTTATAGCGCAGCATATTCCAAATGCAACTTATCAGGAGATCGAGTCAAGCTATGGCCATGACGGATTTTTGATAGAGACAAAAAAACTGACGGCTATTATCCATAATTTTTTAGAGAATAAAAAAGCGTATATCAACGAATTAGTCTAAGAGAAGTAAACAATTATATAAGAGAATTTAAGAAGAGATATGAGTAATAAATTAACGATAGGGATGTTTGGGTTTGGCGTGGTAGGCCAAGGTCTCTACGACATTATCAAAACCAAAAATCTGAATCTGGAAATCAAGAAATTTGTCATCAAAAATGCGGACAAAAAACGTACGCTACCAGCGGATCTGTTTTCAACAGATCCTGAGACAATCCTAGCGGATCCAGAGATCAACACTGTTGTCGAACTGATCGATGATGCCGAAGCTGCTTACAAACTGACTGTACGTGCATTGAAATCAGGCAAAAATGTGGTGTCTGCAAATAAAAAAATGATTGCCAGTCACCTAGAAGAGTTGGTAGATATTCAACATGAATATGGCACCAGCCTACTTTATGAGGGCGCTGTCTGTGGAAGTATTCCCATTATCCGTAACTTGGAAGAATACTATGACAATGAGCTTTTGCATTCGGTCAGCGGTATATTCAACGGATCTTCAAACTACATTCTTTCGAAAGTCTTTAATGAAAACCAACAGTATGCAGATGCGCTAAAAAAAGCGCAAGAGCTGGGTTTTGCGGAAACAGATCCTACCCTTGATGTTGGCGGATATGACCCTAAATTTAAGGTCTGTATCGTCGCTTCACATGCTTATGGTATCTATGTCAAACCAAATGATGTCTTCAACATCGGTATTGACAAATTAGGTCAACAGGATATTCGCTTCGCAAAGGAAAAGAACTTAAAAATCAAGTTGATCCCTACAGCCAAAGAGATCGACGGCAATAAAGTCGTACTGTATGTACTTCCTCGTTTAGTAGGTAAAGAAAGCATGTTGTACAATGTAGAAAATGAAAATAACGGTGTATTGGTCAAAGCTGCTTTTGCGGATGAGCAATTCTTCTATGGCAAAGGTGCGGGTGGCCACCCTACCGGTTCGGCAGTATTGTCGGATATTGCCGCATTACGTTATGGTTACCGTTATGAATATAAAAAGCATTTAGAGTCCAGTGCCTTAAACTATAGCCAAGATTATCTGCTCAAGGTTTATTTAAGATACACTGACGATCAACTGATTGAGAAATTAAATTTCAGTGAGATCACCGAAAGATATTACGCAGCAGATTTCAAATATGTTATTGGCTCTATTAATCTTCAACAAATTGCAGCTCACAAGGCGGATTTGGACAAAGGGGGCAATTTCATTGCTGAGATCGCGTAGGCAATCAACAAACCAACCTACCTTCAAGGGGTGTTCCAAAAAATTTGGACACCCCTATTTTTTTTAAAATGCATATTTTTTATTGATTCGTATTTTTCATTAAGGAATCAATAAGCGCTACGTTCGGTTTATTGACCAGAAGGAACCTTCAATCGATTTTCAGCGCTATTGGTATTTGTGAAAGCCTGAAGGTTTTGTTTTATATATTCCTTGAAGTCATTTTTTAAAATTCTTCGGTCCCGGAAAGGTTAGCTTTTACTTTGTGGCCAACTACTGTTATTCATTAGCAAGTACTGCCATGACCAAACCTTAATTTGTACTGGCGCTGCTTTTCAAATGCACGGTCATTACCCCGCCTTTCACCAATTGTTCAAAAGGAAGCTGCCAGCCAGTCCAAGGCTTATTATTCAATCGGACCTGACCAACGTAAAAACTATCCGGATCCGTCTTTTTAACCTGAATTGTAAATTTGTTTTTTCGTAAAGTTTTGGGCAGTTGTATCGTCACTTTATCAAACAGAGGTGCTCCTATCTGAAAGGCAGGGTTTTCAGTTGTTAAGCTTCTCACATCGAATAAACCGATACCTGACAGTACGTACCAAGCGCCCAATTGGCCTTGATCTTCATCCTGCCCATAGCCATAACCGTGTATAGGATCGGTACCATAAAATTCGTTTGAAATAGCCCGTACCCATTTTTGACTGAGGTCGGGTCTTCCTGAAAAATAGAACAACCAGGAGATATGTAAGTTGGGCTGATTGCCATGGTTATATAAGCTTTCAATTCCGGCGAAGGCATCGATGTGGGTTCCACCACCAAAAACATTCTTTTGTGATACTGTAAATATACTGTCCAGGCGTTGATTGAATAGATCCTTTCCGACGAGCTTAACCAATTCCTGTGGAACGTGTGGCACATAAAACGTATACTGCCAGGCGTTACCTTCCTGAAAACCACGCCAAGGTTGATAAGGATTAAAATTTGGAATAAATTTCCCCAAACTGTCTTTTGGCCGCATGAATTTAGTCGATGGATCGTATAATCCTTTCCAGGCAGCTGAAAGTTCATGAAGTTTTCTGTAGTCTGCATCACGGCCGAGTGATTTTGCATATTGTGCTGCAGCAGCGGCCGAGAATGCATATTCCAACGTATGGGAAGCACCAAAAGGTGATCCGGTGGTCAATAATTCAGGACTACCGGTATTGTCCTGGATATAGGGTGAATAACCTTTATCGACAAATACCCCAACATCGAGCTTACCAGCTCCCGGAATCCGTCCGCGCGATTCAAGTTCATTTTTTCGCACAGCTTCATAAGCAAAATTCGTATCGTAATTCCGGATTCCGACATTATAGGCAGCAGCAATCGCCAATCCCGTAAAGTTAGTACCCACACCGGAGACATATTTACTATTGGCAATACCATCACCAAGCCAACCCGCATCGCGGTATACCAAGAGTTGGCTCTGTACCCAATCGTTGTAATAATCTGGATAGGCAATCGACCAAAGCTGTGTCAGGTTCCAAAATGCTCCCCAGATCGCATCTGTATTATAGTGCTGATGTATCGGTTTTCCTTGCGCATTTAAAGCGATCTGGCCAACTGAACCATCATTTTTGGGATAAGCCCCATTGATATCACTGGCAAGTCCCCGTCCAAGCAGGGCATGGTATAATCCTGTATAAAATTTTACGCGGTCCGCTTCTTTACCGCCTTCCACCAATATCCTTCCCAGTTCGTTATTCCAGGTCTTGAGCGCTTCCGTCTTCGCTTGATCAAATGTCAGATCTTTGGCCTCCTGCTGCAAGTTTAATCGCGCATTGTCTACTGAGGTATAGGACAAACCTGTCTTGATTGTAATGGATTCATCGGTCTTTGTATCGAACCGAAGAAATACCCCGGCACCCTTTCCCTGTATCGTTTTCTTTTCTTTAAAAATCACCGAATCCTGGAATGTTCCATAGGATTTTGGCAACTTGCTGAGCTCCGCAAAGAAATACATCTTTACAGTGGCTCCCGGCTGGTATTTCTGCACATAAACAGGGTTAGTGACCACATAACCCCATACAGACTGCTTATCATAATTTACCTCCGCATCCACCACTGGACCGCTTTCTCCCATGACATGTCCAATATTAAATATAATATTAGCGGCATCTGTTTTTGGGAAGGTATAACGATGGAAGCCGACTCTTTTGGTTGCAGTCAGTTCCGCCAGGACTGCATAGTCCTTCAATTTCACGCTGTAATAGCCTGAGGTGGCAAATTCGTCCTTCTTATCAAATGACGACCGATAACCACTTTGTGGCTGATCCAATTTACCCGGAACTGTTTTGAGCTGTCCTACCGAAGGTGCAAAGGTAATCCCGCCCACCTGAAATTCGTGAAAATTCGCGAAGCCTTCGATCGAGCTGTGTCTATCATCATAGCCCACCGCTTCCCAACCAGACTTATTACCATAACTTCCATCGGTACTTGGTGCCAATTTTGCCATCCCAAAGGGGACCGCCGCTGGGGTGTAAAAAAAATATCGGCTATGAACAGATCCGATATTCGGTTTTACCAGTGAGGTTAAATCAGTCTTCCCTTGTCCCTGCACACAGTTTACACTGAAGAATATGCAAAAAAAATAAAATATGAGTCGCTTTGCCATTGTTGTCAATTAGGTTCAAAAACAAACTTACGAAAAATAAACTATGTATAAACATTAAGGTATAATTTATTAAAAAAAGCGGGTAACAGACAGAGCTAAAAACACCATCAGATTGTAAAAATTTAAATACCATCCCAATTAGATCCTATAAAAAGCTTAAAACGATGGTTATTTTTATATTTTTGTTTGTACATACATAACAAACGACAACCAAGAAGTTTTAATTCAGCAAGGCCAATCTAAAATCAGCGATCATCACTCTTATTAAACCAATCGTACGTAAAGGCTACTGAAATGCTTCAACAATTCAACTAATAACAATAGTTCTCATGAAAAGAAAACTGACATTTTTTAGTCTTACATTTATTTTATTCGGAAGCAGTCTGTCCGCCCAGCAAAAAGTACCATCAAAAGGGACAGAACTTAAGCTCGCACAAGCCATTTTAGCCGATAAAAAGTTAAAATATGTAGACAGTTTAGCCCGACAGGTCATCAAAGAAGGTTTTAATGCCGGAAGTGGCTATTCGCAGATCTGGGCACGGGATCTCAATACTTTTATTGAAACTGCACTGGAGGAAAGATCGCCTGCCGATGTCCGGGGTGCTATTCTCCTGTTTTTCCAAATGCAACAGCCTAACGGTGAGATGGTCGACGGTTATGTGCTCAAGAAAGATTTTACCTGGCATGACGATACCCCCTATTATTCTAAAAATGCCCCCGGCCATGTTGGGTTTAAAAATACGGTCGAGACTGACCAAGAGAGCTCTTTGATTCAGTTACTGGGCAAATACATACAGAAAACCAAGGACTACAGTATTCTTGACGAATCGGTCGGTGGGCTTTCCGTCAAAGAACGTATACAGCTTATGCTGGACTACCTCAAACGAGAGCGGTACAATACAAAATATAATCTGCTATGGGGTGCAATGACTGCAGATTGGGGTGATGTACAACCACATGACGATTTTGGCTGTGATTGGAACGCACTTTCAAATGAAGCCATTGACGTATACGACAATGCCATGCTCATCATTGCCCTACAGCTATTGATTGAAATACAACCCAATGCAGCGAAAACCGCTGACTGGAAGGCCTTTAAAAAAGAGCTTAAAAAAAACAGCAGACGCTATCTCTGGGATCAAAAAAGGCAAAAATTTATTCCCCATATCTATCCAAAATCATCCCCCCTCCCTAAAGGTTTCGATGAAAATAAGATTCATTACCATGGCGGAACAGCAATTGCGATTGAAGCGGGTCTGCTCAAACGGAGCGAAATAGCAACTGTCAATAAGCAGATGCTCGAAAATGTACGTCTCTCCGGGATGCCAAGTATTGGTCTTACACTTTATCCGACCTACCCCGTTGGATTTTTCAAAGGTTGGATGGCTGAGCCTTATCACTATCAAAACGGTGGTGACTGGACCTGGTTTGGCGGAAGAATGATTCAGCAGCTTATCCAACATGGTTTCTATCAGGAAGCCTATGATGAATTACAGCCAATGATTGATCGTGTGGTCAAGAATAAAGGTTTTTATGAATGGTACGGAAAAAACGACGTCCCAAGTGGATCCGGGAAATTCAAAGGTTCGGCAGGTGTATTGAGCAAAGCCATCGCAATGATCAACCAGTGGGCATCGGAAACGGCTACTCAACAGCAATAATGCTATAAATGAAATGATCCACTAGCTTGCCGCTACTGGATCATTTCATATTTTAATAATCTCTTCGGCTTTCAACTGTATAGGTAAAGCTTTCTGCACGATAGAATCCCAGATTATATTCAATTGGCTTTCCAGACTGATCGAAAACAAATCGCTTCCGTGACAAAATAGGATCCCCGATATTAATTTCGAGTTTATCTGCGATAAATTTATTTGCCGCAATAGCGTCAATTTCCTCCTGCGAAAGATCAGCCACCACATGATAGTCAGCTTCCAATATTTCATACAAAGGACGTTTAAAATCTTCGTCGCCCGTCAAACCGATACGTGGATGGAAATAAGATATGAAATAGACGAATGGATCATCTTTCTTTCCCCGCAATCGCTCCAATTTCAACAGCTTTTGATCCTCATCAACAGCAAAAAATTTTGTAATGGCTTTATCAGGCACTACCCAGCTCACGTGTAGTTCAAAATTCTTGACCTCAATCCCACGATTCTTCATCTCCTGCGAAAAGCTCAGCCAATTTTTGGATTTCGAACTGAATTTGGAACTGGCAACCTTGGTGCCGATCCCCTTCTTTCTGATCAATAGCTCTTCATATACCAGCTTATTAATCGCCAGACGCAACGTGGAGCGGGAAATAGCCAAGCGCTTAGCCAGTTCTATTTCATTGGGCAACATCTTCCCCTCAATATATTCCGGCTGTTTTATCAACTCCCGCAATAGATTTTCTGCTTGTATATGCAGCGGAACTGGACTTTTGTGATCTATTTTTAAATTCATTACATAATATTGCTTAGGCTAAAATAAGATTTTTTGCATAATTAAAAAAATAGATATATGTTTGTATGTATATACATATAAAACTTATAAACCAGGTATGTCTAAGAATTTTATCATTATTTTATGCATCGTTTCACTGGGGGGGCTACTTTTCGGGTTCGATATGGCTGTTATAGCCGGAGCTTTGCCATTGGTTAAGCAGTTTTTCGGGCTGTCACCAGCACAGGAAGGTGTTTTTGTTAGTTCAGCACTGATCGGATGCATTATAGGTGTATTTTTTACGGGATCTTTTACAGACAAATACGGTCGTAAACAGGCCTTCATTGTTGCGTCCTTACTTTTCTTATTATCTGCGATCGGTTGTGGATTTAGTCCCAACTATACTTTATTGATTCTGAGCAGGGGTATCGGAGGACTAGGTGTGGGCATCGCTTCTATCGTCGTGCCTCTTTATCTTGCCGAAATATCACCCAGTAAATTCAGAGGCAGATCGGTTACCTGTTATCAACTGGCGATCACATTTGGTATTCTGATCGCTTATATTAGTAATTACTTTATTCTCCAACTGCATTCATTGCCACAGACAGAACTTTGGCGCGGTATGTTTTTAGTTGGTGCAATCCCTGCTATCCTACTCTGCTTGGGTGTTTATTTTATTCCCGAAAGTCCACGTTGGCTTGCAAAAAATGGGCGCAGCGAAGAGGTTGCTGTCATTAGCGCTAAACTTGGTCTGACAGATCTACATGATTCGCCAAGTCCAGCCAAAGGAAATATCCGCGATTTGTTTTCACCTATTTACCGCAGAGCTTTTCTCCTGGGATTATTCTTACCCTTGTTTTCTCAACTCAGTGGGATCAATGCGATCGTCTATTACGGGCCTAGTATCCTCCTTGAATCGGGTATCTCTTTAGCTAATTCCTATCACGCACAATTGTTTTTTGGCGCTGCAAATGTCTTATTTACCTGCTTTGCTATCTGGAAGGTAGACAATTGGGGAAGAAGACCCTTATATATTTTAGGTACATTGGGTGCGACCATCAGTTTGATCGTGACAGGCTATCTTTTCAGTCTGGAACAGACAAATAATGTCGCATTGATTGTTTCCATCCTCTCATTCTTGTTTTTCTTTGCTTTTTCTATCGGTCCATTGAAATTTGTGGTGGCAGCTGAAATTTTCCCCAATGCCATACGGGCGCGCGCAATGGGGATAAGCATTATGGTCATGTGGATCTCCGATGCTATCGTTGGACAGCTGACTCCGATTTTGCTTGCATCATGGGGTGCCCATTATACCTTTTGGTTATTCGCTTTCTTCTGCGCAATAGCTTTTATCGTTGTATTGGGCTATCTACCTGAAACAAAGGGAAAACCTTTGGAAGATATCGAAAAATATTGGATTGAAAAATCAAAAAAAAATCCCAGCAATCAAAACGCATAATATCATTTTAAAAACATCATATCAATTCAGTCAATTTTTAAATACGCAATAAATAACATCTTATGTATTCCAATACTCAAACGACATCTTTTCAATACAACATCTTACCTACATTTCCAGTTCAGGGCAAATTGTCAAACTCATATCATGAGTTGGTCGATCACCTGATCGAACATGATATACACTGCATAGATGGATTTGTCGGCATAAATTGGGAAATACCAGTGGCACAGATTCAGCAGGAATTTGTTAAACGGGGATTAACAGTACGGTTTGTTTCTATGGAAACGGCATTCTTACCTGAGTCAAGCATTCAGGAGAAGGTTGCCCCCTATCTGGGTGGCAATGATCCATTATTCGGAAAAAAAGCGCCCCTCCAACTGGCAGCATACTTTGATACTGTAAAGTTGGCCGCTTTTGAGGAAATCCTAAATAATACAGCTGCAGATGAATATATCATTTTTTACGGTCCGGGAGCAGCACTTCTGGATAACTCCAGTAAAGTGATGTACATCGATCTGCCCAAAAATGTGCTTATCCAACGGATGCGTGCCGGGCAGGCCTGGAATTTGGCTTGTGCTAAGCAAACGAGTCAAAAAGAACTTTACAAACGCTACTATTTTGTCGACTGGGAGCTCCTCAACCGACACAAGCGGACAATCTTACCCCGGGTGGAGATCCTGGCCGATCAACTGTCCCTGGAAAATCTACCCTGGATTTCAGGAAACGATTTAAAAGAAACCTTACATGCCATGTCCGAAAATTATTTTCGGGTAAGACCGACATTTGAACCTGGAGTCTGGGGCGGACAATGGATGAAGGAACATTTAACGGGCATCGATCAGCAGGCAAAAAACTATGCTTGGTCTTTTGAGATGATCGTCCCCGAAAATGGTATATTACTTGAAAGCAATGGACAGGTGCTCGAAATTTCATTTGACCAACTAATGTTTCAGGAGAGTTCAAATATATTGGGCACTGCACAGCCACGTTTTGATGTTGAGTTCCCAATCCGGTTCAACTTTCTTGACACTTTTGATGGCGGCAATCTTTCGATTCAGTGCCACCCTAGTCCAAGTTATGCCAAAACGGAGTTTGGGGAAAATTTCACACAGGACGAATCCTATTACATCGTTGACAGAAAAGGAGATGCTCAGGTTTATCTGGGATTCCAGGAGGATATTGATGCCGACCAATTCCGTACTGTGCTTGAGCAGAGCTTCCATACAGGTGAGCCCATTGCGATTGACAAGTACGTCCAAAAATTTGACTCACAAAAGCATCAGTTGTATCTGATTCCACATGGTACTGTACACTCTTCAGGTACAAATAACCTTGTGCTGGAAATCAGTGCTACCCCGTATAACTATACCTTTAAGATGTACGACTGGGTACGTCCAGATTTAGATGGTAAACCACGTCCATTGAATATTGACAGAGCTTTCTCCAACCTCAACTTTAACCGGAAAGGTGAAGTTGTAAAAAACACGCTCCTGTCACAACCTCAAATTGATGTACTCGATACACAGTCGATAAAAGTACATTTACCGACGCATGAAGATCATTTCTATGATGTTTTCAGGTACGAATTTGAAGATGAAGTGCGCATTGAAACAAAGGGGCAATGCCATATTATGATGCTCGTTGAGGGGGAAGCCGTAGAACTGACGACTGCCAATGGAATGAAAAGAATCTTCCATTATGCAGAGACATTTGCTGTTCCCGCGGCTGCGAAATCTTATTCACTCCGTAATCTGGGAGCTAGCCAAGCGAAGGTCATACAGTCTTTTGTCAAAGACTCTAAATGTTAATTTAAGTATACTAACGATAAAAAACAGCATCATGAGAAATTTATATTTCGCGCTATCTACTTCATTGTTAATCTTATCCTGCAATGGCGGGGGAAATAAATCTACAGGCAGCAACACAGCGCAGCATGCTCCCCAAGATAGTAGCTTCCAGCTCGTTAAAGATATGGCGACCAATGTTATCAAAGCTGGGTTCAACGCCGGGGACGGCTATAGTGAGGTGTGGATCAGGGATTACAATACCTTTATTACCTTGGCGACCAAAGTACACCCCCATGATCAGATCAAAGATCAGTTGGGCATATTTTTTAAATTGCAGGGTGCCGATGGCAATATCGCTGATGGCTTTGTCAAAAAATCCAGCCTAAAGAATGGTGTTTCCGACTATTATACAATCACGAATCCCCTGGCAGCGGAATATGCAGGACATAAAAACACGGTGGAAACCGATCAGGAAACATCCCTGATCCAGGCGGTACACAAATATATCATCGCAACCAAAGACAGTTCCTTTCTGGCACAGAAAATCGGCGAAACGAGTGTAAAAG
Organism: Sphingobacterium ginsenosidimutans; assembly: GCF_039536865.1. Classification (NCBI taxonomy): domain Bacteria; kingdom Pseudomonadati; phylum Bacteroidota; class Sphingobacteriia; order Sphingobacteriales; family Sphingobacteriaceae; genus Sphingobacterium; species Sphingobacterium ginsenosidimutans. Next base: position 835,494 of record NZ_BAAAZK010000002.1, read on the forward strand.
ATCGCATGGAACAGGCTTTGCAATTCCTAATGGATAAACGCTACAATAGCACATACGGATTATTATGGGGGGCCACAACGGTTGATTGGGGTGATGTACAACCCGAACATGATTGGGGCGTACATTTAGATGAAAGCTCACATATTGCACTGGACATTTACGATAATGCGATGTTTTTAATTGCACTGGACAATTACATTGACCTTTTCCCTGAGAAAAAGGAGAAATGGGGCAAGGTTCGAGAGATGATCGCAAGCAATACGATGAAACATCTTTGGGATGATAAAAATCAAAAATTCATTCCACATATTTATATTAAAGGTTCGCCATTTCCGAAAGATTTTGATGAAAACCAGATTTACTACCACGGTGGAACTGCGATTGCCATTGAAGCGAACCTGCTCAGCAAAGAGCAGATCAAAACATCTCTGGACAAGATGATCAAAAATGTAAAGGATGCAGGTGCTGCTACCATTGGTCTAACGGTATATCCGACCTACCCAGCGGGTTTCTTCAAAAACAAAGGCATGTATCCTTATGGTTACCAAAATGGTGGAGACTGGACCTGGTTTGGGGGAAGAATGATCCAACAATTGGTTAAGAATGGTTTCCAACAGGAAGCCTACGAGCAGATCAAGCCCATGTTGGCACGTGTTATTAAAAATAAAGGCTTCTACGAATGGTATACCAAAGACAATAAACCTGAAGGTTCGGGAACTTTCAGAGGCGAGGCTGGTGTACTTTACGATGCGATCAGTCTATTGGAAAATACAGGGAAATAACCCGCAGTATTTATACACGACAAATAAAAATAGGGAGTCCGAAAAGATCGGACTCCCTATTTTTATTCAATTTTGTTCGCATTCCCTACCCCCTCTTTCCAAATATTCTATAAACGCTATCCTCCTCCAATCGCTTCTTTCCAATAACTACAAGTCAGGTCTCCAATACCCTTTACGTATTGACTAAGTATTGCTTCAGTATAGACTAAGTATCTATTCAGTCGTATTATCGTCAATGGATCATACGACTTGGTCTGTACTTTATCATCGCTAGAACCTGACTGTATCTGTAGCGATAAATGGCAATCGGTAATTACCTGTGTCGATGCGAACCTTACCATGTAATGCTTTTAAGGCCGTACTGTCCTGGCTTCCCGTTTGATAGATGTATACATTTTTCAGATTAGGAATATCCTTCAAATTTGACAAACCCTTTGCGGTTACTTTTGTTCCCACTAGATTGAGATAGATCAACTTTTGCAGTCCTTTCAATTGTGACAAACCTTCATCGGACACTTTTGTGTTCTCGAGATGCAAACGCGAGATGACAGGCATGGATTTTATCGTAGAAAATGCCTGATCTGTAATGGCGGTATGTCCAAGTTTCAGCTGAACGATATTCTCTTTAATGGCCAACAGATCTTGCAGATCCTTATCATTAAACTGTGGGTAGTTGATGGCATTGACCAGCACGAGATTGTTTTCTTTAGCCACAGGAATGATTTTAATACCTTTTGCCTGCCAGGCATCGACTTTATCCTTTGGTAAATCGGGTGCTTTGGGAAAATCTGCATACAATACCGGAGACGCTTCCTGCTCCCCTGTTTCTAGCTTTTTCAATATTGCTGCAATTTCTTTTGTCTGTGTAAGTTGATTCACTTTTTTATCGAAGTTCGCTCCTTGGTCAATCCACCAGGCGATCAATTTGATCTGGTCAGGACTGATTGGTGTACGTCCTTTTGGTGGCATTCTTTTTTTGTGCCCTTCCGGTAAGATCAATCGTGCATACAGCTCACTTTCTTTGGACTTGTTATCGACCAGTACTTTACCATTCTCTCCCCCTTTTAGCAGGCTTTCCTTTGTATGTAAGGCCAAACCGCCCTCCTGTTTGCGATCACCATGGCAGCTTTGACAACGCTGCTTGAGTATAGGCTGAATAATACCGTCATATACAGCGGCCTCTTGTACATTCTCAACGATTAATACCTCTTCACTGCTCTCCTTCATGCCAAAAGTCTTTTTCATTGCTTGCGGCATCGCCTCAATAAAGTAACCCTTGCCATGTGTCAAGGTGCCACCGTAGTGTCCTGTGATTCCCAGCAATACGACCAGGATCAAAAATAACCAAAAGCGAAACCTAATGATCTTTTTTGACCATTGCAACGTTTCACTTTTTTCACGATAGAGCATATAGAGCAGTATGCTGCATCCCGCCACCACAATGCCCAACCATTGATGGTAATTGAGCACCTGTATTTCGTAACCACCATTGCGCGAAAGCAGAAATCCTGAGAGCGCCGCAAATACAGCTGCTATACTACCTAATAACAAGGATAACCTAATCGCAGGCCTGTATGGATTTTCCTTCTTGAATAGCTCCAAAAATGCCATCACAAATGCGATCAATAAAATTCCGATGGGTAAATGCACTAAGATGGGATGAAAGCGTCCCAAAAAGGCCATCAATTCTTCAAGGAAAACCATCATTCTTTATACCTGTCTTTGAGTAAGTTCAACATATATACATTTACCGACCATTGGTCAGCTACGGGTTGCTGCGTAAAAGGTAGTGTTGGCAGATAGCCTGCCGGGCCGAACTCTGTCGTGATGGTCAGCACCTTAGCTCCATTTTGTTTATGCTGCTTAACGATCTCATCCCACCAGGCCAAATGTTGATCGACGGTATTTTTCCATTCTGGTGCCGCAGGATCATTGACCTGTGGTCCTTCAGGGTGTCCGATCCGGGCATGGATATGTTCTGTCCGGGCGAGCGCCAAAGCTACCGCTTCTTGCTGGTCACCGAGCAGGGACTCATGTACATTGCACCAATGTGAAATATCCAGAGCAAGCCTTAAAGAAGGAATCTTTACTAAGTAATCTTTGGTCAGGTGCGCTGCAAAGCTAAATCTACCACGATGCGTTTCATGGTATACCGGAACATGCTGTTTTTCCATGACGACCTGCCCAATGTCGATCAATTGTTTATTTTGTTCAAAGGAATAATATTCCTTACCTGTATGGCAGTTGATATAATCAGGTTTCATACCTGCAGCTTCTTCCAGATTACGTTTAAAGCTTTCACGGTACTGTTCGAAGGAAGCTCCAGAACCACCAGAAAGCAAGCCTAAGCTCAGACCGTATTTTTGTAGGGCATCAATCATTTCCTTCCGTTCTTTCAGATCTCCGGGTAGCCAGGCTTCGACACCTTGATAACCTGCTTTCTTAACACGTTCACAAAACCGATCCCAGGAATCGGCATTTCCCCAATTGGTACAATAATATTTGATATGTAGTTTCTCTTGCTTCTGAGCTAAAAGTGTAAAAAAATTGGCCATCAGAAGTATTAGTAATAGGAATCGTTTCATTATTTAAATAATCGCTTGTATAAGTTCACCTTCCACATCCGTCAAACGGAATGGTCGGCCCTGAAATTCATAAGTAAATTTTTCGTGGTCAAAGCCAAGGAGATGGAGCATGGTTGCGTGGACATCGTGTACGGAAGCCCTTCCTTCAACACCCGCAAAACCGATATCGTCCGTTTGTCCATAACTGATACCATTGCGCACCCCGCCCCCCGCCATCCAAATGGTATAGGCATCGGTATGATGGTCTCTACCCAAAAATGGCATATCACTATTATCCCGGTTCTCCTGCATTGGTGTGCGTCCAAACTCGCCGCCCCAGACCACCAATGTATCTTCGAGTAGACCACGTTGTTTCAGATCCAAAATCAGTGCCGTCATCGGACGATCAATCTCCCGACATTTATTTCGAAATCCAAGATCTATGGAGTCCGATGCATTGGTACCATGGCTATCCCAGCCCCAATCAAATAACTGGACAAAACGTACCCCCTGCTCCACGAGCTTGCGGGCCAATAGGCAATTATTGGCAAAAGATTCCTTTCCCGGTTCGGTACCATATAACTCATGGATATAAGCTGGTTCGTTATTGATATTCATCACCTCAGGTACTGCAACCTGCATTTTATAGGCCATTTCATATTGGGCAATCCGGGACAGTGTCTCTGGATCTTTAAATGTGTCATACTCCGTTTTATTCACATTATTGATCGCATCAATAAGATTTCGTTTCATGTCCCGATCCATCCCTTCAGGGTCAGCAATATACAGAACGGGATCTCCCTTCGAACGACATTGAACTCCTTGATAAACCGACGGTAGAAAGCCACTTCCCCAGACGCTCTTTCCCGCATCTGGTGTTTTACCACCAGAAGTCAACACCACAAAACCTGGTAAATTGCTATTTTCAGAGCCTAGACCATAGGTCACCCATGAACCGATACTCGGACGGCCCAGACGGGCACTCCCGGTATGCATAAACAACTGTGCCGGTCCATGATTAAACTGATCGGTATGAACAGCTTTCAAAAAACTAACATCATCAACTACCTTACTGAAATGTGGTAAATGATCGGATACCCAAGCGCCACTTTGACCATATTGCTTGAAGGTAGCCTGTGGTCCCAACATTTTAGGCACCCCTCGAATAAAGGCGAACTTCTTACCTGCCAAAAGTGATTGTGGACAGGGTTGATTATGCAGTTTCTGCAATGCAGGCTTATAGTCAAAGAGTTCAAGCTGTGAAGGGGCTCCCGCCATATGTAGATAGATGACACTTTTGGCCTTGCCCGGGAAATGTGGCGATTTAGGGATCAATGGATTTAGGGCATTGAGATCCAGACTCCCTTTAGATTTAGATGAATCCCATCCGCCGCAACTTGCCAATAGGCCTCCAAGTGCAATACCACCGATACCAGCGACGCAATCTTTCAGAAAATGTCTTCTTGTCACAGCCTTCAATTCAGATTGCTGTGCCTCTTCAATTAGTTTATTCAGATCTTTCATTCAAGTAAATCTTTTGTAACAGCATCATTCTATCAAGAACCTACTATTATCTTAGTTTATCTATTATTTTAAGCTTCCGTCCATCGCACTCACTCACTCACTCACTCACTCACTCACTCACTCACTCACTCACTCACTTCAATTATCTTTGTGTCTATTCCTTATGATTTTGTCAAAAACTCATCTAAATTCAATAAGGCATTTGCTACCAACATGTAAGCGGCTTTGGATGACAGTTTTTTGTTATTGTCCTTTGCCAAATCACCGCCCAGGTATTTCGCTGCCGAAGCTGGTGTTTTGTTAAATTCGGCAAGCGCTTTTTGGTAGAGCAATTCGAGATCAGCAATCTTCTTGGGATCAGCCTCCCGGAGCATCGCTCTTCGATAGCCTGCACCGATACTATTTTTTGTATTTCCTTTGCCTTCCCGCTCCATGATCTCGCCCAAATGTTTTGCAGCTTCGAGATATACCGGATCATTGAGCGTCGCCAAAGCCTGTAGCGGTGTATTTGTCCGTATACGATCAACCAGACAGACCTCCCTACTGGATGCATCAAAGGAAACAAAGGAAGGATAAGGGCTGGTGCGTTTTAGGAAGGTATAAACACCGCGTCTAAACTGATCTTCGCCTTCGCTTTTCACCCAGGACTCACCGCTATACACCGTCATCCACACACCATCCGGTTGATAAGGCATGACACTCGGTCCATACATTTTATTGCTTAATAATCCACTGACGGCCAAAGCCTGATCGCGGATCTGCTCTGCAGAAAGTCGGAATCTTGGTCCCCTTGCCAAATAATAATTTTGTGGATCTTTTTGTACATTGTCACTATTTAACGTTGACGACTGCCTATAGGTACCCGATAGAACGATCTCACGGACCAATTTTTTCATGCTCCATTTTTTCCCGTTCATAAGATCTAGGGCCAGATAATCCAATAATTCACGATGAATCGGAGGTGTACTCTGTGTCCCCATGTCACCTAAAGGTTCAACCAATCCCCGACCGAAGAGCTGTGCCCAGACACGGTTAACCAAAGTTCGGGCAGTCAATGGATTTTCTTTACTAACAATCCATTGTGCGAAGCCCATACGATTTCGAGGAGCTCCCTTTGGAAAATCATTCAGTGATTCCGGAACCATGGGTTGTACTTCCGCGCCCAGAGACAAACGATTTCCACGGATAAATACATTGGTTTTCCGCTGCATATCTTTCGGGTTTTCGATCATAACAGGCACACCTTCGGGCTGTAGATTGACGAGCTGCAAAAAGGTATGTTGCAGATGCTGATTTTCCATCGGTTTCCCGAGAGGAAAATCTTCGCGAAAAGCAAACCATTCAATCATACATATTGGCTGACCAGTTGCAACTGCTGCATTTTTAAAGACCAGGTAGAGATCATGTACACCTGTAGTCGGTACGATTGCTGCCTGAATAACCTGTCTTCCTGAAGTTTTCGGTAAATCTACATTGGTTAACAGGGGGCCGTTGGGGCTATTGAGATGCACCTCCATTTTCCCTCCGACCGCATCGGTCCAGAAGTTCATGAAGAGCTGCTTTTTGCCATCCAATGTAATTGCTTTCAGACGAGCCGATCCACGGTTGCGTACACCAAGCCATTTTGTATCATACAATGCACCATCCACAATCTGATCGCTATAATGCGCATGAATCTTGGGTTCTAGCGTATGCAGAAACAGGTCTGCTGATTTCACCACGTTTACATTTCCGTTTGCTGCCAGCCAATGCTTAATGCTATCGATACGTTTTTCGTCCTGTGCAGCGTAAAAACGTAACTTCGGATGATCTCCCTGTGTATCTTCATCTCTTGTATTATTGAAAAATGCCAGCGATTTATAGTATTCTTCAAATTTAAACGGGTCGTAGGTGTGGCTATGGCATTGTACGCACTCAAATGTTGTACTCAACCATACTTGATAACTGGTATTTAAACGGTCCAAGACGGCTGCCATCCGAAACTCTTCACTATCGGTTCCCCCCTCATCGTTATTCATCGTGTTGCGGTGAAAAGCAGTTGCGATGAGCTGATCTTTGGTCGGTTGTGGCAGCAGATCTCCTGCCAGCTGCTCGACTGTAAATTCATCGTAAGGCATATCGCTATTTAAAGCTTTGATCACCCAGTCCCGATAAGGCCAAATGCTACGGGATCCATCTTTTTCATAACCTTTGGTATCTGCATACCGCGCCATATCCAACCACCAACTGGCCCATTTTTCGCCATATTTGGCGGAGGCTAATAAGCTATCCACTCGACGGGAATATGCGTCGTCGCTCTCATCTTCGATAAAAGCACGTGTTTCGGCCAAGGTGGGCGGTATACCGATGAGATCCAGATAAAGTCTTCTTAATAAGGTGGCCCGGTCGGCTTCATCCGCAAAAGTCAGATCTTTGGACTTTAATTTATCCTGAACAAAATAATCAATGTCATTATTCACCCCTTTGGGTTTTATTCCAAATAGTCCCGCAAACGAAAAGGTTTTGGGTACTTCAACGTCTTTGGGTAAAGTGTAGGCCCAATGTTCACCCCACTTCGCGCCTTGATCAATCCATTTTTTTAGAATATCAATCTCATCATCATTCAGTTTGGGTGCATTGTAAGGCATACGTAATTCGGGATCATCTGACAGCAATCTTTTCATAAACTCGCTATGTTCCGCGTCTCCCGGAATAATCGCCGATTTGCCAGACTCAGCTTTGGCAAAAGCTTCATTTTCGAAAAGAAAACTAAGCCCTCCATTTTTCTTCACGCCACCATGACAGGTAATACAATGTTTATTTAATATCGGTTTGACATCTGCACTAAAATCTATTGTTTCTTCTTTGCGAAATGTAAATATTGCAATGCAGGCGACAACTAAGGCCAATGATGCTAACACCATTAATTTTCTATTCATAGCAATAAGGTCTATTCTATATTAATCAGTTATTAGGTTTATTTATAATTCTTATGTCGCTATGCCAGTATCAGTTAATGGAATAGTTACAAGTAAATCAACATCAGATTGGATATTTATTTATGGTTATAAAAATAGAGAAGAACAATGGGATATACTAGAACTAGATTAACAGAAATATAATCTATATTACCCTCACAGGGGCCAATCTTCGTTTTTACCCCCATTCGTGCGATACGGTTCCCATCAGCACCCTATAACAATTTGGTTACGATATCGTAGTCAGCATTGCTTTTTATACTTTTAATCTGGTGCTAAACTGATACTCTTTCTATCTTACGATCTATTTATCCTGTCTTTCTAAGCGATAGTAGATAAGGCTGGTTGCTGTTAACGGGGCACGGCTTGGAAGCATACAATTTGCTGTTGGATATAACAAGTGAAAAGTAAGATACAAAAGACGGAAAATGAAAAGCAACAAGGGTAAAATAAGCTATAAAAATGCCCAAATAGTGTCAGCCTTTGATGGTGGTGACTACTAAATTTGTAAAACCATATCCACATAAATTATGAAATACAGCTTTCTTATCGTACTATTTTTCGCAGCGCGTCTGGTTATCGCGCAGCCATCTCCTGCTTATAATCTTAACTTTACGGATCTTGCAACACGATGGGATGAGGCTATCCCTTTAGGTAATGGTCAGTTGGGTGCATTGATCTGGAAAAAGGAAAATACCATCCGGCTATCCCTGGACCGCGCTGATCTTTGGGATGAACGCAAGGCATTTGAGATAGAAAAACATGATTTTAAATGGGTACAGCAGCAATTGAAAAACAACAGCTACCAAACGGCCCAACAATGGGGCGATTCGCCTTATGACCGTTCTCCCTATCCCACCAAGCTTCCTGCGGCGGCAATGACCTTTGACTTAGCTAAATTTGGAAAGGTCGTATCCAATGTACTGGATATACAAACTGCTGTACATACACTGAAATTTGACGACGGAAAAATACTGACCTCTTTTGTCCATGCGACCAGTCCAATGGGTTATTTTGAAATCACAGCGAAGAACATTGGCGACCTTAGCCCAGAGCTTATTCCACACCAATATGAAAATAATATAAATGCAGACGAGCAAAAAAGTGTTGTCGATGGTCAAAGTTTAGCCCGGTTGGGCTACAAACAAGGGACTATTGTTAAAACGGGGAATGCGCAGGTATTACATCAGGAAACATATGATCATCACTTTTTTGAGGTCATGTTATGCTGGGAAAAAGTCTCATCGACCAAATTGATCGGCTATTGGACAATCAGTAATGATCAAAAGGTCAAGAAACAACCGCTATCACTCCAACAATTTGAAAAAGCAAAGCTAAGCCATCTCACATGGTGGACAAGCTATTGGTCTAAATCTAACATTTCCATTCCTGAAAAAGATCTCGAAAAACAATACTATCTGGAGCTTTATAAATTGGGGGCCACAGCACGCCAAGGAGCTCCGGCAATAACCTTGCAGGCTGTTTGGACAGCAGATAATGGTGGGCTACCACCCTGGAAAGGCGATTTCCACAATGATCTCAATACCCAACTGAGTTATTGGCCGGCTTATACCGCCAACCGAATGAATGAAGCACAAAGTTATACGGATTGGTTATGGAAAATCAGACCGAAAAACCTTGCCTACACCCAGCAATATTTTGGTGTTGACGGATTGAATATCCCGGGTGTGCTGACCTTGAACGGCTACCCTATGGGCGGTTGGATTCAATACTCCCTTTCCCCTACCGTCAGTGCCTGGACAGCCCAACATTTTTATTGGCAATGGAAATACAGTATGGATCCCACTTTCTTAAAAGAACAGGCCTATCCTTATATTATAGAAGCAGCGACCTATCTAAAAAATATTACCTATTTCAAAGATGGGAAACGCTATCTCCCCCTGAGCAGCAGTCCAGAATATAATGATAACAGCACTGCCGCCTGGTTTACTAGTTGGACCAATTTTGATCTCAGCCTAGCGCATTACTTATTCGCTATAGCGGCCGAAGTCAGTACGGCTAACGGCAAAGCCGAGGCAGCAAAAGAATGGACACGATATGGCGCCGAATTGCCCAATTTTGCTATAGATGAAACTGGCCTCCGCGTTGCAGAGGGTCTGAGCATGAAACATTCACATCGACATATGTCACCCTATATGGCTATTTATCCCTTAGGAATACTTGATATCAATAACACTCAAGACAAATCGTTGATTGAAAAATCGCTTTCACATTTAGAGCAATTGGGTACACGGGCCTGGGTAGGATATTCATTCTCCTGGATGGCCTGTCTCCATGCGCGGGCGAAACAAAGCAAACAGGCTGTTAGCAACCTACAGAAGTTTGCGCATAACTTTTGTTCCATCAATTCATTTCACCTCAACGGTGATCAAAACGGTGGTCAGTATTCTGATTTTACCTATCGTCCATTTACATTGGAGGGAAATTTTGCCTTTGCACAAGGGGTTCATGAATTGTTAATTCAGAGCAAAAATGATTACATCGAAGTTTTTCCGGCCACTCCTGAGGAATGGAAAGATGTATCCTTTAAAAACCTGAGAACAGCGGGCGGCTTTATTGTCAGCGCTGAAAAGAACAACAACAAGATCACGCTGTTGAAAGTAACCACTAGCCAAGATGCTATCTTTCGTATTTTTGAAAATACAGATCTTCAGGATATTTCAACTAAAAAACGGCTTTCAAAAGATAAGAATTTGCAATATATTAAACTGAAAAAAGGTCAAACAGTTCAACTAAGTAGCATCTAATAAAATACGTATTATCAATTCGTTATGATCAACCGAAAAAAATTCATCCAGCTAGGTGGTTTAGGCATAGGCGGTCTCTTTGTCAATAAGAGCCTCGCCAGTGCACCTATAACCTCGACAAAAAGTACTGTACTCAAAACTGACAAAGTTAAATTTGGCGTTATCGCAGATCTCCATCATGATCTCATGCACGACGGTGCGCGTCGGGCCAAACTCTTTATTGACGCGATGAAGCGTGAAAATCCCGACTTTATAATTTCCTTAGGTGATTTTTGTTTCCCAAAAGCCGAAAATAAAGAATTAATGGATATCTGGAGTGGTTTTACAGGAGAAAGCCACTTTGTCATCGGTAATCATGATACTGATGGCGGATTCACAAAAAAACAGGTAACCGATTTCTGGAATAGCCCTGCTCCATATTATTCCTTTGACAAACAGGGATTTCATTTTGTTATCCTGGATGGTAATGAAAAAAGCCAAACCAGGAAAATTGAAGGTTACCCCCGCAGTATCAGTCAGCAGCAACTGGAATGGTTAAAAAAAGATATCCGCGGCACCAAAGACAAAGTGATCATTTTTTGCCATCAAGGATTGGACAATGACGATGGTGGATTGGAAAATGGTATGGCCGTAAGGTATCTGTTAGAGCAGCTGAATAGCGAAGCCGGGTTCAATAAGATTTTACTTGTCCTGACTGGCCACCATCATCTCAACTATCATAATGAGATCAATGGAATTCACTATGTGCAAATCAATAGCGCCTCCTATTACTGGGCTGGTGATACATTTGAAAGCAAAGCATTTGATGGGGAGTTCTACAAAAAGCACAACATTCTAAGACGGACATTGGTCTATCAAGACCCAATCTGGGCGACTGTTAGCATAGATCACAAAAAAAATATCCATATCCAGGGAGCTGAAACCACAATGGCCGGAATCCCCTTGTCTCAGGTGGGTATAGATATCCATAAAGACGTATATCCCATCAGTTCAAAGATCGATAACAGGCACCTGCGCTACTAATCAAAAGCTATACCTCATTGTAGGACCGATCCATAATAACAATGGCCAAAGTACATCCGAAAAGATCTCTTTGGCCATTATTAATTTTATAATTCTGTAATTTATTGAACAATAGTTGTCATAAAATCAACAATCCTCTTTTTAGGGTAGTTGAATCAAAAACTCGTCTTTCGGCAATCTAAATTTCTTCAATTTCAACAACCAATCCTCCTCACCCAGGCGGTAACCTAGTGGTAGCAAAACAACACTCTTTAATCCTCTTTTATCCAAGCCCAGTAATTTATCCAATTCACCGTTAGAAAATCCCTCCATTGGTGTGGCATCTACTTTCAATTCTGCCGCTTGTGCAATAGCCATTCCAAAAGAAATATAAGCTTGTTTAGCAGCATGTGCTGCCTGCTGTTCTTCAGTAAGTGCAGCAAACATCTCTTTCAACCTGTTTTTGTATTCATCAGTTGTATCCAACGGTAGACCCCTGTGATTGTTCATATGATCAAAAGTTGCATCAATGCGTTCGTCGGTGTATTTATCCCATGCCGCAAAAACCAGAAGATGTGAGCTTTCCGCAATAATTTGCTGCCCCCAAGCAACAGGTACAATCTGCTCTTTCAACTGTTGATCCGTAATCAGCACAACACGAAATGGCTGTAAACCAGAGGAACTCGGTGCCATACGGGCCGCTTCGATAATTTTGTCTACGTCATTTTGATCAACTTTCTTTGTTGAATCGTATTTTTTGGTTGCATAACGCCATTCAAGTGTTTCTAATAATGCCATTTTCTTTTATTTATTTACTGTCTATTTTATTTTTCAACGCCCTAATATTAGGTTGTTATCTCTTATAAATTTGATAAAAAAAATTAAATCTGGAAATAGTGTGCGAACGATTGTCCATATTTTTAATTTTTATATTACATGATAAATATAGCAACTATTTAAATGTTCAAACATAGAAACGAATTTAATGCCAAAATCGTTTTTGGATTCTAATAAAGTTAATCTTTCAGACATTTCTGAGGATTAGTGCTCGTTATACTAACGTCTTTTTTTCGCAAAAGGATTAAAAGAAAGTCCGACGTTCACGTAAAAAAATGGATCTGCAGAAGCTTCCCAAACATAATTATTTTGACGTTCACTTTTTTCAAATATGCGTGACCTAGGAATAGCCTTCATACCCGATTTGACTGTTGCTATAAATGATCTTCCCAAATTATGTTCGTAGGTCAATCCTGAGTTGATCTCTAGCTGACTTAAAGTATACACTTTATCCAATCCCCAAAAATCATAGAGATAGAATGTCGTTGTGTTGAGGTCTGCCCCTAAGGAAAGACGCCCATTCCGCAACATCGTTTTCCGTACAAAAGCGCCTTTTGGCAATAACACATCAACCATCCATCCATCGCGATATTGCTGCTTATAGGTAAACGTGGGGACAAGGGGAATAATTGCTCCTGGATCAACAAATCCAAGCAGGCCAATTGTCATTTGTACATCCCGCGTTGCTTTGAGTACCCACGTACCGGTCAACATCCCACGCAGCCGTTCAATCCCCTTATCGCTTCCATCTGCCATGATGCTGGCTGAGTAAATAACCGTTTTTCCAAATAGTTTTGAGAAGTAAGAGAAATTAAGTGATTCATAGTGGTAATGGAAATCCTGTGTACGCATTTTTAAAGGTTCTGCGCTTAAATTGGATTCTTGGAGATTCAATGCGGTATACTGATATCCAAGGCTAGTACCCAAAGCCCAGTTACGCCGGTTTAAAAAATTGACATTTAAACTCCCACCAGCCTGATGGAATGATTCCACCCTACCTTGGGTACTGGCAGCCCCCTTAGCATTGGATGAATATTTGTAGCCGCCATTGTATTCATAACTTAGATTGAGTACTCTCGCTGCGGGAAATTTGTCAGCAACAATGGCCTGTACTTTTTGGGGAATACTGTCTTTTGTCTGTGCGGAAGCACTGCATATCAGGGCAAAGCTTCCAAACAACACGAAACTCTTTTTCATTTGGATATTTGTTTTTGTCTATCTATTCTTTTTCAATTAAATACTCTGCGAAAACTGCTCTTTTGGAAATCCGAACTGAGCTTTAGCTTGTTACAAGAATAGATCAATTGGCTACGCCCATTTATTTTTTTATACAAAAGGGGCAATATTTTATACAAAAACAAACGCTGTTAAACCGGTTTCTCCCCAGCCTAATTACTGTATTTACTTTAGTATAAAAAAAAGCGGTGTTCGTATAAAAGAAAGCCATTTTGAAACAAAAAAAATTACTTTTGCTGAATTAGGGTCAGTAATCCAGATCAATATGCTAGACTGCAACAATCGTATTATTTTACGCTACTTAACGGAAAAGAAATTCAGGCTTTTACGGCATGGCCTGTTTTTGGTTGGCCTGCTTATTCTTTTTGCCAATGCCAATACAAATAACCAATTTCTGGGTAACTATAAAACCTACTTCTCTTTGGCACTCTGGACGGTTTTCGTGGCCATGTTTTATATCAATATGTATGTATTGATCCCGCAGTATTTTTTCAAGGGAAAATATGAGATCTATATCCTCTTACTTATTCTTCTGGTGACAGCGAGCCTACTCGTGGTCATGCAGATTGCGATATATATTTTTAGTATCCATATCCCGGCGATCGAAAGGCAACGAACCAATACCATGGGTTTTGTCAGCGGTTTATTTATCTGTATTCCCATTATCCTGACCACCACCACTTTTAAGCTCTTTAAGCGTTGGATCGAGGATAATAAACGAATTTCAGATCTAAAAAACCTGGCGTTGACAACGGAGTTAAATGCGTTAAAGAATCAGATTCAGCCACATTTTTTGTTTAACATGCTCAACAATGTGAAGGCATTAATTCGGAAAGACCCCAGTATGGCCACCGAGGTTATTATCAAACTTTCCGATTTTTTGCGCTATCAGCTCTATGAAAACGATACAGATAAAACGCTTTTAAAATCCGAAATAAACTTTATTTTCAATTTTCTAAAACTGGAGGAAATACGTCGGGATAACTTGAGAACGTCATTGTCCTGCGCAGCGGAATTAGAAAAGCAAAGTATTTTTCTGCCGCCACATCTTTTTACTGCCTTTATCGAGAATGCGATCAAACATAGCGTGAACTTACGCGACGAGCATACGTTTATTACCATTCACTTTACGCAGACAGATGAACAACTTTGTTTCGAATGTGAAAATTCGATCGATCCAGATCTTTCGAATACCCGTTCTAAGTATGGTGGACTGGGATTAGTCAATGCCAAACGACGGCTGGATTTGCTGTATGGTGATAATTACGAGCTTACAATATCAAAAAATGACCTGCTGTATCAGGTGAAATTAAAAATTCCATTATGAATTGTATCATTGTAGATGATGAGCCCTTAGCAAGGGAAGAAATGAGAAATCTGGTCGAAGAAATTTCAGCTATAGAAATTATGGGCGAGTTTTCCAATGCCCTATCTGCGATGGAATACCTCGCGACCAAATCTGTGGATCTTATTTTTCTCGATATCGAGATGCCTACGGTCAATGGATTGGATTTTGCGCAATCCTTACCTAAAGATGTACTGGTGATACTAACAACAGCCTATACACAGTATGCGTTGAGGGGTTTTGAGTTGGATGCACTCGACTACCTCCTTAAACCTATCAAAAAAGATCGCCTGGCCAAGGCAATTGATAAAGCGCTGACCTATAAAAATCTGCTCAATTTAAAGGAAAATCAAAGCACCTTTGAAGATGCGAATGAAGATGCTGTATTTATCAAATCGGATCGAAAATACTACAAGATCTTATTTGGCGATATTCGATTTATTGAGGCGCTCAAAGATTATGTCGTTATTTATACGCGCACCAATAAACTTATTACGGCAATGAATCTAAAAACAATGCATCAAAAACTACCGGCCCATATATTTGTTCGGGTTAGCAAATCCTATTTGATCAATTTGTCTTTTATTGATTCTTTTGACAACCATACGATATACATTGACAAATTCGAAATCCCGATTGGCGAGATTTTTCGCGAGCAGTTTTTTAAGCAATATACAGGCGGGTTATTGTAAGATCGTCTGTACTGTGCTTTGAATAGGATTAGGCCAGTACAAAGCGATCTAGAAAATCTACTTTTATACCATGCTTGTGCAGCAAAGCTGTCAGTAGATCGACGGAACATTCTTCTGTTTCTACCCGAAATATAGCGTCTTCGTCATCCAGATCCAAGGTCGCCGACTGTACCTGTGGCAGGTGGAGCTTTAACAACTGCATCAGGAACGTCTTCTTCTCTTTTGTTCGCACAGAGCTTTTAAAAATTAATATCTGCTTTGCTTTCATTTTGTAAATTTAAAATTGTATCCACCTTCTCCCCGGTTTATATTTATCCGGGATTTTCACAAATCTATTATTTCATGCTTTCACTGGCGGGGATTTTATACGAAAGCAGACCTTTATTATACCAAAACTCGCAAAAGTCTGAGCCGGACCGTCACCTGCTTTTCTTTATCGGATTATCTATTTTTTTTAAGACCTTTGTATATCTTTAATTGAACAAGCAAATACAAAAAGCAGGATGTCTATTACCAACGAGAACGAATTGACCGGAATGCAAAAAGCGAGTGCGGCAGTTGCCCAGACGCTTAAAGCGATGTGCGACTATGCTAAGGTGGGCATGTCAACCAAAGAATTGGATGAGTACGGGGCGAAGATATTAGAACAATTTGGTGCAAAATCAGCACCAGCGCTGACCTATAACTTTCCGGGTTGGACCTGTATCAGTGTAGATAACGAGTTTTGCCACGGTGTTCCGTCTGCGGATCGCTTGTTGCAGGAAGGAGAACTTATCAATATTGATGTATCAGCGGAACTAGATGGTTTTTGGGCTGATAATGGGGCTTCTTTTGTGATCGGTGCGGATATTCATCATCATCAAAAATTGGTGGACGCTTCAAAGGAAATACTTCAAAAAACGATAAAAAATATACGCGGTGGTGTCAAAATTGCGGACATTGGCCAACTGATGGAAACGGAAGCAAAAAAGAGAGGCTATAAAGTGATCAAGAATCTCGGTGGCCATGGTATCGGACGCAGTTTACACGAAGATCCAGATGAGCTGCTCAATTATAGGAACAAATTTGATCAAAGGCGGTTTAGAAAAAATTCAATTGTTGCGATCGAAACCTTTATCTCGACAACATCTACCTATGCAACGGAATTAAATGATGGCTGGACGATGGTCGGTGACAAAGGTGGATACATGGCGCAACATGAACATACCATCATGATTACCGATGGTGCTCCAATTATTTTAACGGCAGAAAATGGTATTTTCTGTTAGGAAATTATACCCGAAGAGCTATTGTCTTTTACTGTCTCAGACGATACCTCTTCGGGATAAATTACCTTTATAGGGAACTCTTTCTACACTGGTCTCTCCATAAAATCTAAAAGACTTATCTTCAACTGTTTTTGCTCCATCAAACGAAGAATCAATTCATCCACCTTTTTTGTTGATTTGACCACCATGGTAAATAACTTATCATCGAGATCAAAAGAGATGGATATCACTGTTGGAACGAGCAAAAAGATATGTGTCTCCAGTTCTTTCCTACGTGATAGTACTCCTCTCCCTACTGCAAATAATTGTATATAACGCATCATAATTATTCAATATAAATCCTACCTTGATTACCTAGCTATTCCTAATTTTACCCCATAGCATTCAACAGCAATGCGATAAGATGAATGTTCTACATGACAAAACAGCTGATTCAATCCTTCCAAGTGCTGCATGATGATCACTTTTTGCTTTCTTTTTTCAAGTATTAGTGCCAGATGATCTGCAAAATCCAGATCGTCATCAATAAGTATAAACCGATCGGCGCGAAGCGCGGCAGCCATCTTTTCAGTTTTCTCGCTGCTTTGACTTGGATTGATCAGAATCAGCATGTTTGTTGTTTTCATTTCGAGTATTAAGATCGTGAGATTAGAGCCATCCGCCTCCCAAGGCACGGTAAAGGGATGTTATGGCATTAATTTTTTGTGCTTTCACTGTCGCCTGATCCAATTCGGCCTGCAGCCTATTGGTCTGCGCGACGATCACTTCCAGATAGGTTGCCTCATTAAATTTGTAAAGCAGCATTGCATTTTGAACAAGCTTGTCCGAACGCTCTACCTGCAAGTTGGATGTCTCCAGTTGTTCCCCCAGTTTATCAATCTGAATCAGTGCATCAGACACTTCACCAACGGCTTTTAACATGGTCTGTTTGAAATTCAATTCCATTTGATCCTTTGCGATTTTTGACTGCTCCAAACGTGTCTTTAATTGCCTGCCGTTCAGAATGGGCTGTACAATTGTCCCAGTTGCAGCGGCAAACAGTGACCCTGGTAGATTGAACCAATTATTTGCTTTAAATGCATTTAACCCTCCCTGTGCAGTGATATTTAAATTTGGATACATGCTTGCCCGTGCGACATGTATTGTGGCCAGGCTCCGCCGGATATCCAATTCGCTACTACGCAGATCTGGCCGATAGCTCAACAGGTTTGCAGGGACACCCAGTGAGAGATTTGCCGATGACTCCACCTGATCCAATCGCATGGTCCTTTTTACTGGCCCCGGCACTTCTCCAACCAAAATGCTCAACGCATTTTCCTGCACCTGAATGCCCGCCTCTAAGGCCGGAATCCGTTTGGCAATCTGATCCCGTGTCACTTCCTGTTGTTGGACCGACAAGATATTTGCTAGCCCCAACTCGACCTGTTTATTAAGGATAAATAGGGTGCTATCCGCAAAGGCTAAATTGCGCTGTGATATTTCCAGCTGTCGGTCCAACAGCAGTAGGTTGTAGTAGCCTTGAACAACCTCAGCGACCAAACGTGTTTTGATCGCGCGGACAGCTTCCTGAGTTTTGAGAAGATCTACCAAACTCTCCTGTTTTTGCCCATTTAATTTACCCCAAATATCAGCCTCCCAGGAAATCTGAATTGAGGAGGTATAATCCATGGTATATTTTTGACCCATAAATTGACTGGCCATCATACCATTCATACTGTTGCCCGAAGGACGGTTAATTCCCACATTGGCAAGATTCGCATTTACAAGTGGCACATTCAGCCACTTGGATTGCTTATACCCTTCTGAAGCAAATTCGATCTGCTTTAGGGCGACTTTCAAATCATTATTTTTCTTCAATGCGCTATCCAGTAACTCAACAAGCATCTCATCTTTAAAAAAATCACGATAGGAGATCTTCGCGATACTACTATCAGCTTCATGCTCGTCCTGATTTCGGAAATGATCAATCGGTTTCATTTCCATTCCGGTATAGTGTGGTACACGGCAGGCATTCGCCCCTATTACCGTTGTCAGAAAGACTACACTATACCAGCAATTTCTTTTTATCTGTTTCATTTTATCTGATCATTAATTAGTAGTCCCATTCACTTTCATCCAACTCGCCTCCATTCAATCTTTCATGGAAATACTGAAATACCACAAAGAGTACCGGTGTAAGGAATATCCCCAATACCGTACCCACCAGCATGCCGAAAATAGCGGCATAACCAATGGAATGGTTCCCCATTGCTGAAGGTCCCACCACAAAAACGAGTGGCACGATCCCTGTAATAAAAGCCAATGAGGTCATTAAAATAGGTCTTAGTCGTGCTTTTGCACCTTCCACCGCAGCAGCAATCAAGCTTTTTCCCGCTTTTCGGCGCTGACTCGAAAACTCCACAATCAATATCCCGTTTTTTGCCAATAGCCCAATGAGCATCACCATCGCGATCTGCACATAGATATTGTTTGCTATACCTGCCATACCAATGCCTATAAATACGCCGGAAAGTCCCACCGGAATGGACAGCAATACGGAGAATGGTAATATGTAGCTTTCATATTGAGCAGATAACAAGAAGTAAACAAATACAATACAGAGCACAAAAATGACTGTCGTTTGCGATGTCGCCATGCTTTCTTCACGACTCATGCCCTTATAATCGAAGGTATACCCCGGTGGAAGCAGTTGTTTGGCCACCTCCTGTATGGCTGACATGGCTTGCCCGGTACTATAACCCGGAGCCGGCATTACAGTAAGGTTTGACGCGTTGAATAGGTTGAACCGCTCTACAACCTCGGGTCCGGTAACCGGTTGAACCCGTACCAAGGTACTGATCGGAATCATTTCTTGTCGGCTATTTTTCACGAAAACCCCTTGTAAGGATTGTTCGTTGGTTCTGGTTTCTGCCGTTGCCTGAACCAGTACACGGTAATATTTGCCAAAACGATTGAAGTCCGAAGCCTGTATACTGCCATAATATCCCTGCATAACACCGAGTACATCACTAACAGCTACACCAAGTTGTGCTGCCTTCGCTTCATCTACGACGACCTCATATTGGGGGTAGGAAACATCAAATGTGGTAAAGGCCATCGCAATCTCCGGCCGTTGCATCAAAGCGCCCATCATGCCATAGGATATATTGCCTAACTTTTGCAATTCCGCATTCGTTCGGTCCTGTAGAACCAGTTCCATTCCACTCGAATTACCAAAACCATCTACTGTAGGTGTATTTAAAACTAGAAAGTTGGCCCGCTTATCTTGTCCCAGTATCCCCTGTAGCTCGCCCATAACGGCCCCGAGATTACTCACTTTGCCCCTTTCTTTTTCAGCTTTCAGGCGAATAAAGAACGTACCGGCGGCAGATGACATTGCTCCAGTGAACAGGCTTAACCCATTTACCGAGATTACTTCACGAACAGCAGGATGAGCCATTAACTTGTTTTCCGTATCTGACATCAACACCGTTGTCCGGTCTTTTGATGTTCCAGCGGCCAAATTGGCGGTCACAATGATAAATGATTGATCCTCGTCAGGGATAAAACCCTTAGGTGTATTCATCGTGTACCAGGCAAACAATCCGCCAAACACCGCCAAAAGCGAAAATGCGATCCACTTGCGTTTGATCATCATTAAAATTGCCTTTCCATAGCGAAAAGTAAGTTTATCAAAGGCGGCATTAAATCCGGTGAAAAAGCGTTCCTTGAATGTAGCCTTATGATTTTCGTCGGAATGGGCTGCATGAGATTTCAACAGAATCGCACATAAAGCCGGACTAAGTGTCAAGGCATTCACCGCTGAGATGACAATTGCGATAGCCAATGTCAGCGCAAATTGTTGATAAAATAAACCTGTAGAACCGTCCATAAATGCGACCGGTACAAACACAGCTGACATCACTAAGGTAATCGAAACAATAGCGCCCGAAATTTCCCCCATCGCTGACATCGTCGCCGCTTTGGCATTTAGTTTCCGTCGTTCCATTTTGGCGTGTACTGCCTCTACAACAACAATGGCGTCATCCACGACTATACCAATCGCGAGGACAAGGGCGAAAAGCGTCAATATATTGATTGAAAACCCAAATATTTTCATGAAGAAAAATGTCCCTACAATTGATACAGGTACAGCGATGGCCGGAATTAAGGTAGAACGGAAATCTTGCAAAAAGATAAAGACGACGATAAATACCAAAATAAAGGCTTCAATCAGGGTTTTGATGACCTGATCAATGGACTGATCCAGCGATTCCTTGGTTGCATAAGGTATCTTATATTCCATGGTTCCCGGGAAAGACTTCTCCAATTCTTCCATTCGCTTTTGCAATGCGATTTGTACCTCATTGGCATTCGATCCACTCATCTGAAAAATGGCCATGGTCACTGCAGGTTTCTTGTTATAGTTGGATGCTACGGTATAGCTATAAGCCGCAAATTCAACCTTGGCAACATCTTTCAGACGTAATACCGAACCATCATTCTGGGCCCTGATAACAATATTTTCGTATTGCTGCGGTTCAGTGAATTTTCCTTTATAACGCATCACATATTCCTTTACCTCGGTACTCTGTTCACCGAACCGGCCAGGCGCGGCTTCCAAGTTTTGGGACTGGATGGCACGTGATACATCACCCGGTGTCAAGTTATATGTATTGAGTTTGCTGGGGTCTAACCATACGCGCATGGCGTAATCCTTATTGCCATATACCATCGCGTCCCCTACTCCTTTGATACGCTTAAGTTCGGGTACAACGTTGATCTTGCTGTAGTTTTCCAGGAAAAGGTCGTCCATTGTACCATCCTTACTGGTTAGGGTGACCATCGCGATCATACTATTTTGACGTTTTAAGGTCGTGATCCCGCTTTGAATAACTTCTGCAGGTAACTGATTGGTAACCTGGGCTACACGGTTCTGGACATTGATGGCGGCCTGATCCGGATCTGTTCCCAACTTGAAGATTACAGTAATATTTAATGTACCATCATTACTCGCTGTCGACGAAATATAGTCCATATTTTCGACGCCATTGATGGCATTTTCTATGGGTGGCGCGACAGACCGTGCAATTGTTTCGGCATTTGCACCGGGATATACAGCGGTCACCATAACGGTCGGTGGTGCAATATCCGGAAATTTGGTAATGGGCAAGCTGAGCATACCGACCACACCAAGAATGACCAATAAGACAGAAATCACGGTGGCCAATACTGGTCGTTTAATTATTTTTTTTAACATGAATTGCTGTCTTATTTTTTGTTTTGAGTTTGCTTTTGCGCGACAACCGGCATTCCAGGTTGTAGGCGTTCGAATCCTTGAGCGATATAACGGTCTCCCTGTTTTAATCCTTCGCGAATAATAAAATTATCTTCAGATTTCCCAGAAATAGCTACAGGTATCTGTACGACTTTATTTTCCTTATCGACAGCATAGGCAAAGACTTTGTCTTGGTAAGATACTGTGGATGCAATAGGTAACAGGGGCATTTCTTTCAATTGTTGATACATCACAATTTTGCCTGTGTTGCCGCTACGCAGCTCCGCGCGAGGGTTATCAAATTTTGCACGCAAAGTAATGGAGCCCGTATTTTTATTGAATTGACCTTCAACGGCATCTATTCTCCCTTTGGTATGATACTCCTGTCCATCCGAAAGTAACAGTGCAACGGGTGCTGCATTTTTCAATTTCTCCGCAACCGTATTTCCTGTATGTTCGCGCTGAAACCGTACAAAATCGTTCTCACTCAAGCTAAAATAGGCATACACTTGATGGTTGTCAGAAACGACTGTAATGGCATCTTGATTTGAGGCAGACAGCAAACTACCCAAGCGGTAGTTGAAACGTCCGATATACCCATTCACGGGCGACTTGATGACTGAAAAGTCCAGATTGATCTGTGCTGAGGCGATAGCTGATCTCGCCTGCGCTACTGATGCTTTTGCGGCGGCATAACTTGCCTGAGCTTCCTGCATCTGAATATCCGAAACGATACGGTTTTTGGTCAGCTCAGTTTTTCGATCCAGCTCAATTTTGGCGGTCAATAAATTAGATTCGGCAACAGACAAGGCCGCCCGCGCATTTGTTAACTGCTCCTGAAAGATCCGATCTTCAATTTTAAATAGCGCCTGTCCGGCACGGACGTAGTCACCTTCATCCACAAATATCTTTTGGAGATAACCGGTCACCTGTGGTCGTATTTCTATATTGGACACGCCTTCTATGGCACTTGCATACTCATTTCGGATCGTTGCATCGCCTGTTGTTACAGTGCCAAAAAGAACCTCTGCAGGTCCTTGCTGATATCCGCCATCCTGTTGTTTACCTGAACAACTGGATAACAATACCAGCGCAATAAACAAGTTCGTGGCGCGCTTTTTAACGACGTTTTGCTTCATAATGGATTTTGCTTTTATTTTTATGTGTAGCAAAAGTCCAAAAAAACCGATGTCTGAATTCGGCGCAAAGACGCCAAAATTTGTTTAAAAGACGCCAAAAGCGTATAGACCGGATAACAAAAAACAAAGGTGCTTTCCCTATCTATTACTGGAAAAGCACCTTCATCTGAGCAAAGATTGGACTGATAAAAATGACCTAGAAAAGGTCATCCATTTTGTAGTCACTTGGATTTCTTTCGGTATGTTTTTTGAAGAACTTACTAAAGACCGTTTGATCTGAAAAGTTCAGCAAACAGGCCACCTGGCCAACGTTATTCGCAGAATTCTTTAAGAGAATCTTCGCTTCAATAAGTAGGATCTGGTTGATAATCTCTTTGGGTGTACGCAACATCGCTTTCTTGACTACCTTCGTGAGATATTTTCTACTGACAAATAGACGATCTGCATAAAACTGAACATCATGATGTTCGACATAATATTCCCGTACAAGCGCAAAAAAAGCGCTTGTAATCTCTTCTTCCCGGGAAGAAAAACTGGCCTGCTGCCGAAAATTTTTGGAATAATTTTCAATATCATACATCAACAAGGAAAAGTAATGCCAGATCATCTCATTACTATAATAGACCGGATTCTTAAAATCGTTGAGATAAGCAAGTTCCTTTATATAAAATGCCAATCGTTTGTAGAGGTGTTGCTCGCCACGAATGATATAAGAGGGATTATTGGAAAAGTTCTTTAACATATCATTTGAGCGATAATTAAAGCCGGCATCTGATAGCATATCTGTAGAAAAGAAAATTTGTTTTTGCTTGATGTCTGCGGAAAAGTAAATGACTTTAAAAACCTCCTGCGGAACACAAAAAAGAATATCACCTTTTTGAAGCTCATATTCATAGTCTCCCACCCGATAATAGGAAATACCCTCCTCAGCCAACAGCACTCCAAAAAAAGAAGCACGATAATGGCAATTGCGCTGTATTTGCATATTGTCACTTGTAGACTCTAGCACCATGTATTCCTTGCTACGTTGTGGAAACAGTAGTTCACGCGTCATATCCTCCATTTTTAGCGAAATGACGTACTCCTTTTTTTTCATTATGTTGCGTTGACCTTAAAATAACTTTTATTGAAGCAATCAAAAATAATCGATTAAAAAGTGTAAAAAATCATATCACAGTCCTGATTTGGAATTTGACAAAAAAGAAATAAAAGATTTGTTTAACCGCATCGCGCCCGACAAGCGCTGCTTTCAGCATCTTTCAGAAGTATATCAGATGCTAAATTGAAGGCTATAAAAAATATAAGGGGCCTCTCTTGACGAGAAAACCCCCAAATAATATATTTTAATATGGCTATTCAATCTTTCCTATATCAATCAAATAGTTCCTTTTTTTAAGGAAAAGAAATGTAATATACCTTTTAATAAGTATTCAAGTGGGATGAATATCACTATTTAAGTTTTGCCTATTTGATTATATCATAAAGGTAAATCAAATCTTTCAATAAAAAAGTGACGAAAATCACATTTCGCATAAATCTCTCAATTATTTTAGAAAAATATTTTTATCCGAACTGTTAAATGAATGATAAGGCATCCAGTCGTCCGGTTATGTTAATGCAAGATTGTACATATAGCGCTATATTTAGCCCTAAGATTAGTACTTTTGATTGATAAAGTATACTGCTATTGAGAACGATAAAATTCCATAAAGGTGAATGTGGCGTTGAATTTCTATTAAACGTATTAAATCAACAGGAAACAGACTATACCCATCGCGAGACCTATCATAAAGATTTTTTTGAAATTTTATTTTTCAAAAAGGCTAAGGGACGTTTACGATTGGGACAGGAAGTCATCGAATTAACGGACAACAACATTATCTTTATTTCTGCCTTTCAGAAACATACCTGGGAACTGGACCCTACGCATCTGGAATTCACCACATTGATTTTTCAGGAAGATTTTCTCAATGAGTTTTTCGCAGATAAGCTTTTTACGTATCGATTGCTGTATTTCTATCAGTTGCACCATACAGTAAAAATAGCTGCAGATGATATACATCTATCTAAATTTTACACACTGCTCGCGGAAATAAAATCGGAGCTTGTTCAGACAGAGGCAGACAGTGCACATATTATACGCTCTTTGCTCTATTATTTGCTACAGACCTTGAATCGAAAATATGCCCGGTTGAATGGACTTTCTTTGCAAAAACCTGAGAATAATTTTGCTTATCAGTTCAGGATGTTACTCGAACAGCATATTCAACAGAAACAGCGGATCAACGAATATACAGCATTGATGGGCATCAGTCGCATCACACTGAATCATGCCGTTAAAGCACAATTCAATACCACGGCAACACAATTACTCAAACAGCGCTTATTATTTGAAGTGCAGGATTTATTGATACATTCAGACAAATCTATCAGTGAAATTGCTTTTGAACTGAATTTTTCCGAGCCTAATCACCTGATGCGTTTTTTTAAGGCGCAGACGGGTAAGACCATCAGTGCATTTATCCAGGAATTACGGTAAAAGGTCTATTACGGGCTGTCCCTAGCCGGTTACTCACAGTAATTACAAAAAAAGCTGACAGTGTATAGCAATGTTGCCATACACTGTCAGCTTAAAATTCCAATGCTATACCGCTCCAGTTTTAGAATAGCTACTTTTGTGCGAGGCAGGTTTCTGTCCTCTGAGTCTGCGCATAGAAAAATGCCGATGCGGAACCTCCCAGTTTTAGAATAGCTACTTTTGTGCGAGGTAGGTTTCTGTCGTCTGAGTCTGCGCATAGAAGAATTCCAATGCTGCTAGAAACGCGTGATGCACATCGTCAGCTTTGACCGTAACACCGTTAATTTCCAGGTCACGTGTTGCACAGGCATCCCCGATTACTGTACATGGGAAACCAAAATCAACCGCAGCCCGCGTCGTGGCATCAATGCACATGTGCGTCATCATGCCAACAACAACAAGTTCAGTAATTTGATTGGCTTTCAGATAATCAAAAAGTTCGGTTTCCCTAAAACTATTTGGAAAGTGTTTTTGGATCACTTTCTCTCCCAGCAGTGGTCTGACGTTTGGATGGATCTCAGCAGCAACCGTACCTGCTATAAAAAATGGCATTTTCGTTGGATCGGGAGAAATATGCTGAATATGGATAATCGGGGCTTTTATTTCTCTAAAATGGCCGATTATTTTTCCGGCATTTACGCTTGCGGCAATTGGGTTTACAAGTTCCATTCCGCCATTTTCAAAATATTCATTTTGAATGTCTATGACAATTAACGCTGTAGTATTCATGTGTTATCTATTATTATGTTTTCGTTACTACAAAATTAACTTGTCAACGATGGAAGGCACTACCAAATAGATCATCGACACTACCATTTTGATAAGAAGGGATGTTTTAGCTATCTTAGCCATCGAGAATGGCCCTTATAAGGCCACTTCAATTCGTTTAAAGGAGAGAAATATCGTGAAAGAATTACTACACAGCAAAATATACGGCGCAGAAAACGGTGGTACACCGCTTGTTGTTCTGCATGGCCTTTTTGGTATGGCGGACAACTGGGGATCTTTTGGCCGTAGCTTTGGAGAAAAAAGACAGATACATTTACTTGACCTGCGCAATCATGGTCGAAGTTTTCACAGTGACGGCATGTCCGTTGAGGAAATGGTCGAGGACCTGGGCGCCTATATCGCTTCGATCGGAGCAGAAAAAGTCTTATTATTGGGTCATTCTCTCGGCGGCAAAGTTGCCATGCAATTTGCCATTGAGCATCCGGAACAGGTTGAAAAATTGATTATTGCGGATATAGCTCCCAAGGCTTACCCACCACATCATGAAGATATCTTCAATGCCCTTTGTGCGGTTGATATCAATAGTATGGACAACCGAAAAGATGTACAGACAAAACTCGAAAGCTACCTTGATGATCCCGGAGTAATTCAATTTTTGTTAAAAAACGTCTATATTAAAGAAGACCGTAAATTGGGTTGGCGTTTCAACCTGGATGTTCTGCAACGGAAATATGCAGATTTCATTACAATAGGTGTAAAAGCGGGGATTTATACTGGTCCTACCCTTTTTTTAGCAGGCGAAAAATCGCGCTACATTCTTCCTGAAGATAAAATCAAAATCAAGGAGCAATTTCCAGATGTTAGCTTTGAAACAATACCAAATGCAGGACACTGGGTACAAGCTGAAAACCCACAAGCATTCGACGCCTTTGTTGCTGCTTTTTTGGATCAATAAAAAATCTACTATAGGATAGATCAATCCCACCTCAGCCGATCAGGTCTGGTGGGATTGATTTATCATTATCCGTCGCTTACTTCAATGCTGCTGCATAAGTTTTTAGCGCACGTTCTCTGGCAATTGGATGCGCTATAATAGGTTCGGGATAATCTGTTGTCCCAAGTTCGGGAATCCATTGTCTACTATATTCTTGTTTTTTATCAAATTTTTCGGCCTGAATAATCGGGTTAAACACCCTAAAATACGGGGCGGCATCGCAGCCACTCCCTGCTGCCCATTGCCAATTCCCGTTATTCGCAGATAAATCATAATCGTTGAGCTTTTGCGCAAAATAGGCCTCTCCCCATCGCCAATCAATCAATAAATGTTTGCATAGAAAACTCGCTGCAACCATACGCACACGATTATGCATATATCCGGTACTGTTCAATTGCCGCATACCCGCATCGACCAAAGGATAGCCTGTTTTTCCTTGACACCAGCATTCAAACTCCGTTTCATCGTTGCGCCACTGGATATCGTCGTATTTCTTTTTAAAGGATTCGTTGACCACATTGGGAAAATGAAATAAGATCTGCATAAAAAACTCCCGCCAGATCAATTCAGACAGCCAGACCTCATTATGCTGTTTTGCAAAAGCAACACAGCGACGAATACTAATTGTTCCAAAACGAAGTGCAATACCCAAATTGGTCGTCCCCTCTAAGGAAGGATAATCACGGTATTTATCGTAGGTATTAATAATAGCTGTATTCAGTTGTGGTGGTTCAAAAGTCAAATCCGTCTTTTTAAACCCTATTTTTTCCAAGGGGATTATTGGTGCGTATGTCTGCTGAAAAAAATGCCCAACTATTTGATCAGTGAATTGATAATCTTCTGCCGTTAATTTCTCCCGCCATCTTTTTGCATAAGGTGTATAAACGGTATAGGGTGTACCATCAATTTTCAAGATTTCATGCTTGTCAAAAATAACCTGATCTTTTACGGCATTAAATGGAATTCCAGCAGCATTGAAAAATTCAGCGATCGTCCGATCCCGTCGGATCGCTTGAGGTTCGTAATCGCTATTACAATAGACTTCCTGAATATTGTATTGCTCATGCAATGTTTTAAAAATTGCCACAGGACTACCATGAAAGCTCGTTAAAGTAGTTCCATATTCCCTTAGTTTTTTATTTATTCCATCAAGAGCCTGATGGATATAATCTACACGTCGGTCTAACTTATCTTCCAATCGCCCTAAAATATCTTCATCGAATATAAATATCGGCAACACAGGAAGCCCCTTCCCCAATGCCTGAGATAGTCCTACATTGTCTTCCAACCGGAGGTCCCGACGGAACCAAAACACCACAACTTTACTTTTCTCCATAAAAATAGTGGTAACTCGATCAACTACCGACGAGCCCCATCTGTTTAATTTGATAACACCAAAAATAAATCCCAAGAAAAAACGCTGATCAGACAAAGCTAAGCCTCTACTAAACTGAAAGCATGTTCTCTTGATTTAGCTTTGTCTGAACTGATTTTAATTATTTTTTAAACTATCCATATCGATAACAAAACGATATTTCACATCGCTCTTTAACAATCTGTCGTAAGCC
Source organism: Sphingobacterium ginsenosidimutans (assembly GCF_039536865.1). NCBI lineage: Bacteria > Pseudomonadati > Bacteroidota > Sphingobacteriia > Sphingobacteriales > Sphingobacteriaceae > Sphingobacterium > Sphingobacterium ginsenosidimutans. The sequence goes on from NZ_BAAAZK010000002.1 coordinate 864,734, forward strand.
TTATTGATATCCTGCATACGTATTAATTCTATATCCGAAGTGATATTATGCTTTCCACAGAAATTCAGCATTTCTTGCGTTTCGGCAATACCACCGATCATCGATCCGGAGAAACTTTTACGTGTAGGGATTAAGCTAAATGGAGCTACTGGCAGAGGATGTTCAGGAGCACCGACAAGTGTCAGTGAGCCATCGCGTTTCAATAGGCTCAAGTAGACGTTGATATCGTGTTGCGCGGAGACACAATCTAAAATAAAATGCAAAGTACCAGCATTCTTTTTCATCTGCTCCTGATCGGTAGACAAAATGACTTCATCCGCGCCTAAGCGCTTGGCATCTTCTACTTTACTTGCAGAAGTTGTTATCACGACGACATGTGCACCCATTGCTTTGGCTATTTTCACCCCCATATGTCCCAAACCACCAATGCCCACGATGCCTACTTTTTGTCCGGGACCAACCTTCCAATGCCGTAATGGCGAATACGTTGTGATACCTGCACAAAGTAGCGGAGCCGTTGCTGCTAAATCCAGATTTTCGGGAATATGCAAGACAAAATCCTGATCCACCACGACACGCTCCGAATATCCGCCAAAGGTCTGTTTGTCCAAATGCTTATCATGACCATTGTATGTTTGGATATTTCCATTCTCACAATATTGCTCCAAACCCTCTTTACAGCTCTCGCATTCACGACAACTGTCAACCATGCAGCCAACACCGGCAAGATCACCTACTTTAAATTTCGTTACATCGGAGCTTACTTTTGTAATCCGTCCCACAATCTCATGACCTGGAACATTGGGGTAAATTGTTCCGCCCCATTCATTACGTGCCGTATGTAAGTCAGAGTGACAAACACCACAGTATAGAATATCAATTTCTACATCTTTCGCCGTTACCGCACGACGTTGTACCTCCAGTTGCTTTAAGTCTGCCGTCGGAGCCTCGGTTCCGAAAGCTTTTATTGAAAATGTACTCATATTAAAATAAATGATCTATGATGAATTGTTTCGTTAAAAATAACCCTTGATAATCAAAAAAGTTTAGTTTAGAACAGCAATGTTTGAAAAATAATCTGATCAGACTCTGTATCAGCATACAATATATTGAAGTTTCAATACTACTTTTGGAAATACAGCAGAAGCTCCCGTCGGTAAGTTGATCCAATTGGCAATTTTTCCCCAGAATCTAACTCGGCCGAACCGCCTGAAATTTTACTGACACGCTCCAGTGAGACAATATGTGATTTATGTATTCGCATAAAAAGATCTTTGTCTAACTTTTGTTCCATTTCAGCTGTCGTTAGTGAACTCACAAAGGATCCCGATGTGGTGAAAATCTTAACATAATTGCCCCAGCTTTGTATGTATATGATGTCTTTACACATAATCCGCACAAAATCACCATCCACTTTAACGACTACAGAGGAGGCTGCTGCAGTGGCAAGCACGACAGGATGATCCAATATTGTAGGTCTGACTGATGGATATCTAGAGAAAACGTTGTCAATCGCTGACATAAACCGTCTGATGTCAAAAGGTTTCACCAGGTAATCGACCACCCTATATTCATAACTTTCCAAAGCATATTCTTTATATGCTGTTGTTAAAATTACAAGGGGCGGATTAGACAGTGCTCTTAACATCTCCAAGCCATTCAATCCGGGCATATTGATATCCAAAAAAATAAGATCAACTTCATGATCATACATATAATCCATTGCTTCAACGGGATGATAGAAGGAAGCTTTTAGATCCAATTTTTTGATATCCTTGATATAATGATGAAGGACTAGATGCGCCCCTTCCTCATCGTCAACCACAATGCACCTCAAACGCTCATTCATATGCTGAAGATTTTAAGTTTAATGTTAAAAAAGTATGGTAATCATGCCCCATTTCAGCACAATGCAACTTATATTGTGTCGGATAAAGCAGGGCTAAACGTTGGCGGGTATTCGCTAACCCGAGACCTGTGGAATTATTTTTCAGTAGTTTATCTGCCAACGAATTTTTGATATCCACGGTCAATGCACCATCGCTAAAAGTAATAAAGATATCCACATACCATCTCCTTTCGTTCGTAAGACTATGTTTAAAGGCATTTTCAATCAATGTGATCAAAAGTAATGGTGCAATCCGATAGCGATTCAATTCATCGTCCTCCCCTGCTAACACATACCTTATCGCACAGCGTTTGCCAACGCGTTCCTTCTCCATAGCAACGTAATTAGCGATAAAATCAACTTCCTCCTTTAGCCTTATCATATCTCTATTGGCATTTTCCAACTGGTATCGCATCAATTCCGATAGTTTCAAGATCAGTTCAGGTGTACGGGATGGCTCAGTTAAGCTCACGCCATAAAGGTTGTTGAACATATTAAAGAAAAAATGGGGATTTAGCTGTGCATGTAAATATTTCACATTGATCTCACTTAGCATCAACTGTGCTTCATTTCTTTTCTCAACCTCATTGGCATATTGGCGTAAGAGGAAAAAAGAGAGCATTGTAAATGTGCTTATCACACATAACATAATTTGGTAGGCAAAATCTTGGAATACGGATATCTCCCCTCTTTCATAATAGGCAGTATCGATCCAAAAATAATTAACCACAACCAAGAGTGCTGCTCCAGTTAGCGTTGAAAAAACGGCGCCGATCACATAGATAAAATACTTTTTCTTCATGAAGAATGAGAAAAAGAAGTGACGGTGCAACTGTGCTTGGATATACAGTAGGCTAAAAAATACCAGGCCTTTGATAAAATCGATAATGGTATCAATTTTCATCCATTCATGGAGCATCGTCAGCAAAAACATGGCGGTAAACAGTATAAACTCCTGTAAATACCGCTTTGAATACCACCGACTTTTGTTTGTCATGAGACGTTGTTCCATATCCTGAAGTAAAATTCAACTATTTATGGGTAATATGCAAAAAATCATGATGAACTGAGTTCATCATGATTTTTTATCAGTTCCGCTTCCATATCATGATATAGGATTTCTTTCCAAAAGGTTCCAGAAGAGATTGCTGCTCGATGCTAAACCCACAATCTTCGAAAAAAGGAACGAGCGGGTCAGTTTGCAGCAATTCGATCCAGCATGCGTTGTAAAAGTTCGTAACCGATTGACATTTCTTCCATAGGCACTCCCTTATCGCCTGATTATCATATTGATCTCGAATGTAAAAGTCGGCATAATGGATCGCTTTCATACCCTTTAATAGCTCAGGAACAGGCGATTGCTTAATCATAGCATAGCCTGCAGGTTCAGCGTCCGCGAAAACGCTGATCAGCTGTGTACTCAGATTGTTGAGTTCGTCTGCCGCTCTTTGATTATTCAATTGTATATCAAGATAATTGTTAAGATCTTTTGAATCGATCTGGTTGTCATACATACGATGGATCTGTTCCCTTTTCAATAGGAACAACAGTTTCAATCCCTCCTCTGACGCAATGGTAAATTTGGTTTGTAAATTCATATCACATTATTAAAACACAAATTTACAGGCTCCAGCTCAGGGATTCTCGGTTCAGATTATGAAGGATAGATCAGTACAGTTCCTTTTTAAGGAGGTTTCCAATGTTTGCTATCGTTTCGAGATGTATGTCTGCAATACGTTGGGAGAAAACAGTTCTAAAGCAATGATCATAAGCATCTGTAAAGGAAAAAATTGCTCCTGGTGCAAAGTAGGCACCAGATTTAGCACAGTTATCATAGAACAATTGCATATCGATCGTTGCCGGTAATCTGGTCCATAGACTATATCCCCCAGCGGGTGTATAGGTATGACTCTCCGCAGGAAAACAGCGATTGATTTGCTCTACCAACTGTAATGCCTGCTTTTTTAGTTGCTGCCGAAATATTCGGAGATGCCTATCGTAACTCGATGTATTAAGCAATTTTGTGAGGAGCTCCTGGTTAAGCGGTGAGACCGATCTCCCAAGCGAAAATTTCAATCGTTCAGCTTTTTCAAAAAATTTTCCAGGAGCTAGCCAACCCAAACGGATTCCAGGGGCAATGGTTTTCGCGAATGACGAAAAAGTAAGCACAAGACCTTCGTTATCGAGATTCCGAATAGTTGTAGGTCGGGAATGGCTGAAATAGAGATCGCCATAAATATCGTTTTCAATAATTGGGATATGATGAAAATGAGCAATTTCATATACCGCGTGCTTCGTCTCCCCAGACATTAAAATTCCTGTCGGATTATGAAAATTTGGCGTCACAACGATCGCCTTAATATTATTTTTACGACAGGCATTTTTAAGGTATTCTGTATCTAAGCCACCCTCTCCACGAACGGGAATTTCGATGGTTCTCAAACGTAGACTGGCAATAACCTCCAGCATAGAAAAAACACAGGGGCTCTCTATGGCCACAATATCATTGGGTTCGGTAGTGATAGCTAAGGCAATATAGAAAGCCTGCAATGCACCGTCAGTAATCAGTAGTTCATCCATGCTGATGGCTGCCCCATGTTGTGCCGAACGTCGTGCAATCAGTTCTCTTAGCTCATCACTCCCATTACTCGGATAATACCGCAATAGTGCTGCTGATTTTTCGCGAATGATCTGTTGCATGGTTCGTAGTACCAATTTTTGTGGTACAAACAGATCTGAGGGTGTTGCAGCATTAAAAAAAGCAGTTTCAGCATGTTGTTTTCGATAAGAGGTTAGACTGATGTTGTCTCTGAATACTGCATTTCTGGGAGTAAGATTTAATGTAGCAAGCGTTTCATCATTTACGTTTTTTGTCCCCACAGCGACACAATAACCGGAACGGGGGAAACTCGTCGCCAGTCCTTTAAACATGAGATCATCGAATCCACTCTGGACTGAGCTCGTACTTAAACCATATTCTTGTTTTATCCGTCGAATAGAAGGTAACCTGTCACCTGCTTTTAATATTCCGTTTTTGATGTTTTCCTCGATTTTGGAAGTGAACACCTCATATTTATACTTCTTCATCGGCCGAATTGAAAACTAGGACATGTGAATTTTATAATAATGCATTGAACCGGATGGTCGCAGATCTTCAGTCTACATCTTCCACCTGGACAAATTGCATGGTAATTCCCCGTTGCTGACAAATATTCAAAATTGAAAATTCTAAACGGCTATTAATTTTAACAACCAGTAAAAACTGCCGGTCATCCAACAATAAATCAATATTCTTGATCTCTGGGAAACTCTGATATAGGAAATGAAAGAGCTCACTTGCCTTCCATTTCAATTTGCGTGATAGGGAGTAAACAACTTTATACATAATAGATTTATTTCAATATCTTAACAGTAATTTGGTTTAACTGGTCAATCAAAATCCCTTTGTCCTTCAATTCATTAAAATTTCGAGCCAATCGAACTTCTTTATTTGTATTTTCTAATGCAAGCGCCAATTCATCCAGTCGTTCGATTTCCTGATGCACCAGTAGATAACAATCAAACTCCGAATTTAACAACCCGGTAGACTCTGGACGTATATGCTCATCCGTTTCAACCAACACGAGCACATATTTTTGCGCAGTTAACGACCTTCGTACCCTTCCTATTTTTGCATTTAATATCATGTTATTTCGTATTTTCGTTAGACATTCCAATTGTTACATCAAAACAAACACCTATTCAAATAGACATATTTTGTATTTATGTCGAAATCTATCGCTAAAAAAACGAGCAAATGCTCATCTATTTACTGGGGCCTGAAAACGTCTAAAATCAGCTTATTTTAACCCCTTTACACATATACTAATCAACCAGGCAAGCCGTGCTTCAAAGTCAGGAAACCGATCAAAAAGCAATACTTCCTGCTCAAAACAACGGGATGTCGTCACTAACATCTCTGAGAGAAACAGCATATCCTTTTCTTCAAGAAACTGGATTTCCCCTTTGGCAATAGCGATCCCGATCATATCACGGATCAATTCAATTTCATCATCCAACATATAACGTGTCTTGGAGACCATTAATGCCGGATCGGATTTCATATCCTCAAAAGCCAAGTGAAAACGTTTCGTAATCAAATTGATCTGACGCAATTTAGCCCTTAGAAAGCCGACCAAATTATCCTCTAGAGAAGCTTCCCGGCTATAACTTTCTTTGGCAATTGTAAACACCTGCTGACATAAATATTCGGCTATTGCGTCAAAAACGTCCATCTTGCTCGTAAAATAGTAGTACAGTGTACTACGTCCCTTACCACAGGCTTTAGAAATATCCTGCATTGAAACCCGCGTAAAACCATAAGTTTCAAACACTTTCATCGACGAAAGAATAATTTCTTCCTTAATATTTTCCTGTTGCATTGTCATTACTAGACAAAAATACAAAAAATGTCGAAAATTCAAATCATCATTCTGCTTTTGAACATATTTTATTATTTTTACTGTTATGATATCGGATACATTCCCAATTTTAACAACAGAACGTCTTCATTTACGTCAAATCCAAGATTCAGATGCTGCCGCTCTATTTTCTTATTTTTCAAAAGATGAGGTAACATTATATTTCGATTTACCAACATTCCAGCATATAGAGGAGGCTTATGAGCTTGTAAAAACCTGGCAGAAAAATTTTCTAGAAAAAGAGGCTATCCGTTGGGCAATTTGTTTAAAGGACAATCCGGATCAGCTCATTGGTTCTTGTGGTTTCCATAATTTTTCCAACGAGCATTTTCGTGCAGAGATCGGTTATGAACTTCATCCTGACTTCTGGCAACAGGGCATGATGACAGAAGCTATTTCCGCTATTATTTCATTTGGTTTCGACTGCTATAAACTCAATCGAATAGAGGCTTTTATTGACCCGGACAACTTAGCTTCCCGTAGGTTGCTGGAAAAAATGGATCTTGTTTCCGAAGGAATTCTCCATGACTATTTCTTTGAGAAGGGGCGTTTCGTAGATGGTGAAATATTTGCCTTGCTTAAAAAGAACTATAGCCAGCCTACTTCCTTTCGCCAGATTGTATAATCCATATCCTGCTGATCCAAAGTCGCCAGCTGGTCTAAATCATACACGGTATAAAGTTTCATCTGAGAAAGCTCAGGTAGATTCATCCGCAAACGTTGTTTATTGAGGTTCGCTTTGTCTTCGACCGGATAGATTCTACCATCAGAGGTCAGTTGTGTTCCAAAACGCTGTGGTTTGCTCTTAAAATAATGTATTCTATCGTATAAATAGGCTATATGAGCAGGGTCGATGTCTTCTTTTTCATTGATCATCAGTTGATAACAGTGTTGCATGAAACCGGGTTCTGAGATAGCATGTTGCACAATTAACCATGCCGCCTCACTGGCCTTTGCTCCTACTTTTGAAATACCGGGGTAACCTATCTCGGCAATTATCTCCCGTAATCGCTTCGCGTTATCACGGTGAACGGCCGCCATTGCGGGATGATAGCCCTTCTGAAGTTCCCCCTTCTCGGCCAGTTCGTTCCGTAATAGGAGATCATCATCTGCTAATTGGACCAGTTCGTTCGCTAACTTTTTGTATAATATCATACCGATTGTCTCTTATATACTCACAACTAGATGTTATTGTTTGGTCAAATGCCAAGAAAAACCACATTTGACATGCGAGCACCTGGTTTATAGCAGCTTTATCATTTCAACCTGATTGATGCCATTGACCAATCCCTGTTTTTCCAAAAATAATTTCACCTCTTCCGCTTTCGCATCAACGTTGTTGAAACTTATTTTTTCCGCAGGAATTTCTTCTTTAAGCGTCTGAAAAAGCTGCGTTCCAATTCCTTTCCGCCGATATTCGGGTGCCACAGCGACTTGGTATATCCGTTTGTTTCCAGGATTAAAAAGAATATACCCCACAAGTTTGTCCTCGATATATGCTCCTAATGCACTAGGTTGCAAACGATCCATACTCTTTGCTGCGCTTTGCCAACTTGGTAAAATATCCCAAAACGATTGAAATTCCTGCCAGGAGAAATTAGACAGCGGTTGGATTCTCGCCACATGGCTCACCCTAGCTGGCTGAATGACACCACTGAAACATAGCAATTGTCTGTTGATCGAAAAACCACTTTTCTCATAGGCACGGATGGCCGCGCTGTTACTTTCTATTGCTTCCAAAACAACCTGCCTGACCTTGTTCTCATTAAAAAACGGGATTAGATAATGATACATTTTCCCCACTAACCCATGCCCGCGGAATTCAGGCAGTACACCCGTTCCACCATTGTAGACCACAAGCTGACGATCTATTTCCCGCAGACCATGCATCATAAACGCGACAAGTTTGTTCTCCGCAAACGCAGCAACAGACCAAGTTAACTGAATATCTTCCATGCTGATTTTCTGTCGCAATTGTTCTATATCGAGTTGAAATGGAACAATATAATCCTTAAAAGCTCCATTAATAGTTTGCAGCAGCTGAGGAATATCGGATTGCGTTAATTGTCGTATTTTCATTGAGCTATCATTTGTTTATTACCAAAAGAACAAAACAGTTTGGCGTACAGACAGAATCCAGACAAAAGGACTGTTCTGAAAAAGGCGATTTCTTAGATTTATACCTGAGATTTAAGAACTGTCCCGATGTCCTTACAATATGCCTCCAGTGTCGCAATCAATTTAGCGACATGTATTCCATCACAGACAGCATGATGCACCTGAATTGCTATAGGCATTAAGATTTCATCGGCTTGTTGCTGATATTTTCCAATCGTAAAAGAAGGTGCAAAATAATCTGTAAAGTCGGCAATATGAAGGTTAAAGCTATCAAAATTAATCCAGGGAATTGCTGAAATATTAAAATGATTCTCTGGAGGCGTCTCCGGAAAAAAACGTAAATCGTCGGCATGTCTTTCGGCAACACGATTGTAATTGGCCATAAACGCTGCAAAATCCGCATCGTATACAGTCGATAGCGCCGAAAAAGTTTCCGCTTCCGGATGCAGCACAGTATATATCGGATTTACATAGTCCCATACAATGAGTTCCCCATCCTTCATAGCCATCTTAAAAGCCTCATGATTGTTTACGGCCCTTGTAATTAGGTAAATCATGACAGGATAAAATTTATAGCCATTTTCCTTTATAAAAGGAAGCAGGTTAGTGATATTAATTTTTGTCGTGAGGCTAAATCCGCATTTCATCTGGCTACGATAGACTGAAAAATGCTCCTTTCGGTTCCAATCCGCTAAATTTATCTTCTTATAATCTGATCCTATTTTTCCCATTTTATTCCACTAATTATTTATTTTATACCAATTGGTCCAATCCTAAAAATCACCAATTCCTATCGAGATCTTCTTTCCAGTCAAAAGGCAGTAATTCCTTTAACGATTTGAATACCCCATTTTTCACTTCCACGATTGCATCAAGATTAGTCTTGGCAAGCTGGCTTATCAATTCTCTACAACGCCCACAGGGGGGGACGGCATTTCCCGCAGCATCCACCGCAACAAATGCCCTGACTTGAAATTCATGGTGTTTCAGCATTTCAGCAACAGCGCTATGCTCAGCGCAAAAGCCCATAGAGCAAGCCGTATCAATGCTGATTCCAGTATAAATATTGCCGGCCACTGTTTCTATAGCAGCTGCCACACCGGCATATTCAACAAAGTCATTTAATGTTTTTGTACCTGCAAGCCCGCTTGCGATTTCTTTTAATTTGTTTGTCATATCTTCCTCCGATCCGATTCTAGGTATGCGATAAGGTCGCCACTTTCATGTGCTCCTCTTCAAAAAACGACAATAACTCCCACGTAACAAATAATTGCAGATCGTCTTCTTTCCATATTCGCCATTCGATTAAATTCCAATCGTAACGTTTCGTTGTCCTGATAACCAATGTACAACCTATAGTTTTTATCCTTAATCAGTATGTTTTCCATGATCATTGGATCCTTTCCTTGTGCCATAGCAAAGCGATTTTTTCCTGGGTTTTTAAAAATAGATCTTTCCCCATATTATAATCATTTCCATCCTTCCAATCGAGCTGAGTTAATTTTTCCTTGAGCTCCTGATAGCTTTCCCGGATCGTTGGATGTGCGATTAGATAGTCGCGTAATGCGAGGTGTCTTGTCCAATCGGACGAACCTTTTACAAATGCATGCAAATGTGCAATACGAAGCTCATGATCATGCAAGATTGCGGGTATATCATCCCCTATTTTTACGACATCTGGAACACCGATGCTATAGATAGGTTCCTTCAATAATATAAAAAATCGGCGTTCTGGCCAGTCCTGATTATATTTTTCATAGTAAACAATATTCGGTAGTTTCAATAAACCAGGTAACCAGTCTAGATCAGTTTCGTTCTCCACACCGATCTGTATATCAATAATTGGTTTCGCTGAAAGACCTTCTACCGCAGTACTGCCGATATGATCAATTTGAGGATTTAAGGGTTTCAACAGGAATTGTAGCTCTAGTTTAATGGACTCAAATTGTTTTTTCCATTTTGGATCATGGGGTTCAAAAGGTAATATCATTTAAATAATTGTTTAAAATTCAATACATAGTTTGTTTTATGCCGGCCCAATCTATCTCGATTTTCAAAATGGACAGTGGCTGCTCCAATAGATTGATTTTACGCCGTAATTACCAATAAGTTGAAGCTGGTAAAACAGTAAAACGTTGGAGGCAAAATTAAAGTTTTTCGATTTTCAGTAAGCATCCATTTTTTTGCATAATGTGTGCATATTATAAGATTTTACACGTTACAACTTCTTTTTAAAACGTAAGCTGCATCATCTCTGATATGGAACGTAGCGCCGGTTGTTGCCCTGTAGATGTTTCTCTACAGGAAAAACTTCATTCATCAAACAATACTTCTTAAACAAAAACTTCCATTTAATTTTGCGTCAGAAAAGCATTTACCATAATCGTTATCATATTACTGACACATTAAAAAATACATAGCTTTTACTTAAATATTGCTGGATAAGTGTACCGCTAAAAGCTTGTTATATAACATAAAATTACATTAAAATAAAGAAATCCATTACATAAAATATCGAATTACATGAATTTAAAGTCTTATCGTAATCTGAAAAATATACTAATGCTAACGTGCATTGTACTAACGGGCTCAAGCCTCTACTCTTGTAAAAAGAGTGGTGAAACTACAGATTTAACAGGAGAAACAGTCGTTAAGATCAATCTACAGGGTGTTGAAGCCTATACTGAGAACGATGGTAACACTGTAGGTCAAAAACAGGGATCTGCAAAAGCGTCCCTTGCGTCAAGCAGTATATCAGATGTTCAGGAAATGACCGTCCCTTTTGGTAACGGTTGCTCCATTGATGTTGTTTTGACTAACAGCTCAGCGGCGGCTGTAAAGAAAGGATTAGTTGCTGCATCGAGCCCGAAACTCGCCGCTGCAAGTGTAACAGAAAAACCACTGGACAAAGATATCAAGTATAAAGTTGTTGTTTATGACAACCAAGGTACCTATGTTACTGAAAAGACGTACAGCTATGGCGGTGAATCAACTGCAGCGGGTATCGTTCTTGACGCAGGGAAAACCTATACTTTCATTGCCTATTCCATTAACAGTACAAGCACAGTACCCAATATCAATAACCAAAACAAACTATCTTCGGCGAGTTTAGACAATATCAGCGGAGATTTAATGTTTTTTACAGGTAACTTAAAATTGAATGTGGGTGTAAACAACTTGAATGTTGTGTTAAAACACCGTTTTAGTCAGATAACCACGACCTTGACAATGGATCCGAACATGACAGGTGCAATCACCAAACTTGAAAATGCTGTCTTCAAACCAAGCCATTCTACAGCGAACTTCAAATTATCTAATGAAGCTCTTACTTACAATGGGCTGAACAATTCGGGTGTATTGGCACAATTTCCCAGTTTAGGTACTGGTTTACGTACAGTTGTTAGTGCTCCTTCCCTATTGATCCACCCAGGGACTAGCACGGGAACACTTAACTTAGGAACGCTAACGATCGATGGTGAAACCAAATCGAATTTTAACATTCCAAATGTGAAGATCAATCCAGGGCAGAAATATGACCTTAAACTTAATTTCAAGACCTGTACACAGGACGTGACAAGTGATGGACTAAACTGGAGTTATCCCGAAACAACCTCTGGCGGCGTAAAAGGAATTAGAAAAGATGGTGTATTCTATGCGAATGGTAAAACAATTGAGCGCAGTTTTACCGCACCTGTGGCAGATTATGGTTTTGTATTTGATATTACTGAATTGGACAACGCTTTCAATATGGAAGTAAACGGTATCAAACTGGCAACACAGGAAATTCAGTTCCAGAATGCAGGTGCATCTTCAAGACAAAATATTCAATTTGCAGATGGAAGCAAATATGAGGGAACCGACGTTGAAACAAATAGAAGAGTTGGCAACATCTATGACTTGAGAGGTACAGCCACAAAACCGTTGATTAAACTTGTGATCAGCAGAACTGGCCAGGTGACCATGTTTGGTAGCAAGACTTCCGGTGGTGAGTTGTATCCGCTTGTATTGACGAATGGTAATACATTCAATACTTTCCCGTGGAATGGTACACAAAGTAATGCAGTGAAAGTTACCCAACTTGTTGATGGTAGAACCGTGATTAAAGGTGTGGGTGCCGGCAAGAAGAAAATACCTTGTAATTAATTACCAGGGTATACATGATAAACGTAGCTCGATAGTATATGCATGACTAACTAGCGATAACAACAATCGCACAGTCTATGTGTAATCCTATCTGAGATGGCAGCATAACAAAGCCAGCAAAAACATAAGTTGTTTTTGCTGGCTTTGTTATTTTTCTTTAAACCTCTTTCCCCAGGATCTTGGTCAGATGACTGACATCTGTCAATCCAAATTCTTCGGCAATTTCTTTTAAAATCATTCTTCCGGCGGCTATGCGTTGCCGAATAAGTCTATTCCGATATTGATGGATATAAGTCCTTATCGTCATACCAACATGACGTTTGAAATAGGTACCCAAATAATCAGCCGCAATATTGAAATGAGGGGCCATAACCTGGGATCTCAACAGATTTGGTGTATATATGTTTTTATGAATATAACAAAACATGGCCTGTAAATCGCGACTTCTAGGTCCATCCATTTGTAATTCGGGCATATTTCTTGCCAACAGCATTGAAATGCAGAGCAGCTGATGCCATATTAAATCCTGATTCGCAAAGATATCGTGTTTTAGGGACGCAATTACATTAAACAACAGACGAACAGTTTGTAGATCAGCCGCAAGAAGTGGGAATCCATGTTGATGAGTTTCCCTGCTTTTTATTAAATACTCCAATTGACGGGTTAAATTACCCGATTCGGCTGTGGTCCGATAGATGTAGGCATCGGTAAATTTTAAATAAATAAAATGCGTCTCCTTTCTAATATCAAAATAGTGATACTCTTCTGGTCCGATAAAAAAAACGGCATCACTTTGATAAGGTACTGCGTAGCCATTGATCACATGGCTTCCCTCCCCGCTTAAAATAAAGATAAGTTCGTAGTGATTGTGATTATGCTCCGGATGTGTCCAAGCACTGGATTTAAATTCCGAGATCAGGATAGGTTCAAATTGTCGATAGCGTTCCATTCCAGAAATTTACAAAATTATAGCCGATTTTTACCGCTCTTGGATTCAAAGCAACACTAATTTTGTTAAAAAGCAATTCATATGGAAACTATAAAAAATACAGCATTGATTGTGGGTGCAAATGGAGTAATCAGCACAAATCTTATTGAACATCTTAGCAGTCTTGGTAACTGGGATATTATCGGACTGTCCCGTCGTGGCGGAACCGATCATGACCATGTTCGTTATGTTGCTGTAGATTTACTGGATTTAACAGACACAGTTAACAAACTAAGTGCATTAACCAATGTAACGCATATCTTTTATGCTGCCTATCAGGACAAAGATAGCTGGGCAGCATTGGTCGAGCCTAATTTGAGGATGTTGGTCAATGTAATAACGGCGATTGAGCCAGTAGCCAAATCCCTGCAACATGTTAGTCTTATGCAAGGTTATAAGGTTTATGGCGCCCACCTCGGCCCATTTAAAACACCAGCCAAAGAATCTGACGCTGGTCATATGCCACCTGAATTTAATACCAGCCAGCTACAATACCTTCAACAGCAACAAATTGGCAAGCAGTGGACCTGGTCCGCTATCCGGCCATCGGTTGTGGGCGGAACGACCCCCGGAAACCCGATGAACCTTGCACTGCTGATAGCTGTATATGCCACTATTTCCAAAAAATTAAATATACCGCTTCGTTTTCCGGGCAAGATTGGCGCATACGACACCTTACTCGAGATGACAGACGCTACTTTATTGGCAAAGGCAACGGTGTGGGCAGCAACAGAACCTCAAGCGGCCAATCAGGCTTTTAATATTAACAATGGCGATTTATTTCGCTGGAAAGATCTCTGGCCCAAAATTGCAAAATACTTTAATATGGAAGTCGACACGCCCCTACCCCTAAACCTGCAAACGATGATGTCCGATAAAGAAAATATATGGGCAGACATACAGCAACAACAGGGATTGAATTATAATTATCAGGAAGTATCTGCATGGGCATTCGGCGACTTTGTCTTCTCCTGGGATTACGACTTTTTTGCAGACGGTAGCAAAGCACGAAGATTCGGTTTCCATGAGTACATAGATACCGAGCAGATGTTTTTTCGCTTATTCGATGAGATGCGGAACAAACAGATCATTCCTTAAAGATAAACCTGTTTCATGGTAGCAATAAAGGCAGCCATGAAACAGGAAATGAAGTCTAGTATTTCAAGCTGCCAGATGTCCGAAAGATTAAAATGAAAAATTAATTTGTCTGGTTACAGACAACTGTAGATTTACATTCGTGACTGTATAGTCCTTTTTTGTCTCAAAAAAGTTCATTTTATTATTGATCATCATTCCATAGGTGAAAGACCAATCATTCTTGGTATAACTGGCCACTGTCCTGGCCAGTACAGTTGGGTATACTTTAAAACGAAAGTTCCGGAAATTTTCGACATCGTTTCCAATGTTAAAACCAATCGTTGTATATGCAGTGATGAGCCAATGCTGCCCCAGAACCCAGGAATGCGCATACCCTCCTTGTGCTCCGACTTGAAGATTGTCGAGATTTTGCACAAAATTACCATCAAAGCCTTCAAAATCCCGTAGTTGATGCCAATACACATTGGCTCCTAACAGGAAGCTTCCTGCACTCTGAAGCTGTCGCTCGCTTCGTTCAAAGGCTGCTTTTAATGAAAATCGTGTATGGTTGAACACATAAGTCTGCTCGAGTCCCATCTGACTGATTTTCATCGCCGGAAAAAGCTGAGTATCTTTTCCATCCATGGCAAAGAATCCTTTATAACGCTGAAAATAGATATCTGTTACAAATTTTCGACCATAGCGATGCACCTGAAAGTCTGTCGAACTCGTTTTACCGTATGTCTTGTCTTTTAATGAAACAATCTTTGTGCCCACAAGAAAATTAATCATTGTATTCCGAATCCCCAATCCCACTCCGATTTTCAAAGGGTTATTCGGTTCAAAAGTTTTGTCTTCAGTGGTCATATTGACCGCACTTGTAGAGAGATAACTCGTTATCCAGGATGCATTGGGATAGGTATAAATAAATGTTGTGTCTATTTCCTGTCCCTTTGTGTAAAGGCAGCATAAACATAGGATAAAGAGCAGCAATAAATTCCTCCGCATCAGTAATGGGCATAAAGTTTTCAATAGTACAATCTGTATGAATCTATCCCGTGAATATACAGCTTATCGCGTAAAAACAATGAGCTCCTGAGTAGGTCTCATCCCCGTCTTTATTTCCAACAAAGAAATCCCATGAAACTAGAAAACAAAACAAACTAAAAATCAGTTAGATAAATAATTTAAAATATTTATTTTTAAATTATTGCAACCTAAATTTCACTTATGGGTCTTATTTGTCCGTGAACACAGAAACAGCTATACAACGTCAAGCAGACCGGGAACTCGTCTCTCAGATCCTCCAACGGGATCCGCATGCTTTCCGCAAGCTTATCGTTGATCATGAGAAGCTCGTCGCGCATTTGGTTTACAAAATGATCCCAATCGCTGCAGATCGTAGGGACATTATACAGGATGTCTATATTAAAGTTCACAATAATCTAAGAAAATTTCGTTTTCAGAGCAAATTATCGACCTGGATCGGACAGATTACCTATAATACCTGTTTGCATTATCTGCAGAAAAAACGTCCTATCCTCATGGAAAGTTTTTTTGAAAATGCTGATTCGTCTTATACAGATTATAAAATGGTACAAGCAGCCAGCAACGAAACAGAAAATAGGCTTTTTGCGCGCGAACTCAGCCAGACAATAGCACAGGCTGTGGCACAGCTCTCCGCATTATATCAGACACTGATCGGGTTACATTACCAACAGGAACTGAGTCTACAGGAGATTTCTGAAATCACTCAATTACCGGAGGGTACGATAAAGTCTTATTTGTTTCGTGCACGCAGACAATTAAAAGATATTCTACTCAAATCACAAAAAAGAGAGGAACTATGAACAGTACACATTTAACAGAAGAACAGTTGCAGGCACTTGCTGATTCCACTGACGATACAACAAGATTAGAAATGGATCATATTTCCACCTGTGCAGCATGCAGAATCAAATTTGAAAACTATCAGTTGATCAACTCCACTATCCAGAAATTACCCATGGCAAGCTTTGATCCTGATCTACCCGATTATATTGTCGGTATGCTAATTCCCCAAAGGGCCCCAATTCATTGGGCAGTCCTTCTTGCGGCAAGCTTAGGAGGGTTATTGGTTACAGTTGCTGCTGTTATCTACGGGAAACAATTTATCGCGTTATTTATTCAGCTTCCCAATATTTTACGTTATTTCTTTGCCCTCCTACCGCTTTCTTTAATCAGCGTACAGACCGTACTATCCCTCATCCGATATCGCCAAAAAATGAACACCATCATAAAAAAAACAGATTCTTTGCAACCTAAGTTGGATTGGTAGGTCTGATATACTATAAAATCAATTGTATGAAACGCATTTTGAACTTAACATTGATACTGCTTACAGTCAACACTATGCCGACAATAGCTGCACAACAAGCTGCTTCAGTAATGGCAGATAAAGAAGTTGTTTTTTTCTCGCTCAACGCGATTGCTGTTTTGCTGTCCATCTGGATCGCTTCCTCTTTTTTGCTCAAGCTTGTCAAGCTATTCCTAAACGATCGTCTGCGTAGAACCCTGATTGAAAGGAATGCACCTTTGGAGATCGTTACTGAGATCCTTCCGAAAGAAAATAATCTTGTAGAACAAGCCTTAAGCTGGTGCTGTGTTTTATTAGCTGGCTCTGTTGGACTTACGTTATGTTATTTTACACAACCTCTCGGCTTTCACTCAGCTATTATCTTGAGTATAAGCTTAGCATTCGGTTTGCTCGTCTATTATTTCATCCGAAAAAATAAAAATCAATCATGAAAACAAATTACACCCTTATCGCAATAGCTATGCTATGTATTGGCTTATTTGCATCCGGCAAACAGCTATTCGACCAATTCGCTCCCAATCAGTCTAGAACTGCCGTTGTTTATGATGAGATCGGTCCACTCTGTACCTTAACGGCAAGCTTTCCAAAGGCAAAATCGGCGTCAATTGGCCAATACATTAAAAGCTGGAGTAAAAAAGCAGGTAAATCTTTGGTTTTGTCGGGAGATACGGCGATAGTATCATCCGTTAATGGTCCCCGTTACAAGCTCTATATGGATGAGACCAATCTGAAAGTCATCGCAAATCGCAATCAGTTTGACCGGACTGCATATGCCCTCATGAAAGACGACTATAAATTGCTTACAGATTTTATTACAAAGGGAAGCGAGCTGCGCAACTAAAGCATAAAACAGATGAAAATAACAACACAGCTTCTCGCCCTTAGTTTGAGTTTTGCTGTGTTTATGCTCGCCAAAACTCAAGGCCAACAAAATCTGCCTGTGATTCAGGCCAGCAAGCCCATGGTTAGTATCCGTGATGGAAAGCTATTAGCTAAGGATGTATGGAAATTGAGCCCAACAACGGCACCTGATATTTACTATACACAGGTGCCGAGAGCAGCACGTAAGATCACATTTATTACGAATAAGGATTCCATTTCTTTTACGACTACGTATGGTAAAACCTATGATTTTATCATATTACTGAATGGACGAGATCGTATGCTGACGCGCATATCGGCCAATTATGAGCAACTATTAAATCCTACCGTACAATCTAAGCCAGCGATACAATCCTCGGATACCATTCCCTTTTTTATGAAAAATAGTCGTCTTTATTTTAAGGGAAGCCTCAATGGCTATAAAAACTTGACAATCATGTTTGATCTGGGAGCGGGTATCACCTGCCTCAGTGAGCAATCTCGGGCAAAAGCGGCTGTCAAATTTGATGGTCACATCAGTGTCCAGAATACGGATGGAACAAACAATGAGCCCAGTGCTAGTATCAATAGTTTGGAAATTGGTGGATTGCACTGGGATAAAGTTCCATTGGTACAAATTCGAAATCTAGCGGAGGGTGAAGATATGATCATCGGAAATTCACTGTTCCGGGACAAGATTATCGAAGTTGATTACGAGAAAAAGATTATGATCCTAAGTGATCAGATAAACAAAGACCTACAGGGCTATCAAGTTCACGATGTTGACTATTTCCAACATCGCCCCCGATTTGAAGTCAATATCAAAGTCGGAGAACAGGATTACCCCTTCCATTTTCTATTTGATACTGGTCGGGATGGCAGTATGCTTATTGGGGACGATTTTACAAATCGCTATGGTCTTTGGAACAAATATCATTCGCTATTTTCTTTTGGCGGAAAAAAGATCATTGTCATTCCGGAGCTCAAAATCGGGGACCAAGTATTTAAAAACATTGTAACCAATGCCAATAATCCCGATTATCCGAATGCCAAGCAAAGCTTATTGGGCAATAAAATATTGAATCAATTTAATTTTATCCTAGATAATCGCAACGGAAAAATATATCTGAAAGCAAACAAATACCAAAATGACAACTACAGCGCATACAATAAGTTTAAACTGGTAAGGATGTTAATTGTCATTTTGATCATCGGACTGCTGCTCTTTATAGGCTATCGTATCCGAAAGTCATATCTTCGAAAACAATCCTCATTATAATCTCAATGTTCAGGCAGCCTACATTTCAGGGAACCTATCTCCTACCAGATTAAGCAGAATATTAAATTCCAGATATGCTTTCAGATTGGCCAAAACGAGTGTAAATCCTTCAGTACTATCGCGCACCTCAGCAATGAGGGCCTCTGTTGTTGCATGTTCGAATGTATTTGTAACCGAGACAAAGGTTCCCCCTGTAATTTTTTTGAATTTCCATTCAACGATGGATGGGCTGTCGTGATTACGCCAATTGAAAATAATTGTTTGGTTTTCGACAATCTCCAGTACCTCAACATTGACCTTATGGTTATACATCTCCCATTCCCATTCAATAGTCTTTCCCTTTTCTAATTTTCCCGTACTCTTAGTAAACCAGATTTTAGTTGTAATCGCAGGATCTACCATCGCCTGAAACACTTCAGCAACATCTTTCCGGATAAACATTTCTGCCTTTGCAAAATTCTTCTTCATTTCTCTATATTTTGTGATCGATAATGTATCTATTTATTCAAATGGATACATTATCAAATTTTGATCAATTTCAGGATACGGCATCCTTATTTAAAAATAGTAATTTCCTGATAAACAAAAGATTTTTGATCAACAACCATCAATATCTCAGACCTTGATCTGAACGGCAAATGGGGAGCGAAATATCCACATGTTACAATTGGGATAACCTTGTTTTTTTTTAGAATTCCCTGTAGAGATATCAAATCTGTTTTCCTTGCCTTATAGGAAGCAACTAAAAAATGGCCTAGATCGCTATCTAACGGGGACTTTAAATTGCTCGCCATTCTTCCCAAAAAATAGACTCCTTTTCCCCTCACTTTATCAAATAAAACCGGTATATCGCCTTTCATAAAACTCGATTTCCATAAGAACTAAATTATACCCACTTACAGATCATGGCACTGGCGGATTAGATTTTGTTTTATTGTTATTTTATACTTACTTTGAGAAGGTTTTGTGGGATACCTATTGTAAACAGAATTAAACTATGAATTTCTCCGCCTGTTCGGATCAGCAAATTTTTGAATCAGTTTGTCAAGGTGAGGAACGCGCGCTACAACACCTGATGCATCGCTTTTGGCAACCACTGTTCAAAACAGCGTCTGTCACGATGCAGGATCCCGAAGTCTGTCAGGAACTTGTCCAAAATGTATTTATCAATATATGGCGGAACAGAGAGAAAATAAATCTTAAATATTCCATCAAAACCTATCTATTTGGCTGCATTCGTTACGAAGTGTTCCGAAATGTCAAAAAGAAAATGGATTATGTCGAATTGAAAGATTTAGATGAGGACTATGTTGATTCCTTCAACCCATTGTTAAAATTGGAATACAGCGAACTGCTGGATTATCTGGATCAAATGATCAACCAGCTTCCTGACAAATGTAAGGAGATCTTTTACCTCAGCAGAATGGAGCAGCTAAGCCATAAGGAGATTGCTGAGAAGCTGAATATTTCCGTAAAAACAGTAGAAAACCAAATTTCTATTGCATTGAAACGATTAAAACAAGGTATGCAGAATATGCACATCTTTTTTCAGATTTTCTTTTTCTAACAAGAAGCTAAAATACAATCAATTACAATAAATACAATCTAATAAAGACTCTTTTATATTTTCTTTTTAAAAAAAAGTGTAATTCCTTTTGGGGGCTAATTGAAAAAATGAACTCTATAAGAACGAATCAATTATAGATTTCATGAAAAAACCTGAAATTATAGACTTAATCAAGAAAATTTTGCGCAAGAAATCGGCTGAAGATGAACTGCGTGAAGTAGACGACAGGCTCTTGGATGCATATCATGATGATACTTGGGACGAAGATAAATTCGGCCCTGCAGAAAATATAGAAACACAGATTAAGCGCAACGTAGAACAACTTATTCAGACAGAAGCTGGCAATACAAAAAAAATAAGCATTTTCCGTCGTTACCTCCCCTATGCCGCCTCTTTCTTATTGGCAGTTTCCAGCATTGCCGGATATTACTTTTTTAAAGCTCGAAATGCCGACCTACAAGTCACAAATCAGCGGGCATACCTGAATCCTGGTGCAGAAAAGGCCTCTTTGAAAAATTCAGATGGCAGCAGCCTAGACCTACAGCAACAGCAGGTTGGAGACACCGTTCCTTTTGGAAAGCTGTTGTTCAAAATTGACCAGAAAGGCATTATTAGTTATCAGGCAAAGACAGAGAAAAAAAATATGGAATCTCAACTTGTCACCTTAGCAACCCCCAAAGGCGGTAAATATCAGATCAATTTAGAAGATGGTACCAAAGTATGGCTCAACGCCGAGAGTAGCCTGATTTTCCCGGAGCATTTTGCTGCTGACCGTCGTCTCGTTCAGGTCAAGGGAGAAGCTTACTTCGAAGTTGCAGAATCAAAACACAAACCTTTTATTGTAGCAGGTAATGGATTTGGAATCCGGGTACTGGGCACCAAATTTAATGTATCCGATAGGGATAACCTCCATCTTGCAAAAGTCGCCCTGCTCCAGGGATCAGTAAGTCTAACGTCAAAAGCTGGCCATACGATGCTCAAACCTGGCGAGCGTGCAAAGATATCTGCCTCAGGAGTTCAGATAGATCAATTTGATGCTGAATCCGAAATCGCCTGGAAGAACAATTATTTTATTTACAAAGATGAAAATATCAAAACCATTATGGCGGACGTAGCGCAATGGTACGACGCCGAAGTAATATTCGAGGGAAAGGACTGGGATGATGTAAACCTCAAAATGAAAGTCTCCCGAAGAGAAAATATTGAAGAGATCTTATCACTTCTCGAATTAACCAAATCAGTCAAATTTAAAATTGTGGAAAGGAGGATCTACGTCACAAAAAGATAAATCGAAAACTTAAGCCGGGATGCTGTCACATCCCGGCTACGAATAGAGTTTAAAAATTTTCTGTCAAAAATTAATTAACCTTTTAATTCTTAACAAAATTATGAAAATAATACCGGGAAAAGAACAGCATATGTTCTTAATTAAGACCCTATTGATTATGAAGTTCTATCTACTGCTCGCATTTTTTGGCGTTGTTCAGGCTAAAACTCCGGTTTATAGCCAAAAAATGAACCTACATTTTAAAAATAGTAAGGTCGATCTTGTTCTCGCAGAAATCAGCAAACAGGCTCAGCTTGATCTGCTTTATGATTCAAAGCTGATCAAGAAAGCAAACCCTGTCACGCTTAATCTGGAGAATGCCACATTAAATGAAGCGCTGACAGCCCTGTTTCGAAATCAGGCACTTGAGTTTGAGGTCATCAAAAAGACCTTAATAATACGTCCAAAAGAATCGACTGGGGTAGCTCGTACCGCAGAGGTTACCGAAAATCAGAAAGCGATCAATGGCTCAGTCACAGATCAACAGGGAAACCCATTAGCTGGCGTAACTGTACGTATAAAAAATACCCAGATCACAACGACAACCGACGGCAAGGGAAATTTTACCATCGCCCCACCCTCCGGATCAGGTCAGGTGATGTTAACATTTACATACGTAGGCTATGAGCCTATTGAACGACCAGCAGATAACAAGGACCATTTAAATATCACCTTGGCATTGGCCAATAATAATCTGGACGATGTTGTTGTTGTAGGTTATGGTACACAGAAAAAAATCAATGTCACGGGTGCCGTAAGTTCGGTCAATATGGCCGATATGCGTACACCGGTTCCCAATTTATCAAATGCTTTAGCAGGTAAAGTCGCCGGTATTATCTCCGTGCAATCAAGCGGTGAACCCGGTTATGACAATTCAAATTTTACAATCCGTGGGATCGGGACCTACGCCGGTAATTCGTCTCCACTAATTATCATCGATGGTGTGCAACGTGATGATGTCAATGGCGGTTTCGGTGGCTCTTTCAATAATATTGATCCCGAAGATATTTCCAGTATTTCCCTATTGAAAGATGCTTCATCTACGGCCATGTATGGAGCTAAGGGCGCCAACGGTGTTTTGATTATTACCACGAAAAGAGGTGTTGCCGGTAAACCAAAGATTTCCTTTAAGGCAGAAACAGGCTTCTCAGGTTTTACAAAAACGCCACAAATGCTGGATGGCGTAAAATATATGGAACTGCAGAATGAAGCAAGAAAAAATATGGGCTCGACCCCAACCTATTCTGATGAGTTGATCCAAAAAACGAAAAGTGGACTGGATCCTTATATGTACCCGAATGTAAACTGGATTGATGAAGTCTATAAGAAGAATTCCATGCTCACCAATGCTAACATCAATATTACCGGTGGTGGTGAATCGATGAAATATTATATTTCGGGATCGTACTATAATCAAACAGGCCCTTATAAGGTCCGTAACTTAAACAATTACAATCCTAATCTCGATTTCAAACGCTATGATTTCCGGAGTAATGTGGATGTCAATTTATCAAAAACCACCTCCGTTCAGCTCAACTTAACGGGGATGTTGGTTAACTCCCGCTACCCCGGTATCGGTGCCGGTGATTTGTGGTATTTGGCCTATGCGACCACGCCCGTTGCCTATCCGATTCAATATCCGGACGGTAAATGGGCCGGACCACTGAGTGGTGGTGGCGCAAACCCATTAAATGAAGTACAAAACAATGGTTATTCCAGCGAATTTAAACCCATTGTGCAGTCGGTACTGACCATTAATCAAAAATTAGACGCAATTACGGAAGGATTATCTGCCTATGCCCGGTTCTCATTTGATAGTTATGGTGAATTCAACAACCGTCGCTCAGGGAAAAATGATTTATGGCAGGCGACGGGCAGAACACCTGAAGGGGAATTCATTTTTAACCAAAGCAGAGTCGGTCAGCAATTTTTGGACTATAGTAAAGAATCTTTCGGCCAACGCGTTATGTATCTTGAAGGTAATTTAAATTATGACCGGACCTTCAATGATCACAAAATCGGTGGGATGTTTCTTTATAATATGCGTAACCGTTTGGTCAGTTTGGCAGGTGACGTTGTTGGATCCATCCCCTATCGCAATCAAAGTCTCGCCGGAAGGATTAACTACGGATTTCGTGATAAATACCTTGTAGAAGTTAACGCGGGCTATACGGGATCTGAAAATTTCGAGAAGGGCAATAAGTTTGGCCTGTTTCCTTCCGCTTCGGCTGGCTGGGTGATTTCCAATGAAGATTTTTTTGAGCCTTTGAAAAAGACATTTAGTTTATTAAAGCTTCGGGGATCTTATGGTATTGTTGGAAACGACAATATTGGAGCAGGCGATCGCTTTCCCTACTTAACACAGATCGGTGATGGTGGCTCTACAGGTTTTGGTCTCAATGGAAGTTGGGTTGGCGGAAAAACGGAGAGAATATTGGGTGTAGAAAATCTCACCTGGGAAAAATCCTATAAAACCGGGATCGGTCTTGAAATCGGATTATGGAATAAACTTAATCTAATCTTTGATGGTTTTGCCGAACGTCGGAAAAATATTCTGATCCGAAGACAATCCATTTCTTCCATTGCCGGTTATAACAGTCTTTTTGTTTATGCCAATATAGGAGAGATGGACAATAAGGGTATGGATGCCAGCATTGAATACAACGATAAATTTGGAGAGGTTGGTCTCCGCCTTTTTGGTAACGTCACCTATAGCCGCAATAAAATAGTATTTGCGGATGAGCCAGTCAGACGTTATGGTTATCAATCAATGACGGGAACACGCTTTGGCGAATACCAAGGGCATATTGCCTTGGGCTACTTTACGAGCAAAGAAGAGATAGAATCCGCCCCGCAGCAAAAGTTTAGCCCAGTATCACCGGGAGATATCCGTTACAAAAACTTAAATGCCGAGGACGATAATATAATTGATCCTTATGACAGAACCTACCTTGGAAAATCCTGGTTTCCTTCGTGGCTATATGGTGCCGGTTTTTCTGTTTCGTATAAAAACTTTGACCTTTCCCTATTCTTTCAAGGGGTTGCTGACGTAGGTATCATGGCCAATGGTAGCGAAATTCCCGGAAAAGGCATGGGGGTCAATGGTGTCGGAGTCCTCCCTTTTTCGGGTCTGGGAATCTACCCCAACAATACCATGTCCATTGTTGAAGACCGTTGGACCACAGAAAATCCACGTCAGGATGCTTACTACCCGCGCCTGACAATGGCCAGCGGCAGTGACAACAATTACATCAACAGTACACATTGGTTAAAAGATGGGGCTTATATACGCATGAAACAGGCTTCTTTGGGCTATACTATTAAAGCAAAAGAATTGGACAAACTTGGTTTCACGTCACTTTATGTCTATTCATCGGGTCAAAACCTCCTGACATTTAGCAAATTCAAGCTCTGGGATCCCGAATTGGGAAGCAACGGTGCCAAATATCCATTAAATCGTATGATCACCTTCGGCGTTCGGGCACAGTTTTAATCTAAATCTATACAATAACCATGAAACAGATATCACCAAAATATATTGCATCAGGTCTATTAGCGCTAGCCTTATGCCAAAATATGCAAAGCTGTAATTATTTGGACAAAAAACCGGATAACCTCCTCACTTCAGACATGGTTTGGGAGACCCGAGCCAATGCAGAATCTTACTTAAACCAGATCTATAGTTATATCGAAACACCAGTAGACGATTTTACGACCCTTGGTGCCAGCGATGAAACCTCATGTAATATACCCGTTGTGAACGTTCGGCAAATGGCTGTAGGGAACTGGAATGCACAAAGCATGTACTGGCAGCATTATTGGAATAACGCATACACTGCCATTAGGCAGTCATTTATTTTTGAGGAAAACATCGACAAAGTTCCTGAAGGCGCATTGAGTACAG
The DNA here is from genome assembly GCF_039536865.1 of Sphingobacterium ginsenosidimutans. Taxonomy (NCBI): domain Bacteria; kingdom Pseudomonadati; phylum Bacteroidota; class Sphingobacteriia; order Sphingobacteriales; family Sphingobacteriaceae; genus Sphingobacterium; species Sphingobacterium ginsenosidimutans. The sequence continues at coordinate 890,702 of NZ_BAAAZK010000002.1, forward strand.
AACTTAAAGTACAATACAAAGCCGAAGCAAGGTTTCTGCGGGGCTGGTACTATTGGAAATTGCTACGTCAATATGGCCCGGCGGTATTGTTGAAAGGGACGTTGGGTTTGAACGAAGATTTCAACAAATATCCCCGCAATTCATTTCAGGAATGCGTCGATTACATCAATAGCATGATGGATCTTGCTGCAGCAGAACTTCCTGTGGTATGGTCCGCCTCGTCCAATTATGGCCGTCCAAGCAAAGGAACCTGTTTGGCCATAAAATCACAGGTGGCGCTATGGGCTGCAAGTCCCTTATGGAATGGAAATCCACGTTTTGCAAATTTCAAAAACAAAGATGGTAAGGCACTTGCCCCACTGCAAAACGATGCCAATAAATGGCAATTGGCTGCTGATGCTGCAAAAGCTGTTATTGACTTAAATGCCTATAAGCTCTTTACCAATCTGGATGAAGGAGATTCAAAATTCGATCCTTACCTGTCTTTCCGTAACCTCTTTTTAACCAACTGGAATAGTGAGATTATTTTTTCCACGCACAAAGCGGACACCTGGCAATGGGGACATGAGAAACGAAGTGCACCTGAACCCGGTGGAATTGCGATGATGAATGCCACACAAAATGTGGTGGATGCCCACCTGATGCGCAATGGCAAGACTATTGACGATCCCAGTTCTGGTTATCGGGAGGATGGTTTCGTAGCAACACATGATCCAGCCGACTGGGGCAAAAGCCGCGATGGCGTCAATAGAGGTTACATCGCTGGCAATTCAAATATGTATGTAAACCGGGAAGCGCGATTTTACGTCAATATTCTCTACAATGGTAAGCCTATCCTACCCGCACCGACAGCCGATGACCGCAACTTCTTTTCGTCGGACGGCAACAAGGATGGACGCGGAAGAGCCGAGTTTTATTATTCGGGAAAAGCTGGTTTGGTCCAGAATTCAAATAGTGCCGATAAAACAGGATACCTTGCACAGAAAAATGTCAGTCCAGCCACTAATATTCGCCAGGATCGTCCCGCATATCGTCCGTATATTCATATCCGTTTGGCCGAAATCTATTTAAATTATGCCGAATCGCTAAATGAAGTTAATCCGAGCCATCCCGATATTCTGACCTATCTGAACCTGATACGTCAACGGGCCGGTTTACCTAAGTTGGAAGCAGTCTATCCGCAGGTGGTAGGCAATAAAGACGAACAACGTAAATGGATTCTCCGCGAGCGACAAATCGAGTTAGCTTTTGAAGGCGACCGTTATTTTACCCTAATCCGCAGACTGATGATGGGAAATCCTGCCTCCCGGGCAATATACCGGATGAGTATCGCTTCAAACGATAACAATCAGGGATTTTTTTATCAGGACTTCTATAAGAGAAACTTATTACAAAACAGATACTGGGATGATAAAATGTATATGTTCCCTATTTTACAGGATGATATCGACAAGAACTCGGCGCTTGTTCAAAATCCAGGCTGGTAATTAAGGTTTGAATTTTAACTTTTACTATTTATGAAATTAATATATAAAAGGAATTTAGTTTTCCCTCTCCTATCCTTTGCGATATTGGCGGGAATATTTTCATGTAAGAAAGATCATATGGGTGCAACACATGATCCCAATGCGGCCATTGTTGTCACGGACTTCCTTCCAAAGCAAGGTGTCTATGGAACAGAAGTTCTGATCAATGGCGAGAACTTTACAACGGACACAGCTGCGATTTCCGTTAAACTCAATGGTATACCGTTAAAAGTCATTGGCGCAAATGGCACCCAAATCATGGCCATCATCCCTAAAAGAGCTGGTAGCGGACCTATTGAAGTCGCTATTGGGGGGATAACTGGGACATCCAAAGATAGCTACAGCTATATCTACAAAAGAACGGTCAGTACCTTGGCGGGCAATGGTACAGCAGGCTTCCTCAACGGAAAAGGTGCTGATGCGAAGTTCAATTTTGGTGGTGAGTCCTGGTATCGCAGTGGCGGTATTGCTGTAGATGATGCGTTAAATGTCTATGTCACTGACCCTGGCAACCACTGTATCCGTAAAATCGATCCTGCCGGAAACGTAAGTACCTTAGCCGGATCCCCTAGTAATGCCGGTATGGCGGACGGAAAAGGCGGTGAAGCACGCTTCAGCCTCCCTTATGGATTAACCATCGATGAACAGGGGAACTTATACGCTGTTGATCCGGGAAATTGGGATATCCGCAAGATAACACCCGATGGGACGGCAAAGGTTGTCGCCTGGGCCGCAAGAGAGCCTTGGTTTATTGCTTATGACCGCGTGTCAAAAAAGCTATACTATAATTCTGTGACCTCCCCTGCTCCTATTTATCAATTAAATACAGATGGTACAGCAGCAACGACCGTCATCGATGGATTGAATTTTCCAGCAGGTATGGCCTGCGGTCCGGATGGCAGCCTATACATCTGTCTACATGGCGACAACCAAATCAGAAAATATGACCCCAAAACCTGGAAGCCCACCATCTTTGTCGGTTCCGGTAAATATGGTTATAAAAATGGTGTTAGTACGGCGGCTGAATTTGCACTCCCTTGGGGTATTGCGGCTGACGGCCAAAACAATGTGTATGTTGCCGGAAATGGTACTGCCGGTGGCGATAGCGGCTCTCCCGATCAAAGCGTTCGTTTTGTGGATGGCAAAACATTCCAGGTAAGTACATTTGCAGGATCTAACATCGCAGGTTTTACAAACGCCGTCGGCGAGGCTGCATCATTTAACGTGCCTGAAGGTGTGGCTGTAGATAAAAATGGTACAGTCTATGTCATCGACAAGAAAAATAATAGTGTCCGGAAGATTATATCAGAATAACCTAGCGGGTGTCCGAAATAGAACCATCGGACACCCCTTTTTTTCTTGATTTTTGTTTGTATCCCTGACAAGATCTTTTCAATTTATGCATCCTCAGAAGCTCCGCTTTTATGTCTCCGACAGCTTCTTCAAATTTCAAATGACTTTATATGATTTTTAAGCGCTTATTTTCCTTGAGCTACGCACTATTGCAAGGTTTGCTATTGTGCGCGGCATGCGGTCATAGAGATCATCTCGAACCTATTCAGACCGACTCAACCCCTCAAAAAAGCAGGTACGTTTCGGTCACCGGTAATGACCAGAACAAAGGTACCGAGAGCAAACCTTTTCGTACTATCTCACGCGCTTTAGATGCAATATCACCGGGCGACACCATTTTTGTGCGTGAAGGCGCCTACCATGAGAAACTATTGATTTCAAAATCGGGAAGTTCAGCAAAACTCATTACGATAAAGCCCTATCCCAATGAAGCTGTGGCCATTGATGGCGAAGGACTATCCATCTCCGGCACAGAAGCATTGGTAACGATCAGAAATGCCCGATTTATTCAGTTTGACGGTTTTGAAATCCGAAATTTTAAAACACAAGCCAAGGGCAATGATGTGAATGGGATTATTATTGACCAGGGTTCAAAAAACATAACCATACGAAATAATAGGGTTCATCATATCGAGAACAATGCCAGCCCACAAGATGGCAGAAGTGGGCATGGTATTCTGGTCATCGGCAATACCACCGAGGCCTTACAGGATATTATTGTGGAGGATAATACGATCCATGACTGCAATACCGGTTACTCCGAAAACCTCACCATCAATGGATATGTCGATGGCTTTATTATCAGACGGAACAAGGTATACAATGGCGAAAATATCGGCATTGTTGCAGCTGGAGGATATGCCGCCAATGCTACAGCAAACCTGAACTATGTACGTAACGGATTGATCAGCCAAAACGAAGTTTATGATATTGATGGTAGATCTGGTCCTATCCCTGCATTTGCTGAGCATAACGGGGCCATTGGAATTTACATCGACGGAGCCCGGGATATCATTGTTGAAAGAAACAGTGTCTATCGCTGTGGGCGCGGAATCGGCCTAGTAAGTGAAACCGACAATTTTCCCACACGTGACTGTATTGTAAGAAATAACGAGGTCTATAGCAACTCACTCGCGGGGATAAGCCTGGGTGGCTATTTAAATTACAGCGGTGGTGGTACGTGGAAGTGTTATGTTGTGAATAATACCCTATTTCACAACAATATCGACAAAGGATATTTTGATGAAATTGAAGGTGAAATACGACTTGTGGAGAACTGTATAGACAACATCATCCAAAATAATATTATTGTTGCCAAGCCCAATAGCGTATTTATTCATAAATACACCAATACAGGTAAATCCAATGCGATTGACTACAATTTATACTTCAGTACCGGAGATGATCAGTGGATATGGAATGGGAAAGTCATCCGGGATCAACAAACCTGGAAATCAACCCTTATTGGCGATACGCATGCGATCTTTGGACAGGATCCGGGGTTTATATCAACGACACAAGCAGATTTTGGATTAAGGGATTCATCTCCTGCCCTTGACAAAGGAAATTTTATTAGTCAAGCGATCAATGGCGTATTGGATTTGAGCGGAAAGGCAAGATCAGAAGCAAATCGCATTGCGATTGGAGCATTTCAAAAATAATCGTTTAAAAAGAAAATAGGCCAGTCAACACGAACTTGACTGGCCTATTCTACGCTTAATTTGAATTCTTTCCCTTTGATTTTAAAAATCGCTGGGTCAGATATTTTCGCACAGGGATATCGTATAATTTTAAACAACTATAAGCGAGCAAAATACTACCGATTACGACCGCAGCAGCACCGGGCAATGATTGCTCAAAATTGAGGTTTTCATTTTTCACCCAAGCGTAATACAAATAGATAAAAGGATAGTGCACCATATACAAAGGGTAAGAGATATCTCCCAAGAATTTAGACAGTTTGTTTGTAAAACTGCCCCCTTTTCCGGAAGCCCCCAGAACAACTAGCAGTGGAAAAACCAGCACACAGCACAGCGTATCATAGAGTCCATTCATCCAGAGATTTTCAGCTCCCCCGATACGAGGAATCGCCAAAAGTGAAACAAGGATAATACTACAGATCCAAAATGCACCTTTAATCCGAAAAGGTTTAAATACGCGCGATAAAAACAGTCCGGCTGTAAAGGAGAATAAAAGACGTAGGGATCCCGCTGTAAATTCTGTTCCGGTCAGCGAAAACCCTGCACAAATATCGCCCAAAGGACCCCAGATCGCAAATATGGCTAATCCACAGCCTGCAGCGACCACAAGTCCACCAAGTGCTTTTGTTGAAAATTTACGGATGATCAAAACATAAAGGATATTACCGATATATTCAAAAAACAAGGACCAACTCGGACCATTGAGCGGGAACATCTCACCCAAGCCTCTTACTTCATGTCCGGGGAGAGCAGGGATCAACAGTGCATTTAATACCGTCGCTAGCAATAAAGCCGAAACAGTCACTTTGGATACGTCCCAGACCGAACAACCCTGAAAATAGAATAGGACAGCACCAATGATGGCCCCCATAATAACCATGGGATGTAGCCGTATAATCCGGCGTTTGATAAAATCCATTGTCGTCATCGTTCCCCAACGATCATCATACGCATAACCGACGACAAATCCAGATAACATAAAGAAAAAATCGACCGCGAGGTAACCGTGGTTAATACGTTGATCCAGATGGCTGGTTGCAAAGGCTTCGAAAATGTGAAAACATACTACTGTGATAGCTGCAACACCGCGTAAACCATCAAGCACGTTATAATGCGGTTTGGTATCAGCATATGCAGAGGTAGAGACTCTTGTATCGGGCATAGAAAGGGTAAGATTAGTTTGATTGATTTCCTAAAAACAAAGACGTAAATATAAACAAATTTCAAAAAATGCTGTATAATCGTCGTTCAAACTAATCTTTTCTTATTTGACAAGGGGAATGTAGTCTCTCAGATAGACCTGCTCCTTCCGCATATCCTGAATATATTCCTTACTAAAAATTTCCAAAAGTATTTCTGAAATAGCTGTCGTGGTGGGCTTATCTTCCTCGGGTTCACCAAAGGAGAAAATCTCCTCCTCCGTTCGATCTTTCTTCGTTAAGAAATAATAAAAATCTGGACTTTCCCAGCCTTTTATCCCTGAACCCGCTTCTTCTGCTATGTTGAGGGCTGTGTATGTTTTTTGTAGAAAATCCTGAAGACTCTGGTAATCAGTTTTATTTTTTGATGTTTTAGTCGCATATAAATAAGCAAATTTACCATCCTTATTTTCCGCCATCGCTAGCGCAGGAAAAGCGACACCATTCAACATGGCCAAGGTATCTTTGTCTTCATTATAAGACACCGTGGTATACCGGTAACCATAATATTTTTCCGGTTTTAGCTTCTTGGTCTCCCAGCCGGAGGTAGACTCCAGGTAAAAGGGGGTCGGCAAACTTCCTTCACTATCAAAAATCGCGATTGTATCTTTCTTAAACATGGCTGTTTCAAAAGCCTCTTTTAACGCCTTCTTATCCATCTCTTTCACATCAGAAGCTAACATGGATTCCGTTTTTTTTATTTTCGGCGCATAAAAGGTTGAGACATCAAAGCTAAGATCTAATTTGTCCAAGAATACAACCGCTGGATCCTGAGATTGACAAGAATATAACAGTGTCGATAAAAACAGTAAAGAAAGAATACTTGTATGTCTAGAACTAAATAGCTTCATGGAAAATTGCCCAAAATTATCTTTTCATTTTCTATCTTAAACCAACGGTAAAAGATATCCAAATATACAGCGTATGGAGCGATATTAACACGAATATTTACAATCCGCATAAACTCATTTTAAAAACGTCATTTATTATTCCAGGGAAGTGGTACACTTTGTAGAATGTAAAAAATAGATCTTAGTCTATTTAGGATACAGCAGCTATTCATTATATTTGAGAAAACATGAACCATACCCCTTTATGTCAATCGTTTACGACAGTATACTACATCATATCAGTCAACACAGTATCTTATCAGAGGAAGAGAAAGAACGCTTTTGCGCAGCATTGACCTACAAAAAAATACGCCGCCGGCAATATTTACTACAAGAGGGAACGATCTGCACACGGGAGTGTTTTGTGATCAAAGGCGCCCTGCGGCAATATGAGGTTAGCCCAACCGGCCGCGAGAATACCGTGCAATTTGCTTTTGAGAACTGGTGGATTTCAGATTGGTATAGTACCTTGCAAGCTCAGCCTTCGGTTTACAATATCGATGCATTGGAAGATACGGAGGTATTCTTAATAGAAAAATGCAAGCTGGAAGAACTGTTTATGGAAATACCAGCCTTAGAAAGCTATTTTCGGAAAATATTTCTAAAAGCCTTCGTTTCCCTCCAGAAAAGAATACTATTTCAGCAGAAAACAGCTGAGGAAAGGTATCTTGAGTTTATGAAATGTTATCAATGGTTTGAACAACGTATCTCCCAGCAACATATCGCCTCTTTTCTTGGTATTACAAGGGAATCGCTGAGTAGACTCAAAGGACAACAGTATAAAAACAGCTAAATCTGTGATAAATCGCACCGGTTTTATTTATCAAATAGCACAGGTTGACAAGTTAATTTCCAATTAAATTTGTTCATCATAAACCATAGTAAGATGAACAAAAAGATTAAACAATGGATTCTGTCAACAGACAATAGCTGGACAGCCTTTATTTTGCGGCTAACATTGGGGCTAGTGCTATTTCCCCATGCAGCCCAAAAATTATTTGGTTGGTTTGACGGCCCCGGATTGCAAGGAGAAATTGCGTACATGACCAGTCATGTCAATCTCCCGATGTTCTTAGCCGTAAGCGCAATTGCAGTTGAGTGTCTGGGAACATTTTTTATCCTATTGGGCTTTTTGACCAGACTCACCAGTATTGCTATTTTTTTTCTATTTATTGGTATGATTGTAGTCGATCACGCCGCACATGGTTTTTTTATGAACTGGTTTGGAAAAATGCCGGCTGGTGCTGAGGGTTTTGAATACCATTTGTTGGTCTTGGGGATCTGTCTCGCACTCATCCTACAAGGTGGTGGCAGATATGCGCTGGATAAATTATGGGGTTCAAAGTCCTGAAACAGTCGTGATCAACACTAAATTTGCTTAAATTTGCGTCTTATTTAGGCACCCACAAAAGCGATATTTTTGCAATAAAGCCTGTCGGTGTTTTTAATCAAGAGATATGAATTTAGACGCTATCAGTTCGCTATTGATCGACCATTTCAAAGAGATTGTGCCACTCACTGAAGCGGATATACTGTCCATTCTCCCAAAATTGGAAGTAAAAGTTGTAAAACGGAAAGAGTTTGTTCTTCAGGAGGGGCAGATTTCCAAACATATGCGATTCATTGTAAAAGGAAGTCTATATGCCTATTATATGGAGGAGAATGGCAAAGAACATATTGTGCAACTCGGGATAGAACAGTGGTGGATCAATGATCTATATAGCTACCTGAGTGAATTACCATCTCGCCTATATATCCGTGCAAACGAGGATACCACACTCATACAGATCAGCAAACGCCATCTGGAAATATTGTATAAAGAAGTGCCTGCCCTATCCGAGTTTTGGCGATTGAAAATTCAGCATGCCTATGTAAATTTACAGGAACGTACTTTCGAAAATGTACGCTCTGATGCGTATACCAAATACCGCAAATTTATCTCGGACTATCCTACAATTGAACAACGGTTTCCGCAATATATGATTGCTTCTTATCTTGGGATTACGGTCGAATACCTAAGTTATTTGAGAAAAAAACACCTGTCACGTCTTTCTTAAGATTTCTTAATTTTTATCCCCTCCGCCTTGTCTAGTTTTGCTCGTAATTCAAACGAGAGAACATGAAGACAATAGCTATTACACTTGCACTTTCTACCTTGGTTGCTGTGGCCACACATGCTCAGCAACTATCCTACACACCTGAGGTCGTCCTGGGACATCGTTCATACTTCTATATGCATCAGGTCAGTTACAAGATCAGTGACAAAATAAAAATCAACAATCTATCGCTTTTTGACACAGAATATACAACCGATAAAGAAAACATCTTTTTTATCAGAAATACGGCTTCCTATACGGTTAGTAAACGATTCACATTGAATGCAGCTTTTGGAATGAAAAATCCCGGAGCCTTCTTTAGCGCGTTTGTACAATATCGCGTGAGCAAGCCTACCCAGTCTTTTTCTTACGCTATAGGCACTACCTATCAAAAAGGATTTACGCTCGAACAGTCCTTATCATTTGAGTATACTCCCTATTTAACCGCACAGAAACAGGCCTATTTCAGTGTACTTGCTATCGGTAATGTAAATACCAAAATGTACCAGCGTGGACTTCAATTTATACGGCTGGGCTTAAAACAGGACAAGCTTATGTACGGACTGGCATCCAATTTTGACCAATTTAATAACAGTAAAAAAACACTGGAAAATATTGGCGCTTTTGTAAAACACAACTTTTAAAATAATATTATAATGAAAAAAAATCTTGATTTAGGCATTTTAATCAGTAGAGTAGCTATTGGCGGTCCCATGTTGGTGTACGGGATCAATAAGTTAATCCATGGCATCGGGTTCATTAAGGACATCATCGTCAGCATCGGACTTCCCTCCTTTTTTGCCAATGGCGTATTTGTCGGCGAAATCATCGCACCGATTATGATTATCCTTGGTCTACGCATACGTTTGGCGGGTGTAGTATTCGCCATTAACTGTCTTACGGCGATTTGTCTCGCCCAAAGCGGTAATATCTTTAAATTGAATGAATTTGGGGGCTGGGCGGTAGAGCTATTGGTTATCTACATGCTGATTGGACTAAGTTTTCTATTTATGGGGGCTGGTAAATATGCCGTTTCGACAAATAATAAATGGGATTAATCGCAGTGCATTAATTCGAAAGCAGAAATGGGCTGTCCAAAAAGATTTCGGACAGCCCATTTTCTTTCATTTTATTCGTCCCCCCTCTCACACACATGCACTACTCAGGGGATGTTTTTACTCTTCGGATTACTTCTTTTCCGTTTATATTCTTATTGTTTGGTTCCTTCGAGAGTCGACACACTCTTTGCTGGAATAGTTAAGCTATATACCCCATTTGCTGTTGGCGCAACCATACCGGCAAGTCCCCAATGCCCTGTACTGGTCGCTGTAGTCTGATAATTGGATAATTGTCCCCCTACAAAACCTGACAGATTGATATCCAACGGGACACTACTGCTACCTGTATTTGTCACGACCATCGCAAATTTACCTGTTTGCGGATCTTTATACGCGGATATCAGTAATCCGTTGGCATTTTGTACCGCCACATTGATACGCTTGTAATTAGCTTTAATAAATCTGGAATAATGCCCCATCACGTCATAAGCCTTGGTAAATTCCAACGAACCATCACTTCGTGTACAGATCAAGGCCTCGTTATTTTGGAATGCGAGCATCCCTAGCCAGAAGACATAAGCGCTGGCATCACAATCTGCCAGCAATTTGTGCATATTAACGGCAAGCTTCAATCCACCTTCAATTCCAGCATCGTAGTTTCCACCATCGTCCGATGCTTCAGTTACCCACATGGGTTTACCGCCAGTGGAAAATGTCCACTTTGATGGGCTTTGGTTGAAACCTCTTTTTCCGCCGATCAACTCTGTAATTTCAACATAACCATGTCCTGCCAGAATATCGACATTACTCCTGTCCATTCCAGATAGGAAGGTATTGGCTGTACCCCAAGCCGCATTTTCAGAAGCGATGATTTTGGTACTTTGCAAACCTTCTTCATTTAAAGCTGGTCTGAGGTTGTTAGTGACAAACTCACCAAGTTTATTCGAAGCCCAATAAGATGCATCCCAATCCGAAAACACATTTTCAGGTTCGTTCGTTGGCGATATGGCATTAATTGTGATCCCTTCATTTTGATAGGCTTTAGCGAAACCAGCCAGATAGCGGGCAAATAGCGTCGATGAGGTATTCAGATTAAGTCCATTAAACCATTTACCACTGATACTATTGGGATTCGTCTTCATATAAAGCGGCGGTGTCCAGGTACTCGCGATAATAACGGGGACCTGAAATCTTTCCTTCGCTTTTTTTAGAATCCATAGCTGTCCCAGATGCTCCCGCGCATCTGCCGAGAGTGCCTGATAAGCCGGACTATTCACTGCGACATCGATATCAACCCCTGCAGGCTTAATGGTCACTACCCTATTCTGTTGATTAAAGGGATAGGTATGTAATACCTTGCCGCGCAATATATTCAACTTCAAACCCGAATTACCCCACAGATAGTCCAAAATACTATCTCTCTTCGGAGATTCAAAGAAAGGAACAATACGCCCCCCGAAGGCACCAAAACCGTCTATTTTTTGACGTTCCTGGTTCCATTCCACAACAGCATTTGTCGTTACTGCGGCAGCCTGCGCATTTAACTGATTCAAACGATTCACCGCATCATCTTCATTCGTCGATAATACCTGCTTTTGACAACCCGTCAACCATAGGGATGCCATTAATCCAAAACAAGAGATGGATTTAAAAACAAATTGATTTCTGTTCATAAATTTCTATTTATTAATTTGCAATAACAGTTTATCTCTAAATATGACTTGCGGTAAAATTGTTTTGTCAAATTTCAAACAAAGTATTTATTTTTTGAAAAATTAACAATCCTTGCAATCGCTTAACAATAAGCTATTATCATATTAACATTCAATAAAAATGAACGATTTTATACAAGACTTTGAAGTGCTCATAGCTACTTTCCCGACCGAACTATCGGCCATTGATACCATAGCATTTAGTGCAAAGCCAGTTCCAGAAAAATGGAGCAAGAAGGAAATTTTAGGGCACCTGATCGATAGCGCCATGACAAACTACCTCCGGTTTATCAGAGCACAATCTGAAGAAAACCCACAGATCTTTTACACACAGGATGACTTTTGTGAAAATGCAAATTATCAACAGTCAGAAACTAAACAGCTGCTTGATTTATGGTTAGCGCTCAACAAGCAACTTTTATTTCTATTCAAGACTTTGATTACTAAAAGCCTGACAATGCGAAAATGTAATGATCTAACACTTGCCTTTTTGATGGAAGATTATGTAGCCCACCTCAATCATCATCGTCAACAGATACTTTCTTAATCATAAAATAGCTGAAAATGTCTAGTCCATAAAATAATCTAATGATATGAACTAGACAAAATACAGTTTACTTTTTACTCCACCAATGGTAATAGTTGTGAAGTCCATCGTATTCAAAACCGCAACGCGGGTATAGCGTATTGCCAATGTCATTTGTTTTTTCTGTTTCGAGCATTAACCCGCAGGCACCGGTTTCAGCACACCATTCTTTGCTCTGATCGATCAGTGCAACTGAAAGTCCCTTACCACGATAATCTTGGTGGACAAACAGATCGCTCAGCAACCATTGCATTTCTAACTTAGTGTAATGAAACAGTTTATACAATTGTACAAACCCCACGGCTTTACCGTCAGCCAGGGCTAGAAAAACAATTGATTCGTCCTTCAGAAATCGCTCTTTTAAAAACGTCTTCCCTTTTTCCAGATCAGATTCCTGACGGTAAAAAATTCGATAAAGGTTAAACAAATCCGCGGTTTCGTTCAAGTCGTCAAGACTGGCTCTTTTAATTTGATAATTCATTTTAGTAAATATTTTGATTTATACAGGCAAAAATATTCGTAAAAAGAATCCATATTATCATCCAGATTTGAGATGCCGGATAGTCCAGTCATTAAACTTCCTCAAATTGGCCCTTGTATCTGTTTCTATAATCTATGGGTGTCAATCCGGTTATTTTCTTGAATAAGCTGCGGAATGTTTTTAAGTCATTATAACCGATACTATAGGTAACATCAGCTATATTTGCATTCCCCATTTCCAATGCTTTTTTTGCGACCTCTATCTTTGTCCGCTGTATATATTCTATCGGATTCAATCGGGTTGCATTCTTAAATCTTCGAATAAAATTTCGTTTGCTCATATTGACATGGTCAGCAATCTGTTCAACCGAAATATCTGCTTTAATTTTCTCTTCGATATAGCTTTGCGCCCGATGGATATCTTGATCATCGTGAAGACGTTGCCCCGAGAAAACTGAAAATATATTCTGTGAGGTACGACCATAATCCAATGCATAGAACTTACTGAGTTCGATGGCGATTTCCTTGCTACAATTTTTTTCTATAAAATAGAGCATTGCATTTAATGCCGAAAAACCACCTCCGCCTGTAATAATTGCTTTGGAATGAGTGACCACATGATCTGGTTTAAACAGGATCTTGGGATATCGCCTTGCCAGATCCGTTATGGCGTCCCAATGCGAAGTTGCTGGCATCCCATCCAACAATCCACTTTCGGCCAAAAAATAGGCTCCGGTGCACAGACTGATCACTTCCGCCTTGCGCTCATATTTATCTCTGATCCAACCGATCAGCTCCCAGTTGTCATCTAAAAATGATTCAATCTGCCCAGCGGCTATATTCATGGGGGGAATTATAACCACATCCGTTCGGGCAACCTCCGCGAGTATTCTCGTACAATAAAATTGGATCGGGAGAATGGACTGCACCGTTTTTGTACCAACCCCAATTAATTCAATCTCAAATGGTATCGGCATCCCCCTTTTTAAAGCAGATTCATTTGCGCTCATGAGTAAAGCGACCGTAGTTGATACGGCCGTAGATAATACATTGTTATAGATAATGACTGATATATGTTTCATCCGTAAATATTTATGTACACCGCTATTTTCTCTCTTAAATGTACACATAATTTTGGCACGAAAACCACCCTCAAATGTCATTTTTACGTGGTAATGGTCGGCCATATCTGCCCTAACTTTACAAAAAAAACAAGATGAAAACAATATTCAATAACTCAGAAAGAGCAGAACTGATTGAAAGGATCGAGCTCCTTACCCCCAATAACACAGCGCAATGGGGAAAAATGAATGTGTATCAAATGATCAAACACTGTACAATCTGGAATGATTGGGTGCTAGGTCGGAATAAACATCATTACAAACAAGAATTTCTTGGGAAGATATTTGGGAAAATGGCCCTAAAAGGTATGATAAAAGACGATAAGCCACTGAAAAAAAATGTGCCTGCGGGAATTTTCGCTGTTAAGGACAATATGGGGCAGGTTGATGCCGCCCAGAAAAAAAATTGGATGGAGCAAATTGAATCCTATGGTCACTATTCAAATCCAGATTTCGTCCACGATTTTTTCGGAAAAATGGAAACGGAACAAATTGGCATTTTTGTGTATAAACACATGGATCATCACTTGCGACAATTCGGTGTATGATCGAATATAAAATCTTTTCAGACGAATTGTAAATGTAAGACGTATCGACTGTTGCACACGATTATATTTACGAAATAATCTGTCGTTTTACATTACTACTGATCAATGAATAGGTTGATTACGTGAAGTAAAAAATAGATCTTCATTTATAAGGAGCTTATGGTTAATGAGGTGCCGTCTGAAAAGATTTATTATCATCCAAACTGGAAAAGAATCACGATCGCTGTTATTTTAGTTCTCATTGGAACAGGAACATTATGGGTAGACATGGCTCCTTTTTGGGGATCAATACCTTTAAAGTTGATATGTATCCTGATCGGGTTTTGGATGTTAAAGAACAGCAAAAAAGCCGTTCGGGCGAAAACAGATACAAGGGGATTTTATTTCAAAAGAATGCCCGCAAGACATGCGTTCAAAAAAGCCATGGCTGACCTCGATTTATTGGTGTTTGTTCCATTCGTACAAATTGTCAACATCCGGATTACTGCAAGTATCTGGGAAGGGACAAGACTTGAACTAGAAACTACACAGGGAAAAGAGATACTCACGATGTTAAACGTGTTGAGTAGAAAAGAGAAACAGCAGATCTATCAAACTATCAAAAGATTTGGTATAGCGAATGTGGTCAAAGCCCAGGAGGAAAAGGGGAAAATTGATTACATTAAAAAACCTGCTGTAGATTAGTTCCCTTTTAACTGAAGTTGTCCGATAATAGCTGATCTACATCTTCCCTAATTTCTTCGGGCAACATCAGGTAAACCGATGTTTTTAAATTCTTTCTACTGGCCTCTCCTTCTATAAAAATGTTCCTAAATCCTTCATTGAGCCATTTTCCGTCTTCTTCCAAATAAGCTTTATATTTATTGTCCAAAATCTCAATAATGTTTTTGCTCTCTTTCATGTGTTCCGTCATTTATCTTATTGTAAACTGCATCTAAAAATATTCGACAGGGGAACATCAACATTGGTGCCACTCCTGCCCCGAATTTTCAAAAGAGGATTGGAAACAGAAAATTTTAAGATTTCTTAACATCTTCCGCGATTTGCTTTCTTCCATATTATTGTCGATTTTTGTTGTGTACATTTAAGCTATCTGTATAACCAAATGAAAGGATCTTGTTTTTGGTTATTATACAGTTCTTTTATAAATCGTTTGATATGATATTGATTGCAGTACTACTTCCTTGGTTATCCTTCTTTTTAAGAGGCAAAATATTCAGTGGAATTATTTGTTTAATCCTCCAAATTACTATTTTGGGCTGGTTGCCCGCAGCAATATGGGCCGTTGCTTCACGTGTTGATGGCAAAAATCAACAACGCATACGAAGTTTGGAACGTAGTATGCGCCGCTAATTGTCTCGTCTGCTGTACTAAAATCGCCTCAACCCAACGAATAGGACTTGAATAGGAAAATGCTATTCGGCCTCAAGGAATTTTTGAATCTGAAGGACAGTAAAATCAATTAACTCTTTATCTATTTGTCCATTAAAATCTTTCATCATATAATTACCATGATTAGCGGGTAGAACCATGAGCCGTGCATTGGGAATCTGCTGTTGCATTTGTGCCAAATGCTGCCCTTTGACCACGTCCTGATCTCCTCCGATCAGAAATACTGGGCAAGCTAAGTTTTCTAAGGTACCCGGTTCAAAATCCTGAAAATTTATCATGCGCTGGCTATCCTTTTCATACATATTTTTAAACTTTTCAGGATCCGGATTCAATTTCAAAAAATTTTCTTTCAAATAAGGCGGCATAACCTCAATCGTAGAAGCTGACATGCTATCAAAAAAGCCATCTAACAAGCCCTCTCTTTTGGTGTTACCCGAAGCAGCAATCAATTTGTTTACCCTATCCGGGAAAAGAGAAGCGAGTTTCAAAATGGTCGTTGCGCCATTACTGAAACCTAAAAATGAGGCTTTATCGATCGCAAGGTAATCCAACACCGCTATAATATCCCTTGCATCCTGTTCAAATGTTTCCGGAACGGCCCTATGCTCCGATCGACCATGATTTTGCATATCCAGCAGAATCAATTGATAGCGATCTTTCAATCGGATCACCGTCTCCTCAAAATCAAAAAAACCTGAGGAGCCACCGCCGTGGATAAGCACTAGTGGCTTTCCGGCCCCATATATTTCATAGTATAACTTTATCCCGTTAGCGGCGGCAAAGCCTGAGTGATTATTCAACATGCTCATGATTCAATTTAATTAGTTTCGTCTATTAAAGATCTAGATTTATCTGCTTTCTACAAATTTTTTAAAGTTGATCAGAACAGCGTCGGTGAAATTTTGCTGAAGATCCAGCGGCGTCACCGCGTCTGGTTCAAACGTCTCCCTTATAATCGTATTATTATCGATAGCCTGAAATTCAACAATACAGTTTCTTCCGCCACTGGTACTTTCAATATATTCTAATGGGATAATACGATCATATACCCCACGATAATCAAAGCCTTCATGATCAGCCCGTCGTTCCATTCGAAAATTAAATTGCCCACCTTCCCTAAAATCGTTCTCTACTTCTGGACAATGCCAATCATCGAATGGAATATTCCATTGTTTTATGGACGCTGATCGGATCCAGTGTTCCCAGACATCTTCGAGCGGTTTCTCCACCAAAACAACTGAAACAAGGCTTTTTTTCCCTGAGTTTGCGTCTTCCATATGTTATATTTTTAGATTAAATACGATCTGTTTATTCATTTCTACCGCCTATTGAATATATATTTCAAACAACTGCCTTCGGCCGGCATAAAGCGATGGTTGACCCGCAATATTAGCTGCAATACAATATTAATAAACAGCGTATTAAATTAACTTGTCCTATGACAATATTTACGGTTCACTTAATTTTTTTTAAACAAAGGGATCAATATGACAAGTATGGTATATTTATTGCAGCGCAGAACAAAACATATAAAAAACCGATTAAAATGAAAAAAATAGCATTTTTAGCACTATGTGTTATCCTATTTGCAGGATGTAATAATGCACAGCAACCAAAATCTGCTGAGAAAACAGACAGTCTGGCCAAAGAAGAAACACCATCTATCGGCGGAGATAAGGATGAACATGGATGTCTTGTTGGCGCAGGCCAAACCTGGAGTGAAGTTAAACAGGGATGTATTCAGGTCTTTAATGTAGGAACACGTCTGAATCCTGTTGATGTTAAAGAAGGCGATGCTATCATCAGTGCATTTGTTGTCGCTAATGATGATAAATCTAAAATGGAGTTATTTTTACCAGACGACAATAAAACAACGATTATTTTGGATAAAACTGAAAACAATACATACCAAAAGGATACCTATAAATATGATGCGGATAAATCAGATTTATATGTAAATGGTGCAGTAAAATATAAAGGTGAAGTTAAAAAATAACATCCCTGAAACTTTATAGGACGTATAAGGTAATGCCAATGTTTATCACATTGGCATTTTTTTATTGTCTATTTTTTATAGAGCCGTTTTTTAATTCAGGTATCAATTCGCTCGCTGCACTCGGCTTATTGGTCATAAAGGTCCCGCAGTCGATTTTCACAGCTAGCTAGCTATTCAATTTCGAAGACTGCCTGTATCTCTACAGATGAATTTACAGGTAAAGATGAAGCTCCAAAAGTCGCCCGGGCGTGTTTCCCTTTTTCGCCAAAGACCGTAACAGCAAGATTGGATGCCACGTTCATCAGGTCGGCATGTTTACTATAATCGTCTTTCGTATTGAAAATTCCGGTTAACTGTACACAACGTTTGACCCGGTTTAGCTCTCCACCCACCGCCTCATTAAGAACAGAAAGTACATTAAGCATTGTTATTTCAGTCGCTTCCTTCACCTCCTGCTCACTTACACCGGCCCCTAATTTTCCGGGTTTAAATATTTTACCATCCTTGAGTGCCACCTGATTGATAAAGACTAAATTTCCGGAACGGACATAAGGTTGATAATTCCCCGCCGGTTGGGGTACTTTTGGAAGTACAATATTGTTTTCCCGTAACCGATTATGGATTGCTACCGCATCCGGATGAGCTGGGCTACTTTTTTTATCAAGAGCCTTATTTTCCCTTGTACCCGCTAGCGCTAGGGCAACCTTCGCAAAGTTCATTCCCTGCAACTCGGCCAGATAGCGCTCACTTTTGCTTGGTCTTTCGGTAACTGTCAATGAAGCGAGACTTGTTGTCCCCAAGACTGTATTTCCCTGTGGAATGGATTTATCTATTTTGTCATTCCCCATAATACCGGTAGGAACCAGAATCATCCCATGTACCGCCAGGCTATTCCAGAATGACTGCAATGCCAATTCCTTTCCTGCACCACTCCCTGCAGACATAAATACTGTAGCGGGGATGCCCTCCAAAGCGTGCTGGGACCATAGCTCTACTGTTTTGGACAGGAACTCGCTCATTGCTGTACTTATATTACCAAAATAAACAGGTGATCCAAATGCAATCCCGTCATAATTAGACAGTTCTTCTACTGTTGCTACAGCAAGACTACTCAGCTTTGGATCAGATGATGGTTTCACCAGTTTAACCACAGCCTGTACCTTACCATTGTGTTCAATACCTTTTGCAACTTCCTTGGCTAATTCATACGTTCCGCCTTTATCGGAATGAATAAGAACCAAGACCTGTGTTTTATGAGCCTGTGCCATGACAACATTGGTCAACACAGCTAACATTACTCCAATAAGGGAGGCATATAATTTTTTCATCTTAAATCACTTGTTAAATCTGACACAAAATTAAAGATGCCTCCTTTATATATTTTGCCAAAAATTACACTCAAAACGACAACTAGAAATAGCGTATAAAGCAATTGGGAGTATATAAATTTTCTATATCTTTAAACTAATATATTTTTTTTTAAAATGATCGAAACTAATGCTTGTTTTCAGGTTGCAATAGAGAAAGCTTCTCACTTTAATTATAGCTTCTGTTTCCATAATCTGTCGCTGGTGGAAAAAATTAAAATCACCGCGGTTACAAAGGATCTTGAACAGATAAAAATTGAGATTACTTCTGAAATCGGATTGTTCAGCCCCTACACATTTTATATAGACAGGTTTTTGGAAGGAACACCAGTGACAGTGGAAAATTTAGCTTTCGATTACAACATTCCATTTATCCGTAATCTGGTAGAGAAAGATTTGGATACGCTTACCTGTACGATTTATTCTAAAAATGAAATCTTATATCAGCAAAAATTCACCGTAAACGTGTTACCGATGGATTATTTTGGCGGATTAAGTAAGTACCCCGAGTTATTGGCTTCTTACGTTTTGCCCAATCACGATATCATCTATACGATTAAAGCAGAGGCGGTCAAAATTCTTGAGAAAAACAGGTTAACGCCAGCGTTTTTGGGCTATCAATCCGATAGCAAGGATCGTGTCCTGCAGGAAGTAATGGCCCTATATCAGGCTATTCTAAATATCAATATTACATACAGCGCCATGCCTGCAAGTTTTGAAACTGAAGGTCAGCGTATTCGTCTGGTCGATCAGATCTGGGAAACGAAGTTTGGAAACTGTATCGATATCTCGCTACTATTTGCAGCCTGTCTGGAAGCAATCGATCTGAATCCAATTCTTATTGTCACTCGAGGGCATGCATTTATAGGCGTTTGGCTCAACGACCAGCGACTAGAAGCTGTTGTCAATTATGATCAAGCCGCTATTTCAAAACGGATCGCGCATGGAATTGATGATATCGCTTTGATCGAGTCTACACATTTATGCCGAGGAAATGCCTATACCATGCGGGAAGCAATGAACATCGCCGAAACGCAGCTATTACATGCCAACAACTTTATTTTATCCCTTGATATCAAACATGCCCGTTCGCATGGGATCCTTCCCTTACCTTTTACTGGAAAGGACGAGCTGAACAACGTAGCATTAAAGAATACCACTGGATCAACCAAAAAACAGGCTATCGATTATTTTAATATCGATGACAACAAACTCGATCTCGTTCTCAGTGAAGTCAAAGATCTAACAAAACAAAAAATCTGGGAACGAAAGCTGCTCGATCTTTCACTCAGAAATAACCTATTGAACCTCCGGTTCACTAAAAGTATGTTGCAAATAGTGGATCTGAAAACAGATCTCTTGGAAGATCATCTATCAAACGGAAAATCACTTACTATACATCCCAACAACAGTCAAGAGGTTTTACGTCGTTACAATCTTTATTTAGAACCCTTGCATTCTTCTGAGCCATTATTTAAGCTTGCTGACGATGAATTCAGATATAATCGCCTGCTGACACTTTATCATCAGGATGATCTGGATAATATCTTAACACACCTGTACCGCAATGCGAAATTGGCCGAAGAGGAAAATGGAAAGAGCACCTTGTATCTGGGAGTCGGTTTATTGAAGTGGTTTGAACCCAAAACCAATCAACAGCCTAGACTTGCCCCCATCCTATTGATTCCTGTTGAATTATCACGCAGATCTGTCAACACCAAGTTTACGCTCCGAAGCCGTGAAGAGGAGGCCATGATCAATATTACACTATTGGAGTATCTCAAACAGGAATTTAAGCTTAACCTCAATGCACTGGAAGTGCTACCAATGGATGAATCGGGAGTTGACGTACAAAAAGTATTTGCCATTCTAAGAAAGTCTATTTTAAACCTGGAAGGATGGGATATTCAGGAACAGGTTGTCCTTGGAAACTTCTCTTTTAACAAACTTATTCTATGGCAAGACCTAACCAAATATGCAGAAGAAATTAAAAAAAGCACCATTGTAAAGAGCTTGATTGACGGGCGACTTTCGGATCTATTGGATATCACTGGTGATTCGGAAAATCTGGAGCAGCTCCCCTCTTCCTTGTTAACATTACCCATTCCAACAGACAATTCCCAGCTTGAAGCTGTACGTCACTCCAACGCGAATAAGAGCTTTGTATTACATGGCCCTCCCGGTACCGGTAAATCCCAGACCATCACCAATATTATCGCAAATGCACTAGCGAATGATAAAAAAGTACTTTTTGTCGCTGCTAAAAAGGCTGCTTTGGATGTGGTACATCGCCGTTTGGAAAAAATTGGTTTAGGCTCCTTCTGTTTAGAGTTACATTCAAATAAATCTAAAAAATCAGATGTCCTACGGCAATTGGAACAGAGCCTGGAAACACCCAAGTATCAAAGCCATATCGATTTTCAGGAAGAAGCACAACGTATTGATCAGCGCAAAGCAGCATTAAGTCAATATGTTGACTCCTTACATCAACCCTTTGCAGTGGGCTGGAGCCTGTATGATTCCGTTTCCTATTTGGACAGTCATCATATCGAAATCAACACGGACTGGTTGCTATCCCTGCAACTGGAACATATTGACAAAAAGACCTGGAATAATTGGCAGGACTGGGCAATCCCCTTCGGAGAGTTAACGCATAAATTACCAGCGATTGACAAGCACCCATTGCACTTGATCCACTTGAAAGATCAGAACTTTGCTCACAAAAATAATATCGAGAAATCTATCGAAGATTATATACAGGCAGACGCTGAGGCAACAAAAGCCCTCTCGGATCTGCAATTGAATCTTACGAAGAATTGGATCGAAAACAAGACCTCGCTATATTCACTTCTCGAAAAGATCAGCCACTTTTCGGCGCATCAGACCATCGTCAATGTCTACTTTGATGTTCGTCAAAAGAATTTACTTGATCATTGGGTTGAACTGCAAAGCCAAAAACAGACATTAGAAAATGTACTTGTTACAGATTTTGGCAACCGAATATTTACGACAGACTGGAATCTGATTGAATCCACCTGGAATCAGTCAAAACATTCCTGGTTTCTGCCCAAATGGTTAAAACAACGTAAAGTAAAAAAATTCTTAAATGGTTTTGCCACAAACAAAATTACTTCCGAACAGCAGGTTGATCAGTTCTTTTATCAGAAAAATTCCTTCGATCTGGTGGCAAAGAATTTAGCGGAACCGCAATTCTATCCGATAAACGAGGCGACGAGTTATTATCTCATAGGCAATACCTATAATTTAGTTACACTGCAACAGCATCAGCAAGAACTGCGGGCATTCAATGAACTAGCGCAACAGCTCAAATTTGAAAACTTTCAATCTTGGTTAAACTATATCCTCACGCATATAGATCTAAAGTTGAGAATACCTACCCTTATTTTAACGCTCCAACATTACGCAGATAAGCATCAGGCCATTTCGGCATTTTTAGTTCATATTCCAGAAGTCGAGATTTTAAACCAAATAAAACAAGATTTAGATCAACTTGAAGACTGGATCCGGTACAATTATTATAAGGATCAGGGCATAAAACTGGGACTATCCTGGTTGATTGATCTACTTGAAGCGAACAAAATCAATAAAGATGCACTGAGCATGGATATGGAAAGTGTATTGCATCTCAATTACTTTGTAAATTCTTTGGATCAGTCCAGCATTTTAAATGGTTTTGATGCAGCTGTATATGAAGCACAGATTTTACAATACAAGACACTTCATCAAGAGTTTACCCGATTGGTACGGGAGCAATTGGTTTTGGAGCTCAGCAACAAAATCCCCAACCTCTCCCAGGAAGCTGTTCATAGTTCGGAAATTGGAATCTTACAACGTGCGATCCGAAATCGAGGACGTGGAGTCAGTATCCGCCGTTTATTTGATCAGATTTCGACGTTACTTCCGCGACTCAAACCCTGCATGCTGATGAGTCCGATTTCGGTTGCCCAATATTTTGATGTAAATACCGATCATTTCGATCTGGTTATTTTCGATGAAGCATCGCAGCTACCGACATCAGAAGCAATCAGCGCCCTCGCCCGGGCTAAACAGGCCATTATTGTGGGGGATCCAAAGCAAATGCCACCAACGAGCTTCTTTGCCAGCAACAAAATTGATGAAGATCATCTGGAATTAGAAGACCTGGAAAGCATCCTGGATGATTCCCTCGCCTTGTCCATTCCATCGAAATACTTATTGCGTCATTATCGCAGTAAACATGAAAGTCTTATTTCTTTCAGTAACTCCAATTTTTATGAGAACAAATTGTTGACATTTCCTTCCCATGACGATCAGGACAAGAAAGTAAGTTTTCAATTTATCGATGGTCATTATGACAAGGGGAAAACCCGAACAAACCTAAAAGAAGCTGAGGCAGTGATCCAATATATAAAACAGCATTTGGAACATCGCCCCCATCGTTCATTGGGTGTGGTCACTTTTAGTCAAACGCAGCAGAATTTAATTGAAGATTTGTTGCAGTCATTATTCTCAGCGCATCCCGACTTAGAAGAAACGGCACTACAGGGTGATGAGCCTATTTTTATTAAAAATTTAGAAAATGTCCAGGGCGACGAACGTGATTTTATTCTATTTTCCATCGGCTACGGCCCAGACGAAGATGGCAAGGTATCGATGAATTTCGGCCCTTTGAATCGTGATGGCGGCTGGCGCAGACTCAATGTTGCTGTGACCCGGGCCCGATACGAAATGCGTGTTTTCTCTTCGCTAAAGGGAGATCAGATTGATTTAAACCGTACCAATTCGACTGGTGTGGAGGGACTAAAAGCCTTTTTAAACTTCGCTGAAAGAGGCATACTGCAGACAGCTGAAGCTGTAGCCCATGATCAGGAAAAATATACGCTCATCCAATCGATCGCGAAATATTTAGACCAACAGGGTATAAAAGTGAAAACAAATATAGGTACTTCAGGCTATCGCGTTGATATTGGTATTGTAGACCCGATGCATGCTCATCAGTATATTTTGGGGATATTGGTTGATGGGAAAAACTATTTCAATACACAGACAACCAATGACAGGGAACTGCTGATTCCGAATGTGCTGCAATCACTGGGCTGGAATATTTACCGCATCTGGACCTTAGACTGGATAAAAAACAGAGATAAAATACTGAATGCCATTAAAGCGGAAATTCAACGCATCGTAAACGATACAACGGCAAAAGAGCCTATCATCATCGATGCTTCTCAAGCACAATCGAAAACCACCCTTTCAGTGCGATCCGATGACGCCATTGTTTCATCTAAAATGAAACCTTATGTGAGCGCCAAAGTCAATCCAATGACAACAGCAAGTCCAGAATTAATTTATGATGCGGCCTATCGAACGGTATTGAGCGATCAGATCCTGAAGATCATCCGCACGGAATCTCCAATCAGTCAAAACCATCTCTTTCGCAAGGTACTACGTTTATGGAACACCACAAGAGCCACATCAAAACTTGTCCAGTATCTAACTGAACTGACGAGAAAATTGCCCGGAGTAAAGGAGGAGCTTTCCCATCAAATTTTTTATTGGGATCACGAACAATCGGCCACAGCGCTGACATACTACCGCGACAATAACCTCGAAAAACGAGCGATCGAAGATATTGCGCCTAAGGAAATAGAGATCGCACTTATCGAGGTCATGGACAACAGTCTCAGTTTATTAAGAGAGGATCTTGTACGCGCCACAGCCAGATCTTTTTCCTTTTCAAAAACCGGTGCTCAAATTGATAACATTATCAATACTTCAATTGATAAACTACTCCAACAGGGCTATTGGAAATCAATAAATGGGAGAATTGTTTTGATATAGATCAGGTTTAATAGCCTGATCTATACATTTGATTGATGTAAGCGGTATAAATTCCGATGGGAATCTTGCCAGTCACCATTCCACGCAGCGATTCGGGGCAGGCTGTCAAAATACTGTCCAATGAGAAAACAAATATATTCTCCACTGCATTTTGGAGTCTCCGCTCCCCTTTTTCGTGCATGTATTCCATCAGGTGCAGTGCTTTACCCAACTCATCCTCGCGTCCTTGCTCGATCATCTTTTTGATATACGATGTAAGGATGCGGATTGTTGTGATTGGATTGCCAGCATTTTCTGGCTGCGACATTTCTGCTTGCGCCAATGGTATCACCGAAACAATGATTTCCTGAGCTTGCTTTATATTCATCATATATTCACTTTAAGCGGTTTAAACATTCTTGTTATAAAATAGCTTTTTATAAATCCGATATTAAATAACACCGGCTGTCATCCGAACTTTGGCCCGCAATCGATTTTGGCTTACAATCTGTTATACAAGCCCGCCGTATGATTACATTAGTTATTTTCATAGGGATAGTATTCGCCAGCTTTGTTTTTCTCCTAGTCATTCCTACCTTCTGGAAGAATAAGCTGTTGTATCGAAAGGGGCAAACGGGCCTCGAGGTGACTCCATTCAATCCTGTTACATGCTTTTTTAAATCTGGAGAAGGTCTTTGGGAGTAATCCGTTTATTACAATCTGGAGTTCTAAAGTTCCACGCTCAAGTACATAAGCCACGACCTGCATGACCCATTCAAAACGGCGCCAATCTTTGGCATAAATGACATCCTCAGCAAACTGAGATATGACATTGACAATATTTTTGTAGTCCTTTTTAAGTTCGGTTTTCCTGAGTCTAAGATTCAGCTCCGGGATTACAGCGGCAACAAAATCCACCGTCTGTCCTTCATCCATTTTTTTTCTTGCTTCCATTGCATTGTTTTTATGAATACCTATTATTCATTGTTACTGGCATAAGCCAAACAACATTCCACAACAAAAAACAAGAAATAACAAACTGAAATACAGCTCTATAAATTTATTTTACAAAGTTTTTAATAAGAAAAATGATATCAAAATGAAAAGGTTATTCTCAAATTGGGATAAATCGATCTCCATTACATTGTCCAAAGACTCCATTTCGATTTTATTGCGGCTGGGTTTATTTGCGCTATTTTCTTATAAAATTTAACAAAATCTTTATTCCATAGGGTATAGTTGTGTGTAAACTTAAATACTATTTTTTGATTGTCAGCCCCATTGATAATGACCTGCCAGACCCTATGATTTGTGATTGTTATTGAAGTCTTGCTCAGCTCGATGATATCCGTTAGCGGGAAAACTACCTTTCTCTGCTGTTTATTATCAATAGCATAAAAGTTTATATCATCAAAGTAGAAATCTTCATCACTAACAAGATTATCTTCCAAGCCAAACAGGAAAGGACGGGATGAAATCTTTCTGATCTTTTCTCCTACCAAATCAGCTGAAGCTTCATAACTGATCTGATTATTTTTAGGTTTAAATCCAGCAGTATACTGCCTGAAAATTAGGCTAAATAGTACAATGAATAGCGCAAAGCCTATTAAAAATATAAGGTATAAATACATTCTTCTCTTTATTAAATGAAACTTGTCTTTCACTCCAGACATCAAAAAAACCGTCTAAATATGCAATGCAGTAATTAATTAGCCGCACAAAATTATCAAATTTAATCCAATATGCAGATTTTTATGAACGACAGCGAAATAAGATGGGCCGAAGGTTTTATTTTACTGCTGAATTAACTATTTTAGGTACAGTAAAATCAAGATCGATGGATTATTTAAATAAGATAAGGAAGTTATTTGCTTTAGAACAGGATGGTATTGACGGATATAGCGAACTAGAGATCCAGAAACTTGAAGAAAAAATAAATATCGTTTTTCCTAAAACTTTACGGACATATTATCAGACTTTGGGTGCAAATAATAACATCAATTATTGCTATAATCGATTACTTAGCCCCGAAGATGATGTAGCGCTATTGGATGGTTATCTACCCATCTATGAAGAGAATCAGGCTGTAGTCACCTGGGGAATCAAAACGACAGATCTATCTTTGGATAATCCGCCGGTGTATGCAAATTACGATACCACATACGATTCAGACTGGGAGCTAGAAAAAACACATGTTTCAGACTTTTTGTTGATGATGGCAATCTATAATGGCACTTTTGGGGGTTTACGGTATTATGCCAATTGTCTTCACACGATTCCCTCCACTATGGTGGCTGCAGTGGAAAGCAATTGGGAATTAATTCCGGAATTGAGTGTTGATAACCAAAAAATATTTACCCGAGATTATACGGATGTTATTAGCCTTTCTTTTGATGGCAACGGCGTATGTCAAGGGGCATTTGTCGGAACAATGGATCCGCAACTCTTTGACAATATACTCGAGGTACTTGATGTTGATTGGTCTTACATTTCATTTGAAGATGAAGACGAAGACGAAGATTAAGGCAGCTGTGTATAAATTTTCAGCGGAGAAATCCGGCTATTTAAATGAAAATCATTGTTAAAAAGTATGACTATAGAAGAAAAGAATGCCATAAAAGAGGCGAATATCAAACAAATTGAGGCCAAAAATTACCGCTTTACAGCTTGGTTACCAGTTTTAGAGGATCCGAATACCAGAAGCATTGATGCAGTAAGAGGGAGAATGTCTGTCATGAATGCGCTGATCAATATATCCTTTGAAGCTCCGGTGGAAATTATCAGGAACTGGATCGACCATCATGGCCTGACCAAACGTTTATCGAAATGGGAACAGGAAATTCTACAAAAAAATAACGATGCACTTTCAGACCGTGAACTTAATTCATTAAGATGGTACCTTGAGGGTCTCTGGGCATTGATGTGGGTAACTGAATTAGTCGATAATCTGGATGAAACTGCATGGTGTGGCGACCATATGGCCTCCTTGTTGCCAAACCTCGAACGCAATGAAAATAATGAAAAAATTGATCGTCTGTCGTCGTTAAAAAGCGGAAATGAAATTTACGCCATGCTTGATTTTTATTATCGTTTACATTGGTACTGTGTCGATGAGAGGCTAAAGGGAAAACAAGCATTGATCAATGAAGGACTTGTCTATGAGCGCCGAAAAGCATTGGAATGGCTTATCAACAAAGATTCAGATTGGGATGATATCGAGATGGGAACATAAAAAATCACTCAATGCTTGTCATTGAGTGATTGATAAGCGGCATAGTATGCCGCTATTTTTATAATAAACAACAGTATGATACGTATTTCCGTTTCTTGCGATAAAAAGACTAACTTCCAAAACTGATATCATACAAGGGTGTATCGCCGGAGTGATTCTCGACACGATCAAGCCCCTCAAAGAATATGTGATCCCCCAATTCCTTGCCTATCAATTGTTTCTCCATTTGATACAATAGGTCCAGTGCGGTAAAATTCTTCCCATTGGAAGCTTGGATTCGGGCGCATATTTCTACTTGAAAATATCCATCATCTCCATTATCCTCATCAAAAGCCTCTTCTTCATCATCCATTAGTACCTCATTGGGATTCAAATCTTCCATTCCCTTGATCCAACACATATAACAAAGCTCTATTTCGGGCGCATCGACCACAATTTCATTGGCATCCCATTTCGCCCGATCGCCTAAAATATCACGCTGATACTCCGCAACATCGGCATCAAACTCCTGGGAGCTATGATACGACTTGGCCTGAAATGTCCAGGCAATAGCTGACAGCACACGGTCTTGGACTGGTTGGGTATTCCAATCAATATTATTCCAAGGACTGCCTATCTTTTCCCTTAAATAGCCAACATATCTTTTTAAATAAGATTTCCCGATTTTATTGTTTAGCCCAACATGATGTTCTCCCTCCAAAAATTTTTCGGAGAAAGTATGCCAATCTTTAAAGTGCAATCTTGCGTAGGAAGAAAGCTTTTTCAAAATGTCCAAAGCGGCTGATTTTGGCAGATACCCTACATCAGCTGCGGCGGTCGTGATATGACTACTGACAGTAATGGCAAGCGCATCCACACCGGATTTGCTGATATCCCAGCTTCCACTGTCGATCTGATCTTCCCGACCTTCCAGAGCGGTTCCCCCTGTCCTAATTCCGAGCAAGTTAAAATATGCTGCTAATATTTGCAGGCAGCTTTCCGTATCTGCAATAGCGAAGTCTCTTTTCAATAGTTTCACCAGTTCATCGCGGTACTCCGCTTGTTTGGGATAAGTCCCGAACTGATATAGATGAACCGGATAAGTTCCATCATCACCAGCACTGCCGAATACGGTAAACCAATCGCCAAAGACGATAACGCGGAATGCCGCGCCCAACGCTGTACCGAATTGCTCTTCATAAGGAATATTGTTCAGCGTATCCTTACTGTTAATTTGCTGTTCTTTTGCTTTATCCAATTCCGCTTCCTCTGCGAGTTCCTCTTTCGCTTCCCTTACGCCCTCCTTTGCTGCACTCAATAATTCTTTGAAAAATTTAAACATAATTTTAAAATATTATTTTTAGCTAATGATTCTTATTTACATTTTATCGCAACCACAAAAAGGCTTCATGCAGTGAGTTTAACGACTCATGACCACCTTTATGGACTTGAGATTTCAATTTACTGCTGTAAATCTGAAAATAAATATTTACTTTTTATTCAGAAATCCATATTAGTCTGGAGCCCGACCATATTTGTGGCCGAAGACTCCATATTTGAAGGAAGATAACAGGAGTAATTTTCATCATTACGAGCGCTCCATTCATTAAAGCAACATCAGACATGACTGTATTCAAAGATCTAATTACACCTACCGTTTTTAAGAAAACGCTTACATTCAAGCGGAATGAACTGATTAAAAGCAGCGGAACTGTAGACTCAAAAATATACTTTATAAAAAAAGGCAGCCTTAAAATTTCCATCTTCCAACAACATGCCGAACAGATTATCCGGCTAGGTTATACTGGAGATCTTATCGTGGCCATGGACTCCTTCTTTGATGGTTGCCATTCAGATTTCGTTATTCAAGCCATTAAGAAAACTGAAGTATTGGTCGCGGAAAAAGAAGATTTTATGCATTTCGTCTATGAAAGTCCTGAGAACACTTCGCTTTACATCAACATATTAGAGGGATTGGTGAAGCAACAGCTTGACAGAGAACAGGATCTGCTGCAGGACTCCCCTAAAATCCGATATGAGCGTGTTTTTAAGAGAAACCCTCTCTTATTCCAAATTATTCCCAATAAACATATTGCCAACTATTTGAGGATGACACCTGAAACTTTTTCACGGATCAGTAAATCTTGAGTTCAATCAATTTTTTTGCCCTTTTTTTTCGTGTATTTTATCAAAAAAACGAAAATGAAATATAAATCTTTAGCATTACTTGAACAGCTCAGTACACAGACAAGGGAACATATGACTTTTGTTGAATCGTTGAAAACGCTGTCGTTAGATGATCTCAATAAACGGCCCCATAAAGGCTCATGGAATACCTTAGAGTGTATCGCACATCTCAATCTTTATGGAAACTTCTATCTGCCCGAAATTTCAAGAAGAATGGCAGCTAGTCAATCGAATGCAGCAAGCTATTTCAACAGTGGCCTTTTAGGAAACTATTTCGCAAAAAGTATACTTCCAAAAGATCGGCCCAACAAAATGAAGACATTCCAGGAGATGGATCCTATATATAAGCAACTGGACAGAAATGTGCTTGCTGTCTTTTTGGAACAACAGGAGAACTTCCTTCAATTACTTGAGCAGGCAAAATCAAAAGATCTCGGCAAAATCCGAACAAATATTTCCATCAATAAATGGATAAAAATCCGTCTCGGAGATACTTTTCGTTTTCTGGTTAACCATAATATCAGGCATATCGTACAGATAAAAAATATCCTTTCAAGCTGCTCCATTATTGATCAGACCAGTCCGGTTTTACCAGCTGCCAATCACCAATAATAGCACCAACTTATTTTATTAAGAAATAGAAATGCATGCCACGAAAGACATCAAGGAGCATATTTCGGTCCTTCTAGACAAGATGGCTAAGGATACTTAAACTATGTAAATAATTTGAAAATATCCAGCACCGCTGCAAATATATTTAGTATCTGTTTCATGGAAAAAATAGCGCAATTATCGCGCCATTAGGATGATCGTGGTGTAAAGAGCTCGATTACTCTTTCCAATGGACGGCCGATAACCGCTTTACCATCTTTTATAACGATAGGCCGTTCGATCAATATGGGATTTTGCAGCATCACCTCAACCCACTCCTCATCTGTCAATTGAAGATGTTGAAATTTTTCGAGGAATAGAGCTTCATTCTTTCGAATAAGCGCTAGTGGTTTAAGTCCGAGTTGCGACAATATTTCAATGAGCTCAGCTTTACTGGGGACTTCTTCAAGATACTCTTGCACCTGCAGATCTACAGTATGCTCTTGCAAAAAATCCAACGCTGCGCAACTCTTGCTGCATTGTTTATTATGGTATATTTTAATCATAGTAGCTTGTTGTTGGGTTTCTTCTCAGAAAAAAGATGTTATTTGCGTAGTTTATCTATTACTTCTTTTCGGTGCAAATCTCCCCAGTCAATAAGGTTCTCAATCAAAGGTTTTAGGCTCATACCATGTTTCGTGATTGCATATTCCATTTCAATCGAATAGGTTGATTTTTTATGCCGGCTGACAAGTAAATGTCCTTCCAGAACCTTAAGTTCTTTGGATAACATCCGGTCTGTAATCGGAGCGATATAATTCGCAAGATCTCTAAAACGCTTCGGCCCTGTTAACAAGGCGGCGATGATCTGCAGTTTCCATTTTCCCTGTAAACATTCCAAAGCATCCTGAATCTTCAGGAAAGTGCCTGGAGAATGAAAGGGGCAATAATGATCGTTATCTACTTTCTTAGTCATACTGGTACACTATACTCCGTGATAGTAGATGTGTTGATCTACTGAATGATTCTCTAGCTTTACAATAATATAAAAAAAAGATAAATGGCAAACAATAAAATTGAAACTGTACTTGTATTGGGTGGTAACGGAAAGAGTGGCCGTCGGGTAGTAGAAAAATTACGAGCCAAAGGAGTTGAAGTTCTTGTTACAACCAGGGAATTGGAAAAAGCGTCCAAGCATTCGCGGTATTTTATTTGGGAGAATGATCGTAATTGGGCTGAAGTATTAAAAGGCGTGGATGCACTATTTATTGTGCATCCGGATACATCTATGCCTGAAGCGTTACAACAAATCCGCGTGCTTTCTGAACATGCATACAAAGCTAATATTAAAAAGATTGTATTGCTATCAGGCCGAGGCCAAGATTCTGTGATTGCTTGCGAGAATGTGATCCAACATTCTGGTCTTCGCTGGACTATTGTTCGTTCGGCCTGGTTCAATCAGAATTTTACCGAGGGACATTTTGCTCATGGTATAAAAACAGGAGAAGTTGTTTTTATGGCAGGACAGGCCGGCGAGCCATTTGTTGATCTTGACGACCTTGCGGACGTCGTTGTCGCATCCTTATTAGAGCCTATCCACGATAATCAAGTTTATGAAGTGACCGGTGATATACTCTACACTTTTCGAGATGCCGTAGCAATCATTTCAAAAAAAATCGGCAGCCCTATTACCTACCGTGAATTGGATAAACAAAGTTATTTGGAACTGTTACTGCAACATGGTCTACCCCCGGCTGTTGCTCAGCATCTTGTATTTGCATTTTCGGAGATTCTCGATGGAAGAAATCAATCCTTAGGCGATGGCATTGACCGTGTGCTTAAAAGATCACCTAAATCTTTTGCCTCTTTTGTCGATGAAGCTTTTTAAAAGGATTAAAGCAGCTATTAAGGACGGCTAGAAAATCGTTCTTATTTTCATTTTTTCCTTCGGGGGACGCAGGATTCGTCCAGGGGAATTTACTTTTCCCTTAGGGGATTTTGGTTTCCTCCGAAGGAGACACAGCATTCTCCCAGGGGAATTTACTTTTCCTTTAAGGGATCTTGGTTTCCTCCTAAATTCACCCGCGATAAACCAATGCTACAAATCATGCGATTAAAAGCAATAAATCCACTTTTCACAGAAAAACAGCTTGTAATTCAATAAATCACAGGGGTAAAATTGTGCCAAAAAGTTTTTTGCACTTCCTAAATTTTGGCACAATTTTACCCCTTCTCTACTATGCTGCGAATTGTTTATACGGGCGGACTAGTCTCTTATTTATTTGAGAGACACGGAAGTTATCAGCAATTCCGCCGATAAAATTGAACTGTAAATGACCGTGGTTTGTAAAACGAATTTTATAATTTAGTAGTATGAACTCAGCTGAAAGTGTAACAGATTTCTACAAAAGACAACCGGGCTTTGCGAACCTAGACTTACCGCTTAATAATACGGGCATTGGTCACTTCAATGTGTTTAGCCGAGAATCCTGTACAGTAATCTCCCCTTATAACCGTCGTGATTTCTATAAAACTTCATTGATTATAGGTCGGGGCAAATTATATTATGCTGATAAATGGATACAGATCGATCGACCGGCGATGTTATTTGCCAATCCGGTCGTACCTTACGCCTGGGAACCGGAGTCTACGGCACAATCTGGATGGTATTGTGTCTTTACGGAAGAATTTATTCAACATAGTGAACGCATAGAGAGTTTAAAGGATTCTCCCCTTTTTAAAATTGGGAGCAACCCAATTTATTTTCCAAACACAGAACAACTGGATGAAATCTCAACAATTTTCAAAAAAATGTTGTCTGAGATGAATTCAGATTATGCACATAAAGACGATGTCTTGCGCAGCTACCTGCATCTATTGATCCATGAGACAATGAAGTCAAGTCCTGCTCAGGAGTTTGGTGCATATACCAACGCATCTACCCGTGTATCGAGTCTATTTTTGGAACTCCTGGAACGTCAATTCCCAGTAAACACATTGGATACTGGTTTGCAGCTGAAAAGCCCAGGGGATTATGCCCATGCCCTTTCGGTGCATATCAATCACCTGAACCGTTCTGTAAAAGAAACAACAGGTAAAACCACAAGTGCACATATCGCCAGCCGCATTGCGCAGGAAGCGCGGGCATTGCTACTGCATACCAATTGGAATATCGCCGATATCGCTTATAAATTAGGTTTTGAATACCCTTCTTATTTTACGAACTTTTTCAAAAAACATACTGGAATGTCACCAAACCAATTACGGATGACGACTGTTTGAATAATATAATTATCTGTTTGATTGTCTTAAGTAAGACACCGTATACCTTCGCTACTTTTGTATTGAACAAAATATAACAGTTATGAAATATAGAAATCTCGGAACAACAAACGAACAGTTATCTGCTATTGGATTAGGTTGTATGGGAATGAGTTTTGCCTATGGACCTACAGACGAAAAAGAGAGTATTGCTACACTTGAAAGGGCATTGGACCTTGGCGTAAACTTCTGGGATACAGCGGACATGTACGGCAATGGCGCCAACGAAGAATTGATCTCAAAAGTTCTGGTTCCCAATCGTGACAAGGTATTTATTGCAACCAAATTTGGCTTTCGTTTCAAGGATGGACAGGCAGGACCAAGCGGCACCGCAAACACCTATTTTGACGGATCACCTGCCTGGATAAAAATTGCTGTAGAAAATAGTCTCAGAAGACTTCGCATCGATACCATAGATCTGTATTATGCACATCGAGTGGATCCGAATATCCCGATCGAAGATACTGTAGGCGCTATGGCGGAACTGGTCAAAGAAGGAAAAGTAAGATATCTTGGACTGAGTGAGGCATCGCCGGCTTCGATCATCAAAGCCAATGCGGTTCATCCCATTGCGGCACTGCAAAGTGAATATTCTCTGCTAACACGTGATGTAGAAAAAGAAATACTACAGACTGTACGTAATTTGGGTATCAGTTTAATCCCCTATTCACCACTTGCCAGAGGTTTATTTTCCAATGCCTTAAATTTAGATAGTCTGGCAGCAGACGATTTCAGAAGGACACTTCCCCGCAATCAAGGAGAACATGCGGAAAATAACGCTCGTTTGATTGCTGAATTTGCGCTTTTAGCTCAAGATAAACAATGTTCGCCAATACAATTGGCGCTGGCTTGGGTGCTCGCTCAGGGGAATGACATCATTCCAATTCCAGGCACGAAAAAAAGAAAGTATCTAGAAGAAAACGTAGGTGCCATCGAAGTACAATTGTCGGATTCGGATCTAAACGCTATCGAAGAAATACTTCGGAAATACCCGAATGTGGGTGCTCGTTATAGTGATGGCGCAATGGCATTGGTCAACAATTAATAGATCAACTTTAACCGATACGGGGTATAACATGCATTTTACACTAAATGATCTGTCCGACTCCGTATTTGTTTTATTGAGACTTATACCTCTATCCGCTCTTGCAGCTGAGACATAACTATACAACTGAAAATGGGGTGCAGCATTTTTTGCGCTTCATTTCCAAAACCTTGCTGTTGTCTATTGATCCAACAGCAAGGTTTGTTTTTATTTAGAAACTAACAGTTAGTGCCATAACAGCCGTTGTGCTATTTTTTACCAAACTATTATTCCGATTTAGGAAGATTGCTTCTTTATTGTTCAGATTACGTATTTCTGTCCGCCAAAGTACATTGGGGAGAATTGCATAATCCGCATTGAGCGAGTAGCCAAATGTTTGGAACCAATTTTTTGCCTCGGTAGAGATAATGACACCCTTTTTATCCTGATAGTATTCACCTCGAGCAGTAAGGCTGAATTTATCGGCTCCTGTATAACGTGCAATTAATACCGGGGTATACCAGACATTGTATTTGCTGCTCCCTTTTTCCTTTTGCTCCGCACCGATGTCAAAACCCACCGTGAATCCGACCTGTTTATTTAGCTGATAAATAGCATATAAGTTATGAAAATAACGCATCTGTCTGACACTATCCGCTTTATCACTGCCGATAAAAGATCCACTATTGATGGTTAAATTATCGGTCGGCTTATATACAAGCTGATGTCCGAAGGCAGGCAAACTATTGCCATCGACACGCTGTATACGTTGCCAACCGTTTAATACAAGTCCGCTAAGAAATAATTTTCCAGATGCAGAGGTGTAAGATATTTTTGCGCCGGTTTCAAAATAGGGCGAATTATCGGCAAAAAGGCTTCTTGTCACTGTCCAATTGTCCTTTCCAATGGCACTTTCAAAACCCAGATGGGAAGAGAAAATACCGGCATCAATCCATAAATTATGCTTCCTTGAGATGCGTACACCGGCATTGGCTTCGTAGATATTCTTCAATACTCCAGGCTCCGCCGCATAGTTGGCATTCATGTAGGTACCTGTTGCCAAGGTTACATTGGCCCGCGTGTTCTCCGTATTATAGGTAGCTTTTAGCAAGGCCAGATTAATATTCACTTCATTGTTCCTGTTATGGCTGTAAACAAAACCCGGACGTGTATTTCCAAGAGGATTATTGAAATCCCGCATATAATAAGCTTCCACATATCCGTTGAATGAAAGCGGGTTATTTTTTGTTGTGTCTTCCTGTGCAAATAGTGATGTTGTTGACCCAAGTACGAGGGAGGTCAACAGGGTTAATTTCTTCATTTATTTAATTTTTGATTGTCATTTATTCTATTCGTATAGCTACGTTTTGGCATTTATTTTCCCATCATTGTTATTCTGCTATCACCTAGATTCGTTTTACTCCGGCTAAGGACTGCAGTCCATTGTATACTCGACATAATGGCTATTCCGGCTATATTCTATCGCCAAAGGCTGATATCGCGATTGTATTTTCAAAATTTAACCGAGATACAGCTAATAGATCATGGTAAGGATCAAGATGATCATCACAACCTTCGCTATGCGATCCATAGACAATTTTCGGGGCGACTGCTGCTCCTGATTTTCTTTTAAATCTTTCATGGCTAACGTTAACTTAAGTGTTATTCTACTTTGTATTTTCTTAGTTTCTCTCAAAGGAATCCATCAGATTTTAAAGCATAACTAAAAGCAAAGTATTCCAGTTATTATCAGTACTCGTGTTTTCACTTTGCTGTGGATTATTAAAGATTCTTGAACTATTATTTTCATTCTTGGAGATGTCATATCATCCGCGGTCGGTATATCAGCTTCAATGTGGGCGGGCTCTGTGCCGATTCTTTTATTTTTCTAATCATCTTCATTTTTATATACGTTGCCCCTATATGCCAAACAATATTCCACAGTTCTCACGAACAACGTAAAACACTAAAAGACAATAGATTTAAAAAGAAAAGACTAAAATCAAAATTGCTAGATCCTATCAGAATGACAGGGTTATTTTATCAAAATGAGAATTGATTTGTGAGAGGAACTATCCAAAATGAGGGATACAGTCCCTGTCAACGGCTGATTGATTGATTGATTGATTGATTGATTGATTGATTGATTGATTGATGACCAACACGGTGTTTTTCTCAGGTGAGCATTGGTCCGTCGCTAAGGAAAATTAGATTTCCTCACTATCTTCTAAGTTGTCTACCGAGATTGGCTTATCAGAAGAAAAATTTATATTGATACCATAAGGATCACAAATGCTAAATAAACCTTCAGCAAAACGCAGCACCCATTCCTCCTCGTCATCGTAAAGAATAACTTCGGGGAGATCCACTGGGAACTCTTCGATCTCCCTCACTAGATACTCCCTTTCCCTACCGCTTATTTTGAAATCAATAGCTTGTTCGGTCAATGTTCTCTTCAAAAAGGATATTCCAGTTTCGAGATAACGCTCCATATGACCAAGAATAGCTTCGGCAAGCCTTAGCATGTTATCACTTGGTTTTTCTGCTTTGGTTAGTATATAAAGCGGAATTTCTCCATCAAAAAAACGGTTGTCCACAACAATCCGGGTAGACCACACGGATGTTTCCTCTGGACCTTCGCTGCGTTCCAGTACACCAAAACTTGTCATAAAACTTTTATCAACCATGCCATTAATTTAATAACAAATCGTATTACTACGCAAAAAATAAGCGTAATAAAAACAAAAAACATGAATAATCTGTAAATTAGGCAATCAAGAATAGGGAGCAAACTTAACGCGCAACAATTAGATGCAAGAAAATAAATACGACGATCCACAATTTTTCGAAGAATATAGCAAAATGTATCGGTCACAGAAAGGCTTATTGGGAGCTGGCGAATGGCATGAATTTCAAAAGCTCTTACCCAACCTGAGGGACAATGCTGTGCTCGATTTAGGCTGTGGATATGGTTGGCATTGTCGATATGTGATTGAAAATGGCGCAAAATCTGTTATTGGCGTAGATCTATCCGAAAAAATGCTGGAGAAGGCCAACGAGATCAATAAACTGGAAGGAATCGAATATCAACGAAATGCAATTGAAGAGCTTACTTTCAGATCCGGACAATTTAATCTGGTGATCAGTTCTTTGGCATTTCATTACATAAAAGACTTTGATGCACTCTGTCGGAATATTTACAATTGGCTCCAACCTGGAGGGCAATTTTTATTCTCGATAGAGCATCCTGTTTTTACCGCGCAAGGCAACCAAGATTGGATCTACGACAAAGATGGAGACAAACTCTATTGGCCTGTAGACAACTATTTTCTCATAGGGGCCAGAGAGACAACATTTTTAGGAAATACGGTTCTAAAGTACCATAGAACAATTACTTCTTATCTCAGTAGCATTCTACAAAGTGGATTTAAAATAAACGCTTGTGTTGAACCTGAACCTAGTACAGAAATGCTCGAAAATTTTCCGGCAATGGGTGATGAATTGAGAAGGCCGATGATGTTGATTATTTCCGCTGAAAAGTAGTTCGCTACATCGGCTTCCTCTGTAACAAATTTGCATAAGAGCCTGTATTTATAATGGAAAGCAAACATTAAAATTTATTTTAGTGTATCAGGTTCCTAAAAACATTCATGTACAACAAACTTTAAACAATGATAAACTTAAACCTATTCAAAAAAATTGCAGTGGCTGCCTGTATCAGCTGTCTATTTTATTCGTGTAATAAGGAGGCGAGCGCTCCAAATACATTGACTGAGGAAGAACAAAAAGAAGGTTGGCAACTCCTATTTGACGGCACTACCCTGAACAATTGGCATACCTACAACAATGAGAAAAAAGCACCTACTGCCTGGTTGGTGCGGAATGGTACGATCTATTGCGATCCAAACAACGAAAGTCAAAAATATGATCTTGTATCCAACACTGACTATAAGAATTATGAGTTCAAATTTGAATGGAAACTGGAAAAGGAAGGTAACAGTGGCGTTTTTGTCAATGTACAGGAACAGCCGGATATCAATGCGACTTATCACTCTGGCCCTGAATATCAATTGCTCGCAGATTCGCACCCTGACTTTGACAAACCATTGAAACGTGCTGGCTGTCTCTACACGTTTTTACCACAACAAAATTTTGTCAGCACCAAAGCTAAAGATGATTGGAACCAATCAAGCATTGTACAAAAAGACGGTAAAATAACCTTCTATCTGAATGGTAAAGTCACAGCTGAAATGGATTTCAATTCGCAAAAATGGAAGGATCTGGTAAAACATAGTACTTTCAAAGATTTTCCGGAATTCGGTCAACATGTTAGTGGCAAGCTCGCTCTTCAAGACTGGTCAAGGGGTGTATCCTTTAGAAATCTAAAGATAAAACAATTATAATCACCCCTGCATATAGCCTCAAAAGTCCTTCGTTCTTGTATGAACGAAGGACTTTTGAATTTTCAAACAATTCCGGAATTATCCGCTTCATATATAAAAACTGACCGCTAAGTACATGAACACAAGCAAATCATTATTTAACCTATTACTTTTCTTTGTAATTGCCTCTCCTGTAGTCGCACAGACAAAAATTGAAATTGACCAATCGATTTTCCAGGTAGAATCAGGATTAATCCCAGTGATACGATTTGACGAGTGAGCTGTTAGACAATAGCCTGTTTACTATGTTCAGCAGTGTAATACCTATAGATTTTATCTTCTTTATTGACATCTGATTACAGCAATATTCAGTAACACACCTATATATCAGAATTAAAATTCAAAAAAACAAAAACAAAAGAAATAAAATATTTGTTAAACATCAATGTAGCGAATTAAATTCCAACCACGTTAAGAATTAGAGAGTCACCAAAATCGTGGCTTCTACATATATTAAATGAAAAAAATGATCATGATTTGCCTTATTGCACTCGCGCAATTAAAAGGCTACGGACAGGAAATCCCGCAAAGAAAATCTGAAATCAGAGTTGGCTATGGGCTTGTACCTGTCCAAGAAATTGGAACACTATTGGGAGATTGG
This sequence comes from Sphingobacterium ginsenosidimutans, assembly GCF_039536865.1. NCBI lineage: Bacteria > Pseudomonadati > Bacteroidota > Sphingobacteriia > Sphingobacteriales > Sphingobacteriaceae > Sphingobacterium > Sphingobacterium ginsenosidimutans. The sequence goes on from NZ_BAAAZK010000002.1 coordinate 930,923, forward strand.
ATTACAATGGGGATCGTGGGCAGAAGAGTGGAAAGTACCGAGGGTACCGGTGCTATTTCCGCAGGATACTCGCTCAATTTAACACAACGATTTTCAGTGGGAATCGACGGTTTTTATGGAAAAAATACAGTCCGTTACAAGGATGATCTTGGAGATTCCAAATGGAGCACTTATGGTGGACTGGTAAACGCAAAATATCTGTATCTGGACAGGGGCAAATTGAACTTATACGGTAAGGGTGCTGTTGGTTATGCCCAATACCACAACCGTCAAAAAGAGAACTCCGACAACTTTGGCGCACTATCCTACCAAGCTTCACCATTCGGTATTCGTTATGGTAATAAAATTGGTGTATATGGTGAATTTGGTTTCGGATATCTGGGTATCGCCAATGTTGGTATATCTTTCAAATTATAATATTTCATACTATAAATTAGTATAGTTTTTCAAACATTTAAATAAAAATTACTATGATCAAATCTATCATATCATTACTATCTGTTGCGCTTATAAGCAGCAGCTGTTCAACAATCCAACATAAAGAAAAAATGGATTCAACTAAAAACAGTGTATCGGTAAAACTTCTGAATTCCAATCCCGTTACCATCAAAAATCCTTCTGGTAAAATTACCCTCTATGCTGTGGCTGCAAACATTGCTGATGTACCAGCAACGATAATAGCTGAAAAAAGCTTTAAACAAAGTGAATTACCGTTTGAGATCAAATTGGATCTTCCAAAAAATCATTACAAATTAATCAAACCGGCAGTTAACGAAACTGATCCCATAAAATATTACGTCGCTTTGGAATGGGATTCCAATGGTGACGGTACAGTGGGCAAAGGAGATGTGAGGATTGACTTTAACAAGAAATTTCCAACCGTATCTCTTGGAAATAATAATGAGGTATTTGTCTTACAGGCAGATTAGTACTTTTTACAGCTTTCCAAAAGTATTTTCTTAAAAATGCTTTTGGAAAGTATCATTATAGACAGCTCTATTGCCCTTCAGCACCATCATCGCAAATCGATGCGGGCATCTATCCAAAAGTACGCCCTGTTTTTGCGGAATAAGTCATCGGGTAATTGATGATTATAAATCAGTTCTTCCAATGTATTAAAATTGTAACGCAACACCTCATCGTTCTTAAACTGGATCGGACGTAAAATCGCGTCTTCATCATCAATAAAAATATCAGATTCGAAAAGATTAATTTGATTTGTTGTGACCCAGGCTATAGCGGCTACTTTATCCATTTTTATCAAAGCCTTGGACGCTTCTTGGTATTGTTTCATTTCCCAAGGGAGATCTTCGGGATAATGGGAGGCAACATAGTCCTGATATATTTTTATATCCCCTACTCGCAGGCATTCGTTACGAATTAACAGCCTTGTTGTATCGCGGGCAAAGCTCACATAGTCGGGATGCATAAACAAGCCGTACCGTTTACTATACAATGCTATCTTATCTGCCAATTCTTGCCTCATAATTTATGTACGCAACAAAAATCATCCCAACATCCTCTTTTATAGCAGGTTTTAAACTAAATTGTTGATTTTTTAGGTAAAAAAATAGGATTTATTCAAATTCATGCAGTATATGGGAAATATAAAGAGTTAGTTTTTCCAGTAAAGAGAAAGGATTCTGATATCACTCCTATTTATATGCAAAGTGATATCAAAATCCCTGATTGTTATTAAAATATTTTTAAGCCTACAATACCCGCCACAATTAAGGTCGCCGACAAAAGTCTAAAGACGTTTGCTGAATCGCCGAAGAAGAATATCCCGACCAGCAATGTACCGACAGCACCTAAACCAGTCCAAACCGCATAGGCTGTACCGATTGGGATAGCCTTTTGCGCATAAAACAATAGTGCTCCACTGATAGTCATCGAGACAACAGCCAATATAATCCAACCAAATTTATTGCCATCTGGTTGTTGCGCCATCTTCAATCCTAAAGGCCAACCAATTTCAAAAATACCAGCGATAATTAATGCAATCCAATTCATTTTCAATTATTTAAATGATCCGCTACAAAAGTAGTGACTTGATTGACTGCATTTTTTGATCTATATCAAAATCGTTCCTTAACGTCTGATACGACTCAAAGTCTCCTGTGTAATTCCCAAATAGGATGCAATGTGACCAAGATTGACTCGATTTAACAAATTTGGCTGCAACTTGATCAGCGACTGGTAACGTTCTATAGCAGATTCGGTGTGCAAAGAGATAATACGTTCCTCCAAGACAATACATACCTCCTCCGCAATTTTTCTCCCAATAAGGTTTAACTCCGGATATTTACGATAGAGTTCATTCAGATCATCCACAGCAATTGCATAGACCTCCGAATCTTCAAGAAACTGAATATTCTCAAAGGAAGGTTTTTCAGTATATACAGGTAATATCGATCCAAAAATTTGATTTTCTTCACCAAACCAGCTGTTGAGCTCCCGTCCATTTTTAAAGAAATAGGCACGAATCAGACCCTTACTTAATACAAAATAACTGGATACATGCTGGCCCTCTTTTAGAAAATGTTCTCCCTTACGCTTCGAAAAATAGTTGATCCTTTGTTCGATCTCCTTTTCGGCGGCTTCATTGAGATGCCCATATCTTCTGAACTGCTGGATTAATGGATTCATGGCTTACTATAAACTAATGGATCTGAAGATACAAAACTCTCAAAAAAACGGTGAAAGATATGATAAAAAAGTCAGGTGTAATGTATCTTTGTTTAAACGGAAAACCTGTCAATAAAAATTAATCCGTTTGGAAAAAAGCAGTACAGAAATCGATAAATATGCAAGAACTCAACCAGTTTTATTTAAGTCAGGAAGAACCCAATAAGAGCTGTCTGTTGGCACTAAAGCATATTATTCTTCAGCAGGATACAGAAATCAGGGAAACGGTAAAATATGGGATGCCTTGTTTTTGCTATAAGAACAAAGCATTTTGTTACCTGTGGACTGACAAAAAAACAAAATATCCTTATCTGCTGATGGTAGAAGGAAAATATCTGGATTATCCTGAGCTCGAAACCGGAACACGTTCGCGGATGAAGGTCTTTCCTGTCAATCCAAATGAGGATCTTCCACTGGAGACCATCAGAACTATTTTAAATGCAGCGATCAACCTATATCGCGATGGAAAAATCGCCTTTTAGCACCATCCTCCGAAACATTTAAATAATACTTACTTAACCTAAAATCAATAATACAGCACTACCTTTACCGCGGTTTAAAAAATCACCTAGTCATTTAAACAGCTACTAAACAAATGAGAAAACATTTGATTACCAGCATTTTGCTAAGCACAATTGGTACATCGATTACCTATGCGCAAAATGAAACTACCTCTGCCCTAAACGGAACAGTCAGAGCGGGCAACACGCCTATCAATGGTGCAACAATTGAAGCTATCCATTTACCATCTGGGACAAAATACACGACTTCATCACGAAACGATGGCCGTTATAACCTTCCGAATATGCGTATCGGTGGTCATTATCAAATCACTGTAACTTATTTAGGTCATACTCCAAATGTCAAGCAAGTAGAAAAACTGGCATTGGGACAAAGTTCAACACTTGATATTCAAATGATCGCCAATGATCGGCTTTTGGAAGAAGTCGTTGTCGTGGGCACAAGACAGGGAAAGGTCTTCAATTCAGGTCGAACTGGAGCTTCGCAGAATATCTCACGTACAGCAATACAGAATCTACCAACACTCAACCGGAGTTTTACAGATTTCGTCAAGCTGACACCTCAATTTTCAATGCAATATGGCAATCCTTCCTTTGCAGGAAGAAGCAATCTCGCGAACAACTTCACCATTGATGGCGCATTATTTAACAATGCCTTTGGACTACAGGGGACAATTGGAAGCCAGACAAACTCGCAACCGATCAACATGGATGCCTTTGAAGAGATCTCGGTTAATATCGCTCCCTACGATGTGAGACAGAATGGCTTCACAGGTGCTGCAATTAATGCTGTCACCCGAAGTGGTACAAATGAGATACAGGGTTCATTAAACTACTATTTCAGAAATCAGGATCTGGTCAATAAGTATAATTCGGCAGGTCTGAAAGCTCCTGTCAATAATTTTAACCTCAAAGGATATGGGTTTACAGTCGGCGGCCCAATTATTAAAAATAAGCTTTTCTTTTTTGCCAGTGGGGAAATTGAGCGAAGGGTAGATCCCGGAACAAACTTTATCGCTTCACGCGGAGGCAACACCGGTCCGAACGTATCAACCGTCTCTGCCGAAAAACTAGATGATCTAGCAATCTATCTCAAATCTATCGGATACAACCCAGGTTCTTATCAGGATTATCCTTTGGATACACGCAGTGACAAGTTTTCGATCAAATTAGATTACAACATCGACTCCAAAAATACGCTGAGTGCCAAATACTTTTATTTCCGCTCCTATCGGGATATCCTACCGTCAAATAGCGGCGCACCAAAAAATAATAGACAACCCTCAAATATCAGTCTACCATTCAGTTCAGCGGGTTACGGTATCAACAATAATATGGATAATGTGAATCTGGAATTGCGTACGCGTATCAGTAGCAAATATTCCAACTCCCTGACCGTAGGCTATAATGTGATGGACGACTACAGAGAATCTAAAGGTGGACAGCCATTCCCTTTGGTAGACATTATGAATCCGGATGGAAGTAGCATGACGGCTTTTGGCTATGAACCTTTTACTGCATTTAACAGCCTAAAAACGAAAGTTTTTCAAGCCACCAACAACTTCAATATATACGCTGGTAAGCATGAAATCACACTGGGAGCTAACTTTGAAAATTATCGGACAAAAAATGGTTTTGCACCAAACTACTATGGAGCTTATACTTTTGCCAGTCTTGACGATTTTTATAATTCAGCTAAAAAAGACGTTTCAAATGCGACCAAATACCAGATACAGTATTCGGTATTGGCTGATGGATCTTTCCCTTATGCTGAGGTTTCTGCCAATATGGTTGGTCTGTATGTGCAGGATGCCTTTGCTGTAAACAATAATTTTAAACTCACCGCTGGGCTACGGGCTGATTACACCCACTTATCATCACCTAGCAATCTAAAAAATGATAATGTCAGCAAATTGACCTTTGATCAGGGCGAAAAAATTGATGTTTCAAAATACCCTAAAGGAACTATTCTATGGTCGCCCCGTATTGGATTTAACTGGAACGTCAATGGAACGAATCAAACTCAAATACGTGGGGGGTCAGGGATCTTTACCGGTCGTCCGCCATTGGTATGGATCTCCAACCAAGCTGGCAACAATGGTGTTATGTTTGGCTCTGAAACAATAGACAAGCCAACCAATCGTCCTTTCACGCCGGATGTGGATGCCTATCGCAATGTGAACCACCAGACTGCGGCAAACAATTCGAGTTATAACCTTGCTGTTACGGCCAATAACTTCAAATTTATGCAGCTATGGCGTACAAATCTTGCCGTAGACCAAAAATTGCCGGGTGGAGTCATTGGTACATTTGAGGCAATGTATTCCAAGGATATCAATTCTGTTTATTTCCGAAATGTCAATCTAAATACGACAGATGGTACAGCTTTAACCGGTGCCGATAACCGTATGCGTTATACGACACCGCGTATATATGGTGCTGCGAAACCTACTCCTGAAAATCCAAATATTTCGGATGCGATCGTCATGTCCAATACTTCAAAAGGATATAGCTATACGCTGACAGGAACATTATCCAAAGAATTTAAAGGTGGATTTTTTGCTAATATCGGTTATACCTATACAGATTCAAGATCCGTTAACGACGGCGGTTCTATCGCACAATCGATGTGGCGGGATCGATATGTATCCGGAAACCCGAATAATGCGGACCTCTCCTATTCAACTTACCTGGTAAAAAACAGATTTATTGCCAACTTCTCTTACCGGAAAGAGTATTTTGATCATTTGGGAACGACATTCTCCTTATTTTATCAATTGCAGGATGGCCCACGCTATTCTTATACTTATGGAGGCGACCTAAATAATGATGGTCTGTCTGGTAACGATTTGATTTATATTCCAAACAATAAGGCGGAAATTGCATTGGTAGGTGATAATGACAAAGATATGCGTACGCCAGATCAACTGTGGTCACAATTGAATGGCTATATCAATCAGGATAGCTACCTGAATGCACACCGGGGTCAATACGCGAAACGCAACGCCTTGGTCGGAAAAATGATCGGTACGCTTGATATCCGTGTTGCTCAGGATGTATTCTTAAATGCGGGTGGAAAAAAACATCAATTACAACTTACATTCGACGTATTCAATTTTGGAAATATGATCAATAAAAGTTGGGGTGTGGCACAATTTGCCAATAAGGCGAATGGTATCCTAAATTATAAAGGACTCAATGCGGAAGGCCAACCAACTTTTTCTTTCCCTTATTTAGATGCGACGAATCAGATTCCATTGACCAGTACTTTCTCAAATAGTGTTGACGAAACATCGCGTTGGAGAATTCAACTTGGCGTCCGTTATCGCTTCAATCAATAAGTAAAAAATAATGTAAATTTGACCCATCCTTGTTTAAGGATGGGTTTTTAGTTTAATATGGTATGAAAAAAATATTACTTTCTTTTGTTGCACTCTTTGTATGTATTTCCTCCCAAGCGCAACATTTCGAATTAATCCCTTTAGGTATATATGGTGGTGAGCAAGAGGATAATCTATCGGCCTACCTGGTTGGGACACCAAAGGACACCGCATTTCTCTGTCTTGATGCCGGTACAATAAATACCGGGATACGAAAAGCCATTCAGCTAAAAAGTCTCCATGGAACAGAAGAAACGATACTACACAATCAAATAAAAGGGTATTTTATTTCTCATGGTCATTTAGATCATCTATCGGGTCTGATTATCAATTCTCCGGCAGATAGCAAAAAGAATATTTTTGCCCTTGCTCCTGTACTTCAAATTTTGCAAAACCACTATTTTATAAACGATACCTGGATTAATTTTGCTGATCAGGGTCAAAAACCAATTCTTGGAAAATATCATTACAGTGAATTGCAAGAAGGAATAGAACTTGCGGCACAAAATACCCCTTTCTTCCTGACGGCATACGAATTAAGCCATGTAAATCCATATAAAAGCAGTGCTGTGCTGGTGCGCCATCATGATCATTATCTACTCTATCTCGGAGATACAGGTGCCGACCGAGTTGAAAAGGCTGACCGACTTGACAATCTTTGGAAAAATATTGCGCCATTGATCAAAAAAGGTCAATTAAACACGATATTAATTGAGGTGTCTTTTCCCAATAGCCAAGCCGAAAACCTGCTGTTCGGTCACCTTACCCCTAATCTGTTATTGGAGGAGTTAAACAAACTAAAAGATAAGATCGGGCAAAATGATTTAAAAGGATTAAACATCGTGGTCACCCACCGAAAACCAACAAGAGATAATCCAGAAATCATCAAAAAGGAGCTCTTAAAAAACAATCCTTTAAAAGTAAATTATATTTTTCCTGAGCAAGGAAAGAAGATTAGTCTACCTTAACCATATCCGGCAACAAGATCTCGCAAAAGTGCGATTCTACTGAAATTGAATTGCTGAAAGAAGACGATTGAGGTTACGAACAAAATTAAAGAACAATAGGGATGACCGAGTTTTTTGGCCGTCCCTATTGCTATTAAGAGAACTATATTGCCTGAATAATATCCGCCATATTCAAACGTGATTTGGCTGTTATGCTAGGTTGATTTGAATCCTCCACATTCCGATAGCCAATGGCGACGGCAAATAATGTATGGTATTGCTCGAGCCCCAAGATTTGATCATAACGATCATTTTCAATTCCCTCCATTGGTGTTGCATCAATATTATTTGACGCACAGGCAGCAAGAAAAAATCCCAAAGAAAGATACACCTGCTGTTTCATCCAGGATTGCACATGTTGTTCCCCCTGTGATTTTAAAAATCGATGGTAATAATTTATCGATCCCTCGGGAAGCGTGCTGTTGATCTGCTCCTCGAATCGGTGCACATCGTTAAGAGCACTAAAGACGACCAGATGACTTGCCTCATTAATTTTCTCTGCATTCCAATAGGATGCTTCTGCTAATTTTGTTTTTGTCTCTCCATCTGAAATAAAGAAAAACTTCCAGGGTTGACTATTGATAGATGATGGACTCAGGCGAAGTATTTCTTTTAGCTCAGCAATCTTGTCCGCTGAAATTCTTTCTGTTGAATTATACTTTTTTGTTGTATAACGTTGTTTTGCTGTTTCTATAAATGCCATAACATATAATTTTAAATTAACTATATTTTTTATAGTTGCAAACTTAAATATAGTGCTATATATTTGCAATAACGGTCAAAGTTGATAGTAACAGATGTATTTGATAGACAACAAACAATACCCATGCAGTACCAGCCTGACAATGAAATACATAGGCGGAAAATGGAAAGCAGTCATCCTCATTCATTTAATTGAAAAAAAACGTTATAATGAACTGAGAAAAGAATGTCCAATGATTACCGAACGTACATTGAGCCTACAGCTGAAAGAGCTGGAAGCAGACGGCTTGGTCACTCGGACAGTACACACGGACAAAGCGCCTTTAAAGGTCGATTATGAACTTACGGAATTTGGCAGGACACTTATCCCTCTATTGGAATCTATTGCACTATGGGGCAGAGAAACGGCAAGTAGAACCGGAGCCGTTCAACAGGTTAAATAGAATCCAGGTCGTGGCTATGCTTATCAGTAACCTATGAATGAACATCTCCTTAAGATCAACAGCATTATAGAACAGCTCGACGGGGACACCCTCAGTGCACTCGAGGCTGTCTCAAAAATAAAAACCTATAAAAAGGGTGATTTTCTACTCTATCAGGGTGAGGTCTGCCGATATAGCTTTTGGATCGAATCCGGTATCGCAAGAAAATTTTATTTGAACGAGAACAAAGAGCTAACGACTGAACTGCTCTTTGAGAATGACCTCGCCGTTGCGTTTAGCAGTTATGTAACCCAACAGCCCAGCCAAGAGTTTATACAAGCGGTCACAGATGTTAGGGTATCATCAATTGATAACAGCTCTTTCCAGCGTATAAAAGGTCAATTTTCGGCTTTAATGGAGCTCGATCTCCTGATGACTGAGTATTACACCATGTGGCTGGAAAAAAGACTTTTTGATTTTCATACACTTGATGCTTCCACGCGTTATTCACAGCTCCTGAGAGATCAACCCAATATTGTACAACAGGTTCCCCTTACCTATATCGCATCTTACCTTGGCATTTCATTAGAAACCTTAAGCAGAATCCGCGCAAAAATCAAATACTGATTATTTGACTTAAGTCAAATGCCATGTTAACACATCTTTCAAAATTTGCATAACATTTTGAAAACAATTGTCATGGCAGAAAAAACGAGATTTATAGGATTTGACTTACTAAGAGCGTATGCAATCTTTGGGATGTATATCGTAAATTTTAACATGGTGTTTGCAGACCACAACGATACCAGTTGGCAGGGACAATTCCTCTCCCTCTTTAGCGGTAACTCAAGCACTATATTTGTTATGTTAGCAGGTATGGGATTAACCCTGATGACAAAAAAACAGGCATTTGGCACCGCTGAAGAGCAGCTAAACCAGAAATATATTGTACTTAAACGGGCCGGATTTTTATTTGTTTTGGGATTAGTACTCGCGATCTGGTGGCCAGCGGATATTCTACATTTTTACGGGTTTTATATGTTCATTGCCTCCTTTTTCCTTTTCCGCGATAAAAAACAATATATCTACGGCGCAATTATCTTTGCCCTCGTCTTCCACCTGCTACTTCTTTGGATTCCCTATGAAACAGGATGGAATTTTGACACACTGGAATATAAAGATATGTGGACTTTAGCTGGTTTTATACGAAACTCTTTCTTTAATGGCTGGAATGCTGTTTTCCCTTGGATGAGTTATTTTATTACCGGAATGTACCTGGCAAAACTAGACTGGACGAATTTAAGTATACAGAGGAAAACATTTGCTGTCGGACTAGTCATGTACTTATTGATCCAACTATTGCAATGTATTCCCAAAAATCTGATAACTCCTGAGATTGATTTTTTTCTGAATGCAGATTATCTCCCCCCTTTTCTACCCTTTTTAATCAGTACAATAGGATTTGGATTAATGTTAATTGCTTCGTTCATGTATATCAGCAAATTTATTGCACATCACAAATTTGCAAACGATTTGGCCAAAACGGGACAAATGACATTAACACATTATATTTCCCATCTAACAATCGGGTTAGTTTTCTTCTCATGTATGATAAATCAGGGATACTTTGCCAAGATCAATCCATCCAAGTCACTATCCCCGATGCTCATATTTATTATTTCGCTTCTCTATTTTGCATGCAGTTACTATTTCAGTAAACTTTGGGCCAAAAGATTTAAACATGGTCCGTTCGAACTTCTACTGAGAAAAATGTCTGCTTAAGTTGGGCTAAGCACAATGGCTCTTAAAAAGTTCTTCATTCGGAAGCGTTCATCTCAGATCGCTTCCGAATGAAGTTGAGATTAAATTTGTTGTGGCTGGCTACGATCTTGCAAGTTTATATTAGAAGTTTTCTTCAACTAATTCTTTATTGACCATTGCTCCCGCTAAATTGCCCGCTGCTACAGCATTGGAAACGGATCGCATCATACTCGTATTATCGCCGCATGCAAAAACCCCTTTAATAGTTGTTTTCTGAAAATTGTCAACGACAATATGCCCTTGTTCAGTCAAGTCACAGCCCAACTCAACAGGAATACTTGAATGCTGCCTAAAAGGGATTGCTGCATATACGGCATCAAATGCTATTGCTTTGTTGTCCTTGAAAATCACTTTTTCCACCCAGCCATTCTTGTGCTGGATTTTACTAACCGGTTCATCTATGACAGTTACACCGTGCTTCTTCAATTTTGCAGCCTGCTCCGCACTGAAATTTGCTTCTCCAGAAGTCAATATTGTCAGATCGGTGGAGAGGTTGTTGACTAAAGATGCCAAATGTAAAGCCCGTTCACCGTTAGCCATAATTGCTGTTTTCTTGCCTCTGAATTCATATCCATGGCAGTATGGACAATGGATAACTGAAATCCCCCAACAGGCCGAAAAACCCTGGATACCCGGCATGATATCTTCTACCCCAGTCGCAAAAATCAACTTTTTTGCGCTAAATAGTTCACCATTTTCAGTATTGATTTCAAAGCCATTGCTTGTTTTCTTTCCACTTACAGCAAGTCCTTTATGGAATCTTACTGTTGGATAATTTAATACCTGCTCTTTCGCTTTTTTAGCAATAACCGATGGTTTTTCGCCATCATGAGTTATAAAATTATGCGAATGCGGTGTCTGTCTATTACATGGTAGACCACTATCAATAATAAGCACCTGACGTAGTGATCGCCCCAGTGCCATTGCAGCCGAAAGTCCGGCATAACTTCCTCCAATAATGATGACATCAAAATTTTTATCGTCTTTCATCTTTATAAATTTGATTTTAAATGCTGATAATACTGGCAGATTTATGGACCTGTAAGTAAGAGGTTTTCGTCTCCCGAACGTATTCACTCCAACAGGTGAATTAAATAAATCAGAATAGTTTCATCTATGATTGTCTTGTTTATTCTATTTTTTACAAATGATCAAATAAAAAGGATAATTCTCTTCTACTTCCTTGATTTCAATCAACCCATATTTTTCGAACTCCGAACGAATAGATTCCAAGTCATAAAAGAACATGCTAACACCTCCAAACATTTCAAAACGATCTGTGCCTATGGCAGTCCCCTGCCTATAAATACTTGCCTGTTTTGACACAGTCGTAAAGATCATGTAACCATCGTCGGATAGCTGCTCGTAACAGTCACGTATAAATTTCGTCCGTTCCTCAGTTCCTAAAAGATGGATAAGTGCGTAACAAAATATACCACCATATTTTTTGGTATCAAATGGCATATCTACGACCGAACCATGATGTATGATCGTCTGACTTCCAACATATTTTCGGGCGATTTCAATTGCTGTATTGGACAACTCAATTCCGGTAACAGCTATTCCATGATCAAGAAATATATGACCATTTCGCCCATAGCCAAAGCCCGGAATAAGGATTTCCTTGATATTTTCTGCTATAAAGAGATCTTTCGCTAGAAGCGCTGAATGAGCAGGACTGCCTCCCCACATCTCCCCCTTTTCTATAAAATTACGTTCCCAAAACTCCATATCTGTAGGTTTTTACATTAAGTATACGGTCTATTTTTGATTGAATTCTGCTTCCGATAGACTCTTTAATTTCAATAATGATAGGACGAAGGTAAGTTATTTTATTATTGCAACTATGTAGCAACAGTTTTAAATGCAATTAAATTGCAAATAAATTACATTTAAAGACTGCTATTCACATAATGGTTATTTATCAGTATTGAAAAAGACAGTGTGCCGACGATATCTTTGCCTTTAGACAAAAGAAATACACCTCTTGCTAAAAAGAATAGAATGAAAAAAATAAAGACACTTTTTGCGGCTTCATTGCTTCCTTTCTTCGCCACACAGGCCGCCGCACAACAATTGGACAAAATGACCTGGTTTAACGAACCTACGGAATGGACAGTCAGTAACAACTCCCTTTCCATGTTTGTCACACCCAAGAGCGACTACTGGCGAATATCACATTATGGATTTACCGTAGATGATGCACCCTTTTTCTACACGGAGAGAGGGGGTGAATTTGAAGTGAAGGTCAAAATTTCGGCCAAGTATAAAAATCGTTTTGATCAAGCAGGTATCATGCTGCGTATAGATCATGAAAATTATATAAAAGCGGGAATAGAATTTGTCGATGGCAAGTACAACCTGAGTACTGTCGTCACGCATCGAACCAGCGACTGGAGCATCGTACCAATAGATAAAGAAATCCCTTTTATATGGATAAAAGCAATTCGAAGATTAGATGCTGTAGAATTCTTTTATTCTTTTGATGACAAGGAGTATGTGATGATGAGAAATGCCTGGTTACAAGATAATCATCCTGTCATGGTTGGTTTGATGGGTGCATCCCCGGATGGTGATGGCTTCCAGGCTAAGTTTGAACACTTTGGGATCAAGCATCTTCCTGACCAGCGTAGAACCAAATGGTTAAAAGAAAATAATTCCAATTGAGCAGCTTAGTCAGGTCTGTCAAAAGCTACTCTTTTGACAGACTTCTTACTATAGCGAAGTATCATCTTGATTATACATTTTATTATATATACTGATTGCTTCATGCGAATTGCGCACCCGCAGTTTTTGCAGAATATTCTGTCGGTGTCGATTGACGGTATTAACGCTCAAAGTTAGCTTCTCGGCAATATCTTTACTGCTCATACCTGCTCTAATACAGCGCAAAACCTCCCTCTCCCGCACACTCATGACATCCTTCATCTCCTCTTTGTCAAGTGGAAAAACTTCTCCGCTGACCTGATTAAAAATATAATTTTTCTGACTTTGACGATTTTCCCGATCCGGCATTAATGTATAGCAGCATAATGCCAGTTGCGGAAATTCTTGACCGGGGGTATCCAAATAGATAATCTGATGCGACATCAACATAATTCGTCCATCTTTTCCTTCTACACGGAGTACACTATTTGCCTGATATCGAAAACGCTCTTTCGGTTCGGTTTTCTTGACCAGTTCAAGAAACTGCAGTTCAAGTGCATGTTTTACAGCTAGATCTTCAGGGTGTACGCGCTCTAGGAGAAAATCCTCCCATATACTGTTGATCTCCAATTTTCTTTTGGACGAACTCAAATGTAAACGTTCAGCAATTTCGCCCATAAAAGTAAAACTCCAATTGGCTGTCAGATCACTCAATACCACAATGCCGTTATGAATGTCGGCATATGTTTTGGCATATTGCTTATAGTATTTCAAGACAGATAGGTCTACACTTGTATTTCGCAGTCCTTTACCAGCAAGATTTTTATTTAGTGTCTTTTTTAAATCCGATCCCATAGTTAAATATTTCACAAGTTCATGGACATCCCCGGACCATTTTTCATTTATATACAACATGAACGGACTTTTCGCTACGCTCTTGTTAGGCAAACATTTACGCTTAAAAAGAAAGGCCGATCCGAATATAAGGCAAAGTCGCCTCTTTGCTAAAACCCAGCACTCCTTGAATCGTAAGAAGCTCTCCCGGCATAAAATAAATTCCTCCACCATAGCCCATATGCCATGTATCTGAACTTTCCGCTGTCATCCAAACCCGCCCAACATCGTAAAAACCAATCGCTCCTACAGTTCCTGGAACGAGATAAGATGAATAACTGAACAGTTTCAATCGCATGTCAAAATTATTATATACAGCTGTTTTCCCTGTAAAGCGTCTTGAATTATATCCACGCAGACTCATCTCACCCCCGATCTGTGCGTGCTGATAAAAATATGGATCTCCCCAAACAGCATCTACCCCCGTCCTATTCGCAAATGTGATGTAGTCATTGGCAATTGTTTTATAAAAACTCATCGCATGATGTAGTTTTGTATATTTCCGTTTCTCGCCGCCGATTTCAGCATTCCACCCTACTCTGGTATAGATATGCATACCTGATTTTGGATTTGCAGCGTTATCACGTGTATCATAATCTATTCCTCCAGTAATTCCTGTAAAAAAATTGCTCCCATAAATAGGTTCAGAAGGAAACTTAGTATTAAACTCCTCAAAGTATTTTCCAATATTATTAGCCTCTTTACTGTTGTAATACTCAGAAGATGAACCATAAAATATTTTCAGTTTAGGATCTAGATACTTTTCCAGAAAAATGTCGCCACTTACAATATCAAATCTATTTCGATAGTAAGAAATACTCCTTGAATCCGATTTTTCAAACAAGGTGTTGTTTCCATAACCAAAAAAATTGCTCAGATTTCTAGGGCCAAGTGATGAAAGGTGAATAGAAAGATCCTGATCTGCAATCAGTTTCTTAAAGTGGCCTTTGTAATCAAACATAAATGATTCGCGTCCTGTTAAATAACTGGCCATAAATTGGTGCCGATAAGCATAGGGTTTCTTCCGAAACCCTTGATTTTCTACCAGGTATCCTAGTCCGAAAATCAGACCGCGGTCAACACCATAGTCCAGATTGACTACGACTCCTTTACGATCGTATACAAAACTATCGTACTCAAATTGGTGAATAGCAGTATCTGCGCTCAATTTTAGTCGCACATTTTTATCAACCTGAATGTTGGAAGCCTGTTGATTTTTAGAATCATAAATATAAACCTTACGTCCATTGTCAAATTTATCAGAAGTACGATATAGATCTTCACCTTTTCCACCTATTAAACGAAGTTTGATAGGAGATCGGCCCGATCCATGGATTTTATATTCATCCGAGCCTGAAATCCCATAGATTCTGATTTCCTCGGTTTGATTGGGTAAAAAAGTACGTTTTATAAGCTTTCGACCTTCAGTACCATCCTTTTTCTTATTGTGTATATTGACCGATACAGAACCGTCTTTATTGTAATCGATATCAACGAATTCAGATTTGGCAGATAAGGGCAAATCAACAACACGGGCAAGAAAACGGTAATAGGTTAACCCACTCTCCATGAGATCGTCCCTTCTGGATCGAATATTTGTTTCCAGCTCATTCGCGCTTAATTTTACAATAGTATCAGGCATAGTAAGCATAGCCTGATGAATCAGCGAATCGGTAAGTGTTTTCTGAACAAATTTTATTTCATCGATCCATTCGTCTTCTGTGAGATGGGTAAGAAAAAAGTGATCAAAATGACGCGCGTTAAAATTCCAATGGGCCACATTACGGATATGTGGGCTAAATGCTTGTAAGTGGGCTTTTAACCATTGATAGGAAAGTAAAGTCGGAAACAGACCCGAAGTTTTATAATAAACCTTATCCCGATCACGTGGTACAGGGGTATAAATCTTCTTGCCCTTCTCTTTTTCGGGATCCCATCGCCAATTATCTTGATGACGGTCCCAATCCCCTAACGTAAAATCGAGTAATCGTGACCGTAAAGTTAGTTTTTGATCAATCTGTGTATCATTATCTTCCAGTACCTTTCGGATAACTTTTGCACTATTATCTGTTTTTTGGTCTTCAAAGGGTGTACGTGCCTCAAACATATAAGGCCTATTTTTAAAGACCTCGCGATACTCGCCAAATCCAGGATCATCACCAACAAAAACGAGTTCTGGAGATGCATGTGGAATACCTAAAGCCTTATTAAATGGCGGAACGGTCAAAGCACCAAATGGATGATGTATCGATATTTGATCCTGAACGATATCTTTTGCAAATGTTTTTCGAAGACTTTCCGGAAGACTGCGTTCCGGGTATTTCTGTATAGACCTGAGCACCCATTCTCTGCCAGAAGAATCGGCCATCCGAAGTGATTGGGTCTGCATCCCCCCGCCCAGTTTTATGATATGAAGCCCCCCTTTTTCTGTTTGAAGATCCATAACACGCATTTTTACAGGCGTATTATATAATTTACGGTAGCTATCGCCCAACCAGAAACGATGAACCAAGCCCACTCGGTCATATTCAGGTGCAATAACAGATGTAATACTGTCAACTTGTTGGCCCTGCGAATTTAACGCACAACAGCAAGCGATTAAAGTAAGGATTCTTCTCATTTTATCTAAGTCGGTCTTCGGGAGAATCAACATTCAAATTAATAGCATATGCAGATTCTCTTTCCGCATTAAGCGAATAGATCAATAGTCACCTGTCATAAATAATCAAAGTACTAACTGTCTATCCAGGCTAAAGTTCATATTTTAAAGCATGGAATCAAAAACTTTCTGTCCCTTTTTTAGTTTAAACCTTATATTTTCATAAAATTGATAAGTTTCGATCCTCATCACATTGTGATATCACACGTAAATAACGTCAATCATTCGCTTTTGACCAGTGTGTAGCTTGTGGCACAAACAATCCTTATTCAGTTGGCTACCGCTTCAAAGAAGATAGATGGAAACCTGTTGATAAGTACATGCGTTAAATATTCATAAGATATTGTATTTTTATCTATAACTACAATCGTCTTTATGCGTATGTTTCCAAAGTTTTCCAGGGCAACTTGGCTCATTTTTTTTGTTTTAACAGTCATCATAACCATCCTATTTTCGAGATTTGACAGTCCCTCGGATGGTAACGATGTGCTTGGTTTCCCCTTTCCTTTTTATCGGTATCTGGGAGGAAAGCGTTACCCAGAACCACCGGACAGAACATATTTCAACGGCATATATCTTCTTCTGAACCTTATTATCTATTTTGGAATCTCTTATGCATTCACTTATTTTATAAAAAAGTTCAGAAATAAAAGAGCGAACACGAAGTAGACAATCTATTTGTGAAACCTGTTATTTTTAACACCTTAAATTTTAATTACAAGAATTGCTATCACCATGAAAAAAAACACGCAGATAACCAACCTAAGTATAGAATCCGCTGGTTTACCTAAAGATCCAAAACTGGTCATTGCTGAATATATATGGAACGGCTTTGACGCAAAAGCGACCGAAGTCGATATTGCAATTGATAGCAACGAACTCGGTTATATAAACAGTATTAGCATCAGCGATAATGGAGAGGGGATCGTTTTCGATACACTACCCTATTCATTTGGTAATTTTCTCGATTCAGTAAAGAAAAATAGTATCAAGCGAAGTTCCTATACAAGAGGAAAGAAAGGAAAAGGTAGATTTTCTTTTTCATTGTTTGCGACAAGAGCGATCTGGAATACCATTGTAAAAGAAGAAGGAGAGTTAAAAACATACCGCATCCAGATCGATAGGGACAGCAAAGAACAATATGACGTTAGCGAAAGTACCCTGGTAGAAAATCAACAGACAGGTACCCGAGTAAGATTGGAGGGCGTTTTCGGGCTAAATTCGTCCCATTTAGAATCCCAAGAATTTATAGATTTCATGGCGCAGGAATTTGGCTGGTTTCTTTACCTTAACCGCGATTTAGGCCATACCATAAGAATTAATGGAGCGCCGCTGAGATATGATCATCTGATTCAAGAAACGGATCTTCTATCTTGGACTTTATATAGTCCTGAAGGTGATTCCTCCTATACTTTTCAGGTCAATTACATTCGTTGGAACCAACAAATCGGAGACCGCTATTACTATTATTTGCGCAATAGCGAAAAAAGAGAAGTGGCAAAAGTACTCAGTAGCTTTAACAATAATGCAATAGATTTCCATCACTCGGTCTATGTAACATCCAACTTTTTTGACACTTTTGAACAGGAAGATATCAGCGTCTCTACAGACGTAAATCTCTTCACGGGCAAAGAAAAACAAGTTGTCTACCGAAATTTGCTTGCTGAATTGCGCGATTTTCTGGATCGTAAGCAGAAAAAATACGTTCGTGAAAACGCTGTTGCTGTCAAGCTCGCTGAATTGGAAAAGAAAGGATTTCTGCCCCATTATGACCAAACAGAAAAAGACAGGAAAAGAAAAGAAACATTGCTCGCATTGGTTCAGGAAATCTATATCATAGATCCGCGCATCTTCTTTGGAGTCAAAACCGACCTGATCCGTACCTATTTAGGTTTCCTGGATCTCCTACTACAAACAGAGAAAAGTGCAGAGATCCTACCCATACTCGAAAAGGCAATTCCATTGTCTGACAAAGAGAGAAGCCGAATAAAACAGATCCTAATACTTCCCGATAATCTCGATAAAGGAGCCATTTAAGCGCATTTGGGAGGTATTTTTATTTAATGACTTTTATATGTCATTAAATAAAATAAAAAGTTTGAATTTTGCTTAACACTGTTAAATCATTTATGCATTAAAGCATGGGTAGTAAAGAACGCATACAACGTATCAAAGATGAGAATAGAACTAATATTCTCGACGCCGCTCTTCAAATCGTGAAAGAAGAAGGATGGCAGGCATTGAGCATGCGTAAAATTGCGGATATCATTGAATATACTGCACCCATGATTTATGAGTATTTCGCAAATAAAGATGCAATTTTAAATGAACTCGCTAACCAGGGATATCTCTTACTTGCCAAAAAAGTCAGACAAGCCAAATCAACTCAAACCGACCTGGAGAAACAATTGGAAGCGATGTGGTTCAGTTATTGGGATTTTGCATTCGAGGAGCGCGAATTGTACCAACTCATGTTCGGCGTTGGAACAGCCTGCTGTGGATTTGAAAAGACTTATAAGTGTGCGGAATCTCATGGTAGAATGATCAGTGACGTGATTCGTGAGATCATGAAGGATAAAAATCCATCAGAAGATTTGATCTGTAGAAAATATTTTACATACTGGTCAATTATACATGGGCTAATATCAATCAACTTGGTTAACCAAGGTAATGGTGAAAATACCAACCAAGAGGTTCTAAAAGATGCGATCTACGGTATCACCCGCTCGCTTACTGACTAAATTTTTTTACACCAGAAAATACAACGTTAAAAAATCTAACACCGTTAAATACACCACAACTTCAATTTTTAATATCACATGAAAACAAATGTATCACCAAGTCTTAAGAAGATTTACATTCCTGCACTTAACAGTGTTAAACGAATTAATATCGTAAAGACCGCATATGTGCTTAGTGCAATCTTTTTATACAGCTGTTCAACAGGAACCAGCAAACCTATTGATCCTCCTCCTGTTAGCCTACCTGTTGTTGCTATCGAAAATGGTAATGAGACAATCTATCAGGAATATCCAGCAACAATAGAAGCTTCGGCAAATATCGAGATCAGACCTCAGGTTGAGGGGATTTTGGAACAGATCTTTGTCGATGAGGGTGCGAAAGTCAGTAAAGGACAGGCGCTTTTTAAAATTAATGACCGGCCATTCCAAGAGCAATTGAATCAGGCCAAAGCTAATTTATTAGCTGCAAAAGCTGCGTTGGAAAACGCCGAACTGGAAGTTGAGAAAAAAACAAAATTAGTCAATACCAAAGTATTGACTGACTTTCAGTTAAAGACAGCGATCAGTGCACGTAATGCTGCTAAAGCAAATGTTCAATTAGCAGTATCTGCTGTAGAAACGGCTAAAATCAATGTTGGTTATACGCTGATCCGTGCTTCGGCGGAGGGGTATATTGGAAGGCTACAACGAAAACAGGGAAGTTTAGTGGGGCCAGCTGATCCGCAACCTTTAACTGCACTGTCAAATGTCAGAGATCTTCACGTCTATTTCTCATTGGGAGAAAATGACTTTATCGCTTTCAAAAATAATACAGAAGGCAGTAATCTTCAACAAAAATTGAATAACCTCCCTCCCATCAGTTTGGTACTTTCCGATCAGACAATCTATGATCAAAAAGGAAAAATAGATATGGTGGATGGTCAGTTTGACAAAAACACAGGCGCAATTACCTTACGTGCGACATTCAGTAATCCTGAAGGGGTTTTACGTAATGGAAATACGGGCCGTGTCAGACTCCAAAAGAAATATGATCAGGCTTTATTGGTGCCACAACTTGCCACACTTGAAATGCAGGACAAGATCTTTGTGTATACTGTCGGAAAAGAAAATAAAGTTGTACAGCAGCCCATCACCGTCATCGGAAAAAGTGGCGCAAACTATCTCGTAAGCAAGGGAATCAGTGCCGGAGATCGCATTGTTTACAAGGGTATTGATTTACTTCAAGATGGCCAAAAAATAACACCACAACCTTTATCAAAAGACAGCATCAATTAATATTATAAACAACAGACTTATGCTTAAGAAATTTATAGAAAGGCCAGTACTTGCCACCGTCATTTCCATATTACTTGTGATATTGGGCGTGATCGGTATCCTAAAGCTGCCCTTACAGCAGTTCCCAGATATTGCCCCACCAGCAGTACAGGTAACAGCATTATATCCGGGCGCAAATGCCGAAACGGTACTTCGTGCTGTAGCCCCCTCTTTGGAGGAATCCATCAATGGTGTCGAAAACATGAGCTATATGAGCTCTACCGCAAGTAACGATGGATCATTGATGATTACAGTATATTTTAAGCTGGGTACTGATCCTGATCAGGCTGCTGTAAATGTGCAGAATCGCGTGGCACAGGCCACCAGCCAACTCCCTGCCGAGGTGGTTCAGGCGGGAATTACAACTGCCAAACAACAAAATAGCTTGATCATGGTATTGGATCTATATACGGAGGACGAAGGTAAATATGACCAAACTTTTATCACCAACTATGCACAGATCAATATTATTCCGGAACTTAAACGTATCCCTGGCGTAGGACAAGCATTGGCTTTCGGTGGTAGTAAAGATTATTCCATGCGCGTATGGCTTAATCCAAATCAAATGGCCGCCTACAAATTAACTCCGCAGGAGGTTATGGGGGCTATTCAAGATAAAAACGTCGAAGCTGCTCCAGGAAAATTTGGAGAAAGCAGCCGTGAAGCTTTTGAATTTGTCATCAAATATAAAGGTAAGCTTAACCAGCCAAGCGATTACGAAAATATCATTATCCGCTCAAATACCGATGGCTCCGTCTTAAAGCTTAAAGATGTGGCCCGCGTTGAATTGGGATCGTATACTTATGCTAGTCATACTCGTATTGATGGTAAAGCAGGGCTCAATATCGGGGTCATGCAATTAGCAGGATCCAATGCCAATGAAATCCAGATTGCTATTCAGGAATTTATGGAGAAAGCTTCCTTAAGCTTTCCAAAGGGTGTAAAATATCTTGTTTTATATAATACCAAAGACGCGCTTGATCAGTCTATTGATCAAGTTAAACATACCTTGATCGAAGCTTTTATTCTGGTCTTTTTAGTTGTTTTTCTATTCCTTCAGGATTTTAGATCAACACTGATACCGGCCATTGCTGTACCAGTGGCGATTGTGGGGACATTTTTCTTTATGCAGCTTTTTGGTTTCTCCATCAATCTATTAACATTATTTGCGCTTGTACTGGCAATCGGTATCGTTGTGGATGATGCCATCGTGGTGGTCGAGGCCGTGCATGCCAAAATGGAGCATAATAATCTCCCGCCCAAATTAGCAACGACCTCCGCCATGAGTGAGATCACGGGAGCCATTATCTCTATCACCCTTGTCATGTCCGCGGTCTTCCTCCCTATTGGTTTTATGGAAGGTTCGACGGGAGTTTTCTATCGACAATTTGCCTTTACACTGGCCATAGCAATTGTAATTTCAGCGATCAATGCCTTGACTTTAAGTCCAGCCCTCTGTGCATTATTTTTAAAACCTACGCACCATAACCAGGACGAGACTAAGAAACTTAATTTCAAAGAACGTTTCTTCACCGGATTCAACGTTGGTTTTGATCGCCTGACCAAAAACTATTTAGGCAGCTTACGTTTTCTGATCCGTTACAAATGGGTAGCTTTCGCGGGTTTAGGTATCACCTTGTTGTTGACAGTTTTTATGATCCGTCGTACCCCGACTGGATTTATCCCTTCCGAAGACCAAGGTTTTATAGCAGTATCATTATCTATGCCTGCGGGTGCCTCTTTGGATCGTACTTCGGGTGCATTGGCAGAAGCTGAAAAACAACTTCAACATGCTGACTTCACCAAGACGCTAAACGTTTTGGCTGGTTTTAATATTTTAACGCAATCAACCAGTCCATCGGCAGGTGTAGCATTTATTTTGCTGAAACCACATAAAGAACGTGGCGGTATCAAAGACATCAATGCTATTATGGCTGATGTAAACCAACGCTTAGCAAATATCAAAGGTGCCAACTTCTTCGTGTTTACCTTTCCGACAGTTCCTGGATTTAGTAACGTCGATGGGCTCGATATGGTTCTTCAAGATAGAACAGGTGGACAACTTAGTAAATTCAGTACAATAGGTCAAGGTTTTATTGGTGAACTCATGAAGCGTCCCGAAATTATGATGGCCTTCACAACCTTCAAAGCCGATTATCCGCAGTACGAACTACAAGTTGATGATATCAAAGCCGAACAACTTGGTGTAAGTACCAAGAGCATCTTACAGACTATGCAAGCCTACTTTGGTAGTGCACAAGCGTCAGATTTTAATCGATTCGGAAAGTACTATCGTGTAATGGTCCAAGCGGATGCAAAAGATCGTAGCGAACCAACTTCTATGGACGGAATCTTTGTTAAAAACAGATTGGGCGACATGGTACCTATCAATACATTGGTTAAACTGGAGCGTGTCTATGGCCCCGAAACGGCTTCACGTTACAATCTATTCAATTCGATCGGAATAAATGCAATCCCAAAACCTGGCTATAGCTCAGGGGATGCAATCCGTGCCGTGGAAGAAGTAGCCAAACAGCATTTGCCAACTGGATTTACCTATGAATTTTCGGGTATGACGAAAGAAGAAATTGTCTCTGGAGGTCAATCTACGCTTATTTTTATCCTCTGTTTGATCTTCGTTTACTTCCTTCTGGCGGCACAATATGAGAGTTACATTATCCCATTAGCCGTTATACTCTCTATTCCAACAGGTATATTTGGTGTCTTTGCAGCAATTAGCCTCACCGATACTGCCAATAATATTTACGTTCAGGTGGCTTTAGTCATGTTGATCGGATTACTGGCGAAGAACGCTATTTTAATTGTTGAATTTGCCATTCAAGGTCGAAAACAGGGACTTTCGATACCAAGCGCTGCGCTTAAAGCTGCACGTTTACGTCTGAGACCTATTATCATGACATCTTTGGCTTTCATTGTAGGTATGATTCCTATGATGACTGCAGTGGGTCCCTCGGCACAAGGTAATCACTCGATCAGTATTGCAGCGGCAGGCGGAATGCTTAGTGGGGTTGTATTAGGGCTTTTTATCATTCCGATCCTCTTCATCGTATTCCAGTTTATACAAGAGAAAGTAAGCGGTACGCCAAAAGAAAAACAACTGGAGAATGAGCATATTTCTTTGGAAATCCCAGTGCATACAAATAATTAGTAAACAATGACAACATCGAAATATATGAATAGAAAAGTAAAGCTACTGACGGTTTTCATCTTATCTTTTGTCGCGTGGTCTTGTAAAACAGATAAACTGGTTAGCAATAAACATCTTGCACCAAATCTGCCTGAGCAATACCGTGATCAGGGAAAAGCAACACAAGAAAACAATATCGGTTCTATTCCATGGCGTGATTTCTTTAAAGATCCTGTTTTACAAAGCTTGATCGACAGTGCAATCCAGCATAATCTGGATATGCAATTGGCACTGAAAAATATAGAGTCGTCTCAACTGAGCTTGAAACAAGCAAAAGCGGGCTATCTGCCCACAGCACAGTTGCAGGTTAGAGGAAATAGTACCAATCCTTCCAATAATAGCATGAACGGATTGAGCTTGAATCAATTTCTAAAACAGCATCACGTCGAAGACTATACAGCATCCATTGGTTTATCCTGGGAGGCTGATCTATGGGGGAAAATCAAGAATCAAAATGCGGCGGCGTTGGCTTCTTACCTGCAAACTGAAGAAGCAAAAAAAGTGATACAAACCCAATTGATTGCCCAAGTGGCGCAAGGTTATTATCAACTTTTGATGCTTTATCAATTACGGGATATCGCACAGCAAAATTTACAGTTGAGCGATACCACGCTCCGTATTGTCAAGCAACAATATGAAGTTGGTGATATTACATTGCTTGCTTTGGAACAAGTCGATGCGCAACGTCTATCCGCTGCTGCGCTTATCCCTGATTTCGAACAACAGATCCATCTTCAGGAGAATGCGATCCAAATTCTCAGTGGTAAACTCCCAGCGGAAATCAAAACACCGGAACAATTGGTCAACGTTCGTTTTCCTGAAGATCTGGCGACAGGAGTACCGGCAGATTTATTAAGCCATCGCCCTGATGTGAAACAGGCAGAGCTTGCTGTCACTGCTTCTCAGGCCTATCAAAAAGCTGCTAAAGCAAGAATGTATCCTTCGCTGGTCATTAGTGCTGAAGCAGGTGTCAATGCATTTAAAGCAAGTAATTGGTTTAATCTGCCTGCATCTTTATTTGGTGCAATCACAGGTAGTATTACACAACCTATTTTTCAGCGTAGAGAGCTGAAAACGCAATATGAGCTTGCCCGTATAGAACAAGAGAAGAATGTTATGATTTTCAAGCAAAAAGTCATTTCGGCTGCCGGAGAAGTTTCCGATGCCCTGATTTCAATCCAAAAATTGAAGGAAAAACAACAGATTACTTTGGATAGAACGACTCGTTTAAAAGAGGCTACAAAACATGCCAACCTTCTCTTTGAAACTGGTATGGCAACTTATCTGGAGGTAATCACCGCACAAAGCAATATATTGCAAAGTGAACTTGAGTTGGCTCAAGTGAAGAAAGCGGAACTTTCGGCTGTCGTAGATCTGTATCGCTCCTTAGGTGGTGGATGGAGTAATAACTAATCTAAAAAATTTGCAATTTTTCTAATTTTATATCACATATCTGGGAGACAGGGGACCGCGAGGGTCTCCTGTCTTATTTTATAGCAACAACCTTAAACAATGATCACTCCCCCCTCATTGCACTTCTCCTACTCTTACTCTTACTAAGCCCCCTTTAAGCATCAAAACAATAAAGTAGGGGCCCTTTTTAGAAGATCGTGCCTGTCATTAAAGTCATCGTTATAAATCCTTCAAACCTTGGAATAAAAGGAACAAATGCAACAGTTATAATGTAATTACTTTTGTGAAACAATAAATTTAATGATTATGAAAGATTTAAAAAAGATTGCATGGGTATGTTATATTACCATTTGTACATTACTGATCGCGAGCTGCAGTAAGGATGATGAAGTTACACCAGAGCCTCAGCTTACACCGAGCGAAGTATTGGCTAGTACCGCTTGGGAAACAACAAGCGCCAAAAATAACAAAGGTGAAAATGTGGTATTGACAGATGCCAATGTCTCAAATTTTGTAGGTTTTGCCTATTTCAAATCCGATGGTACCTTTACCATGTTCAATCTTGATGACTCTCCCAAAATGCGTGGAGACTGGTCTGTTCCAGCAGATGGTAAAACACGGACTATCGTTGCTAAAAATGCAGCAGGAGAAACACTTTTCACACGTGTAGTTGATATAACGGTATTAACAAAAAAGGAATTTACCTACCGGATCTATCCAAACAACGACAATAAAACCGTTTATTTCGATATTATCCATACACCAACTACACACAAAGAACCGAAATAATCAATAGGGAATATTTGATTATACAGGGGCATAATACCTCTTAAACCATAAGGATTGACAAAATGAAACTTTGTCAATCCTTATTTTTTTCAGTGAAACGCCCAACACTTTTTTTAGATTATTTCAATATCAATCGAGAAAATCGTTAAAATCTTCAATAGCGTGGTAACCGAAAACTCACATATCGAGATTATAGACAATGTCCACATACATTTTCATTTACAGAGGAAATAATCCGGCCACAATTTAAATGAAATAGCGCTGCCATAAAATATATTAATTTTGATGGCAGTCAGTTTAAGAAAATAATGGATGAAATACCTTTATTTTAATTGTAAAACAGAAGAGAATTCCTTATATTATATACTAAGGACAGGGATCAGAAGATTGAAGCAATATACGGCTGGGGTATACCAAAGTGATATTTCAGCTTGCTCTTTGTACGTTTCAGAATAAATTTGTGATCCAATCCTTAAACGAATTGCGAAATTTGTAGTGATTTAATAGCTATATACAAGTAAAACGAATGCAGGATAAGACTATCTATAAAAATGAGAAAAATCTAATCAGTACAAACAAGAAAAGGTTATTATTTACCCTACTCTCTTTTTTTCTCATCTATCTTGTTGCCTATATTATAGATCCATTTTCTAGTTGCTGGAATGGCTATTTTCAACGAAATATGTTTGAAATATTAGGAGAATGGACCTTTACCATTATTTACAGTTTCCTTATTTCAGAGTTCAGTATTATTGTCCATAATAAATTGGATCGTATCTTAACATGGAAAGACAATCCAACAGAAAGGCTTCTGATTGAAACCGTCATTAACCTCATCGTGGTTCTTCTTATCAATTTATTACTAGTTTACATTATTTCCCGTTATTATTATGAGCTACAAAACCTCACCATTGCAACATCCTTAGAAGAAAAAAGAGGCGCCATACAAAATATCTCCATCAGTGTTATGATCGCTTTAATGATTATGGGGATTAACATTGGTATCCATCTGATCAACAACTGGAAGAATGAATCTATACGTGCCGCCAAACTGGGGCAAGTTATTCTCGAAACAGAACTTCAATCACTGAAGCTACAGATTGACCCGCATTTCGTTTTCAACAATTTGAGCGTATTATCCGAAATAATTTTAGAGGATCAGCAACTTGGTTATGAATATGCCGAAAATTTCTCCAAAATATACCGTTACCTATTGGTGAATTCAAAAAAAGATGTTATTTCTCTTGAAGAGGAACTCAATTTCTTAGATTCCTATATTTTCTTAATAAAAAATAGATTTGGAGAAGGAGTTCATTTTGAAATAAATGTAGATCCTGCAAAATCCAATTATCAACTACCGCCACTCACCTTACAGCTTTTGGTCGAAAATGCACTAAAGCACAATCAAACCAATAAAAAACGTTCGTTAAAAATTAAGGTATACACCAATGCACATAACCAGTTAGTTGTCGAAAATATTTTGATACCAATAGAAAATGTATCAGAGTCATCGGGAATAGGTATTTCGAATATCATTAAAAGATATGATCTATTGTCAAATCTGCAACCAGAGATCTTGAACAATGGAAAGACATTCAAAGTTAATCTACCACTTATAGAACAAAACTCATGAGTATAACCAACGTATTGATTATTGAAGATGAAAAATTGAATGCTGATCGTCTAAAACGACTATTGAAGGAAATAAAGCCATCAATACAGATACTCGATGTCTTGGATAATATTGCCGACAGCATCACTTGGTTTCAAAGTAATAAGTCTCCGGATTTGGTCATGATGGATATCCGTCTTTCTGATGGTCTAAGTTTCGAGATCCTGGAAAGCATTAAAATTGACTGCCCCATTATCTTTACGACAGCCTTTGATGAATATGCCGTCAGAGCCTTTAAATTCAACAGTATAGACTATCTCCTAAAACCTGTAGAAAAAAAAGAATTAGAAAACGCATTGGTCAAATTAGACAGTCTTCAACTTCAACAGATGAGTCAGGATCCGATCCAAGGCCTATTGGATTTTATCTATCCCAAAGATTTCAGAACCCGGTTTCTCCTGCCCTACAAAGACGGTTATAAAACAATACTGGTGGAAGACATTCAATATTTTTACTCAGAGTTTAAATTAACACATGCCAAGCTGAAATGTGGTACCGTCGAAATTGTACCGCAAACCTTAGAAGAACTGGAGCAACAATTAAATCCCAAAGTTTTTTTCCGTGCCAATCGACAATTTATAGTGCATATAGATGCAATAAAGAGATTACATAATCATTTTAATGGCAAACTTAAAATCGAAATCAAACATAGCGAAGATGTCGAAATCCTTGTCAGTCGGGAAAAAGCCCAGCTCCTAAAAAACTGGTTGGACTATTAGTATACAGTAGTTCTTATCTCGAAATTTTTGGGTACAATCAACGAAGTGCCGTCAGGTGTTTAGGTAGCGTCTTTCTAAGGAAAACGACAAAAAAGACCTGTTTTGATTAAATAATATCAAAATTCAGCGCATTATAGCTACGTTTCAGTAAGCAATTGTTACGTCTCGGTAGATTTCCTTATTATATCCCTTAAAAGAATTCTTTCTTTTGCTTTAAATAAAATGATAAAATGGCACTAAGAACGATGACTTTAAAACCTATCCTTACATTTATTACAGCAGCTACACTATTATCGTCCTGTGGAGGCAGCCAAGAACAACCGCAAGAGCAGGCAGTTACTGTTGACTTTATCGAATTATCCCCCGCACAAGCGGAGACGGAAAAAAAATACCCCGGTACCTTGGAGGGCGCCGTCAATGTTGATGTAAAAGCTCAGGTAACAGGTTACCTGGAGCAAATCTATGTGAAAGAAGGGGATTATGTCACAAAAGGCCAAGCCCTTTTCAAAATAAAAGGTGATGTATACAATGAACAGGTAAATAATAGCAGAGCAGCCTATCAAGCGGCATTATCTGCGGAACAAAATGCGAAACTGGAAATTGAAAAAATCAAACCACTCGTAGAAGGTAAAGTGTATACCGACCTTCAGCTTAAAACTGCAGAAGCGAACTACGCTGCGGCAAAAGCGCAGGTTGCCCAAGCACAAGCCGCTTTAGGTTCCTCGCAGATCAATGCAAGATTTACATTAATCAATGCCCCCGTAAGTGGCTACATTGGACGGATTCCCAATCGTATTGGAAATCTGATCACTGCAGCTGACGCAATGCCATTAACAACATTGTCTGAAATCAATACCGTGAACGTTTATTTTTCGTTGAGCGAGGCTGATTTTATCAGCTTTATGAAAGATCATAATACGCAATCAAGCAATCAACAAGCAACATTGATTCTCGCTGACGGCACAGCGTATAATCACCCTGGAAAAGTAGAAATGGCCAGTGGTAATATCGATAGAACGACCGGTAGTATGATACTAAAGGCTGTTTTCGCCAACCCAGACAAGATACTTCGTTCTGGCGGTTCAGCCAAAGTTGTCTTAAAAAAGGCTCATGATAATGTATTGTTAGTCCCTATGGCAGCTGTTAAAGACATTCAGGATCGCTATTTTGTCTATGTTATTGGAGACAAAAACAAAATTGCCATGAAGCAGATCGAAATTGCCGGAAATACGGCCAATGAGTATCTACTTAAATCAGGTCTGACAGCGGGCGAAAAAATCGTAATGAATAGAATTGATATGCTTAATGACGGAATGCAGGTTCAACCTACTAAAAAATAAAAGCCTGTATTAGATTTATCTAAAATTAAAATAAAATGCTGAAGAAATTTATTGACAGGCCAGTTTTGGCAACTGTTATATCTATCATATTTGTCATACTCGGGATAATTGGTCTTTTAAGGCTACCGCAGACACGGTTTCCCGATATCGCTCCACCTACAGTCCAAGTTACGGGAAGCTACCCCGGGGGTAATAGTGAGACCGTATTGCGGTCAGTTGTTACACCGCTGGAGGAGCAGATCAATGGCGTTGAGGACATGGAATACATTACCTCAACGGCAAGTAACGATGGTACATTCTCTGTACGTATTGTCTTTAAGGCTGGTGTAAATCCAGATCAAGCGGCCGTAAACGTGCAGAACAGGGTGCAACAGGCAACACCGATCCTGCCACAGGAAGTTGTGCGAATGGGATTGACGACCTCCAAACAACAGAATAGTATGATCATGATTTTTAATATCTATACAGTAGATAACAAAAAATATGACGAACTATTCCTACAGAACTATGTGAATATCAACCTAATTCCACAGATCAAACGTGTTCCGGGTGTAGGTCAGGCTATGGTATTTGGTTCGAAAGATTACTCTATGCGCGTTTGGTTGAATCCTCAGAAAATGGCGAGTTATGATCTTGTACCCCAAGAAGTCATCGCTGCCATTTCCAAGCAAAGTCTGGAGTCCGCACCCGGAAAACTAGGTGAAGAATCAAAGGCACCATTGGAATATGTGATTCGATATAAAGGGAAAAAGAATCTTCCGGAACAGTATGAAAACATTATTGTTAAAAATAATGATGTTCAGATCGTTAGGTTGAAAGATGTTGCCCGGATAGAATTCGGTTCAATTAGTTATAATGGTAATTCGCAAAACAATGGTCTAAATACCGTTACTATTGGTATTTTCCAGACTTCTGGTTCCAATGCCAACGAAATTGAAATCGGTATCGATAAACAGATCGAAATAGCGCAACGCTCATTTCCTCCTGGAATCAAGATATTTAAACTGATCAGTACCAAAGAGCGTCTGGATGAGAGTACCGCTCAAGTCCGTTCAACATTAATTGAAGCGTTCATTTTGGTCTTTTTGGTTGTTTTCTTATTCCTACAGGATATCCGATCGACCATTATTCCGGCGATCGCAGTACCAGTAGCCATCGTAGGTACATTCTTTTTCTTACTGGTGTTTGGGTTTACCATCAATATATTAACCCTTTTCGCCTTGGTACTGGCCATCGGTATTGTGGTTGATGATGCCATTGTCGTCGTCGAAGCTGTCCATGGCAAGATGGAAACATCAACCATGACCGGTAATGAGGCCACACACAGTGCCATGAGTGAAATAACCGGTGCGGTCATCTCGATTACATTGGTCATGTGTGCAGTGTTTATTCCTATCGGTTTTATGACCGGTTCATCGGGAATGTTTTACAAACAATTTGCCTATACACTGGTTATCGCTATTGTGATTTCAGCGATCAATGCATTGACGTTGACGCCGGCTCTTTGTGCCTTGTTACTGAAAAACACACATGCCGAAAATCATGATGGGCGAACTCAAAAAACAGGATTCTCACAACGCTTTTTCAAAGCCTTTAATGCTGGTTTTGAAAACATGACAAATCGATACGTTGGCTCGCTGAAATTTCTTGTTAAGAAAAAATGGTTAGCAGCGTTATTAATTATCGCTACAATAGGCGCTGCAGGATATCTCATGACCAGTACGTCAAAAAGCTTTGTCCCTATGGAAGATGATAACTTTGTCGTGTACAGTTTGGAGATGCCTCCGGGTACCGGTCTCGATCGGACAACAAAAGCTGTAGGAAAAATAGAGAAACTATTGGCTGACTTACCTTCTATTGAAAGCCACACGAGTATCACGGGTTTCAATATGATTGGTAACAACTCCAGTGCAGCTTATGCAACAGGGTTCATCCGTTTAAAGGATAAGAAGAAACGTGGCGAAATGAATGATATTGATCAGATTCATCAGGTGATTTCTCAAAAGCTAACTACGGTTAAAGAAGGTAATGCGATGGCTTTCCGCTCCCCTCCTGTTGATGGTTATGGTATGATGAACGGTGCCGAACTTGTACTACAAGACAGAGCCGGAAAATCTCCGGTAGAGCTTAAAGCAATGTCCGATTCTGTTATTGCCAAGATTATGCAACAACCAGGTGTACAATTTGCCTATACCATGTTTAGAGCAGATTATCCACAAATGGAATTGGAAGTTGACGAAGATAAAGCGGCTCAGCTTGGTGTAGATGTCAGTGAAATGCTTTCGTCTGTTCAGACGTATTTTGCAGGCGACCAGTCATTGAATTTCAATCGCTTTGGTAAGTTCTACCGTATCGCTGTAAAAGCGGACGGAATTTTTAGAACAGATAAGGACGCATTCAATGAAATATTTGTCAAGAACAACAAAGGGGAAATGCTACCGGTAAATACATTGGTAACACTTCGCAAAGTCTATGGACCAGAGTCCGTGACACGTTACAACTTGTATAATTCGCTTACCATTAACGTCGTTAGTAATCCAGGTATCAGTAATGGTGCTATTATGGAAACACTGGAGAAAAATGTGCTGAACAAATTGCCAGGAGACTATAGTTACGAATGGACAGGACTTAGTTTGGAAGAAAAATCTTCTGGCAATCAGACGATGATCATTTTGACATTGAGCTTATTGTTCGTCTACTTCTTACTTTCCGCACAGTATGAGAGCTACCTGTTGCCACTGGCGGTGCTGTTATCGATCCCGACAGGGATTATAGGATCATTCTTGGGAACACGTGCTATCGGTCTGGACAATAATATATACGTTCAAGTCGGATTGATCATGTTGATTGGTCTTTTGGCGAAGAATGCGATCCTGATCGTTGAGTTTGCATTGCAGCGTAGACGGGCGGGTTCTTCACTCATTGATTCAGCCCTGGAAGGTGCCAAAGCACGTCTTCGCCCAATTTTAATGACTTCATTAGCCTTTATAGCGGGTATGATCCCGCTGATGTTTGCTACTGGAGGAACAGCAACAGGTAATCACTCTATTAGTACTGGGGCAGCTATGGGTATGTTAAGCGGGGTGATCCTTGGGGTGATCGTTATACCATTATTGTATCTGGTGTTTCAATATTTACAGGAGAAGGTTTCAAGAAAAAAACTCGTGGACAAGACAAACGATTAAAATGAAAAAATTTCATCACTATATTACTATTTTAGCAGGTACTTCCCTACTTCTCGCTTCGTGCAGTGTGGGCAAAAAATATACACGTCAAGACATGGAGTTACCGGACAACTTCAGAAATAACGAAATTGTCCTGACCTCAGATACACTGGCATTATCGTGGCGGAAGTTTGTGAAAGATCCTAATTTGACTGCGCTTATTGAAAAAGCACTGATCAAAAACACAGACGTTAGTGTAGCACTTTTGAGTATGCAGCAGCTGGAGCTCTCCTATAAACAATCAAAAAAGGGCCTTTTACCAACACTTGATCTAAACGTAGGAGCAAATAGAACCTGGTTATCTACCAATTCCCTGAATGGATCGCTCAGCGATCAATTTATTGGGACACCTTATATGGATGACTATAACGCCACACTCCGACTTTCTTGGGAGGTAGACATCTGGGGAAAGGCAAAGATGCAGAAAGAAGAAGCATTAGCAAACTTCTTTGGACAGAAGGAGAATTTATCTGCGTTGAAAACCCGTATTATAGTTCAGGTTATCCAATCTTACTACAATCTGATCGCATTGGACGAACAGTTAAAGATTGCACAAAAAAATGTACAACTTAGTGACAGTACATTAAGTATGATACGTCTGCAATACAATTCCTCGCTCGTGAGTTCATTAGCTGTAGAACAGGCCGAAGCACAAAAGAAAACTGCCGAATTGCTGATTCCACTGGCAGACCAGAATATTGCTATTGAAGAAAATGCCATAAGTATACTATGTGGTGGCTTCCCCGATAAAATCCAGCGTTCCGAAGGTCTTGATGCAACTGTTGTCGGTGGGACATTGGCAACGGGAGTTCCAGCCGAACTGCTTAGCCGGAGACCTGATGTCAAAGCGGCCGAGTATGCTGTTGTTGCAGCTAACAGTAGAATAGGATTGGCCAAAGCAGCGATGTATCCTTCGATAAGTTTAACTCCTTCGATCGGCACAAACTCTTTTCAATTCAATCGCTGGTTTGATCTTCCGGGGTCCATTGTGAAAACAATAGCAGGAAATATCACCCAACCGATCTTTCAAAAAGGTGCGTTAAAAACGAACTATGAGATTTCGATAATCGAACGGGAAAAATTGGCGGTACAATTTAAACAGTCTGTTATGCTCGCAGTTTCGGAGGTATCGGATGCTTTAGCAAAAATAAAGCATAGCGACCGGAGACTTCAGCTGATTGAAGCTAAATCCAACTCATTGGCCAAAGCAACTTCAGACGCTGCCCTATTATACAAAAGTGGCATGGCAAATTATTTAGAAGTCATTACTGCGCAAAACAACGCGTTACAAAATGATCTCGAACAGATTAGCATTAAACGGGAAAAACTTAATGCCGTGGTGGATCTATACCGTGCATTGGGAGGAGGAAGCGACACCGAGTAATAAATCATCGCGTATACTGACCCAGGTTCGCTCAATTCTTGAGCGATATTCAGGATCATAATAGTTTAATTAAGAGGGCTAACGAAAGTTTAGCCCTTTTTTATGCGCTTTTAGTCATCATATAAAACACAATTTCCTTTAATTAATACTGATATTCGCTACAATTATTTGAATTAAACCACTGGATTTTATTATCTTCGGGTAAGAAATAGAATGTTATGAACAGAACAAGCTGTCTTCCTCCTCCAATCGCTTAATATTTTTTTAAATATTAATAAAGCATGGCACCGAATAATCGGCTGATTCCCCATGTTTTATATTCTCAATCAAATTTTATAACAATAGTATCTGTCTTTTCAAAGATAGAGCTGGAAGACAATATTTTATGAAACATTCATATTTCATACTACATCTTGCTGTGGTATGTTTGGGCATATCCGGAGTATTGGGCAAAGTCATCAGTCTCAATGAAGGTATGCTAACCTGGTATCGTGTATTTTTTTCGGCCATTTTCCTTTTTTTTATTGCAAAATGGTCAAAAGTAACCAATGAAATCAGCTTACGTGAAAAATTAGCGATTGCAAAAAATGGTTTATTGATTACCGCCTCCTGGTTACTTTTCTATGCCAGTATCAAATACTCCAATATTTCAATCGGGGTAGTTTGTTACTGTATGGCAAGTTTCTTTACCGCAATCTTTGCTCCTATCATTAACAAAACGAGATTTAAAAGTTCAGAGTTTTTTCTGAGTGGACTAACGCTTTGTGGCATAGCTTTAATATTTCATTTTGATACAGCACATCAAATGGGCATTATTTTCGGGATCATTTCACCGGCTTTTGCTTCGCTTTATGCAATTTATAACGAACGTCTGGTCAAGCGACACAGCAGTATAATCATCAACTATTATCAAATGATTGGTGGAAGTGTCGGTCTTGGGTTGATCCTCCCCTTTTATCTTTATTATTATCCGATATCGTCTTTTATCCCCAATACAATGGATCTCATTTACCTCCTAATTTTGTCGCTGTGCTGTACCGTGGCTGTATACCTTGCCTTCACAGAAATTTTAAAGAAAATTTCTGCCTTTACACTCAATTTAAGTCTCAATCTAGAACCTGTATATGCCATCCTGATTGCATTTTTATTCTTCAATGAATCCAAAGAGCTCAATCTTTCATTTTACATCGGGCTTTCCCTGGTTATGCTTTCTGTGCTTATACAGGCGCTCATCAGTAGAAAAAAGGAAAAATCAGAAAATTAGTACATAAAAAATGGCTTTTGAGTAATATAGTGTGATTGCTATCGGATTAAATGATGTTAATTCAAACAAAGAAGCCTAAATTCTGTTCGGAGAAAATCCTATATTTACATAACATCGGGCATCCACTTGATGTTGGAAATTCAGGTAGATTCCTCCAATAAATGACAATATCAATTAAACAATATCATGAGCAATTCTTCTTCAGACAATAAACTTGTCCACGAACAAATTCAATACCTTGAATTTATATCTAGCGATCTTGAGCGAGCTAAAAAATTCTATTCAGCAAGTTTTGATTGGAACTTTACGGATTACGGCCCTGAGTATACAGCCTTTGATGGCAAATATGTGGATGGAGGATTTACAGTCGGCACACCGGTAAACGGTAGCATTTTGGTTGTCCTTTATTCGAATGATTTGCTATCCACACGTGATAAAGTCGTCCGTGCAGGTGGCACCATCGTTAAAGATATCTTTAGCTTTCCTGGTGGTAAACGATTTCAATTCAAAGACCTCGATGGTTATGAATTGGCCGTATGGGCAACAGAATAATCCCTATCATAATAGAATAGGCCCCATCGAAGCGAACATTGGGTAAAAACAGAAAAGAGCTTAATTTATCATTAAGCTCTTTTCTGTTTTTGGTAATTTTTATTTTTGTTCTTATTGAAACGTCTTCGATTTTGTGGATTGCTGCTTTTCTTCGCCGGATTATATTCGGGCCCAGCTTCAAAGCCTTCCGGCAAAGCGATTTGTTCTACGGGATAACCGATCAGGTTTTCGATCTGAAAAAAGCGCTGCTGATCTTTATCATTCACAAAAGTAATCGCTGTACCCGTTGTCGCTGCACGTGCAGTACGTCCGATACGGTGTACATAATCTTCGGGATCTGGTGGGACATCGTAGTTTACGACCAGACTGATACCTACGATATCGATACCACGTGAGATAACATCTGTTCCCACAAGTACCCGCACCTGACGTGATCTAAATCTGCTCATGATATCCTCACGTTTAGCCTGCTCAAGATCTGAGTGAAAGCCTTCGGCATCTATACCCTGTTTTTGAAGTTCTTGCGCCAGTAATTTAACTGTAGTTTTTTGCGAGGCAAAGATGATCACAGAAACATAATTAACATCCTGTAAGATGATCTTTAAAAGATCCATTTTTTGCTTATCATATACCAGATATGCGCGCTGGTCTATACCCTCTGAAGGTTTTGAAATGGCGATATTGACCTCAACAGGTTGATAAAGAATCTTTCTCGCAAAATTTCTGATCTTGAGGGGCATAGTTGCTGAAAAAAGCAACATTTGCTTTTTCTTAGGTAAGTAACTGACGATACGCAATATATCATCTTGAAAGCCCATATCCAACATGCTATCCGCTTCATCCAGTACGAAATGCGTCAGATGAGTTAAATCGACTTTCATCGACGTAAGATGGCTGATTAATCGGCCGGGGGTAGCAACAATAATATTAACCCCTTCCCGAATAGCTCGTTTCTGTTGTTCGTAGCCCATTCCATCTCCGCCTCCATATATGGAGATGGATGTCGCCCCTGTGTAATAAGACATGCCCATGATCTGTTGATCTATTTGCAGTGCCAATTCCCTTGTCGGAACCAGGATAATCGCGCGAATAAACTCCTTTGCGTCTCTCGCAACAGCATCTAAAATTGGCAACATATATGCCGCCGTTTTACCGGTACCTGTTTGCGCACAGGCAATCATATCACTACCCTTCTTAATGATGGGGATTGTCTGTTCCTGAATAGGCGTCGCCTCTTCAAACATCATGCTTTCTAAGCCCTCTTCCAATTCCGGAACAAAACCAAATTCAGTAAATCTCAAATTTTATTATTTTATTAAATATGCGCTAAGTTACTAAAACTAATCTATATATGATGTCAGCATTTGTTACGCTAGGAGTTACATAGAAAATATATCCTGAGAACTCTCCTAGCGAATCTTCGTTATTTTAACCTAAGTTACTTTTGGAAGTATCAGCCAATCTCAACAATGTGTATCCTAATATACCTGCACAAAGAGAAGCAATGAGCACCGCAAATTTGGCTTCCTCAATCAAAAAGGCATCGTCAAAGGATAAGATAGATATGAAGATAGACATGGTAAAACCAATACCTCCTAATAAACCAACACCGAATATCTGCGGCCAACTTGCACCTTCTGGAAGTTGCGCTATTTTCATTTTTTTAGCAATAAAACAAATCACAAATATACCAATTGATTTTCCTGCAATCAATCCCGCAATAATACCCAGCCCCAATTTGGACGTTAAACCGCCAACCATTTCAGCATGAATTGGAATTAATGTATTTGCGAAAGCAAATAAAGGAATGATTATAAAATTTACAGGCTTGGTCAGTAGATGCTCCAGTTTTTCCAATGGCGATTCTTTTTCATCTGGCGTTGTGGGTAACGTCATGGCAACCAAAACACCGGCTATAGTCGCATGAATGCCCGAATGGTGGATAAAATACCAAATGAATACCCCCGGAATAAGGTAGGCCCATAGGGCTTTTACACCAAGTTTATTTAGAATAATCAGAAAAGCAAATATTCCCAGCGCAATAAATAGATAGGTCGCATGAATTCCACTGCTATAGAACAAAGCAATGACTAAGATCGCAAGCAAATCATCTACAATAGCCAAAGCTGCTAAAAAGATCTTGAGACTTGCCGGAACTTTATTTCCCAAAAGTGTGATAACAGCAAGTGCAAATGCGATATCCGTAGCCATTGGTATCCCCCATCCGTGTGCGGTGTCGCCCGCATCTTTATTGATCACAAAATAGATTGCCGCTGGCAGGAGAGCTCCCCCTACTGCTGCCAGAATAGGAAGAACAGCCTTACTTGCTGAAGATAATTCTCCCTCAACAATTTCTCTTTTGATTTCCAATCCGACTAAGAGGAAGAAAATAGCCATCAGCCCATCGTTGATCCATAAGAGCCATGAATATTTTAAATGGATATTATCCGTTTCAAGTCCCACCTCCCGAAGAAGAAAGTCCATTACCGATCCATATAGCGATGTATTCGCTACAATGAGTGCCAAGATAACACAGGAAAACAGAATAATCCCACCAGCAAAGCTAGATTTCAAAAATTCTCTAAAGACAGTTAAATTAATAAGTTTTGACATGACAATAATATCTTTAAACGCTTAAAAGGTTTACAATATACGACTTTACGACCATTAATGCACCTTTTGAGCGGCATTACCTGAATATATTCCATTAGTACACTAAAAAAAACTTCTTTTTCACCGTGCCGCTCCAAATCCAAAATTTTAACAACAACTTTATCAATTATAGGGGTAATTTGACTTTAAATTCCCCTCTCAAAACATACATACTTCGCAAAATCAACAGCTTACGTTACAAAGTATATAAAACCACATTTAGATATTGTCATTTTTGTAAAATTAATTTGTCTTTATTGCAAAAAATAGTTAGCTTGCTACTATAGTTAATAAACCGTTTATTATGTGCAAGAAGTGGATTTTCATGGTGCTTCTTTTCGTAGCAAATTTTACATATGCGCAGACGACAGAGGATACAACCCAACATCAACAACAATCAGGCTCCCATTATATCATTTTAGGGATCGTAGCAATTATTGTCATCGTTTTTATATTATACAGAAGGCAAAAGAGGAAATTTAATGAATAAGGGAGATCAATTGATCTCCCTTATTGTTTCTCCCTGAATTTCTATCGAAATAAATTCATCCCCTTGTTTATCCACATCATTCATTGTGTTTAATCGGCTCATTTGTCTGTGCCAAACGTTGCGATCCTGTATTCGCTGGACAAGCAATATCATCTGTCGCATCATAAACCAATTTTTTACCTTTCAATTTCGTGATCAGTTCCTCCGGTACATACACCTGTACTTTGGTTACGGAGTAACCGCTTGGAAAATAACGCACATAGTAGCCATCGGGATGAAGTGTCCAGATTCCACTCGGAACATCCGTACGAGGTTCGGCCATACCTGCCATAATTGCGTACTTTTCAAACTCAGCATAAGAATAGTTGCCTGAAGAAACCAGCTGTCTGATATTATTTTCTGCTTCAAATATCGCTTGCACAGCTGGAGGCATCTGGTCTTTAGCCTTTTGCACCACATCAAACGGCAATATACCTAGCGCGCCACCTTCTAGCATTAATAATTGCTCCGGTGTCAATAACCGCAATGCGGTTTCCTTGACCTCCCCGGAATAGTCTATAAATTTAGTTTTAGCAATAATTGTCCATAATAACATCTGTATTGATGATTGTTCAACTTCCGGATGTTTTTCCGCGCTTTTCAAGATAGCGATGACAACCTCCCGCTTTTTCCCTAATGTAGGCGCATACATATAGCCATCCCCCTTAGATGGTGCATAAGTCCCTGCCTTTAAGCAATAGCTTTTGTTGGTCATTTCAAAATGGCCAGCTTCAAGCAAATAGCCGTCCTGGCCATTTTTCTGCAAATTTTCCAATGGCTTATAAGTAGCTGTATTTTGAAAATCAGGCATCTGTTCGCCTTTCCGATTTACATCCTCAAAACTTGTGCTTATCGCCTCAGGTTCCTTTAAAAGCTTGTCTAACCCTAACGCTTTACTCCCTTTCGAAGCAACTGCCTTACTTGCTTTGTCAAGCAATCCACCAAATTGAGCATAGGCACCCTGCAAATTCAGCAAAAAAGCAGCAACGAGTACTAAAGCATACGTAATGCTATTTCTTTTCATAATTATTCTTTTCATTTCGACGCTAAAGCCACAAAAAAGAAGCCAATTTATTAGCAAAATCCCAATTCATAATTTATTAATCTGGTGTGCATCTTTTTCAATGATATACGATCATCTGGACTGTCTCAAATTTTATATTTCATATTTTTCTTTCGTTGGTCAATCGCTTGGAAAGCGATATTTCTCACGATCCATTATTCGGGTTATTTGATAAGGAATTGATGTTTGCAAATAGTTAAAAAATACAAGATTAAAACGTATCTTTGCAGCATGATTAACGTGTCAAATCTCTCCCTTCGTTATGGTAAACGTGTACTATTCGAAGATGTCAATTTAAAATTTACACCTGGCAACTGTTACGGCATTATTGGTGCCAATGGAGCTGGTAAATCTACTTTCTTAAAAATTATTTCTGGCGAAGTTGATCCCTCTACAGGTTCGGTGGCATTCACGCCTGGCGAACGTATGTCTGTATTGAGTCAGGATCACTATGCTTTCGATGAATATACAGTGTTGGAAACTGTCATGATGGGTAACCAAGAGCTTTACAAAATCATGAAAGAGAAAGACGCTATTTACATGAAAGAGGATTTCTCTGATGCAGATGGTGAACGTGCCGGTGAACTCGAAAGTCTTTTTGCAGAAATGGACGGATGGAATGCAGAATCCAATGCAGCTACCCTATTGAGTAGCTTAGGCATTAAAGAAGAGCTTCACTACAAGTTAGTATCTGAAATTGATGGTAATCAAAAAGTACGTGTCTTATTGGCACAGGCACTATTCGGTAATCCAGATATCTTGATTCTCGATGAGCCTACCAATGACTTGGACATCAATACAATTGCGTGGTTAGAAGACTTTTTGGCTACTTATGAAGCAATTGTACTCGTTGTATCCCACGACCGTCACTTCTTGGATGCAGTGTGTACACACACTGTTGATATCGACTTTGGTAAAATGACCATCTATACAGGTAACTACTCGTTCTGGTACGAATCTTCACAATTAGCGTTAAAACAACGGTCTGATCAAAACAAAAAGATGGAAGACAAGGTTAAGGAACTTCAGGAATTTATCCGTCGTTTCTCAGCCAATGCTTCCAAATCAAAACAAGCTACTTCCCGTAAGAAAGCTTTGGATAAGATCAATATTGATGAGATCAAACCTTCCAACCGTAAATATCCTGCGATCATGTTCAATACCATGAACCGCGAACCGGGTGACCAAACATTACAAGTAGAAGGTTTAAGCAAAACGGTCAACGGTGAGGTATTCTTCAAGGATATCACATTTATGATTAATAAAGGTGATAAAATTGCGGTGTTGGGGCCTAATTCCCTAATCACAACTGCCTTTTACGATATTATCACAGGTAGAGACACTGACTTCGGTGGGGAATTCAAATGGGGTATTACCATCACTCCTGCTGATATGCCAATTGAAAATGCAGCGTTTTTTGAAGGTAAAAATGAAAATTTGGTCGATTGGTTAAGAGACTATACAACAAACCCTGAAGCGGATGAGCAGTTCCTACGTGGATTCTTAGGAAAAATGTTATTCTCCGGTGAAGAAGTAATGAAAAAAGTTTCTGTCCTTTCCGGGGGTGAAAAAATGCGTTGTATGTTTTCAAGAATGATGTTACAGGGGGCTAACTTCTTGGTTTTTGATGAACCGACCAACCACTTGGATCTGGAATCAATTACAGCATTGAACAATGGTATGTCAGACTTTAAAGGATCAATGTTATTCACATCCCGTGACCACGAGTTGACTGAGACTGTTGCAAACAGAATCATTGAATTGACACCAAAAGGAATCATCGACAAGTTGATGACCTATGATGAATACATCAATAGCGATGTTGTAAAAGCACAACGCGCAGAGATGTATAAATAAGATAATTTATCCCAATTTTATAAAGGCTCCATAATTTATTTTATGGGGCTTTTTATTTATAGGTGCCCTCCTATTCTGGTATTCGAAAAATGCCAAAATACAAAAAAGCACTGAAGGGGACTCAGTGCTAATCGCGATTGATATGAAAGAATTGAGAAAGTCTACTGAATTGAAGGCTTTATTAGATGCCACCCCAATTGTAGCGATACCGCACAATGGTCAGACAGATCCTGCCCCGCCCTATTTTGAAAAAGTTTCTTTTGAACCTGATAGTTCTTTGCTTCAAATACCATCCGATCATTATTACGGTAATAGATCTTATCAATGCCCTCACAGTCATCTGTTAATTCCAATGCGGCCATGGCAACAAAGTTTTGCTTGCTTTGAGGGATCTTACCCCTATTTTTCAAATTCACCCATGCATCTACCAAACCTAGTTCTCCCTGAAAGGAAACAATATTATCCAATGCGTACGCATAATGAGCATTAAAATCTCCCATGATTAACAAAGGCTGTCCTGCGGAGTTCTTTTGAATATAGCTTT
Source organism: Sphingobacterium ginsenosidimutans (assembly GCF_039536865.1). Classification (NCBI taxonomy): domain Bacteria; kingdom Pseudomonadati; phylum Bacteroidota; class Sphingobacteriia; order Sphingobacteriales; family Sphingobacteriaceae; genus Sphingobacterium; species Sphingobacterium ginsenosidimutans. The sequence continues at coordinate 973,928 of NZ_BAAAZK010000002.1, forward strand.
TCAATTGATTCAGGTTTTTCTGACGTGCTATTGCCGCATTAGGATCATCCTGAGCTGTTGCATGTACATTGTAAACATCAATAAAAACCTCTTTTGCCAATTGAATGCGTGCATAGGAAAAACCTTTGGGAGTCAAGCAATCCGCTCCATTACAAGCATCCCACTTTACGCGCTCAAAGTCTTGGATCGGATATTTCGACAACGTACTCAATCCATCACCAAAAGGTACACCGCCCATGTTTTCCGTTCGATAACTATGTCTATTCTTGCTGTATAAAAATTTATTGTAATTGAAATCCTCTTGCACGTTCACAATATCAAAGGGATTTACCAGCTCGCCAATGGAAGTAATACTCGAAACTCTTTCCGTTACAGCGCTTGAAATTAACTCTGGAAGACCGGCAATATTATAAGTTAATAAATTAAGCTTTCCCTCGCTGGCATCAGGCATATCGACATACACCATGTTCATTGGTCTAACTTGTTTAGGTTTCAATTTGAATCCCAACATGATGCCTGCAGAAGCACAAACAGATAAAATAAGAACTTTACGAAGACCTTTAAGTCTAGTTTTCCTTTCGAACAATAAATCTAACAACATGGACTGAATAATTTGTTCATTCCAAAAGTAAAGCCCCAAGATTAGCTTAACTATATTCTTAAATTAATTTTATTTATAAAAATTATTTACAAATCATTAATAACAAACAATTTATAAACACTTTAATGATAAAAGATTAATATCAAAATAGCTTTTGAGTTATCCTTTTCGAATATTTTTATGAAACCCCTAATAAGAATAAAATGAGAAAGGTAGCCTTCTTTACAGAAATACTCGTTGAGGATTTCGACGGTGCATCTCGAACAATGTTTCAGCTGATAAACCGTATTGATCAACAGAATTTTAAGTATTTCTTTATTTATGGTGGTGGCCCCACACAATTCCGGGACTTTCATTCGTACAAAGTGCCTACATTTAAAATACCAGTCAATGAAGATTATTGTCTGGCTATTCCGCAGCTTATCAAAAAAAAGCTCGAACTGGCTTTGGATGAATTCGCGCCGGACATCATTCACATCGCTACACCATCTCTTCTCGGTTTTTTTGCGTTAAATTATGCCAAACGTAGAAATATACCCGTATTAACGATCTACCACACACATTTTATATCCTATATAGCCTACTACTTCAAAAATATCCTCCCGCTGGTCAAACCCACCGAACAATGGATGAAACGGGCGATGAACAATTTTTATAACAAATGTGATATTGTCTATGTTCCCACCAAGTCTATCTTAACTGAGCTCCAACAGATTGGGCTTGAACAGGACGGCTTAAAACTTTGGCAAAGGGGCATTGATACACAATTATTTACACCTCAAAAAAAGAATAGCAGTTATATTCAACAACTGACCAAAAATCATAAACCAACGGTATTATTTGTTAGTCGGATCGTTTGGGAGAAAAATATCAAAACGCTGATCGATATCTATCAGCAGATACAAGCCCAACAACTGGACTACAATTTTATCGTTGTCGGGGAAGGAACGGCCAAAGTAACAGCAATGCAAGAAATGCCTAATGCTATTTTTCTAGGAAAAAAGACACATCAGGAACTTGCGGTACTGTATGCATCAGCAGATGTATTTGTCTTTCCTTCAGTTTCAGAAACCTATGGCAACGTTGTAGTCGAAGCATTGGCATCGGGTCTTCCATGTGTGATCGCTGATGGTGGCGGTTCAGCATCGCTAATTCAACACGGGGTTACCGGGTTTAAATGTCAGCCTGAAAATGCAGCTGGGTATGTCTATTATTTAAAGAAAATTCTCTCTGACAACGTGCTAAGAAAAAATCTGATTACAGCCGGTCTTTCTTATGTAGGCCAATTAGATTGGACACGATTATCCCAACAGTACTTTGATGATATTGAATTACTTGCTGAAAAAACGCAAGACGCAGACCTCGCATGGGCAAATTAATAACATCCCGTCAATTGATCAAAGCTGTCTTCTTACTTCTGATCTTGACATCTATGATAATTTTTGTAATCCACAGCGATCTTTCGGCGTTGAAAAAAGAGCTGTCAACGATTGGCTATCGCTTTATTTTTATCGTATTTACGACTTTAGTTGCCTATCTTTTTGGAACGCTAGCCTGGTGGGTTTGTCTGGACACTTCCAAAAAAAAGATTAATATTTTAGAACTTTTTGCCGTACGTCAAATTGGCGAAACTGTTGGACTCTTTAATCCCACCAGTATTATTGCCGGCGATTTACTGAAAGCCGAGCTGATAACCCGATATGACATCCCTTTACAGCAGGGACTCAGCTCGGTCGCCATCTCACGCATTACAGCCATACTTTCCCAATTAAGTATTTTCTTACTGGCCATGATCTGGCTGATGCTTTCGCCCTTAAAAAACAAGGTGATGCAGTATACGGGATACGCTATCTATGTCGTATGCGTAGTATTGTTGCTATTTGTAGTCTTAATATTCTACTGGCTAGTTTCCACCAAAACAACACCTAAAAATAACTCTGCTGATACTTCATTTGTATCGAAAGCAAAAAATCAGCTCCAGAAATTCCTTTGGGATACGAAAGACTTCTATCAACAACAAAATAAAGTATTTTGGTACTCCTACCTGCTGTTTGCGCTGCATTGGCTAATTGGTAGCCTGGAATTCTATCTGATCTTAAAATTTCTGGCTGTCGATGTCAGGGTTATTCACGGATTAATTTTAGACATGAGCGTCATCCTATTTAAGAGTGCAGGCGCATTTATTCCCGGTCAACTGGGCGTTGAGGAAATATCCAACAAACTACTGCTTAGCACGATTGGAATTTCAGGTGGAAGTATCTGGTTGAGTGTCTCTCTCCTACGTCGTGGCCGCCAGGTATTCTGGACAGCTATTGGCGCTATATTTTATCTATGTATCAAAAGAAAAACCATACATGTTACCATCTGAAATAGAAATTTTGTTTATCAGCCATAAATATCCACCTGCGGTTGGAGGGATGGAAAAACAGAGCTTTGAGCTCATTAATAATGCTGCGCTCTATCTCAAAGTACATACAATCGTTTATGACAACGAAGAGTCCATTTTGACGTTCTTCTTTCGCCTAAATCAACGTATTCTATCCAAAATTAAAGATAATCCCGGCATTCGGCTTCTTCATTTTAACGATGGATTAATCGCTGCTTTAGCATCTTTTCACAAGGGCTACGATCATTTAAAAAAAGTTGTCACCCTTCATGGTCTTGATATTGTTTTTCCATTTCCTTATTTCCAACATAAAGTAATCCCCCGCTTCAATACATTTGATCAGGTTATTGCGGTCAGTCAGGCCACCGCCAACGCCGCTCAATCGCGTGGTATTGATTCTTCCAGAATCTCAGTTATCCCAAATGGAGTAGATCCTGCCCTTCCCAACACTGCTTTAATACCAGATAAGCACAGGGATTTCACCGAAACTGAGCATCTTCAATTAAAGGGGAATACGCCACCTCCGCCTTACTTTATCACACTTGGAAGGCCAGTAAAGCGCAAAGGGTTCTCCTGGCTAATGCAGCATGTCATTCCTGCCCTTCATGGCAATTTCAAGCTCCTGATGGTCGGGCCATTTGATCAAAGACCAACCTTGAAAGAGCGTCTGCTCAATCTCTTACCAGCTAAACTCTACCATCTGTCCACCTTATTTTTGGGGCATCCAACTGATCAACAAGAAATGCGCAGATTATTGAAAGCCTATCCCGAAAAAATCCAGCATCTAGGGAAGGTTCCCTTCGCCCAATTAAAACATCTTCTTGCAAATGCGAAGGCGTTCCTGATGCCCAATATCCACGTACCGGGAGATATGGAAGGTTTCGGCCTGGTTTGTCTTGAAGCATCTTCAGCGGGCGCTGTTGTTGTAGCCTCCGAATTGGAAGGAATCACGAGCGCAATTACACATAACCACAACGGTCTTTTGCTCAACACTCAGGATACGGATGCCTGGATCGGGCAATTGCAATCCATTTTGGATAATCCCGACCATTATCAAAATCTTGGACAGCAATTTAAGAACAATACCAATGCTGATTTTAGCTGGGATATCATGGCCAGAAGCTATTGTCATACCTTCTTCGGGCTCTGCCAAAAACCGCAACCAGACGATAAACTTAGCTCTTTCACAAATGAAGAATCCGTTCGTAGTAATGTTTTATTGGTTTAAAGAATATCAACTGCGTTATGATGCATGCTGAGAAGACAAGCAGTACTGGAAAAGAAAAGAAAGTAATTGTTATAAAGAATAACAACAGAAAAAGACGCAGCATTTCAAGCGGAAAGACCCATTTCTCATGTTCCAACAATCCACCGATACAGATGACACTACACAAAATAAAAAGACCACCAACAAGCAATTGTACAATATTTTGATAACTACCATAAAGTAAAAAGAAAAACAGAAGTCCCATGGTTAGCATCGATTGGAAAAAAATATATTGACTCAATTTCTTTCCGTGTACCTGAACTTTGGTTCCCGCAAAGATTTTCTGTTCCAATTCGTCCCTAATTTCTGGTTGTATGTCATCGGGGCGGCCAAATATCGTCCGAATCTTGTTTCTAAATCCCTTCGCACGATTAAAAGACATCCCTATTTCAAAAAGATAATGAAAATGCTGCCAAAGGAACGTGTACCGATGAATGGGTTTGGTCAGCCCATAGACACAGGGTTCTTCTTTCTTCTCAGCAATAAAAGTTCCAAACATTTTATCCCAAATAATCAAAATATCACCATAGTTCTTGTCCAAATAAATCTCATTGCTACTATGATGTACACGGTGATGAGATGGGGTGACAAGAATTTTTTCAAGAATACCCAAACTACCCACCGTTTGCGTATGAGAAAAAAATGGATATACACCATGAACCAATAGGATTGCGGTCATCATAAAAGGTGGAAAACCCAAAAGTGGAATAAAGGCCCAAAACAAGGAACGAAATACTGCCTGAAAAATAGTAATCCTTGCTGCAACGGTAAAATTATAATCTTCACTTTGATGATGAACCACATGTGCTGCCCATAACAGGTTGATCTCATGACTGTAACGATGATACCAATACCACAAAAAATCTGTGAATAGAAAAAGTAGGATCCATGTCCAAAGGTTGGCTTCAATATGGAAGATTGCAAATTTTTGATAGATCCACACAAAGAAAAAGTAGAATAAGCTAACTGAAAACATGTCGCACATGCGTTCGACGATACCGACATTAAGATTAGCGATAGATTCATCAAAGGTATAATATCGCTTTTGTTTCTTCAGACTATACCAATACTCCAACAGCATCAACACCAAAAACAAAGGAATAATAAAAGCTAAAAAATTAAGTCTCCCTGTATCCATGCTTGCTTATTTTGAAATAATAACTTCTTTGTATCGACCACCTTGTGGAAATAAATTCCAAAGATTTTTTTATTAATTAACAATCTATTCCGAATCAGGTTTTCATTTTATATTTTTCTGTTTATAAAACCCGTATTCTCCCACGAGCATCAACAGTTATGAAAATCGACTGAAGGTTCTTGCTCCCCAATCATCCGGGTATAGCGAGCCCATTGATACCTTAATTAAAAAATAAGAATTAATAAAAACAGGTGTTTCCACAAAAAAGCCCTCAAAAAAAATTTCTGAGGGCTTATCAAATTATATAAATTCGAGAATAACGTATTCCTTACGATCGCTAGTGCACACTTGACATATCCACCTGGGTTTTGCCCTGTTTGATCATCAGTACAAAAGGTACACAGATTAAAAATACAACCCCTAAATACAGAAACACATCCATGTATGACAATACCGTAGCCTGTTTCATGACAGTCATGTCAAGTATCTGGTGAGCTTTGGCCAGTGCCTCATTTGGGGCAAAGCCTTTCGCCTGAAAACTCATTTGCAATTGTTGCACACGTTGTTGTACCTCAAACTTACTGGGATCCAGGTTAGCGACCAGGTCTACACGATGCTTTTGAGAGTCACGTGCAATAAATGTTGTGATCAACGCAATACCGAATGAACCGCCAAGTTGACGCATCATACCAGTAAATGCCGCTCCCTCGCCGATCGACTTACCGTGAAGAGTAGATAGCGATAAGGTCATTACTGGCACAAATAGCAGCCCCAAGCCTACCCCACGGAGGATAAGTGGCCAAAACATGTGTTCCGAACCCGTATCATTTGTCATCAGGCTGTACATCCAGAAACAAAAGCCGAAGAAAATGCTCAAACCCACCGCTACCATATATTTCTGCGGAACACCATTCTGGATCATTTTACCAATAAAAGGCATCATGATTCCGGTCATGATTGAACTTGGTAACAGGAGCAAACCTGCGTCTGTTGCGGTCCACCCCAATATGGATTGTGTATAGATCGGAATAATAAAAGTCGATCCAAATAAACCAAATCCAAGGATAAAACTCATCACAACCCCTACCTGTAGGTTTTTATCACGCAATACCCTTAGGTTAACAATGGGTTTGTCATATACCAGCTCTCGCCAGATGAAGAACAATAAGCCAAATACAGACAAAATCGATAATCCTAAAATTAATGGATCATCAAACCAATCGTCCTGTTGACCATGTTCTAATACAAACTGGAGTGAACCGATAAACATAATCAAAAAGATCATACCAAACCAATCCACCTCTTTTGCCGATTGCTTCTGGCTATATTTCGGACTACGTACAAAGGACAGTGTGAGCAAAGTGGCTATAATTCCCAATGGTACATTGATATAAAAAATATAAGGCCAGGAGAAATTGTCTATGATATAACCACCCAATGGTGGACCCAAGGTTGGTCCAATGATCACCCCCATACCGTAAATCGCTTGCGCCATACTCCGTTTCTCTTTCGGGTAACTTTCGGTGATAATGGTCTGAGCAGTCACCAACAAGGCTCCCCCACCCATCCCCTGCAAAAAGCGAAATGCAACAAGCTCCCAGATATTGGTCGCATTACCACATAAAAATGAAGATACTGTAAATATGACAATTGACGCCGCAAAGTAATTACGTCTTCCAAACTGTTGGGACAACCAACTGGTCATTGGAATAACGATTACGTTTGCTATGGCATAAGCCGTAATAACCCAGGCCACGTCTGTCAATGTTGCCCCCAACGAACCTTTCATATCGTTTAGGGCCACATTCACAATCGTCGTATCCACGATTTCCAGCAGGGCACAGAGCACAGCCGTAATCGTGATGACTACGCGTCGAAAACCATATTCAACCAGACTATCTTGTTGATTTAAATTTTCCATAGTTATTGAACATGCACATCTACGTCAGCATTCATGCCCGGTCTGAGCAAAGCCACATTTTCAGCTTTATTATCTTTTGACAATTTGATTTTTACCGGTAAACGTTGTACCGTCTTCACAAAGTTACCCGTCGCATTATCCGGAGGCAGCAAGGAGAAACGTGAACCTGTAGCTGGGGAAAATGAATTGACTTCACCTTCAAATTCGATATTTGGATAAGCATCCACTTTAATACCCACCTTTTGGCCCGGTTTCATTTTTTGTAATTGTGTCTCTTTAAAATTCGCTACGACCCAAGTTTCAATATTATCAACAATGTAAAATAAAGACTGACCAGGGTTGATCATCTGACCTGGCTGCACTTTGATATTGGATACCTGACCATCTACTGACGCCAATACTGCAGTATATGAAAGATTTAATTTTGCAGCTTCCAATTGCGCTTTCGCTCTTTTTATATTCGCCTCAGCCACAGAGGTTTGCTTAGAAGCTACTGTAGTCTTACTCACGATTGCATTACGTTGAGAAGCACTGGCATTACGTTGTTGTTGCAGGATTTCGACTTGTTTATCCGCTTCCAACTTGGTCGTCAAAGCTTGCTCATATTGCTGTTTTGTAATCGACTGATTGTTATATAAATTTTGGTAACGAATGTAATCGTTATTCGCCTGTTTCGCACGGATACGTGCTGCATCAATGCTGCCCGAATTGGACTGTATTGTTGCGTCAGAAATCGCTACATTGGCAGATGATGCTGATACGTCCGCTTTTGATACATCAAAGCTACTTTCCGCAGCCGCCAATGCTGCTGCAGCTTCATCTACTCGAACTTGATAATCTTGGCTTTCGATTGTGAACAAGGTATCCCCTTTCTTCACCAAATCGTTATCCTTGACGTAAACCTTGGAAATAAATCCACCAACCCGAGGGATGATCGGACTCATATTTTTCTCAACCTGCGCATCGTCCGTGGTCTCATGTGCTTGACCATGCAAGTATTTATAACCACCATAAGCCCCGCCAAAGATGACCAAAGCGGCTAGAATAATTGTAAATTTTTTATTTGTACCCTTTTTTTCAGGTGCGTTTTCAACTGTATTTTCCATGTCTAGATTAATTGCTATTTAATGTTTAACGACCCATTTGCCAATTGCAGGTCATAGTATTTTTCAATTGTGTTTGCCTTGCTTATCGCTAAATTTATTTTGCTCTGAAGCTGTTGTACATCAGCGGTCAATAAGTCGTCCGTATCCGCAATACCATTATCATATTTATCCTTTGTGATGCGATAATTTTCAACGGCCTGATCTACCGCCTGATGGTACACCACATCCTGTTTCTGGGCCAACATGTAGTTTTCATTTGCCTGTTGCACCTGAACCTTTACCCGATCGTTGAGCAGTTCCAGATTCTCATCAATTTCCTTGATCCGATTTTTGACGACATTGACCTCCCTTTTGTTCTTATACAAAGAACCAATATCATAAGATACCCCAACACCTACCATTGCCGCGTTGGTTACCGTAACCACCTTCTGTAGACCAAAAGCATTGTAACCTGCCGTTGCCGAAACCATTGGCAATGTCGAAGACTTGGTCACTTTCAATTGATCTTCGGCAACTTTACGTTGAGAAGCTAACGATTTTAGATCCGATCGCTCAGTTTTTGCAGTTTCATAAGAAGCTTTCAATCCGAGATCAATTCCAGTTACCTCAGCCAGATTAATCTGATCCAATTGCGTATCCTCCGCAATTTTTAGCAAATTGGCCAATTGATAATTTAGCACTTTAATGTTCTTCTGCGCTTCCTGGAGCGATACCTGATAATTAGACAGCTGCAATTCCGCTTTAAGCAGATCATTTCTTGCAATCAGCCCATTATCCAACATCGCTTTAAAGTCTGAAACACGTTGCTCAGACTGCTTAATATTTTCAGCGATCAACAAATTGGTTTGCTGTGCTTTATATAAATTCAGATAAAGTGCAATCGCACGTGAAGCCAATTGTTCTTTACTTGCTACAGCGTTCCATTGTTCGGCCTGTAGCGCATCTTTTGCGATCGCTATTCCCCCTTTAATCCTCCCCCCGGTATAAATAGGCATGCTGACAGATGCCTGCCCCAGCCACAGCTGATTTGCTGCGATATCCGGAGCCGAACCACCTCCACCAAGTGCCAACTTCAGATCCACATTCGGTGTGGTCATCGCCATGTATTGCGCGCTCAATTTCGCATCAGGAAGCTGTTTCGATTTGGCACTCTCGACCTCTAGCTGTCTTCCCAATATTTTGGTATCGGCAGTTTTCGCTTCCACACTTTGGTTTGCAGCCATGTGAATTATTTCTTCCAAGCTCAGGTGTTTGTTGTCTTGTGCCAGCAAACCCAGAGGACTCAAAAGCAATAAAGCACTTAAATTGGCCAACTTATTTTTCATATGTCAATAAAGCTTTAATTGTTTTCTGTATAAATTCTGTTAATGTTGTTTCAATATATCGACCATAGCCATCATCATCGGCTATACCCAGTTGATCCTGTAAAAAGACCTGGTTCATCTGAAAATTCATAAAAGTCCCCATCATCATCGAATGAATCAAAATAGGATCATTGCCCGCTTTAAACACCCCCTCTTCAATGCCACTGTTAATGATCGAAGTGATGACCTCCAGATTATGTATCTTCAATTTTTTAAAAGCATCAGATGTCAACATCCGTTGTTTTAAGGTGCTTTCTATTGCAATAACACGGTAGAGTTTCCGATGAGAGTTCATCGATTTGACATACCGATCAACCATCACATCCACTTTGTCGAGTGCATTTCCAACCAAAGAAAGCTCATCCACATTGATCATAAAATCTGGAACACGCCACTCAAAAAAGGTTTCTAGCAATTTGTCTTTCGATCCAAAATAATAGTTGATCATGGCTACATTGACATTGGCCTCCTGCGCAATGTCCCGCACTGAAGCTCCATCAAAGCCTTTTGTTGCAAAAAGTCGCTCTGCGGCAAGGAGGATATCTATTTGCTTCTCGTTAAATTCCATTTAAAACTTGATCTTTTTATAGATAATTGCACCCACTGTTTTGAAGGATAAAATCATCATTTGTTAAATGCGAAGCAAAGTTAAACAAACGTTTAATTTAAACAAGTGTTTAATTATTAAATTTATGTAAAAAAATACACCGAAATCTGGATTCAGACAGCCAAAAAAGATCTAACATATTATTTTACAACGAATTAATATTTTAAAAAATAAAACCCATTTATTGCTATTTCAAATAGAATACAGATCTTATGAAAGAAAAAGGGTACACAAAAAATAGAATAGAGTCAATCATAGCTTCAAAAAGGGGTTGAGCTGCTGGAAAGACCATTACCGAATGTATGGTTTGTTTATATATCGCTATTGGGTGAAGCGGCAGAAAAATAGCACTATAAAAAGTATAAGTCCGATCCCCAGCCGCCTATAATGTTCGGGCAAACAGTATAGGCGACTGATAAGAATAAGACTAATGGTTGTATAAAAACTTCTTCTCACTGGGCCTAAAATACCAGGACACAGCAATCAGGACCAGATAAAGTAGTGCCGGAGCTATGAGGCCAAAAGAATCCCCAACAACAATGTGTGAATATAAAGCACCCGTTACCGTGAAGAAAATACCCGCATAAGCCCATTCTTTCAATAGAGGTCTCTTTGGAGATAGCAATGCTACGACTGCTAATATTTTCCAGATTCCCAGTAGTGGGAGGATATAGTCCGGATAACCTAGATGATCTACATTTTGCACCCCTCCTGCTCCCTCAGTTTTTATCCCAAAGATTTGTATAATGGCGGTAGATACCAGCCCCAAGGACAACCATACGGTTGCAATCCAATAAATTATTTTATCCCTCTTTTTCATTATTATTTTGTTTTAGTTTACGATTGGCTATCTGTTGTGATCCCCTAGAAAATTAGCAAGGCTTAAACATGTAGCTACTTGGCTACAAATATACATGTAGTTATTTAACTACAAAACATTTTTTGTTTTTTTTTCGATTGATGCAGATTTGAATAGTTTTTATTTTCGGTGCCAATTCAGCTCTGAAAAAAGATTGGAACAACAATTGTATGCAGTTGAGTCAATATTAAACTTTCAAAGCATGCCATTAAAAGCTTATTTTTTTATCCTGTTCATGGGCCTATCTCTGCTTTCGGTAGCTCAACCCAGACACATACGATTAGTAGATGCCCTTACAGCCGAAAATTTCGCAAAACATTTTAATACAGATACGGTACAGTTAAGCCAAATAAACATAAGCAAAACACCTGCAGGAGTTTTTGTTGCTTACAGAAAAGCTGATACACTTAATTTCAAGCATGAATTTTATAAGAGCTTTGGAGCTGAAGATTACATCAGGGTTGGATTGGCATTTTACGCGAGAAAAGGAAATGACTATCGGCTCTCCTTCAGGAATGACAACGCCTTCTTTTGCGCATCATGCAATAATATGAGCCATTATGACGTAAATGCTAGCAACGATACAGTAAGAATCTCTATTTCATGGGGACCAAACGCCCATGGTCAAAGTGAAAGCTATCACTTTGTCTATCGGCCAGTCCCAAAACGTTGGCAATTAGCCCAAATTAATCGATCAGGCTCAAGTGATATAGGCGAAAGTCGCAAAGAGTATAGGACCTATACTAAAAACACCAAGGTATACTTGGATGACTATTACGCCGAGGGTCTTCCTTATGATTCTACAGTGATCAGCAATCAGGCCATTAGTCTCACTTACCAACCGGGCAATTATGCAGCTTTACTCCGATCGTTCAAAGAAATACCTAAAAACAGTCTATTTTTGCTCCCTAAAGTTTTTAATGCGTCTACAGCTAAGTATTTTATGGAAGCAGGTCTGGACGAGAATCAGCCTGACAATACAAATCCTATTCATGGTAAAAATGTCCTTTCGGCCAATGAGATCGGCTATTTTTTGGAGCAGACGAATCAACTGGATGCGGCGCAAGTTTTTTTAGATAAAGTAATTGAACGTTTTCCTGAGCGTGAGGTCGCCTATTTAAACCGCGGTGATGTATTTTTCAAAAAAGGCCAATCTTCGTACAAAAAAGCGGAAAAAGATTACCGTACCTATGTCGAACTAATGAATAAACGTGGCTTGCAGGCAAAAATTCCACAAAGAATAATGACTTTTTTAAACACACAATAATCTTTAGCAATTTGCTATTCCCTAATTTAAGATCCGATAGACCATTTCTTTGAGGATCTCCTCACTATTGAAATTGCTAGGTACGTTGACGCCCTTTGATTTCAGGTCAGTGTCTTTGAGTACATTCAGTACATCAAAAGTTTTCCGACGGTTGTAATTTCGGGCTGCCAATTCATATTCTTTTAGGAAAAACGGATGCACCCCCAATTCTTTTGCAGCAACGGATTTATCAATGAGATAATGGTATTTTAGTATTTTGGTAAAATAAGTAGCCACCTGCCCGATCACCATGACCAGTGGGTTATTCTTTGGATTTGCCACAAAATAATCCACAATCTGATAAGCTTTCAAGGCATTACGTTTTGCCAAAGCTGTATTGAGCTCAAATACATTGAAATCTTTTGAAATACCAATGTTACGTTCGACATCGTCCATGCTGATCTCCTGACTCTTGGGTACATTGAGCATCAGTTTATCCAGTTCATTAGATACCTTCGCCAGATCATTCCCGAGATAATCCGCGATCAGCGCTGCCGCCTGTGGGTGGATGCGCCAGCCTGCATCCTTTAGATAGCCGCCGATCCAAGGGGCTACTTTATCATCATATAATTTAGCGGCATCGATCACCAATCCAGCCTTTTCAAATACCTTATAAATCTTCTTCCGCTTATCGAATTTCCCGTGTTTATAGCAAAAAACCAAGATGGTTGTTGGTGTCAGATGTTCAAGGTATTTGGTCAATAGCTCCTCCGTTTCCGATTTCCACTTCAGTTCCTGCGCTTCCTTTATAATAATCACTTGATGATCGCTCATCATCGGGTATCGTTTTGCCGCATTAACCACTGTAGAAATATCAATATCCTTCCCGTAAAAAACAGATTGATCAAAGCCTTTTTGAGCATCATTTAGCACTGTAGATTCCAGTGCGTCCGCGATGGTATCAATAAAATAGCTTTCCTCCCCCTGCAATAGGTAGACAGGCTTAAAGGATCTGTTCTTTATATCGGATAAGATCGGATTTATATTCATATAGGCGAAATTACGATTTTACTATCAAATCCGGAGCAACCCAGCGATTAGAATTCGACTTATTATCCAACTTATTTCAACAAAAAAGATCTAACCGACTGATTAAAAGAAGTAATGCAAAAAGCAAAAAAAACCATGTGAGAGAATCGTTTGATGTACTTTTTTTTGCTAAAATTTTAGTATATTTGTGTATGTTTTCACCGACACCACTCAATTTGCCACCATTCAAAGCGAAAATATCCAAAAAGAATAATGCGATTTATATTTTTGATGAGTTGCGAAAAAAAGAACTGGTATTGACACCGGAGGAATGGGTCAGGCAACATTGGATAAACTATTTAGCATTGATCAAGAATTATCCAAAGTCGCTGATGAATATTGAGGGTGGATTGAAACTAAACAGTCTCCAGCGACGGAGTGATTTACTGATTTACAATAGTGCGGGACATAAGGTTGTTTTGGCCGAATTCAAAGCACCGCATATCAAGATCACACAAAAAGTATTCGAACAGATCGCCAATTACAATTCTGTGCATCGGATTCCATACTTACTGGTGAGCAATGGTATAAATCATTATTATTGCAAAGTTGACTTTGAGACCGAATCGTATCAATTTTTAGAAGAACTTCCCGACTATAACGAAATCGGTTAAGGACTTCTATTTGAAACGGATAAAGCACAAGCCCTATTATAAAACGCCTTTCTTTGCTGAAAGAGGCTGTATCGAAAAAATGTAAAGTGGATGTAAAACATCTTTTCAATTTATTTGATTTTTAAAATATAGTTTTATATTAGTCCTACAGAATAGAAAAAATAAAAAGATGAATATAGATAAAAACGAATTCAGAAAATATGCAGTAAAGCATCACCGTATTGGAAGTCAACATGTTGACAGTTTTATTGCCCGTACAGAGACTAGCATTCCAACAAATCTTACACCTTACATCGTTGAGGAGCGTCAATTGAACGTTGCACAGATGGACGTGTTTTCACGTTTGATGATGGATCGCATTATTTTCTTGGGAAGCGGTATCGATGACCAAGTAGCGAATATTATTCAGGCACAATTGTTGTTTTTACAGTCCACTGATGCACAGCGTGACATCCAGATTTACATCAATTCCCCAGGAGGAAGTGTCTATGCAGGCTTGGGTATCTACGATACGATGCAATATATTACACCAGACGTAGCGACCATCTGTACAGGAATAGCAGCATCTATGGGTGCAGTTCTTCTTGTAGCTGGAGCAAAAGGCAAGCGTGCCGCATTACGTCACTCACGTGTGATGATTCACCAACCATCTGGTGGCGCTCAAGGGGTAGCAGCAGATATGGAAATCAACTTGCGTGAAATGATGAAATTAAAGGAAGAATTATATACCATTATTTCAGAACACTCCGGACAAAGCTATGAGTGGGTAGAAAAATCTTCTGATCGTGACTACTGGATGAGAGCCAATGAGGCCAAAGAATTTGGTATGATTGACGAGATTTTACTTCCTAAGAAGGAGATTATTAAATAAAGATGGCGAAGAATAACGATAGAGACATTCATTGTTCGTTTTGTGGAATAAGCAAAAATGAAGCTCAGATGCTCATTGCTGGAAATGGAGCACACATCTGTGACAGATGTATCCAACAGGCAGGGGAAATCTTGGCAGAAGAATTAAAACAACGGAAAAGCAAGACATTACAGACTGCGTTAAAATTAATACGCCCCCAAGAGATCAAAACTCACTTGGATCAGTATGTAATTGGTCAGGACGATGCAAAGAAAGTGATTTCAGTAGCCGTTTATAATCACTATAAACGTTTGAATCAAAAAGTGGATAAAGATGAAATTGAAATCGAAAAATCCAATTTGATTATCGTAGGTGAGACAGGTACTGGTAAGACATTATTGGCAAAGACTGTTGCCAAAATATTGAACGTCCCTTTCTGTATCGTTGATGCTACGGTATTAACCGAAGCAGGTTATGTCGGAGAAGATGTAGAAAGTATTTTGACACGCCTGCTTCAAGCTGCCGATTATGATGTTGCTTCAGCAGAACGTGGTATCATCTATATCGATGAGATTGATAAAATCGCACGCAAGAGCGACAACCCTTCTATCACGAGAGATGTCTCCGGCGAAGGTGTACAACAGGCGTTATTAAAGATTTTAGAAGGTACAGTTGTCAACGTACCAC
The DNA here is from genome assembly GCF_039536865.1 of Sphingobacterium ginsenosidimutans. Lineage (NCBI taxonomy): Bacteria > Pseudomonadati > Bacteroidota > Sphingobacteriia > Sphingobacteriales > Sphingobacteriaceae > Sphingobacterium > Sphingobacterium ginsenosidimutans. Next base: position 989,663 of record NZ_BAAAZK010000002.1, read on the forward strand.
CTCAAGGTGGCCGTAAACATCCAGACCAGAAAATGATCGCAGTCAATACCAGCAACATCCTATTTATCTGTGGTGGTGCATTCGACGGAATCCAAAAGAAAATTGCGAACCGTCTACGCACACAAACAGTGGGTTATAAGATGAATGAAGACGAAGAGGAAATCGACTTGAACAATCTATACAAGTATATTACACCTCAGGATCTCAAAAACTTTGGGTTGATTCCAGAGTTAATCGGACGTCTTCCGGTCTTGACTTACTTAAATCCATTGGATAAAGAAACCTTGTTGAGTATTTTGACAGAGCCAAAAAATGCTCTGGTCAAACAATACAAAAAATTATTTGAGTATGAAGGCGTCGAATTGAAATTTGATCCCGAAGTATACACATTTATTGTAGATAAAGCTGACGAATTTAAACTTGGAGCCAGAGGCTTACGCAGCATATGCGAAGCAATTATGCTGGACGCCATGTTTGAAATGCCGTCAACGAAAGAGCAAACGGGACAGAAAAGTTTGGAAATCACCTTGAATTACGCGAAGAAAAAATTCGAAAAATCCGATCTGAAAAAGCTTAAAGTCGCTTAAAAAAAATCCCGTTCGCTGAACGGGATTTTTTTTTACCCATGCATTTTAACTGTTTCACTTTGCCGCTGGCTCATCTCATGAATGCTATCCAACAACACATTGCTGAAAGCAATTTAGTGGATAAAAGCGCCTAAAACAAGGCAAAACATAATAAAAAAAGAATTTAAAATCTTATATTACAATAATAACGTAGCCATAACGGAATGTTGACAGACAGATAAGAGATTAGTGAAATTAAAATTTAATGACTATGACAAAGAAAACTACAAAAAATACTGTAAATAGCCCGATAACACCAGGTTTAAAAACCAAAGAAGAAATCGTGAACAATTGGCTTCCGCGTTATACCGGGAGACCTTTGGAAGAGTTTGGGGAATATATCCTATTGACAAACTTTTCGAAATATATTCATCTATTTTCGGAAATGCATGACAATGCGCCTATCTATGGAGAGGACAAACCTATGCAATCCGTGACCGCTGGCGGTATTACCATTATCAATTTTGGAATGGGTAGCCCGATGGCCGCAACGATAATGGATCTACTATCCGCCATTTCCCCTAAGGCCGTGCTATTTTTGGGCAAAACCGGAGGAATCAAGAAAAAGATTCCTGTAGGAGAATTGATCCTCCCTATCGCTGCTATCCGTGGCGAGGGAACATCGAATGATTACTTTCCACCTGAGGTGCCCTCATTACCCGCATTTGCTATGCAAAAAGCGATCTCCACGACAATCCGTGACCATCAACGAGATTATTGGACAGGAACGGTCTACACTACCAACAGAAGGGTATGGGAGCATGACAAGGCATTCAAAAAGTATCTGAAATCGATTCGGGCCATGTGTGTCGATATGGAAACAGCGACAATATTCAGTGTTGGTTTTGCGAACAAGATTCCGACAGGAGCTTTGTTATTGGTTTCTGATCAACCAATGGTCCCTGAAGGAGTCAAAACTTCTGTAAGTGATGTCACCGTTACAGCGAAATATGTAGAGGCACATATCAGTATCGGTATTGATGCCCTAAAACAACTTATCAATAACGGATTAACTGTAAAACACCTTAAATTTTAAGGGGTTGATACAATAAGGAACCCAATATTTTAGTTCACTTAAAAAGTTAAGATCAACTAAAAATGATGAGCCTGATAAAAAATTAGGCTCATTTTTTTTGATGGAGTTTTATTCCATTCCCTCTAGTCTGCTCCAACTGCACACCACCTGTCTATTTTGTCCTGCTATGGTTAGCTTAATAAACCAAGGATACCGATCAACTAATACCTACTGAAAACTAGACATTTAAAACTAATACATAGAATACTTGATATTAATTGAGCGATTATTAACTATAAATTGAAACGTTAACAAATGTTAATTTACACAATAATTAAACTATTTGGCGTTATATCTTGTAATAGTAACATTACAATAGCACATATATCAAAATTTAATCAAGTATTGTGAAGAAAAAAACATTATCTATTTTCAGCGTATCCTTATTGATTTGTTCAATCTTAGCCAGCCAGGTAAGTTGTTCTTCAAGCTCTTCCAAAGAAAATAATACCAATGAAAAACCTGTGGCCCTGCCCGTCTATACAGTTGTAAAATCTGATGCGACCACGATCAAGGATTATCTAGGTACCATTGAGGGAAAAGTGAATGTAGAGGTCCGTCCCCAGGTTGAGGGCTTACTTCAAGAAATCTATGTCGATGAAGGTTCTTTTGTACAAAAAGGACAAAAATTGTTCAAAGTAGATCCTTCTACCTATCAAGAAAATTTAAACAACATGGTAGCCACGGAACAGGTTGCGCGGGCCAAACTTAAAAACGCACAATTAGAAGTGGACCGTTTGAAACCATTGGTTCAAAATGACGTCATTTCAGATGTAAAGTTGGCATCAGCCAAATCTGACTATCAAGTAGCAAAGGCAACCCTAGATCAGGCCAGTGCCGCCGTACGTTCTGCGCAGATCAGTAAAGACTTTACGATCATTACAGCACCTGTAAGCGGATATATCGGTCGTATTCCCAAACGTATTGGGAATTTAGTGTCCAAAGGTGACAAAGAGCCCCTCACCTACCTATCCGATATACAGGAAGTCTATGTTTATTTCTCCATGAATGAATCCGACTTCCTCTACTTCTCTAAAGCACAGGCGAAAAAAGACAGCATTGAAGGCAAGAAATACAACCAGAATCAAAAACTGGTATTTCCACTGGTAACGCTGGTTCTCGCCGACGGTGAAGAATATGCGAAAAAAGGGATTGTCGATGCTGTCAATGGACAGATAAACAGAACCACAGGAGCAATTTCTCTACGTGCAACTTTCCAAAACCAAGACAATATTTTACGTTCGGGAAGTAGTGGCACACTAAAAATTGCGGAAGTAAAAAAAGATGTCCTTCAGATCCCACAGATTGCCATCAATGAATTACAGGACAAAACTTTTGTCTATATATTGGATCAAAACAATAAAGCACAACGCCGCAATATTCAGCTTTCAGGCAAAAGCAAAGGCAATTATATCGTAGACTCAGGTCTCAAGGAAAACGACCGTGTCATTACCAGTGGATTTGACAAACTAACCGATGGTTCTGCCGTCACCCCTATTCCACAGAAATAATTATCGCACATTTTTACATCGCTGTGGTGACCTATTTTCAGGTATGTCCGAGCAATGTCTAAAATCTATTATATGTTAAAAACCTTTATAAATAGACCCGTTCTAGCCACGGTCATTTCTATTATTTTAGTCATATTGGGCTTGGTGGGATTAAAGCTGCTCCCTGTATCCCGATTTCCAGAAATTGCACCACCCAGTGTCCTTGTGTCATTGAGTTATCCCGGTGCCAATGCTGAGACAGTAGCAAAAAGTGTTTTATTACCGATTGAAGAGGCTATTAATGGTGTGGAAGATATGACCTATATCAAATCGTCTGCTTCCAATTCCGGTTCGGGGACTGTGTCCGTCTATTTTAAAACGGGAACAAATCCAGACATTGCCTCGGTCAATGTGCAGACCCGTATATCCAAAGCGATCAGTTCTATTCCTGCTGAAGTAAACGAAGCTGGGATTACCGTCATGCCACGTCAGACCGGGGTTATCATGACCATCAATCTTTACTCGGATCATCAAGATAAGGCCTATGATGAAACCTTCTTACAGGCTTATGCACAGATCAATCTCATGCGTCCTTTATTACGTGTAGACGGAGTAGCTCAAGTGTCGCGACTCGGAGCAAGGGATTATGCCATGCGGCTTTGGTTGAATCCAGAAAAGTTGGCCCTTTATAATCTGGTTCCTCAGGACATTATGAATGCCATCAAAGATCAAAACTTTGAGATAGCGCCAGGTAAATTTGGTGAAACTTCCGATGAGGCATTTGAAACGGTTATTCGACACAAAGGACGCTTTACCACACCCGAAGAATTTCAGGGTATCGTCATCAAGACAAACAATGATGGTTCGGTGCTATACCTCAAAGACGTTGCACGCGTAGAATTTGGTGCAACAAATCTCAGTAGTGACAATAAGGTCAATGGTCATCCCGGACTGACACTCAACCTGACCCAAACCAGCGGCTCCAACGCCCATGATATTGATATCGCTGTCCGGAAAGTACTCAAAGAACAGGCCAAGACATTCCCAAAGGGATTGCATTATGACGTGACTTATTCTGTACGTGACCAAATTGATGAATCCATCAGCCAGGTTGAACACACACTTTTCGAAGCATTTATTTTGGTCTTTATTATTGTTTTCATCTTCCTACAGGACTTTAGATCAACCTTAATTCCCGCGATTGCTATACCTGTTTCGTTGATCGGCACTTTCTTTTTTCTCCAGCTCTTTGGATTCTCACTCAATGTATTGACCATGTTTGCCCTGGTATTGGCCATTGGTATTGTTGTCGATGATGCCATTGTTGTTGTGGAGGCCATCCATGAGAAGATGCATAGTACGGGATTAAAAGCTAGAGCGGCGACATTGTCGACCATGTCAGAAATTACTGGTGCAATCCTCTCCATTACCATGGTCATGGCAGCGGTATTTTTGCCTGTTGGTTTTATGGAGGGTCCAGCAGGTATCTTCTATCGGCAATTTGCCTATACCCTGGCGACAGCGATCTTAATTTCTGCATTAAATGCCTTGACATTGAGTCCTGCCCTATGTGCATTATTGCTCAAAGCGCCCAAGCCTGAACAGGAAGAAGAAGCCAAATCAAGAATCGGCCAGTTTAAGGATCGTTTCTTTAAAGCATTCAATACTTCTTTTGATCGCCTGACTGCCCGATACGTATCTATTGTACAGTTATTGATCAATCATAAAAAAATCGCCTGGATAGGCCTGCTATTGATTACTGCAAGCGGAGTCATTTTAATGATCAAAACGCCAAAGAGTTTTATCCCAACTGAAGATGACGGTTTTATCACCTACAACATAGCGCTCCCTCCAGGAGCTTCGTTAAGCCGCACGACAGAAGTACTCTATCGCGCTGACAGTATATTGAAAAAAAGAAAAGATATCGAGGGTATGACGACAGTTTCTGGTTTCAATGCACTGGATGGTAGTTCGAGTCCAGCCTTTGCTGCAGGGTATATTACACTTAAACCACATGCCAAACGCAAGCACATCAAAAACATTAACGCCTTTATGGATACGATCAGGAATGACCTTGCACAAATAAATGAGGCCACATTTACGGTATTTCCTAGGCCCACAGTACAGGGATTTGGTGATTTTGCCGGTATTGAGATGGTTCTTCAAGATCGTATGGGCGGTGACGTAAGAGACTTTAATACCATTGCAGATACCTTTATCAGCCAGCTGAATACCCGTCCGGAAATCCGTAGTGCTTACACTAGTTTTAAATCCAATTTCCCCCAATACGAGGTGAACATTGATGCTGTCAAAGCAAAATCACTCGGTGTGGAGATCAAAGACTTAATGTCCACCATACGTTCCTATTTTGCACGGGTGCAAGCCAGTGACTTTAATCGTTTTGGCCGTCAGTACCGCGTGTATGTACAGTCTGATTTTGATTTCCGTAAAGATCCAGCATCTTTCAATTCGATTTTCGTACGGAATAACAAAGGCGAGATGGTACCCATCAATACTATTTTGACATTAGAAAAAACTGTCGGCCCCGAAACCATTACCCGCTACAATCTATACAATGCAATTTCGGTCAATATCACACCAGCAGAAGGCTATAGTACCGATGACGCCATGCAGGCCATCCAAAAGCTAGCGGACGAAAAACTACCCGGAAACTATGGTTTTGAATGGACCGGTATGAGTTATGAAGAAAGCCAATCTGGATCCCAGACTATTCTGATTTTCGTCCTGAGTATCTTATTTGTATACTTTTTACTCTCCGCACAATACGAAAGCTATATTCTTCCCTGGGCAGTTTTACTATCCATTCCTGTTGGTCTGATTGGTGTCTTTTCAGTCATCAACCTTGTCGGTCTACAGAACAACATCTATGTCCAAGTTGGATTGATCATGTTGATCGGTCTACTGGCAAAAAATGCGATCCTCATAGTCGAATTTGCCGTACAGGAACGTAAAAATGGAAAAACCATCGTGGAAGCCGCTATCAGTGGTGCAAAGCTAAGGTTAAGGCCAATCCTAATGACCAGTCTAGCCTTCGTTGCGGGTCTGGTTCCACTGATGTGGACTGTTGGTCCGTCTGCCATCGGTAATCACTCCATCAGCTTCAGTGCAGCAGGCGGTATGCTATTGGGAGTTGCCTTTGGCATCTTTATTATTCCGGTGCTCTTTGTTGTCTTCAAAGGTCTGGATGAAAAACTACAGGATAAACTAGCTAAAGAAGAAGAATGAAAAACATAAAAAAATACGTTTCAGCACTATTTATGGCTACCGGGTTACTGATATTGGCAAATGCCTGTAAAGTTGGTAAGGATTATGTTCAGCCCAAACTAAAACTTCCCGGCTCCTTCCGTGGTGACACCTTAGCTTATTTTGGTGACACCTCCAGCATGGGATTGATTCATTGGAAATCGTTCTTTCATGATCCTACCCTCAAGCTACTGATCGATTCGGCACTGACCAATAATTTCGAAATGAAAACAGCCCTGCTCAACTTACAGATCTCCAGCAGGGTAATGGCTCAAAATAAGTCAAATTATCTACCGAGTGTCAGTGCCACCATAGCGAATGGAAACCGCACCTGGCGATCGAAAGAATTTGGGAGCGGTCCATTGTCAAAATACTATGAGCACAAAGCTGAGAAAGCACCAGAAAATATGTTTGTTTACCAATCTCAATTTGGATCCGACATCAGTTTTAGCTGGGAAATAGATATCTGGAAAAAAATTAGCAGCAAACAGGAACAGCTATTGGCGGAATACCTGGACACACAGGAAGCCAAAAATGCCATTCAGACCAATATCATCACGTCTGTCGCCAAAGGTTATTTCAATCTGTTGATGTTAGATGCTAAAATTGAAGTCGCCAAACGTAATGTTCAGTTGAACGACAGTACATTACGTATGATTAAGCTCCAATATAAAGCCGGTGAGATTACAGCACTTGCCATTCAACAGACAGAATCGCAGCGTTTACTGGCAGCCTCACTTGTCCCAGAATTGGAAAAACAGATTACTATCCAAGAGAATGCATTGCAGACATTAACAGGAAGGCTCCCGGACAGTATCAAACGAGGCACTTCATACGAACATCTGTTTGCAGAAAGTAAGGACATATCGCTTGGTTCGCCCATTGAAATCATACGCAATCGACCAGATATCCGTTCCTCCGAGTTTCAATTAATGGCGGCGAATGCCAATGCGAATATACAGCAGGCTATGCGCTACCCTTCGCTAAATATAGGCGGTGTACTGGGCGTAAATTCCATGCTTCCCCGAAACTGGTTCAATATACCAGGCGCATTATTAGGTGGTATCACTGGCAATCTGACCACGCCTATTTTCAAAAACAAAACATTAAAAACACAATATGAAGTTGCAAAACTTGAACGGGATAAAGCCGAAATTCAGCTTCAACAGCGAGTCGTCGAAGCAGTTGCGGAAGTCTCCAACGCTGTAGTTACGGTAGACAAACAGCGGGAACAGCTCGAGCTAGCAAGAAAAAGAGTGGATAACGCGCATCTTGCGGTAAAAAATGCAAACCTACTCTTCAAAAGTGGCTATGCGACATATCTAGAAGTGATCACTGCACAAAGTAATGCCTTGGATAGCGACCTGGATCTGGTCGAGTTACGCCAGCAGCATCTGGATGGATTTGTGGATCTCTACCGTTCTTTAGGTGGCGGTTGGAGATAATGAATTAAAAACGCTATTTTTGTTTTATGACACCAGAAGAATTACAACAATATTTTCAATCTAGGGAATTACCCAAATCACTGGAAATACAACAAGATATGCAAGTGTTTGATGTGGAAAGATTTATCAGCACAAGTTTTATCCATGTTGGATTATGGAAAAAAGATTTGAGCAAATGCCCGGCGTGGGTCAGGCTTTTAAAATTTAAGGAAGCACTGGAAAATAACGAAAAAGCCTAACAAATTGTTAGGCTTTTTTTATGCTTTTAGCTAAAGTTGTTGTAACAATGCGGACATATCTTCCTTTGCGAAGATCTGCTCCACCCCTCCGGCCAACATTTCAATCCGTTCGCTTTCATCACTACTCGAGGTCAGACCAAATAGACGAATGGAAGGGAACTTCTCCCTAACGATCTTTGCGGTTTCGATACCGTTCAAAATCGGCATGTGCAGATCCAATATGCACACCTCAGGTAGCGCTTTATTATGTTCAATCAAATAGTCGATAAGGTCTCTACCATTAGAGGCGCAATAAACTAATTCCAACGAATGGGATTGGGCCATGGCCTTCATCATAACATGATGGATCATCGCATCATCTGCGTAGACAATCTTACATTTACTTTTGGTATCCATTCGAAAAAGAGATCATTCAACTAATTAATACAATAAAATTCTATAAATATGTAATAAAAATAAAAAATTTAGAAAGAAGTTAACAAGAATTATGTTACTATGCAAATCTTATTTCAAAAAAGTGCAGCACAACACAACCATTAAATTCAATTTAGATCGAATAATAAGAACATCATTAGGTAGCAATAATTTCATTTAGACAACATATCTAAAACAATAGGAATAGTCGAAAGATCTAATTTAACGATACGATATCGTTAAAAGTCATCCTCTATAATTTCAGCCACTCGTCCTACTTGACCATCTGTCAGCCTTACTTTTATCCCTCTTGAATGATAAGATGAGGATGTCAGTAAATCTTTGACAATGCCCTCTGTAAGATCCCCCGTACGCTGGTCTTTTTTCAGAATGATATTAACCAACATTCCAGGCTTTACATCCGCTCTATTTCTTCCGTCCATGGTCAAATGTAAGAAATAAAAAAGGAGTTTTCCAAAAGAAAACTCCCCTATTTTTTGTTGAATTATTTATTTTTTATCATCTCATATAGCCGTTGAAACCATTAACATCAAGATTTTGATCTATATTTTTTATTTTCAACGAGATACATAAATAATTTTTTATTGTTATATATTCCGAATGCTGCGATCCCATACTGTATCCATCCTATGAGAAGAAACACATAGGGACTTTCAGACATTTAGTTACTTGAACAATTTAAAAATATCATTTCCGAATATAAACACCATCAGGCCCAAAAGGATAAAGAATCCGACCATTTGTGCTTTTTCGAGAAATTTCTCACTCAGTGGCTTACCTTGAATCATCTCGATCAGCAAGAATACGACGTGACCACCATCCAATGCCGGAATAGGCAACAAATTCATAAATGCTAGCGCCATTGAAAGCATACCAACCAAAGACCAGAACCGGATCCAATCCACTTCAGTACCAAACAATGTGGCAATACCGATAGGTCCAGAAAGCGCTTTATCAGCACGTACCTCTCCTTTGAAGATTTTACCGAATCCTTTCGCATTATCTGTGATTACCGTAAAAGCTTTTTTAGCACCGATCGGAAAAGCTTCCATAAGTGTATAATTCGTTGTAAACGACTTGATCGAATTATCATGATTGACACTGATACCTAACATTGCATCCGCTGGTACGTTTCCTTTTAGGGAAACCTCCGCTCCTGCACGGATTACTTTAATGACAACAGGTTTATTGATATTTGCTTTAACTAAGGTTCTGAATTGATCAAAGAAAGGCACTGGAGTATCATTTAGGGCGACAATACTATCCCCCTTGGTGAATCCCATCTTGCTTGCCACTGAACCTGGGGCCACTTGTGCGATACTTGTTGTTTTAAAACGAGGTTCAATAAACTTCTCTCCTTTTTTATCGGACAAGGTATTCAATAAATCCGCTGGAACCTTGATTTCTGTTGTCCCGCCATCACGTTCTACCGTAAGGGATACACCACCCATCAATACTTTAGAACCAAGCAGCTCGGAGTAGTTTTCAACGCGGTGACCATCTATTGCGATCACTTTATCACCTGCTTTAAGACCGATAGATTCACCAATGGATCCCGGTACGATACCATTTACCATTTGATCCATCTTGACATCTGTATTACCCATTTTAAAGGTCAACATCCAAAAGACAAGGATACCAACGACGATATTAACGATAATACCACCCAACATCACGATCAGACGCTGCCATGCCGGTTTTGAGCGGAACTCCCAAGGTTGTGGCTCGCCTTTCAATTGTTCAGTATCCATCGACTCATCGATCATCCCCGCGATCTTCACATAGCCCCCCAAAGGCAACCAACCGATACCGTACTCACAGCCTTTATAGTTGAATTTAAATAATTTCACTCCCCACGCATCAAAGAACAAATAGAATTTTTCCACTTTAATTCCAAATGCACGTGCTGCTAAAAAATGTCCTAACTCATGTAGAACAATTAAAATTGACAAGCCCAAAATCACTTGTCCGACCATAATTAAAACACCCATGTATGCTTTCTATATTTAATCTTTGATTATTTCTTTTGTTATTAACCTTGCTAGCCGATCCGTCTCCAGATAGTCCTCCAGTGTCGGATTGGCGATAAATTCCACTTTTTCCAATGTATTTTCGATGACGTCGCTCATTTCCAGGAAGCCGATTTTATCGGCTAGGAAAGCAGCCACCACAACTTCATTTGCTGCATTCAATATACAGGATTTATTTCCACCGGCGCGAAGTGTTTCGTAAGCCAGGGCTAAATTTCGAAAAGTTTCCAAATCTGCTTTTTCAAAATGAAGCGTCGGATAGTCCATAAAATTGAAGCGTTCAAAATTATTTTCAAATCGGGCGGGATAAGTCAATGCGTATTGAATAGGCAGCTTCATATCCGGAACACCCATTTGTGCTTTCATAGATCCATCTTTAAATTGAACTAGGGAGTGCACGATCGACTGTGGGTGTACGATGACATCCACCTGATCGATAGCGAGATCAAAAAGCCATTTAGCTTCGATCACCTCCAGTCCCTTGTTCATCAAAGAAGCCGAATCTATCGTAATTTTGGCCCCCATAGACCAATTGGGGTGTTTTAGGGCCTGTGCTTTCGTTACCTGCAGCAACTCGTCCCGCTTTCTTCCACGAAAAGGACCGCCAGATGCCGTCACATAAATTTTTTCAATGGGGTTTTGCTCCTCACCGACCAGACATTGAAAGATTGCCGAATGTTCAGAATCTACAGGCAACATATTGACACCGTATTCTTTGACCAAGGCCATAATCAACTCTCCGGCAACAACAAGGGTTTCCTTATTCGCCAGGGCAATATCTTTTCTGGATTGAATAGCTATTACCGTAGGTTTTAAACCTGCGGAACCCACGATTGCATTTAAGACAATACCGATTTCGGCATATTGCACCACTTCAATCAAGCCCTCTTCACCAAATAATACCGTCGTATCCTGAAACGCTAAGGCTTCTTTAACTTTTTTATATTGGATTGGATCGGTCACTACGACCGATTTTGGTTTAAACTCCAACGCTTGTTTGATCAATAGTTCAGCATTGCTACCGCAAGTCAGAACTACTGCTTCAAACTTATCCGGAAAGGCTCTAATAACATCCAAGGCTTGTGTACCGACACTACCCGTTGCCCCTAAAATGGCAATTCCTTTTTTACTCAAAACCTTCTCTCTTTATTAAAATATATTATTCAAAATCTTCGGGTCCTCTCCACCGTGATAGTCCGACATCATTTCCCGGTACGCAACCGAAACAACAATACTGGCCAAAGGTACCACTAAGAACGAGCTCACAAGGTTCAAAATAATAAAAATTATGTAATATTCTAAATAATTAAAATACATCTGTAGCAATTGAAAAAAAGCAAATACGGCCAAGATTAATAATAATCTGAAAACATTGCCTTTGGTCAACGCAAAGCTAAAGCGTAGTGATTTAAAGGTTCCCGCATGTTTATCAATAATAAAGAAAGGATAAAATGCTACACGAATAATCAAAATAAATGTCAGTATTGCTGCCACAAAAACGACAAAGACAGTAAACTTACTCATGATTTCTGCCCGATTTTCGCCATTTTCAAATAAATACAAAAATGGAAGCGATACAGCTCCTAACATCATCAATAAGGCAATAGACAGAACCATGATACTCAACATCGCGCCAAAAAAATAAGCGATTTCTTTTGAACTTGGTATACAATGGATCAATTTCTTATCCTGGTTGCCATCGATCAGATTGAGGATGTATTTAAACAAAGTAAGGTTCAGTCCAAAATACATGATCATAAAAAAGAAGGCCATAAAACCACTGAGTACGACATTAAAATCACTGATCGTCGTTGCCAGGAAATTGGATAAACCAGAGGTTACAAACAGCAAAAAACATAGGCCAGCAACAGAAAAATAATGCTTTTTCAATAGCTCCAACGACCTATTAAAAACTTCATTTACGGCAAAAGTACTTTCCTTTAGGAATTGAATCATTTTTTCTTTGAATAAACTTTTACAAAGATGCCATTATTTTTAATTTCCAACAATTTACACCGCTATAAAATTGATATTTTTTGAGTTTTTTAACATCATATTCGATCCAATTATTTTTTCAGGGCATCTATGGCCTCAGCTTTATTTCAATGCCGGTAAAAATCCACTTCAAATGTGGTAAAAAAAACGTGCGGCGGTCTAAACATTCGATTCATTTTCTGAGATTTTTGCTATTTTAGAACATCTGGACAAAGTCATTTACCGTTTCAGTGAGCGATGCGATTGACCGGAAAAATACGGTTTCGCAGAACGGCCAAGCCGCCAAAAATAAGTTAAAGCAAAATCACTATAAGACACAACCAACAGGTATGGAAACAGAGGATGCCTATCGGCACATGGAATTTGAAGAATTTCAGCTTTTAAGAACACCCCGGGAGCTTCATAAATTAGCGACACAATGTTTTTTCTACATCCAACAATGGATCGTTGAGAGCCCATTTTGTAGTGAGGCTACTGCCCTGATGCTATTCTGGGATAACTATCCTTTTGAAGCTATTCGTCGAAGCTGGAAAACAAGAAAAGGAACTGACGAGAACTTCGACATTATAAAAACGGTTATAAACAATTCTGAAAAAGGGTTTTATCTCAAAACAGACATCAGTTATGATCCCACAGAAAAAATTGCACAGGCTCCAAAAATACCAGCGGTCGTTTTGCAGGCAAGCCAGGGAGAGGAACCCTATATTTATTTAGAAGAAACGGAAGTTCATAGTTGGTTTGGAGAACATTTAATCAATCAGATCAGGCGGAGTGATAGTACCATTGAACTGTACAACATTGCCGTCTTATTGAAACATCGCGAATTCGACGTATATCAAACTGTAATCGAACATAAATACTGCGATAAAGCAATTGCTCTTATGGTTTATTGGCTGCTTGAAAGGTACTCGACCTTGGCATTATATGCTGAAGATTGACCGGAAATAAGGGCCATTTTGGAAAACATTATTGATAAGCTCGAACGAAATGAATACCCTGAGATTTTAAATTATGATCCGGTCAAAGAAGTAAATCCCATCAAATGGGAGATTCCGGAACACTTATTTAACAAGATCAACTAACTACACAAAAAAACACGCGGTTAAGTTAAACCGCGTGTTTTTTCTGTAACCATACCCAACAATCTACTTAAACTCTTTTGGAAGAGGTTTCTCCAATAAATATTGATAATAAAAACGTGCACGCTCATTAAAGTCATATTTACTTTTTGAACGGTCAAATCCATGACGGCTGCCCGGATAGATCATCAATTCAAAAGGTACGCTTCTATCTGTTAATTTATCAACCAGTTGCGTTGTATTCTGCAGATGGACATTATCATCCATATCACCATGCATAATGCGCAATACGCCCTTGTAATTGTTTGCATAAGTCAATACCGACCCCGCTTTATAACCTTCAGGATTATCTTGAGGCGTATCCATCCAACGTTCGGTATAATGGGTATCGTACAGCTCCCAGGATGTTACCGGCGCACCAGCAATACCAAAGTCAAATACATCAGCGGCTTTGGTCATCGCCAGACAAGTCATATAACCACCGTAGCTATGGCCTGTGATCAATACTTTGTTTTTAGCTACCCAAGACTGAGATTTCAACCATTTTACGATCGTAGAATAATCGATAATTTCCCAATGTCCCAGATTACGGTGCATGTAAGCTACGCCCTGCTTACCGAAGTGACCAGAAGCCCTGTGATCCGCCGAAACCTGGATAACACCTTCATTCGCCCAATACTGATTGCCCGTACCTTTCCAGGTATCCTTCACAGTACCTGCATCCGGACCACCATAGATACTGAAAACAACAGGATAAGTTTTTGATTTGTCAAAATCTGTAGGATAAGTGATCGTCAGTGGTAAATCAAATAGACCGTCATCCGATTTAATATGTAAATACTCCGTTTTACCGTAGGTGTACGAACTAAAGTCCGCAGCTTTGCTATCCGCCAATTGACGTACCACTTTACCCTGATTATCCACTAAAGCAAAACGGTCGGGTGTACTCACATTAGAATATCGGGTGATAAAATACTTGCCATCAGGCGATACGTTGACATCATGTGAATATTCACCAAAGGTCAAACGTCTCAGATTTTTACCCGAGTAATCCACTCGGTACAGATCAAAACGGGCTGAATTTTCCTTACGTGCGGTAAAATAAAGCACCTTATTTTTCTCGTCTATCCGTTTGATTTCGGTCACCTGCCAATCACCAGATGTAATCGGGTTCACTAATGTGCCATCCAACTTATATAGGTAATAGTGCGCCCAACCAGTTTTATCCGATTTTAAGATGTAATATTTATTGTCAGCAAGGTAAGTAATACGCTCGTCATGATCCAGGTTGATCCAAGAAGCTTGGCGTTCATCATAAATCTCTTTTTTCGAACCCGTATTTGGATCCACCTGATAAAATTTCAGGTTATTCTGATCCCTGTTCATCCATTGCACCATGAAATTTTTACTATCGAAAGCCCAGTAAGGTTGTCCGAAATACTGATCATCCTTTTCATTGAAATCCGCCCAGGTCACCTGTCCACCATTCAGTTGGACGATACCCACTTTCACCTCAGGATTAGGATCGCCTGCTTTCGGATAACGTGTTTCCTCTAGATAACCATGTTGTCCTTTGGATGAATATATTGGGAACATAGGCACTTTAGTATCATCAAAACGCATAAAAGCAATCTTCTTGCTATCCGGAGACCACCAAAAAGCCTTATAGTTTGTAGGGCGTCCCAAAATTTCCTCATAATAAACCCATGAAGACCAACCGTTGTAAATCACATCGGTACCATCATTTGTATACTGCGCCTCTTTCCCCGTAGCGACCTCTAAACTATACAAATTGCTTTTACGTGTGAAAGCAACATATTGACCATCTGGCGATAAAGTTGGGTTCTGTTCTGCAATGTCGGGTGAATTGGTCAATTTCTTTGCAGTACCTGAGCCATTTTTGATAAAAATATCATTTTTCTCTACATAGACCACCGTCCCCTCTTTGGCAGGAATTGTATAGATACTTCTCTTCCCCGATTTGACGTTGACCTGATAGAGCTGGCTATCGTTGACGTCATTTTCCAGATAAGCGGTTCCATCCGCCCAGCCCGGATATTGATTTGTGCGCACAGTTAAAGACTGTTTCTGTCCCCAGGATTGCGCAAAATCCAATTTCTTCTGTGCAAAAGTCAGATCATGCACAAAAAACACAATAGATGCACCTAAGAGCACTCTTGATACTGTATTCATTAATTCTTGGATATGTTTATTAATTATTTCAGCTAAGATAAAGAATTGTGGTAAATAACGACGATTTTACCTGTAACAAGCTTATTCAGCTTCATGTACAGGTGATGGCTATCCCCTCTTACTGATAATTCTCAAAAAGAGCGAGTTGGACACCCTCTTTTGGAAAATCTGTCTCATCAACAAAATTAGAGATCGAAATCCCCAGCAGCCGCACCTTATTTGCTAAGGCAATCTTACTCAGTAAACTATGGGCTGTCGCATAGATTTTCTCTTCAGAGTCGAAGCTTGTATCCAGCGTCAGGCTTCGCGTCAGCTGCACGAAATCAGCATACTTTAGTTTCAAGGTCAGTGTCCTGCCCGATATTTCTTTTTTGCCTATGCGTCCCCAAAGCTGTATGCTCAGTCTTTGCAGTATGGCGTTCAGTTCTTCAAAAGTTTCGATATCAGTCTCAAAAGTATCCTCTATTCCAACAGATTTACTGCTTCGGTTGGGCGTGACCGGTCGCTCATCTATCCCGCGGACAATACGGTAAAAAAAATGCCCGGTCTTACCAAACCAACGCACCAGATCGTCTTCGCGCTGTTTTTTGAGATCCATCCCTGTAAATAAACCCAGCTCGTGCATTTTCTTGGCGGTCACCTTACCTACACCAAAGAACTTCTCTACCGGTAAGGATTCCATAAATTTAAGAATCTTTGAAGGCCCTATAAATGTCAGGCCATTGGGTTTATCCATATCGGAGGCAATCTTGGCGACAAATTTATTGACCGAAACTCCGGCGGAGACAGTCAGATTAAGCTCTTCTTTGATGGCAGATTTGATCGCTTTGGCAATATCAATGGCCGAACCAATTCCCTGTTTATCCATCGTTACGTCCAAAAAAGCCTCATCAAGCGACAACGGTTCAATTAAATCCGTATACCGCTGAAAGATTTCCCTGATCTGATACGATACCTGCTTATATACCTCAAACCGTGGTCGGGCAAATATAATCTCCGGACAGAGCTGCAATGCTTTGCGGGAACTCATGGCTGACTTGACACCAAATTTCCGCGCTTCATAGCTGGCCGTGGCCACTACCCCCCGCCCGTCAGGCGAACCGCCCACAGCAATCGCCTTCCCCCGATATTCCGGAAAATCCCGCTGCTCTACGGACGCATAGAAAGCATCCATATCCAGGTGGATAATTTTACGATATGTTTGGGGCGAATCCATTACTCAAATTTACAAAAATTAGCAAGAATCACTATAAATCGCAACAAAATACTAACATAATTAGTTTATCAAACCAATTCTCCCGCAGTCAATTTCTGAATCAGACCCCAACTGGTATTAGTGCTGGTACTTTTTCAACCCTTAGAGGCAGATCATGCTCTCCGTGCTGACCGCTCCCCACGCTGCCTATACTCTCATTAGCAATGATACTTTTCAACCCGTTATAATTGGCCGAGTTCTTGTGTATGATGGACATGGACAACTTTGCGCCAAAACATATTAGATAAAATGAAAAGAAAATAATACAACAAAAACTAGCGAAAAAATTATGGAAAATTTACCGGAACAAAAAAAGACCAAGTCTGGATTTAAAAAATTTTTATTCATCCTGCTCCTCTTTTTGTTAGTAGGCTTCGGATCCTATGGTTACTGGAAATACTATTACGTATTTGGTGAAGGGGTGAAATCTGGCTACTTAAATTTTGCTGTCAAAAAAGGCAATATATTTAAGACCTATGAGGGAAAGCTGATTCAGGAAGGATTTGGTAGTGTCAAGACTGGCGGAATTGCCAGCAACCAATTCGAATTTTCTATTGAAGATGATTCTATATTTCGCCAGCTTGAGCTCAATAGCGGTAAATATTTTGACCTTCAGTACAAAGAATATCATGGAGTATTGCCTTGGCGTGGCAATACGGTATACGTTGTTGACAAGATTATCAATATGAAATAATAAAGGAGGGTATACCCTCCTTTATGCTGAAAGCACATCTCTTACCATTAACCTGTCGCCAAAATAGCTTTTGAGTATTGTCCCGTCGCCATGTAATGTCCATACCTCTTTCGGGTCAACCATCTTAATATAATGAAGAATATCATTCCAGTCCACATGATCCGAGATATACAATTCGATATCATTCTGCGCCTGTAGTCGCTTCCATCCAGAAGCAAAGGCTCGCAATACTTTTGTCGCCCTAAAATAACTATTGAAAGTCATGGGCGGTACCAGATAAACCTTATTCTGCTCCCCCTGTTTCATCTCTCTACGGTTATAAGGTTCATAAGTCATTTTTTTAAGCCCATGTTCATCATACAGACGATGGTAAGGTAATATTCCACTATGTACCAGCACCCTTCTTTCTGGACAATACCTATTGATCAGATCTGTGATCCGTTGCGCTTTCCCCAGCACATAAGTTCCCAATAGAATATTGCTCGCGTGCCCCTCCAGCTTCTTGATCTCCTGAATGGGATCTGGATGGATAACTTCAGGATTCGCGAAAGTACTTTCGGTGATCAATACATCAGCCTGCTGCACTTCGATAGGTTCACATGTCTCATCAGCCTGCAATTTGTAATCGCCGGTATACAAATAGCGTACGCCCTGATATTCCATTAAGATCTGCGCCGATCCCAATATATGACCAGCCGCTAGAAAGGTAATTTCCACCGGACCGATTTTAAAAGTGCCGTTGAACAATTTGACCTGATAGGAATCCTTACGGTTCTGCTTATAGCGATAGCTCATAAACAATGCCGTTCCATTAGTACAATAGACATAATCATGTCCTGAACTGGCATGGTCACCATGGGCATGAGATACCACATTATGTGCTACGGGGCTACCCGCATCGATAAAAAAGTCGCCATAACGGCAATAATACCCTTCCGGTTTTCTGACCAGAAAGTCAGACAATATGATAGACATATATTTATTTTAGAAATTTTTGATGCAATGTCCACACTTGCGGTAATAGTGGAGTAATTCCATCGTTAACGATGACGAAGTCGGCAAGCTGCAGTTTTTCCTCGTCAGACAATTGTTTGTTAATACGTTCCTGTACCTGTTGTTCAGTTGCGCCATCCCGCTCGATGACACGTTGTATACGAATATCCATTGGCGCAGTAACCAATATGGTATAATCCAGTTCTTTGTATGAGCCACTTTCAAAAAGCAGCGCAGCTTCTTTGAGTGAATAACGCGTGGTCTGCCGCTCAGCCCAATCTTTAGCTTCCTGGATGACAACCGGGTGTACAATACTATTTAGGAGCTCAAGTTTATTCTTATCCGAAAAGACCATATTGGCCAGGAATCCCCGGTCCAGCAGCCCATCCTTGTAAGTTGCCTCACCGAACTGCGCAATAAGTTTTTCCTTGATACGTACATCGGTATTCATCAACCTTTTGGCTTCCTCATCCGCATTATAAACCGGTATACCGAGGGCTTCAAAAAGCCTGCAGATAAAAGTCTTTCCGGAACCTATTCCGCCTGTTATTCCTATTTTCAGCCCCATTTTTATTCCCTATTTTCGTACAAAGAAGTCCACATTCTGTGGCACAACACTGATAATCTTACAATAATCCGGCACCTTGGTCAGCAGGATCGGTAGATATTGCACCTCATTTTTCTCCCAATCGGCCAGATCTACCACAGCCTCAAAATCACGGGATGTATAATTATTATAATCCTTGACCGACATCAGCACAGTGATCACCACTTTACTTGGATTGGGCCTCACGGAACTATAGCGCTGTCCATTTTCAACTTTTACGGGCAGTTCGATGACTTTCTCCGTCAGCTCCCCTACCGGCATCAGCACCTCCACAGATGTGGGATAGACATTGATATTTCCCTTTTGATTGCGGGTAAGATTTGCCACAGTGCGCACATCAGTCTCCACCTCTTTCCCACGTACGGTATCCGTTTCCCAATATTCTATGGTCGAAACATCCTCATAGGGCCCTGTTATCGTCACGTATGCAGGCGTAACCTTCGTATCAGCGATAACACCATAGCCCCTTTTAAACAAGATATTGGACAAAGGTTTTACAGGAACCTTTCGCTGTGTTTGTTTTGAAAAATCAAAAAACAAGGTATCCGGGCTCACCGACACCACACGTTGTTCATGCGGAAACTGGCGGTTGATAAATCCCAGCTGGTTGGAAAATACAATCCAATCTTTTGTTTTCAGCGAGCTGAGATCCACCTGTACTTTGGGTGTTTCCAATGCAGCTTTCGAAAACAGGAATTGCCATCCCGTCATCTCAAGCTTTACTTTGACTGTATCCGATTGTTGGGGGTGAAAAGCCCGTTTTTCGGGTAGGTTGACGTATTCTATCGCAGCTTTGACAGACACGGTATATTGGTTGGAAATCGAAAACAACAACCAAGCCAGCAACGAAATTGCAACACAACGCACAAAGATGTTGATCTTGCGACGTTGGGTCTTATTTAATCGAACTGCGTTTGCCATGTTACAAACTTAATCAATTTACGTAAATATCAGTTCTTGGTGGGATAAAAACTTGGTTGGGAATCTCCGCTATCCTTTAAGTAAATTTAAAAAGTTCAATATCTCTCCATCAAATATATCCGCAGACTATTTTTGAGGAAAGGGGTTATGTAGAATTTTAGCCTTTTTAAGCGTTTGCTGAATTTTGTAAAGACGCGTAGCCATTTCAAATCGTTCTTTATATGTACGGTTAAGGCCTTCCTTCAACAAAGCAATCTCAGATTCGCTAAATGACCGTGAGGCATTTTTTTTGTTACTATACATCGTATTAAACTTAGTTAAAAACTATCTCTTTACAAAGATACATGATTATTTAGGCATTCACTTAACGTCCCCAACCGCTCCATTACCTTTTTCTCTTTATCAGCTAGGATTTTGAGGATTTCCGAAGCCTGTTGTATGTATTCAATCCGGGCTGACTCACTGATTTGATAAAATAAGTCTGAAACGGATTTCCATAACAAAGCTATTTCCACAAATTCTTGATATGCTTCACGAAGTTGCTCAATCTTGAGCAGGTCATAACTTTCCTTTAGAAAATCGCGATATAAATTTCGAAACAATGCACCGCCAGTGCCGGCTTTTTCCATCAGATTGGCAGCCATTTTAAATTCGGTGGCTACATCCTTACTCCTATTAAACCATTTTATAAGCTCTTGGCTCGTCTTCAAAATCCCCTTGTAAGAAATATTTGTGATAGGCGGATTCAGGTATTCGTTGGCATTGTTGACAATAGCGGTAATGACAGATTTTTTTAAGTCAAAGTCTTCATTCGTTCGGTGTATTGTATAGTATAAGTTATTAGATGCCATTGGCCCCTTCTCCGCTCTCGCCAAAGCCAGACTTTCGAGCGAGGTTTTGACTTTCCCACCCTGTTGTCTGGTATCGACCAAAAAAGCGTTATGATTGTCATAACCGTAAATCGCAGCATAGTGACCAGCGAAATGGAACGGATTAGTGAAATACTCAAGGTAATAAGCATCAAGTTTGAGCCCAACGATTTGCCCCTCATCCAAAAGCTGTTTGACCTGTTGCCAGGCCTTTATTTTTGAGGTGGTTTCCTTTACAGAAAGCTCGAGGTTGAGGTTTTTACAGAGATTCTTTGTCAACAGATCAGTCTTGATACGTCCACCCAAAAAAGGGAAGTCCATTGTTTTCATATTCCAATAGATAAAACTAAGCCCCTCCCCGAGTCCAAAAAGCATAGGTTCGGAAAGTTCAATTCCGAGCTGTCGCAGTAGAGTTCCAGTCGCTGTAGTTTCACAATGTTGTCCGTCAAACAGTTTTAGATTGCTCATGATATTTTCTTTTGCTTAAAATTAGCAGTCTGAATTGACATCACTATGTCAACAGGCTGTTATAGATTAGAAAATACCATCAATACAGCAAGGATACTTAATACAGTCAGTCCCTTGTCCCGCATGTCAATATTTATTTTCATAATTGATTATAGGAGTCATTAAATTACAAAAAATTATTTTCACTAGTAACGCTTTCAATTTTACCTCAGTTGATGATTCCTAAAGCTAAAATCAGTTTTTAAGGACAAAGTATCTATGGGAATGCTCTTCACCCTATTAAGTACAAGATAACAATTGCTTATTACCAACTTCTCAATTAACAAGGTAAATACAGGGAGTTAACAGGGGGTTAACAGGGGTATTACAGGGGTAAATCCCTATTAACCCCTTATTAATACACTGTAAAAATAGTGTTACTTCGCTTTTAATTGCGAATTTGGTATTAACTTGGTAATAAGTTAGATACCAGCAATTATAAACAATAAAAACAAAGACTATGGCGATTTTACAAAACGGGCCTAATGGTCCAATTACCGGAAAATTTGGCTCTGTTAGTGCGTATATGTTAAATGGTCAAAATGTCGTACGTGGGCTTAGCAAAAAACGTACTTCTCCCCCTAGCGAAGCAGAGCTTCTAAATAGGGAAAAACAAAAGGTTGCAGGACTGTTCGCTAGAGACAATAAGGCGATACTCAATTTTGGTTATCAATATATGAGCGAAATGGGAAGACGAATAGGGGCCTTCCAATTGGCTCAGCGCCATATTTTTAAGGAAGCTATGGAATTGGATTTGGAGAACAATCCTTTTGTAAACCCCGAGAAACTGATCGTGTTTGCAGGACAGTTGACGCCATTGACCAATTGTGAAGTTAGCCTTCATGGTGATACGATTGATCTCAAATGGACCTCCAATGGTCAGTATGACGACAATATCTACAAACTCAATCTGGCACTATTGGGTTTATATGGCGAATCTCATTTGCGAACCTCGATTGCAGAAGTGAAACAGGGAACCTGTATGTTACAGTTTAAAGGAATAAGTCGAAAAAACTGTGATTACCATGTCTATGTGTGTATATGGGATACATTTCGAGGCATCTTTTCAAACTCTACCTACTGCGGTGTAATATAGCACAAACAATGCACTAACTGACCGCACGCAAACAGCCGGAATAGCTAGCATGCTAGCATTACCATACTTTGGCTGAAACAGAGAAGATAACTAATAAAAAAGCCAATCTCCTATGGAGACTGGCTTTGCTATTTTTTCAATAAAGACGCTTATGAAGCGCTTTTCTCAGTTGCGTTCGCAGCTTTTGAAGCATCTAAAGCAATGGCAGACTTGTCAAAACGAATTCTTACGCCCGAACCTACATCTACCAAGAAAGTAGTGTCAGATACCTCTACAATGCGTCCGTGGATGCCCGCAGTGGTAACAACTTTAGAGTTTACACCCAATTCTTCAATATATTTCTTATGGTCTTTTTGCTTCTTCATCTGTGGTCTGATCATGAAGAAATAAAATACCACAATGATCAAAACCATTGGTAAAAAACTCATCATGCTACTCCCACCTGCTGCTTGTAATAATACTGTATTCATCTGTTATTATATCGTTTAATAATTCGTTATTTTGGTAATACTTCGCCCTTTAGCTGAACAGTCGTCATACTGTTGGAAGCATTCGACTGGATCGTGATGATCTTCTGCTGCTTACCTACCTGTCCCTCACTCTTGAAAGTCACATGGATATCCGATGTTCCTCCCGGTAAAATAGGGCTTTTTGAAAACTCAGGCTGTGTACATCCACAAGAAGCAGTCACTTTGGACAAAATAACCGGCGCATCACCCGTATTCTTCAATACGAATGTGTGTTTCACTTCTGCACCTTCTTTGACCTGGCCAAAATCGAAAGCCGACTCTGCAAATTCTACCTTACCCAATTGTGCCGCAGCTTTAGAAAGACTGTCTGTTGCTACTGCCTCAGTTCCTGTCTTAGCAGCTTCTTCTTTTCCTTTTTGAGAATTTCCGCAAGAAAAGAAAAGCACTGATGCTAAAGCTAAAACTGAATATTTACTAAAGTTCTTCATTTGTTGATTGATCTTTAATCCCTTAAACCACGACCTGCCTTCTGGATTCTTCCCTGTTGGTTCAAGTCGCTTAATATTTTATCTAAGATACCATTAATAAATGTATTACTTTTCAATGTACTGAATACCTTAGAAATTTCAATATACTCATTTATTGTCACTTTCACAGGAATTGATGGAAAATTCACCAATTCGCATATTGCCATGCGCATCAATAAGGTATCCATCAAAGCGATACGATCTGATTCCCAGTTCTTTGTCTTATCAGAAATCAATTTTTGATACTCATTTGTATTGCGGATTGTCTTACCCAACAAAGCAATGACATAATCGCTATCATCATTCCAGTTTTGCGTGATTTCAGCAAGTTTGTTTTTACGCGGATCTTCCGAACTGAAGTTTTTAAAAGTTTTCGCGATCAATGCTTGCAGCACTTCTTTATCGACAGGCCAGTTTATAAATTTCTCTTCAAAAACCTGCTCGATAACTGGTGATTTCAGAATGATCTTTTTAAAGATATGTTTGATGATATCTTTTTCTGTACCGATCGAACGATCTTCTTGCTGTAAATATTCCAAATAAGCTTCAGAATCTTTCAATTGCAAAAATACTGTACGCACGATCTCCGGATCAAAGCTCCATGAAATCTTATATTTTTTGACTCCCTCGGCATATTGCGGATTTTGTCTTAATGACTCAATAAAAGTATTTGTACTTAACTTGGTCGTTAGAGACAAGTCTTTTTCAGTTGGCAAAAACTTGTTGGCTCTGCCTTCTGCGTCTATCAATACATAATCGGATACCTCATCCAATAGATTCAGTGTCCAGATATACATCTCGTAGACTTCATCCACATTTTTTAATAGTGCTTTTTCAAATGTTTTGATGTCTTTGTCTTCTGTAAGACTGTACGCATAAAGCGTTTGCACTACTTTTACCCTCAGGTGTCTCCTGTTTAACATAGTAATTTTAAAGAACGATTTTTTATAAACTAATAAATAAGAACGATTTTGGAAAGAAGACTATCTTTTGATTTTTTTAATATCTTGGATACGCTTCTCCGCGATGCGATTAGCCGCTTCAAAAGTAGAGATATTCTCTTCTTTTGATTTTTTCAACACGTCTCTAGTCGCATTATATATGTTTTTGATCACAAACTCCGTGTGATCTACGCCATAATTCTGAATTTCTGAATAACAGCTAATCAATGCACCTGCATTGATCAAGTAATCCGGTGCATACAAAATACCTCTTTCGTGAAGAATAGCGCTGGTCACTACCTCATCTTTCAATTGGTTGTTTGCTGAACCTGCAATGATTTTACATTGCATTTTTTTTGCTGACTCTGGATTTACTGTACCGCCCAAAGCACAAGGTGAATAGACATCAAACTCATGATCAAATACTTCATTGTATGGGATTGGCTCTGCTTTGTATTTCGCCGCCACCTTAAGCATTTTCTCTTCGGTAATGTCACTCACGTAAACCCGTGCATTTTCTTCACGCAACATGGCGATCAATCGCTCACCAACGCTACCTACTCCGTGTACAATAACTTTTTTGCCTGCTACGCTCTCTGATCCGTACAACTCTTTCAAACAGGCTTTAATCCCGAAATAAACACCTTGGGCTGCAAAAATTGATGTATCTCCAACGCCACTGCCGTGAATTGCTTTTGGCAAACCGGCAACATGATCCGTCTCGGTATAAATATATTCTAGATCGCGCTGGGTGGTACCCACATCCAAAGAAGCAATGAAATTACCATTCAATCCTTCGATAAACTGGCCCAAACGGCGCAATAAAACCTCAGATTTGTCCAAACGACTGTTACCAATAATAACAGCACTTCCGCCGCCCAAATTCAATCCAGTGATTGCCGATTTGTAGGTGATGGCCTTGGATAAACGTAAAGCATCCTCAATAGCTTCTTCTGTAGTTTCGTATGGCAACATACGAACCCCTCCTATTGCCGGACCCAATGTGGTATCATGGATCGCAACAATAGCTTTTAAGCCCACTAATTCATCATTACAGAAAAATAAGTTTTGATGGCCAGACTGGCTCATCAATTCAAAAATAGAATTTTGAGATGTTGACATAAAATGTACTACTCTAATTTGTTTTAATTTTTTAAGGTACTTGATGCAAAAGTAGGAAAATTATTCGTTGTGCATAATATCTTTTTTTATCCAAGACTTAACATTTGATTTCCCAATGACAGTAATTTCATCGAAATATAAAGCAGAGTTGACGAATTAGTCCTATTTTTGTACCCATAATATGAAGGATCTCGCTTACTTAAATAAGTACTTTTATAAATACCGCTGGAAACTGGTTCCAGGGGTGATTTTTGTCATCATTTCCAATTACTTCGGGGTGCTCCCCGCTAAGGTAATCCGTGAAGCGTTTGACCTGGTACAGGAAAATATTTATCTCTACCGCCTGTTTGACGGGTTTGATAGACAGGAGCTTATCTATAAGGTATTTGGCACGAGCCTGCTATTCTTCGGTTTTGTCGTCCTGTTGCTCTCGCTCCTACGGGGTATTTTCCTATTCTTTATGCGGCAGACCATTATTCTGTGTTCCCGTTATATCGAGTATGATCTTAAAAATGAAATATACAACCACTATCAGGAACTGAATTTCGGTTTTTTCCGCAAAAACAATACGGGTGATCTGATGAGCCGAGCAACGGAGGATGTCAACCAGGTACGTAATTACCTAGGGCCAGCCATTATGTATGCCATTAATACCGTGGTACTGTCCATTATGGTCATTTATGCCATGTATAGTGTGAATGGAAGACTGGCGACCTATGCATTGGCACCTATCCCTGTCCTATCTGTCATTATCCTTTTTGTCAATAAAATCATCAATAAGCGCAGCTTAAAAATCCAAAAGCAGCTAGCGAAACTCTCTTCCTTCGTTCAGGAAACCTTCGCGGGAATCCGGGTCATCAAGACCTATACCCGTGAGGAAAATAAAATGAAGGCTTTTGAAAAGGAAAGTACGATCTACCGCAACACAGCATTGGACTTGGTCAAGGTACAGGCCGTTTTCTTTCCGCTGATCTTATTGCTGATCGGTCTCAGTACCGTCATCACCATCTATATCGGTGGTATTGAAGTTGCTAAGGGAACGGTCACAGCCGGAAACATCGCCGAATTTATTATCTATGTCAATCAATTGACTTTTCCGGCCATGTCTTTAGCATGGGTGACCTCGCTGGTACAACGGGCCGCAGCATCACAAAAACGGATCAATGAGTTCCTTGAAAGCCAATCGCCGATTGCCAATGGGAAAATAGAGAAAGAAATCGCAGGTGAAATCAAGGTAGAAAATATCTCGTTCACCTATCCCGAAACAGGCATTCAAGCCATTAAAAATATATCATTCCAGGTTCCTATTGGAAAAACGCTGGCTATCATCGGAAAAACTGGTTCTGGCAAATCTACTTTGGCCAACCTACTACTGCGAATGTACGATATAGATCAGGGTAATATCCAATACGATGGTATTGCATTAAAGGATCTCAACTTCAAAAATCTACGCCAACAAATTGGTTTTGTCCCACAGGATGTATTCTTATTTTCGGATACAATTGCCAATAACATCGGTTTCGGACTGGATCATTTCACACAGGAACAGATCGAACAAGCCGCCAAGGACGCTGCTGTATATGATAATATTATCGCTTTTGAAGATGGTTTTGAAACTGCTGTCGGAGAGCGCGGTATCACCCTATCGGGTGGTCAAAAACAACGTGTATCCATTGCCAGAGCATTGGTAAAAGAACCCAATATATTGATCTTTGACGATTGCTTATCTGCTGTTGATACCAAAACCGAAGAAACGATCTTACGCTCATTAAGCCGCATCATGAAGGGAAAAACCTGTATTTTCATTGCCCACCGGATTTCAACTATCAAAAATGCGGACCATATTCTTGTCATGGATCAAGGTCAGATTGTCGAGCAGGGCACTCACCTTGCGTTAATGGAGAAAAGAGGTGAATATTTTGAACTTCACGAAAAACAATTGCTGGAAAGCGTCGAAGGATAGTTACAATTGCCCTAAATAATGACAGTAAATACTGCATAAAATTAAATATCCCTGAATTCAGCTAAAGAAAACAGGGATTTTCTCTTTTACATTTGCCTTATACATTTACATCACAATTTATCGTATAAGTATCATGGAGAGAAACTCAGTGCAGAGCACATCATCAAACGAAGGCAAAACAGTTGCTATTATTTCCTATTTAACCCTCATCGGCCTGATCGCTGCCATCATCATGAACAATAAGGAAAAGACTTCTTTAGGTCAGTTCCACATCAGACAGAGTATTGGCATTACCGTCACAGGAATTGCATTGGGTTTGTTGCGCTTTATCCCGGGTATTGGTGGAATAATCATGACTGTTGTCGGTATAATCTTGCTGATCGCTCTTATATTGGGTTTAATTGCGGCATTCTCGGGCGAGAAAAAAGCGCTTCCTTTTATTGGCGAAAAATATCAGCAATGGTTTGATATGATTTAATCAAGCCTTATTTAGCCCCTATTTTAGAAAAAAGGCTGTTCAAAAAACTAGCATGAACCCCAAAAGTACGATAAATACTTTTGAAGGATAGTTTAGCATTTGAGCAGCCCTTTTTATTACTTCGCTAGAATTACTTTATATCCCCTGCTGTCTGTACCGTTTTTTCTTCTTTGAAAAAAACAGCAAACAGCAGCAGACAGAAAAATGAAATTCCAGCCGGTATAAACCATAGGTATTCCCAGAATTGATCGGCATAGGCCACTTTGAGGTAATCTGAAACCCCACCCGCAACCCAGAATCCGATCAGCATCCCTACACCATACATGGCAATCGTAATCAGTCCCTGCGCCGAAGCTTTATATTTCTCTCCTGCAATCCGATCGGTATAGATCTGTCCGACGACAAACATAAAATCATAACAGATTCCATGTAGAACGATACCCAAGATAAGCAGAAAAGCCTTTTCCTGTCCATCTCCAAAAGCAAAGAACAAGTATCGTAGTGCCCATGCGGCAATACCCAATAGGATCATTTTCTTATACCCCAAACGTCTAAAGAAAAATGGGATCAGCAGCAAACAGATCGCTTCCGAAAACTGTCCCAACGCCATTTTTGCAGTAGGATTGGGCATACCGACATTGACCAAAAATGGATTGGCGTTCTGATAATAGAATGAAATGGGAATACAGATCACGATGGCCGTAACAAAAAAGATCAGGAAACTCTTTTGTTTTAACAGTCCCAGGGCATCTAAACCAATGGCTTTTCCAAAATCAAATTTTTCATCTTTAACCCGTATCTGCGGTGGAGTTTTGGGAAGAAATAGGCTAAACAATGCCAAAAGCACCGAACATACCGCTCCCAAAATAAAGGTATTGTGCAGGGTTCCCTGACTTATTGCCTCTGGGCTATCCCAACGAAACAGGTAGCTGATCACAAGCCCCGAACAGATCCAACCGATTGTTCCCCATACCCTTATCCCAGGAAAATACTTTTTAGCATCTGTGATATGGCGGAAAGCAATACCGTTGGAAAGGGAAACGGATGACATATAAGCCATGAAATACACAAAGATATAGGGGTAAAAATGGCTGGCATCAGGCGCCTGGGACATCCCATAAAGCAATGCCGCACCCAATAGATGCAAAACCGAGAGCACCCGCTCCGCATTAAAATAACGGTCTGCGACAAAGCCAACAAAAAAAGGAGCAAATACAGCCCCCAGGGACTGCGTAGAAAATATATTGGCAACTTCCATTCCTGATGCATTCAGGGACTTGATCAGGTAGGTACCTAAAGTGACAAACCAAGCTCCTTTGATAAAATACTCCAAAAACATCATCAAGGATAATTGGAGGCGTAAAGTAAACGTCATAGTGGTTTAGAATTGTTTCTGTTTACGAATATATCATTTATTTAGAGTACATACCCACCGCGAAAGCAGCCTTAGATGTAACGATCTGCTTACCATAATCTGATTTTATCTGTCCCAAATGCTTAACCTTGAAGTGACTTTACAGAAGACTACCGCCCTCTAAAGGGTTAAACCTGTGTTTTCAACGATCATTTTTTGTCAACGATCATGGCCCTAATCGCCAAAGACAAAGATGGTGATATGATGTCAGGCATCTCGATAGGATGATAGCTATCACGAACTGCCATTACTCAGGGAAGACTTTCTGCTATTCCAGTAAGACTTTCCCCTATTCCGGTAAGACATTCCGCATAAAATTCAACCAGTTCTGACTGGCGATTTTTTCAAGATCAGCGCTGCTGTATCCGCGTCCTTTCAATATCCCAAAAACCTTTTGGATATCGGCAATGGTTTCCAGATCGTAAGGACATTGTTCCCGACCAAAGGCTCCATCCAGATCACTCCCTACCCCAACATGATTGACATTGCCCGCCAACTGACAGATATGATCAATGTTATCGGCCATGATTTCCATCGAACAGTTGCTGGATTTGGGATCAGATATACCACGTACCCAGTTGGGCACCATCATCCAGGCATCTAAAGCAACGCCGATAACGGCTCCCTTCTCCACCAGAATCTTGATCATCTCATCGCTAAACTGTCGGTTGTGATCCACAAACTTCCGACAATTGTTGTGGCTGGCCCAGATTGCCCCATTGTATCTGCCCATCGCATCCCAAAAAGCATCGTCATTAAGATGTGTTGCATCTAGGATCACCCCCAATCGTTCCATTTCCTGCAATAACTGTACACCTTGCGCATTCAGTTTACCGGAGGAATCTGTTCCATTGGCATACCTCCCCGGCCCATAATGTGCTGGGCCGATCGCCCGCAAACCGTAATTGTAGGCAACTTCCACATGACTGATATCCACCAGAGAATCGGCGCCTTCCAAACTCAGCAGGTAACCGATGGGCTTATTTGAGTGATCAGTTCCCTGGGACCACAAAGCACGATGTTGATCCAAATCGCTCTTTGTTTTAATCATTTTCATATGTCCGTCAGCCTCCATGGCCTTGTACCAGGCCAACTGCCCCTGTGTCTGCGCCCAGGCCTGCTCTGCCGAGTTCCAGCCCGGCAAAGTGCTGTCCGGACGGACAAATCGTGCAATCTGCGTAGCTACAACGATACCGATATTTCCTTTACGTAGCTCCTCAAAAGTAACCGTAGCTTTTGCCCTGTCGGGCTTATCTTCCATCCCCTGCTCCCTTCGGTTCAATTCCTGAATGGGTAGCCGGAGATCTCTATTCCACTCCATGGCATTCATGCTCAAATCTAAGTGAGCATCAACCACAAAAGGCATTTCAAATTCGTACATATCAATAATTTATCTTTTTACCTCGTGCAAGCACCTTCCATACCTGATCCACAACTGCATTGTTGACCACCTGCAATTCGTCGTAACAGGCAACTGTAGGACAAATATGCCGCGGCACACAATACAGTTCATCACCTATCTTAAAGTCGGCGCTGTCCCTGACTTCAACGACCAGATGTTCTTCACTCTGCATTTTGATCTCACCGATCCGCTGATCAAAAAATTTGACACGGGGCTGCGGCGATTCGCTGGCAACAGACTTGTAGCCAAGATCCAGGCAGAGATGCTTGTGATCTACAATGGAAACAACACGTGTCAGCAACACAGCGGCAACTAAAAAGTCCTGTTCGGCATAATTTTCGGCGTAACCAAAATCCCAAAACACGAATGTCCCCGGACTGCATTCTACATCACTGCGCTCGGCATGAAACGGAAAACTGGGCGATCCGCCGATGACCTTCGTTAATGGAATAGTCGTGGAAACCTGCGCCATGACATAAGCCATTTCGAGCACACTGTAAGCCTTTTGACTTTGTTGCTCACGTACTTTGTCATCTTTATCGTGGATATGGCCATCGTAGCCGTGTACACCGACCAGTTGAATTCCATCCAATAGTTGGATGTCTAACACAAGGCGCTCTATCTGTGCAAGAGAAGCTCCAGTACGCCCCATACCAACGTTTACATCGATATAAACTGCGATAGGTCGCCCTTTTTCCGCCCCGCATGCAGATAGCTGTAATGCAGAATCGGCATTATCGACCAGACAGGCATAATGTGTGTCGGGGAAAGCTTCAATCAACTGCAGCAAACGATCAATCTTGGGTCCCACAGGCTGATAAGCCAATAGCACATCCTTTGCCCCTGCAATACCCAACAATTCGGCTTCAGCAATAGTTGCACATTTGAATTTGCTGATCCCGCGCTCCAGCATCAGCTGACAGACCTCCTGACATTTATTGGTTTTGATATGTGGCCGTAAACGATCCACACGGCCGTCCACAAACTTCAGTGCGCGGTCTATATTCCGAACGATACGATCTGGATACACCAGCAATGCCGGTGTATCTACCTGATCGACATTTTGTACCCGATACCAAGTTTCCATGATCAGTTCGTTAATATAATTCGAATAGCGCTTCGATTTCGACAGGGATATTATCCGGTAAAGAGCCGAAACCAACTGCACTCCGTGTACCGATTCCATTTTCTTCGCCCCAAACCGCAGCAAACAATTCACTACAGCCATTGATTACCCCAGGGTGGTATAAGAAATCGGAGGTACAGTTGACCATACCCAATACCTTAATAACCCGTTTAATTTTATTTAATGACCCCAAATTGGTTTTGATCGTCGATAACATCGTCAAGCCTACCTGTCTGGCCGCAAGTTTCCCTTCCTCCGGGCTGATATCACTACCAATCCGTCCTATAATCAGGGAAGCATCATCCTGTACCGGCCCATGTCCAGAAAGATAAAGATACTTTCCATCAATAACATATGGTTTATAGACACCTTTAGGTGCTGGCGCTGGTGGTAATGTCAAACCTAATTTCTCAAATTGTTCATCTGCGTTGTACATCGTGAATGATTTTAAAGTTTAAAAATATAATAGCTAATATAAAATTATTTGCAATAGCAAAACAGCAACCAATCCGACGATGGAAACAATTGCTTCCATAATCGACCAGGAGAATAAGGTATCCTTGATGCTCAGGCCAAAATACTCCTTAAACAACCAGAAGCCCGCATCGTTGACATGGGAAAACATAAGACTTCCCGCCCCGATTGCCAAAACCATCAGATTGGGGTCAACCTTGCCCGCTGTAACAATGGGTAATAAAACTCCCGCAGCGGTCAATGCGGCAACTGTTGCTGACCCCACACAACCTCTGATGACCGCAGTAATTAACCATGCTAACAGCAAAGGTGAAATAGGAAGTTGCTGTAAGGTATTGGCCAATAAAAGGCTCACACCACTATCCTCCATGACTTGTTTGAAAACTCCAGATCCGGCAATAATCAATAAGATCATCGCAATATCCTTGACTGCTGACTCATAGATCGACATGACTTTGACCATCGAACGGCCAAGTTTCAATCCCAATAAGTAGGTGGCCACAACGATCGCAATGACCATGACCACTGTTGTGCTGCCGATAAATTTCAACCAGCGCTGTACGTTGGCATCGTCGGTATGGTATATATAAGGTATAAGGGTAAATAAGATAATCAATAGGACGGGTAACAAGGCAACGACCAAACTGGTACCAACCGTAGGCTGCTTGTATTCCTGTTGATCGACTGTTTTTTCCTGCCGGAAGATTGATTCTTGACTCGGGAGCATATTCCGTAGTGATCGGCCAAAAATAGGACCACCTAATATGATAGCGGGAATGGCAATCAGAAGACCATATATCAGTGTCAGTCCCATATCCGCATGAAAAAGTGCGACCAGCGCAACTGGTGATGGATGTGGGGGAATAAATCCATGGGTGACCGATAATGCAGCCAGCATGGGCAGCCCAATATATACGGCCGGAAGCTTGTATCGATAAGAAATCGAAAAAATCAGCGGTACCAGCAGCACGAAACCAACCCCGTAAAACAACGGGATGCCGACAACAAAACCGGTCAGCATCAGACCCCACTGCAGGTATTTCTCCCCCATCAGCCGAACCATCTGCACAGCGATAATTTCAGCAGCGCCACTTTCGGCAACAATCTTGCCCAACATGGCCCCCAGCACAATAATCAAGGTCAGGCTTCCCATAACCCCTGCAATACCTTTTTCAATGGTACCGACCAGTTGATCCGGCGCAATACCCAAGCACAGTCCGCTGAGAATAGAAACGAATAAAAAAGAAAGAAACGCATTAATCTTAAAATAAGTAATACATAGGATGAGCAAACAAATGCTGATTACAATGAGGATTATGGTCATTATATCAATATTAGGTACACCCCTCAATCGAGAGGTTTAATAAAATTTTGGTCTAGTAAATCATTTTTTCATCCTGAAAATACAATTATTTTTCGTTTTCTGCAAGGAAAGTGAAAAATAATTGAAAATATCGCCATATACGACTGTAACAACAGCCGCTGTTTTTTTAAAGCATCGAATATTGCAACTACTCACCTACTTGGGACGATGAAAAAACGTGGGACGATGAAAAAACGAAGGTAATTTTTTCAAATGCGTAAGACAAAATATTACGTTAACTTCTAATATTTAAGAGATAGACACGTAAAAGACAGACTCGCTAAAAAAATGGAGCCCCATTGAATGAAAAAGAAAACAGTATGGCTATAATCTGAATCTGCAGGGTTTGGGAAATCCTCGCAGCGATAGCGAAAAAGGACTACCTAAGAGAAAGCATCCCAAGAAAAAGGCTGTCCAAATTATTGAACTGTACCCGCAGATTTAGTTTAAAAACCTATGTAGTATAGTTCAACTTTTCAAACAGCCCTTTGTATATTGATTCGATGATCTAAGTTGCTAATGCAGCAAAAAAAGAACAGCGACCTTACTTACGTGGGATCTCTTTTAGAATTTCGAGCACAAAACTCCAATATTTCTGAACAGAAGATATCGAAGCGCGTTCTGCCGGTGAGTGCGCCCCCAATATCGTTGGACCAAAAGAAATCATATCCATACCGGGATAATTGGTTCCCAATATACCACATTCCAATCCAGCGTGACAGGCCACAACTTCTGGAGCCTCCCCGTGTTGTTTTGTATAAATGGATTTAAGCACCTCTAAAATTTCTGAATTTGGGTTGGGTGCCCATCCCGGATAATTTCCGGAGAATGCCACATCAAAGCCTCCTAATTCAAAGGCTGCCTGCAATGAATAGGCTAGATCAAACTTGGACGTTTCAACCGAAGATCTGGTCAAACATTTGATCGCAATCTGCTCCGATCCGACCTCAACTTTAGCGATATTATTGGAAGTTTCAACAAGATCCTCGAAATCTGCACTCACCCGATATACACCATTCAACGCCGCATAAACGCAATTAATTAAATTCTCCTGTACAAGGACAGGAACAACTGTTGTCCATACTGCTTCCGTTGGTTCCACCAAGATTTCCATAACCGGTTCAGTCGTCGCAAACTCGATTTTGATAGCCTGTGCCAGTTGTGTTAATGCCTCAACAAAAGCTGCCGATTTATCTTTGGCAACAACAACCTTAGCCACACTCTCCCTTGGGATTGCATTACGAAGGCTTCCACCCAATAACGATGCAATGCGTAAGCCATAGCGCTCATTTGCCTTAAACAGTAGACGGTTCATCACCTTATTCGCATTTGCAAAGCCCTTATGGATATCCATACCTGAATGTCCGCCATGCAAACCTTTTACCGTAAGTTCAAAAGATACGGTATCCGAAGGACAGGCTTCTGCAACATAGGATTGTGTTGCCGTAACATCAATACCGCCCGCACAACCGATGTCTATCTCATTGTCATTTTCAGTATCAAGGTTCAATAGGATCTCGCCTGACAACACACCACCTTTTAATCCCAAAGCCCCAGTCATTCCAGTCTCTTCATCAATGGTAAACAAAGCTTCAATCGCTGGATGAACAATTGTTGTCGATTCTAAAATAGACATGATCGTAGCCACCCCCAGTCCATTATCCGCTCCCAAAGTAGTTCCTTCGGCTTTTACCCAGTCACCATCGACATACATTTTAATACCCTCATTGTCAAAGTCAAAAACGGTATCGTTATTCTTTTGGTGGACCATATCCAAGTGCGATTGCAGCACCACAGTTTTGCGATCTTCCATTCCCGCACTTGCCGGTTTCTTGATCAGCACATTACCTATTTCATCTACACTGGTTGCTAAGCCCAGTTTTTTTCCGAAATCTACCATAAATGCAATCACACGCTCTTCTTTTTTCGAAGCCCGTGGAACAGCATTTAAAGCAGCAAAATTTTTCCAAATTGCTTTTGGTTCTAATTTATCTAAACTATTTTCCGCCATATCTAAAAATTTGTACCCGTCAAAGTTACTCCATTTTTATAATATATCCCCCT
Source organism: Sphingobacterium ginsenosidimutans (assembly GCF_039536865.1). Classification (NCBI taxonomy): domain Bacteria; kingdom Pseudomonadati; phylum Bacteroidota; class Sphingobacteriia; order Sphingobacteriales; family Sphingobacteriaceae; genus Sphingobacterium; species Sphingobacterium ginsenosidimutans. The sequence continues at coordinate 1,025,820 of NZ_BAAAZK010000002.1, forward strand.
TTATCGGAAGCTTATAAAAACAAAAACCCTTCGCTGATCGTTCTTATAAGAGTGTAAACTTGAAAAATACTGACATGCACAAACCCGTAAAAGTAGAGCGAAAAGACATTTATTTCAAACCGGATAAGAAAAGGGTACTGGCAAGGTTCTTCTCTCTCGGTGAGGAGCGTACCATCAAGGTCATCAAACGTGCACTGGAACTGACCGAATCTGAGCGTAAAGAGGTTTTTGGCCAGGTTCTTCGGAGCTACACAAAAAGACATCGTAGTATTATCAATATTTTCGAACGTAATTTTGAGCGTGTGAGTTACTTACTGGAAAAAATCCCTTTTCCAAAAGAAAAACTCAGCCAATTGGACAAACTACTGATCGGCTCTTACTTTACGATGGAGTATTCCATTGAATCGGCGGCCCTTTTTAATCCCTCCATCGTAGAACACCCGGATCAGACCGAGCTCTTTAAGGGCGAAAAACGGGTGATACTCAGCTTTCGGGCCACTGGTGAAGGCCATGTATCCTCGATTGTATTTCGGGCCGGAACACTTGATCTGGACAATAATATTCACATAGATTACATCGGTAATTTGTTGGATAAACCTATTCAGGTCAAAAACCACCGTTACCATAAAGAATCTTTCTTAAAGAAGATGAACGAGCTTCATGCCGAACCTACTGAAGTCAAGACGAAACTTGAGGAGAAATTAACAGCAACATTTACCTATGAAGAACTCAAACGCTATATTGACGAGGTCAGGCAGGACAGTGAGGAAAATCTAGAAAACATCACTTTTCTGCAGCAGGCACTGTGGCTTGCCTCATCGCATTATGAAATGACCTTTTCGCTGGACACCTCCATTTCCGAACGTGTGATCTTTCCGATTGCGGACACCGAAAAAAGAGGGATTGAAGATGCCCGTTTCGTGCAATTCAAAGATGAAAAGGGCGAAAGTGTCTACTATGCCACCTATACGGCTTACGACGGTTTTAGTATCCTCCCTAAGCTTTTGACCACGAAGGATTTCTATCACTTTAAAGTGAAACCGATCTATGGGGAGATCGCCAATAAAGGCGCGGCGCTCTTTCCCCGAAAAATCAACGGACGATACGCGATGCTCTGTCGGATAGACGGTGAAAACAACTATATTGCTTATTCACATAACATTAATATCTGGCAAGAAACCGCCATACGTATCCAACAACCCGAATATGCATATGAATTTGTGCAGATAGGCAATTGTGGTTCACCGATAGAAACACAATATGGCTGGCTGATTTTGACCCATGCTGTCGGACCGATGCGCGAATATGTCCTCGGCGCCGCCCTACTGGATCTGGATAACCCGCATGTAGAAATAGGCCGCCTGCATAGCCCTTTGATGACCCCAAATGATGAAGAGCGCGAAGGTTATGTACCGAATGTTATTTATTCCTGTGGTGCACTGGTTCATAACGAACAGCTTATTTTGCCCTATGCGATGTCCGACTATGCATCGACTTATGCAACCATCAATCTGGAAGAACTCCTACTCGCTATTTTGAATCCTGAGCGCTATCAATAAAGGCCCGGTAAACCACGATATATGCGAGGTAAAAACAGAGTGTACTTTCAGCCCCTTGATTTCGGTTGATTCCATAGGATTCAAGGCCATCACAGCATCCCTTGGTCTCCTCATCATACAAGCCTAGTTTCAAGTCATTCTCACCTAAAAACCAGCGGAAGGATGCGATCATACGGGCAAAATATACTTTTTTGTTGGTGAGTCTAAAGGCCTCACGGTACATAAACACCATAGCTGTGACATCGAGGGGCTGCTGGCCAAATTTGCTGATATGCTTTCCCTGTTTTGCCCATTCCTGATTCCCAACCAAAGAAAGACCTCCGTTCTGAACAGTAATACCCTCCAGGAATGTCAAGGTCAGCAAGCCTAATTGCTTCACAGCCTCATCATTCAGAAATGGATAGGCCGTCAATAACGCATAGGGCAAAATGGCATTGTCATAAGCCAGTACCGGTTCAAACCATTGCCAACTGTCGTCCGAGCTCGCCTCATATTCTTTGATCAACTTTCCGATCAGCTCCCGCATTAGTTCGACCATAACTTCGTCATTCGACTGGTGACGCAAATACTCCGCAATTCCGAGTATGGTATAGGCAATAGCACGGTTTGACCGCAACTGCTTAAAATGTGGTACGGATCTGAAAAACAACTCATGTCCCAACTGATAATAACTTGTCAATTTCGTTTCCCGAAGGAGTACACCCAAAGCCCAGACCGTTCGACCAAAAGAATCTTCAGACCCCACTTCATCCAGGAAATTATGCTGAAAACTCATGAAATTATGAAACAATCCGTCTTCGCGCTGATGATAATAGATATAACTCAAATAAGTTGAGATACGACGATCATGCCGTTTGTCCGCAAAGTCAGGCTGAGCCAATAGCGTCACCAATAAGGCCCGCGCATTATCGTCCAGGCAATAACCTTCCTTATAATTAGGCAGTGAGTATGTCGCATGTTGCAGTATACCGACCTGGTTGGTCAGGCGATCAATATGCTTCCAGCTGAATTTGGGCATTTCATCTTTGGAAAATGTCACGTTTTCCTTAAAGCCATCAAGCGAAGGAACTACTTTATCCAAAAGTCGGGAATAGCGGAGCCCGATATTCCGCCAGGTCATTTCTTTACCAAAGACACGGGCATTGTCCCGCAGCGTCATGCGATATTCCTGATTGCTAAATAGAGCTGCCAAGGTCGTTGCCATTAATGCTGGATTCTTAAATTCGACCAGTACCCCCCGCCCATCAGCCAATAACTCCTTGGCATGCCAATATGGAGTAGATACCACTGCTGCTCCTGCTCCAATGGCATACGACAATGTGCCGCTGGTGATCTGGGCTTCATTGACATAGGGAGTGACATACACATCACAGGCAGATAAATAGGTCACTAGATCGGACTGGCTCACAAAAGAATTGACAAATTGGACATGATCTTCCAAATGGTATGCATCGACCATACTCTTTAGGTATTCACGGTATTCTTCCCCGGAATGGGCAAGCACATTGGGGTGTGTCTTGCCAACAATCAAATAAATAAGATCGGGTTCGTTTTTAACGACCGCAGCAAGTGACTCGATAACTGTTTCGATTCCCTTATTGCGCCCTATAAACCCGAAAGTCAGTAAAATCTTTTTCCCGGAAAATCCCTTTTTCTCTTTTGCTTCCTCCTGAGTAAGATGAAATTCGGGCACACCATGATGGATGAGCCTAACTTTTGCCGTATTGATCCGATAGACAGATTTCAATAGTGTAATTGCATAATTACTCATGACAACAACAATCGAAGCCCGTTTGACTATTTCAATTAAAATTGCTTTTTCATCTACATTTGGCTTTTCCAGAATGGTATGTAAATTGACCAACAAAGGAATATGGAGTGCATTGATAAGCGAAAGAATATACATACCGCTATTTCCGCCAAAAATACCATATTCGTGTTCCAGGATAACGCAATCGTAACCGTTATTGTTGATGTAGTCGGCAGCCGCGATATAGGAAAGCTGATGCTGTTGATCTATGGTGAAAACCACCTCTCCAGGATAAGCATAGTCGCGGTCCGCAACGGCAATAACGTGCTGGGTCAAATCCTGGTTGTGTAAGGCCACAGCATGTAACAGATCCGAGGTGAAGGTGGCAATCCCACATTCTTTTGGTAGGTAAGTACTGATATAAGCGATTTTCATTGAAATGATTGTTTTTGAATAAAAGCCTTTTGTAAGGGCAATAGCATTCGTGTGTTCCATTATCTAAATGCTTTTCAACAGCAAATTGTTTGTAAAGAGTATGTTATTTAATCCGGAAGGAGTAAATTTCGTGGATAAATGGCTTCCTTAAATTTTATACGCCCATATGGAGCCTGAAAAACTTCCTGTATATTTGCGCCAGATCAAAAATATTGACTGAATGAAATCACCCAAGGAGAAAATGATTGCGGGCATCCCTTATATTGATACGGATGGACAGCTATTTAAGGAAAGACAATATACAAAGGAAGAACTCAAACGATTCAATGACTCCGAACCGAAACAGATCAAATTCAGAAAGCAGATCATCCAAAAGCTATTTAAAGCGACCGGTACCCGTTTCTTTTTGGAACCACCATTCCGTTGCGATTACGGTTACAATATTTCAATAGGTGAAAACTTTTACAGCAATTACAATTGTACCATTTTGGATGGGGCTCCGGTGACAATCGGTGAAAACGTATTGTTTGGTCCGAACGTCAGCCTTTTCACCGCTGGTCATCCGATTTATTTTGAAACAAGAAATCAAGGCTGGGAATTTTCAGCACCCATTGTCATTGAAGATAACGTATGGATCGGTGGTCAGGTCATTGTTAACCCGGGTGTCCGTATCGGCAGAAATGCGGTGATCGGATCGGGTTCGGTGGTGACTAAAGATATTCCGGCAGATGTCGTTGCCGCTGGAAATCCATGTCGTATCATCCGGCCGATTACAGCGGCAGACCGTATTGATTATACAAGCATTTAGACGGTATAAAGATATCGTTTACTAGCAAAACAAGGTCATCATGTACCTGATGATCGTTGTTTTTAGATACTTCGCCATGCGTAGCGGACATGATTTGCATTATTCTCAACATCTCGTTGCAGACAATGCGAGCTTGAGGGCAATCGGTCCGGCTTACCTGATTCTTTCATCATGACAAATCCATTTCGTATCCAAAAATGATGCTGCTCCGAAGTCGCCCGAACAAAAAGACTACGACCTTCAACTGTTTTAACAAATTGGAGTGCATAACGAAGTAGCGCGCTACCTGCCCCCTGTTTTCTAAAATCGGGGTGAACGGCAAAATAAAGAATCTCATAATCCCCTTCCGAGCACAGCAAGGTAAGTATACCAACAACCTCGTCACCACTATAAGCTGCGAAATGAGCCGCTTCAAAATCCCCATCAAGCATGACCTCCGACAGTTGCCCTTTGGCACTGAACACCTCCTTTCGGAGCTTCCAGGTGCGAGCCGCAAATACCTGTTCAATATACCAATCTGTCATCACTGTATTTCAAGTTCTAAAAATGCCGCTGGAAGGTAACTAATAATGTCTGAAGGCAATAAGGAATAAACGCCAATCGAAGGTACCGCAATATCAGCTGCCCTTCCGTGAACGTATACTCCCATAATCAGTGCTTCCCGGGAGGAATAGCCCTGACCGATCAAAGCTGTCAATATCCCTGTCAAGATATCTCCGCTGCCACCCGTCGCCATTCCTACATTGCCGGTGCTATTGAAATAAATTACTCCTTCAGGTGTAACCATCGCACTGTTGGCTCCTTTGATCAAAACGCACAACTGGTATTGTGCTGCAAAGGCCTTCACCTTATCCATCTTTTCGAAATCATTTTGCCAAGTTCCCAGTAATCGACTTAATTCTTTGGGATGTGGAGTCAATATACTTTGTTTCGGAACGAACTGCCATAGCTCAGGTTCTTGCGCCAAGATATTCAATGCATCAGCATCTAATACCAATGGGGTATCAAGACCCTGCGCGATAAACACCTTAAAAGCATCAATCGTAGATTGGGCTGTCCCCATACCAATGCCGATACCGATGGATTGAAAGCTATGTATATCGGGAAACTGTGTGATCAGATCGTCGTCGGTGTCATTAATTACCATCGCTTCGGGGACGGTAGTTTGTATACTTGTATAGCCACAGGATGGTATGTAAGCAGAAGCTAAACCACAGCCCGCACGCAAAGCAGCCTTTAAGGCCAATTGTACAGCGCCCATCTTACCCCTACTCCCACCGACGATCAGACTATGCCCGAAGGTTCCTTTGTGATCAAATTTATTTCGTTTCCGATAGAACGACCTAAGCAAAGCTGAATCGACATAGTGAAAAGCAGTATCAACCTGATCAAAGGCCGTTGAGCTCAGCCCAATATCCAATACGCGAAATGCTTTGACCCGAAATCTATTCTCAGGCATTAACAGTCCCAATTTAGGGGACTGAAACGTATACACCAGATCTGCCTCCACCACGGGTGAATTCTGGGGTGTAGTTTCGTCACTTAAAAGACCTGAAGGCATATCTATCGCATAGCGTGGTCCATCACAATGATTGATGGCTGCGATGAGATTCCGCCAATCTTCCTTCAATGGGTATTTCAAACCGTAGCCAAAAAGGCAGTCCAACACAATTGCCCCTTCAGGAATATGAACCTGACTTTCAGTACTGATTTTTTGGATAAGATGAGCAGGAAACCGGTTTTGGTTTGCTAAGTTATCCGCTGAATAATCCGGCGTATCAATTAAATAAACGCTGACATCAGCTTGCTGTTGATCCAGGAGCCTAGCCAGCACCAGTCCATCGCCACCATTATTGCCTTTACCACAAAAAATACAAAAAGAGTGCTGCTCCAAGCTTGGATGCTGTTGCTTGATTGCTTCAAAAACAGCTGTCGCTGCCCGCTCCATCAAGTCAAGACTACTGATCCTCTCATCTTGCATCGTTTGCCTATCCACCCAGCTCATCTGGGCTGCCGAAAGTATTTTCATGTTTATCTTCCTTTTTTAGCGAATCATGTCTACTCGACTATGAAAACAGATTCTCCCGTTCTAAATTACTTAGAAAATGGGGTACCGCCAAGATCTAGTCCCTATTCGCTGACCGTTACCTCCCGCACTCCCCCAGTTCGCTTCAATGTACCCCAGGTATTCAATTCACCTTTAATGGCTTTTCTGACCGATTTGAATAGCACAAAATACATCAGTTGCCGCCAGAAAAAACGCTGCGGAAACAGGTAGATTAAATTTTTCATTTTCTCACCTTCCATCCGAAAAGCAATCCCGGCAAAGAAAATATCCACGAATACAAATAAAAAGTAATAAAACATGACCTGACCAAAACCATTATGCAAGGAGAACAAACCGGCGAGCCCTGTCCAGCTGATTCCATTGACTTCGCTCAGCGAAAACAGGCCACTGATCAAGGAAAACAGCATAAATAGATCTGCCAATGGCGCAAATAAGGGCAGGATAATCTGAAAAATCAAGATATTGGGCATACCGACCATACCAAAATATCCGTATCGGGGGTTTAACAAGGTATTCTTATTTTTCCAGAAGCTTTGCAGCACGCCAAAACTCCAGCGGAAGCGTTGCTTGAAAAGCATTTTTACAGTATCGGGAGCTTCGGTGAATGCAACCGCTTCTGCCGAGTTGCGTACGGTATAGCCGGCTTTCAGTATACGCATGGTCAGATCACAGTCTTCGGCCAATGTATCTGTTGTAAACCCACCGACTTCCAAAATGACGGATCGCCGAAAAGCGCCGATTGCACCGGGAACGACCGAAATCATATTGAGCAGATCAAAAGCCCTTCTATCCATATTCTGCGAAGTGATATATTCTATAGCTTGCCAATGGGTCAACATATTGTGTACATTACCGACTTTCACACTACCGGCAACCGCAGCCACCTGATCTTTATTGAAATACTTCATCAACATCCGCAAAGCGTCAGTCTTCAACTGCGTATCTGCATCTATACAGAGTACAAAAGCCGCATCGGACTGTTGGATGCCATAATTCAGCGCCGAGGCTTTACCGCCGTTGGGTTTTGTAAACAACCTGACCTTTGGGTGGTCGCCATAGACCTTGCTCACAATTTCGAAGGTTTTATCTTTGGATCCGTCATCAACAAAAATCAGTTCATAGGCTGGGTAATCGAGATGAAGCAGGCTTTTGATCGTTGCCAAAACGGTCACCTCCTCATTATAGGCTGGAATAATAATACTGACCTTTTCCTGTGGATCCGATATCAATTCCGATTGTTCCTTCCTATTTTTTCTTTTTTGTCGTATGGCCAGATAGGCAATCATGACTGTACGGAAGATCGCCAATACAATCGCTAGTGAGAAAATCAGGTTAAGAAAGATATTTCCGTAAAACAGTGTTCCTAAAAAAAGTCGATTGGATGATCCGCTGAACCCCGAATCCGATGCATTTTCCACGGGTGGCATTAGCTCATCGCGTTTCTTACCCATAAGGTCTCCGATCGTCGCAAATTTATAACCATGCGCTTTGAAATAATGAATAATACGGGGTAGTGCCTCAATAGTAGCCTCCCGATTACCGCCAGCATCATGCAGCAGGATAATATTACCATTATCACGTTGTTTTACAACTTCATTATAAATTTCATCCGCAGTACGACCGGGAAGCCAGTCATTGGGATCAATATACTCACCGACATTAATATAGTTTTCCTTTCGGCTCTGGGCGACCGGAAGAATTTCAGCGACAGTCTGCGGTTCGGCATCAGCATTAAACGGTGCACGGAACAGAATCGTGCTATGCCCAGTAATACATTCAATGATCTTCCGGGTTGCATTTAACTCAAATTTGACCCGATTGGGACCTATCGTTGACATATCGGGATGGAAAAAAGTATGGTTCCCAAGTTCATGCCCCTGCTGATATTCTTTACGTACCAGATCCATATTTTTTTCGGCCATAACCCCCACAAGAAAAAATGCTGCCGGAACATGCTCTCTTTTTAAAATATCCAAAACCTCGGGTGTGTAGGTAGGATCAGGGCCATCATCAAAAGTCAATACGACGGTGTTGTCCCTTTCGCCAAAACGCTTAATCACATAATTGCTTGGCGTCTTGACATATTGTTGATCCTCAATCAAACCATTAGCCGGATTGTATGCAAATTTTACCAATCCTGGCTCGGGACTATTCACCAAATCCAGAATCTCACCATCACCAATATATTGTATCCCCCCGACCTTGATCTTACTTATTTTTTCAAAATCAAAAGGCTCCTTGGCCAAATGATCATGATCCAAAGATCTCGAGATAAAGGACCATAAACGGGCATCTTCACTTCCCAACCGCCAAAGTGCTATACCCGCCAATCCCCAATCGTCAGCTTTACGGATCAAATTGAAGTAGGTGGCTGCATCCGTGAAATAGACATCATGGCGCATGCCAGTGCCATCCTTGTAACTAAAATTAAGATTCGCTGACTCCCGATCGAACCGAATGTTTGCATTGTAATTATGTGCCAGGATAACGGCATTATCATAGGTCAGGGTCTTGCCCACTTTTCCAACGGGCCAATCGTATCCATAACAGGCCAATGCCAAAATCACTTTATCCGCATCCACCTTACTGCACAGCTCATCCAGGTTCTTTTCGACCCAAGCCTGGTGGGAAATCGCACCGGCATTACTTTCGATGGAATGCTGATCATAGGCCATTAAAATGATGTAATCATTGTATTTTTGTAGCGAAATGGGATCATAATCATCATTTTCGGGTGAAATATCCTGTGAAACCAGCAAACCTTCGCTATGAAAAACCTGATAGATTCGCGCCATAAAATCGTTCAAAGGTTTACGGTCATCCAGTTGAAGGTTTTCAAAGTCGATATTGATACCTGAAAAACCATTCCGCTTTATTTTGATTAAAATATCATCAATAAAACGTTGCTGTTTTGCTGGATCTGAAAGTATTGTCCGTACAGTCTGTCCGTCAAAGTCATTACCGCTGAAATTGGAAATTTGGGCAATTGCTTTCCGTTTATATTGATGGATCACATTCAGGGCAGCGGTATCGGCTTTATCGACAATGGTATCCTGACCGGGCACCGTAAAAAAGGACTCCATGGCAACCATATCCAGATGTCCTATGTTTCGCCTGAGGTCTGACAAAGATTGCTGACGAACCTCATTGGACCAGGAACTCACATAAAAGCCCATGTTAATCCTATTTTTATTGCCAAGATGCTTCATATGTTTCAGCTCCCGGTCGCGTTTAATCTTTTCAAGTTCCGATCTGACGACCGTAAACTCCTTAAACTGTTTCGAGTTTTTCAACTTTGCGGTAGACTTTGCCGTCAAAGGTGCATTTGTATTGATTGTTGGAAATGGAGGCACCTGGATCTTGCCCAGGGTATAGACAACACATACGATGGCTACGACCATTCCAATAATCAGTGCCCTGCTCATCCATGAAAAAGCGTACCAACGCTTTTTGCTCGACGTCTGAAAAATCTGTTTTTCTGACATAAAATATTGCGATTAACTTCGGCTAAGCTACATCAGAAAATGATCCAAAACACTCATCTTCAGCTTAAAAATTTCTTAATTTTACAGGACTACTCAACCTGGGCACTCTGCCGAATTTTGACTATCTTAGTAAGATCGGTAACACTGACTTAAAAACTCTGATATGACAACAACATACCTGCTATTATCCATGCTATCCTTACAAGCTCTTATCGGCTGCGGACAGTCTAATTCAGCAGTATCCCAACCGAAATCCAAAGACCTAACTGTGGAGACCAACAATCCTGACGGGAGACAGTTTATTGATCCAAAGGGAATGACTGTCAAATCAAGAATCTTATTGCCCGCAGGTTTTGAAAGACTCAGCTACACGTCGAAAGATTTCGGTAGTTTTCTCGAAAACCTTCCCTTATACCCCATTGATCATGAGGTACGTTATTATAACGGAAAAATTAAGCCCCGAAACAACATCTATAATAGCGTTATAAAACTCGATATTGGCAAACGCGACCTGCATCAATGTGCCGACGCGGTCATGCGATTAAGGGCAGATTACCTCTACCAGCAAAAGAGATATCAGGACATTAGATTCAATTTTCTCTCCGATGGCAAACCACGCACCTATACAGATTATGCCAAAGGAGACTATTCGTATCCAAAATACTGGAAGTATATGGAGTATATTTTTGCCTATGCCAACACGGCTTCTTTGCACGATGAGCTTCCTAATGTAAAATCGTCCACAACTGTCAAAATCGGAGACACTTTTATACAGAAAGGCTCCCCCATTGGCCATGCGATTATCGTCGTTGATCTTGCAAAAAATAAGGAAGGCAAAACAATTGGATTACTTGCCCAAAGCTATATGCCTGCGCAGGAAATACAGCTATTGAACAATTGGAACAATGCAGCGTTAAGCCCTTGGTACGATATTGACAAAGATGTGATCAATACCCCAGAATGGACTTTTTATTCCCGTAACCTGAAAACCTGGAAATAGTGTCATCATCCTGAAAATTCTTTCAGCACTTCTTGAACAATAAAACCGAATTACGGTCTACATAGTTCTATGATTTTGTGAGTAAATTAAATAAAAGATATTTTTGTCTTTTATTTAATTTTACTATTTTTGCTTACGATAGTCATTTGCAAATGTACCCTATCAAGGAGTAGTAACAACCTCTAAAAGAGGTAAAATCACATTTCATTCCTTTTTTTTATTAAAATAAAAGACAAAAAGGTATTTAAATATTTTATTATGATTACCGAAACACAAAAAGATTTAATCAAAGGCACTATACCCGTTTTGAAGGAGCACGGTGTTGCGCTAACCAGCCATTTTTACAAACGCATGTTTACGCACAATCCTGAGCTCAAGCATATATTCAATATGGGGAATCAGCAAAATGCAAAACAGCAAACAGCATTGGCCACCGCTGTATTGGCTTATGCGGAGCATATTGATAATCCAAGTGTACTATTATCCGCTGTCAAACACATCGGACAAAAACACAGTAGTCTCAATATTCGTCCTGAACATTATCAGATTGTTGGCAAGCACCTATTGGCTTCCATCCAGGAGGTATTGGGCGATGCTGCTACAGATGAGCTCATCGAAGCATGGAAAGTTGCCTACTTTCAATTGGCCGACCTGATGATCGGTATCGAAAAAGAGATGTACGACCAAATGGTCCAAAACGAAGGTGGCTGGACAGGTTGGAAACCTTTTAACATCGTTAAAATCGTTTCGGAGACCGAAGAAATCCAGTCGATTTACTTAGCTCCGACTGATGGCGGTCAACTTCCAAAACATACTGCCGGCCAATATGTAAGTGTACGTGTGTATCTACCTGAGCTTCAACTCTACCAGCCGCGGCAATACAGCCTATCCGACGCCAGTAATGGTCAGTACCTTCGTATTTCTGTTAAAAAAGAAACTCCCCTGGGAAAACCGGAAGGCATGGTCAGCAACTACTTACATCAATACTTTCAGCAGGGAAAACAGCTGGAATTGACAGCACCTACGGGCTCCTTTAACCTGATTGAGAACGAGCATCCACATGTGTTTATCAGCGGCGGAGTCGGTCAGACTCCGTTGATGGCCATGCTGGAACAACTTATCAAGGCAAAGGGTCAAAATGCGGTGACATGGATTCATGGCTGTAGAAATAGTGATTTACACGCATTTAAAGACAGACTTAGGACACTTGAGACACAACATGAGCATATCAGATGCTTCTCATTTTACGATGAACTCCAGGAAGGCAACAGCGACAATCTCCCGGGCTGGGTAGATCTGGCTAAAATCGATTCGGATCATCTGCCACAAAAAGCCAATTACTACTTGTGCGGCCCCTCAGGTTTTATAGAAAAACACTTCAAGTATCTGACAGGCCAAGGTATCCAAACCGAGCATATTCATTTTGAAGAGTTTGGACCAGCTTCCCTACAGCTCAACTAGGCAGCAGTGATAGCCATCCGTAAATTTTCCATGGATTGCGGATGGCTATTCTTGATTTTGTACCTTTGTGGAAAAGCAAGAATAGATTATGGGTATTTTCTCCAAAACATGCGAATATGGTCTTCGCGCAGTTTTTTTTATCGCACAGAGTTCACAAGAAAACAAACGTGTCGGCATAAAGGAAATCGCCGAAAATATCCATTCTCCAGAGGCCTTTCTCGGAAAAATCTTGCAAAATTTAAGTCGTGCCGGTATTATTCGTTCTATGAAAGGACCTGGTGGCGGGTTCTATCTGGATGCATCCGATATGTCTACCCCTTTGTCAGATGTAGTTAAAGCAATTGATGGAGAGAACCTTTTTGTGGGCTGTGGAATGGGGCTGGAGTTCTGCTCAGAACAGTATCCTTGTCCGCTACATCATGAGTTTAAAAGTATTCGCAATAGCCTATCGGAGATGCTTCAAAATACAACTGTTGGCCAATTCAATGATGACCTTATAAAAGGAAAAATCCTGCTGACAAAATCCAAAATTACGCCAGACCAGGACAACTAAAGCGCCACTCAAAAGTGGACGACATAGGTCCAAAATAACATATTTTTCACCCCATAATGGATGCCTTCCCAGGATTCCAGTTGCTGCTGCAGTCTTTAACGCCCTATCTTTATTGAGATTTCTTATCATAAATAAAAAAAACAAATAAACTTCATAATTATATTGATATAAAGCAATTTAAAAAAACTAAAAAACCAACAAACCAGTATTCGATCTCTTTTTGATCTTATAGGTATAACAGCAGGTACTGAAGCCCCCTCTCCCTAAAAAGAACAACTAAAAAGAATTCCCTCACACCATTACCTACCTTCCAATACCGTCTGCATTAAATAGCTGTAAACGATACGTTAATCAAGAATAAGTCTGTGAATGAGTAGGTCAATTTGCGAAAAAATGCTAAAATAACAGGGTTCAAAAGCGCATTTCTTATGGGTTAAAACCACATAGACCATGCGCATTATTGGTCAAAATAGTATTCTTACATAATTTTCACCCATTTGCACAAAATTTACAAAAATACATTATATTATCATTTAAAATAGAACACTTTACAAACATCACATAAATAAAAAAATAACCTATAAAACACAGTAAAAACTACGGTTTTCGACTAAAAAAAGGTATGGATAAAATTCTATCCACACCTTTTTCTTCAATACAACAACCTCCCCTACATCGCGTCAATCTAAAATGTCATTTTTCAAAAGCTGTATATTTCTACTACACTTTGCTTGCTTGCTTGCTTGCTTGCTTCAGACAAAACACCTTTCACAATTTCCAAACGAAGGGAACAAACGATCATTAGCAGCTATCCGTCAGCATGCATCACAGCCACCCTTTATCTAACCGCATTTTTAAGCGACACAAGCCCTTTGCAGACAACAAGAGCAGCAAGACATGGCTCAAATCAAAAGATGTCTTAAAAACCATAAAAAACAGATCTAATCCAAAACAGCTAGCACGGACCAAACGATCATCACCAGCTATCAGCCAGCATGCATCACAACCACCCTTTATTTAACCACATTTTTAAGCGACACAAGCCCTTTGCAGACAACAAGAGCAGCAAGACATAGCTCAAACCAAAAGATGTCTTAAAAGCCATAAAAAATGGATATACTCCAATCAGCTTGTACAGAGCAAACGATCATCAGCAGCTTCCCACCAGCATAGGTCATAACCAACTTTCATCTAACCGCATTTTTAAGCGACATGAGCCCTTTGCAGACAACAAGAGCAGCAAGACATGGCTCAAACCAAAAGATATCTTAAAAGACATAAAAAATGGATATACTCCAATCAGTTTGCACAGTGCAAACGATCATCAGCAGCTATCCATCAGCTTGTGTTGCCCTTACGCTAACGATATTTTATAAGTGGTACAAGAAGTGGTACAAGCGCTTCATGTGTAGTACCACCAGATTTACCACATGAAAAAACAGCCAGGAAATAATTAAAAAAGACAAAACAAACTATTCTTCAGTAAAATAACACCATCTAAATAAACAGAAAAATCACATCTAAAAAACACAATCCAAATCGTAAAGTCCAAAAAAAAGTGAAAACTACAGCAGAAACTTTAAACACAGAAACATCCAAACAATCTTACTTCTTGTTATCTTTGCTGTACTACATAATTCATTATATGCATAATTATTCCGCTGAAGACAGTTTATTTATACAGATCGAGATTAAGAAAATAAGAAAAGCCCGTAATAACGCGATCTCTTTCATTATGGCAATCTTTCTCATTTCCTTTGTCATCTTGTTATATGTTTTTTCGGACCGATGGCTGAACACTCCAGACAAGCGGACTGTTTACCATAGCCCCACCATATCTCTTTACACAATATTCCTATTCCCTACCATACTATTTACTGGATTAAGTTGGGCCTTGTCTATCAAAAACCAAAAATATATTAGCGTACTACAGCAGCTCGACAGCCACGACTTAGATATCTATCGACGATACACAAGCGTACTTGCTCAGCGATATGCAGCCATTGCGCTCTACATTTTCTGTAAAAATGAACTTATATTCTTTCCTTTTTTTGGAAGTAAAAAGATTCCAATCAATCAGATCAAACGTATAGAAACAAAATATGTCCATAATTATCGCTCCACTTACAGCTACCACATCTATTTTTATAACGATGCTACAAAAATCTATCAGACAACAATGCACCAAATAGCTGCCTTCGATTTTCTACAGAAACAGCTTCTGGAGGAAAATCCAAATCTAACGATCATCGCACGGAACCAGATACCCTCGTATTTGAGAACAAAAGACAAGCCTACACACTATTAATTTATTATATGGAAAGTTATTCGTCCACGAACAGTTCATTTTTACAAACGGAGATAAGGAAAATCTGCAAAGTCCGCAATGCCATTATTGGACTATTTATAGCGATGTTTCTTTTTTGCTATGGCTTCTTCTTCTATGTTTTTTTGGATAAGTGGACAGCTGCTTCAGATAAACTGACATTTTTTTACAAGTCCCTCCCACTCCTAAGTACATTGTTCGTCTATTTCGGCGTATTATTTGGCGGGCTCAGCTGGGTCGTTTACGCCAAAAATCAAAAATTTATTATTGCCCTACGAGGTCTCAATAGCCGTGATCTTGATATTTATCAGCGGTACACCCGAAGACTTGTCCGCATCTATGCAACTATTGCGCCGTACCTTTTTCAGGAGCATGAACTTGTATTTTTTCCTTTTTTTGGAAGTAAAAAAATTCCGATCAGTCGGATTCACCGTATAGAGACCAAGATTATTCTGAACCACCGTGGCCCGAATAGTTTTCGCATCTATTTTTACAATGAATTCTCCAAGATTCATCAGGTGACAATGAACCAAAGAGGTGCATTCGATTTTCTACAGGAACAGCTTTTAGAAGAAAACCCGAACCTCAGCATCATTGCGAGAAACTATTAAACTCCTCACACACAGGCTACATGTAAAAAGCAATCCTCCACCCTACCCTTCGAGATAACGGCTATAATCTCCTGACTCGGCAACCAGCTTGATGATATGGTTACGTTCTTCGAGAAACCTTCTCATATACTGTGTAAGGAAAGACCATTCGGCAAACCGCCCCAAAGGACCCAGGGGCGCCCTAAAATTAAACACATCCCGCATCAGCACCGCACCATCAGCCTGCTCTTCGAAAAGATGCTGATGTTCCATCGACTGAAATACCCCCTGTATCATTTTATCTTCGAAAAAATAGGGTTTTTCCATTTTTGTGATCCGCACCGTCAACGTTTGATATACACCCAGATGTTTTGCCCGCCACTGGACGGTCTTTCCGGCTTCGATCAGTCCACTGGTCACACCTGCGATCGCCTTCTCGTTTGTCTTCCCAGTCGAATACATATGTAAGTCTATACTGCGGGCCAAATCAAAAACTATCTCTATTGGTGCATTTACAGTGGTGTCTAATACAAGTGTTGGCATAAAATCTTGCTATCGGTGAATTCGGAACAAATTTCGTAAAAAACACGAATTTCTTAGGAAAGAGTCTAACAATTATCTAATTTAACCCTCCAATCTAATATCAATAACAAGAAGGCTATGATCACATTACTTCCATTTGAAGAAGCTGACTTCGACCGCTTCAAATCCTGGATCAGATCTCCAGAAGAACTCCTGCAGTTCGCAGGTCCATATTTTTCATTTCCAGTGACTGACGAACAATTAAAAAAGTATATTAACGATCCCCAACGCCGTCCCTATAAAATTGTCAGTACAGAAACACAAAACGTTATTGGGCATTGTGAATTGAACTTTGAAAGAAGTATACCACGATTATCCCGCATATTGATTGCTGACAATACCGAAAGAAATAAGGGCTATGGTAAGAAAACTATCAATGCGATGCTGAAACTGCTCTTTGTTGATAACACTTACGATCAAGCGGATTTAAACGTTTATGACTGGAACACGAACGCAATAAAATGTTATGAGGGTGTAGGGTTTCAGATCAATGAAGGCGCCACAACTGAAACGTCAATCGGCAATGAAACCTGGAAGGGCCTGAATATGCAAATCACCAAATCAAACTGGCTAGCCAAAACACAATGAAGAAGAAACGTTTTTTAAAAAAAGCCTTTATTACCCTGACCTTGGCCGCTGCTCTGCTCGGTTATTATGCCTGGCAGATCGAACCACATTGGGTCAAATTCGAACAGCTAAAACTCCCTATAAAAAACCTCCCTAGCAACCTTGAAGGGAAAACGCTCGTTCAGATTTCGGACATCCACATCGGCGACTATGTCAGTAAAGATTTTATCAAAAACAACTTCGCGAAAGTTGGTATAACACATCCGGACATTATTGTTTACACAGGCGATTTTGTCCGATTGGTCCACAATGCCCTCCCACTCGCTGATCTCGACGAAGTCATGCAATTAGCACCAAAAGGAAAACTACAGACATTGGCCACCCTGGGAAATCATGATTATGGAAGAGCCTTTAAAGACAGTACTGCAGCGGATTCAATCACTACACTGCTAAAAAAGTATGATATTACTGTTTTAAGAAACGAAAGTGTGAATATAAATGGTCTACAGCTCTATGGTATGGACGACTATTGGGGAACAAACTTTGACCCTGTAAAAACTATGCAGAACTACAACCGCAACCAAGCGAGCCTTGTCCTCTGCCACAACCCTGATGTTGCTGATCTGGATGTATGGAATGGCTATGAAGGGTGGATTTTATCAGGCCATACACATGCCGGGCAGGTGCGGATCCCATTTTGGGGTTCACCGATTATCCCCGTATCGAACAAAAACTACGATCAGGGTATTAAAAAACTTTCTGGAAACCGAACCCTCTACATCAACAGGGGCCTCGGTCATAGTATCCCCGTCCGCTTTAATGCACGACCTGAAATAACCATTTTCACCTTAACAAAGGACTAAGATCGGAGATACGGTCATGTTTAATGCTTCAATAAACACCCTATGGAATTAAATGAGGTATGGATAAAAAGCAACCGCTATTGTTTGTCGATAGTCTTCCAGCGCATCCGATTCA
Organism: Sphingobacterium ginsenosidimutans; assembly: GCF_039536865.1. Classification (NCBI taxonomy): domain Bacteria; kingdom Pseudomonadati; phylum Bacteroidota; class Sphingobacteriia; order Sphingobacteriales; family Sphingobacteriaceae; genus Sphingobacterium; species Sphingobacterium ginsenosidimutans. Next base: position 1,043,982 of record NZ_BAAAZK010000002.1, read on the forward strand.
AATCGACCGCCCAATACCGCAAAACTCGAATACCAGAAATCTGATATAATAAAAATCTGACGTACAAAACCCTTCAGAATGGCTATTGGTATATCCTGTCTAAACATTCCCAATTTGGAGTAGTGCTCAAAGAGAGAAATAAACTGCTCCTCACGTCGTGCAACAAGAGTCCGATAAGCATCCCCAATAGCGGGTATCCAAGTACAGATCTCGACGAAATTGACAAAAATAAACTTATACTTATTGATCAACAGATAAGAGCCCTCCGTAAATTCCTGCAACAACTCCTGAAATGTGGTATCTTTCTGATCAAATAAAACCACCATTTCGTCATAGTCCCGCTGGAGCTGCTCAAAAATAGTAAAGATAATATCTTCTGTATGTTTGAAGTGATAATGGAGATTGCCAGCACTAATACCCATTTCCTGCGCAATCTGTCGTGTCGTAACAGTACGTATTCCCTCCCGATTATATACCCCTAACGCTGCCACTACAATTTTTTCTTTCGTATTCATGACACAAAATTAGAACAATTGTTCTAATTTTGTGTCATGAATGATAAATTAAGATAATATGAAAGACGAAAAGAAAGAAAGTTGGCTAAAAAATCAATATATAGATCTAAAGCAGACGCTTATTCCGGCCCATCCAAATGATGGTCCCTGGAAAAAATTCGGCAAACAGACAGCTTTTTTTATGTTTTTAACGTTGATGGTATGCGGAGCAATAGCTATGTTGATCGCCATTTCCTTTGCGCATTAGTAAAGAATCTGTTTGACGGTATATTTATTTTTTATTGGTTATGCTGGTTCTTTATTCGATTTACACGGCTACAGCATTTTCCTATTCCATTTTTAAACAGCTGGCTTACGGACCTTGTCTTTGTCCCTATTATTGTTCATGTCGCATCTATTACAGGAAGCTTTCTATTCAATAAAGGAAAACCGCATGGATATCCATTATACCAAATCTGGTTGATATCGGCTATTGTTTCACTACTATTTGAGTACGTCATGCCTAACTACACAGACTACAATACGGGGGATCCCTATGACGTCATTGCCTATTTTATGGGAGGACTATTTTACTTTTTATTCCATCAGCCCCGTTATATCAGAAAAAATTCCGATGGAACCAATCATTTGGTTTGCAGCCAAAATTAAAGCACAGCTGATAAGAACACGTTCTGGAACAATATAGAATAAACGCTCAGAAAAGCTCACGCCCAAAGTCCCCTAGAAGATCCTGTTGGTAAACAAACCTTCAAATGGCAAAAAGTATAAACTATAATTGGAAAATAGTGTTGATATTGTAATTAATTAGCAGATTTAGGCCACATGACAAGGATCAAAAGCAAAAGAACATGTAGTAATGGGCACAGCTTCTATAAGAGTACAGACTGCCCAACATGTCCAATATGTGAAAAGGAAAAGAAACCCGAAGATGGTTTTCTAGCCCTTTTGGGTAGCCCCGCTAGAAATGCGCTGTTAAACCATGGTATAGATCAACTTGAAAAACTAACGCAGTATTCAGTGAAGGATCTACTGAAGCTCCATGGTCTTGGAAAGGCCTCCTTGCCCCTGTTAAGTCAGGCTTTAATGGAAAAGGGATTAAAATTTAAGGAATAGGCTGCTCCAAAGGCTATTCTGTCAGTTGATAGCAAAAAAATAAGCCCTCGACTGGCTTCCATATAGTTTCTCGCTACTTAGAAGTACTTGAGGGCTTTATTATTCAACGCTTTTAACTCAAGCGGAATCTTCGTTTACTGGTACTCGATCAAAACTTCAGTTACCTGAGCACCTTGTTTTGCACTTTTGAATTTAAACTTAACTTTCTGATTCAGGTTCAATTTCTGTCCAACAAGACGATCATTGAAATAAATAGATTGTTGGGTCTCATTATCTCTGATAAATCCATAGTTGGAGTCGGTATTGTAATGGACAACTTTTCCGAAAGAATAGTCATCTTGGTGGTTCGAAGACATACTTGGACTCTCCCCTTCTTTCAATTTGATCGCAGGTCTGTCTGAGATATTCCCATGTTCATCAACATAAGCAAACAGTTCTTCCAAAGATTTTCCTTTGTCATTGTTTGTTTTGTTGAATTCTTTTTTCTCAATTTTTTGTTGTTTTTTGAGTAATTTCTTTTTTTCTCGTTCTTTTTTGTTAAATGTAATTTGGCTTTTGCTCATTCAATATGGATTAAAATAAAATGTTCCCGAGGAGATGTCGGACCTTTAGAGCTTCGTTGAAAAGATAAAAATGCGAGGTGTTCTAAGGAGATAATTGCAAAGGTACGAAAAAAATAGGAAAAATCAACGACATCCTATAATACATCTGACAGCCACACAGCCTCAATCCGGAGACGCTCCGACTATCACCATAACAGACATATAGCCAACATAGCAACACAAAATTTGAGCGTTTTCATAAAACAAAAATATCTTTTGGACGTTATTTTGAAAAAAACATTATGGAAGTAAAAAATATCGAAAGAGACGACAGAGGTAATTTCATTGCTGAAGTGGAAAATAATGAGGCCGGAATTTTGGAATATACGTGGCAGAGTGAGTACGAGTTTTCCATAGACCATACCGAGGTCTATGACGAATATAAAGGAATGAGTGTCGGTAAAAAACTCGTTCTTGAAGCCGTAGATTATGCCCGGAAAAACGATGCTAAGATTGTCCCGAATTGTCCTTATGCAAAATCAATTTTTGACAAAACAATTGCCTTTCAGGATGTACTGGCATAAAAAAGCCATTTTATCATTGGGACAAAATGGCTTTTATTTTTAATAACTGTATAGACTAAGCTACAATATTGATTATTTTCCCTTTTACAAAAATAATCTTCTTAATTGGCTTACCGTCCAGATGTCTTTGTACATCGGCATGTGCCTTGATCGTTTCTTCAACAGTTTGTTGATCTAAATCCAATGCAAGTGATAGATTAAACTTCATTTTACCATTGAAAGAAACCGGATAAGCAAATTCAGACTCGACCAGATATTCCGGCTTGAACGTAGGATAAGTTGCCTGAGAAAGTGTACCTGCCTCATGCCCCAATAGGTTCCACAATTCCTCCGTAATATGTGGTGCATAAGATTGAAGAACAATAACAAGTTGCTCCAATATCTCGCGCTTATTGCATTTCAAATCGGTCAATTCATTCACACAGATCATAAAGGCGGAAACAGACGTGTTGAACGAAAAACGCTCGATATCATCTTCCACTTTCTTAATAATCTTATGTAAAGCTTTGAACTCAGCTTTGGAAGGCTCTTCATCTGATACATTAAAATTACCTTCGGCATCGTGAAACAGGCGCCATACTTTCTTTAAAAACTTGTAAACACCTTCGATACCATTGGTATTCCATGGTTTGGCCTGCTCCAACGGACCCAAAAACATTTCGTAAAGACGCAAGGTATCAGCGCCATAAGTCTCAATAATATCATCTGGATTAACGACATTGAATTTCGACTTGGACATTTTCTCCACCTCGCTACCACAAATGTATTTACCGTTTTCCAAAACAAATTCAGCATTCGCAAAATCAGGTCTGAAATTTTTGAATTTTTCAAGATCCAAAACATCATTCGATACGATATTAACATCGACATGCAAAGGAATTGTATTGTAATCGTTTCTCAAGCCATAGGACACAAATTGATTGGTTCCTCTGCCCTCTTCATCGAGTACACGGTAGACAAAATTTGAGCGCCCTTGAATCATACCTTGGTTGATCAATTTCCGGAATGGTTCTTCCTCATTATGATAGCCAAGATCTTTTAAAAACTTATTCCAAAAACGTGAATATAACAAGTGACCTGTAGCATGTTCTGAACCGCCAATGTATAAATCAACAGCTTTCCAATAGTCAACAGCTTCTTTTGAAGCAAAGTTACCCTCATTTTTTGGATCCATGTATCTGAACCAATACCATGAAGAACCTGCCCAACCTGGCATTGTACTCAACTCATATTCATACTGATCTTCATATTTCCAGTCTTTAGCACGTCCCAAAGGAGGTTCACCAGACTCTGTTGGCAAGTATTTATCAACCTCAGGTAATAATAAAGGTAGTTCTTCTTCTTTAATAAGGTATGGTAGACCATTTTTAAAGTAGACTGGAACAGGTTCACCCCAATAACGTTGACGACCAAAAATCGCATCGCGCATGCGGAAATTGATCTTCGCTTTACCTAATTTCAATTCTTCCAGCTTCGCAATCAGCGCAGGCACAGCCTCCTGATAAGTCATACCGTTGATAAAATCAGAATTGATGTATTTTCCATCCTTATTCGGATCAGCCTCTTCTTCAATCTGCTGTGTATCCGAAATCGGAATAATTTCTAAATTAAAATGCTTGGCAAAAACATAATCACGTTGATCGCCACTAGGTACAGCCATAACCGCCCCTGTGCCATATCCCGCCAAAACATAATCTGCAATCCAGATCTGCACATCACGGCCTGAAATAGGGTGTTTAGCAAATGAACCTGTAAAGGCTCCCGATACTGTTTTGGTATCGGCCATACGATCTAGTTCAGATTTTTTTGAGGTCTTCTCAATATAAGCTTCAACTTCAGCTTTTTGTTCGGCTGTCGTCAACGCTGCAACCAATTCATGTTCAGGTGCCAAAACGACAAATGAAACACCGAAAATAGTATCCACACGTGTTGTAAAGACTTCAATTGCGGTGTCCAACTGTGGAACTGGGAATTTGACCGAAGCTCCAACGGATTTTCCGATCCAGTTACGCTGCATTTCTACCAAGGGCTCTGGCCAATCAATGGTATCCAAACCTTTTAACAGACGATCGGCATAAGCAGTGATACGCATTGACCATTGCATCATCTTCTTTTGCTCTACAGGATACCCGCCGCGCTCGGACACGCCGTTAATCACCTCATCATTAGCCAATACGGTCCCTAAAGCAGCACACCAATTGACTGTGCTCTCACGCAGATAAGCAATGCGATATTTTAACAACTCACGTTGTTGTTTTTCCTCATCAAAAGATTTCCATTCTTCCGAAGTGAATTCTAATACATCTTCGTCAGAAACAGCTTGAACAGCAGCAGAACCATTTGTGGAAAATTTCGTAATCAATGTATCAATAGATTCTGCTTTATTCGTCTCCTTATTATACCAAGAATCGAATGATTTCATAAAAATCCACTGCGTCCATTTATAGTATTCAGGTTCAGAAGTACGAACTTCTCTACTCCAATCATAAGAGAAACCGATGTTGTCCATCTGCTCGCGGTAACGATTGATATTTGCCTCGGTTGTAACAGCAGGGTGTTGACCCGTTTGAATCGCATATTGCTCTGCAGGAAGTCCAAAGGAATCATAACCCATTGGATGCAGTACATTGAAGCCTTTTAGTCGTTTGTATCTTGAAAAGATATCCGAAGCAATGTATCCGAGTGGATGACCAACATGTAGTCCCGCCCCAGATGGATAAGGAAACATATCCAACACATAGTATTTTGGCTTCTGATGCGCATCTGATGTTTTATATGTTTGATGATCCGCCCAAAACTTCTGCCACTTTTTCTCTAATGATTTGTGATTATACTCCATTTTTGTTCGTAAGGAATTTTTATGACTTGCGAAATTACGATTTTAATACTGAAATGTGATAAAAGTTTTGTAGTTTGAACAATAAATTCTAGTATTGAAAAGTTATTTAAACATAGGTAGAAAACTAAATTCGAATTGATTTTTATCAAAGTAATTACAAGATAAATTCGAAATCTTCCGCTCAATTAGTTACTTTCGCAAATAAATTTTTGCTTATTATGTCAGAATACGAATTAAGCACACAAAAAAGAAAAACAAAGTCTGTATATGTATCCACAGTTATCAGTATAGCACTGGTACTATTGGTAACAGGTATGTTAGGCTTATTATTGGTGCACGCTAAAAATCTTTCAAAGTACGTTAAAGAAAACATTGTCCTGAATGTCATTGTAAATGATGGCACCAGTGAAGGCGATGTACTTTCTTTGCAAAAAGATCTTGAAAAAGACCCTTATGTACTCCGCTCAGTGTATATCAGCAAAGAAATTGCTGCCAAAAACCTGAAAGAAGATCTTGGTGAAGATTTTGTACAGTACCTTGGGCATAACCCCTTATTGCCATCGTTGGATGTCTATATGAAGGAGAATTATGCCAATACGGATAGCATCAAGACTTTCATCGAAAAAATCTCTAAAAACAATAAAATAAAAGAGGTTGTCTATCAGGAATCATTGATTGATATGGTCAATAAAAACGTACGTATCATCGGTATGATTGTTTTGGCCTTTGCTGTTATTTTATTGATCATCGCTGTAGCTTTAATTAACAATACCATACGTTTGGCTATTTACTCGCAACGTTTCTTAATTAAAAGCATGCAATTAATTGGTGCAACCAAAAACTTTATTCGTAAACCTTTTATCACTTATGGTATTATCCATGGCTTATTGGGTTCGTTGATTGCGATTCTACTATTGATATTGACGCTCAAACTAGCCCAACAACAAATACCTGAATTGGTCTTTTTACGCAACTGGTTTGAGTTTGCAATCATCTTCTTAGGTGTTATCTGCATCGGGATTTTAATCTCAGGGCTTAGTACCTACTTCGCTGTAACTAAATATTTAAAAGCTCAATCTAACGATTTATATAGATAAAAATGGCTCAAATAAAGAAATCTACTGAATCTGTAAATAAAGGTTCCTTCGTATTTTCAAAAGTAAATTATCAGCTTTTTATAGCTAGCTTGGTTCTTGTCGTCATTGGCTTTGCGCTCATGTCCGGTGAAACTGATATCTATAGTTTTACCAAAATCACTTTAGCGCCAATTGTAGTCGTTCTCGGCTTTGCATTGGGATTTGTAGCGATCTTATATCGCCCCAAAACAACTAAAACTGAAGAATAATCTTATAAAAAACAGATGTCTATTATTGAAGCTATAATCCTTGCTATCATCGAAGGATTAACGGAGTTTTTGCCTGTCTCCTCTACAGGCCACATGATTATAGCAACCGCACTGATGGGGATTCAGCCCTCAGCCTTTGTTAAATTATTTACAATTGTCATTCAATTGGGAACGATTTTATCCGTTCTCGTTTTATATTACAAGCGATTCTTTAAATCGCTTTCATTTTACTATAAGTTGGTGATCGCTGCTATTCCAGCATCGATACTTGGATTACTTTTCAACGATTTCATCGATTCACTTTTGGAAAGCCCGCTGATGGTTGCGATTATGCTGGTAATCGGTGGTGTTGTCCTGCTTTTTGTTGACAAATGGTTTAATAAACCTACCGTTGAAGATTCGGACAACGTCTCTTACAAGCAGGCCTTTATGATTGGTGTATACCAATGTCTGGCTTTGATACCTGGCACATCCCGCTCCGCAAGTACCATCATCGGTGGTATGGCCGAAAAATTAACACGTAAAGCCGCTGCAGAATTTTCATTTTTTCTGGCATTACCGATGATGTTTGGCGCTTCAGCTGTTAAACTCTTGAAATTCTTCAAAGAAGGAAATACATTTACAGGCGAGGAGCTCAACCTTCTTATTGTAGGTAACCTCATTGGTTTTGTTGTCGCAATTGTTGCAATTAAATCCTTTATTGGATTTTTAACCAAATATGGCTTCAAGGCCTTCGGATGGTATAGAATAGTTGTTGGAGTTGTAATTCTCGCATTACTTCTTTCGGGGCATAGTTTACAAATTATCTAAAATTTTTTCATGGAGAATATAGAGGTTGGTGAAAACTCAGCAAGGTTTAATTTTGCTGAAGGCGAAATGTTGTTGATTGATAAACCTTTAACATGGACAAGTTTCGACGTTGTTGGGAAAGTCAGAAACTCACTGAAACCATTAAAATTAAAAGTTGGCCATGCTGGTACATTGGACCCCTTAGCAACGGGCTTGCTAATTGTCTGTACAGGTAAGTTGACAAAAAAGATCGACAGCTACCAGGCCGAAGACAAAGAATATACAGGGACAATTACATTGGGTGGAACCACCCCCTCCTATGACCTGGAAACTGAAATTGATGAGCTATTCCCTATCGATCATATTACTGAGCAAATGATCTTTGATGCAGCTAAGACCTTTGAAGGTGACATACAACAGTTTCCTCCAGCACATTCTGCCATAAAGATCAATGGTGAACGTGTCTATGCAAAAGCTCGTCGCGGTGAAGAGGTTGAAATAAAATCTCGTCAGGTACGGATCAATAGCTTTGAAATTGAAAAAATCGAACTCCCGAATGTACATTTTCGCATTTCTTGTTCAAAAGGCACATACATCAGATCATTAGCATACGACTTTGGAAAAGTATTGCATAGTGGATCCCACCTAAGTTCTTTAAGACGCACCAAAAGTGGTAATTATACGATTGAAAACGCCTGGAATCTTGAACAGCTTATCGCCGAAATAAAACGTCATAAGGAAATCATTAAATAAAGCCGTCGCTGCACTTTATTGATTCTTTATCTTATTTTTGCAAAAAATCCAATAAATGAAAATCTACAGAAGTTTAGAAGATTTCTCCCCCGTTGAAAATGCAGTAGTTACCATTGGTACTTTTGATGGTGTTCATATTGGCCATCAAAAAATATTGGTCCACTTAAAAGAGGCTGCTCAAAAAATTAACGGCGAAACCATATTACTTACTTTTTTTCCGCATCCCCGGTTAATTATTAACCCAGATGATGATAGCTTACGTTTAATAAATGATATTGAGGAAAAGGTAAGCCAACTAAGCAAGGTCGGTATTGACCATCTTATCATTATACCCTTCTCCCGGGATTTTTCCAATCAAACTCCTGAAGAATATATTAGCAATGTGCTTGTAGGTAAATTGGGCACCAAAAAAATCGTTATCGGATATGATCACCATTTCGGAAAAGATCGCAAGGGTACATTAGGCGACTTGGAACAGTTTGCGTCGATATTCGACTATAGTGTAGACGAGATCCCAGAACAAGATATCAATGACATCGCAGTCTCTTCCACGCGTGTGCGTGAAGCACTGATTAAAGGTGATATCAAAACAGCCAATCTATATTTAGGTTATCCTTTTGAATTAACGGGAACAGTGATCCGAGGGGATCAAATCGGACGTACCATCGGATTTCCTACAGCCAATCTACAGGTACATGAACCGCATAAATTAATTCCTGCTTATGGTATATACGCAGTAGAGGTTTATATATACAACCACATCCAGAATATTACTACAGGTGAGTATAAAGAAGAGAATCCTATTTCTATCGCTAAAGGCATGGGCTATATTGGCACAAGACCTACGGTTGACGGAATGAATCGTGCGATTGAAATCAGTCTATTCGATTTTGATCAGGATATCTACGGCAAGACGCTCCGTGTTAAATTCCTGCACTTTATCCGTCATGATGAACGCTTTGACTCACTAGAGGAAATGAAAGCGCAAATCAAAGCAGATGAAGTAGAAATAAGGAGTCTTATTGGATAAAATATCTAAAGGCGATACAGTTAAAAAGAATAGGCGGGAATTCCCGCCTATTCTTTTTATAACTAACGTATTCTTTCTGTCTTCATAGCTGTCAACTCCTCTCATTTACCCCCCCTTCTTCACTCCGCTCAGCACGGATGTTCTAGAAGTAAACGAAGTACCTACAAAACTAAAAGAGCTTCGATGCCAAGTCTATAACTATCCAGCCCAAAGCCACAGATTACCCCCTTACAGTTTTTTGCCAAGAAGGAATGATGTCGAAATTCTTCCCGTTGATGAACATTGCTGATATGAACTTCAATAACCGGAGTCTGAACAGCAGCAATAGCATCTCCAATAGCAATAGATGTATGGGTATATGCTCCAGCGTTCATTACAATGCCATCATACGCGAAACCGACCTCATGAATTTTATCAATTAACTTGCCCTCAGAATTACTCTGAAAATATTCCAATTGGACTGTAGAAAAACGTGTCTTTAATTCCTCAAAATAACTCAAGAAATCTTGACTTCCATAGATTGACTTTTCCCTAACACCCAATAGATTTAAGTTTGGGCCATTTAATACAAGGATTTTTTTCATCGGTATTTAGTGATTGATTCAATATTATCTATTTGGGGTTATGCATTCAAACTACCCCAGTAGTATCGGTTACATTTTAAACGATATTAAAATGAATATATTAAACAAAAAACATCATGATTATACATTCCCTTATACGGCCTGAATAATCATGATGTTTTCATAAGCTGTAATGTGCTCAAATATATAAAAACTTCCTATAAATCATTATAGATTGCTCTAAAGCTTGAACGAAGTCCAAATGTAACCACGCCCGATTTATTCACGACAGGTGTTTCATACTGTGCTTTCGCATAGCGTTGCATATACCCCAATTCTAAACGAAGATTATATTTAGGATTAAGTACATACGCTGCTTTCGCATCCGCATAATAGATATTATTTTTTATTCCTTGCGCGATATGGTTTCCATACATATTTGGAATGGTGTTATAGGATTGAAAGATATTTCCACCCATATTCGTTCCGTCAGGCAGATCCAATCCATTCTGCGTATACATTCCCTGTAATGAAAAGTCCCATCTGTCCCATGCATAGTTTACGAGACCAACCAACTCTCTAAAGTTAGCACCTTTTGGATGTGCCAATGGTTCGGCATTGTTACTATAATTGGAATAGGATTTAAAGTGTGCATAGGTATAAGGTCTAGCCGTATTATACTCCGCAAGGAAGTTTAGGTTTTTGACACCAAACATGTCATAACCTCTTACACCTAACTGTGCGCCCCACTTGTTATGAGCATAACCATTACCCGCAAAAAATTCCTTGGCCGTAAATTCACCTAATAAAAACTGACCATAAACCGTCAAATTATAAGGCAATTTATATTTTGAGGTCAACCCTAGAAACATCTTATCGGGAGATGTGCGATTATTATTCTCGACAGGACGTATAAAGATAATCGGACTTATGTAACTAAAGTCAAAACCTCTTTTTCCAGCGTCATCCTGAGCGGCCCAGACCACGGACTGAAAAAAGCCAACGGACAATTTATTGGTCACATTCCAATCCAAATATTGAAAAGCTCCCCATTTCTTCCCATCTCCTAAACGTGTGTTATTTTGCCCCTCCATAGGATATACCCCAGTTAGATCCTCTCTTGGATGTGTCGGATCATTCATGTAAGCCCAAATTGATGTATACTGTACATTGCCAATCGTACCGGTCAGCTTCAGATGCGCATAATTAGATGAAAAGTCAGAAAGCAGCATCGAGCGGTAACCATCACCAATAAAGTTTTTATCGTACGCTATAGTCGCTTGGATATACTTATGCGCATCGTAAGTCATACTTGCTGTCGCATACATCCAGTCCATTTTATTTTTAGACTGAAATTTGGTATTTCCCTGACCAGGAATTACTTTATTAGCGACAATATAATCGTCAAGATACTTTGGAAAAACAGCTTGGCTTTCAAATGCCGATGAATTAAAAGTGAATTTATTACCCACGTTCAATCCCACTTGAAATCCTCTACCATTCATCCATGTACGACGTTTATCACCCTGCATATCTTTTCCAATATACATATCCGGCAAAAAGTCCGCATAGAATGTATAATCATCTTTCTCGACTTGAACCAAATGTTCATTAAAGATCTTACGCATGAACCAATTCGATGAGGAAACTGGTTTATTGGATTGAATCGAGTCAAATTTGGCCAACAACAAAGAATCCTTGATGACGAATGGTTTAGCTGTTGTGTGCATTCTCGTCTCAGTAGAATAAACGACATCGTTCATTTTCTGATAGAAATGATACGAATAAGGCTGACTTTTAATTTGCCCAAAACCTGCAAACGAGACACCTACCCCGATGCCTGCCAGCACAATTCGAAGTAAATTATTTTTTTTTGATATATTAAGCCCCATAAAATTATTTCAAAGATTATTTCTTCTAGCAAAATGCATTCCTAACTGCAAATTAACCGAATAAAAATGACTTTATTAACATCTGTAGTCAATTTTATAATGCTAAATCGTATTTGCTGTTCTTTATATTCAAAAATATTTATATCTTGCATCTTAGTAAATAACCTTGTATAACAAAAAATCGGCCCTAATAAACATGAAACGCAGAACATTTATCCAAAACGCAACCTTATTGACAGCAGGTGCATTCGCAAGCAAATTTTCTTTTGCTCAGGAACATTCTTTTCCGACTGTACGCACTGCTAAAGAAAAACGGCTTTTTTCAAGTAAAGTAATTGAAGATGCCATTACAGAGTTTCAAAAAAATGTCAAAAACAAGGAACTGACCTGGTTATTTAACAACTGCTTTCCAAATACATTGGATACAACTGTATTTCCCTATGTTCAAAATGGCAGAAACTATACCTATGTTATTACAGGAGATATAGATGCAATGTGGTTACGTGACAGTAGCGCACAGGTATGGCCCTACCTTCCTTTTATGAAAAAAGATAAAAAATTGCAGGATCTCATTGTCGGATTAATACAAAAACAAAGTAAATGTATCAACATTGATCCTTATGCGAATGCTTTTTATAATGACCCAACAAAAAAAGGGGAATGGTTCAGTGACCACACGAGTATGAAACCAGGAATCCATGAACGGAAATGGGAAATTGATTCACTATGTTATCCGATTCGACTTGCTTACCATTACTGGAAGGAAACAAATGACAGTACTCCATTTAACGACGAATGGCTAGAGGCTCAGCACAAGATCTATCAAACTTTTGTTGAACAGCAACGTAAGGATAGTTTAGGCCCCTATAAATTTGAGCGAACGACGTCAAGGGGTTCCGACACGCTGCAAGTAGATGGTTATGGCTATCCCATAAATCCGGTAGGTTTGATCTGCTCAAGCTTTAGACCTTCGGATGACTCGACTATTTTTTCTTTCCTAATTCCTTCTAACCTATTTGCGGTGGTCAGTTTGAGACAATCTGCAGAAATTCTCAAAAAGGTTAAAAACGAACCGACGCTTTCCGCAAAAATGGAATCGCTCGCGAATGAAGTTGAGGCTGCCGTAAATAAATATGGAATTATAGATCATCCAACCTTAGGGAGAATATATGCGTTTGAAGTAGATGGTTATTCAAGTCATCTCATGATGGACGACGCAAATATCCCTAGTTTATTGGCTCTGCCCTATTTAGGTGCAGTCAATCTCAATGACGAGGTCTATCAACGTACACGTAATTTTGTGCTGTCCGATAAAAACCCATTCTTCTTTAAAGGTACCGCAGCCGAAGGTATCGGGGGACCGCATATTGGCCGCGATATGATTTGGCCAATGTCAATTATTATGCGTGCGCAAACTTCGACAAATGATGAAGAGATCCGCAATTGCATCAAAACTTTAGTGAGCACGCATGGTGGTACAGGATTTATGCATGAATCCTTCCATAAGAATGATCCGAAAAAATTCACAAGACATTGGTTTGCCTGGACTAATACATTATTTGGCGAATTAATTTGGAAAATATATAAAGAGAAACCATCTTTGCTTCAGTAAAACTGAATCTTATAACGCAATGTTATAGGTGGATGTAACTTATAGCATTGCGTTATGGATAATACACTGACTTCTGGTCCTATTGGCATTTTCGACTCCGGTTATGGCGGCCTTTCTGTATTTAAGGAAATTCAGCAGCTCCTTCCTCAATATGATTATATTTATTTAGGTGACAATGCACGTGTTCCTTATGGCACAAGGTCGTTTGAGACCGTATATAATTACACCAAGCAATGTGTATTTAAATTGTTTGATTTAGGCTGTAATCTCGTTATTTTAGCTTGTAACACGGCTTCGGCAAAAGCATTAAGAACGATTCAACAAAACGATCTTCCTCCAGGAAAAAAAGTGCTTGGAGTCATCAGACCAACAACTGAAATCATCCATAATTATACGAAAACAAACAAAATCGGTATCCTCGCAACGACAGGGACGGTAAAATCTGAATCGTATAAGATCGAGATACATAAATTTAATCCAGAAATTGAGGTTTTTCAACATGACTGCCCTTTTTGGGTTCCTCTGGTTGAAAATAATGAGATCAATACAGAGGGAGCACATTATTTCGTCCAAAAAGATATCCATGAACTGTTGCAGAAGTCCGATCAAATAGATACCATTGTATTGGCCTGTACACATTACCCCTTATTATTACCTGTAATCGAAAAATACGTCCCAAAAAATGTCAATATTATCTCCCAAGGACCTATAGTTGCGAAAAGTCTACAGGAATACCTTCACCGTCATGCTGAAATAGAAACATACTGTTCAAAAAATAGTCAGTTGGCCTTCTACACCACAGACGACCCTAGAGATTTTGAAAGCAAAGCAAAAATATTCTTCGGAAAACATGTAGATGCTAGTCACATCAGTGTTTAAAATAAAAAGCTGCGAATTTTTAAAACTTTTATCGTTTACCTTTCGTTATTCTAGGTAAAGGAATGTACGATGAAAAAGAACTATGTAACCATTGCATATAATCAAGAGACACGGCATTATGAGTCAAAAGAGTTTTCAACTTTCCAGGAAAGTGCAGACTATTTTAAGACTTTCGAAACATCCGCTCAACCCAATTATATTCCGGTCTGTGTCTATAATTTAAGCACAAATGCACTACTAGAGGTAAGCGATTATTATGTCAATAAAGACAATGAATTACAACAGATACTGACGCATTGTCTGGGCACCCCCTAATTTCCCCTCACCCCTTTTTTTGGCTTATGACCGGATGTCGATAAATTTATTACATTATATCGCACAGCATTTCATTAATTTTTAATATCTTCAAACGAACAATCAGACCAAAATACAAGTCATTAATAATGAAAAACAAACTGACAATAAGCCTTTTAACGATATCGCTTGGCTTGACTGCCTGCAATTCCAATCATGCAAATTCAAACTCCGGTTCAGATAGCACAACTAATCCTACAGATACCACAAGCTATCCACCGGTAGAAACGCAAAAAGCAAATTCGGACTACAAACCTGCTTTTGCTGGGCAGACCAGAATTGCTGGTGCTAAAACAACTACAGCTTTCGAGGGCAAAGTTATAGCCGAGGGGCTAAAGTCTCCTTGGGGTATTGTAGCGCTGCCTGATGGCAGACTGCTAATCACAGAGAAAGAGGGCGATATGCGTATTGCAAGTGCTGATGGCAAATTAAGCGAACCAATCAAAGGTATACCTGCGGTCAATACAAGTGGCCAAGGTGGATTACTCGGATTGAGGCTCGATCCGAATTTTAGCTCCAACCGTATGGTCTACTGGGTATTTGCGGACAATACCCCCGCAGGAACATTAACGGCAGTTGCTAAAGGTAAGCTCTCGGCGGATGAAAAATCATTTGAAGAGGCTAAGGTTATCTATCAAGCTACTCCTGCTCATAAAGGTAACCTCCATTACGGCGGACGTATCGTTTTTGACAAAGAGGGAAATATTGTTTTTAGTACCGGAGAACGCTCCGATTTAGTGACAAGGCCTCTGGCTCAGGATTTGAATGCTGCTCTGGGCAAGATTTTGCGCATTACAAAAGACGGACAGCCTGCATCAGGCAATCCATTTATCGGAAAAGCAAATGCACGACCAGAGATCTACAGTTATGGACATCGTAATCCGCAGGGGCTTGCTTTCCATCCTGAAACTGGTGATTTATGGGAAACTGAATTTGGTCCACGCGGTGGAGATGAACTCAACAAAATCCAGGCAGGCATCAATTATGGTTGGCCAACGATAACCTACGGAATTGAATATAAAGGAGATAAAGTGGGCGCAGGAATACAACAGAAAGAAGGACTTGAGCAACCCGTTTATTATTGGGATCCTGTGCTCTCTCCAAGTGGGATCACGTTCTATACAGGACAGAACATTCCTGAATGGAAAAATAACCTCTTTATTTGCGGTTTAAGTAGCACGCATATTGCAAGAATAATTTTGAAAGATAATAAGGTTATTGGCGAAGAACGATTATTAGGCAGTGAAGGACAGCGATTCAGAGATATTACACAAGGACCGGATGGAGCCTTGTATGCCATTACTGATCTTGGCAGACTCTATAAAATAGATAAAAAGTAAAAATAAAAAACAGCGATGTCCGAAAAGCTCTAACATCGCTGTTTTTTTTACTCCATTCGTATCCCCACAACAGTTTTGCTTCTACCACCTACTATGCGGAGGGTTCTTTTTACTTTTTGGAAAGTTCCTTCAATAATACGTTCAGGGAATTTAGCCATTAACGCTTGAGGTGAAACTCGCACTTATCCCCTATTTTTCTCAATTTTATTACTTGCGGTACCAAATACTAAATTATAAAAAGGCCACGGCACAATCTAAAGTTTGGCTCGATTATTGATCAAATACAGTCGAAACAATAAAATATTATATGGTAAAAAAAGAAAAAATGAAAAAATTATTAGAAATTAACCCCTTATCATTCTACGTGACCAACTGGGGATTTGTCAACAACACCGAACCAAAAAGAACGCGCAAAACCTGCCAACCTTCTCCGAAAAATTAAGCGTTCTCCTCCAAACAATTTCAATCAAATTTATTAAAATCATCTGCTGATATCCTCCATACGGATATTAAGTAAGAGATTTATTCTTTTACTTCATCCGTAACTAGAGGATATCAAATTATGCAAAATAAATTGCCAATAAAATCACAATAACGATACAGGCTATCATGACGTATTTATTCAATTGGCTATTTTTCTCTCCTTCATCACTTTTATAGTGATAATCACGTTTATTCGGTAAATTCATAAGTCTGTTTTTATTAATGATGAAGTTACGGACTTTTTTCCATATTATTCATGATGATAAGGTTCACCTTTCATAATTGAAAACGCCCGATAGAGTTGTTCTGTAAAAAATAAACGGATCATCTGATGCGAAAATGTCATCTTTGACAAGGACATTTTGGAACTGGCCCGGTCGTAGATCTTTTGATCAAATCCGTAAGGACCGCCGATAATAAACACCATATGTTGCACACTATTGATCATCATTTTCTCCAAATAAGCAGAAAAATCCAACGAGCGAAACTCTTTACCAAACTCATCCAATAGTATGACCATATCCTGTGGCTGCAATTGTTTTAAAATCAATCCGGCTTCTTTGTCTTTCTGCTGCTCCTCAGAAAGGCTTTTGCTATTTTTGATGTCCGGTATCACCACAATATTAAAGTTGACATAGAACTTTAGTCTTTTGATGTATTTGTCGATCCCTTCGATCAAGTATTTATCATCTGTCTTTCCAATACAGAGTAACGTTATTTTCATAGTATCAATCAAGTTCCCAAAGTTCCGATTTTATTTAAAATATACGTAAACAAAAAGCCACAAAACAATAAACAAAGTTATACGTTTAGTTATAGAACATTTATTTTCGCAGCATATGCACAAAAACCAAATTTTAGTATGAAAAAAATTAAATCGATCGTTCTTATTGCCTTAAGTTTAATTAGCTTTCGAAGTTTCAGCCAAGAAACCCCTACAGATACCTCTAAAACATGGACAATCAAAGGTGAAAACACGTTTTTGATCAACCAGAGCTCCTTCTCCAATTGGGCCGCAGGGGGTGTCAATTCATTTTCGGGAAATCTTACCTTAAATTATGATTTCAATTATAAGAAAGATAAATGGTCTTGGGATAATAAAGTATTAGCGGCTTATGGTTTAACTTTCCAAAAGGAATCGGACTGGCGCAAAAATGATGATAGATTAGTATTGAATAGTTTACTGGGACATAAAGCCTCAGAATATTGGCTATATACCTTTTTCCTGAACTTTAACACGCAATTTGCCGATGGGTTTGATTATGCCAAAACTCCGAAAGAGCGTATTTCACGATTCCTAGCTCCGGCATATTTAAGCTTTGGGCCGGGTTTTGCCTACAAGAAATCCGACAACTTAAGGTTTAATCTATCCCCAGCGGCGGTAAGATTTGTTTTTGTTAATGATACGGCCCTTTCCCAAAGATATGGGCTGGATCCGGGTAAAAAAGTGAGAACTGAATTCGGAGCCTCTTTTGATGCTTATTACAAGGTAAACCTCATGGAAAATGTTTCCTTTGAAAATATCTTGAAACTCTATTCTAATTATCTGGATAAACCACAGAATGTTGACATTGACTACACTGCGAATCTCTTCATGAAGGTCAATAAGTTCATAACTGTAAATGCTGGTGTACAGATGATTTACGATGACAATACAGCCATTCCTGTTATCAAAGAAGGAAAAGAAATTGGAAAAAGGAACTCTGCTTTACAGATCAGGCAGATCGTCGGAGCTGGGGTGACTTACAAATTCTAGCCGCTTAAAGTGAAAATATGCAGCAATCCATTAAAGATTGCTACGGTGGTTGATTAAACTTAGGTCAATAAAAAAGCCGAATATGATATTCGGCTTTTTATTTATGGATACTAATGTAAAATTACTGATTAAAAAGGTGCATCGTCAGGCATATCATTCATGCGGGAAGGCATTGTAATGCCTCCGCTAAAGCCTGCTCCACCGAAGTCTTCACCAAAATTTGGTGACGGATTCAACGCTGAGGCAGAAAATGTGGTTGGAGCATCTCCAAAACCATCACCGCCACCCATTCCGGAGAACTCATCTTCAAGATCGACAAATTTAACGAATTTACCTACGAAACGAAGTGGCACAATCCCCGTTTCCCCATTACGGTGCTTGGCGATAATAACTTCACCGACACCGGCTGTTGGACGCCCTTCTTCATCTTCGGTCAAGCCATAGTACTCTGGCCTATACAAGAAAAGTACCATATCGGCATCCTGCTCAATAGATCCGGATTCACGCAAATCCGATAACATCGGTCTTTTACTATTTCCTGGTCTCGACTCCACGGCACGGCTCAACTGCGACAATGCCAGTACTGGAATACTCAGCTCTTTCGCAACAGATTTCAAAGCACGGGAAATACTACCAATTTCTTGCTCACGGTTACCCCCACCCTTGCCCTCAGCTTTACCATGCATCAATTGCAAGTAATCGACAATCACCATCTGGATATCATATTGTGCTTTCAGACGACGGCATTTTGCCCTAAATTCAAATACGTTCAATGCAGGAGTATCATCAATAATGATCGGCGCCTCTGTCAGTCGACCGATACGTGAATGCAATTGTTGCCATTCGTGATCGGCAAGATTTCCTTTTTTCAGCTTCTCTTGTTCAATTTCGGTTTCACCTGCGATAAGACGATTAACTAGCTGAACAGAGGACATCTCCAGCGAGAATACGGCAACAGCCTTACCATGTTCAACAGCAGCATTTCGCGCTACAGACAATACAAACGCCGTTTTACCCATCGCTGGACGAGCGGCGATAATCACTAAGTCAGAAGGTTGCCAACCAGAAGTCATGCGATCTAGTGCAGTTAAACCCGATGGTACACCCGTCAGACCATCTGTACGATCACGCAACATCTCAAGATTGGAAATTGCTTCACGCATAATGTCATCCATCTTACGCGAATCTCTTCTCAAGTTATTTTGTGCAATATCAAACAAACTCTTCTCGGCATGATCCAAGAGATCAAAAATATCCGAGGTCTCATCATAGGAACTATTGATAATCTCAGTAGAAACTTTGATCAGCTCCCTTTGGATATATTTTTGCGAAATAATACGCGCATGGTATTCGATATTAGCAGCAGAGACAACTCGATCGGTGAGCTGCGTGATATAATAAGCTCCCCCCACCATTTCCAGCGCCCCCATTCTACGTAACTCGGAGGTGACCGTCAGGATATCGATAGGCGAAGTCTTTTGAAATAAGCCAAATATAGCTTCAAAAATTTTCTGATGTGATTCTTTATAAAAAGACTCTGGTTTTAAAATATCAATAATCTCGCTCAGTGCATTTTTTTCAAGCATCAATGCGCCCAAAACAGCTTCCTCAAGATCTACTGCCTGGGGCGGTAGCTTACCCAAGCCGCTTACCATGTTGTTTAATTTGGTACGGCGCTCACCATAACTACCTCTTTTGTTATTATCCGTGTTATTCGCTTCAAAATTGCTCTCGTTCATCATGATATTATATCAGAAATATAGCTTCCCAGCTCTTAAATTTAAGACGGGATAACAAATGTATAAAAAATAAAATTCACAAAGATGCTGAATTACAAACAGCATAATTAGTCCGTCAGGCACCAAACGTCAAAACGCTTTGAAGGACACAGTTTTAACGATGCACTTTTCAACATTAGATGTTGAAAACATGTTGAAAATAAAAAACAAGCACTTAAAATCAATACATTAAAAAGTGTTGATAACTTAAAGCATTGTGAATAACCAAAATGATCGAAATTCAAAATGATTGGGTTTAATTCTATTGGGACACCGCTCCAAATCAGCTTTCTTAAAGAGGAAAAGACTTCAGCTTTAAATCAAAAAACAAATCCTATTTTAAGCATTAAAAATATACTTATATTGTATATTTGTAAAATGACGCACGATTCTTCAACATTAAAGCCCTATAAAGATGCCAATGATGGCAAGAAAAAACAGGTAGCGGATATGTTCAACAATATTTCCCATTCCTATGATTTCTTAAACCACTTCATGTCCATGGGGATTGATATTATATGGCGAAAGAAAGCCATTAATGCCCTGAAGTCCATTAAACCTCAGCTCATGTTAGATGTGGCTACCGGAACAGGTGATTTTGCATTGGAATCCATCAAGATATTGAATCCAAAAAAAATAATTGGGGTCGATATCTCTCAAGGAATGCTTGATGTCGCTAAAAAGAAAATCGCAAACAAAGGACTGGAAAATCAATTTGAAGTACAATTAGGCGATTCGGAAAGGCTTCAATTTGAAGACAATACCTTTGACGCTGTTACTGTTGCATTTGGTGTCCGTAACTTTGAAAACTTAGAAAAAGGATTGTCCGACATTTACCGCGTATTGAAACCCGGCGGTAAGGCCGTTATTTTGGAATTTTCGAATCCAAAAAAATTCCCGATAAAGCAGCTCTACAATTTTTACTTCAAATATGTGACACCGACCATTGGAAAATTCTTCTCAAAAGATGCCAGTGCTTACGAATATTTACCGGAATCCGTTGCTCAGTTCCCAGATGGACAGAAATTTGTTGCAATAAATAAAAAAGCTGGCTTTGACCAAACAATTGTGAGACCACAAACATTTGGCATTTGCACGATTTATATTGCGACCAAATAGGTCTATGAAAGACTCTTGGATTGAGTTTTATCAACAGATGAAATTACAGTCAGCAATGAGATTTACTATTTCAACTAGTTAAAAAATATGACAAAGACAGTTTTCATCACAGGAGCAAGTTCAGGTATTGGTCAAGCCTGTGCTGAAGTGTTGGCGAAGGAAGGCTACAACCTTTTGCTTTGTGCCCGTAGACTAAATCGACTGGATATATTGAAGGAAAAATTGAATTCAATCTATCCCCACATCAAAATTCATACGTTTGAATTGGATGTCAGAGATTCAGAACAGGTTCAAAACCAAATAAACGGTTTACCAGAGGAATGGAAAACAATCCATGTATTGATCAATAATGCAGGGCTTAGCCAAGGTCTGGATCCAATCCAGGATGGTGATATCGGTGACTGGGATAGAATGATCGACACCAATGTCAAAGGACTACTTTATGTCAGCAAAGCAGTCATCCCATTAATGGATACCGCAAATGGGGCACATATTGTCAATTTGGGCTCTATTGCAGGCAAAGAAGTATATCCAAATGGTAACGTATACTGCGCAAGCAAACATGCGGTAGATGCACTAACAAAAGCAATGCGTATAGACTTACTTTCCAAAGGTATCAAAGTTACTTCTATCGACCCCGGTATGGTTGAAACAGAATTCTCTGAGGTTCGCTTTCATGGAGACAAAGAAAGAGCAAAAAGCGTGTATACAGGTGTACAGCCCCTGACCGGTACCGACATTGCCGAAACTATTCTTTTCGTCATCACCAGACCAGCTCATGTTAATATCAACGATCTATTAATAATGCCGACAGCACAGGCTACAGGCACGATTGTCAATCGAAAATAATTTAAATATCATGTCATTAGAAACACAAATAAATCAAGACATTAAAGCGGCAATGATTGCAAAAAATACGGCTGCATTGCGTGGATTACGTGCGATTAAAGCAGCTATTCTCCTCGCGAAAACGGAGAAAGGCCATGCAGAAGATCTGAATCAAGAAGCTGAAATTAAAGTTTTACAAAAATTGGTAAAACAAAGACGTGAATCTGCTGAAATCTATAAGACTCAAAATCGTGAGGATCTTTACCAAATCGAGGTAGAAGAAGAAAAAGTGATTGAAGCTTACCTTCCTAAACAAATGAGCAAAGAGGAAGTAGAGGCTGTTATCAAAGCGATCATCGCTGAGACGGGCGCTTCATCCATTAAAGAAATGGGAAAAGTAATGGGTGCTGCCAATCAAAAATTAGCGGGACAAGCTGACGGAAAAACAATTTCCGAAGTTGTAAAAAGCCTATTGGCATAATTTTCCCTTTTAATAACACAAATTGAGTTACCGATCATCCACTGAAACAGATTGATCAGTAACTCAATTTCCTCTCTTAATTCGCTATCATGCAATATAATTGGAAACTTAAGAATTTTGAAGAGCTAACAAACCGTGAATTGTACCGTATTTTAAAATTACGTACAGAGGTTTTTGTAGTGGAACAGGAGTGTCTATATCCTGAACTGGATGATAAAGATTACCTCTGTCTCCATCTTTGGGCCGAGCAGGATGGAGAAATTGTCGCTTACACCCGTTTAGTCCCAGCTGGAATTTCATATCTACAACCTTCCATCGGACGTGTTATTGTTGTAAAAGAAGCCCGAGGAACAGGCCTAAGTCAACTCCTTATGCATAAATCTATTGAAGCTACTTTAGACGCTTTTGGACCTCAGGATATTCAAATCGGTGCGCAATTTCACTTAAAGTCATTCTATGAGAAGTTAGGATTTGAGCAAAACTCTGAACCCTATCCGGATTACGGAATCCTGCACATTGACATGACTAAATCTATTATCAAATAGACCATCTATATGAATAACATTGTAATCATTACTGCTGCCCTATTAGGCGCGTTGGCAATTATACTTGGAGCCTTCGGGGCGCACGCATTCAAAAAAATTCTATCGCCCGAAAAATTGGATTCTTTTGAAGTGGGTGTTCGCTATCAAATGTATGCAGCGATCACCTTATTGATTCTTGGGCTAAACCTATCCTTTGAATATCAATCTGAAAGAGTTGCCTATTATTTAATTACATCGGGTACCCTTTTGTTTTCCTTAAGTATTTATTTTCTTTCCTTTGCAGAATACTGGAAAAAAAATCTAAAATTTCTTGGACCAATCACTCCTCTAGGGGGATTATTGATGATCCTCGGCTGGATTGCAATTATCATTCGTTTTTTATAACTTTGTCTAACATATGGCAATGATGTCTGCCCTGAACCGCCTTAATAAGCTGATGACGTCTACTTTTTAGTATAAAAACAACAAATTTTATATAGAGTGTAGACTTATGGCTATCAGAATTTCAAATCAACCACCTCAAATTAATCTCCGTTTTATTGCTAAATGGCTTATTACTTGTTGTATAATAGGCTTTAGTGTTGGATCAATCTGTGCATTTTTTCTTTTTTCGCTGAATTGGGTCACACAATATAGAGAAAACAATTCTTGGATAATCTATGGATTACCATTTGCAGGTTTGGTTATTGCCCTATCCTATCAGCGCTGGGGCAACCCGTCAAGCAAAGGGAATAATCTCCTAATCGAAGAGTATCTTCGTCCACAACGCAGGATACCGCTTGTTATGGCACCACTTGTGCTGTTCGGAACTTTACTTACCCACCTATTTGGCGGGTCAGCCGGACGTGAAGGAACGGCAGTTCAGATCGGCGGAGCAATAGCCGATCAGCTCAACCGTTGGTTTGATTTCGACAAAACCGAACGACGCATCCTGATATCTATCGGTATTACTGCGGGTTTTGCTGCCGTCTTTGGCACACCACTAGCCGGTACGATCTTCGGCCTTGAGGTCCTGCTCATTGGTAAAAAAAGATATTTTGGTATCCTCCCCTGCCTTCTCACAGCCTATATCGCAAATTTTAGCTGTCAATTATGGCATGTACCGCACACACATTACCCAATACATGAAATGATTCCTGCGCTTTCTTTAAGCAATATTGGGTTGAGTTTGATTGCTGGAATTTTATTTGGCTTGGCAGCCTGGTTGTTCACCCTCACCGGAGACTTCTTCAGTGCTCAATTTAAAAAGATCAAATCCCCTCTGCTCAGACCTGTTATCGGTGGCATCATCATCGTGATTACGGTGGTATTGCTAAAAAGTACAAAATATATCGGCTTAGGTATTCCAATGATTCAGGAGGCTTTCAATAATCCCTCGGATTATTATGATTTCTTAATCAAATTGATCTTAACCACATTTACCCTTTCTGCCGGTTTTAAAGGCGGAGAAGTGACCCCTTTATTTTTTATTGGGGCGACTCTTGGCAGTGCACTCAGCGGCTTTATCCCACTCCCGCTTGGATTATTGGCTGCGATGGGCTTTGTTGCCGTATTCTCTGGCGCTACAAATACACCCTTAGCTTGCATCATTATGGGCTATGAACTTTTCGGCTTCCAACCTGTTGTTTTTATAGCAATTGCTTGCATAACCGCATTTATATTCTCCGGAAAAAAAGGAATTTATATTGCCCAGAAAGGTGGAATTAAAGAAAAATTGTATCGAAAATTGAATTTGTAATTCCGTCAATAAAAAAGCATAAAACCAAGCTGTTGTTTTATGCTTTTTTCTATATTTTTTCTGAAAGGCTTACAATAATTTACCTTGCAAAAAGAATGCTGCAACGGTAAAATAAATAATCAATCCCGAAACGTCCACTAACGTTGCTACGAAGGGCGCTGATGCCGTGGCTGGATCCAATCCAAATCGACGCAAGATAAATGGAATAAATGAACCAGACAGCGTACCCCACAACACGATAAACACCAAAGACACTGCTACTGTAAGACCTATGGCAATCCAATACGGACCGTAGTCATACAGACCAAGAAAATGCCAGGCCAGTATCCGTAGGAAACCAATAGTACCTAATATCCCGCCCAAAATCAATCCGGAAGAAACTTCCCTTTTCATCACATACCACCAATCTTTGAGTTTCAATTCGCCCAGAGCCATGGCACGAATAATAAGTGATGCTGCCTGTGAACCGGAATTTCCACCACTGGAAATAATTAGAGGAACAAACAATGCCAATACAACTGCCTTTTCCAGTTCTCCTTCAAAAAAGCCCATGGCTGACGCCGTAAGCATCTCACTGAAAAACAATATAATAAGCCATCCCGCCCGTTTTTGTACTAACTGAAGTAATGGGGTCTTTGTATATGCCAAATCCAATTCCTCCATACCCCCAAATCGTTGAATATCTTCGGTGTCACGATCTTCGATCCGGTCTAATACATCGTCAAATGTCACAATTCCGACCAATACACCAGCTTCGGTAACAATCGGTAAGGCACTTCGATCGTATTTCTGGAAAATTTCGAAGGCTTCCTCCATGGGTGTGGAGGCTTTAATAGCCGCAAAATTATAATCGATTAAGTCCGAAATCTTTGTAGATCCATCAGACAATAGTAGCTGACCGATTTTCAAATCGTCAATCAACACATTTTTCTCGTCAACGACATAAATGAAATTGAGTGTTTCCGCTTTTCTTCCAAAGACTTTAATATGCCGAAAGACATCATCCACAGTATAATAAGGACGTACCTGTACATACATTGGTGTCATTAGTCGGGCAATACTATCCTCTTTATATCCGATCAGCTCCAGGGCCATCTGCTTTTCACGTTCATTTAAGAGATTAATCAAATATTTGATTAGATCATCTGGCAATTCAGAAAGCAATTCGTTTCGCGTATCCGGTTTTAGATTATTCAGCAATTCGGACAACTCCTGCTCGGTCATTGATTTAATCAATGTATATTGGACATCTACTTCCAAAAAAGAAAAGATTTCCAATCTATCCTCTAATGGATAGTCCATAAAATATTGATGTTGCTCACCTTTATTTAGACGCGATATTTCTTCCGCAATATCGGCCGGGTGTAATGCTGAATTTTGTTCCATTGGAAGAAAGTTTTAATGGATTTAGCGCAAAAGTACCTTATTTTGTATGATATCCAATCATCTACAAAAGTATTTTTTAACGAAGAAAGACCCAATATTTATTTAAATAGACAGCAACCTGCTTTTACTTTATTATTAAGCTACAAAAAGAGTGCAGATTTTACAAAATCTTAAAAATTAATTAATCCAGGATCAAGTTCAACAGCGTCCATATTTGGTCTGAATAATCGGGCAGTCAACGTTCCTTCAAGTTCTATCTCACCTTGACTTACCTTAAGCCAGCTCCCTTCCCGAAGTCCGACGACAGGTTGCGAATTAAGTTGATGAAACTCCTGGATACGGGTTTCACGGGTTTCTCCTTTATGTGTCGAGTTCATATCCGGATCCAAAAAATGTGGATTAATATTAAAAGGTAAAAATCCCAAGGCATCAAAACTAGGTGGATAAACAATAGGCATATCGTTCGTTGTACCAATGGTCAATCCTGTCAGATTAGATCCAGCGGAAGTACCTACATAGGGAATTCCTTTCCCTACCTGTACGCGTAGTTGATGCACAAGATCCAGATCATACAAGGTCTTCAACAACAAGAATGTATTTCCGCCACCAACAAAAATTGCTTTTGCCTCCTGGATGGCCTTTTTCTTGTTCTCAAATTCATGTAATCCGGTTACCTTTATATTCTTATCGTTGAGAGCCTCCTGAACTTTCGCCGTATACGCATCAAAAGAAATTCCGGATGGTCGCGCAAAAGGAACAAATAGCAGCTCATCAGATGCAATAAACTTTACAAAATCCTCTTTAATATATTCCAGGAATTCACTACCATGGATAGTACTTGTGCTTACGACCAATAAATTATAAATTGGATTGATCACCATATCTTATTACTTAAATATTACTTAACAAAAAAATGTACCTTTGGCTTCGTTATAAATGAAGCCAAAGGTACATTTTTAGTTTTTGATTCTTTATTTTTTATCTGCAGACTTTTTCTCCGCACTCAATCTTTTATTTTCTTGCAGCGCTTTATGTAAAAGATATTCTATCTGCCCGTTAACACTCCTAAACTCATCCGCAGCCCATTTTTCCAATGCTTTGTACATTTGGTCATCGAGCCGCAACATAAAGTTCTTTTTATCTGCCATTTTATTCAGTTTATTGATACAAAGTACCGGTATTTACTATTGGGGTTGCTGCCTTTTCTCCACAAAGTACAACCATAAGGTTACTTACCATAGCTGCCTTTTTCTCATTGTCCAATTCTACTATATCTTTTTCGGACAATTTTTTTAGTGCCATTTCAACCATTCCTACGGCACCATCGACAATCTTAGAACGTGCAGCAACAATCGCTGCAGCTTGTTGCCTTTGTAGCATCGCCCCAGCGATTTCAGATGCATAAGCTAAATGACTAATTCTAGCCTCTTTAATAATAACTCCTGCAGGTGCAAGACGATCTGAAAGCTCCTGCTCAAGGATATGGTTAACGGTATCCCCGCCTTCGCGCAAAGTGATCTCAGCCCCCTCATCCTCAAGGTTATCATAAGGAAAACTTCCCGCAAGATGCCGTACTGCTGCTTCGCTCTGTGTACGTACATAGGAAGTATAGTTACTTACATCGTAAGCAGCTTTATAGGTATCCCCTACCTGCCATACAATGACCGCGCCTATCTCGATCGGATTTCCCATCTTATCATTTACTTTCAGCGTTTGCCCCTGTAAGTTGTCTGAACGCAGACTGATCTTGATGGTAGAATATAGCGGATTGACGAAAAATAAACCGTTTTCTTTGACCGTCCCCACGTATTTACCAAAGAAATTCAAAACACGCGAATGATTTGGATTAATAATCATCAATCCCTTCAGAATAAAAAATGTTCCGATCATCAAGGCTACGCCAAGTACAACATAAAGCGAACTCGTATCGATATTGGCAAACGAAAATATGGCAGCTATAAAAGAAGCTACCGCAATTAACAGGGCTAAATAGCCCGACATAGGTTTAATTAACTTTTCCATAATTTATTAATATATATTTGATATCATTTTAATATCATAAATATAGCAAAAAATATTTCATATTTCAAAGCCAAAATTTTTATTATTATTTTTGATTATGCTCAAACGGTCTTTTTTACCTCTTGTGAATGCAAACACAAAAACACTCATCCTGGGATCTCTGCCCGGGGACAAATCATTGGAGCAAAATGAATATTATGCACATCCGCAAAATCGCTTTTGGAAAGTCATCCGGCATTTATATAACAGCCCAAATGCGACAAACTATGCTGACAAAGTAAACCTGCTAGTAGACAATGGCATTGGCCTTTGGGATGTATGTGCGGAAGCTTCTCGTCCCGGCAGCATGGATTTAGCCATTAAAGATGAAAGTCCCAATCCAATTATAGCTCTGCTTGAGGCAAATCCTGCAATCAAACTGGTCGTTTTTAATGGACAGAAGGCCCATAATTTATACGTAAAGTATTTTGAAAAAAAGGAAAACGTAACTTATATATGTCTCCCCAGCACAAGCCCTGCAAATGCAAAAACAAACCTCGAGAAACTCATCGTGCATTGGCGAGCGATCATAAGTGATTAAATTACATAAATAAGGTTCGTTAATTCAGCGCTATTGCTTATTTTTGCGCTAAGATGTCAGATTTAAAATACAATCAACGAGGTGTATCCGCTGGAAAAGAGGATGTACACAATGCGATAAAAAATATCGACAAGGGTCTGTTTCCCAAAGCATTCTGTAAAATCATTCCAGATATTTTGGGTGGAGATCAGGACTGGTGCAATATTATGCATGCTGATGGTGCTGGCACCAAATCTTCCCTAGCCTATGTCTATTGGAAAGAAACAGGAGATATTTCGGTTTGGAAAGGTATTGCACAGGATGCAATTATCATGAATATTGACGATTTACTCTGTGTTGGAGCAACCGATAATATCCTACTATCATCCACAATCGGAAGGAATAAAAATCTTATTCCAGGAGAAGTCATTGCAGAAATCATTAACGGTACGGAAGAAATATTGTCTGAACTTCGTGATTTAGGTATCGGTATTTATTCAACTGGTGGTGAAACTGCTGACGTTGGTGATCTGGTACGTACAATAATTGTCGATAGCACAGTGACATGTCGTATGAAACGTGAAGATGTCATTTCAAATCACAAAATCAAAGGGGGCAATGTAATTGTCGGTTTGGCATCCAATGGAAAAGCAAACTATGAGAAAGCCTATAATGGCGGGATGGGTTCCAATGGTTTGACCTCTGCACGTCATGACGTTTTTAACAAAAAAGTAGCAGAGAAATATCCAGAAGCATATGACCCAGCAGTTCCATACGAACTTGTTTTTGCAGGAAGCCAAGACTTAACCAATGACATCGTAGTTGAAACGGGCGAAAAAGTGACAGCGGGTAAACTTGTACTTTCAGCTACGCGTACCTACGCTCCAATCATTAAAAATATATTAGATAAATACCGTTCTCAAATTGATGGAATGGTACATTGTTCGGGTGGAGCGCAAACTAAGGTACTTCACTTCGTTGACAATGTACATATTATTAAAGACAATCTTTTCCCGATCCCGCCGCTCTTCGAATTGATACAGAAAGAATCGAATACAGATTGGAAAGAGATGTATAAGGTATTTAATATGGGACACCGTATGGAATTATATGTACCTGAAGCCATTGCTGCGGACATTATTGCTATTTCCGAGTCGTTCGGCGTTCCCGCGCAAATTATCGGTCGTGTGGAAGAGGCAACTTCTAAAAAAGTAACGATTACATCTCCTTTTGGAGAATTTATTTACGAATAAATAGGAATGCACCAATTTCTATTGAAGAGATTGGTGCCTCTATTCCATTTGGTTTAAATGAAAGAAAAACTTCTTGTGGGTTGGAAAGAGACCCTAGATTTACCTGAATTAGGAATATTTGGCATAGAAGCAAAAATCGATACCGGTGCTGCTTCATCTGTTTTGCACTGTAATTCCTATAAAATCGTTAATGAAGATGGCCAGGACTGGATTCTCTGTGAACTCATTACCAATTTCGAGACAGAAGAAACCAAAGTTCTAAAATTAAGACTTTACAAAACTAAACTGGTTAAAAGTTCATTTGGTCAGGAGGAAAAGCGTTATTACATCCGAACCACAGCGAAGCTTTATGATCAGGTTTTCAGTATCAAGATTTCATTTCGAAATCGCTCCAAAATGACTTATCCGATGCTTTTAGGAAAGAATTTTCTATATCGCAGATTTTTGGTCGACGTTTCCAAAGAAAATCTCTCCTTGAAGTCCCCGTCAAAATAAAAACAAATAGCAAAGCTATTTTGTTATATTAGCACAAAAATATATTCAATATACAAACCGTGAAAATTGCCGTATTATCGACAGTAAAGAGTTTATACTCAACTCGTCGTCTCGTAGAAGCTGCCCAACAAAGAGGACACGAATGTGTTGTCATAGATCACAGTAAGTGTTACGTTGGCATTCAACAAGGTAAACCCAGTATTCATTACAAAGGACAAGATCTTAGTGGTATTGACGCTATTATTCCCCGAATAGGCGCTTCGGTCACCTTTTATGGTTCAGCTATTGTTAGACAATTTGAGGTGATGGATGTTATTTCCGCAAATCCAAGTCAAGCGATTACCAGATCCAGAGATAAATTGAGATGTCTGCAGATCTTGTCCGGTGCAGGTATTGGACTTCCGATTACGGGCTTTGCTCGTACAGCATCCGATGTTGATGATCTAATCAGTATGGTCGGCGGCGCTCCATTGGTGATCAAACTATTGGAAGGTACGCAAGGGATTGGTGTTGTTTTAGCAGAAACTAAGAAAGCAGCTTCATCTGTTATAGAAGCGTTCTACGGCCTCGGAAATAATATTTTGATCCAAGAGTTCATCAAAGAGTCGAAAGGCTCTGATATCCGAGCTTTTGTGGTCGACGGGAAAGTTGTGGGGGCGATGAAACGTACGGCTAAGGAAGGTGAATTTCGCTCCAACATACACCGCGGTGGTACAGCGCAGGTCATACGCCTAAGTAAGGCAGAAAGAGAAACTGCAATTGCTGCTGCAGCCCAATTGGGACTTACGGTTTGTGGTGTGGATATGATTCCTTCAGACCGGGGACCGCTGGTACTAGAGGTGAATTCCTCCCCTGGACTGGAAGGTATAGAAAAAGCCACGAAAAAGGACATTGCTTCTGAAATCATTCAATACCTTGAAAGACAGCATGAAATGAAACAGGCACAAATGCCTAAAGTGGTGAAGAAAAAGAAAAAAAGAGAGAGTAAACTATAATATCTCCGGATTGAAAGATAAAAGGGTTGCCTGTGTACACAGGCAACCCTTTTATCTTTTTAGACAGCCAGATTTTTACTCCATAAAGATTATTAATGATCCTTAAATTAAGCTACAGTTACGTCCAAATTTTACTTATCTTAGGTTAAATTATTAATTGATGAAAAGATTTAGCCATCTTCTATTAGCTTTTGCACTCGTACTAGCTGCATGCTCTTGGTCATTAGCCCAAACATCCATTCAAAAAACAGCATCACCAAGTTGGCTTCGGTCCGCCACAAAAAAGCCCATAAAACCAAATTTGGATGATATTAGTGATGGGTATTACTATGAATTAATCGAGCATCAAATAAACTTAGGGAGCCAAACAAAATATTATAAGGACATAAAAGTATTATTTGATCAAAGTGGAATCGAAAATCTGGGACAAGTTCAGGTAACTTTTGATCCGCATTTCCAAAAACTTCAATTACATGAGTTGAAGATCATTCGTAACGGGAAAGATATTAACTTATTACCGCAAGCAAAATTCAAGCTCCTCGCATCCGAAACGGAACTTTCGAGATCTATCTACAATGGAAGTCAGATGGCCCATTGTGTCCTGGAGGATTTGCGTAAAGACGACAAGATTGTATTTGCTTATTCAATAATTGGTGCAAACCCTGTATTTGAAAATAAATTTTTCGACACCTATTATTTACGCGGCTATGAGCCTACCGGCTTGGTTCATCTCAATTATATTGTCCCTCAAGGTCGTAAACTTCAATTCAAAAGTTTCAATGGCGCTCCAGAAGTACAACAACAATCCGCGGGAAATACAACCAATTTCTTTTGGGAACTGACCGAAGATAAAACAGTACAATACGAAAATTATAGTCCGGCTTGGTATAGCCCTTTAAAATATATCCAGTGTTCAGAATTCAATACTTGGCTGGAGGTAGATCAATGGAATAATAGGATCAATCCCATCCCACAGATTGCTCCGTCAAGCGCACTTCAAACTTTCGTTAATCAACTATGGAAAGAGTCAAATGGACAGCCCTATGTGTACCTAAAAAAGGCCTGTGACTTCGTACAAAACGAAATACGGTATATGGGTATTGAGATGGGCGAATATTCACACCGGGCGAATGTACCGGAAAAAGTGTTTTCGCAGCGCTACGGCGATTGCAAAGATAAATCAATGCTGCTGGCGACAATACTTAAAAACAAGAACATTGGCGTAGGACTGGTATTAGCCAATACCTATAAAGACCGCGGGCTACAAGAAGAACTCCCATCGCCCTATGCTTTCAACCACATGGTTATTGAGGTGAATGTTGACGGACGTTACCAATATATAGATCCAACCATCACCAATCAAGGTGGAGATATCAAAAACAGATATTTCCCTGCCTATGGGAAAGTACTCTCAGCGATGGGTAAAGGGAAACTGACAGATGTACCACAGAATATTACCGGAAATATTAAAGTCAGGGAAACATTGACACTTGAAGGCAAATCCGAAGCTACCCTTGATGTACAAACTATCTATCTCGGCAACGAAGCAGAAAATATGCGGACTTATTTTCAAAGTAGTGCCAAAAATGATATACAGAAGCAATACCTGGAGTACTATGCGAAAATCTATCCCAAAATCAATAAAATCACCAATGTCCAATACAAAGATGATATTGTAAACAATCGTGTGGAGATCATTGAAAAATACAAAATAAAAAATATCGGAAAAGCAGAAAACGGATCTTCTAGAAAATATATTTCCATGTTGGGCACAAATATCAACGACAAGCTGCCCGAAATTATGGAAGATCGTATAGCTCCACTAAACCTGCCTTTCCCTAATGATATCGAATATGAAATCTATGTGGTTAACAAGGGAAAGAAACTATTTGGCAACCATAGAGAAAACAGTTTTTTCGACCGTAATGCCTATGTATTCGGTAAAACATTGGAGATAAATCCAGATAGTATTAAAATTGCGTATACCTTAGGTTTTCATGAACCATTTGTTGAACAAAAAGATCTGAAACAGTATTATACGGATTTTGCTGATCGGGACAATATCTTTTTCAATGGTTTCTATCTTGATGCTGACGGATATGCGACAGATGGAATAACGAACTTGGGTACACCTGCATCATCGAAGGAGATCAATTGGTTCACCCTACTTTTATTCATCGTCTCTGTACCGACTGTGATCTGGTATATTGTTAAAAAGTATAACAAGAGCAAACCTATTATCATCAAACCCTATGATGAGGTTTATTACGATCAAATAGGCGGATGGATGATCGTACTCCTTATTGTGTTATTTATCAATATATTGACTTTATCTGGCATATTTTTCTTCCAGCAGTCCTTTTTTAATTTAAACACCTGGCAAGCAGTTGATCAGGTAGCTGGAATTTCATCCTTTTCATATAAAATTCTACTGCTGGTAGAAATGATCGGTAATGTATTGATACTTGCTGGTTTAATTTATAGCGCTATTCTACTGATCAAAAAAAGGGATATATTTGCCCAGACCTTCTTTATCGTCGCTCTATT
The DNA here is from genome assembly GCF_039536865.1 of Sphingobacterium ginsenosidimutans. NCBI lineage: Bacteria > Pseudomonadati > Bacteroidota > Sphingobacteriia > Sphingobacteriales > Sphingobacteriaceae > Sphingobacterium > Sphingobacterium ginsenosidimutans. The sequence goes on from NZ_BAAAZK010000002.1 coordinate 1,078,117, forward strand.
TATGGCCATATTCTGTACAATGGATGGAATTGCATATTATTTTATTTTCAACGGATATTTAGATAAAACAGAAGACCTATTCACGACCTACAAAGATAATATTAGAGCCATCCTCTTTTTCTGTATCTGGGGAACTTACGCATATAACTCCGAACGTATCAAAGGGACCTGTCTTCGAACATATCACGATGACAATCATATGCAGCGAGCTGTTACTCCGCATCCTTTTGATCAGGATTTCTTAGAGCCCTATCCCATACAAGAACAAAATACGCAAACTGTATCTGGAGAATATAAAACACAAAAAGACGAAATAGATCGGGAGCGGCCCGATGATAATCAAGCTAAAAACTAAATACTATTTCTAAATAAAAAAGGGTTTTGCATGATATCATGCAAAACCCTTTTTTATGGGCGCCTTTTCAGCTATTTCATCTTCATTACCATATTATCAGCTCCTTCGGTAGATACCTTTACTTGGCCAGATTTGTTTTTAGTTGACTTGTAGTGAACATGGTTTTTAACACCTTCAATTTGCACTGTCTCCAAAGAGCCAATATTAACCATATTGTCTGCGCCCTCAATTGTAACAGTTGACACGTCGTTTCCCGTTACTGTATTACCTTTACCCTCAATAATAACTTTACTAACATTACCACGTATCACAACCTTATTATCGGCGCCTTCTATTTGGATTGTCTCTCCTCCCTTGGCCTCTATTGTCCGGGTGTTACCCACTCCCTCAATTGATATAACTTTTCCTTGTTGATCAGATACAGCTTTTATTGGAGCTTTGTAACCTGGCCCCTTAGCCATAACCATACCTCCTAATAAAAGAAGTGAAAATCCAAATGCGATAGTTCTTGTTTTCATAATTGTATGTTTTTAGCTCATTCTACAAAAATCAAACCTAATATTGAGCGTAAATGGCTGTTACTTATAGTTTGATAATTTCAGTTGTTCAGAGGGGCTATAAGGCTTTTTCCAAATAAAATACGCCGAGCAGTTCCCCGCTATACATACAAACACCGTCCCAAAAAGACTACAGTAATCTCAGCGGTAACAAATGATAACAAAAAAAGGAGCCTTTTAGGCTCCTTTAATATCTCTAACAAATTGATAACGGATTAAAAACTCTATTTTACTGCGTCTACAACTGCTTTGAAAGCTTCTGGGTTATTTAAAGCTAAATCAGCTAAAACCTTACGGTTCAAGCCAATGTTTTTAGCGTTTAATTTACCGATCAATTGGGAATAAGAAATTCCGTGTTGACGAGCTCCAGCGTTGATACGTTGAATCCATAAAGCTCTAAACTCGCGTTTTTTGGTTTTACGATCGCGGTAAGCGTATTGTAAACCTTTTTCTACTGTATTTTTAGCAATAGTATAAACTTTGCTACGTGATCCAAAGTAACCTTTTGCAAGGCCTAGGATTTTTTTGCGTCTTCTTCTTGAAGCTACTGCGTTAACCGAACGTGGCATATTTTTAAAATTAGTTTGGTAAAAGGTGCCATGTATTTCAATGAACTTACGACCCTGTACCCGGTTAAAAAATTATTATTAAATAAAATCGAATAAAACTTATTTACCGATAGCAAGCATACGTTTTACGTTGCCCATGTCGCCATCAGATACATAACTTGTTTGTGTTAAGTTACGTTTACGTTTTGTGCTCTTTTTTGTCAAGATGTGGCTTTTGAAAGCGTTTTTTCTTGCAATTTTACCTGTTCCAGTCAATTTGAAACGTTTCTTTGCGCTGGAATTGGTTTTAACTTTTGGCATAATACTTATAAATTTTATATCAATCTGTTAGAATTCTTATTATTTTTTAGGAGCCTTTGGAGCTACTGTTAAAAACATACGTTTCCCTTCCAATTTTGGTAAAAGTTCTACTTTACCGTAATCTTCTAGTGCCTGAGCGAAGCGTAACAACAAGATCTCACCTTGATCTTTGTGTACGATAGCACGACCTTTGAAGTGTACGTATGCACGCACTTTCTCACCACTTTCAAGAAACTTAATCGCATGTTTCAATTTGAAATCAAAATCATGTTCACCAGAGTTAGGTCCGAAACGAATTTCTTTGATAACAGTCTGTTTTGCATTAGCTTTGATTTCCTTTTGTTTCTTCTTCTGTTCGTAAACAAACTTACTGTAGTCGATAATCTTACAAACCGGCGGTACAGCATTTGGCGAAATCTCCACTAAATCAAGTTCCAACTCATCAGCCAACTCTAACGCTTTGCGCGTAGGGAAAACTCCTTGTTCCACATTATCTCCTACCAAACGTACCTCAGGTACCTTGATTAACTCATTAATGCGGTGATCTGGTTCTTTCTTTCTCATTGGTGGTCTTGGACCACCGGGTCTTTTTAATGCCAAATGTTTAAAAATTAAACGGTTATTTCCTTAATTAATATATCTCTAAATTCGTCAGCAGTCATAGTACCTAATTCTACTGAGCCATGTTTACGTACAGAAACTGTGCCATTTTCCACCTCTTTTTCCCCTACAATTAACATATAAGGAAGCTTTTTCACTTCGGCGTCTCTGATTTTTCTGCCCACCTTCTCGTCACGTAAGTCTATCAGTCCGCGAATATCGGAATTATTTAGCGAATTCAAAACATTTTGCGCATATTCTTCGTATTTTTCTGACACTGGTAAGACGATAAATTGCTCAGGCGCAAGCCATAACGGAAATTGTCCAGCACAATGCTCGATCAAGACGGCCACAAAACGTTCCAACGATCCAAATGGTGCACGGTGAATCATCACTGGACGATGTTTCATATTGTCACTTCCAGTATACTCTAATTCAAAACGTTCTGGTAAATTGTAATCAACCTGAATAGTACCCAACTGCCATTTACGTCCCAAGGCATCTTTTACCATGAAATCCAGTTTTGGTCCATAGAAAGCCGCTTCACCATATTCCACAACTGTCGGCAAACCTTTTTCTTCAGCGGCCTCAATAATTGCAGATTCGGCCAAAGCCCAATTTTCATCGGTTCCGATATATTTGGTACGGTTTTCAGGATCACGCAACGATACCTGTGCAGTATAGTCATTAAATCCTAAAGCACCAAATACATAAAGAACTAGGTCAATTACTTTTTTAAACTCATCTTTTACCTGATCCGGACGACAGAACAAGTGTGCATCATCTTGAGTAAACCCACGCACACGAGTTAAACCATGCAACTCACCCGATTGCTCGTAACGATATACAGTACCAAATTCAGAAAAACGAACAGGTAAATCTTTATACGAACGTGGTTTCACTTTGTAGATCTCACAGTGATGTGGACAATTCATCGGTTTCAACAAAAACTCTTCACCTTCGATAGGTGTTTTGATTGGTTGAAACGAATCTGCACCATATTTTTCGTAGTGACCTGAAGTCACATACAGTTGCTTATGACCAATGTGTGGAGTGACTACAGGTTCATATCCCGAGTTCAATTGCGCTTTTTGTAAGAAATCCACCAGTTTTTGACGCAGCGCAGCCCCTTTTGGTAACCATAAAGGCAATCCTGCACCAACTTTTTCTGAAAATGCAAAAAGCTCTAGTTCTTTACCTAACTTACGGTGGTCACGTTTTTTTGCTTCTTCGATGAACTTCAAATATTCAGTGAGCTCCGATGCTTTCGGAAAAGTTACCCCATAGATACGTGTTAACTGTTTACGTGATTCATCACCTCGCCAATACGCACCAGCGACGTTAGTTAATTTTATGGCTTTAATAAACCCTGTGTTTGGAATATGAGGACCACGGCACAAATCTGTAAATTCCCCTTGGGTATAGAATGTAATCTTTCCATCCTCCAAATCTTTAATCAGATCAAGCTTATACTCATCTCCTTTTTCGGTAAAATACGCTAAGGCATCTGACTTCGAAACAGCTTTACGCTCAAAAGTTTCTTTACGTTTGGCAAGTTCCAACATCTTGTCTTCAATGGCCTTAAAGTCATCCGAAGAAAATTCACGGTCGCCAAAATCAACGTCATAGTAAAATCCGGTTTCAATAGCCGGACCAATACCGAATTTAATCCCTGGATACAAAGCTTCCAAAGCCTCAGCCAGTAAGTGAGCCGAAGAATGCCAAAAAGTAGATTTTCCTTTTGTATCATTCCAGGTTAACAACTTAACACTAGCATCTTCTTCAATAGCACGGGCAGAATCCCATACCTCACCATTCACCTCAGCCGCAAGAACATTTCTCGCTAGCCCTTCAGAAATTGATAAAGCAATTTCTGCTGCAGTGATTCCTTTTTGATATTCTCTAACGGAACCATCAGGTAGTGTAATTTTAATCATTTACAACTATGATTTTTTATATTGTTAAAAAATAGAAAACACAAAACAACATGTACAATTATGTTATTACACTTATGTTTTCAATAAATAAATTGTGAAACAAATTTAGCAAAAATTCTGGTAATAAACAGTTTTTTTATGATCTCTTACCCCTTTTGAACAATCCTCCCCTTTTTATGGCCAAGTTTATTTTTTAAACAAAACACCTATATGATGCTCATGAAACCTGAGATCGTCATTAATTTTTCAACCCAATAAAAATGACACGAATTCTACTGAAAACAACAAGAGAAATTGAGCATATCATTAATATTTGCTACTTTTGCAGACTCAAATTTTAACTATGTCGAATCAAGTACCAGAAGACGGAACACGATTACCTTTGATGGAAGAATTTTACACCATTCAAGGAGAAGGTTACCACACCGGGACTGCTGCTTATTTCATCAGATTAGGTGGTTGCGATGTTGGCTGCCATTGGTGCGATGTAAAAGAAAGCTGGGATGCATCTATCCATCCACTTACAGCTGCAGATTCAATTATTGAAAATGCAAAAAAATATCCTGCTAAAACAGTTGTTATCACAGGAGGTGAACCTCTTATCTATAATCTGGATTACCTCACAAAAGGTCTCCACGCTGCGGGCATAAAAACTTTTATTGAAACATCAGGCGCTTATCCTTTAAGTGGAGAATGGGATTGGATATGTCTGTCTCCCAAAAAATTCAAAGCCCCAAGAAAAGACGTCCTCGATGCCGCAGGTGAGCTCAAAGTTATTGTTTTCAATAAAAGCGATTTTGCCTGGGGAGAAGAATATGCACAATTAGTTGGACCAAATTGCAGATTATACCTTCAGCCCGAATGGTCAAAATCCAAAGAAATGACCCCGTCTATTATTGACTATGTCAAGGAGAACCCGAAATGGGATATCTCCCTACAGACACACAAATTTCTAAATATTCCGTAACCAGAATATAAAAATAATCAAAGCAAAAAAGCATTCAATCTACTTAGTTTGAATGCTTTTTTTATGTTAACTTATACTTAGTCTTCTACTCAACAAAATCTAAATCACTTTACATATTCCTTTATAAACGTATCAAGTTCAAGTGTTTTGGTCTCCTCCCCTTCTTTATCTCTCACCAAAACTTTACCAGCACTATCTACATCCAAAAATAATAGACTAGGATTAATAATAATTTTCCCATTCTCGTCCAACAAACCTATTTTCCCATCTTCCGAAAACATCAAATAATTATTTAAAAACTTACTTATATTTTCCTTCTTATCAAGCAAAACCTTCCCTTCCTGTGTGACCAATCCAAAATTTCCATCTTTTTGAAAAATAGCCAATCGTTCAGTCGCTGGAGTAAGCCAGTCAAATCCCGTTTTATTGACCTTGTTCCCCTTTTTGTCCAACAACCAGAAGTAATTATCCTTGTCTGAAACAATGGCAATCCGATCGTTAAAATAGGCCAATGAGAAAAGTGAACATGGCAATACCTCTTGCCCCGTTGAACTCTTTATTCCATAATATTCATCACTCGTATCATTATCTTTCACCATCACCCATTTAAGTGACTTATCCAGGGGAAAAGTATCTTCAAACAAACTTACGTCCCCCCCTTCTTCTGTATGACTACTCCCTGATATATCAACAACTTTAACATCCTGAGGCAATTGAAAGCCTTCCACAGTTGAAACATTAGAGACTTTAGTTGTCTCAAAACCCAGATCTGTATTTTGGCCCAACGACAGTTTAAGCACCGCTCCCGGGAGATCATTTACAAATGAAAAAGCAGTCATGTAGTATGTTGGCACCGCCTCCGAATACCAAACAGTTGCTTCCGCAGAATCCGCCTGATTTTTGATAAATAATTTTGCTTTTTTACAGGTCACACCGGCAACCTCTTCAATCTCTCCTAAATCTTGCATCCATACATAGGGGCCTTCAGATTCCTTTAACCTGTTGCTAACAATTTTATAAGAAGGATGATAAGTATCTGCTGTTACAATATCATCTCCTGCAGAGAAAGAATAGGTTTTCGCCAATTTTCTATTCAAAATAGCATGCTCTTTCTGATTGACAACAGCTGAAGAATAATTGGCATCTGCTAAGACCTCAACATTCTTGTAGGCCGTCTTCCCTTTCAGAAAAGGCTCGTAAAACTCTTTTGCAAACTCTGGAATCTCATTTTCAAATTTTTCGGGTGAAATCTCACCTTTAAACACAAATTCCATCTGCCATTGTTTATCTTGCCCATGCACTACAGGAATGGACAATCCAAACAATAACGCCACTTTGAATAAATTCTTCATAAGAATGATAAATATGTAGCTAAATAACAAAAGATAGACCAAAACGCCTATCCTTCTGCTATATTTTTTATTTAATTGTTTTTTTCCTTCTCAATTTTTCATAAAAGGGACAAAAAAAACAGTAAATCTTACACGAACTAAAATTACAATAATATTGTCTGTTTTGTTTTAACCGCTTCGTCACAAGCAAGCGCTATACGTAAACTATTGACCGCATCCTCCATGGAAGAAGACAAATCAATATCCTCAAGGATGGCCTGCTGAAAAAAGCGTTGTTCCCTGTTACACAACTCCTGATGATCTGGTTCATTGGCCAAGTTCACCCACTCATCTTTTTTAACAAATTCATTATTCGCATCTAAATCAGCATAGTGTACCCGTAGGTTTTCTGTTTGTGTATGCGCCGCTACCGAATCCGATTTACCCTCGTTGCTTGCTTTGTCAGCAACAATGGATACCGAACCCTTGGGACCGAAAACATCTTTTACAAAAAAGGCATTTTGACTCACCATAGGTCCCCAGCCCGCTTCGTACCAACCTACAGATCCGTCCTCAAAATGCAACTGAAGCTGACCATAATTGTAGTTCCAATCTGGAATATCGTCTGTAAGCCGGGCGCCTATCGCCGAGACACGTACCGGCCTGACACCTACCATCTGGCACATAACATCGATATAATGTACACCACAATCAACTATTGGGCTTAGGCTAGACATCAGATTGCGATGGACATTCCACATGTAACCGTGGCTTTGTTGATTAAGATTCATCCGCATAACCAAAGGTTTTCCCATAGTTTTCGAAAGCTCAATAAATTTCATCCATGAGGGATGATAACGAAGAATATATCCTACAACCAGTTTTTTATTATACTTTATAGCGGCGCTCACGACCTCTTCTGCCGATGTGACATCTTCAGCTAAAGGCTTCTCAATAAAAACATGAGCCCCCGATTCGAAAGCCTTAATTGCATAATCTTTATGTGTATCAGGATAGGTCGCAATACAGACAGCATCGGGTTTTGTTTGCAGCAATGCCTCTTCGTAAGATTCAAAAAGTGCGTAATCAGCACCTAACTCCGTATTAAGCTTATGTTTACTATCCCCTCTCGCGACCAAACCAACGATCTTAAATCCATCCAAATCGTGGTAAGCTTTCGCATGAGAAGCTCCCATATTACCACAACCTACAACCAATATTTTTATCACTTGCATCAATTATTCATTTAAACTTATTTCTATTTTACTTTCTTAACCCATCCAATGCAAAGGCCGACCCAGCCCCCAATACCGCTCCAGCGAGTACATCCGTTGGATAATGCACACCAAGATACATTCTGGAATAACCAACACTACCCGCCCAAAGTAAAGACGGTGCAACAACATACCATTTTGAGTAGGCACGGGACAAGGCTGAAGCTGTTGCAAAAGCTGATGACGTATGGCCTGAAGGAAAAGAATAGCCACCAGCCGTACGAACAGATATAAAGTTCGGATATTTTTTAAAGGGCCGACTCCGCTTGATCAGATGTTTTATTCCGACATTAACCAATGCCGTCACAGCGGTACTACTCGCGACATAAAGTGCATTTTGACGCATTGCCTTATCATTATTGATAGCACCAGCAACTAATAGACCAACAGGCACAGCAACCTGCACACAGTTGTTGATATCGGAGAGTACTTTAAAAGTCTGTGTCTGGGGTTCAGTTCTTGTCTCAGCTATAGATTCTAAAATACGAATATCTAACGTGGAAGCCGGTTTTTCCTGGGCAAGTGCAGTACCCGTCATACATAACATCCAACTCATTAAAATAAATACTATTCTTTTCATCTACTATAGATTATTTTTGACATGATATTTGCCTTTTTCAGCCACTTAATATTGTAATCAATAGAAGCAGTTACGAACAATGTATTTTTCGAAAGCTCCAACGGATGTAGTTTATGAGCAACATAGAGCAAAAAAAAGCTTCACTCCCTAAAAATAAGGAAATTTCCAGTAGTTGCCAGTCTATGTTTCAAACTTTATAGAAAATAATACGAAATTTTAAAAATCTGAAGCACCAACAGAACGAATCTTTTAACTTTTTAAAATGATAATTTTGTATTTCCCATTAATTTACTATACATTTGCTATCAGTTATTAATACAAACATGATCTATACCTACGTACATCATTTTCATTTGCATCATCGCCATGTGGCGATATGTTAATTTAATGTGTTCTTACGTAGAATACCCTCCCTCTAGTTTGATTTCTTATTATTAATAATTTACTGCTAACATTTATAAAGCGTTGAAAAATCTTAAAATTGCTATCCAAAAATCGGGTAGGTTAAACGAAAAATCTGTTCAATTACTGAAAAACTGTGGTTTAGATTTCGAAAACTACAAAAGTTCCTTGATTACTACTGTGGGCAACTTCCCTTTAGAAATATTATTTCTTAGAGATGATGACATCCCAGGCTATGTCGAACAGGGAATCGCCGACCTTGGTATTGTTGGTGAAAATATCATCGACGAAACAGAATCAAAAGTGGAATATATAAAACGACTTGGATTTGGAAAATGTACCTTAAAACTAGCTATACCAAAAGATAGTTCCATTCAAGATATCAAAGACCTTAATGGCAAAGCAATTGCAACCTCCTATCCCAATATCCTTAAAAATTTTCTTGACGACTACCAAATCAATGCGGATATACGATTGATATCCGGATCAGTGGAAATTTCACCTGGATTAGGACTTAGTGATGCAATATGTGATATCGTTTCCACAGGTGGAACATTGAAAAGCAATGGTCTAAAACCCTTTGCCGATGTCAAAAATTCCGAAGCTATTTTAGTTGGTAGAAAAGGTCTCGAAGGAAATGAAGTCCTTGCCGAATTGGTTCAACGTATAGAATCTGTTCTATTGGCTAAAGAAACCAAATATGTGGTATTGAATGTGGAGAAAAAGAACCTTCCTGCCATCACGTCTTTATTACATGGTGTAAAGAGTCCAACTGTAGTTCCATTGGCGGAAGAAGGCTGGGTAGCAGTACACACCGTAATTACGGAAGACGATTTTTGGGACAAAATCAATAAACTAAAAGCAGAGGGTGCCCAAGGTATCGTTGTGATGCCGATTGAAAAAATCATTCTCTAAACTTGACCGATTCTTACGATCATGCTAAAAAAATACGAATACCAATCTTTAGGAAAAGCGGAACTGCAACAATTGGTTGCTCGGAATACAGATCCGAACAATTCAATTCAGGAAGTCGTCCAAGATATTATTCAGCAGGTACGGGTGCAGGGCGATAGTGTCTTGCGTGAATATGCTGCAAAATTTGACAAAGTTCAACTTGACAAGCTCTTTTTGAATGAAGAAGATATTGATGAATTAGCGACTACCATACACCGTGACCAACAACGTGCTTTGGAAATAGCATTCCAAAACATACACAGGTTCCACAGTACACAGCTTAAAAGAGAACGTACAGTAGAGACTATGCCTGGTGTGAAGTGCTGGCGGGAAATCCGTCCGATTGAAAAAGTAGGACTTTATATTCCGGGGGGGTCTGCTGTTTTACCTAGCACGCTATTGATGTTAGGTATACCTGCTCGAATTGCCGGATGTAAAGAGATCGTCGTTTGTTCTCCCCCGCAATCCAATGGAAAGATTAATGGGTTTGTTGCGTATTGTTTAAAATTACTCAACATTAAACGTATCTATCTTGTTGGAGGCGCACAAGCGGTTGCTGCTATGGCCTTCGGTACCCAATCTATCCCTAAAGTTGACAAAATCTTTGGTCCTGGAAACCAGTTTGTCACGAAGGCCAAATCAATCATACAGGGACTAACGAATGTTAGCATAGACATGCCCGCAGGGCCCTCTGAAGTGCTTGTGCTTGCTGACGAAACAGCCAACCCAGCATTCGTAGCAGCAGACCTTCTGGCGCAAGCAGAGCACGGCATAGACAGTCAAGCTGTATTAGTAGCAACTTCTAATGCTTTAGTAGATGCCGTTAATATTCAACTTGAAACACAATTAACGGTGTTGCCGCGGAAAGAACTTGCTTCTAAAGCAATAGAAAACTCATATGCAGTAATCGTTAGCAACCTCCAAGAGGCGATCCAATTTTCAAATGAATATGCTCCAGAACACCTTATTCTAGAAACAGATCAGTGGGAATCCTTGACACGTCACATCAGCAACGCAGGTTCGGTTTTCTTGGGACACCTTACACCAGAAAGTGCAGGCGACTATGCATCAGGAACCAACCACACTTTACCGACATCCGGATATGCTCGTTCCTATTCTGGTGTTTCAGTCGATTCTTTTGTAAAGAAAATAACATTTCAGCATATCAACGAAACCGGACTCCAACAGATTGGATCCACAGTTGAAATACTCGCTGAACTTGAGGGCTTGCATGCACATAAAAATGCGATATCCATCCGAAATAAATAAGTTTAGTTCAGTCGAACCAAACAAGGCATAAACTCAACGGGGTCTCCAAAAAAATTAGGGACCCCGTTTTTCTTTAATCCTATTCGTACCCCTATTACCTTTTTTAATATTCGATCTTCAGGGTCCGTTTTTACTTCTTTTCCGTTTCTTTTTCTATCAGTTATAACGCAATACAAAAAACAAATGCAGATTACCTTCCAAAGGTATCGTAATTGTCCGTCGCATACTTCTCAAATCTTGTAAGAAGCGCAATATTATCTTTCTCCAACGGGCTGAGATCCGAACTTACATCTTTCGAAACCGGCACATACCAATCTACTGGATCGAAAAACTGACGAATGGAGGGTTTCGTAAAAGCATAACCATGCCGTGCAAAAATTGTATTCCGAATAATCTCTAGATCTAATTTTTTCAAGTTTTTCAAGTCTTTCTCCGCCAATTTTTGTTTAGAAGCATTTATACTGAACACAGCCGGCGATGCGGACCGATAATATTCCATCACATAAGTATAAGTAGAATCACCATCTTGATCTATCGCTTCTTTCTTTTTTGCGTTGATCCAGTCGACCAAAGTTCCATATTCTTCATCTTGATTATTTAACATCAGGTTTGGATTATAGGCAAATTGCTTTTTCAATAATTTGAAATTTCTTTTCTTAATCTTCACCCCTTGGTCGTAAGCGATCCAACTCCCAATTAATGTATCATTCTTCAATTTTATCTCAAAACGACCATCTGATTTCTTATCACCTGGCTCATCTAGTAATAGCTGCACCGCATTCCCGTCACCCTCAAGTTTCCCTGTCAACGAACGTAGATTTCCTTTGACCACATTTTGCCCAAAAACTTTCCCTTTGTCTGTTATTTTTTTGATTGTCAGGTTTATCTTTGGACTATAATCCGTATTTGGTAACCCCTCTCCATCTTCAAGAGAATTTTCATCAATCACAAAATTCCCTACCCAATTACCATAAAGCTCCTGATGGGCCTCCTGTTCAAGCAAAACGGAATCTTGCGCTTTGGGCTCAACAGCCTTCTTATTTGTTCTATCTTTACAGCCGATCATGGCGGAAAGCACTAATAATAAATAGATATTCCTTTTCATAGCTTTCATAATTTGTCTTTTTAAACGAATGAATTTACTCCATTTATGATCTGGATAGATCATAATCGTTACTTAATTTATGATTTTTTCGATAAATAATAAACTCAATAAGTAATAAATTAGGCACCCAGCCTAGCCAGGCAATAATCTGATACAGATCCATCGGATTCGGTTGAAATAGATAAACCAAAATCACTTTCCAGAAACGCAATGTAAGGGCCGAACAGGTTAGTGCAAAACTACGCAGCATAAAATCTTCGTGTGCATTAAATTTCTTCTGAACGGCCAAACGAACGGCCTGAAACGTAAAATAGAACCATCCCAGAGCAAGCAGTTCAAAGGAAATAATCGCAAATAAGCCTCCATTAGCGACCGATCCGATCAGTACTCCCGAAGGTGCAGCGAAGCCCAAAATACTAAATACATAAACGTAACCAATCCTCCGATGCAATTGCGGATATTTCTTCAGTAACCCCGAACGAAATTGCGTAAAACCAGCAGGTAAGGCGAGTATCGCTGTGCAGACATGTATATAGAAAGCGTATTTGTACCACCAAAGCGCCTCAATTTCCGTTTGTTTTATCATCAGAAAGTTAGCATCCAATGAAAAACTATGATATCGCCATGTGATTTCCGCCATCAATACACAACTGTAAGCAAAAAGCAAAAGCCAAAATCCTTTCAATATCGAAAATTGAGCTTTTTTAACCATAGTCAGTTTATTTACTTCGAATAGCTTCGACTGGATCTAACCGAGAGGCCATCAAAGCAGGTACGATACCTGATATCAGGCCAATGAAGGTAGAAAGTGATACCGTAAGAATAACCATTTTTACGCTGACAACAATTGCTACACCCGTTGCAAGTTGAACGATAAAAGCAAGAAAATAGACAACAACAAGACCAATCCCACCTCCAAGTAAACAAAGCACAATAGATTCAATAAGAAATTGCGATAAAATAAAGAAGTTTTTAGCGCCTAATGCTTTTTGAATACCGATAATGTGTGTGCGTTCCTTGACACTTACAAACATGATATTGGCGATACCGAAACCACCAACTAAAATTGAAAAAATACCAATAGAAAAACCAGCAAGATTGATGATACCAAAAAGCTGATCTAATGCCCCCGTAATCATTGTTGTCTGGTTAATAGAGAAATTTTCCTCCCGTTGCGGAGAAATACGACGGATCGAACGCATCAATGTTTTTGCTTCGCTTTCAGCTTCTCCCAATGTATAATTAGACTTGATGACCATCGCTATACTCGGAGAAAAATTATCATAATTGACAAGATTTCTAGCCAATTCAAATGGAATGAAAGCTGTATCATCTGGAGAAGTATTAATTAATACACCATTCCCCTCTTTTTTTAAGACACCGATTACCTGAATTTTTCTCCCCAACATACTAATATACTTGCCGACTGGTTCCTCATTTGGAAAAAGTCCATCCGCAATATTGGCTCCCAGTACTGTGACTAAAGCTCCACCTCTGGATTCACTTTCCGCAAAATATCGACCGTCAACAATATTTAAGTTTTGGATATATAGGTTTTCATAGGTTGCAGCATTTACCGATGAACCTTGAGCAGAATTGTTTTTATACTTAATCGTTGTGTTACCGATATTGATCATATAAGCCATATACTCCGCTGTTGTCATACGGCTTCTTAAGTCCTGGTAATTATTGTACGTAGGTTCAGGTCTGTTCAAATACTTCCACCAAGGATAATTCGGCCCACCATCCCAAGGCCATTTCTCTATATAAAGTGTCTTACTTCCTATCTTTTTTACAGATTCCTCAATATTATTTCGTAAGGTATCCACCGCTGAAAACACACCTATAATGGTAAAAATACCAATAGTCACGCCCAGCAAGGAAAGCATGGTACGTGTACGATTGTCCTTTAACGCAGAAAACGCAAACTGACAACTTTCCAATATCAATCTAAGGAATAACATAATTGCATTCTAAAATACAATATAGTTTTGATTTAATGTCAAAATCAATAAAAATATATCTATAAATTAGAAATAAGACCTTTTGATACCCAAAAAAGTTATAACTTTGTATGCTTTTTGCAACCTAGTATTTGGTGCACTGTAATGCACTGAAAGGCAGACATTAAAATATATATCATTAAAGATGAAGTTATCTCAATTTAAATTCAACTTACCAGAATCATTGCTTGCTTCTGAACCTTCTGAAAATCGTGACGAATCGCGTTTGATGGTCCTACATAAGGATACTGGTAAAATTGAACACAAAATTTTCAAAGATGTATTGGACTATTTTGACGACAAAGACGTCATGATATTAAACAATACAAAAGTTTTTCCAGCACGCCTATACGGTAATAAAGAAAAAACTGGAGCTACGATTGAAGTTTTCTTGTTACGCGAATTGAACAATGAACTTCGTCTTTGGGATGTATTGGTTGATCCAGCACGTAAAATCCGTGTCGGTAACAAATTGTATTTCGGTGACGATGACTTGTTAGTGGCTGAGGTTGTCGACAATACGACTTCACGTGGACGTACTATCAGATTCCTATTCGATGGTACTGATGAAGAATTCCGTCGCAATATCGAGATATTAGGTGAAACACCTCTTCCTAAATACATCAAACGTAAAGCGACTCCAGAAGATAAATTCCGTTACCAAACTATATATGCCAAAAATGAAGGTGCTGTAGCAGCTCCGACTGCTGGTCTTCACTTCTCTCGTGAATTAATGAAACGTTTGGAGCTTAAAGGTGTCGATTTCGCTGAAGTAACATTACACGTTGGCCTTGGTACTTTCCGTACAGTGGAAGTTGAAGATCTAACGAAACATAAAATGGATTCTGAGCAATTTATTATCACGGATGAAGCTGCAAAAGTAGTAAACAGGGCAATTGATAATAAACGCCGCGTTTGTGCTGTCGGAACGACGTCTATGCGTGCGATCGAATCCTCTGTCTCTGCAGATCATCATTTGAAGGCTGCCTCAGATTGGACAAGTAAATTCATCTATCCTCCTTACGATTTCAGCATTGCAAATTCAATGGTTACCAATTTCCATACACCGGAATCAACTTTATTGGTAATGATTGCTGCATTTGCAGGCTATGAAAATGTGATGAATGCTTATGAGGTTGCTGTAAAAGAAAAATATAGATTCTACAGTTATGGCGATGCGATGTTGATCATCTAATCAGCTTTAGATAAAAAAAATCTCTAAACGTGGGTAGCAACAAACTATCCACGTTTTTTTAAATAATAACTTTCAACCACTGTCCATGAATTTTGTCATTATCGTCGCCGCCGGAACTGGGAGTCGTATGAATAGCGATTTGCCGAAGCAATTTCTTGATTTAAATGGTCTACCGGTAATTATGCATACCATCGACCATTTTCACCAATCATCAGATATTTCGGAAATTATCTTGGTAATCAGCAAAGAAATGGAAAAATTCTGGATAGATTTATGCTCAATGCTGCAATATAGCACGCCAGTGCATTTGACTTTTGGAGGTAAAACCCGCTTTGAAAGTGTAAAGAATGGTATTGAATATATCCAAGAAAATTTTGAAGTAGGAGCTGCAGATTATATTGCTGTACACGATGGAGCCCGTCCTATTGTCTCCACCTCATTAATTACTAAGGCATTCCAAGGCGCCTATAAATACCAAGCAATTGTTCTAGCGCAAAAAAGTATCGAATCCGTACGACTTGGTAATAATACATCAAATAATGCTACCGACCGAAATCAGGTTTGGTTAGTACAGACCCCACAAGTATTTCAGGCCGAATTGCTTATAGAAGCTTATCGCCAAGAAGAGGATCCTTTATTCACAGATGATGCATCGGTGGTCGAAAAAATGGGCAACCGCATTTCAATTGTTGAAGGAGATTCCAAAAATATAAAAATCACCTATCCACAAGACCTACAAATTGCCCAATTTTATTTGAATCTGATATAATACGGAATTGGTTAAGCGTTACCGCGAATGACACGTAATAGTACGACGATAATTGCAATCACCAATAGAATGTGAATGATGTTTCCACCTCCTGCATATCCTCCAAAAAAGCTGATCGCCCAGATGATCACTAAAATAACGGCGATGATGTACAATAAGTTTCCCATTTGTTTATATTTTAATACCTAATTCTGTTTTGTATAGGTATAACAACGAGAAATGAACTATAGTTTTATATTAAATAGAATTATCAATATCGATCTGCAGTCTATCATAAGCTAAGAACATGTTTGGAGGTAGTTCTTGTGAGACTTCTGCATGTAATCCCATCCGGTGCCCAATGTGCGTAAAATAGGTTTTTTCCGCCTGAATATCTTGTGCAAATTCAATGGCTTCCTGCAAGGTCAGATGGGAAATATGGGATTCTTTTTGCAAGGCGTTGACCACTAGAATTTTTACACCCTCCAATAACTGTCTCGATTCCCCAGTAATAAATTTGGCATCTGTAATGTAGGCAAAATCGTCTATCCTAAATCCAAGCACAGGCATTTTATAATGCAATACTTCTATGGGCATGATCTCCTTCCCAAATAAGAGCAATGGCTCACCAGCTTTTATTTCTTCTAGGTCCAACCGAGGAGCACCCGGATATTTAACTTCCGTAAATGCGTAATAGAACTCTCGCTTTAAAGCATCGTGAAGCGCTTCCGTTCCATAAATAGAGATAGAAGAATGCTGCTGATAATTAAACGCTCTAACATCATCCAAGCCCGCAATATGGTCTTTATGAGAATGTGTCATCAACACCGCATCCAGATGCATTACCTTCTCCCGCAGCATTTGATATCGAAAGTCAGGCCCCGTATCTATGACAAGAGTATGATTATTATATTCAACAAGAATGGAAGAACGCAATCGCTTGTCATGTTTGTCTTGAGATTGACAGACTTGACATTGGCACGCAATAACGGGTACCCCCTGTGATGTTCCGGTTCCTAAAAATGTTATTCTCAAACTGCTGTTTTTGATTTCAATACCTCTTCATAAATTGGAAAGAGTTTTTCTGAAATATACTCTAAATCAATCTCCACATCCAATAGAATATTCCATAAAGATTGGATTTTTATCTCCAGATTCGAAAACTTATTCACAACTACAACCTTTGTTGCCTGTAACATACAGGCGCCTGTACGGAATGATCCCTTTTCATACCTAACTTTATAGCCCTGTTCCTTAAAAAACTCCTCTATCTTTGCTAAACTGCTCTGTGTAAACGGCAACAAAATCTCTCCTTCTTTTTAATTTCTTCCTCAGTATTTCAAACTTAGATAAATTTGCTTTTATATACAAATAAATTCAGCTATACACGTTTATTAGACATTTAATAGGAGGTCTTTAGAATTTCTCTTTTTTCTAAAGCTTATAATAGATGTATTTCAATCAATCAATTTAAGAAGCTCTTTCCCAAAGGTATCCCAGCTATATTTTTTCTTCTCGTCAATAATATTTGTTCTGAATTGAGCTTCTTTATCATGGCGATAAAAAGACACAATTCCTTCCGCTATGCTATTAACATTTGGTTCCACGACATACCCTACATAACCATCTTGTACCAGCTCTGGTAAGCCCCCTACATTGCTGACAATCATGGGTAAATCAAAGTGATAAGCAACCTGAGTAATACCACTTTGAGTTGCACTTCTATACGGTAAAACAACACAGTCAACCGCCGAAAAATACCACCCAACTTCCTGATTCGGAATAAAATCAGTATGCATATAGATAGACTCCTCCAAACGGTGTTTTTTGATAAGTGCTAAATACGGTGCTGGGTCCCCGTAAAACTCTCCGGCCAATAATAATTTGATATTTAAATCTCGAACCCTTACATCTGCTAAGGCCTCTAGCAACATATCCAAACCTTTATATTGTCGGATAAATCCAAAAAATAAAATAACCTTATCTTGCTGATCAATATTGAGCAATTTACGCGCATCGAGTTTGCTCAAGTGAAGACCATAATTATCATAAAGAGGATGTGGTGTATAGATAGCTGGAATCTTCGGGCTCAACGTCTTTAAGTCAGCCAATACGCTTTTGCTCATGGTAACACAGGCATCAACTGATTTTAAGAAATAACGGATTAATAACTTATCTCCAAATCTTTGCTCGTGAGGAATGATATTATCTGCTATACAGACAATTTTGGTATGTTTATTTTTTCGTACCTGTCGTTGAATAGTACCTAAGCAAGGTCCAAAAAAGGGCATCCAAAAGCGAACAATAAGTAAATCATATTTCGCCCTTCTTAGTTCTCCGCCCACTTTAAACCAATTCAGCGGGTTGATTGAATTAACTTTCGTCTGTATATTCAAGCCAGCTGGAGCTGGTTCATCTGAATATTGAGATTTACCGGGAAAGAGAAAGTTGGGATACTGTAATGCAAAAGAATAAATATCAACCTCATGCCCCAATTCTTGAAAATGGGTCGCCAATCGTTCGTTGAAAGAAGCGATCCCCCCTCCCCTCAAAGGGTAGGCAGAACCCAGAATCACAATACGCATAATGATTAAATGACTTTTTCGATTTGATAATCATTTCGATCCGAACTACTTCTTGAAACCAGTTCAGCTAAAAATCCTGTCAAAAACAATTGGGTCCCTAGAATAATCGCCGTCAATGCAAAGAAAAATAATGGCTGATCAGTGATATCCCTAAATGGCGTACCACTGGCGATACTCATCAGTTTGTGACAGATTAAATAGACAGAAATAAATAAACCGGCTAGGAAACTCATAACACCCATGACACCAAAGAAATGCATTGGCCGCTTAGCGAATTTTCCAACAAAAAATATAGACAGCAGATCTAAAAATCCTTTAACAAAGCGTCCTGGTCCAAATTTCGTTGTGCCATATTTACGTGGATAATGCTGAACGATTTGCTCCTGAATATTCGTAAATCCTGCCCATTTTGCAATGACTGGAATATAACGGTGCATTTCACCGTACACCTCTATATTTTTGACAACTTCTTTCTTGTAAGCCTTAAGACCACAATTAAAATCATGTAAATTGTGAATCCCCGACATTGATCTCGTTACGCCATTGAATAATTTGGTTGGAATTGTTTTTGTTAATGGATCATAACGTTTTTGCTTCCATCCCGAAACTAGGTCAGCCCCTTTATTCATAATTCGGTCATACAATTCCGGAATCTCATCTGGACTATCCTGTAAATCCGCGTCCATGGTGATCACAACATCGCCCTGAGCTGCTGCAAACCCAACATTTAAAGCAGCGGATTTTCCATAATTACGTCTGAATTTGATGGCCGAAATATTGCCATTTTGCAATTTTAATTCTTCAATGATCTTCCAAGAGTTGTCTTTACTCCCATCATCAACCAGAATGATTTCATAAGAGAAATGA
Source organism: Sphingobacterium ginsenosidimutans (assembly GCF_039536865.1). Classification (NCBI taxonomy): domain Bacteria; kingdom Pseudomonadati; phylum Bacteroidota; class Sphingobacteriia; order Sphingobacteriales; family Sphingobacteriaceae; genus Sphingobacterium; species Sphingobacterium ginsenosidimutans. The sequence goes on from NZ_BAAAZK010000002.1 coordinate 1,097,715, forward strand.
TTGGCCGCCATGACACGGTCAATCCAAGCGGTCAATTCGGGTAAAGATTCTTCTTCATTAAATAATGGAACAACAATAGAAATATCCATGTGAATGTTAATCATGCTAAAAATGTACTATTTTAATACAAACAAAGGTATTACTTTTCTCAGCAATACCTTGTAGACTATATTTTATTTTATAAAACCTAATTACTTTGCTGCACAAATACTGGCTTTTCCCTTTTTGAGAGCGCCGATAACAACAATGCAAACACAAACTGAAATAACAGTGTGATAGCCAAACCCTTAAAGATTTGACCCAAGGTAATCTTTCCAATCGCATCAACTTGTTTTTCCAACTCCGCAATTTTTGAATCTATGACCTCATCAGGCACATTATTCTTTTCCATATATTCAATGGTCACATTGATGGTGTGCGTGACGACTTTTTCCTGCAAAGTCGGATTCACAAAGTTAACATACACCTGCGTCCCTATAGTAGAAATAATCGTCGAAATAGCCAACATCATAAAGATGGATTTGAGCGCTATGGAAAAACTCCAATAACCGCCATTTGCTTTTCTAAGAGAAAAAGAAAATAACGCAGAGATAATAACAAAAATGCCTGTATTGACAATAAAGGACATAGACATAACTCCCCAGAAGGAATTCAGGTCCTTAACAATAAAAAGAACGATCAGTCCAAGAACAAAGGAAATCACGCCTAAAACAATGCCATAGATAATACTCTTCTTCTTGTCAATTACTGCATCGAATCCGGCATTACTGGGGTTGATTGAATCTGCCATAATTATTTACTATAATAAGTACTAAGAACTTTGTATAGAGCCAAATCAAATGCTTTATTGCTTGACGCAGCAGTGTACTCCTCAAATTGCTTTTCATCTGGGTTCAATTCACCGAAGAAACTCATTACCGGATAGAACAATTCATAAACTTCGCTTCGAGGATTAATTCCCTTAGCCACTTTAGCAATTTCAGCATAGGGACTATCTACCAAAATCTGGTTAGCAATGATATCCTCATAAATTTCATGTTCATCTTGAAACTCATCTTCATCAACCAGTAAAAACTCTTTTAAGAAATCATCTAGTTCAGGCTCGATCTCGTCATCTTTGCATTCACCTAAATAAAGGAAAATATTCAGTAACTCCGTTCCACGGTCTATCGTTTCGTCTTCAATAGCCTCCCATTCTTCAGAATCCAAGTAGTCATCCTCAAGCTTGAGTACATCACTAGAAAAGAAATTCATCAATAATAAGTCGACATAGACTTCACGAAGTTCATCAAACAAAGGATAGTCGTCAAAAGACTGGTCTAGCAGCTCCAATTTTTCCAGATAGCTCGCATCTGTATTGAATACTTGGATCAGTTTCTCTAGAAATTCTGGGGCGGTGGAAATCCCATCAACCTTTCCATAATTTAAAACACCTGCCTCTACAGCAGCTTTTATATTTGCTTCCATGGTTTAATCGTTTTTAATGATTTGATTATTATTGATGACCAATTCGACAGCCCCCTTTAAAGTCTGCCCGAATAGTGGAGAATTTTTTGATTTGGATCTATTTGTCTTTTCATCGAAATTCCAAGATTTCGCAAGGTCAAACAAAACTAGATTTGCGGTAGCACCTTCCTTAATCTGCGGAATAGCAAGACCCAGAATTTGCCTTGGTCTTACAGCTAAACTGTTTACAATTTGCTCTTCGTTTAATCCGGCGCGAACTAACAGCGGTAATACTGTTTGTAATCCGATTATTCCGTTTTTAGCAATATGAAATTCCACATTTTTATATTCTATTTCCTGTGGAGTGTGTTGTGATACCACCGCATCTATTACACCATCCTTTATACCTTTTATCAACGCTTTCGCGTCAGCTTTGGTCCTTAATGGTGGGCTTACTTTATAGTTGCTATCAAAACCAACGATATCCTCATCCGTAAATACTAATTGATGTGCGGCTACATCACAAGTTACCCGAAGGCCCTTCGCTTTCGCTTTTTTAATTAAATCTACAGCTTCAGGTGTACTGATTGATGCAAAATGGATTGGAGCTTCTGTATATTCCGCTAGATAGAGATCACGGGAAACCATCAATGATTCCGCAAGGTTAGGAATTCCTTTCATTCCTAAATAAGTGCTCATTGTGCCCTCATTCATTTTATTCCCCCCTGCCATAGACTCATCTTCAGCATGTGAAAAGATCAGTCCTTCAAATCCTTTTGCATACAACAAAGCTCTACTCATTAATCCAGCTTGTTGTACACTCTTATTTCCATCACTGAATGCAACTGCACCATTTTGCTTCATATCGTACAGCTCAGCCATTTCTTTGCCTTCACGCTTCTTGCTAATAGCACCGATGGGATGTACATCGACAATATTTCCTTTCGCCGCATTAACGACAAGCGCCACCTCAGACCGACTTTGAATTGCGGGTTCAGTATTAGGCATCACTGCCACGGCGGTAAAACCTCCAGCAGCGGCGGCAGCCGTTCCTGTTCGGATATCTTCTTTTGTTTCCAAGCCCGGTTCCCCGAAATTGGCGTGTAAATCGAAAAATCCAGGCGATAGAACCTTACCTGTTCCATCGATTGTCTCTACGTTTTTATCAGCTACTTTGATGGTGTTTCCAATCTGTGCAATCTTCCCTTTTTCGATAAATACGTCAACAGTCTGCTGATGATATTCGTTACCCGGCAAAATTACTTTAACAGAAGTAATCAATAAGCTTTTCATATATGAATGTGATTGAAATTAATAGGATACAAATTGTCTGTTGAAGCATGTAGCGTGTTCCATGATGATAAACAAAAAACGAATTTATCACTATAAATTGTATAGCTATAAACAGATTTTTCGCGTGATGCTTTTGATTGCTTCATTTCGAGAAACAAAGTTACAAAATACAATTTTATTATAGAACACTAAAAATAGATTTCAGTGAACATTCACTAGGAATTTTCTCCCCACTGATAATGTTTAAAATCAAATCCCGCTAAACTTAGAATTCGATCGACCACAGTCTCAGCCAACTCCTCTAAAGTTTTTGGAAGGCTATAGAAAGATGGAGAAGCAGGACAAATAATTCCACCAGCTTCCGTAACCAGCTTCATATTCTGAATATGGATAATACTTAATGGTGTCTCCCGTGTAACCAAAATAAGCTTCCGTCTTTCCTTTAACATTACATCCGCTGCACGGGTAGTAAGATCTGAAGAAGTTCCATAAGCAATTCTTGATAAGGTTCCCATAGAACAAGGACAGACAATCATGGTGTCAAAACGCGCCGAACCCGATGCAAATGGTGCAAAAAAATCATTTTTATCGTAGAACTTGAAAGGCACATCTTGATAGCTCTCGTCTCCCAATTCGGCCCGCCACACATCCTTCGCATTATTAGACATCACAATACCGACCTCAGCTAGCTGAGATTTTAGTGAATTCAGTTTTTCCAGCAACAACTTCGCATATATAGAGCCACTCGCTCCTGTAATAGCAACAACAATCTTTCTTTTGGACATTTCCTTTAAATATAAAAACAAAGCTATAAAAAAAGGGTCGAAGTGAGAAACACCCGACCCTACATCTACCTATGAAAAACATGCCCTTGGGAGGGGCTTAACAAAAGTACATCTACTTTTTAATTTTCAAAAATATTATATGAATTACTACACATTTGTGTATATAAATTTTAAAAAAATGCCCATTTCAGCCCTTTTCCTATCCTAATTATTCTAAACATTTATATCCCCTACCATTTTCGCGTTATTAGTACCACGCTGATTTAGGAAATAAATTCGCTATTCAAACAGTTATTTTTCATTAATAAAACCTATTTTAGTAGAAGAGTTACGCAATTACATTTGAAAATGAATCTTTCTGTTTTAGAACAATATATTGAAGAAGGAAAAAGTCATGACATCGATCTATTATTGATCGGAAACCCTGAATTATTACAAGAGACAACCAGTCATGGCATTTCCCCTTTATTATTAGCATGCTATTATAACAAACCACAAATCATCCGGATACTTTTGCAACACACCAAATCGATGACCATCCATGAGGCCTGTGCAGCAGGATTAACCGCATACGTGGAAGCAATTATCCAACAGGCTCCATCTGTTGTCAACGAATGGTCTTCCCACGGTTTTACACCGTTGACACTCGCAACCTATTTCAACAAGGCTGATATCGTCCGTCTATTATTATCCAAAAAGGTAAACCCAAATGTTGCCAGCAGAAACGAACAGCTTGCTTCCCCCCTACATATTGCTGCATCAAATAATAATGAGGAAATCGGTAAAATGCTTATTGAAGCCGATGCCGATGTAAATGCAATCCAGGCAACAGGAGAAACTGCACTACATTTTGCTGCCCAACATGGTAATATCGACTTCATCGTAGCTTTATTGGAATTTGGTGCAGATACCCAAATTGTCAACCTAGCAGGATTTACGCCAGCAGACCTCGCTTTGGAAAAAGGATATAAAGAAATCGCCGAAATACTAGCAAATTAACCACTTCGCAAAATTTCGGCACCAATCCTACAATGAAGACATTGTTTCTTGTCGCAGTATAATTTCTTCAACTGTAATATTGCCTGGCTTTGAGAAGCATTTTCTGCAACCCATTCGAATTCTTCAAACCGTTTTATGATCGTATTTTTTTCGGCTGGTAGCGTCTCCATAAAGTGGATAGCTCTGTCGATATATTTCTCTATCCCATAATACTTCCCATAAGCAAAAAGAAAGAGCACTACCACATTAACAAGGAGGACATCAATGGTACCTTTTCCTATTTTCCCAGAATGTTCAATGGACGTCTTTCCGCCTAATGAAAAACGACACTTCCAGTATTCATTTAACGGGTCTATACAAAACAATGATCGTGCATCCGCCACATTCTCCAAGCTTAAAATCGTTGAAAGATTCAGTGATTTCTGACTAAACAATGCAACCAACTGCGCGATTCGAAGTTCGGGAAAATTATAAGGTCTCATTCTCAACTTTTTCCATCCCCCATTTACAATCGCAATTTCATGAACGCGCTGGTGATAGATAAACTCTTTATAGAGTAAATTAGCATATTTATCATCTCCTTCACCAGGCAGAAAGCCCCCCGTTCCAAAAAAAATCGCTTCGATCTTCAATATATCAGAACGATATTTATGCAATAAGGGCAAGGGAAGTTTCTCTCCAAGCTCATGAAATGTCTCTGCATTCACCTTTAGGCCCATGCACCTACACATCCAGATCCAGAAAACCTTCTCCCAATCATTTCCATGGTCAGCCAACAAACCAAAGATCACCTGAACTTTCATTTCCAAACGCTCATAAGATAAGGCATCCAACCACATCGTTTTCTTTAACGAATCAACTGAGCTCAGTTGCGACTGACAAGGAACCCAGTTTGTCGTATTCATCATCATCGAATACTTATCAAGTAAATGCGGATCTACACATTCCGAAAGCAAGATCGTCGGGATAACACTCCCATCCCTACGCTGTATGACTTTATCATTTACCCAAACAACATGAAGTATGACATTATTGTAAGCAGTATCATCCTGATGATGATGTCGATCCCAGTCCGACGAACGAATATGGATTTCAATATTTCCATACCATTCCTTGTCTCCAAGTCTGATATGAGCCATTAAAAAATCTGGCCCTGCGTTCAGGTTATGCTGACCAAGGTTTATCACAGTCAACGGCTCTCCATCACTAGATAACAATCCTATTGTATTGAATAGCCGTAGTTTCCAGATAAACTGCATTAAGTTTTCTGTAACCACCATAATTGTATTCTAAAAAATTAGATCCTGCAGATCAAAGGTTTATAATTTCCTAAATATACAATTTATTGGGATCATTTCACATAAACCACAAGCAAATCATTGGAAATCATTTGCTTTTCAAGAACCCTACCATTCAATTTTGGAGCAGGTACACCAGTATGCAATTCTGTCTCAGATTGAAATACCCGCGCTTCATCCCAGAGACCAGCATCAATAAATGTTTGTAAGGTCTTCGCTCCGCCTTCAATGATAATAGATTGCACATCCATCAGGTACAATTGATAAAGAATACTTTGTGGTAAATATAGACCATAGTTTTCAAGCTCAATATGTTTAATATGGCCTTGCCAGTCAGTTTTTTTTGCATTAAACACAATAGTATCAGCTTTTTCATCAAAAATCTTAGCCTCCGGTGAAATGACTAAATCTCGATCGATCAACACACGGATTGGATTTTTACCTTTCCAATGCCTAACGGTCAAACTGGGATTGTCAATCCGGGCAGTATTTGTTCCCACTAAAATTGCATCCTCTTCTGCGCGCCAACGATGAGTCAATTGTTGGCTAGCGGCGTTACTAATCCAAACCTGTTTATCCTCTTGACCTATTAAGCCATCTTTAGATTGGGCCCATTTTAAAATAACATAAGGGCGATGTTGGCTAATTCGTGTAAAAAAACGGCGGTTGAGCCAGATCGCTTCTTTCTCTAAAAGACCAATTTCAACCTCAATACCTGCCTCTTTTAATATTTCAATACCTTTCCCATTGACCTTTGCATAAGGATCCAAACAAGCCACAAAAACCTTCAGCGGTTTAAGATCAGCGATCATATTCGCACAAGGCGGTGTTTTACCATAATGTGCACAGGGCTCAAGGCTCACATAAAATGTACTTGCAGCCAATAATTCTTTTGCTGTATCACCATACCTGTCCAACACCTGACTTACGGCGTTAACTTCAGCATGAGGGCCTCCGTAAGGAGAAGTATACCCCTCGCCTATAATTTGGTCGTCATGAACGATAACTGCACCCACCATGGGGTTTGGGCTGACAGATCCTGCTCCTAGCTGAGCGAGATCCAAGCAGCGTTGCATATATTGCCTGTGCATATTCATAATGCAAATCTATGAAAATCGTACCTTTGACGCATGAGAATACTTCAAGATTTCGAATTAACGTTTCAACATGAATTAAATTCCATCTATGACAAGGACGAAATAAAGTCTATATTTTTACTTGTTGTGGAAGAACTATTGGGTATAAAAAGAATAGCATATCAATTGAAAAAAGGTGATTTCGTATCAGAAACGGAGGCTATTCGCTTTTTGGACATTGTTCAGGATCTCAAAAAAAACAGGCCTATTCAATATATTTTAAATAAGGCCGATTTTTATGGGGATTTTTTTGAAGTGAATGAATCTGTTCTGATACCGAGACAAGAAACAGAGGAACTTGTTGATTTGATCATAAAAAAACACGCTAGTTCATCCGGATTAAAGGTCATTGATATCGGAACTGGTTCGGGTTGCATCCCTATTATTTTATCAAAACACTTAAATCAGGCACATGTAACCACAGTAGACATTTCCAAAGAAGCCATCAATACCGCCAAAAAAAATGCGCTACGACTAGGGGAATCAATCCATTTCATCAATGCGGATATTTTAGAATGGGATTACGTCTTTTCAGACCAACAATACGACATTATCGTTTCCAATCCCCCCTATATCACGCCAAATGAAAAACAGTACATGCAACAGAACGTATTAGCTTACGAACCTGAGCTCGCTTTATTCATTGAAGAAAGTGCACCATTGATCTTTTATGATGTAATTTCCTCATTTGCATTAAAACATTTGGTACCTCATGGCGATCTTTATTTTGAGATTAATCAATATCTGGGACCGGAAACAAAGGAGCTCATAGAGAAAAAAGGTTTTCATCATGTTCAGCTTATCAAGGATATCAATGGTGCAAACAGGATACTTCATGCAAAAAAGAGAGGCTAGCAAAAAATAATCTTTTTATTTATTAGACAGTTACCGCCGATAAACCAAATTTTAAAACCAATAATTTGGAGCATATAGAAAGAAATTATACCTTTGCATCACTTTCAAAAACAGAAAGGATTCCGTAGCTCAGCTGGTAGAGCAATACACTTTTAATGTATGGGTCCTGGGTTCGAATCCCAGCGGGATCACTAAGAAAAAAGCTAATCGCAAGATTAGCTTTTTTTGTTTAAGAACATAAGGATTCGAAAGAAGGGTCGGCCGGGTTCGATCCTACGGAGGCTCAAGAATGTACTCGGGAACTGTGGGACTGAGCCAATCCCAGCGGGATCACTAAGAGAAAAGCTAATCGCAAGATTAGCTTTTCTTGTTTAAGGATATAAGGATTCGAAAGAAGGGCCTGACCAATTAGATCCGTCGAATATCCTACAAGGCACACAGAAACTGTGGGACTCAGCTATTCGCGAGATATATTGAAAACTATTTGCAGTTTAAATTGTCGTTATTATATAGAAAACAAATAATTAATACGATCCATTATGAAAAAAATAGTGCCTTTCTCCTTAATGTCAAGTACGCTTTTATTAATGACAAGCTGCTCTGTGATAGAGAGTATTTTTAAAGCCGGTGTTTGGACAGGTATACTCATTGTTGTAGTTGTCGTTGCGCTTGTCATCTGGCTAATCAGCAAGCTTTTCGGCGGGTCCAAATAATGCATGGGATCTGGCAACTTTCATGAAAATTGAAAGATGCCAGATCCTATGTTCATGCCCGCGTCGCTCTCCTTTTCCCTAGCCCGTCCCCGTCAACTTCGGTAAATAAGCCTTTTTGCATTGAATTACCGCCGCTTTTTGAAAACCCCATTTGAAAACCTCTTTTTTATGTTATCTTTATAATTTAATAATTCATCATCTGAATACAATTAAACCTGCGAAGCAGCATTCATAAAAATAACGCATACCCTATTCTACAGCGAATAGCGGATGAATAATGATAAGAAATGGAGAGGAAAGAGAACATGAAAAGAATTACCTTAAAAGAGATTGGAAAGCAATTAAACCTTTCACCGGGGACCATTTCCAAGGCGCTTAATGATAGTCATGAAATCAGTGCGGAAACAAAAAAAATGATTCTAGCTTACACGCAGAAGATTAACTATATTCCAAACTTTTCAGCCAAAAGCTTAAAAACTGGACGCTCAAATACACTGGCTATTATTGTCCCTTTTATTTCAAGCTCTTTCTTCTTCGATTTCTACGAAGAAATCTCCCTGATATTATCCCAAACAAATTACCAGTTAATCTTACTCCAGACGTTCAACGATGAAAAAAAGGAAAAAGAAGCACTGGAACTCTGCGTACAAAGTAATATCGATGGTATCATCATTTCACCCGTAAAAAATGACTCCAGTTTATCCCTGTTGATGTATATCATGGAGCAGATATGCCCAATCATTATTTTTGACCGAATAAATCATCAACTTGACACCTTTAAAATCGGCATACAAAACAACAAGGTAATCTATCAAGCTACAGAAGAAATGATAAAAAATGGCCGTAAAAATATCATTTTACTACTTTGTAAAGATATCGGAGGGAATGCCAGCAGGATTAAGGGGTACAAAGATGCACTATTCAACTGTTCGATTCCTTATAACGAACAAAATATTGTGGAAATATCTTATTCAAGTCCCAAAGATGATATTGATGAAGAGCTCGAAAGAAAAATAAGCAGCTTATTAAGCACCCCCCAGCCCCCAGATGCACTTCTATCGACCACGGACACTTTATCATTAAAGGTCTTACATATATTAAATAAGTTAGCCGTAAAGATTCCAGAAAACATGAATTTAATCGGCTTCAGCAACACACCTTTTGCGAATAGCTTAAACCCGTCCTTGACAACTATTACCCAACCAACACGTCTTATGGCCGATCGATCTGTAGAACTGTTATTAGAGATGTTAAAAAATAGAAATAAAAAAAATTATTTCGAATTTGAAACTTACTTTTTAGACTGTAAAATAGAACATCGAAAATCAACTTCCGTATCTCGTGAATAGGCAGTATCCTTTTTTAGACCAATATGAAACAAACGTTACATCATTTAACAACTTAACACCATTATATTCATTTATAAACATTAAATACAATATGTCATTCAATTCCGATAACCATCCAGGAAACAACTCAAGGAGATCATTCCTAAAAAAATCCAGCATCATTGCCCTCGGAAGCTCCCTCCCAACCTCTTCGTTGTTCTCCTTTACCAACCAATCAAAAGATCAAATCATTAAAGTAGGACTTATTGGCTGCGGCGGCAGAGGCACGGGCGCAGCGATCCAAGCTCTACAAGCCGATCCAAATTGTCAAATTACGGCTATGGCAGACGTTTTCCAGGACCGCATGGACCAATCCTATGCCGCTTTGATGGAAGTTCGCCCAAAACAGGTAAAAATTGACAAAAACAACAAGTTCTTAGGTTTCGATGCCTTCGAAAAAGTAATCAATAGTGATGTAGACGTGGTATTGTTAACCTCTCCGCCGGCTTTTAGGCCACTGCATTTAAAAGCTGCTGTTAACGCAAAAAAACATATCTTCTGTGAAAAACCTATGGCCGTTGACGTACCAGGGCTACAGAGTGTATTACAGTCGGTAAAAAAAGCAAAAGAATTAAACTTATCACTTGTTTCTGGCTTCTGTTTCCGTTATGATCTTCCAAACCGAGCTACATTTACTAAAGTGTTAGAAGGAGCAATAGGCCAGGTAAGATCAGTTAGTACATTTCGCTATGGTGGCGAAGCGACCTATATCGACCCACGTCCAGAATGGAATAAAATGACCCAACAAATGAGAAACTGGTTTTATTACAACTGGCTTTCAGGTGATTTTATCGTAGAACAAGCAGTACACAGTTTAGATATGATGTCTTGGGCCATGGGTGACGTTATGCCTATTTCAGCGATGGGTACAGGCGGCAGACAAGTCCGTGTAGATTCAAAATATGGGAATATCTACGACCATTTTGCGATAGAATTTAAGTATGCAAATGGAGCTATCGGAACACACTTCTGTCGACAACAAGCTGGAGCCACCCCTAGAAACTCAGTAAGCATGTTAGGATCAGAAGGTGCGGCCGAAGTCATCATCGGCGGAAAACATACAATAACTGGAAAAATGGACTGGAATTACACCGGAGCAAAAAACAATATGTACCAAACGCAACATGATGAGTTGTTTGCGGCAATCAGAAGTAACAAACCGATCAATGATGGCGAGTGGATGACCAACAGCACATTACTGGCTATTTGGGCACGCATGGCAGGCTATACAGGTCAAAACCTAACCTTTGATCAAGTAATAAATTCGAAAGAAAGTCTTGGGCCGGAGTTATCGTCTTATAATTGGGAACTTAACATAGACGGACCTCTTATTGCTACACCTGGAAAGACAAAGTTTAGCTAACCTCCAAAACCTTATGAAAAGACTTATTTATTCTATTTTCAGCATTTTATTGCTTAATAATAGTAACCTCCTAGCCCAAAACAATACCTTATTTAATTTTGGCCAGGAAATCCAATGGGACGATTGGGTAGTAAACAAGAAGAACGCAGAAAAAATTCACTGGATTAATGTCAATACAGACCCTGAAACATGGCGTATCGAAAAGGGGAATCTCATTTGCAAGGGAAAACCAATAGGTGTAGTACGCTCTTCAAAACAGTACGAAAACTTTATTATCCATGTCGAATGGAACCATCAATACGCTGGTGGTAATTCAGGAATCTTCGTTTGGTCAGATGCCAAACCTGATCCATCCGGCAGGCTACCTGGTGGCGTAGAAGTACAAATGCTCGAATTGGACTGGGTAAATCAGAATCATATTGATGGCAAACAAGCACCAATTGCCTACGTGCATGGCGAACTATTTGGTGTCGGTGGTGTTACCACAATACCGGACACCCCCCGTGGTACACGTAGCAAATCCATAGAAAACAGAGCTAAGGGGAAAGGCGAATGGAACAAATACACAATCATATGTGTTGACGGCACGATCAAATTAGCTGTCAACGGGAAATTTGTCAACGGAATACGCAATTCAACTGTAAAAAAAGGTTACCTCTGCCTCGAATCTGAAGGATCGGAGATTCATTTCCGCAATTTTAAACTGATAGCACTGGAACCTGGCGTCACAACTGATCAACAGGTCGCAGCGCTTATTAACCCATAGATCAGGATATACCAAAAAGCTCAAAATTCAAACAATTGGAATTTTGAGCTTTTACAAAATAAATACCCTTCAAAAGACCTTAACAAACAAAATCAGTGCGGAAGACTATTTGATCAGATTACGCAATGCATGCACTGGCAAATCAATTTTTGTATCGTTCGACAAACGTCCTTTCAATGTATTCCATTGCAAGCTATCCAGCCGGACAGAAGAAACACCTTCGGTTTTGATATCCAAAACATCGACCCTAGACTTATCCCCTTTTCTATTAAAATAGACCTGCGAATTCTTAACAAGAATATCAGCAGTCTTGTAATCAACTCGAGGCAACCCTAGATTGGTGTTGGTGACATCAACCCGTAAATGACTGACGGGTGCTGTATTTTTGTCGTCACGGGACCCAAAATCATCTATATGCGAATTTGTCAAAACCAAATTAAGCGTATTGATGGCCGTTTCTCCACTTAAAGAAAAATTCTCAACACTGTCACCAACAATAGTGAATTCATCAAGCTTTGCAGAAAACTCGTTCACATCTGCTTTCTTTAATTTTAAGAATTTCAAATCCGGTGTAAAAATATAGACTGACTTATAATACTTATCACCACCCTCCAAAAAATCCAGCACAAGAAAACCATCGGCATCTACATTTACCTTTACAAAATCCGCCTGGCTCTTATTCACCTTCAGCATAAACTTATCACTTTTCACCACATATAAATTGATCCCCCTGGCATCTGAACCAAGGATCTGTAGTTTATCAAATTTACCTACAGGAAATGACCGAAAATAAACATCTGCCGCACCAGGGTTTGACACCTCCTTTTCTACATTTTTATGATAAACGTTTGCATCTAACCTATTGATCCGAACCAAATAAGAGGCCACCAATGTCGGAACAACAAAAAGGAATATTGCGAGCCCTATCAATAATTTAGTACTTAATTTCATGATTCATTTTGATTAAAATTCTGTTCAACAAACTGTCTGTAACGTTGCTCCAATTCAGGTAAACCGATTTCCAATAAATAAATATTCCGAAAGAACAATGGAAGATCCTCTTCCAAAAAAACCGTCTTCCGGTAAGATTTAACATTCCGGACAGAATCCCCGGTCAAGAAAAAACCGATTCCGCGTTTATTCGCGATAATCTCCTTCTGTTGCAGCATATCATAGGTCCTCATAACTGTATTCGGATTCACCTCCAATTGAACTGCCAGCTCCCGCACCGAGGGCAACTTGTCGTTCGTTTTCCAGGTTTCCATTAAAATATGATCACATACATATTCCGCAATCTGTAGATAAATCGCTTTGTTGGCATTAAATTCCATATTAAATCTCCTTCTCTTTTAACCTTAAAAAGGCAATCCCCCAGAATATCAATGTGAGCGCTATTCCTGTCACTGTAATTAGCCCAAAGATGTGATTTGAATCTGACCAATAATTATCATCCATGCGCCCCACTGTATTTTCCGTTTGTGTTTTCATGAGATACACAAAAAAAGACATCCAGACCACGCAATAAAGCAACAGTGAGATCGCGGTCTTAATATATTGATAGCTCTTAAAAACAATCCCCCCCAGTAAAAATATGGCATTTAATAGGACAGGTAAAAAACAGGCATAATACGCGCCGCTCGGATAATCCACGGTAAAAAAATATTGCCAGAACTCCACCGTAACCTGTTCACCAAGTTCATTCACCTCCGTTCTAATGGAAGGACCAAAACCTCGCAAATAGGAAATGAAGGCTAGATCGATCAGATAATAGATCAGTAGATATGAGCTGATCCCAATGATCACTGTATAGAAAATAGCGACCAGAAATTTCTCCAACTGCGAAGCAGGTATCATCAATTCAAAAATAGCTTTTGTCTTACGTCCAAGATCAGCAAAATAACTGCTCGAGATCACAGTCACAAAAAACAATCCCAATACACAGAATAAAGGTGATCTAAAATTCAATATCGAATAAACATTGGCAAAATCATGCTGAAGATGATCATAATTAGTCCCCACATTGAAAGCATAAAAACAAAAGATTACGCCTGCGATTACACCTATTGACATCAGATATATTCGTCCAAAACCGACCCATTGCCTACGGATCAGTGCAAAAAAACGTGTAGTATTAAACAGGTCTGACATATTCATCGACTTTAATGAGATTTGTAATTTTTTCCTTTTGCTGTAACACCGCATTGAACAACAACTCCAGATCCAGTTTGGAATCTTCCACCAGTGTATTTGGAAGAATCACATTGAAACCTCCAAGCGCCTCCTCCGCATGCAGCACATCAAAAGATAGTTCCTTCATCTTTTTAAAACAGAGCTTATCAGTAATCAGGTTAACAGGTGCATTCAGCGCTACCTTATGCTCATCAAGTAAAATGACCGCATCAATCAGATTATCCAGATCACGTACCTGATGGGTTGAGATAATTACACAACGGTCGTCTGTGATGGCCGAAGCCATAATTTTACGAAACTGCGCCTTAGAAGGAATATCTAGCCCATTCGTTGGTTCATCCATAATGATAATTTTCGTATTGGAAGCCAAACCGAAGGAAATAATGTATTTCTTTTTCTGACCATAGCTCATCTCCGCCAATTTTTGTTCTACCGGAATTTCAAATTCTTTGATCAAGCGATAAAAATGTTCCCGGTCAAAATTGGGATAAAACCCAGCATTGGCTTTTAAAAATTGTTCTGATTTTACCGCAGGCAAATAAAACTCCTCCGGAATAAAACTGATCTCCCGCAACAAAGAGGGCTCCCTTCGAGTTGGGTTGTGTCCCAAGACTTCAACCACCCCCGATACTGGATACACTAAGCCGGCAATATTTTTGAGCAAGGTAGACTTACCCGCGCCGTTCTTTCCAAGTAATCCATAGATATGCCCCTGCTTCAAAGTGAGGTCCATTTGAAGAAAGAGTGGCCTGGACTTACTATAACTAAAATTTAGATTTTGGATAGTAATCATACTACTGTATTATTTAATTAATACACTAATATAGATACTAATTCTCGATGTTTCCAAAAAATATTTAAAAAAAAATAAATCTGTAGCCCCTATTTTAAAGGCTATAGGCTCGCGAGATCTGCACCTTATATAATAACTAAGAATCAGTAAAAACAGAAAACAATAAGTTTATATAAAAATCATATATACACTGATAAAAAGATCATTAAATAAATGAATTATGAAATTCATAATGAAAAAATAAGATCAGAACGCACTATTTTCGCACCTATCTAAAACCGCCGCAACACAAAAAACTTAAAATTAGCACCTTGAGAGCACTTTTTTAATCCAACGAAGCGAGAGGTAAAGCAACTAGCAAAAAACCTCTCAAATCGCTTAAAAAACATAAAAAACCACACATTACGCACCCCAATCACCAAAGTAAATTAAAATTGGAATCCGCCACCATACTTTTTGAGCTAATTTCCCTATACAATCTAGCCAAAAACCGCGTTTGCAGCACTCAGAAACCAATTAACCTTAAGTTAATACCGGACATATGTAGATTTTAAATAATTAATAATCAAAACACTACAAACACTACATAAACAAAAAAATAACATTAAATTCAAGCCTCATTTTTATCATCTTCTCATTCGACGATAGAACTCAGTAATCATTTTTAACCCGAATCTGCTTCGCAGTTGTCACAATAATCAGCTGACTGAAGTGTTTTTTAATGTATTTTATGTTCATCTTTGTATCGCTATGACTTCTATTTACGCCTTTATTTTAGCTTTACACTCCACCTGGCGATGGATTGTTTTGATCATTCTTATAGTTAGTTTATTACGTTTTGCCTATCAACAAAAGAATAGACTCCCCTTCACCCCTACCGATAATTTCTTAAAAAAGGCGGTCATTATTGCTTTTTATATGCAAGCATTAATGGGTATCATACTCTATATATTAAGTCCGATCACACAATATTTTCTGACACATTTTAAAACAGCTGTACACTTACGACAGATCCGTTTTTTCGGAATGGAGCATAGCAGCATGATGATTCTCGCAGCAATCATTTTGCTCATTGGAAGTCTAAAAAGCAAAAACGCCGATACAGATGATCGACGTTTTAAAATTTTACTCATTTGGTTTGGTCTTGCTTTATTGATCGTATTAAGTTCTATTCCCTGGGAATTTTCTCCTTTGACCAGTAGACCAAGTTTCCGTTCTTTTTGATCAGCGATTCTTCCACTCTCCCTTTCGTTTATCACGCATTGCCGCCATCCCTTCTTTGAAGTCGGCTGTCTGACGAAGTTTAGCAAGCTCATCCAAAAGAAACGCATATTTATCCACCAACGAATTTTCTTTCAATTTGCGAAGCGCCCCAAAACCCTTTGCGATAGCCAAGGGTGCATTCTCTACAATAGCTCTTTTCAATGCATCTAATTCGGCCTCCTCTGGTTCCAAAATCGCATAAAGCAACTCCTTTTCCAGTGCCTCTTCTGCCGAGAAAGACCGACCTTGAATACAAAGATCCATTGCCTTCCGTTCGGGCATATACTCCAGGAGCAACGCCAATACCTGAAAAGGAAAAAGGCCGATCTTCACTTCCGGTAACGAAAATCGCACCTGCGGCAGGGCAAACAAATAAGTGCAGGATAGGGCAATTAAAAACCCTCCCGCAATCACATCGCCCCGAACAACACATATCGACGGTTTATCTAAATTAGCAAACAGTTCGGCCAGCGATTTCTCGACCTTGGGAATCCGAGGATTAGCCTCATCAACCAACGGATCTTCAAAAGCTTTCAGATCCATCCCGGCACAAAATACGGGCCCTTCAGCTTCAACCTGTATCAAACGAATCTCTGGATCCGCATTAGCCACTGCCAAAGCATAGGCAATCTCACTCACCATGGTCGGACTAAAAGCATTCCTTTTCTCCGATCGCGCCAGCGTCAATATAAACACATGCTGTTCGCGTTGTACCTTTATGAAATTCAGTTTTTCCATTTATTCTATCTACAAGATCATCTGCCTAAAGCTCTCCTCCAGGGCCATCTTCTCCATCAAACTCCCCCTATCAAAAAGATCCAGCAAAATTTCTGACGGAATATTTCCAACCAAATCATCTTTGGCAAATGGACATCCACCATAACCCAATAATGCCCCTTCAAACTTACGGCAGCCTGCATCGTAGGCAGCCTGAACCTTTGCAAGACTATCTTCCCGCCTGGCATGAAAATGCGCCCCTACAGCGAGCTGCGGATATCGCGTCCGGACAAGACCAAAGAGGTCGGCAATCTGCCCAACACTCGCCTCTGAAGTAGTATCCGCCAAAGAAAATTCGGCTATACCAAGCTGCATCAATCGATCGATCCATTCTTCAACCAGATCTACTGACCATGGATCACCATATGGATTACCAAAAGCCATGCTAATATACACGACCAATGCCTTACCATAGGTATCAGCCAAGGTTTTCATTTCCTTCAATTGCTGATAAGAATCATCCAGCCCCCTATTCGTATTGCGCAACTGAAAGGTTTCTGATATAGAAAACGGATAACCTATAAAATCTATTTTTTCCTCTTGAACAGCCTCTTGAACACCTCTCAGATTGGCGACAATTGCCAATAGCTTTACCCGATCATTCTTCAAAACGCCATTTAGGACTTCTTTTGTGTCAGCCAATTGCGGAACCGCCTTTGGAGAAACAAACGAACCAAAATCAATCACATCAAATAAGCCACTTTCTATCAACGCATTGATATGTTTGACCTTTTTGTCTGTTGCAATAAAATTATGCAGCCCCTGAATGGCATCTCGTGGACAATCGACCAATACAACCTGATCTTTCATATTATACTATAAAATATCTTTTTCAATTTCGCGCGCAATCACCATCTTCTGAATACTGGATGTTCCCTCGCCTATTGTACATAGTTTGGCATCACGAAAGAACTTTTCAGCAGGATAATCTTTTGTAAAACCATATCCACCAAAAATCTGTACAGATTCATTTGAAACACTTACTGCCGCCTCAGAAGCATACAGTTTGGCCATTGCGCCAATTTTGGATACGCGTTCCCCATGATCTTTGAGATACCCCGCCTGACGGGTCAATAGCTCACTCGCCTCTACTTGGGTAGCCATATCTGCCAAGGCAAACGAAACCGCCTGAAAATCATAAATCTTCTTCCCAAACTGCTCTCTTTCATGTGCATATTTTAACGCACATTCATAAGCACCACGTGCAATACCCAAAGAAAGGGCTGCAATGGAGATTCTTCCGCCATCCAAAAGCTTTAGAGCCTGCACAAATCCTTGACCTTCCTCACCGATGAGCTGGTCACGATGAATCCTACAGTTATCAAAAAATAAGCATGCAGTCTCCGAAGCACGCATGCCTAATTTATTTTCTTTTTTTCCTGCAGTAAACCCTGGCGTATCCTTTTCGACAATAAAGGCGGACATTCCTTTTTTATCACCCTTTTGCCCCGTCCGGGCGATCACAACAGCGACACTCGAACTAATGGCATGTGTAATAAAATTCTTCGAACCATTCAGCACATAATAATCTCCATCCCTTTCGGCAAAGGTGGTCATACCACCGGCATCCGAGCCTGAACCAGTCTCTGTGAGGCCCCAAGCACCAATCCATTCCGCAGTAGCTAATTTCGGAAGATAGCGTTTCTTCTGTTCTTCATTAGCAAAACTCAAAATATGATTGGTACATAATGAGTTATGTGCCGCCACCGAAAGTCCGATCGATCCACAAACTTTGGAGATTTCATCCAGTACGGTGATATACTCCTGATAACCTAGGCCCGAACCTCCGTATTCCTCGGGAACGATAACGCCCATGAAACCGTGTTCACCTAATTTTTTAAAAACTTCTATTGGAAATATTTGGGCTTCATCCCATTCCATCACATAAGGTTTGATATGATACTGTGCAAAATCTCGTGCACTCTGTCTGATCATATCCATTTGTTGTTTATTTTCAATAAACATAAGCATGAATATTAAATTTACAATCGGTAATACAATTCAAATATATCAAAATATTTAGGAATAAAATTGCAAATATTTTAAAATTTTATTTTAAATTTATCTAAAAATAAGAAATTCTTAATCATATCGCTTTTTAAACCAGAATTATAAACTATGAAGGAGCTGCTCGCATTACTTCGCCAAAAAAGAGAAAATTTAAAACTCGGTGGTGGCATCGATAAAATCAAAAAATTGAAAGAGAAAGGTAAGCTGTCGGCATGGGAAAGAATAGCATACTTACTGGATCCAGACCGGGAGTACCTCGAAATAGGTATGTTTGCTGGAGAGGGCATGTATACAGAACATGGAGGCTGTACCAATGCCGGTTGTGCAGCGGTATTGGGTTATGTTAAATCCAAACTTTGTGTTATCGTTTCCAATGATGCCACAGTAAAAGCTGGAGCCTGGTTTCCGATCTCGGCAAAGAAAAATCTTCGTGCACAGGAGATCGCGATGGAAAACAATCTTCCAATAATATATCTGGTGGATTCCGCCGGTGTTTTTTTACCGATGCAAGATGAAATCTTCCCCGACAAAGAACACTTTGGACGGATATTCCGTAATAATGCCCGCATGTCCTCCATGGGCATTCCGCAGATTGCCGCGATTATGGGCAGCTGTGTCGCAGGCGGAGCCTACTTACCCATCATGTCGGACTATGCTTTCATTGTCGAAGGTACAGGATCTGTATTCCTAGCTGGCCCTTATTTGGTTAAATCAGCTATTGGGGAAACTGTGGATGCCGAAACACTCGGTGGCGCTTCCACACATTCTGAAATATCAGGTGTCACAGACAACAAATTCCCCGACGACCAAAGTTGCCTCACAGCAATTAAAAACGTAATTGACAAAATCGGTGGGAATGCAAAAGCAAATTTCAATCGCAAAGAAAGCCTGCCTCCAAAAACAGACCCCGAAAAAATTGCAGAAATCCTTCCGGAAGATCGAACCAAACCTTACCGCATGCAAGACATCCTCGAAGCGATTGTTGACGCAGAAACACTGGAGGAGTATAAACCCGATTACGGCAAAACCATTGTATGCGCGCTTGCACGTGTAGATGGATGGGCTGTGGGTATCGTCGCCAATCAACGGGAAATCATTAAAGCAAAGAAACCTGGTAATGCAATGGAAATGCAAATGGGTGGCGTTATCTATAGTGACTCTGCAGACAAAGCTGCACGCTTTATCATGAACTGCAACCAACAAAACATTCCGCTTGTCTTCTTTCAGGATGTCACTGGATTTATGGTCGGCAGCCGATCCGAACAAGGTGGAATTATTAAAGATGGCGCCAAAATGGTCAATGCAATGGCAAATTCCGTCGTACCCAAATTTACATTCATCGTAGGAAATAGCTACGGAGCGGGAAATTATGCGATGTGCGGTAAGGCCTATGATCCTCGGTTGATCTATGCTTGGCCAAGCGCCCAGATGGCCGTCATGAGCGGCGCCGCAGCTGGTAAAACGCTATTTCAGATCCAGGAATCAGCACTAAAAGCCAAAGGAAAGGAAATCAATGAAGAAGAAAAGAATATACTATTGAAATCCATTGAAGACCGATATAATGAGCAGCTAAGTCCCTATTATGCCGCTGCCCGACTTTGGGTAGATGGAATTATTGCCCCTGATGAAACCAGAAAAGTCATCAGCATGGGAATTGAAGCCGCTAATGAAAAGCCCATTGTCGAACGATACAATGTTGGGGTAATTCAGGTATAAATATAATACGAAAAACGTCCACACGACAATAACTGCCTCAGTAATAAAAAAGCGCTCCTGTATCGCATGATACAGGGGCGCTTTATTTAAAGGGTTCCACGAACCTTTTATTGTTTATACCTTGGCCATATTTTACTGATGATTTCAAATTCAGTCAGCCCCCACTTTGGTTGCTACGCTACAAATCCATTTATTTGTAACTTTTCTTACTTAAAAAACCATTTCGGGTATATTTTCATCGGCAATTAATTTTCCAGCGGTTGCAGTTCTTATTTCCTCAACACTTACACCTGGAGCTCTTTCTAAAAGCTGGAAACCTCCCTCTGGTAGAATTTCGTAAACGCCTAATTCAGTGACAATTTTTTTTATGCACTTTACACCTGTTAATGGAAGTGTGCATTCTGCGAGGAGTTTACTTTCACCACTTTTATTAACTTGTTGCATGGCAACGATAATATTTTTGGCCGAGGCGACAAGGTCCATGGCGCCGCCCATTCCTTTTACCATTTTTCCAGGGATTTTCCAATTAGCAATATCGCCACTTTCGGAAACTTCCATGGCACCTAAAATGGTTAAATCTACTTTTTGGGCTCTAATCATCCCAAAACTTAGCGCTGAATCGAAAGTTGCAGACCCCGGCAATGTGGTAATGGTTTGCTTACCCGCATTAATCAAATCTGGATCTTCGCTGCCTTCGATAGGAAAAGGTCCCATCCCCAGAAGCCCGTTCTCGGATTGCAAAACCACATTAACCCCTTCTGGAATGTAATTGGCCACCAAAGTTGGAATTCCGATACCTAGGTTAACATAACTATTATTTTTAATTTCTTTTGCAATACGTTTTGCAATTTGTTCTTTAGATAATGCCATAATTTAGTTTTTAGGTCTTACGGTTCTTTGCTCGATTCTCTTTTCGTAATGTTCTCCCTGGAAAATTCTGTGAACATAAATTCCTGGAGTATGAATTTCATCTGGATTTAGCTCACCAACCTCTACCAGTTCTTCAACTTCGGCAATGGTTATTTTACCAGCCATAGCCATTACAGGATTAAAGTTTCTAGCGGTAGAACGATAGATAAGATTGCCTGCTTTGTCGCCTTTCCATGCTTTAACAATAGCAAAATCGGCATCGAAAGCATATTCCAAAAGATAATCTTTGCCTTTAAAGTTTCTCACTTCTTTGCCCTCACCTACTTCGGTCCCAACGCCTGCCGGTGTATAAATGGCTGGCATTCCGTATCCTGCAGCCATACAACGTGTCGCCAAAGTGCCTTGCGGGATTAGTTCTACTTCCAATTCGCCGCTTAGAAGCTGCCTTTCGAATTCGGCATTTTCGCCAACGTAAGATGAAATCATTTTTTTGATTTGCTTTTTTTGTAAAAGTAAGCCTAAACCAAAATCATCAACACCCGCATTATTAGAAATACAGGTTAAATCTTTCACTTCTTTTTTTACCAGCTCGGCAATAGAATTTTCGGGAATGCCGCAAAGCCCGAAGCCACCTAACATTATGGTCATTCCGTCTTCGATGCCATTGCAGGCTTCTTGTACATTTTTTACTGTTTTATCTATCATTATTAGCGTTATTGGATTAAAAGTATTTCAAACTGATGTTTGATTTTATCATTAATAGGTTTTCCTAAATCAACTGATTAACATTGGCCGCATCCTTTTTGCTCACCATTTCTACCTTCGTATGTATGTAACTAATGGTTGTGAAATTAACGCTGAAGGAACCCATTGGAATGTGCAAATACGTTGGTATCTGTACCCGTGTCACAGCGAAATATATGTTCAGCATAATTTAATGTCGCCTCCCTAAACCAGGTCGATCCAAACAAGCTGTTGCTGTCCACTGGATAAGCGAATACACTGCTAAAACCAAAATGAAATTTTATAGTAAAGTAAGTTGCGACATCCTGCCAAAAATCAGTGATAGTTGACGTTGACCATGTCCGTAGATCATGATAAGACGCGAAGGATAATTGATATCGTTGTTCGATATACTGTTTGAATTTATTGATCTCAGATTGAGATTTTTGTTCTCCTATCGGGCCCCAGAGTAATTTTCCCATAATAGTTGGATATAAAAAACGGTTATACCCAAACTTAGCTAAATTTGCTTTTAAATGCAATTTTAATTGCAGCACATAGCAGAACAAATAGATAATAATAAATAATATATTAAAATATTATTCGGGAATACCCGCAATTAATCAAACAAACGAGATAAATACAACCTGTTTTTTAAAGTACCTCAATTTCTGTTCCTTCAACAGTAGGATGCCCCGTGCACAACAAGATACGCCCATTTTCCATTTCCCGATCGGTTAACACTTCGTTATAATCCATTCGGACTTTCCCCTTGGAACATTGTGAGATACATGTACTGCACATGCCAGATTTACAAGAATAGGGTAGCTTGATTTTATGCTCCAGTCCTACATCCAGAATAGATTTATTATACGGGACCTCAAGATCATAGCTTTCGCCTTGAAAATGTAATTTGATTCGATAGGATGTCGTATCAATTTCCTTTTCAGATTCATCGTCATCATCCTCTTCATTTTCGGGCAATAAAAATGTTTCTCTCTTAATCTGATTGGCATCGAAGCCCATACCCAAAAGTGTAAAACGACATAAATCCATATAAATCACCGGTCCGCAGGTATAAAATAGTGCTTCCTCTTTTTCCCCAACAAGATGATCCTTGACAATGGAAAGAATATAATCCCGATTCAGTCGGGCTTTCATCAGATATTTACTATTGGAATAAATCCAGACAATCGTTAAACGATCGGGGAATTTCATAGCCCATTCCTCCAGCTCCTCACGGAATGGCGTTTGATCAGAGGCACTGTTGCTATACACCAGTACCACCTTAGACTTATCTTCAACAAGCAGCGCCGTTTTAAGAATGGAATATAAGGGCGTTATACCAATACCTGCTGCAAATAAAAACAAGGTTCTTACTTTATACGCATCAGGCTCATATGTAAATAATCCCTGTGGTTCCATGGCTTGAACGATATCCCCTTCAGCAATAGTATGATGAAGCAATCTTGAGATCTCTCCATTTTCCACACGTTTTACCGTAATACTTAATGGCTCATCATAATCCGGCGAACTATTAAAAGAATAGGAACGACGAACCTCCCGATCACCAAACATAAATGAAAGTGTAATAAATTGCCCTGCTTTGTATCTAGGATAGTCGCCGGCAAGAGATTCCAACTGAAAAGTAATATTATTATTGGGTTGGGGAATTATCTTTGCTATTCGTAATGCGTACATAGTTCAAATATACTGTCGAATTTTGGCTTACACAAATGTAAAAACCAGAACGGAAATAGGCTTTTTCAGATACCTTTTATAACAATTTTGTTGTATTACAATTGGCAGACAATTCTTGTACAATATTTGTAGAATTTCACGTTATATTTATATAGAAACTTATTATAATAAGATTATATGCAAACACGCAGAAACTTCCTTCAAAATGCAGCAAAAGCCACATTGGGTATTGCTGTATCTGGATCAATATTACAAGATATTGCTTCCGCGAAAGCAACTGAATTAAATGCCGCTACCTTAAAGTTTTCCCAAGTAAAGTTACCTTTCAGTTATGCCGCATTGGAGCCCAATATTGACGCCTTGACGATGGAAATCCATTATACAAAGCATCATATGGCCTATATCAATGCAGTCAACGAAGCTATTGTTGCTGAGGCGATCAAAGAAACTTCAGAGGAACAGCTTTTAGCTAATATATCCAAATATTCCCCGAAAGCCAGAAATAACGCTGGCGGTGCATGGAATCACAATTTCTTTTGGGAAAGCCTGTCCGACAAAGCTAGTCAACCATCAGAAAAATTGTTAACGATGATCAATAAATCCTTTGGTTCATTAGACAAATTTAAGGAGCAATTCGCCGCCGCAGCGACAAGCCGCTTCGGTTCAGGCTGGGCCTGGTTGATTCTTGATGATTCGGGGAACCTGAAAATAACTTCTACCCCAAATCAGGATAATCCGTTAATGGATGTTGCTGAAGTAAAAGGCATCCCAGTTTTGGGACTCGACGTTTGGGAACATGCTTATTACTTGCATTATCAAAACAAGAGAGCAGACTATATTAAAAATTGGTGGAATGTCGTCAATTGGAAAAAAGTAAATGAGCGACTTGCATAATAACATAAAAAAAGCTCGATCTTAGATCGAGCTTTTTTTATGTTATATTCCGTAATAAGACCTACTATCCCAATACAGTTTTAAGTTTGTTCACCTGAAAGTCAATCAGTTTCTGAAGTGGCCCTGATGCGATCATTTTCATCATCATATTCAGATCTGCATCAATTATAAACGTAGCTTTGGTCACAATTTCTGATACTGCTTGCAGTTCCCAACGCAATGTAACCTCGAAAGGCGCTTTTTCAGAAGGAATGAGTTTGATCAATTGGTTTTCTACACGCTCCTCCACTCTTAGCGCTAATTTTGCCATATTTTGAATGGTAAATCGCGCTTCATCCGACGTTGAAGACCAATTATAGATATTTTCAGGCATTAACTGCTCATGATTATTGAGATCAGTTAAAAAAGCAAATACCTCGCTGACATTTCTGTTGATTTCTGTTGTGTTCTGAATAGTAGTCATAACGGTAAATTATTCATCTTTATTGAAAATTTTCACCCCATCCTTCAGGGTTCAATCTCCATTTTTTCAAAATTTCAACATCCTCATCCAAGACATAGCCATTTTCAGCTGCGACTTGAATCAGTGCATCGTAGTTACACAAGCTGAAATAAGGACATTTTGCATCAGCAAAATTATCAGTCGCTTGTTGTAATCCGTACGTAAATATGGAAACCAATCCAACAACATTACAACCCGCTTCACGCAATGCTTTGACCGCGATCAAGCTGCTTTTTCCTGTCGAAATTAGATCTTCAACCACAACTACACGTTGCCCACTGACGACTTCACCTTCGATCATGTTTTGACGTCCATGATCTTTAGCTGAGCTTCTAACATAAGAAAATGGTAAGCCCAAATCCTGTGCTACCAACACGCCTTGTGGAATACCTGCCGTAGCTACTCCAGAAATCATATCTACAGATCCAAACTCTTCTTGAATAAGCTTAGAAAGCTTCTGACGAATATACGTACGTATCGCTGGATGAGATAAAGTGATACGGTTATCACAGTAAATTGGAGACTTCCAACCCGACGCCCAAGTAAAAGGACTTTTAGGTTGCAATTTTATTGCTTTAATTTGCAATAAGGATTCAGCAACTTTTTGTTCAACCTCATTTAAATTATTCATGGCGCAAATTTATAAAATTTATATGAACGAAACCGTGCTAATTTTAGCCGATTTTGTTCCTTCGAAAACTAAAAACACGCAAACAATTAGTATTCAAGACATTGAACTTCAAAAACTTTTCAAACAATCTGAAATTGATAAAGTCCCGAAGACATATCTCTACGTCAACAGGGATTTCGAAACCGTATTTCAAAACCTAAAAAGCAAGTTAAAAATCATTAAAGCTGCTGGTGGACTGGTTAAAAATGGTGATGGTGATTACCTTTTTATCTACCGCTTGGGCAAATGGGATCTTCCGAAAGGCAAAGTGGAAGACAATGAAAAGATGAAAGAAGCCGCTGTACGTGAAGTAGAAGAAGAATGTGGTATTAAAATCAACTATTTAGGTAAAAAGATCATCACATCCTACCATACATACTATCTACGTAATGGAGAATTTGTATTAAAGGCAACCAATTGGTATGAAATGGGCGTTAATAAAGTTCCGAAATTAATACCACAAACAGCTGAAGACATTACAAAGGCAGAATGGCGTCCTGTAGATCAATTTGATGAAGTGCGGGCCAATACCTATCCGATTATAGAAAATATCATTAAAAAAGTGAAATAGGCTGTCTTTTGAGGTTCATTTGACAGTAATCCATGAGATCATGCTTACTTTTATACTATGGAAAATATAACAGGAAAAAGGGCCTTAGTGACAGGTGGAGCAAAGGGGCTTGGGAAAGCCATTGCTGTTGCATTGGCTAAAGAAGGTGTACACGTTGCGATCACAGGAAGAAACGAAACAGCATTGAAGCAGGCTGCCGATGAGCTCAAAACGTTAGGCACACAAGTTACTTATGCTGCATTTGATGTATCAGATAACGAGGCAGTACAACAGGGAATTAATAATCTCAATGAAACCTTTGGCTACTTTGATATTCTTATCAACAATGCCGGCATATCTTCCTTCTCCTCTGTAATGGATATGGACGTGCAAGAATGGACTGAGATTATCAATGTTAATCTATTGGGAACCTATTTTGTTACAAAAGCTGTCCTGCCACAACTAATCGAAAAAAATCAGGGTGATATTGTCATGGTCTCTTCTACAGCAGGATTGAATGGTGCAGCTACGACCTCAGCATATAGCGCTTCAAAATTTGGTGTTATTGGATTGGCAGATTCATTGATGCGTGAAGTACGTAAAAATAACATTCGGGTCTGTACCCTAATGCCAAGTACCATTGCATCGGATATGTCCAAAGATCTCGGTCTGACGGACGGCGACCCCGAAAAAGTATTGCAACCGGAAGATTTCGCGGAACTAATTATCGCGAATTTAAAATTGCCTAGAAGAGCGATGTTAAAATCTGCCTCTCTATGGTCTACAAATCCATAAAAACCACTATTGCGAGCCTTTAACAACACTAAAGGCTCGCAATAGAATTATTTGTGATCTATCAACACCATTCTCAGACAGGAGCTCACTACATCCGTCTAATATAAACAACAAATTATGAGTAAACTATTTTCATCGATAAACATCGGTTCCTTAAACCTGAAAAATCGCTTAGTCGTTTCCCCTATGTGCCAATATTCTGCTGAAGATGGCTTTGCAAACAACTGGCATCTTGTCCACCTTGGTCAATTTGCCATTGGAGGCGCAGCAGCAATCATACAGGAAGCAACAGCCGTGGCACCCGAAGGTAGAATCAGCTATGGAGACCTTGGGATATGGGATGACCAACATATTGACAAACTAAAAGAGATAACAGCTTTTATCAAAGCAAATGATGCTATCCCCGGTATTCAGCTCGCGCATGCAGGCCGCAAAGCCAGTAGCAACAAACCTTGGCTTGGTCGTGGTCAATTTGCCCCTTCAGAAGCCCTAGGATGGCAGACTGTCGCTCCATCGGCACAGGCTTTCCATTCGACAGATTACGTCCCCAAAGAGCTTAAAACAAATGAGATCGAAGAAATCATCGAACAGTTTGGACAAGCTACCAAAAGAGCTATTCAAGCTGGTTACGAAATCATCGAACTCCACGCAGCACATGGTTACCTCATCCATCAGTTTCTCTCCCCTTTGTGCAACTTACGAACAGACCAGTTCGGCGGTCCATTTGAAAATAGAATCCGCTTCCTGCTGGAGATCATCAAACGGGTAAAACAGGAAATATCGGCGCAAAGTTTATGGGTACGTATTTCTGCGACAGATTGGGCCCCGGATGGTTGGGATCTGGATCAATCCATAGCGCTATCACAGCTCCTGACCGAGCAGGGAGTTGATATCATTGATGTATCGAGCGGTGGAGCAGTTTCCCATCAAAAAATTGATATTGGCCCTGCCTATCAACTTCCATTCGCCCTCGCGATCAAAGAGAAAACCGGAAGCAAAACTGCTACTGTCGGCATTATTAAAACAGCGACTCAGGCCGCCGATATTATCGAGAAAGATCAGGCAGATTTAATTATGATCGCTCGGAGTTTTTTAGATGATCCACATCTCCCTTTACACTTTGCAAAAGAATTATCCGTCGATATCCCCTGGCCAAAACAATACGAAAGAGCAAAATGAAATTAAGCTTAAACAAAATACACCATATTGCGATCATATGTAGCGATTATCAGCGGTCAAAAAAATTCTATACCGAGGTCCTCGGCCTTGAAATCTGGCAGGAACACTATCGGCTAGAACGGGATTCATACAAATTGGATTTAAAACTCAACGAAACCTACATCATTGAACTATTTTCCTTTCCATCTCCCCCTAATAGACCAAGTTTTCCTGAAGCTGCTGGTTTAAGACATTTAGCTTTTGAAGTCGATAATCTGGATGCGGAAATACATAAATTAGAACAGGCAGGTATCGTACATGAAGGGATAAGGATCGACGAACTAACACAAAAAAGGTTCACTTTTTTTGCCGATCCAGATCAACTTCCGATAGAGTTATATGAGCGTTAGAAACAAATAAAAGCGTTGATTTTCATCAACGCTTTTATATTAGGTCGTAAATCGAAAATTACAATTTACGTTTTACTTCTACTTGTTCGTAAGCCTCTACGATATCACCTACCTGGATGTCGTTGAAACGGTCAATATTCAAACCACACTCGTAACCTTGTGCAACCTCTTTCACGTCGTCTTTAAAACGTTTCAAGGAAGCCAATCTACCAGTATGGATAACCACACCCTCTCTGATTATGCGGATATCATTATTTCTATTGATTTTACCTTCTCTAACCATACATCCCGCAATGGTACCCACTTTAGAGATTTTAAATGTTTCTCTGATTTCAACCTCAGCAACAATTTTCTCTTCAAATTTCGGAGCCAACATACCTTCCATCGCAGATTTAATCTCTTCGATAGCATCATAGATGATAGAGTACAGACGAACGTCGATTTGCTCATTCTCAGCCAATTTACGCGCATTTTGTGTTGGACGTACTTGGAAACCAATGATGATCGCATCAGAAGCAGATGCCAATAATACATCTGATTCAGAGATCGCACCTACTGATTTATGGATAATATTCACCTGGATCTCATCTGTTGATAATTTCAACAATGAATCTGATAATGCTTCGATAGAACCATCCACATCACCTTTCACGATAATATTAAGTTCCTTAAAGTTACCGATAGCCAAACGACGACCGATCTCATCCAAGGTAATATGTTTCGTTGCACGCATACCTTGTTCACGTTGTAACTGAAGACGTTTGTTTGCTACCGTTCTAGCTTCAGATTCGCTTTCAAGAACATAAAGCTTATCCCCAGCTGTAGGTGCTCCAGCCATACCCAAAATCTGTACAGGTACAGAAGGTCCCGCTTCTTTAACACGTTCACCTCTTTCATTGGTTAGTGCTTTCACCTTACCAGAATGCGAACCTGCCAAAATTGGATCTCCGACACGAAGAGTACCTCCTTGGATCAATACTGTAGTCACAATACCACGACCTTTGTCCAACGCTGCCTCAATCACCGAACCAACAGCACGTTTTTTCGGATCAGCTTTCAAATCCAACATTTCAGCTTCCAAAAGAACTTTTTCTAAAAGAAGGTCAACATTTTCCCCAGTTTTTGCAGAGATCTCTTGTGCTTGGAATTTACCACCCCAATCTTCAACCAAGATATTCATTGCAGAAAGCTGCTCACGGATACGATCAGGATTTGCACCCGGTTTATCCACTTTCGTAAATGCAAATACAATTGGTACACCTGCTGCTTGCGCGTGATTGATCGCCTCTTTCGTTTGTGGCATGACTGCGTCGTCCGCTGCAATAACGATAATAACGATATCCGTTACTTTGGCACCACGTGCACGCATCGCCGTAAAGGCTTCGTGACCCGGTGTATCCAAAAATGTAATTTTACGGTCATCATCCAATTTCACCGCGTATGCACCAATATGTTGGGTGATACCACCGGCTTCACCAGAAGTAACGTTTGCTTTACGTATATAATCCAACAAAGATGTTTTACCGTGGTCAACGTGTCCCATTACGGTTACGATTGGAGCTCTAGACACCAAATTCGCCTCATTATCTGCTTCTTCCAGTTCCGCAGTTTCCTCATCTTCAGGTTTAATAAATTCAACTTGATAGCCAAACTCATCTGCTACGATAGTCAAAGTTTCCGCATCTAGACGTTGGTTGATAGACACAAACATACCTAAACTCATACAAGTTGCGATAATCTGTGTGACTTGAACATCCATCAGATTTGCAAGCTCATTTGCTGTAACAAATTCTGTTACACGCAATACCTTCGCCATCAACTCTTGCTCCATTGCAGCTTCTTCCGCATGTTGAGCGACATCATCACGTTTCTGACGTCTCAACTTCGCACGTTGTGCAAATTTACCGGATTTACCTGCTCCACTTAAACGAGCAAGTGTTGCTTTGATTTGATCTTGGATTTCTTTTTCAGAAGGTTCCTCTTTATTTTCAACAGGTCTTCCTTTTCCTCTATTGTCAAAACGACCATGTTGTGGCCTTGCTCCACCTTGTCCCGGTCTACCTTGATGCTGGTTGTTTCCACCCTGCCCCGGTCTGCCTGGATGCTGGTTGTTTTGTCCCGGACGGTTGTTCGGATTGTTGTTGTTACCTTGATTGCCACCTCTGTTCCCTTGTTGGTCACGGTTGTGGTTATTGTTTCCATCACGAGGACCACGGTTTTGGTTGTTATGCCCCTGACCTTGTCCCGCATTCGGATTTACTGGACCATTAGGATTCGTGCGCTTACGCTTACGTTTCTCATTATTGTTTCCAGCATTTGAAGATGATGCCACAGGTTTGTGCGAAGGTCTAGCAGAAGGTAATTCAATCTTACCAATTACTTTAGGACCTGTCAATCTTTCTGCACGAGCAGAAATAATATCATCGCCTTCTTTTTTCACAGGCTCCACTTTTGGAGTTACTGGTACAGCAGCTTTAGGTGCTGTTTCGTCTTTTTTCTTTTCTTCTACCTTCACAGGTTCGGTTTTTGTCTCTACAACCGGAGTTGCTTTTACTTCAGTTTTATCTACTTCAGGTTTGGGAGCTTCCACCCGAGGTGCCACTACTTCGGCTTTTTGCTCTATAACCTTTGTTTCTTCTTTTTTCGCTTCGATGACCGGAGCTTTAACTTCGGCTTCTTTCTGCTCTACTACTTTCTCTACGGCCTTAGTCTCTACAGGCGCGTCATGCGTAACTTTAGGCTCCTCCTTTGAAGGCTCCTCTTTTTTACCCTTGTGACCACCTCTATTCAAGGCATCAAGATCAATTTTGCCAACCACTTTCATACCACCTTGATGAACAGGTTCCTCAGGCTTGGCAGGAGTGACTTCTTTGACAGATGGGATTTCTACAGTATTCTTAACCAAGATTTCTTTTGGCTCCTCATGTTCTTCAAAATCCTCATTTCTAGACGATTCTTTAGGAGAAGTGGACGGCGACTCCTCACGACGAATTTTGCCAATAACAATTTGTTTAGCTTCATCTTTCAGTGATTTGTCTCCCTGAAACTCTTTTAACAGCACACCATACATCTCTCCGCTCAATTTAGTGTTAGGCTTTGCTTCTACATCATATCCTTTTTTCACTAAACATTCCACGGCAGTATGTATCCCGATGTTGAGTTCCTTTGCTGCTTTAAGCAAGTTTGTTCCTTTTCCTTCAGTCATCTATAATATAAACTATTTTAATATAATTACAAAAATATGTTTTTTTCCATCCATAAACAATTTATTCCGAATGTTAGATAGAAAAAAATTAACAGGCTGAATTTTATTCAAATTCAGCTTGCAATATACGTAGGATATCACGAATGGTATCTTCTTCCAAATCGGTACGTCTAACAAGTTCTTCTTCGCTAAGTGATAAAACAGATTTTGCAGAATCCAAACCTACACGCTTCAATTCATCAATAACCCAGCTTTCAATTTCATCACTGAATTCTTCGATATCCACATCCTCATCAAATTCATCATTCTCACGATAAACATCAATCTCATAACCAGTCAATTTACCAGCCAATTTAATATTATGTCCACCACGACCAATTGCCAACGAAACCTGATCCGATTTTAAGTATACAGCAGCAGTTTTGTTTTCTTCGTCAATCTTAATTGAACTGATCCGAGCAGGGCTCAAAGCACGTGCGATATATAACGAATGGTTTGTAGTGAAATTGATCACATCAATATTCTCATTACGCAATTCTCGAACAATACCGTGAATACGTGATCCTTTCATACCCACACAGGCTCCAACCGGATCGATACGGTCATCATAAGACTCAACCGCCACTTTAGCACGCTCCCCTGGTTCACGGACAATTTTCTTGATCGTAATCAGACCATCAAAGATTTCAGGAACCTCAAGCTCAAATAAACGTTGTAAAAACGCTGGTGCAGTACGTGAGATAATGATTTTTGGATTGTTGTTCATCATATCCACTTTATGAACTACCGCGCGGATACCATCGCCTTTTTTGAAATAATCAGCAGGGATTTGCTCTGATTTAGGTAAAATCAACTCATTGCCATCTTCATCCAACACCAAGATCTCTTTCTTCCAGATCTGATAAACCTCACCAATAACCAACTCCCCTTCTCTATCTTTATATTTTTTGAAGACTTCGTCTTTCTCAAGTTCTAATACCTTAGAAACAAGCGTTTGACGAGCAGCCAAAATAGCACGACGTCCAAAGCTTTCCAAAGTGATCTGTTCGATAAAATCATCGCCTACTTCAAGGTCCTCATCGTGTTTTCTCGCTTCCGCCAACTCGATTTCAAGATCATCATCCTCAGAAAATTCATCTTCAACAACGACACGCGTTCTCCAAATCTCCAAATCCCCGTTATCTGGATTCACGATAACATCCACATTTTCATCCGTACCGAAACGACGACGGATCATACTACGAAAAACCTCTTCCAATACTGTAATGACCGTAGGTCTATCGATATTCTTAAACTCTTTAAACTCCTGAAAAGAGTCTATCAGATTGATGTTGCTGTTACTCATTATTTTTAAAATGAAATTACCACTTTTGTTGCTTTTATTTGATCAAAAGGAAGTTCTTTTTCCACCTCTTGCGCTTTTTTACCTTTTTCTTTTACTTTTTGAAGAATGCTGATCTTTGTCTCATCCGCCGCCAATAACGTTCCCTCAATTTTTGTATTATCGTCCAACTTAACCTGTACAGTACGACCTATATTTTTCTGATACTGCCGATTATTGACGAAATTTGAATCGATACCCGGTGACGAAACCTCCAAACGATAGGCATTATCAACGACATTTTCCTCCTCCAAATGAAAACCGACATGGCGGCTCACTTGCGCACAATCATCAATACTAACCCCGTTATCCCCATCTAAGAGGATCTCCAAAATCTTATTTGGACGCATCTTTACACTAACAATAAACAAATCCTCGCGATCTGCTATTTTTTCCGCTATGAGTTCAATGACTCTTTTTTCTACATCTTGCATTGTTCTACTGCCTAGAATGCTAAATTAATTGTATTAAAAAAAGGGGGCAATACGAGCCCCCTTCCTTTCAGATATGCAAATATAGTATTTTATAAAATAAAAAACAAATACCCAAACAGCAACGGAAGTATTTTTTCTGTTATTTCGAATTATCAACGACTGCATTAATTGTTTTTTGCATCTGTGCCATCATACTGGTTAATGTTTCCATTGTTGGCTCAGGAGTTGGCTCCGGCAGTTGAGTACTAATAAAAGCTTTCGCCCGCCACACCTCTAAAATATCAGGGGTCTCAACCCAGTATGGTTCGTAGGTTTTATTATCAGAAACAAGCTTCAAACCTTTATCCTCTTTAAATTTAAAGGCAATACGCTTGTAGACAACTCCCTCTTCCCGGGATACAACGATATAAGTATGTCCCGGTTTTATATCATGCCAATTTTCGACATATTCCGCCACAATAATGGATCCTGAGGGCAATGGCAACATCGAATCTCCTTTGATCTCAAAGGCCCGAAAAGTCCCCTGCCCAAACATGGGTAGTGAAAACTTCGGAAGCTCAGCGACATACTCCGGATCACCATAGCCATTCAGGTAACCCGCGCTTGCTTTAACCGGCACAAGCTCAATGTTTTCGCGGTCATCACCATCAACAGTCACACTTAATACCCTGAGATTAGACGCATTGCTTTTGGGTACCGGCTTCCACTTCTCATCAATCACATCATTCGCCAATTCATCCATGGTTAACCCATAAAACTCGGCAATTTTCTTTAGCAATTCGTATTTAGGCTCCGCTCTATCTTCTTCATAAGCACCGACAGAAGCGCGCTTAATCTCCATGATATCAGCAAATTGCTGCTGCGTAATTTTCTTTCCTTTTCGAAGGAATTTCAAGTTGGACGAAATATTTGACATATTATTTTTTCAAAAAATATTTTGCAAAAACTAAATTTATTAGTAATATTGTGCCAATAAAATTAGTAAATAAAATTTAAACATCCAAATTATTTAGCATTATGAGCAATTTTATTGTATATATAGTAACGGACAACAATAGAAGATACTTTGAAATCGACTTCACATCCAACATGTTTAGCACAGTAATGGAACTCCAACAAGCCAATAGCTTTATTCTTCAACAGGGTCCCCATTTAAACAGGATAATCTATTCCGAAGCTTTTTCAAAATTAGCATGTGCAAAAAAGAGAATGAACGAATTGCAAAATTTCACACGCATGCAAATAGAAAGAGTTATTCGCAAGAACAACCCGAATTGGAATAACCTCTACCCGCAACAGCATCAAGCCTACCCAAAAAGAAACACCAATTTCGCGGCCTAACCATACATATATAATAAAACAAAAAAGCCACCCAATTTTCATTAGGCAGCCAGTTATCTGTATATATCCAAAACAGGATAAAAGCTTAATCAATTTACGTCGACGAGCTCTGCTCCAATGCCCCTATGTTTTCACTGACACTACCTCCATTGTTATTATGCTCAGTAGCTCCCTCAGTAGACTCCTCTTCAGGCCCAATTAACCCCTCGTCTGTCTGCTCATCAATATTTGTTGAATCACTTTGTTCTGGTTCCGGATCACTATAACGCGGCGTCTCACATTTATAAGATTTCGTGATTTCAACTGTAGATTCAGGGAATTTACCCTGCGTATACCCCAATTGCTTATCCTTATAAACAGATTCCAAAAACACACCAAATATAGGCAGAGCCGTCCGCGAACCTTCACCGGTATGCGAATTCTTGAAGTGTATGCTTCTTTCATCACATCCAACCCAGATTCCGGTGACTAAATCCTTAGTCACACCCATATACCAACCATCAACATATTCCGAAGAAGTTCCAGTCTTCCCACCAATTTCGTTTTCTTTATCAAAAAGATCCCATTCCCATAAGCCCTGCGATGTACCTCTTGGCTCTTCCATCCCACCACGCAACATATAGGTCATCAACCAAGCATCCTGTTTATCCACCACCTGCTTGCGTTCGGCCTGAAAAGTAGCAATCACATTTCCATCGTGATCTTCAATTTTGGAAACCAGTACTGGCGTAACTCGCTCACCATGGTTCATCATCGTCGAGTAACCGTTGACCATCTCAAATACCGACACATCATTAGGCCCCAATCCAACAGAAGCCACAGGATTCAGCTTACTTGTAATACCACAACGCTGAGCGGCATCCACTACTTTTGCCGGTGTCACCATATCCGTTAACTGAACAGTAACCGAATTGATGGATCTCGCCATGGCATGACGCAAAGTCATCTCCCGATAGGAAAAATTCCAATCCGCATTTTTAGGTTCCCATACTTCAACAGAATCCCCCTTATCAATCTTTATTGTAACAGGTTTATCCGTAATCTTATCACAAGGCGACATACCCGACTCTAAGGCTGCCAGATAAACAAAAGGTTTAAATGTCGAACCCGCTTGTCGTTTGGCCTGCATCACGTGATCATATTTGAAATATTGATGATCTATCCCGCCTACCCAAGCTTTAATTTCTCCTGAATAAGGATCCATCGACATCATCCCGGCATTCAGCATCATGGCATAATATTTCAGGGAGTCCATTGTGGACATTTCCTTTTCAATCTTGCCCTTATCCTTCCAATTGTAGACTTCCATTTTTTTCTTCTTATTCAAGAAGAAATTGATGCTATCTGGAGTATTGGCATATTTTTTACTCAGAAACTCATAATAAGGTGTTTTCTTAGCTAAGTTCTCCAAAAAGTTTGGTATCACTTTTCCGGAGAGATCCCGCCAGGGCTCCTGGCCATCCCAGGTGTTATTTAAACGCTGTTGTAATTCCGCCATCTGTTTTGCGACAGCCTCTTCAGCATGCTTCTGAAGCTTGGAGTTGATGGTTGTATAAATCTTCAAACCATCGGTATAGATATCGTAATTATTCTCTTCCGACCATTTTTCCAGCCACTTAGCTACAGCTGTACGCAGATAGGAATCCCCTCCAGCATTTACATCTTGATTATTGGTATTCAAGATTATTTTTTCCTTAACCAACGCATCATACTCTTCTTTTTTCAGAAAGCCCCCCTTATGCATTTGGCTCAACACCGTGTTTTTGCGGTCAAATGATTTTTCCGGATTTCTGATCGGATTATATAAGGTCGTTCCCTTTAACATACCGATCAATACAGCCGCTTCATTTTGATTCAATTGATTTGCTCCTTTTGAAAAATAACGTTTTGCTGCGGTTTCTATTCCATACGCATTATTACTAAAAGAAACTGTATTGAGGTACATTTCCAAAATTTGGTTCTTCGTATACCGTTGCTCCAACTTATAGGCTGTCATCCACTCTTTAAATTTGGTAACGACCAAACCCGCAACAGGTAAACGGGTCAATAGCCCCCCCGCCTTATTATAACGGGTGCGGTAAAGATTCTTGGCAAGCTGCTGCGTTATCGTACTCGCTCCACGTTTATCCCCCTTTAATGTAGAGACAATACCCGAACCGAGCCCCAAAAAGTCAACACCATTGTGCGAATAAAAACGTACATCCTCTGTTGCGATCAATGCATTAATAACAGTTTTAGGAATACTGTCAAAAGGAATTGGATTTCTATCCTCGTCGAAATATCGCCCGATCAATACACTATCGGCAGTATACAGCTCTGTCGAAATATTGACACTTGGCATAATGATATCTTTTTTTGTAGGCGAGTAGCCAAAAAGCCACAAAAAATTAAGTTGTATAGCACAAACCAAAACTATAACAAAATATATTGCAATAACGAGATAACGAAGAATCCGATTCTTAATACGTCTAAACATAAATGGAAATTTATCTTATATTCAACATATTGAATCACCAAAAGGTTTTATCCCCCCGCCCAATATGCGTTTATATCTGTTTCAGGGGCTAAATATACAACTAAATAAATGTCCCTAATCAACTATTTACATTTTTTAACAATAAAAAACCAGCATGTATTCAAGCAGAGACATTCAGCAAAAATACCCTATACAGGACCTGCTATTTCCAATTTATGGAATTAAAACAGCAAAAAAAATGAAGAAGGACATTGTTTAGATCAATAAGTTAGCCTACGGGTTCCGCAAATATTATACCTAATTTTGATTTATTATCTATTTTATTTTAAAATAATAATGATATTTGTTTAAATTTAGATGTAAACTAGTCAACTATTAGCATGTTAAAACAGACATTACAACAAAAGCTATTACAAAAACTGTCTCCACAACAAATTCAATTTATTAAATTGTTGCAGGTACCAACAGTTTCATTAGATGCCAGAATAAAAGAAGAATTAGAAGAAAACCCCGCATTAGAAGATGGTAGCTTGACTAATATGACCGATCCAATAGAAGAATATCCAGATAAAGATCCGGATGACAACTTCGACAACGAAGAAGGATTCGATTCAGATGATTTCAGTTTGGAGGACTATATACAAGAAGACGACTACAAAGATTACGGAAATGGATATGATTACGGTGATGACGATGATGAAAGAAAAGAGATGCCCGTTGCTATTCAACATTCATTCTATGAACAATTACAACAACAATTAGACCTTCTCGCTTTAGATGATAAGCACTTTTTAGTGGGTCAACAAATTATCGGCAGCCTGGATGACGACGGTTACTTAAGACGTCCGATCATCAATCTGGTAGATGACCTGGCGTTCGGTCAAAATGTAATGACCGAGGAGCATGAAGTATTAGAAATGCTAAAAGTGATCCAAGATTTTGAACCCGCAGGAATCGGTGCCAGAGATTTGCAAGAATGTCTTTTGATACAATTACAAAAGAAAGACACGAACAACCCGACCATCAAACTCGCTATAAAAGTCGTCTCCAATTACCTGGATGAGTTCACAAAAAAGCACTATGACAAACTAGAGAAATCATTAGGCGTATCTTCTGAGGACCTGAAAAATGTCGTTAATGAAATCTTAAAGCTCAACCCCAAACCGGGTGACTCAGGGGCTGTAGCCGGAAAACAACTCCATATTATCCCAGACTTTCATATCAGCAACAATGATGGCATCCTACATTTAACCCTGAATGGACGTAATGCACCAGAACTTCGCATAAGCCGGGACTATCAGCACATGTTTGAACATTACGAAAAATCCGATCAAAAGGATAAAAAGATGAAAGAAGCGGTACAGTTTGTCAAACAAAAACTCGATTCGGCAAAATGGTTTATTGATGCAATCAAACAACGCCAGCAGACACTGCTCAAGACAATGAATGCGATCATGGAGTACCAATACGATTATTTTCTTACCGGAGATGACCGTAAATTGAAACCCATGATCTTAAAAGATATCGCCGATAAGATCGACATGGATATCTCAACCGTTTCCCGTGTAGCAAACTCTAAATATGTACAGACTGAATTTGGCACATTTCTATTAAAATCATTTTTCTCCGAGGCAATCCAAACAGACTCCGGAGAGGAGGTTTCAAATAAAGAGGTTAAGAAAATACTCGAAGAATGTATTGCGAAAGAAAACAAGCGCAAACCACTTGCCGATGAGAAATTGACCGAAATTCTCAAAGAAAAAGGCTACAATATTGCTCGTCGAACGGTAGCCAAATACCGTGAAGCTTTAAACATACCAGTTGCAAGATTAAGAAAAGAGCTCTAAGAGCTCTTTTTTGTTTTTCGGGTGACAATCAAATCTAAATTAAGAATAGTATCTTTGTGCTCGAATTAAATAAGCATGAAGGAATGAGCAAAGTAAAAGTTGGAGTTGTACAGATGAGCTGTACCGCAAGCAAACAAGAGAATCTCGAAAAAGCTATCGCTAAAGTAAAAGAAGCCGCTGCAAAAGGTGCGCAAATTGTGTGTCTGCAAGAACTCTTTACCTCTTTATATTTCTGCGATGTAGAAGATTATGACAATTTCGCACTGGCTGAATCTATCCCTGGTCCATCCACAGATGCCCTGTCCGCTGTTGCAAAAGAAGCAGGAGTCGTTATTATCGCTTCATTATTTGAAAAAAGAGCTGAAGGTCTTTATCATAATACAACTGCCGTATTAGATGCTGATGGCTCCTATTTAGGCAAATACCGTAAAATGCATATCCCAGATGATCCAGCATTTTATGAGAAATTCTATTTCACTCCGGGTGACCTTGGTTATAAAGTATTTAAAACAAAATTTGGTAAAATAGGTATATTAATCTGTTGGGACCAATGGTATCCCGAAGCATCAAGGATTACCGCATTAATGGGTGCCGAAATTTTATTTTACCCTACCGCGATTGGCTGGGCTACAGATCAGGACGAAGAAACCAACAAAGATCAGTACAATGCTTGGCAAACCATTCAACGCTCTCATGCTGTGGCAAATGGTGTGCCAGTAGTATCTGTCAACCGTGTCGGATTTGAGCAGGATGGCGCCATGAAATTCTGGGGCGGAAGCTTTGTGGCAAATGGACAAGGTAAACTGTTGTACCTCGCTTCTCACGATAAAGAAGAAATTGAAGTAGTTGAACTGGATCTAGCCGAATCTGATTATTTCAGAAAACACTGGCCATTCCTGAGAGATCGTAGAATTGAGACATATTCTCCAATCACCAAACGTTTTATCGACGAAGACTAATATCAAATCATATTGGCCATTTTAATCTTGTAATTCATCAAAAGAAGAGCAGATTAAAATGGCTTTTTACATTTTAAAGCATGGAACAAGAAAGCACTTTCACACAGGCATATTTTGATAACTCCCCAAAAAAACAAGGTTTTTCGTTTCCCGCGGAATGGGCAAGACAAGAAGCTTTGTGGTTGAGCTGGCCTCATAAAGAGGAATCTTGGCCTGGAAAAATTGACACCATATACCAGCCCTATTGCGAGTTTATTAAAGCTGTTGCTGCTGGACAGAAAGTCCGAATTAATGTTGCTGACGAAGATATGAAGGCATTCGCCATCGCAGAACTGAAAAAAGTAACGGCCGATTTTAGCAATATTGAATTTTATTTCAATCCAACCAATGACGCTTGGTGTAGAGATCACGGCCCCGCTTTCCTGATCAATCAAAATTCAGATACAAAAGCAGTTGTTGACTGGGGATATAACGCCTGGGGTGGCAAGTATCCACCTTTCGACCTGGATGATGTCGTTCCTACACGGATAGCCAAAAAGTTCAACCTTCCTTTATTCACACCGAATATCGTTATGGAGGGTGGTTCTGTCGAATTCAACGGAGCCGGAACTGTGATGACAACAACAGCATGTCTGCTCAATGAAAACAGAAACCCTGGTTATACAAAAGAACAGATTGAGACTTACCTCAAAGAATTCTATGGACAAGATCAGGTACTATGGCTAGGCGACGGAATCATTGGAGACGATACAGATGGTCATATTGACGACATTACACGTTTTGTCAATGAAAATACTGTTTTAACTGTTGTCGAAGAAAATCCGGAAGATGAAAATTATGCCATCCTCCAGGAAAATCTAGAAACACTTCGTTCCTTCAAATTATTAAGCGGAGAATCACTTAATATCGTTGAACTACCGATGCCAGCAGCAGTGATCTATGAGGACACCAGACTTCCGGCATCATATGCAAATTTTTATATCGCAAATGATGTTGTCGTTGTTCCAATTTTCAACGATCCTAATGACCAGAGAGCATTGGATATTATTCAGGAATGCTTTCCGACACGGAAAGTTGTCGGAATTAATTCAGTAGACATTATCTGGGGACTGGGTAGTTTTCATTGCTTGAGTCAGCAAGAGCCCGCACTCAGCTAAAGATAAAATTATACTATAAACAGAAAGGCTTCTTAATCTATTAAGAAGCCTTTCTGTTTATAGTACCTGCGCACAAACACTATCAAATTAGATATTCCTATAACAAAGTTTGCAGTATACTTGCGACAACTGTTCCTTATTAACTCATCGCCCGAGCGTTAAATAGAAAACTAGACCACCACCACATGCACACCGGACTTCTCTAACGATTCCACAAATCCAGCACTCACTTTATCATCTGTAATCAAAATATCGATTTTTTCGAAGCCACAAATTCGTCCAAAACTACGTCTTCCGAATTTAGACGAATCAGCGAGCACAACGACCTTCTGAGCTGTATCTATCATGATACGATTCAATTGGGCTTCTTGCGCACTGGATGTTGACACACCATACTCCAGATCTATTCCGTCCACCCCTAAAAATAACTTACTACAATAAAAATCATGTAGTAAATTTTCAGCATATTTCCCAGTGACTGAAGTAGAAGTTTTGCGTAATGTACCTCCCATCTGCATAATTTCTACTGATGGGTATTTAATTAGCTCCATGGCAACATTCAGCGCTGAAGTTACCACAGTGATATTTCCCTTCGGTACAATCTGCCTGGCCAACGATTGCATTGTTGTTCCGGAAGCAATAATAATCGAATCATTTTCCTCAATCATCTCAGCAGCCTTCTTCCCGATTCTACTTTTATCGTCCGAACGAAGTTTCTCTTTTTCAAATACCGTCCGATCTGTCGTATATGGATTGTATTGTGTCGCTCCGCCATGGGTCCGAAAAAGCAGACCACTCTCCTCCAAAAGTGTAAGATCCTTTCGGATGGTAACAGAAGATACGCCAAGTTCCTCACAAAGGTCAATCACTTGGACTATACCCACCTCTTTTAATTGTTTTAAAATATATTGATGTCGCTCTACGTTTGTCATGGTTCTTTTATATGCGCTAAAATATTAAATCTACCAGTTGTTTATCCATACAGATACATTAGAAAATATAAAATATCAACTAAAATCAATGCTAGATTTTAGCTTTCGATATTCTATACAAATTTCCCTAGCAGAACTGACGTTAAAATAATGAAATTATTTAATTATTTATACTCTCTATAAAGCAAATTATACTTTATTCTAAAAAGATAAAGTTTTTGGATTTCAACAAATTCAAAATTCCAAGGGATTGGGCCAAATAAAATGGTAATCCAGCTCCTTTTGAAGCAGGCTTCCACAGACTACTTTTTGAAAATGATCCCCTTGGTCAAATTGCAATGGCAGATCGAAACCATACTTTTGCGCAGAGGCCAGGATCACATCCTTTTTCTTTGGGTGCATCGGTGCCACAACATTGTAAATACGATGCCTTAGGTCTTTGATAGAAGCCAACATAATCAACTGCACAACATCATCGAGATGGACAAAATTGGCCGGCTGTTCACCCGTTGTGCAAATACGATTGGCAAAGTATTTAGCAAAAATGCGATTTTTACCAAATAAGCCCCCAAGTCGATATACATAAGTATTGGGCAGCTGTAACATGAACTGCTCAGCCAAAAAAAGTTTTTCGGAAAATTCAATTCCAGCTGAATCTAATTCACTATAGACAACATCTTTATCAGGATAAATGCCAACGGAACTTAAAAATACCTGTTTGGTCCATTGGATGTTTTCAAGAAATCCCTTAATATTTGAAAAACGAGTTTCTAAACCAGAAACACTATTTTTTTGGCTGGCAGGAATACTATTTAATACAAAGTCAAACTGGCCTGGCATAAGCACATCAGGCAACACACTACCCTTATCAAAGTTAGCAATAAACGAAAAAATACCATCAGTTTTAAGCCGATGGTATTTTTCATATTGGGTTGTACTTGCCCAGACCTCATGCCCCTGATGTTTCATATCCATGGCAAACGATTCTGCCAACCATCCACATCCTAAAATGAGTATCCGCATAAGGTCAAGATATTAATAAGCTTTTGCAAATAAAACGCGTCTGTTAGACGGTTTACCTGTAAAGATACAAACACCTTCCTCCTCTTTTGCATCCAAAGGAATACAACGGATTGTGGCTTTTGTTTCCTCTTTCACACGCTTCTCAGTTTCTGTTGTTCCATCCCAATGGCAAGAAATAAATCCTCCCTTACCTTCCAGAACCTCTTTAAATTCATCATAAGAATTCACCT
The DNA here is from genome assembly GCF_039536865.1 of Sphingobacterium ginsenosidimutans. NCBI lineage: Bacteria > Pseudomonadati > Bacteroidota > Sphingobacteriia > Sphingobacteriales > Sphingobacteriaceae > Sphingobacterium > Sphingobacterium ginsenosidimutans. Next base: position 1,141,764 of record NZ_BAAAZK010000002.1, read on the forward strand.
CAGTAAAATGGGATGTCCTAAAGTTTAAGGCTTTTTGGTAAATATTTTCTTGTATTTCATGCAACAACTGTTCAATATTTCCAGCCAATCCTTCCTGAGCGACAGTCTCTTTTGTTTGTGTATCGCGACGCGCTAGCTCCACGGTTCCATTTTGCATATCTCTTGCTCCCACAGCGACACGCACGGGTACACCTTTCAATTCCCATTCAGCAAATTTAAAGCCCGGACGTTGTGTATCGCGATCGTCATATTTCACCGAGATATCCTTTATCTTCAGTTCGTTTGTTAACTGATTTACAAATGCATCAATCTGCGCTTTTTCTTCTTCAGTTTTGAAAATCGGAACAATAACAACCTGAATTGGCGCCAATTTTGGCGGCAAGACCAACCCTTGATCATCAGAGTGCGCCATAATCAAGGCACCCATCAAACGGGTAGAAACACCCCATGATGTTGCCCATACATGTTCAAGCTTCCCCTCTTTAGACGTGAATTTTACATCAAAAGCTTTTGCGAAATTCTGTCCAAGGAAATGCGATGTCCCTGCCTGTAAAGCCTTACCATCTTGCATTAAAGCCTCAATACAATAGGTATCCAATGCGCCCGCAAAACGTTCGTTTTCAGTTTTACGTCCGCGTACAACAGGTACCGCTAAAATATTTTCTGCAAATTCTGCATAGACATCAAGCATACGTTCTGTCTCTTCGATAGCCTCTTCCCTAGTGGCGTGTGCTGTGTGCCCCTCCTGCCATAAAAACTCTGCCGTACGTAAGAAAAGACGCGTACGCATTTCCCAACGAACCACATTTGCCCATTGGTTGACCAAAATTGGCAGATCACGATAAGATTCGATCCAACCACGATACGTATTCCATATAATCGTTTCAGAAGTCGGACGTACAATCAACTCTTCCTCCAACTTTGCATCTTCATCCACCACAATCTTACCGGTACCATCGTTTTTCAACCTATAATGTGTGACCACAGCACATTCAGTAGCGAAACCTTCTACGTGGGCAGCTTCTTTAGAAAAAAACGACTTGGGTATGAATAAAGGGAAGTAAGCATTGCTATGGCCTGTTTCTTTAAATCTTTTGTCTAAGATCGCTTGCATTCTTTCCCAGATAGCATATCCGTATGGTTTGATCACCATACAGCCCCGTACAGCTGAATTTTCAGCCAGATCAGCTTTGATCACAAGTTCATTGTACCATTGCGAATAATCTTCTGCACGACTTGTTATTCCTTTACTCATATGAAATTGATAAATTATTGTAACATTATTACGTTAAATCTCGTCTGTATCTCCAATACAAAAAGCGTTCAATAAAAAATATTTGTATTTTTGATTACTTCGATTAAACCCCCTCGAGAAATTTGCGTCTAAGATAGTAAATAAGGCTGTATAATCGAAAATAACGATTTAGGATATTATGAAAAAAAATAGATTATTTATCGGAGCACTTGCCATGACAGGAGCATTTATGTTAGGTTCCTGCGGTACTAGCAGGCAAATCTATGGCGACGATGTCTATGGCAATAACGGACAGGCTAGACAGAAAGTCTATCAAAGTCCAGATTACTATTACACAGATGCGGATCAGGTTCAACAAGGAGGACAGGCTCAAGGCGGTTACTATGATGACGAATATTCAGACCAGGATTATAACAATGATTCCTACGAAGATTTAGAATATGCAAATCGTATAAACAGGTTTTATTATGCGTCCCCTGGAATGACCTATTTTGATCCATTCTTCGATCCATGGTATGGCTATGGTTTTGGTGGTATGTACGGATATGGTCCATCCTTCGGTTTAGGCTGGGGTTGGAATTCAGGCTGGGGTTCTTCATGGTCTCTTGGTTTTGGCTGGGGCTGGGGTTCTAGCTGGGGTTGGGGATCTCCTTGGTATGGCGGCTATCACCCTTGGGGTGGCTGGTATGGTGGCGGTTACTGGGGATCTGGCTGGCATGGTAACGGTTATTGGGGCGGTGGCTATTGGGGCAATTCAAGACCTTATTATGCTTCATCTCGATCAGCTTATAGAGACAACTATAATGTACGGACCTCTTCTTCCCGCACCAGAAGTTCGGGAAATTATGACCGTACTGGTGTAGCCCGGGATTCCAGAGGACGTATTACGTCAGTCGCTAACACGCGATCAAGTGCCAGTGGCCGAACTAGATCATCTGATGGTTCTATATCACGTAGTTCTTCTTCCTATGACAGATCAAATGGTAGAACAAGGTCTTCGGACGGTATCTCAACAAGAGGCGGTTATACAGATGGTGGCAGAACACGATCATCGGATAGATCTAATGCAACTTACCCAACTATGCGGAGCTCCAATGGAACTTCAAGAACCCGTTCAAGTTCAGGTGATGTTTCTCGTCCAATGAGCCGTTCCATGGAAACTCGTTCAAGCAATCCAGGTTCGACATCAAGACCATCCTATTCTCCTCCAACAAGAAGCTACGATGGTGGATCGACACGCTCTAGTGGAGGTTATTCCGGTGGCGGTAGCACAAGATCCAGTGGCGGATTCTCTGGCGGCGGCGGTGGTAGCACCAGATCTGGCGGCGGACGTACACGCTAATCATAAAAATAGCTTATTACAGTAGCATACATTACCCTGTGTGCTACTGCTTATTATAGACGATATTTTAGCATATGACAATCAAAAAATTACTTTTTGGAACTGCATTTTTAATCGGTGCAGCAGGGACTGCTCAGGCGCAATACACGAAAGATGTGCTTTTATTTTCCCAAGGGGATAATGGTGGTACTGCTCGCTTCAAAGCCATGGGAAATGCTTCAACCGCTTTGGGTGGTGATATTAGTTCAATTACCAGCAACCCGGCTGGTTTGGGGTATTTTAACCAATCAGACATTTCGGTAACAGGTAGATACCTTAATAATAAAAATAAAACAGATTATTTCGGACAGAATACAAATAGCAGCAAAAACAATTTCAATCTGGATAATGCTGGGATTGTTTTTCATTTGCCTACCTACCGGAATGGAGGAAACCTCGAAAAAGGTTGGTTGAACTTCAATGTTGGTATAGCTTATAACAGAAACAATGTTTTTAACAATCGTTTAGATTATCGCGGTGTTAATACGGACAATTCTATTACACACTCTTTTGCCGATCGTTTGACATTTGACGGAAATGCTGCTGGTTGGGGACAGGACTTCTACAATAATTCTTTTATGATTGACGATGACCCTAACAATTCAAAGGATTTTTATCCTATTGCCATCGGAAAAAAAGTAGGATCTTATCCAGGAAACGAGCAAATTAACTCCATTATAGAAAAGGGCAGTAAATCTGAATCGGTGCTTTCCTTTGGCGCGAACTACAGTAATAAATTGTATATAGGGGCCTCTTTAGGTTTTACAGCGTTCAGCTATAACACCTCCAATTTATTCACAGAGTATGGACAAACAATGACGGAAGCCCAATTAAAGGCTTATAACAGTAAATCTATTTTTTTGAATCCCGCCAAAGACGAGCACAAATTTTTAGATAATGACTATGAATTGTTTGAAACCTATAACCAGATCACCGACGGTACGGGGGTCGACTTTAAATTAGGTATGATTTACAAATTCACTCCTACTTTTAGCATAGGTTTTACCGCGAAATCACCTACATTTATGAATATCAAGGATGATTCGGAAAATTATACCAAAATCAACTATTTTCTTCCAGATGCAAACAATGCCCACTATCAATTCGTCACCAATGATAAAATTGGCGTGAGTTCTTGGGAATACAACATGAATACACCGTATCGTCTTTCATTGGGAGCAAGTCAGGTATTCTCCAAAGGGTTGCTTACCGCAGATGTAGAGTGGGTGGATTATGGTGCAATACGGTATAAAGACGCCGGCGGCTATAATAGGATTCAAGAGGATCAGATGAACCAGAGTATTAAAGATACCTATCAGGGAGCACTTAATGCACGTATTGGTGGTGAAGTTTTATTTGACAATGTTTTTAGTGGTAGAGCTGGTTTCAATTATAGTGGTAATCCGTACAAAAATGCAGATTACACAAACTATACTGCATCTTTAGGTATTGGCGCGAAACTCGGTCGCGGCATGTATATTGATCTGACAGGAGCTTACAATGCCATCAATTACAAAGAAAGCCCTTATGTCATCGATGAAGCCCATTGGAAAACTACCAGCCCAGTCGCAGATATAAAAAATCAACGAACAAATGTCGTTTTGACAATAGGTTCTAAATTTTAAGAGATTTTTCTCAGAAAAAACGTCCAGCTTGTCTGGACGTTTTTCATTTATTACAATCCCAGCAGCCATAATTTAAAAGCTTTTAGTAAATTTGTCCTCTTGGTTGAAAATCACATGACAAATCAGACAGTCTCAAAAGCATTCAATGTTCTATTTACTTATCCCATATGGCGGATCGAGATCGATGCCGAGAATAGACTGATTGCAGTAGAGACCAGAAATCCAACAGATACACTTCCCTATTTCAATGTGATTTCTTTTGAAGGAGATTATGTCCTGCAGGACTTCAAAGCCATCAGCAGGGAGTGGGTGTTGGCTGGAGTTCAATGTCAGAAACTCATCCTAAAAAAGATCTCGGACACTTCACCCATCGATGCTGGTGTTCAAATTATAGACTGTTATCAGCCACAACAACACGAGACCTGGTTTAACTACATTTTTCTCGAAATGGTCGGTGAAGGTATACTGCTCAGGCCCAAAATGATCGCGCAAGGAATGCAATTGTTTTTAGATCTAAAGACAATGTCGATTGGAGATAAAAAAGAAGAGCCTGTTAAACCTTTTGACAGCCAGATAGTCTACCCAGTAATCTACAATGGTCAAATACCCCATTTTTTGACAGATTTCACAATAGATGACGAAATTTGGCTAAGCGCTTTGGATGACTATTTTATTTGGGCTTTCTATGAAAAAAACAAAGATAATCACTATCAAATCCGGATAGTTCGATCAACAAAAGATAGGTTAATTGAGTCTGTAGTTGCAGTAACTCAGTTGCCTTTAAAGTTTTTCAACATCTATTTTCTTGTTAACAAACAAATATTCCTTTTGACAGACAATAAACGGGAGTTTGTTTCGTATTTAGTATAATTGCAAAATATATGAAACTATTATTCGAATTAAATACATATAAAAAGGTAGCCATTTTATCGATTTCTATGCTATCTCTTCAACAGGTTGAAGCCAAAAATTTCACGTCATTACGTACAACCGCAGTTCCTGACTCTGTTGGGACAGAAATAGTCAATGGTGAAGAATTTGTCCTTTTCAAAATAGAAAAAGGAGATAATTATTATCAACTCAGCAAAAAGTATAAAACCACCGTGGGTCAGCTCACGCAAATAAATGGAAATGGTACATTAAGTATCGGTCAGATTGTCAAAGTACCAACCGGTCGAAAACCAGCTCCTATTGTGAATAAAATACCGGTCAACACAGCGCAACAGAATCCACGTGACCCACAACAAGGCTTTACAGCCTATATCGTTGGTGAAAAAGAAACACTCTACGCCATATCCAAAAGATTTGGCATTACTGTCGAGGATATCAAAAAAGCCAACAACCTCAAGAACAACACCATTGGTGGCGGCATGAAATTAATGATCCCAAATCAACCCTTACCGCCTGAAAGACCAAAATTAGTTGAACCTAAAGGTATTGAAGTCGTTGTCCCCGATTCTACAAACGATGACGATAAGGAAGAAAATCAGATTTCAACAAACCGCTACGGAATACGGGAAAAAGCGGAGCGGGGAATTGGTGTCTGGATCGATGGTTTGTCTTCCCAAGGAACAAGCAATTTAGCGCTCCATAAAAGTGCACCTGTAGGAACAATACTAAAAATTACCAACCCAATGACTAAAAGCGTTACCTACGCGAAAGTAGTCGGCAAATTTAATGACAATGCTGAAAACCAAAATGCTATTGTGGTGTTATCAAAGTCCGCGGCGGCAAGTATTGGCGCATTAGATAAACGCTTTCAGGTAGAAATCGCCTACGGGTTACCTTTAGAAAATTAATTAAAATAAAAATAGCTCTTGCAGCGCAAAACAAGAATGAATAACAAACCGTATGTCATAGGGATTGCCGGAAGTAGTGGTTCTGGAAAAACTTTTTTTTTGAATAGCTTTTTAAAACATTTCAAAACCGATGAAGTTACATTGATTTCCCAAGACGATTATTACATTCCCGCCAATACAAAAACGCAGGAAGAAAATAGACTCTATAATTTCGATATCCCAACATCCATAGACAGAGAGGCTTTCTATAAAGATATTAAGGCACTCTTTAATGGAGAGACTATTTATAAAGAGGAATATACGTTTAATAATCCTTCATTAACACCCAAAATATTAGAGATAAAACCCGCTCCGATATTGATTATCGAAGGACTTTTTATTTTCTATTACACAGAAATAAATGCGCTTATAAACCATAAGATATTCCTGAGCGCTGATCAGGATATCGCACTCAGAAGAAGGCTACACCGCGATTTGGTTGAACGTGGTTACTTTGAGGATGATGTGATGTACAAATGGGTGAATCACGTCCTCCCCTCTTACAACGAGTATTTATTACCGTTTCAGGATTCTTGTGATCAGGTCATATTCAATAATACGGACGAACCTGAGCCGATCTGGGATATTACCAATCAGATTTCTGAAGAGCTGAAAACAAAACTCAATTTAGTATAACGTAGATAAAGACGGGCTTAGGTATAGATAAGCCCGTCTTTATTTAAAAGTAGTTGATTTATTGACATCAAGACTTTAAATTCTTATCTTTGCGCCACGAAACAAATCCATCATAATGAACCATCCTGTAAAGATTAAAAATGCTTTGGTTTCAGTCTATTATAAAGACGGCCTAGCTCCTTTAGTTGAATTATTAAACAAATACGGTGTTACATTCTATTCCACTGGTGGGACAGAAACATTTATCAAAGATTTAGGTATAGATGTCGTTCCAGTTGAAGACCTGACAAGCTACCCTTCGATTTTAGGAGGCCGTGTTAAGACCTTACATCCAAAGGTGTTTGGTGGAATTTTAGCGCGCCGTCCGCTTGAATCGGACCAACAGCAACTTGCACAGTATGAAATACCAGAGATCGATTTGGTTATTGTGGATTTGTATCCATTTGAGGAAACTGTTGCTTCTGGAGCTTCTGAGCAAGATATCATCGAAAAAATCGATATCGGTGGAATCTCATTGATTCGTGCAGCAGCGAAAAACTTTAATGATGTTGTTATCATTTCTTCTAAAAATGATTATAAAGCGCTTGAAGAAATTCTAGCGAACCAAGAAGGTAATACCTCTTTGGAGCAACGTAAAGAGTTTGCGAAACGCGCCTTCAATACATCGTCACATTATGACACTGCAATCTTCAATTATTTCAACCAAGAGAATCCAATTGAAGTTTTTAAACAATCCGAGCAAAATGCTCAGGTATTGAGATATGGTGAAAACCCGCATCAAAAAGGTATCTTCTTTGGTGACCTGGATAACATGTTCGACAAATTAAATGGCAAAGAGCTTTCGTACAACAACCTTGTTGATGTAGATGCGGCTGTCGCTTTAATCGACGAATTTGAACAACCAACATTTGCTATTCTAAAACACACAAATGCTTGTGGGGTTGCATCAAGACCAACAATTAAACAAGCTTGGTTAGATGCCTTGGCCTGTGATCCGGTTTCAGCATTTGGCGGGGTTTTAATCACCAACGGCGAAGTGGATGGCGCAACAGCAACAGAGATCAATAATTTATTCTTCGAGGTCTTAATCGCACCTTCTTATTCGGAGGAAGCAATTGCTATTCTTACCGCAAAGAAAAATAGAATTATCTTAGTTCGTAAAGATGTAAAACTACCTAGCCAACAGTTCAAAACCTTATTGAATGGTGTCATTCTTCAAGATAAGGACAATACAATTGAAGGACCTGAGCAAATGGTAACAGTAACAACTGTAACACCTACAGCTGAACAATTGGAAGATTTATATTTTGCGAATAAAATTGTAAAACATACAAAATCCAATACCATTGTCTTTGCTAAAAATGGCACATTGTTAGCATCGGGTGTTGGGCAAACATCAAGAGTCGATGCCTTAAAGCAAGCAATTGAAAAAGCAGTTTCATTTGGTTTTGACCTACAAGGTTGTTCAATGGCATCAGATGCGTTCTTTCCTTTCCCTGACTGTGTAGAAATTGCATCTGGAGCAGGTATTGCAGCTGTATTGCAACCAGGTGGTTCTATCAAAGATCAATTATCCATTGATATGGCCAATGAAAAAGGAATTGCGATGGTAACGACCGGCGTAAGACATTTCAAACACTAAGAGTGATCCCGATCACCTCATAAAAAAAGCTACTTTTTACAAAGTAGCTTTTTTTATTTGTTGACCTGCCAGCCCAATCGCTCTGATTTGTATCGTTCTATTTCTTCCGAAAGTTTCCGGATAGCATAGGCAACAATAGCAACATCATCTAACCAACCACCTACAGCAATAAAATCCGGAATAGCATCAACCGGGGACACCACATAAATAATCGTCCCGATAATAATGGATAGATTCCAGCTGTTCATTTTAAACTTTCCTGTAATTGCATCCTTGCACATGGCGATTAGCAATTTAAAATCACTAACATAGCTTCCCAGATTTTTTGCCTTAGATTCTGCTTGTGACAGCTCCGCTTCCGTAATTTTACGATGTCTAAAGCGCTCAAACATACCCGATGCAATCTTTTTGATTCTACTGTTCATAACTCAAAATTATCAATATTTTTTAATTAGCAAAGCCTGTGCCTTTTTTACTAAGTAGCACTCCACTCGAACCGAAGTCCCCTCAAGTCCGTTCAAGTCCCTTCAAGTCCGCTCAAGTGCCAACAACATTCGACAACAATTCGAGAATACTTCGATACAACTGGGGGATAACTTCGGGAATAGTCCGCCTACACTACGCCTATTCTCCACCTGGACTCCGACAGCAACCCGAACAATATCCCTACAATAACCATAGCCAAGTCAAGCGAGTCCCAAACCAGTCCCGAGCCAGTCTCGAAGAACTACCGATAGATCTTCGAAGAAGTTCCGACGACAGGTCATAAGAAGCCCGAGCAACTTTCAACGTTTTGATTCCCACGTGCCCCTTCCACCTCCAAGGAAAGCATAAGCTGAAATCGGGTTTATGATAAAATAAAATACAATTTTATTATTTTTACAACTAACTGTAGCAAAGTGTAGGTCCTCTCCGTATAATAGACAACACAAGCGCAATGTGTTTTACACAAAAAAAAGATTTTAATATTACACGGTTATGAAAAACTATAGATTATTTAATTTTATTGCCATCGCAGTAGCGACATTCTTCCTATCCAGCTGCCTGAAAGATAATGACGACCAACGAATTCCAGGTGCATTATTTACAATGGTCAATGGATACACTGACGCCAATGCGGTTGTATATTATGCCGATGGGGGACCCTTACAAAGTCCATATTATCCCTTGGATTTTAAAAGCTATAGCCAAGTTGGCCTATTTACGGGGGCTAGAAAAATAGCGATATCATCAGAGTATAACAATGTTTTGGTTGATACTACGGTTACTATCAAAGATAGTACAATTTATACATCATTTGTTTATGGCAACAAAACAAAAGCCGTTCAGGTCATCACAACGGATAAAGTCAATAAAGATATTAAGAACACAGAATCTGGTGTACGTTTCTTTAATTTTGCTGAGGGAACCGATCAGGTAACCCTTCAAATCGGTAGCCAGGCTTCTCCGACAGAATGGACCAACCGTGCAAAAGAAACCCAGAATTCAGCGACTGCACATCAAGGTTTTATCGCGCAAAAAAGTGGAACCTTTACTGTTATTGCGAAAGATAAAGCCGGAAAAACCATTGCGACCCGTACTGATATCAAATTGGTTGAGAATTACTACTATTCATTGATATTAATCGGCAAGGCCAATGATGAGAAAAAACCACTATACCTTGGTTTGGTAGCGCAGGCCGCAAATTAGAATACCCCGTTTTCTATATACTGAAAAAGACCATCGCATTCATGTGATGGTCTTTCTTTATTTGGTACAAGCCATCTCTATAATGGGATAGCTCTTTTCCGTCAAACACTAAGGGGTTTCTTTGGGCGCAACTTTAGAGACCACATAGATATCCTCATTATCTTTCTTCATCTTATACTTCTCTCTTGCGATACGTTGCACCTCCTGTGGATTGGATCGAATGTCGTTTATTGTTTTTATAATCGCCGCATTCTCCTTCAGATAAAAAGACCGTTCTGTTTCCAGGTTGGCTCTTTGCTTTTGATAACTGTATTGTGTGGCAAAATCATTTCGATCAAAAAACAACATCCACACCAAAAAAGCCAAAGTGGCTAATAAATACTTATTTCTTATTAAAGACCATAATCGTTGCATAGGACAAAAATACTATTTAGCTTTTATACTCCTGATATTTTCTTCCAAAGTTAAACATCTTTAATAAAGATATGGAATAATGTACTCAAATTCATCATATACTTAGAATAATCTTATCTTTAACAATTCGAAACAACATTAATATTCCGATGAAATATCCGTATTTGAAAAGCATAAATAGCCTTAAAAATAAAGTGGATATTCCATCTGGCCATTAAAGAATAAATCATTTACATATGAAATACTATCTCATTGCTGGCGAAACATCAGGTGACCTACATGGAGCCAATCTCATCAAAGCACTTAAAATAGAGGATCCCACGGCTACATTCAAAATCGTTGGTGGTGATCTAATGCAGGAAGCCACTGGAGAAAAAGCATTGATACACACTTCAGCGATGGCTTTTATGGGTTTTGTGGAAGTTTTGAAAAACCTGGGCAAAATAGCTAAAAATTTGAAAGCAGTTAAAAGTGATCTGTTGAACGAAAAACCTGATGCTGTTATACTCATAGACTTTCCAGGCTTCAATTTAAAAATTGCCGAATTTGCCAAAAAGCATGGTATCAAAACATGTTATTATATTTCACCAAAGGTATGGGCGTGGAATCAGGGTCGTGTGAAAAAGATCAAAAAAATTGTCGACCATATGTTTTGTATTCTACCATTTGAAGTTGATTTCTACAAAAAATGGCGCATGCCGGTCGATTATGTGGGCAATCCGCTGCTCGATGCCATTTCAGCCTATTCTTTTAATCCGAAATTCAGGGAGGAAAATGGTTTTACAGACAAACCACTTATTGCCTTATTGCCGGGTAGCAGAGAAATGGAGATTTCCAAACTTTTACCCATTATGGCTGAACTCCCCTATTTTTTTCCAGTACATCAGTTTGTCATCGCCGGTGCGCCTAATTTTGACAAATCTTATTACAAACAGTTCATGAAGGGTATCGATATTCCGGTTATTTTCAATCAAACATATGATATCCTAAACAATGCTGAAGCCGCAGTAGTCACCAGCGGTACCGCCACGCTGGAAACAGGTATATTGAAAGTTCCGCAAGTTGTGGTATATAAAGCAAATGCAATATCGGTTTGGATCGCCAAATTAGTGGTTAAAGTAAAGTTTATTTCACTGGTAAATCTAATAAACAACTTTCTTTCTGTAAGAGAGTTAATTCAAGAAGATTGCACGGCATATGATATTTCCTATGAAGTGGGTGAACTGATCAACAACAAGGCGCATCGGGCAAGTGTATTAGAAAATTACGATATCCTCGCCGAAAAACTGGGCACACCGGGTGCCTCGGAAAAAACAGCTAAATTAATTGTAAAATATCTTAGTAAAAATTAAACTCTTTGGGCTTTCAATTGTCAAACTATTAATTAGTTACATATAATTAAAGCTTTATGAAATCAAAACTTATTTTAGGCTTTCTTTTTTGTGTCGCGTTTGCCTTTGTTGGTAAAGCGCAAGAAACACAGCATTTTTCCAAGCTCGAAATTGGGAAAAAAGCCAAGAAAAATATTGACAGTAAAGACTCCACGGCAGTTATCCATATTGACACATTGATCATGAAGGATAACTCCACCTTGTCCTTTTACGGAAAGAAAAATGTAAAAATCACCATTGGTTACGCTGAGATCGGAAACAAAGCAACTTTCTATGGAACCGACGGAAAGAATAATGGTGCCAATTTTGATATTAACGCCAATTTTCAAAAATTGGGTTCACTGTATATTATCGCAAAAGGCGATGATGCTTTTAATGGAACCAAAACATTCCCCAATGGAAATGGTGGCAAAGTGAAAGTTACCCTGGCAACAGGAAGTATAAAACCGCAGGCGACAAATAAGAAGTCACCAAATTATATCTATGCCGATGTCGTAGCAGGCGGCAGAGCTGTCAATGCAAACACAGACTTGAGAAATATCTATGATCGGATCAAAACTGCACCGACAGGTCTTAGAGGTTTACCACAAGGGCAAATTTATTCCGGCAGTGCCGGTACGGAAGGCTCCTTTGAACTGATTTCTACCCAATAGGAAGACCGAAACAACATAGCACTAAAAAAGCATCAATGTGAGCATTGATGCTTTTTTAGTGCTACGCGTTTTTATACTAACTTCAATGACAGCCTCTCTTTTTTAGTTCATAGGCTAACACCAATCTTGTCATCCGGTCATATCTCGCAATTCCCTCTTTCTGATTGTTATGTGTTAGGTATTGATTATAAAACAATCCCATCAGATCGTTGATCCAACCGGTATAATCACTCCAAAATAAACGTTCATCGGCTATATCCGCCAGCACCAGCTTGCTTAATCTTGTTTGATAATCCTTCGAAAGATCCGGGTACATGCCTCGCAATTCTCCCAGCATATATATGGTCGTTTGTAAATAAGCTGAATAGCGATAAAAGGATTCCGGATGGTGCTGTAAGCGAACAAAAGCAATAAAATTGGCTTCATCCTCAAAACCTACCCCCTGTTGGTGGGCGAGCTCATGTACATAAGTAAACGGAAAAGATAAAGCTGGCATGGCATAATTCACCTGCGCTTCGTGTGTAAACGGATTGAAATAACCTGAAACACCGAAATACGAAACAACCACACTATTTAAAGGCGATTTGGCCTTCACCTGGCTTCTTGATAAAAAAGAAGAAAAAGTGGTATCATTTTTCACCCAATTTGCCAGATCCGTCCGTATATCATCTTTCCGATCCGCCCACTGTGCCGGATTGACCTGTTCCCGCAAAGCATTTGTACTATCCAGGTATTCATCGAGTACCAGGAGATAATCCGCAAGCTTCAGGCTATCAACCTGCAGATGTGCATTCACACTGATCGGTTTCCGATAATAATTCAAACCCCAGGAGACATAAAAGAAGATATATAGCCCAACCAAAAGATTTATAATAGATAAAAAGGTTCGGCAAACATCCGACCATTTTTTACCCCATACCTTGCGTATAAGATTAACCAGGCAATAGAGCAGATAAATAACCGTGAAAGCGTAAAAAACATCTCCTATGCTAAAGGGAATATAACCAAAAATATACTTCGGGATATGGCCATAAAATCGATAAAATCCCTGTGCATAAAATTCCTCTATCCATAGGCTATTGCTTTCGATCAACGATAAAACGAATAGCAGGCCAATAAATGATCCAAAAATAAAAACAGCTATTTTATCGAGCTTTGTCATAAATTATTAGCTTTCGTTTTCGAAATAGACCTTATAATAGTTCATCCCTTTATCTTCATCAAATCCCTTCTCAAGGTATTCCCGTTTTCCGTGCACATAGATATGAAAGTTCTTATCCAATTTTAGTACAGACTTGTAGGAAGATTCCATCTTTTTGACGGCTTTATCCGCTATTTCAAAACTTGACTGGAAGGGTGAATCAAATTCATTTTCGAAGCCAGCTTTATAATCCTGGAACATGGCTATCGCCTGGGGATTTCCCAATACTTCTTCTTCAAATTCCTCCTGAACGAAAGTTTCCTTTTCCTTAAAGTAGTTCATCGATTTATTCATCAAATCAATCTTATCGGCCTTCTCCAGTTCAAACGTTTCATCGAGTTTCTCCTGAACAAAATTCTTATAGACTTTTAAGTAGTTGCCTGTCTGATTGAAATTGTCATTACGCACGCGCAGTTTTAGGAACTCGTCTTTCCAATACACAGCTTCCTGCTGTCTATTGGTCTGATCCAGTACAAGCACCTTATACCCTTCCTCTTCCTCAACATTGATGATAATACATCCCTTGTCCAACTTGTTGATGTTGATTGCCTCCTGCTCATATTCCAAAGTGAAAGCCCCTTGTTCAGGATATACCTTTAGGTAAGTCTCTTTGTTTTCCGACTTGAATATACCAATAGCATCGTGTTCCTCGCCTTCGATCTGCACATTTTTCAACGCCACCACATACACCTCCCCTGCTTTAATCTTAGGATGGCTGGACACCTCATACAGATGCTTCGAAATCTGCTGGGAAAAATCGTGAAAAGGCAATTGTTCCTTAAAGTATTGGCGCACAAAATAAAATACTTCATTCAGATCCAGTTCCTCATTAGGATGATATAGACGGTATACTTCGTTCACTTTTGCAAAGGGATTCATAAAGTACTGCATCAAAAGTCCAGGCAATACTTCATCGCCTTCAAGAGATACAGGGGCGTCAGACAGGATATAAAATTCGTCCTGTGCTTTGTTTCCTACACGATGTATAGATAATGCTTCAAAAGTTGCGTCTTGGTGAAAAAACATATTCTTATTTTATAAATTATATAAATCTATTGCTATTTTAAATGTTTGACAATGTGCATTGACAATATCTTTGATCTGCGGAGAATAACCGCCCCCCATACTTATCTGAACAGGAATGTGCTGCTGATGGCACAGTCCCAATACAAGTTCATCCCTTCGCGCACAGGTCGCTGGACTTAAATTCAATTTACCCAGTTTATCGGTCCCCAGTATATCTACACCTGCCTGGTAAAAAACAAAATCAGGGTGGATACGATCAAATAAATCCACTAGATTGTCTTTAAGAATTTCCAGATATTCTTTATCTGTTATATTTTCAGCAAGACCGATATCCAAGTGAGAACGCTGCTTGATAAAAGGATAATTCTTTTCCCCATGCATCGAAAAGGTAAACACTTGTTGATGTCCTTCAAAGATATGCGCTGTTCCATTCCCCTGATGCACATCGAGATCAATGATGAGGATTCGATTTGCAAGCTTCTGTTGTAATAGATACCCCGCAGCAGTTGCTTGGTCGTTCATCAGGCAGAAGCCTTCACCAAAATCATAACCCGCGTGATGCGTTCCACCTGCAATCGTGAAAGCTATACCATATTTCAAGGCATAACCTGCGGCCTGAACAGTTCCATCCAAAATATAGCGTTCGCGGTCTACCAAGCTTTTAGTCAAGGGGAATCCGATCCTACGCACCATTTTTGCATCTAAGGTCAAATCAAAAAGTTTCGCAACATAAGCTGGATCATGTACCAAACAACAGGTGTCGAAACTTGCCAGCTCGGGCCTGAAAAAATTAGCTTCATTGGTCAATCCCTCATGCTTCAACTGCAGGGGGATCAACTCGTACTTTAACATCGGAAAACGATGTCCCTCCTTGACTGGATGGATAAATTCGGGATGAAAAGCTATCTTGAGCACTTTAAATCTTATTTTATTCATGCGAAGATAAGAAAAACTAAAGCAATCCTATTTTATCCAACAATATCAATCGGATATTTTGGAGTTGTATCGGAAAAAGGGCATCTTTGGGTAAGAACAAATCCTCAAGTTGATGCCGTTTGACATTAAACTTATATTCGATCATAAATAGATACATTAAAAATAAAATGGAAACGACTAATTTGCCTCAATTGTCTGCAATGGAGCAGCGTGTCCTGGGTTCCCTGATTGAAAAATCAAAGGTAACCCCCGAATATTATCCCATGACGGTCAACAGCCTACAGGCTGCATGTAATCAAAAAACTTCACGTAAACCTGTTGTTCAATACAGCGAAGAGGACATCGTCAATACGCTGGATATCCTAAAAAAGAGAGGGTTGATTTCAACCGTTATCGGTGGTGGATCCAGGGTAACCAAGTATAAGCACAATTTTGCCATACAGTTTCCCCTTGTACCATCCGAACTGACTATTATTTGCCTATTACTCCTCCGTGGACCAATGACTGCCGGTGAAATCAATTCAAATGCCGGAAGATTATACGAGTTTGACTCCTTAGGTGAAATTAATGAACAATTGGAGAAACTTGCTCAGGAGGGCTATCTGAAATCTCTTCCTAAACAAGCCGGACACAAAGAGGTACGTTATATCCACCTATTGGGTGAGGTAAATATAGACGCTTTTGAAAATAGCAACAGTGCAGCAAGCGGGGCAGCAGATCCGGCGCTTTTGGAACGTATCGGACAACTCGAACAGGAAGTCGCTGAATTAAAACAGAAGTTTCAGGAATTGTGGGACGAACTACATTAATCGATGACGTATACAACTGATTCCAAAACAGAATTATCCCAAGCCACCTTATGGCTGATGACCATTGCCACAGGTCTGGTTGTCGCCAATAATTATTATAATCAGCCATTATTGGGGCTGATTGCTAAAGACCTGGGTGTTAGCGAAGCCACAGTGAGCAATTCGGCCATGTTAACACAAATTGGTTATGCCTGTGGGCTTTTATTGATTGTTCCCCTGGGTGATATGTTTAAAAGAAAGAAAATGATCTTAATTGATTTTATATTCATTATTCTCTCTTTGGCCGGAATGGCACTTTCCCAGTCTATCACAGCCATCCTCATCTTTAGTTTTTTGATCGGCTTTACCTCCGTGATACCACAAGTTTTTGTACCCATGGCTGCGGAGCTTGCCCCGAAAGGGAAACAGGCAGCTGCAATAGGTATGGTCATGTCAGGATTATTGATCGGTATCCTATTATCACGCGTGGTCAGCGGATTTGTCGGTTCCTACTTTGGCTGGCGCGAAATGTATTGGATCGCTACGGTGATCATGCTCATCACAGCAATGGCTATCGCCATCAAATTACCCGAAGTTAGCCCTAATTTTAAGGGTACTTATAAAGAATTGATGCTTTCGGTGTGGAACTTCGCCAAGAAACAACCTGTCCTACAATTGGCGTCATTTCGTGGTGCGATGGGATTTGGGGCGTTTTCAGCATTTTTTACAACCCTCGTTTTCCATATCGAAGGCCCACCATTTTTTGAAGGCCCAGCTACCGCCGGCGCATTTGGCCTTGTGGGCGCCTGCGGTGCCCTTGCAGCTGCTTTTGTCAACCGGATGACCGTATACATGGGTACCGCGAAAATTATCCGCTACGCGATATTATTGATGGTCTTTAGCTGGCTGCTTTTTGCGCTATTCGGAAATTATTACTGGGGACTAATCATTGGGGTGATCCTCATTGACCTTGGATTACAGTCGATGCACATCCTAAATCAGAGTGATTTCTATGCGCTCAATCTTGGCGCGAACAATCGTCTGAACACCGTTTATATGGTCAGCTATTTTATCGGTGGTTCAACAGGCACCTTTTTTGCGGCACAAGCATGGCAGCATTTCCAATGGCCGGGGGTTATTGCAGTTGGAACAACATACACCCTATTGGCATTGCTCGCACACTTATTATTTGATCATAAACTAAGAAAAAACTAATATGAAATTTGGCCAAGTAGATCATCCAGAAGAGGTAGATTTCACCCTACCAGCTACTCCAAAAGAGACTTTAGCCCTTTTAAAACATTTCAAAAATAAAGAACCTTTTGAAGTATATGTCGGCTGTGCAAAATGGAACAAACAGGATTTAAAGGGGTTTTATCCCAGAGGTACAAAGGACGAGCTTGTTTACTATGCCAATCAGTTTAACAGCATCGAACTGAATGCCACGTTCTATAATTCACCCAGCTTGGAGCAGGTAGAAACCTGGAAAAAGAAAACTCCGGCAGATTTTAAATTCTTCCCAAAAGTTCCTCAGTCTATCAGTCATTTTAGCCGGTTGCTTAACGCAACGGATAAAGTCAAGTTGTTTACAGATGCTGTGGTTCGATTTGATGAAAAATTAGGGATGGTCTTTCTGCAGATGCATGACAACTACAGTCCAAAGGATATGGCGCGGTTAAAATTATTTTTGCACGACTGGCCGAAAGATGTTCCCTTAGCATTGGAAGTACGAAATAAGGACTGGTTCTCAAAAGCCGAATTAACGAATGAGCTCTACACCTTATTGGAGCAAACCGGTGTGACCAATGTATTGGTGGATACAGCTGGCAGAAGGGATATGTTGCACATGCGTCTGACTACGCCTGTCGCCTTCATCCGTTATGTCGGTGCCAACCATGCATCGGATTATGCGCGTCTGGATAATTGGATAGAAGTATTAAAACTCTGGCGGGATAATGGATTACAGAAACTGTATTTTTTCATCCATCAGAATGTTGAAATTGAATCCCCCTTACTAGCAACCCACTTTATTAAAAAAGTGAATGAAACATTTGATTTGAATCTTAAATATCCAAATAAAGCAACAGGCAATACCTTATTTTAATTCATATAAATCTATGACAAAAATATTTATGGCATTTTCATTTATCCTCGTGGTCTTCTTCTCGTGTAGTGTCCAGCAGGCCATAATGAAAACCGATTCAAACATGAAAAAGATACAACTAGGCATGAGTAAAGAAGAAGTGATCAATACCATGGGGAAGCAATATAGAATCGCTGGTGCAGACCGCCTGAATGATAACTCGATAATGGAATTGATAACCTATGAAAATGCATATAATGAAGAGTATCAGCTATGGTTCAAAAATGAGGTACTCATGAAATGGAACAGAATATATAAATACAATCATGATCATGATCGAAGTAGAAGGGATACAATCCGTTAAACTGTAATTCTTATGCTCTTTCCAGGATAAAACTATGCTAAAAAAATAAGGCCCAATCTACAGATTAGGCCTTATTTTTTTAGCATAATAGGGTAAACCTATTTTTTTGCATATTTAAAGTTTTTACCGATGAAGCGAGCATTACCACCCAATTCTTCTTCGATACGCAACAACTGATTGTATTTAGCCATACGGTCAGAACGAGAAG
This sequence comes from Sphingobacterium ginsenosidimutans, assembly GCF_039536865.1. Lineage (NCBI taxonomy): Bacteria > Pseudomonadati > Bacteroidota > Sphingobacteriia > Sphingobacteriales > Sphingobacteriaceae > Sphingobacterium > Sphingobacterium ginsenosidimutans. The sequence continues at coordinate 1,160,894 of NZ_BAAAZK010000002.1, forward strand.
CCGAACCTGTTTTGATTTGACCACAGTTCAACGCAACCGCCAAGTCAGCGATCGTCGCATCTTCTGTTTCACCTGAACGGTGAGACATTACTGAAGTGTAACCAGAATTTTGCGCTAAAGTCACTGCATTGATTGTTTCAGTCAATGAACCGATTTGGTTTACTTTGACCAAAATAGAGTTTGCAGTATGGGTATCGATACCTTGTTGAAGACGTTTTGTATTTGTTACGAAAAGATCATCACCTACCAATTGAACGTGATCGCCAATTTTGTCAGTCAATGTTTTCCAGCCAGCCCAGTCATCTTCAGCCATACCATCTTCGATAGAGATAATAGGGTATTTCGCTGTTAATTCAGCTAAATAGCTTGCTTGTTCTTCGCTAGAACGTACTGCACCTTTATCACCTTCAAATTTAGCATAATCATATTTGCCATCTTTGTAGAATTCAGAAGAAGCACAATCCAATGCTAAACAGATGTCTTGACCTGGTTTGTAACCTGCGATTTCAATTGCTTTCAATACGGTCTCGATTGCATCTTCAGTTCCCTCAAATGTTGGTGCAAATCCACCTTCATCACCTACTGCAGTAGAAAGACCTCTATCGTGTAAGATTTTTTTCAATGTATGGAATACTTCTGTTCCCCAACGTAATGCTTCAGAAAAAGAAGGAGCACCTACAGGCATGATCATAAACTCTTGGAATGCGATAGGCGCATCGGAGTGAGATCCACCGTTGATGATGTTCATCATTGGAATAGGCAACGTATTCGCATTAACACCGCCAATATAACGGTATAAAGGTTGACGTGACTCTTGTGCAGCTGCTTTTGCTACCGCCAAAGAAACACCAAGGATAGCGTTTGCACCTAAATTACCTTTATTTTCACTACCGTCTAAATCAATCATGATTTTATCGATGGCATTTTGCTCGAAAACATCTACGCCTTCCAAAGCTTTCGCTATTTTGGTATTTACATTTTCAACAGCTTTCAAAACACCTTTACCTAAGTATTTTGACTTGTCGCCATCGCGCAATTCTACTGCTTCGTGAACACCTGTTGAAGCACCTGAAGGAACAGCTGCACGACCAACAAAACCATTTTGTGTAGTAACATCTACTTCGATTGTAGGGTTACCGCGCGAATCCAAAATTTGACGCGCATGAACATCGATAATTAAACTCATCTCTTTATTAGACTATAATTTATTTTCATTACTTAGTGTAAATAAGACACACTCTTATCTACAGACATTTTTCACAACCAAATATAACAAAAAATGTATTTAATCCGTCATTTATTGTGAATAAAATATGACCAATCTGAATAATTGGTTCTGCAAATAGCATAAAAAACCCTCCACGATAGGGAGGGTTTTTTATGCTATGCTATGTTTGCTTAGTTTTTGATCATTGCAACGAAATCATCAAACAGGTAACGTGAATCGTGTGGACCTGGGGATGATTCAGGGTGATATTGAACTGAGAACGCTTTTTGCCCTTTGATACGGATCCCTTCGATAGATTGGTCGTTCAAATTGACGTGCGTTATCTCAACATTTTCCGAATTTTGGATATCTTCAGCTACAACACCAAAACCATGGTTTTGTGAAGTAATTTCACAACGGTTAGCGATAATATTTTTGACTGGGTGATTGATACCACGGTGTCCGTTATGCAATTTGCTTGTGCGGATGCCATTAGCTAGCGCTAAAATCTGGTGACCTAAACAGATCCCAAACATTGGCTTGTTTGCATTCAAAATAGATTTTACGGTTTCGATAGCGTAATCCATTGGTGCAGGATCACCGGGGCCATTAGAAATAAAGTAACCATCAGGATTCCATTTTTCCATTTCCTCAAATGTTGTCTTAGCCGGGAAAACCTTTGTATAAACGTCACGGGCCTCAAAGTTGCGCAGGATATTTTTCTTGATACCCAAATCCAATACTGCAACACGTAAAGATGCATTTTCATTTCCAAAGAAATAAGGCTCAGTAGTTGTTACCTTAGAAGACAATTCAAGACCATCCATCGAAGGAACTTTTGCCAACTGGCTCTTTAACCCTTCAACGTCTAGCGTTTCCGAAGAAATGATTGCATTCATGGCTCCTTTATCACGGATATGTCTTACCAATGAACGTGTATCCACATCGGAAATACCCACCAAATTTCCTTCTTCAAAATAGCTTTGAATAGACTCATCAGCCATTTTACGGCTATAGTTGATGTTGTAGTTTTTACAAACCAAGCCCGCAATCTGAATTTGATTTGATTCGGTGTCATCCTCATCAATACCATAGTTACCAATATGTGCATTGGTTGTGACCATGATTTGTCCAAAATAAGATGGATCTGTAAAAATCTCTTGATAACCGGTTGTTCCTGTATTGAAACAGATTTCACCAGTAGTCGTACCAATTTTACCAGCGGCTTTACCGTGATAAACTGTACCATCTTCTAAAACTAAAATTGCAGGCAATTTGCTGTAGTTGGTCATTATCGATGTAATATTATAAAATGTGTATCTCTTCTGTTCTGAATCCTAAAGCCTTCCTTATTGGATATAAAAAAAGCCCTCAAATGGGCTAAAATATTAATTAACAATGCATTACCACGATTGACAAACCGTTTCCTAAGGCACCTACCAATAAAGACTCTACTTTAATTTTCACGGGAGACAAAGTTACGACATATCAGTTAAAAGTGAAAAACATTTTTCAATTATTTTACATGGAAACTGCTTGTCTATGTATAAATCGATAAAAGTCTCTTAAAATTAAAAAGATGAATGCCGGAACGAGGACATAAATCATCGGATTTGCAGACCAGGCATAGGCCCATTGCATTCGCAGCAGCGCCATAAATGCGGTCGTCAGTCCGCAACCGGGACATTCATATCCAGTAATTGCCTTCCAGAGACAAGGAATGAGGATATGAATATCCGACAGCATGTATAATGCGAGAGCAGTGCCAAAATACCCTATAACAATGGTGTAAATCCAGTGCACTCGCAGGTATTTCAGCACAAGCCAAGCCATTAATTATTGTTTACCGGACTTTTGATGTATTGACCATCTTTATCCTTGTATTTCCCAACAATGATCATGATCAGATCTATAAGCGACCAGATTCCACAGCCGCCTAAAGTAACCAACTGGAGAACCGCTGTTCCGATCTGTCCCAAATAGAAACGATGTCCACCGAAGGGGCCAAGAAACAAACAAAATAATAAAGCAGGCAGCCAGCGATCATCCTGAATGCTACGACTCTGTTGGAAAGGTTGGTTCGCGTAGAATATAGGCTGTTTCGCGCCGCAAAGAGGACAGACCTCAGCTTTGACATTAATTACCTGACCACATTCCACGCAATATTTTTCGTCTTCTGTTTTCATTTTAGATTAATTTGTCAATGAAATTAGCAAAAAAACTCAAAACACAGCTATTTTTTATTGCTATCTCGCAATCAACGTAAAAAAGCCATCACAAAATTTCAAACAAATACCGAAATAAACTGCCTATCACTTCATGGCAAGTAATTACAATCACCACTGCACACTTTTCCAAACTCAGCTTCCATCCACATGCTTTGCAACCGGGTTACAACAGAATACCTGAGGTAGGGCGAAAAGTTCAATAGGGCTGACTTAAGTAGAAAAATAATATCAAAAAGTGATATAAAAAAAACGCTTCATAAATGAAGCGTTTTTATATATTTTGCTAGCTATTAAGAGTTTATTGCTTTCCAGATCATATCTTTCAATGGCAGAATATTTTTACCACTGACGGATGAGATGAAAATATGCGGAAGCCCCTCAGGAAGCTGCTGTTCCATTTCCTTCTCAAGTTCATCATCAAGCATATCAGACTTTGTAATCGCCAATAACTTGGGTTTATCTGCTAATTCGGGATTATATGCTGTCAATTCATTCAGTAAAATACCATACTCTTCTGCTATGGTGCGGTCTGTATCAGCAGGCACCATAAATAACAATACTGAATTGCGTTCAATGTGTCTTAAGAAGCGATAACCAAGTCCCTTCCCTTCCGAAGCCCCCTCAATGATCCCCGGAATATCGGCCATCACAAACGAGCGGTTATCGCGATAACTCACCATACCGAGATTAGGCACCAATGTGGTAAATGGATAATTGGCAATTTCGGGTTTTGCGGCTGAGACTACGGACAACAAGGTTGATTTACCTGCATTCGGAAAACCTACCAGACCAACGTCTGCTAGTACCTTAAGCTCGAGAATCATCCATTGCTCTTTGCCTGGCATCCCTGGTTGCGAAAATCGAGGGGTTTGTTTCGTAGGCGACTTAAAATGCCAGTTACCTAAACCACCCTTTCCTCCTGGAACCAGGATCTTGGTCTCACCATCTTCGGTAATATCAAACAACACCTCTCCAGTCTCTGCGTCCTTGGCAATGGTACCCAGTGGCACCTCCAATATTTCATCATGACCAGTGGCACCTGTCCGTAGCGAACTACCACCTGACTCACCATTGGAAGCGATAATATGCTTACGGTACTTCAAATGAAGTAATGTCCAAATATTAGTCGTTCCTTTCAGGATAATATGTCCTCCACGACCGCCATCACCACCATCAGGTCCTCCTGTAGCTGTGTGCTTGTCACGATGCAAATGAGCCGAACCTGCCCCACCATGTCCCGAACGACAACACACTTTCACATAATCAACAAAATTCGATCCTTGCGCCATTTACAATGTATTACAGTCTAAAAAAGTATTTATTTCAATTAATAATTATCGATAATATCCGTTAGGTTTTTAAAGATTGTATCGATATCACCGATCCCATCTACCTTGGATAATTTACCTTGCGCTTCATAATAAGGTAACACATGAATTGTTTTTGTAAAATACTCATCAATGCGTTTTACCAATTTATCAGCATCGTCATCTGAACGGCCAGAGATCTCTCTACGTTTAGCGATACGCGCTTTCAGTTCGTCTTCATTTACATCTAGTGCGATTACAACTGAGATTGACGTGTTGATACCTTCCAAAAAAGCATCCAATGCCTCAGCTTGGGCAACGGTACGCGGAAATCCGTCAAAAATAAATCCTTTTGCTTCAGGATTCTTTTTCACTTCCTCTTCCAGCATTGCTATCGTAATCGAATCTGGCACTAAATTTCCCTCAGCAATAATCTGGCTTACTTGTTGACCAAGTGGCGTTTGACCTTTAATATGTGCTCTAAAAATATCACCAGTTGAAATATGAATCAATTGATATTTTTCAATAAGCTTTGCAGATTGAGTTCCCTTACCTGCACCCGGAGGGCCAAATATTACAAGGTTTAGCATAGTTTTATTTAAGAAATTAAAACGAGTTAAAAAATAAAAGCCTAATCACAGATGATGACTAGGCTTTTCAGTCGTGCGCTCCAAGGGAGTCGAACCCCTAACCTTCTGATCCGTAGTCAGATGCTCTATCCAATTGAGCTAGGAGCGCAGTAAACCATTACGTTTAGAACTCTGTCCCATTTGTTTTGGTGACGCAAATATAGTCAGAATTCATTTTTTTACAAACTTTTTTTCAAAAAGAAGTTTCCATCCCCCTCAACACTCTACGCTTACTTCACCTTCTTTCATAAAAAAAGCCAATCTTCGAGATTGGCTTTTTGTGCACTCCAAGGGAGTCGAACCCCTAACCTTCTGATCCGTAGTCAGACGCTCTATCCAATTGAGCTAGGAATGCCTCTTTTTAATAATACAGGGACTGTATATTGTGCGCGCCAAGGGAGTCGAACCCCTAACCTTCTGATTCGTAGTCAGATGCTCTATCCAATTGAGCTAGGTGCGCTGGGCAACCAAAACAAATCCGTATCCTTTTCCGTTTTGGTGATGCAAATATCGTTATATTTATCGATTTAACAAACATTTTTTCTCTTTTTTTAACTTTATGAAACAACATTTCGTTTATCTCGTTGATAATATTATATTTAAAATATCAACTTTTTTTTTCAGACACTGACAAATGTTATTATTCATGAGCAAAAGAGAATTAAAACTCAGCAAAATCCGCATTGGAGATATCAGCATCTCCTATTATATCCGTCCCAGTACCAGATACCCTGCCCCTAAAACCGCGTTATTTATTCATGGGTTTCCTTTCAATAAGAACACCTGGAAACAACAATTGTTAGATCTTGACGAGGAATATACTGGGATTGCCCTGGATGTCAGAGGGCATGGACTCAGTACAAATGGACATGGTTTCTTTTCTGTCGATGTGTTTGCAAAGGATCTTGTTGAATTTATCCGGAAATTGGATCTCAATCATGTTGTACTCTGCGGCATCTCCATGGGTGGCTATATCGCCCTGCGTACCTATGAACTGATTGGTCAGCAGCTCGCCGGATTGATTTTATGTGACACCAACTCCCTTGCTGATGACAATAAAGGCAAACAAAAGCGATTTGATTCCATACAAGCGTTACTTAAATATGGTCGAAGACCATTTGCCATCGGTTTTACGGAAAATGTGTTTTATGAAAAAACAATCCGGGAAAACCCTGAGGCCGTCGAACTCATCAAAAGCTGTATCCGCAGAAATGAGCTTTCCAGTATATGCGCAACACAACTTGCCTTGGCTTCCCGTACAGATACTACACATTCCTTGAAAACGATTATTATCCCTACATTGGTCATTAAAGGTAAACACGATAAATTGATGAGCGAAGAGCAGACGAGCATTCTTATCGAAAATATCCCTGATGTTAGATTTATGGAGTTTGAAGAATCGGGGCATCTGCCAAATCTTGAAGAACCCGAAAAGTTCAATAGGGTATTAAATGAGTTTTTAGCCAGTATATAAAGACGTCGTTACAGTAAAGCGATCATAAAAATAAGAACTAAGGAAAGTCCGAATATAAAAAAAGCCACGCGAGTGGCTTTATTTCTTTTTTCATTGAGATTTCATCCTGGGTACGTTAGAACGAAAAATCATCTTTTGAACGACTATCGGCTTCTTCAGCGTACGCATCGTCAAAGTTAGGCTCGTAACGTTTTTCGATTACTTCCTGGTTAGACTTAATGTAATTTACAACATCTGTCAAACCCTCCGCAAACTTCTCAAAATCTTCTTTGTATAAGAAAATCTTATGCTTAATAAACTGGCCATCCTCAAAGCGCTTCTTGCTTTCTGTGATAGTAATGTAGTAATCGTTCGATCGAGTTGCTTTTACATCAAAAAAATAAGTTCGCTTACCTGCTCTCACCTTTTTTGAAAAAACCTCTTCACGCTCTTTGTTTTCAAAATCTCCCATTGGTTGTTATTTAAGTTTAAAGTAATCTTAATCTTTGATAAATATATAATAATTCATTTTAATACACCAAATAATATTAAAAAAAAAGACAATAAACCGTAAAAATGGCATATTCATTCCATCGATAGCCGATAAAAATTAAACAACAAGATTTTTTACCGACGAAATCAGTACATTTACCGAAAATATAAGTTGTATTACCTAAAGCGAATATGTATAGTTTATTTGTGCCTCTATCTTTGAGTCATAAATAGTAAAAACATTATGGAAAAAGAACCTATCATACCAAACAGCAATAACAGCCGCAATATCGTGGGGGCCATTGTCATCATCGTAGGTATATTCTTATTATTGAATAACCTGAATTTAGGAGACTGGTTTCCGGACTGGTTATTTAGCTGGCCGACAATATTGATCATTATTGGTTTAGTGATCGGCGTAAACTCTCAATTTCAGAAAAAATCGGCAATCATCTTATTGATTATCGGTGGTGCCAGCCTGATTTCCCGAATGATGCGTACGGACTTTGGATCAGTAACCGTCCCTATTATCATCATTTCGCTTGGGATTTATTTTATCATGAGTAAGCGGAAACCGCCGATGGTTCCGCCTGCTTACCCTAATCCGCCACAGAATCCTTACGATTGGGATAAGCGTGTCAATAGTCCTACAGATACTCCGGCGGACGCCACAGCACCCGATGCCGAGGCGAAACCTTTTAACGAACAATACGGATCAAGCCAACAAGCCTCGCCTAACGCGCAGGCTTTTGGCAACAAAGAGAATAGTTCATTTCATCAGTCTTTTGAGGACAGCCTTAATCTGAATACGATTTTTGCAGGCCAAAAGAAAGTCATTTATTCCAAGCAATTTAGAGGTGGAAATTTGACCAACGTCTTCGGAAGTATTGAATTGGATTTAACAAAGGCAGATATCCAACAGCCTATTGTCATCGATACATTTCAGTTATTTGGCAGCGCACGTATTATCATCCCACCACATTGGACAGTATTCAGCAATGTGGCATCCATTTTAGGATCTGTCGATGACCGAAGATTTCAGACGATATACAACCCTGACACCGACAAAAAGATCTATATCACTGGTACATGTATATTGGGCAATTTAACGATAAAAAATGCTTAATAGATGAAAAACAAACTGTCCCTCAGTGTTAAAAGTCGATTAATAGGCATTATTTGTATATCCGTATTTATCGGATATCTTGCATTACAATATTTACTGATGCTACGTTCAGGATTTGATTCCGAACTGGCATTTAAAGATTCATTGATCAATAGTGCTGTGATGATGTTTTGCTGCTATGGCATGTCCTCTGCGTTAAACTTCTACACACCACAACCCCGCGAGATATGGAAGGTGCTGATCATAGGCTTGATTATGGCCGCCATCAGTACAGGGTTGAGCCGTTTTCTAATGAGCTATTTTATTCAGCCCAACTTTATCGCGCTACTGGATTTAACACTCCCATTTCGTGGTATCGTTAACTTCCTTATCCTCACTTCTGTTGCTATTATCAATATTGTCTGGAATATCCAGGAAGATAATATCAATAACATCAAACGGAAACAAGAGTCCGAAAATCTGCTTCGCGAGGCAGAACTCTATAATTTGCGGCAGCAGCTGCAACCACACTTTTTATTTAACAGCTTAAATTCGATCATCGCTCTAATTGGCGCGAATCCGGATGAAGCACGTAATATGACATTTCAACTATCTGATTTTTTACGGGGCACGATGAGAAAGGAGAACAATCAGATTATCACACTGGAAGAAGAACTGGACCATCTACAACTTTATCTTGATATTGAAAAGGTACGCTTTGGTCATCGTCTGAATACTTCCATCTCCTCCTCGGAGGAAATATTTAGTAATAAATTGCCAGCAATGATCATCCAGCCTCTGGTAGAGAATGCCATTAAGCATGGATTGTACAATATAACCGACCAAGTCGAAATACAAATTAAATGCACCTCAAATGAGGGACAGCTTCTGATTCAAATTACCAATCCATTTGATGTCGAGGAGCAATCGAGTCCTAAAAAAGGTACCGGATTTGGGCTTTCCAGTATTCAACGCAGATTATATCTTTTATATGGAAGAAATGATCTTATGGAAACACAGATTCAGGACAATATATTTACTAGCACCCTAAAAATACCTCAATATGATTAAAGTCGTTATCATTGATGATGAACCCTTAGCACGCTCCATTATTGCGGGCTATTTAAAAAATGAAGCTGATGTAACCATTATGGCTGAGTGTGGAGATGGTTTTGAAGGCGTTAAAGCGATCCAGATACATGAACCTGATCTGGTTTTTTTGGATGTCCAAATGCCTAAATTGACTGGTTTTGAAATGCTCGAGCTGGTGGACAACCCTCCTGCCATTATTTTCACCACAGCGTTTGACGAATATGCGTTAAAGGCCTTTGAAAAAAATGCACTGGATTATCTGCTAAAACCGGTCTCCCCGACACGTTTCAAAAAAGCATTGGAAAAGTTTAGATCCAGCTATTCTGCACCCGAAAAGAAAGTCCAACCTAACTATGAGGTCCTCGCGGCACAAGACGAAACGAAGATCGACCGTATCGTTGTCAAAACAGGTACACAAATCAAAATAATCCCTATAGATACAGTCAAATACCTGGAGTCTTATGATGACTACGTAAAAATCCATACCAAAGATGGCATGTACCTCAAAAATAAGACCATGGCATTTTTTGAAAAATCCCTAGATCCAAATCAGTTTGTACGCATCCATCGTTCGTTTATCATCAAAGTCGATCAATTGGCCAAATTGGAGCCCTATGAAAAGGACTCTTATATTGCTGCGCTGATCTCTGGTGAGAAGCTCAATATCAGTAAATCAGGCTATGCCCGATTAAAACAATTGATTGGAATTTAAACATTCCGTAGATTTGTGCCTAACAATGGTTATGAAACATTTTTTTACAGCAATATTGTTGGGCATCACATCTTACTCCTTTGCTCAGACAAATCAAGCTGAACAGATCAACAAAGGAGTTTACAATCGATTGGAGTTTTTCATCAATTCCCAGATGACAGACTCTGCCTATAATCTAGCGAGCGATTCCTATAAACAACAATATAGTCTTCCAAAGTTTACACAGATGCTGCGGCAGATCTACCCTTTGGGAAGGATCAAAAGTTCGGATATCACTAATTTCGAAAAAGGTACAGCAACCTATCGTCTGGATTTTGATAATCAGGCTTATGAAGTGTTGTTTGCGACAGATTCGACACTCAAGTTTAACACCCTACACTTTAGTCAGCTGAACGAACCTACAGCGAACAAAAATATTGCTGAGAAACCTATTGAGACGACGGTCCATTCAAAAGCTGTCGACAAAGAGGATTTTTTCATCGATTCTGTTGCCAATTCTTACTTAAAACAACAAAAAACACAGTCGCTTGCGATAGGTATTATTAAAAATGGGCAGTCGAAAACCTATTTTTACGGCGAGACCGCAAAAGGTAACCAAACATTACCGACAAAAACCTCGCCCTATGAAATTGGTTCACTCAGCAAAGTCTTTACAGCGATCCTATTATCTAATCTTGTTGAGGAAGGAACAATTACCTTGGACCAACCTATATCATTATTCCTTCCAGATACACTGAAAAAGAATGCGGACCTGGCGAAGATAACTTTTCAAATGTTAGCCAACCATACTTCGGGATTTCCACGACTTCCCGACAATTTTGATAAAGTAAAGGGATATAATGAAACTGATCCTTACAAAGGATACGATAAAAAAGCACTTTATAGTTATTTATCCTGTTTCAAAAACAAAAAAACACCGGGCGAGGAATACGAGTACAGCAATTTGGGTTATGCCATATTAGGTGATATCATCTGTAGTATCTACAAAAAGCCTTATGAACAGATTGTTCGTGAAATCATCTGCAAACCACTCGATATGAATAATACCTTTCAGGTATTAGACCCTAAAAGAAAAGATACTTTTAAAGTATACAACAAAGAAGGGCAAGAAGTAACTCCTTGGTCTTTTGACACTTTTAGTGCTGCCGGTGGATTAAAATCAACCGTGGAAGATCTGCTTAAATTTGTAAATGCACAGTTTAAGATGCCACAGAGCCCACTAGAGAATGCGATGGCCAACACGAAATTATTTACTTTCTTTCTCCCTCCTGATACGGACTTGGGATTGGCATGGCACATGAACCTACTTGATGATCTTACTTTTTATTGGCACAATGGTGGCACAGCAGGAAGCAGTTCCTACCTCGCCTTGTCCCCAGATAAAAAAAGTGGCATAGTCATCTTGTCCAATACCGCAATCTCTGTCGATGACATAGGGAAAAGCATTTTGGACAATCTACTTCACACAAAATAAGACCTTCGTGCCTTTACAAGCACCAACAGCGATGAAAATTACTGAAGGCTCTTTCAGACAAATAGACTGCGTGTAGTGAGCACATTGATACCGTAATAAAAAATACGAATCAATCAAAACACCAATGGTTAAGAAAAAAACAACATTTTATTATCGGAGCTATATCGAAACAACGATATAGCTTTTTTTGTTGTCATAAAAAGGGTTAATTTTTTGTTGTTACACAAGCTGTTAACCATTAACTTTGATTAACAGCCCAAATAAACTGGGTTTTCATAATTTAATTTTACAACAGGCTCTAGGATAGCATAACATTTACATGAAGATATTTATCACCAAACGAATCCCACAAAAAGGTATTGACCTATTAACGGCTGCCGGACATGAGGTAGCAATACATGACTCTGCTACCCCACTATCTCCTACCGAACTTATCCAAGCTGGGCGACAGGTCGATTATATACTGAACGGTGGTATGCAAAAGTTTGACGAAGAGTTTTTCCAAAACTGCCCCAATCTTAAAGCGTTATCCCTTATGAGTGTTGGTTATGATAACGTTGACATCCCTGCAGCAACGAAATATAGTATCCCTGTGAGCAATACACCAGGAGTGCTTTCTGGTGCTACAGCTGATGTTGCTTTTCTATTGATGTTGGCCGTTTCCAGGAAAGCTTTCTTCAACCACAAGCAGATTTTGCAAGGCCAATGGAAAGGTTTCGACCCTACAGCACATCTGGGTATCGAACTCAACAATAAAACATTGGGTATCTATGGGCTTGGACGGATCGGTCTTGAATTTGCCCGCAAAGCAAGGGCCGCCTATAATATGGAAATCATTTATTATAACCGTGGGCGGAACTTGGAAGCCGAACGGATCTTGGGAGCGAGATATGTCAATTTTGATGATCTGCTAACCCAAAGTGACGTGCTTTCCATTCACGCTGCACTCACGGCAGAGACATCCAATAGGTTTAATCGGGATACATTTAAACGTATGAAAAACTCGGCGATTCTGGTCAACACGGCACGTGGTGGATTAGTGCAGGAGGAAGACCTCGCCAACGCATTACGCACGGGAGAGTTATGGGGAGCGGGGCTCGACGTGACAAACCCTGAACCCATGGCAGCGGACAATCCACTGCTAAATCTCGAAAATGTCTGCATTCTACCCCATATCGGATCCGCAACTGTGGAAACCAGAGACAATATGGCACTAATGGCAGCAAGCAATTTATTGGCAGCAATCAAAGGTGAAAAGATGCCACAAACTATCAATCCAGAGGTCTATACATGAAACGACATTTCTTTCAGTTCCTGAACAAGCTAAATAAAGCGATCCTGCCCAAATATGGGAAGAAGGATCCACTTAAACTAAAAAAGTACCAGCAGGCCATATTAGCCTACCGGTACTTTATTCTTATCCGTGCCCTGGCAGATGATTAAACCTCTGCCTTCGCTGGACTTCCCTGATCATTTGCATTGGGGACAATGCTAATCTGTGTCGGATTCGGAGCCACACTCATATCGTTCCGCTCTAATTCCAGCATAATTTTTTCCTGCATCGAATTACGTGCCGGCCAGTAGTTCTCCCGCTTGGTCCATGCCCGTACGGTCAATACAATTGCGCTATTTCCCAGCTCTTTGACAAACACCGTCGGCTCGGGTGTTGTCAGCACATTTTCATTGGACCGAAGTACTCGGAGAATGATCTCTTTTGCGTCTTTTATATTTTTGTCATAGGATATACTCACTGTGTATTCAAACATCCGTTGAACGATTTTCGTATAGTTCTTGATCACCGAATTAGCTAATGGACCATTCGGACTAAAGATACGTACGCCATCGTCACCGATCAATGTTGAATATAATATATCAATTCGCTCGACAGTTCCGGCTGTACCATTCGCACTCGAGATGTAATCCCCTACTTCGAAAGGTCTAAACATCAGGATCAACACGCCACCGGCAAAGTTACTTAGACTCCCCTGAAGGGCCATACCTACAGCCAAACCGAAGGCAGACAATGCCGCTATAAAAGAGGTCGTCTGAATACCAATCTGACTAGCAACCGTCAACATCAACATTACCCACATCACAATCCTTACGATACTTGAGATAAATGCGCGTATTGAAGGATCAACATTTCTCTTCTCAAAACGCTTGTGCAATAACCGGTTGACCAAATCGATAACATATTTACCAATAATCAATAAAATAATACCACCTATAATACCTGGTATTGAATCAATGACGATATCGGTCAATCGCCCAAATTTAGTCCCTAGACTATTTAAATTACTTTCCATGCTTATTAATATATTTCCATGCTTTTTGAAACAAGGATTGTTCCAACATCCAAACTTAGCATTCAAAATATTAACATCATTGAAAAGTACCATAAAACACCAAATTAACACCACTATAAAAAGAATATTTGAGCTAACTTTGTAGTATGAATAGAAAAAACACCATTCCTATTATAGATAGTTGCAGTCTCGACCTCAACAATAAAACAACTATCCATATTGATGACTTAAGTGAATACGTCATCAAACATGCAAATATGGTGTTTCCCCATAAACACAATTTTTTTCATTTTGTATTATTTACGAAAGGTTCAGGTGATCACATCATCGATTTCAATCATTATAAAATTAAACCCTTTCAAATCTACTTCATGGCACCCGGTCAAGTGCATACCTGGAATTTTGTTGGCGATGAGGGGGGCTATGTCGTCAATTTTTCGGTCGACTATTTCCAATCGTTTTTATTACGCACAGATTATCTGGAGCGTTTCAGTTTTTTACAGGGCAAAATTGAGCATTTAATTTTTGAACTGGAAGGACCTTGCCGCGCGCAGGCGACGAATATTCTGGATGAGATCTTATCGGCGAAGTCCAGCGGTCTATCCGAAGATTATATTCGTACACTGCTGCTCCAATTTCTACTCTATGTCTCCATCTGTTCTGAAAAAGAGCAAAAAGACGGAAGCAATCCTTATAATCATAAAATATTCAATAGCTTTCAGCAATTGGTGGAACAACAGTTTAAATCCACCAAATTACCGAGTGTATATGCGGATCAGCTATTTATCACGCCAAATCACCTGAATGCGATCTGTAAATCCTATATCGGTCAGTCCGCTGGAGAGATCATCCGCAACCGGATTGTCCTGGAAGCAAAACGACTGTTAATTAACCGAAATTTAAATATCACTGAAATTGCAAATGAATTGCAGTTTAAGGACAACTCTTATTTCACCAAATTTTTTAAAAAATCCACTGATCTCACACCCGAGGAGTTCAGAAAACAACTATAACTATGGAAGAAGTTAAATACGAATTATCGGAATTCAAAGCTGCATGGCAAGCAAAATGTCCAAGATGTAGAGTCGGCCATGTATACAAAGGTCCTGCCTATGGTCTAAAGGTCCAAAAGATGAATAGTCATTGTGAATACTGTGGTCTCCGCTACGAACGTGAACCGGGTTATTTCTATGGTGCCATGTATGTCACCTATGCATTTGCAATCGCAGAGATGGTGACGGCCTGTATGGCAACTTACATCCTTACCGGAAATGACTCATCCTTCATTCTTTATGCGACTGTTGCTATATTAAGCGTTGTGTTGATGTCACCTTTCAACTACCGGTATTCACGCATTATTTTGATGTATTGGCTGACTCCGGGACTACGCTATGATCCCAATGTCAAAAAGAAGGAAGTTGATGTGAAAGCTTCTGCATAAACAGCATTATCCTTATCTTTATCCTGATGAAGGATACCATATATTTGGACAACAATGCAACCACCCGAATTTTGGATGAGGTATGGCAGGAGATGACTCCTTATTTCATCCAAAATTATGCTAATGCGTCCAGTGTTTACCACCAGATGGGTAGAGCAGCAAATGCAGCGGTTCAACAGAGCAGAGCGCAAGTCGCTGAGGCTTTAAATTGTACACCAAAGGAAATTTTTTTTAATTCCGGAGCTACGGAAAGCATCAATACCGTACTGCAGGGTGTATTTGACAAATACCGGTCTCAAGGGAATCATATCATTACCGTCGCTACAGAGCATAAAGCAGTATTAAGCTGCTGTGAACAGCTGACCAAACAGGGAGCCCAAGTCACGTATCTTCCTGTTGACAATCAGGGGCGCATAGCCTCGGATGATCTTAAAAATGCCATTACCGCCAAAACCATATTAATCTGTCTGATGGCTGCGAATAATGAGACTGGGGTGCTAGCTGAAATCGAACAGGTGGCTTCCATCTGCCATAAAGAAGATATTCTATTTTTTTGCGACGCCACACAAGCAATCGGAAAAGTTGCGATCGACCTCCAACAGCTCCCTGTTGATCTTTTATGTCTGAGTGCACATAAAATTCATGGTCCGAAGGGAATTGGTGCACTTTATATCCGGCGCAAATCAAAACCCATTCAGCTTACACCATTAGTTTTAGGTGGTGGTCAGGAGAATGGTTTTCGGGGCGGCACCTACAATGTTCCGGCCATCGTCGGCTTTGGAAAGGCGATCTCCATGCTAAGCCCACAAGCCTATAGCAACGTTCGGGCATATCGGGATCTATTGGAAGCCGAACTGGCTGATATTCCTGAAATTATTGTACACGGGCAAAATACTCCCCGCCTACCGACGACAAGTTATATCAGTTTCAAACATGTGCTCGCAAGCGAGATTATGACCGCCTGCCCTACCTTGGCCCTCTCCTCCGGCTCCGCCTGTGTTACCGGATCAAGGGAACCGTCACATGTCCTGCTGGCCATGGGTATATCCAAAGAAGATGCACTTTCGGCAATCAGATTTAGCCTAAGCATATTGACCACGCGTGAAGAAATCCTACAATGCGCACAATTGATCAAAGAAGCCGTACAAAAAATAAGGGATCAATCACCCATATGGCAACTCTATAAGGCCGGTTTGATCGGTTAATTTATGACATTCTAAAAACTTAAGAGCAGGCGAAATATAGCGAGATTGTATGTATCTTTGTTGTAGACAAAGATACAACTATGATTACAGTTACTGATAAAGCAAAAACTCGTATCGAGGAAATCATGAAGGATGAGCAATATGACGGCAATTACTTTGTGCGTGTTGCTGTAGAAAGTGGTGGTTGTTCAGGCTTAAGCTATAAACTGAATTTCGATAATGAGGAAAAAAAGGGAGACCAGTTTTTCGAAGATAAAGGAGTTAAAATCTGTTTGGATATCAAATCATTCCTCTATTTAGCGGGAACAGAACTTGATTACTCCGATGGGTTGGACGGAAAAGGATTTGAATTTCATAATCCAAATGCAAGCCGTACATGCGCCTGTGGCGAGAGCTTCTCGGTATAACCAGATCCCTTCCAATAGAACAAAAAAAGCCCTGAAATAATTTCAGGGCTTTTTTTGTTCGGTCGGGCGAGTTTAGTTGCACCGACAAATTAATAGTTTTATAATTCCCTATTGACCTATTCGCTTTTTCTTGTAATATTTATATTTTTTCAACATTTTAATGGATAAATATCAAAAATCACAACAAAACATATTAGCAAATGATATTTTCATATTTTTGTATCAAATAACTGAATAAGAAAAATGATGCGATGTACAACAATCCGTACATGGCTTTTCAATTGACTCATATGGAGGGAAGAAAACTTTTAAATACCGAAGTTGCTATCAGCTTCGTTAAAGATACATTTGTCCAAGAATTAAAAAACAAGTTAAATCTGATTCCAATTTCATCACCATTGGTGGTCTTGGACGGCACAGGATTAAACGATGATCTGAATGGCATCGAGCGCCCTGTTTCCTTTCCGATCAAATCTTTAAATGAAAAGCGGGCAGTCGTGGTTCATTCCTTGGCAAAATGGAAAAGAGTGCGCTTAAAAGAGCTTGAAATGTTACCTGGTGAAGGTATTGTCACCGACATGAAAGCCCTTCGTCCAGACGAAGATTATACCCCTATACATTCCATTTATGTAGATCAATGGGACTGGGAAAAAGTAATCGGAAAAGAACAGCGTAATTTGGTTCTTCTGAAAGATACGGTACTCAATATATACGATTCACTTCGATTTACAGAATTACAGGTGGAGCGTAAATACCCACAGATAAAAGCAATCCTTCCGGAGACCATCACATTTATCTCCTCGGAAGAGTTATTGCAAAAATACCCCAACCTAAGTGCCAAAGAACGAGAAAATGCCATTACAAAAGAACACGGTGCGGTATTTCTGTACGGTATCGGTGGTGCACTGAGCAATGGAGTAGCACATGATGGTCGGGCGGCAGATTACGACGATTGGAGTACTACAAATGAAGCTGGCTACAATGGTTTAAATGGTGATATCCTTGTTTGGAATCCAATTTTAAATTCAGCATTCGAACTTTCGTCCATGGGTATCCGTGTCGACAAAACGGCGTTAGCCCATCAGATGGAAATCAGAAATTGCAGCGAAAAGTCCAAACTGACGTTTCACAGTATGCTTCTTAACGATGAATTACCCGAATCTATGGGCGGTGGTATCGGTCAGTCTCGTGTCTGTATGTTTATGCTTAAGAAACAGCATATCGGCGAAGTGCAGGTCAGTATCTGGGAAGAAGATAAAAAACAAGCTTTGCGCGAAGAAGGTATTGATATACTCTAAAACAATACTATTAAAGTATAATACATTGGATCATTAAAAAGCATTCTTTGCTATCAAGTCCAATATAAAAATCTGACAAAGGTAATCCATCGGAAAGAGGTGGGTTACCTTTTCGTTTTAATTAGTACTTTTGTGCTATGCAGCTAGAAGCTATTTTAAATAAATTCGGTATTTCATCCCTGAATGAAATGCAACAGAAGGTACTGGACACCTACCAACAAGACAAAGATCTCATCTTGCTCTCCCCTACTGGATCAGGAAAAACCTTAGCCTTTTCATTATTAATACTACAACAGCTAAAAGATATCCCGCGTGAAGTACAAGTGCTGGTTTTAGTCCCTACCCGTGAACTCGCCTTACAGATCGAGCAAGTCATCCGGAAACTGACAACAGGATACAAAGTGACCTGCGCCTATGGCGGACATAGCACACGTATCGAAAAAAATGCATTCAAAGATGCTCCATCTATTCTAATTGGAACCCCCGGTCGAATAAAACAGCATCTTGAAGAGGGGAATTTTGATCCGACCCAAATCCATACCCTCATACTGGATGAATTTGACAAGTCCCTGGAGCTTGGCTTTCATCAGCAAATGGATTTTATCATTCGGCACATGCCAAAAATTAAATCGCGCATATTGACCTCTGCAACAACAATGGAGACCATTCCGCCTTTTACGCAGATTCAGGATCCCGTTACTGTCGATTTCCTAAAAGATGCAAACAATATCCCGCGGATCACGATAAAAAAAGTAGTTGCCACCAGTCAAAAGAAACTAGAAGCGCTTTTAAAACTTATCTGCAAGATCGGTACAAAAAAAATGATTATTTTTTGCAACCATCGTGATGCTGTCGACCATATCAGCGACCTATTGGACAATCGTAATATCATTCATGACATCTTTCATGGTGGTCTGGAGCAGCAGGACCGAGAATTGGCACTGCTAAAATTCAGGAACCACTCCAACAATGTCCTGATTACGACAGACCTTGCTGCCCGGGGATTGGATATTCCTGAAGTGGATGCGATCATTCACTATCAGCTTCCACATAAAGAAGATGATTTTACACACCGCAATGGACGCACAGCGCGTATGCAGGCAAAAGGTGACGTATATATCATCTTAAAACCTGAAGAAAATTATCCTTATATTTTGGAAGATACGGCAGAAGAGGAGTTCCCGGACTTCTATGACCTGCCCGAAAATTCACCTTTCGCTACACTCTATGTCAGCGCCGGAAGGAAGGATAAGGTCAACAAAATTGACATTGTTGGCTTTCTGTTAAATCTGGATGGCATCGAAAAAGACGATATTGGAATTATCGAAGTCAAAGACAAAATTGCTTATGTTGCTGTCAAACGTAAACTGGCTTTAGCGATCATCAATGCCGCTAACGGTCAGAAAGTCAAAGGCCGAAAAGTGAAAGTCGGAAGAACATAGAAAGCATAACAAAGTATATTAAAAAACATATAAAAAAAGAGGTTTGTTAAACAAACCTCTTTTTTTTGTAGCGCATTGCGCTTTATTTGATTAATCCAAATCTTTTAAATAGCCCAGATAGCGTTGTACAGCTTCCCGTTTTTGATCCGTGAGATGAAAATCAAGATGTGCCGTTAAATATTTTGTATAGTCAAACCCTTCAAATTCGGGCAGCCCCGTAATTACATCGGTCGCATGGGCTACACCATAAGCGAGGGCATCATTGAAATCTTTCACAAATGATTCAGGTAACTTTTTATTGCTTACCCACAGGGCAAACGCAAACGGCAACCCTGTAAAATCAAACCATTCCTTCCCCAAGTCATAGACATAGGGTACAGTATTCTTTTTACCGAAAGTACGATCCCCGATCAGAACATAGGCATCTGGTTCCACACTGTCGTCTGTAATCAGCTGAACCTCGCGTTTCCAGTAATTCTTTAACAGCACACGGGCAAGGCCATTAGAAGTACGCGATTGCTTATCCAGTCTAAGGGTCTCCACCTCCGTAATAGGTTTATTGGAAAAAATAAACACCGAATCAACGGCACCTTCAGTTCCGATACAAAAATCCGTATTGATATAATATTCAGGAAGACTGAGTAGTGCGGCAGTCGGGATAATTCCCATATCTGCCTCGTCATCTATTACCTTTTGTGCGCAGGCACTTGGATAATCGACACTGAGATCAATCTGATCCATTACCTTTGATTTGCGTATTCCGTTCAAAAACGGATATGTGTTTGTATATGATACGGCTGAAACTCTAATTTTATTCATTCATCAATGCTTCTAAGTGGTCTGTATTATAATGGTCTATAATTTCAAATTGACCATTATTGTACAGCAATTTATATAAAGCAGTATTTGTGTGTGGAAAATCATCCATATATCGGGCATCAATAGCAGTCATCAGGCAAAGCATGATGCGTAGGGCACGACCATGCATGCAAACAAGGATATTTTCTTCATTTGCTTGGGCCAGCATATGGTCCAATGCAAGCTGTTGGCGTTCCATTAATGCGTTGGGAGATTCTCCATTTTCAATACTGACATCCAATTCTCCGTTGCGCCATGCAGCGACCAATTGTTCAAAACCAGACAACAATTCAGGAGTCTGCTCTTTCCCTTCGTAGATTCCCCAGCTAATTTCATCCAACCCGACAAGCTGTTCCCAGGGCACATTCTGGTCAATAAAGCCCTGTACCGTCTGATGGGTCCGTAATAAAGTCGAGGTGTATACTTTGTCAAAAGGCACTGTATTGTACCGTTCAAAGAAAGCCTGAGCCTGGGCCATGCCTGTTTCATTTAATGGAGAATCAACTCCTCTCCCCTGCACGATGCCTTTTAGATTTAGATCAGTCTGTCCGTGTCGTATAAAATAAAATGTCTTTTTCAAAATGAATATGATCTAGTTTATGGGTTCACAACAGGTAGTGCGTAATAATTTTTCTTTTTGGTATCCTCTTCAAAGACAACATCATTATAGTCAGTCACCACGTTATACAATGTGTCGCGTTCAATGGGATGACGGCCTACCTTTTTAATCAATTCCACAACCTCTTGAGTTGTCATTCCTGGTTTTTGCTCTTCCGCACCAGCCATACTGTATATTTTGGTCGTATCGTCCAAAGTACCATCAATATCATCCACACCAAAAGCCAGAGATAATTGCGCTGTATCTCTTGATATCATTGCCCAATAGGCTTTGATATGATCAAAATTATCCATGTAGATCCGTGCGATCGCATAATTTCTTAAATCTTCGATAACAGAAACCTCAGGGATATGTGACATCTGGTTCTCTTTATTCCGAAATTTCAATGGAATAAAAGTCTGGAAGCCGCCCGTTTTATCCTGAAGCTGTCGCAAACGTTCCATATGGTCTACCCGATGCCAAAATTGTTCAATATGACCGTATAACATCGTCGCATTTGTATGCATACCCAGACGGTGAGCTTGCTCGTGAATATCTAACCACTGCTCAGCTGTACACTTATCATGCGCAATCTGCTCCCGGATTTCAGGATGAAAGATTTCAGCGCCACCACCGGGCATTGAGTCGAGTCCACAAGACTGCAAATATTTCAGTCCGTCATAGTGGCTCAACTTTGCTTTCTTGAAAATATAATAATATTCTACTGGTGTGAGTCCCTTAATATGTAATTCGGGTCGATGTGCTTTACATCTTTTAAAGAAGTCTGCATAAAATTCGAGATTTTGCTTTGGCACAACCCCACCTGTAATATGCACTTCGGTAACGGCTTCATTGTCATATTTCTTCACGATATCCATCATGCCATCGACTTCCATTTCCCAACCTTCAGCGCGCTCTTTGATCAGTCTGGAATAGGAACAGAATTTGCAGTCATATACACAGACATTCGTAGGCTCAATGTGAAAATTACGGTTAAAGAAGGTATGATCGCCATGACGTTTCTCACGGATATAATTGGCGAGAACACCAAGATAGCCTAATTCACCTTTTTCGTATAAAAGAACTCCTTCATCAAAAGTGATACGCTCCTCTCGCAAAACTTTCTCGGCTATATTTCTTAATTCAACGTCTAAATGTTTATCATTGATCAAGAAATTTAATTTATCTATTGCGTTCATTAATGTATCTCCTATCTTAAACAAATGTACCTAAAAGGCGACAAAAGTTATAATAAAATGTGATAACACTCATTCAGGATTGCGTCATGTTTAGTCCTCGAAAGACAAATAAAACTTTCCTAAAACGACATGCTTAGTCGGTAAATTGCTGCATCTCAATTAACTTCTTATATAAGCCATTATGCTGTAGCAATTCACTATGGCTACCTGTTTCAACAATTTTCCCAGCTTCGATGACCACAATCTTATCTGCATTTTGAATGGTGCTCAAACGATGCGCAATCACGACTGTGGTCCGATTATCCATCAATTTATAGAGGGAATCTTGTACTAGTTTTTCGGATTCGGTATCCAGGGCCGAAGTGGCCTCATCGAGCAGCATAATCGGTGGGTTTTTCAATACCGCCCGTGCAATACAGATCCGCTGACGCTGCCCACCCGACAATTTACCGCCACGATCACCAATATTGGTTTGGTACCCCTGATCTGTCTTTAGAATAAACTCATGTGCATTGGCTATTTTTGCTGCTGCTTCGATTTCCTCCTGACTAGCGGCTAGATTGGCAAATGCGATATTATTGAAAATCGTATCATTAAATAAAATGGATTCCTGATTGACCACCCCGATCATACTCCGTAAAGAATCCTGATCCAGATCCCTTAGATCTATACCGTCAAAAAGGATCTGTCCGTCAGTGACATCCATAAATCGTGGGATGAGATCCACCAATGTTGATTTCCCGCCACCTGAAGGACCAACCAAAGCCACTACTTTTCCCTTTTCAATCTCAAGGTCTATCCCCTGAAGGATCTTCTTATCTTTTGTATAAGCGAAATTTACATCTTTGAAAACAATACGTTGCTCAAAGCTTTCGACCTTTTTCGCATTCGGTTTGTCGGTCACCTCACTGCGTTCATCAACTAATTCCAACACCCGTTCTCCTGCTGCAAGACCATTATGAATACCACTAAAAGCATCTGTCAATGCTTTTGCCGGGCGCATCACTTGCGAGAAAATGGCTATATAAGCGATAAATGCAGGTGCTGTCAAACTTTTATCTCCAGATAGCACCAAATGCCCACCATACAACAAAATAATGGCAACCATCATCACTCCAAGCAGCTCCGAAACCGGAGAACTCAATTGTTGTCTCTTCGCCATTGCCCGACCAATATTGGCATATCGTTCGTTCTCATTATGAAATCTATTTTTGATAAAAGAGACTGCATTAAAGGCTTTGATGATTTTGATACCCGATAATGCTTCATCCAGATAGGATATCATATTTCCATAGGATTCCTGAGCTGAACGCGCCTGGCTTTTTAAATTTTTTACAATTCGTGCTATAAAAAATGCTGAAATCGGAATAACCAACAAAGAAAAGAAGGTCAGCTTGGCCGAGATATTAAACAACATCACAATATAGGCGATCAGCTGCAAAGGTTCTTTGAATACGACTTGTAAAGTACCCGTAACGGAATACTGCACAACCTGTACATCGGAAGCAACCTTGGAAACGATATCTCCTTTCCGCTGTCCCGTAAAATAACCGACATGCAGATCCATCACATTGTCAAATACTGCCCTGCGTAGTTTCAACAAGGTGTGGATACGAAAATTTTCCATAATCCGCTGGCAGAAATAACGAAAAAGATTACTGATAAATACGGAGATTACGATAACAATACAAACGTACTTTAATGCCCCATAAGCACCAAGTTGGTTATTTGCTACATTCGCATAGTAATTAAACCAAGCCAAAATATCCGTATAAGTCTCGGGTTTTACAACTTCAGTGACAGATTTACCGGAATTAAAAAGTGTGTGGAGTAATGGAGCGAGTAATGCTAAATTTAAAGTGCTAAAAACAACCGTAATCAAGGTGCAGATTACATAAGGAATCGCAAATTTCTCAATGGGTTTAGCAAATGATAAGAGCCTAAAATATGTTTTCATTTATTTTGAACTAAGACAAATTAATTTGATACAAAAAAATAATTTGTCGCCCTCTCCTCTTCCATTAAAATTCTATTAAGCGAGGAAATTGAACAAAAATAACAAATTAATCAAGAAAAGCACTCATACAGTTCTATTCAATAAAATTCCCAAGGGTCAGTGTGAAACGATGAACATGCTATTCATTTGAAAAAAAGACAAAAATAGCTACTTTTTATAGATAATTCCCTAATTTAGCTTCATTCAAATACCAAAATTATTAAAAATAAAATGCAAATAGACGTTGCCAAAAGATTGCAGCAAACTGAAGAATACTACTTCTCGAAAAAACTAAGGGAAATAGATGAGCTTAACAAACAGGGTGCACGTGTAATCAATCTAGGAATTGGAAGTCCTGACTTACCCCCTCACCCGGAGGTAATAGCGACATTGAATACGAATGCCCAACTTCCAAATGTACATGGCTATCAAAATTACAAAGGAGCTCCAGCTTTAAGACAGGCTGTTGCCGATTGGTATCAACGCTATTATCAAGCCACTTTTAATCCCAATACGGAAATCTTACCACTGATTGGATCGAAAGAAGGTATTGTCCATATTTGCATGACCTACCTACAGGAAGGAGACAAAGCTTTAATCCCCAATCCCGGCTACCCGGCCTATGCTGCGGCTGTAAGATTGAGTGGGGCGGAGTCGATCACCTATAAGCTTACGCAGGAAAAAAATTGGCTGATTGACTTTGACGAACTTCGGAAACAAGATCTGTCAAACGTCAAGTTAATGTGGATCAATTATCCGCACATGCCTACGGGTGCCTCAGCATCGGATGCGTTTTATAAAGAACTGATTGAATTTGCAAAGGAATTCAATATTCTTATCTGTCATGACAATCCCTATAGTTTTATCCTGACGGACAAACCACGTAGTATCATGAGCGTGGAAGGCGCAAAAGAGGTCGCGATAGAATTAAATTCATTGAGCAAATCATCCAATATGGCTGGTTGGAGAGTCGGAGCATTGGTTGGTAGCGAAGAGCGTATCAACCAGGTGTTACGTTTTAAAAGCAATATGGATTCCGGGATGTTTTTACCTGTTCAATTGGCGGCGGCAAAAGCCTTACAACTGGAAGCTTCATGGTATCAAGATCTTAATAAAATTTATGCAGATAGACGTCTTAAAGTCTATGAAATCATGAACTTACTGGGCTGTTCATACCAAAAAGATCAGGTTGGTTTATTTGTATGGGCTCAAATCCCGAATTCCTATAAGGATGGTTATGCGCTTAGCGATGCTGTCTTGGACAAAGCACGCGTGTTTATCACACCGGGAGGGATTTTTGGAGATGGAGGAAATCAGTATATCCGCATCAGTCTCTGTGCGACAGTAGAAGTTCTTGAAGAATCCATCCAACGTATTAAGGATAACTTCTAGACACATTTTTCAAAATTAACATTTCAATCCGATGAAATATCCGCGATTACAGCAGACAAATAAATAGAATCCGGGTATTTCATTATGGGCTTTGAAAGACAAACACGAATAAATAATTATTCACATATGAATATTGCCATCGTAGGCGTAGGCTTAATTGGCGGCTCAGTTGCCATCCGCTTAAAAGAAACAAAATTCTGCAGTAAGATCATTGGTGTAGATAAAAGCGAAAAAAATCTTGATAAAGCCAAGCAGATAGGCTTTATCGACGAAGCAATGACTTTGGAAGAAGCAATAAAGAACTGTAAGGTACTTATATTGACTATTCCCGTTGATGCGATTTTGCAGGTAGTTCCTCAGATCCTCGATCAGGTGACGGACCAGGTCGTTATTGATATGGGGTCTACCAAGACTAACATACTGAACAAAATCAAAGATCACCCCAATAGAGGTCGCTATATTGCAGCTCACCCGATGGCTGGTACGGAATATTCTGGCCCTGAAGCAGCCGTAGCAGGCCTTTTCAAGGGCAAGATGATGGTCTATGTTGAGGCCTTTAGAACGGATGAAGATGCATTCGAAGTTACTGATGCGATCACGGATCAACTGGAGATGCGTACCTGCTTCATGAATGCGGACGAACACGATGTGCATACAGCTTATGTTTCGCATATCTCCCACCTTACTTCATTCGCATTAGCATTGACAGTATTGGAAAAGGAGAAATCGCAGGGGCGTATATTTGAGCTGGCAGGATCAGGTTTTGAATCTACAGTCCGTCTGGCTAAAAGTTCACCCGATATGTGGACACCTATCTTCAAACAGAATCGCGAAAATGTACTGGAAGTCCTGGAAGAGCATATCAAACAATTGCAATCCTTACATGATTCAATCGCCAGCGAAGATTATGACAAGTTGCATAAACTCATCAAGCGTTCAAATAAGATTAAACGTATCATTAAGTAGGGTCTGAACTGGTTTAACATAGAACAATCACAGGCTCCCGTGGGAGCTCAACTAAAAATACAAACGGGGCTATCCAAATTCGGATAGCCCCGTTTCTATTTAATTGTATTCATGCTCCCCGCAGTCTCTATTCAATTCTCCTGGGGAAGCTTTTCTTTTTATGGTTTTATTCGTCTTCCAATTCATTAAACTTATCTAAATCGAGCTTGGCCCCCACTGCATCACCGAGCTTTTCTTTGATAGCAGCACGATAAGAATATAAATCCGAATAATAAGGATTCAAGTCAATAGCTGTAGAATAATCTACCAATGCGCCATGCATGTCCTCCAGTTTTTCCTTGAGATCTGCCCGCAAAGAATACACATAAAAGTCATCAGGATTCAGTTCGACCAAACGGTCGAAATCAGACAATGCCTCAGGTAGACAGCCCAGACGTTCCAATAAGGAAGCCCGTTCTTCATACACAATAGATGAGTTGCTGTCATTTTCTTCCGCTTTCGCATAATCGTTAAGTGCTTTTTCGGAATAGCGGTAAGATTCAAACACCTTAGCACGGAATACATAGGCAGCAGTTTGATTTTCATCCAGCTCGATCGCCCGATTAAAATCATTTAAAGCCAACTCAAAGCAGGTCAATTTTAGATAGAGACTTCCTCTGAAAACAAAGAGGTTACTATCTCCTGTTGTATTTTTATTGATGGCCGAGGTATACAATTCGATCGCCTTCAGATAATCATAACAATGGACGTATTCAAGTCCTAATGAATTCAGCTCGTCCGTACTGAGTTCTTTGGGTGTAGATTCCAGCTCTTGAATAACCAGATTTTCGGCTTCAAAATAGCTCAATTCGGCCTGATTTTCCTGCCATTCCAATACACTGTGATAATTAAAATCCAATCTTTTGGCAATCTGGTAATCATAAAATGCGCCCTCATCTTCGCCAATCAAGCGATAGACCAAGCATCGGCTTGCGTAAAAATAAGGTTCCTCTTTAAAGGATTCAATTGCCCTACTATAAACAGCGATTGCTTCTTCGTAGGCTTTTATCTTAAAATAATAGAGTCCAAGGTAACTGTATGCCAGCGCACTGTTTGACAGCGCGATGACCTCCTCCAGGACTTGCACAGGATCGTTATCAGCAATAATCCCCATCGAAAAGCCCTTTAACAGGAGCTTGATGCCTTCTTGTTGGATGTGATCAAACTCATCCGGGGAAAAGGGAATGATATCCGTTGGAAAAAAAGACGAAATTGGCAAAAAAGAAAATTTAGCAAGCAATACAGGTGAGGGAAGTTTAAAATCCGCTGCTGTAACAGCATCGCCCCGAAGGGTAACAGATAGATTTGATATCATTAGCTTCATACCCAAAACTAAGCTAAATTTCAATACAAAAGAAATTTAACCGCCTCGCTTTCCTACTTAAATAGAAACGATTTAATTCAGTTCACCGGTCAAATAGAGATATTTGTACCGAACGATATCCCTCGAATTCGTAAATCTGACTAGCTTTTCACGTTTAAAGACATAATTAGAAACCTTATCTTCCATTAAACGTAAGAACTCAACAAACTCCGCGAAAAAGCTTTGGCGTTCACCGGCTGTGAACTGACTATTTCTTACAATCCAAAAAAACTGGTCTTCATTGACATGAAAAGACACTTCATTTTTCTTCTCTTTTCGAAAAATAAAAATCGGGTCATTTTCTTGGTTAATAAATAAAGCAAAACCGGTATTTCCACCATCCAGGTTTACCACAAAAGCGGAAAAATAAACGGTACCTATCTGTAAATTTTCCAGACAAATTAATTTATGCAACATCAGGTTGGCAGTTAGATCACCTAAAAGTATTAAGTTTTTATTAAAAAACAAAAAAAGACCCACAATAATGTGAGTCTTTTTAATACTAAATAGGGTATCTTATTAGAATGTGAATTTCACTGAAGCGTTCCAGGTTCTTCCTAGACCGATCAATACTGTGTTAGAGGTATTGATTCCATTCCAATATTCATTCGTCTCGCCGGCCTTCGTGTTTTCAAAAATATTTGTAGTCGCCTCAGAAATATAGAACTTGTTCAATAAGTTATTGATGTTAAATCTAAAACTTATTGCGTTTTTATCACTGATATCTATTTTATAAGAAACACCTGCATCAACAAGTTGGTAGGAAGGCAATTCTAATACTTTGCCCTGACCAGCTTGTCTTGAAGAATACAAACGATCGTAAGATCTCCAGTCTCCATCAACAGATAAACCTCTTGTGATAAAATACTTGGCACCTAAACCATAGGTTGTTTGCGCAGCATCCCCAACTTGACCACCAGTTAAATCGACCTTTTCGGTTGCCAATTCTACCCGGTTTTCATTACGGACAATTGAAACTGATTCGCCATCATATTTCCAATCACCGATAGACGCAAAACCTTTAACAGTAAATCCTCTGAACGGACGAGCAGCAAAATCCAACTCTACCCCTTTGTGGTTCTGTTTTACACCATAATTTGAGAAATAAAGATAATCTCCCTCTACTAAGATGTTCGGATCATTGGTTGGATTATACTTTGCAACATCTGCTTTTGAAGCATTTCTTGAGTTACCAGTCACCCTATTTTCCCATGTTGTCTTATAAGCATTCACATTCACATCAATGTATCTTGACATAAATTTATACCCTAATTCAAGACCTAAGATCTTCTCGTTCTCCGCATAAGGGTTCACGTCATTTCTATAGTTCATGAAGATATTGTTCTGATAAGGCTGACGTGAATAGTAACCAGCATTAGCAAAAAGACTATGTTTGCCTAAGGTATAGCTTACACCTCCTTTGGTGTTATATCCAAAATTATTAACATTTTCCGATTTTGAGTTCTCGGGTTTCTCTAAATAATATTCTCTACGGCTATTTTGCTGTTGCGAAACTGACCCTTGGAAAAACGCTGTAAAACCATTTTTAGCATATTCCAATTGACCAAATAAGCCGCCGTAACGGATCATTTGCTCATAATCCCATGCTAATCTATTTTCTGTCGATTTCGGTTGGCTTGAAAATGCCTTCCATGGATTGGTTGAATAAGTTTCTGTAATAAAGACATTATTGCCCAAGTTTACGTTACCTACGTTGGCAATTGATGACTGACCCAACATATCCGTTACCTGACGATAGTGCTCACCTTTATAATCACGCAAATCGAATCCAACATTGAAATTTAAATTCTCATTTAATTTACGGTTATAGTTAGAAACGATACCATACCACTGGTGATTGTTTACATCAGCTGCTAGGTAAGGGCCTTTATTGAATTTATCTGTTCTCTTGGTTTGACCACCACCACTCGCTACTGAAGCATAAACAACGGTAGATAATGAAGATTTATCATCAATAGTCCAGTCCCAGTTGAAATTGGCTACCGGTTTATGGTAGTAATTTTTACGGTAGTTAACTTCGGTACCATTAACTGTCTCGACATTACTATTGTATCTTCTTCCATTTTTCAAGTAGTTGTCCAATGTTGAAGTGAAACCTTGATTATGCCATTGTGGAGCACCAGTAACCATTAAGTTAAAGTTATGCTTATCGCTCGCTTTATAACCCACAGACAAGAAATAATTTTGTCCCTGCCCTTGCGTACCATTCACATATCCATCACCGGACCAATGCGTAAACATTGCTGAAACAGCAAAACCGTTTTTCATCATTCCAGTACTATAGCCTACAGTTCCTTTCATCAACATATCATTACCGACTGTCGTCCGCACAAAACCGCCTTCTTTCATATCTGTGGACTTGGTTACAAAGTTGATTGTTCCCCCTACAGATGAAATCGCTAGTTTGGAAGAACCCAAACCACGTTGGATCTGTACCAAAGAAGCAATATCTGTAAGGCCAGACCAGTTAGACCAATATACACGGCCATTATCCATTCCATTCACCGGCTGACCATTCAATAAAAATGCTGTATTGGATTGGTCAAAACCACGTGTAGTCATTGAAGATTCACCAAAACCTTTCGCCTGCCCTGTAATGTAAACTGATGGCGTATTCGCCAAAGTTGACGTGATATCTTGCGCACCTACTTTTTCTTCAATTTCAAGTCTATTAATCGTTGAAACTGCGATAGGCGTTTTTCTCCCAGCAGCAATATCAATAACACCATGACCAACAACAACAACCTCATCTAAATCCGTTGAAGTACCCTCCGAAAAAGTCGGATTAATATTCAACGATTCGCCCGATTTCAACATGATGTTTTCAATGACAACTGGTTTTTCACCAATGTAGGTCACTTCAACTTTGTAGGGACCTCCCTCTTGAAGATTTGAAATTTGAAATTTTCCTTGAGCATCAGCTGAGCCGCTTACAACTTGTCCACTTGGGATGTGGGTAATTTTAATGGTTGCTCCTTTAACTGTTTGTCCAGTAGCCTCTTTTACAACTCCTGAAACCGAACTAGTATTTGCCGTTTGTGCATGAACCGCGCCATAGCTAGCAAAAACAAGTGCAAAAAAAAGTAAAGACTTTTTCATCTTAGATGTGATTGTTTTGTTTTTTGTGCCGCAAAATTAGGAATTGATTGTCTTTTTAACTAATTTTAACACTAGCACAACTGTAAACAGTCCGTTTATATTAACTTCAAATTTTAATCTTCCATAGATTAAGCTTGATTTTAGAATCAAAACAGCAAGTCAAAATTAAGCCCGTTAATAGGAATACAACAAAAACATTGTTTTAATGAAAATATATCAAAAGTAGTTAGAATAAAATTTTGTCTCCTTTGAATAAGTCAACACATTCTTTTATTTCTGTTTTTTATCCGGATATCTACCTGAGACATCCTTTATTATTACAGCGGAGCATAAGGTCTTAGCGTTTTTTAATCAAACACAGCATCCCTTAAGATCAAAATGGCTATATTTAAGTACTAATAAAAAACTATGTTGTCCATTGAACAAGCTTACGCAGGTGTTCTTGAACCTGCATTGATTGAAGAAATTATAAAGAATGCTCGCATCAAAACTTTCCGTGAAGGCGACCTCATCATCGATACCGATCAATACATCAGCGCAATGCCCTTATTGTTAGCGGGAGCGATCAAAGTCGTCCGCGAGGATGAAGCCAGAGGAGAACTCTTACTCTATTATCTTGAACAGGGACAGACCTGTACTATGTCTATCGCCTGTTGTCTGGGAAATAAAAAAAGTGAAATTCGGGCTCGGGCTGAAAAGGATACAACCGTAGCCATGATCCCCAATGAACAGGTCAATGACTGGATGGGAAAGTACCCTTCCTGGCGGAATTTCATTATATCGAGTTATGCCAGCCGGATGAATGAAATGCTCCAGGCTGTAGATAATCTTGCATTCTCCAATATGGAAGAACGTATCCTCAATTACCTAAAAGCTAAAGTAAATCTTACCAACGACCGGATTCTAACCCTCACCCATCAAGATATTGCATCCGATCTGAACACTTCCCGTGTTGTCGTCTCTCGGATCTTAAAAAA
Source organism: Sphingobacterium ginsenosidimutans (assembly GCF_039536865.1). Classification (NCBI taxonomy): domain Bacteria; kingdom Pseudomonadati; phylum Bacteroidota; class Sphingobacteriia; order Sphingobacteriales; family Sphingobacteriaceae; genus Sphingobacterium; species Sphingobacterium ginsenosidimutans. The sequence continues at coordinate 1,193,200 of NZ_BAAAZK010000002.1, forward strand.
ATTGGAAAATGAAGATAAGATTGTACTGCTCAGGAATGAGATCAGAGTATTGATTTAACAGCAGAAATAAATTCATATCAAACGGATATGGAGCTTATACTATCGAATTTAAATACCTCCTATTGTTGTCCTAGCTTTACGCCCTATAGATCCAAAAACATTTGTACCTTTATTGTGAGCTGAATGTTCGATTCACATGACACAATTTAATATGAAAACAGAAAACATAGGATTTATAGGATTAGGAAATATGGGGAATCCCATGGCAAAAAACCTTGAAAAAGCAGGATTTCCGCTTGCCGTTTACAACAGAAACATCGCCAGAACAACAGACTTTGCAGCACAATCAACTGTTTATAGTGAAGTCACAGATCTGATCGGGTCCAGTGATGTGGTTTTCACCATGCTGACAAACGATACCGCCGTCGAGGAGGTTTACGGTAAAATTCTTGAACAGCCTATCAGCGGAAAATTATTTGTGGATATGAGTACCATCGCTCAAGATGTGAGTATCAATCTTGCCAATAAGCTAAAAGCGAAAGGTGCCGCATTTCTGGATGCTCCGGTCGCTGGAAGTACCAAACCTGCTGCCGAAGGTACATTGATCATTATGGTCGGCGGAGAACAGACCGACCTTGAACGTGCCAGACCTTACCTTGAGAAGATGGGAAAATCCATTAAACATCTTGGTGAAAGTGGCAAAGGTATTGCCGCCAAACTAGCCATAAATTATTTTCTATCAATCATCTATCAAGGTTTGGCCGAAACCATCTTATTCTCTGATCAATTAGGGATTGAACGTAGTGAAATGCTAGAGATTATCAACGATAGTGCCAGTGGTAGCGGAGCAACAAAAGTAAAAACACCTTTGCTCGTTGAAGGAAATTATACCGCAGCATTTGCGCTGGATCTGATGTTAAAAGATATCCGGTTGGCACAACAGGCGGGAGCCTCCTATCCCCTTCTTGGCACCTTGCTCGACACCTATCAAAAGGCGCATGACAGCGGTTTGGGACAATTGGATGTGATCGGAATTATTGAATCAATAAAACCTTCCTGAGCCTAAATTTGTTTATCAAGCACACGAAGGATTTTCACCGGAAACAGCGGTATTATCTTTAATCACACAGGCCATCTGACGGCTAAAAAAATTAAGAACAGATGAAAACAGCTTTGACATTTTTTCTATTAACTATGGTTACCATGGGTATGAAAGCACAGGAGTTAAAACAAGTATCCTACAAAGACGGAACACAGCAACTGAACGGACTTATCACGTCCAACGCCAACAAAAAAGGGCCTGCGGTCCTTATTTTACCCGCATGGAAAGGCATAGATAACGAGGCGAAACAAGCCGCATTGCAACTTGAAAAAGAAGGTTATATTGCTTTCATTGCCGATATCTATGGTGAAGGAAATATCCCCGCCGACAATACAGCGGCTTCGAAAATCGCCAGCCATTATAAAGCAGACTACAAGGCCTATCAGCAGCGCATTGCGGCTGCTCTGAAACAATTGAAGGAAGCTGGAGCTGATTCCGAAAAAATTGCAGTAATCGGTTACTGTTTTGGCGGAACCGGAGCACTGGAAACAGCACGCGCTGGTTTTCCTGTGGCAGGAGTGGTCAGTATTCATGGTGGACTCTCCAAATCAGCCGACAGACCTAATGCAGCGATCAATGTGAAAGTATTGGTTGAACATCCCGCCGCTGACAAAAGTGTATCAAAAGAAGATTATGATGGGTTAGTCAAGGAACTTAATGAAGGAAAAGCGGACTGGCAGATCATTACCTATGCCAATTCTGGCCATACCTTTACCAATCCGGAATCACCTGAATATAATCCTGTCATGGCCAAACGTGCTTGGGAGCATACTTTACTATTCCTAAAAGAAGTACTAAACTAAAGCATATAAAGCCAAAGCTTCCCCTATTCAAATGAACTGTCATTCCAGATCAATAGCGCCCCATCCCATTATTTTCCAGTTATTGGTACTCTTGTTTTGTACGACTGTGGCACGATCCCAAACGATAAAATCAATGGAAATCGGGGCACCTACCCAAGCGATCTTGTTCGTTACCAATGAATCCGATAAATCAACGGATTTCGCGATGCGTCTCCATGATCAAAAGGCAAATGAAATTATTAGACAGGTTCCCTATAGTACCACCAAACTCCTGGTCTCAAAAACAGATGCCCAAAAATTTACTTTTGTTGTCAACAAGCGTAAGTGGACAGTGGATGTACCGACCCTCAAACAACGAAATGCCATGATCCTGTTTGATGGCCAGAGCAGACCAAAAGTGATCTATGACAGTCAAAGCTATCTACAGGCCGCAAAGCCAATAATGACAAATAATAAGCAGACAAGTACAGCTCAAAAAGCGCTTAAATACGATGCGAAACTATTCTTCGATTCCATAGCAGCTATTCCGTTTAAACCATCCAGGCAATATGCTGAGGCCGTCATTTCCCGCCCCAGTCTTCCGATCTACTCCACGCAGAAAAAAGGCAAATATGACGGAACTTATATTTCGCAGACTTTTACAGGGGAGAACCTCGAAAAACCCAGCGGCATTATAACAACCGTTTATCAGCGAGGCAAAGAACTCTCGGCAAACAATTTGGCTAATGGGGTCAACTATTACACCAAATATTTTTACAACAAATGGGGATTAATCGATTCGATACAACAGCTTCAAAACAGCAAATGGTCCTCTAGTACAATTTATCAATACTTACCGCATGCTATTCTCATTACCGATCCTGAGCGGCGAACCGTCTCCATCCAGCATTTAAATGATCAATATCAATTGATCCGGGAGGAGTCCATTCATTTCGTTTACCAACGGATGCATTGGGTCGACCACCGTTACAATGAAAATGGGCAGCTTATTGAGGAAGTTTCAGGGCTAAATGACGCTATCGAAAAACGTACACTGTATTATTATGATACCCAAAAAGCAGACAATTTCTCTTCGTGGCAGGTATTTGACCCAACAGGGAAGCTCACTGCCGAATCCAAAATAGCTGTGCAAGACAACGAAAGCACCTATCTGTTTTATCGTGATGGTACATTGGAATTGAAAATAGTCTCAAAGGACCTGGGCGACCACCAATACGAGAGCACTGTATTTGACAAACAGGATAAAATTACCTCTAAAACAATACAAAAAAAGGAAAGTTCCTCCAATTCTCAATAATTCAAACGCGCAAACTGAAATAGAAGCAAGCAATAAACCATCATTTGTCATTAGTGAAAAAACGGAAATTAATAAGTCAACGCCACCCTTTACTGTATTTTCTCGCTGTCTGGGCAAGAAGGACACAAAGAAAAGCCATTTGGTTACTGGATAATAAAAAGTACACAAAAACCAAGTCTACAACAGCGCTGCAGTACCGCATCAAAAAACACCAGTCTGTTTTATTAAAGAAGCTGGGAGAAAACAATATGCAGCTGCAGATCAATAAAGTGACCAATCTAAAGATTGCAGCAAAGCAGATCAATGGTGTACTGATCCAGCCCGGTGAAACCTTTTCATTCTGTAGACTGGTCGGCCAGCCCACACAGAAGAAAGGCTATCTTCCGGGGATGGAATTATCTTTTGGCGAAGCACGGGCAGGTATAGGCGGTGGAATCTGCCAGATTTCCAACCTGATCCATTGGCTTGTTATCCATAGCCCGCTGACAGTCACAGAGCGTTATCACCATTCTTTTGATCCGTTTCCCGATGATGGGCGTGTATTACCTTTCGGAAGTGGTGCAACGGTATTTTACAACTATCGTGACTATCAGTTTACCAACAATACCCCCTATACGTTTCAGATTAATCTCTGGTTTACCGAAAAATGTCTTGAAGGTGAACTGAGGATCGATCAGGAGCTCGATTTTGCCTATCACGTCATTGAAAAGGAGCATCAATTCCTTAAAATAGGAGATCAATTCTATCGAAAAAATGAAATCTGGCGGGAAAAATTCCTAAAATTTCAGGGTGGAAAGGTTGTTGATACGGAACTCCTGACGAAAAATTTTGCCCGCGTCACTTATACCCCTCCTGACTACACGGAATTGCCAGCTGAAGACAATATAAATTCTTAACAAGCAGCTTAGCTGCACGAGATCATTTTGACATCATCCTCTACTCGTTGTCGGTTCAATCTATTTCCCATCTAATACTGAAAATGTCTGTCAAATCGCTCGCTGTCATTTTTACCATTCACGGACCGAATAAAACAGGGGTTATAAAAAGTCCTTTTTTTTGTCTAAATTTGATATGGCTTTGGGGGTATTCTGTATAGAATTGAGATAGTCCCTTCGAACCTGATTCGGTTTATACCGGCGTAGGGAAAAGCAACCGCTTACGTATATTACAATATACCGGACAGCCCATCTGTCTCATTTCTTCCTGACAAAGCCACGTACAAACATAGCGAACAAAAAGGAATGGAAGATTTAATTATCGATCTGTTAGCACAGGTCAGACGACAAAAACCACTTGTACATAATATTACGAATTTGGTAGTGATGAATAGCACCGCCAATGCACTCCTTGCTCTTGGAGCTTCCCCAGTCATGGTTCACAGTCCATCCGAAGTACGCGAGGTTGTTGATCTTGCCCAGTCGTTGGTACTTAACATCGGCACATTGAGTGAACTTACTGCCGAGTCCATGCTTGTAGCAGCAGAACACGCCAATAACATTGGCCGCCCTTGGGTATTGGATCCTGTGGGTGCGGGAATATCCGCTTTTCGCAATGACTTATTGGCAAATCTCCTGGAATTAAAGCCCACTGTGATACGGGGAAATGCATCAGAGATCATGAGCCTTTACAATTTCAACCAGGTCAATACCAAAGGAGTAGACAGCACCGCAGACAGCAAAGCTGCTATCGGCTTTGGTAAAGCATTACAAGAACAATTGGGATCTATCATCTGCATCTCCGGAAAGGTAGACTATATCCTGTCCGAACAGCATACCGCAGAGGTACACAATGGGCACCCCTTGATGCCCCAGGTTACCGGACTTGGCTGTAGCGCAACTGCACTCATCGGTGCATTTTTAGCAGTCACAGACCATCCTTTTGAAGCAGCGACCGCCGGTGTCTCCCTTTTGAGCTTAGCAGGTGAACTGGCAACAACGCGATCCTCTGGTCCGGGTTCCTTACAGATGAACCTCTATGATGAGCTCTATCTGCTGAATGAAGAGCGTATCCGGATGCATCTCAACTTGAAGCATTATGGCAATTAATCCCCTATTTCCTTACCCCTTGTATCTGGTTATCTCCGAACAGGACTGCTACCCACAATCTTGGCTCCACGTTGCCGAAGAAGCCATAATCGGCGGTGTGGATATTATTCAGTTACGCGAAAAGAACGAAACGCCGACAGGGTTTCTGGAAAAAGCCAAGAAGCTAAAACAGCTTACCGATCGCTACGGAATCCCATTGGTCATCAATGATGCCGTGGATATTGCGATTGAAATCGAGGCCTGGGGGGTGCATGTCGGACAAAATGATCGTCAACCTATAGCAATAAGGGAAAAATACGGACATCGTCTTCAAATTGGCTGGTCGCTTGAAGATCGGACACAACTTGACAGCAAACAGATGGCCGCTGTAGACCACCTTGGTGTCAGCCCAATCTTTCCAACAAAAACAAAAACAGACACCATTACAACCTGGGGAATCAGTGGATTGGCTGAGTTACGTAATCTAACTGAAAAGCCCTTGATCGCCATCGGAGGTATGAACCTGGATACCAGTGCAAGTGCCTGGCTGTCTGGCGCAGATTCCATTGCAGTCGTATCAGCAATTTGCCAAAGTAAAAATCCAAGAGAGCGTAGCGCTCAATTAAAGGAATTATTAACATGAACATAACGAAAAAATATACAGTGCCCACTGTACTGAGCATTGCGGGGTTTGATGGCAGTGGCGGAGCCGGTATCCAAGCTGATACGAAAACTATATCAGCCCTTGGATGTTATGCCATGAACGTCTTAACGGCATTACCAGTGCAAAACACGCAAGGAGTGCGGAATATTTACGAGATACCGACCCAAGCTGTGCGTGAGCAACTTGATGCGATCTTCGAAGATATTTATCCCGATGCGATCAAAATTGGGATGGTTCACACGATTGAACTTGTCGAACTGATCAGCAGCTATTTGAAAGATTACCGTGGAACAATCGTATTTGATCCGGTGATGGTATCAACAAGTGGTCACAAGTTAATTCATGATGACACAATACAGGCATGTATGGACTTGCTTTTTCCACAAGCGACGATTATCACTCCCAACCTGGATGAAGTCAGTGTACTTGTTGGAAGAACCATAGCTAAGGTCCAAGAAATGGAAAAAGCAGGCATTGAACTTCTTGAAAAAGGATGTCAGTCAGTCCTTATTAAAGGTGGACACCTCCAGACAAGCGAGCTTACCTCTCTCCTCTTTCAGCAAAACGCATCACCGTTGGTATTTAAATCAGAAAAAATTGACAGCAAAAATACACATGGATCCGGCTGTTCTCTTTCTTCAGCAATAGCGAGCCAGTTAGCGCAGCAATTCCCCCTTGCTGAGGCTGTCGCTACCGCTTTAGATTATGTCCACGAGGCAATTAAGGCAAGCAAAGACCTCGTTATTGGCAAAGGAAATGGGCCACTTAATCATTTCCACAACCCTTCTAAACTTATTTTTCATGAAATGGAGCGATAAAGCCTGGGATGCTATAAGACCAATTTATGCTGATATCTTAGCCATGCCTTTTATTTCCGAGCTGAGCAATGGCAGTCTACCGCTGGAAAAATTTCAATTCTATATGCGCCAGGATGCTTTCTATCTGGAGGAATTTGGACGTGTTTTAGCTTTTATCGGTGCAAAGAGTGCCGATAATCAACAAGCCCTGGATTATTTTGAATTTGGGCGCAATGCACTTATCGTCGAAAAAGCGCTGCATGAAAACTATTTTAAAGAATTTGGCCTGGATCCGGAAGACGACAACAAGATAGAACCCGTTTGCCACCATTACGTGCATTTTTTAAAAAGTGTGGTCGCCTTTGAGCCTATTGAAGTCGCTATGGCTGCGACTTTGCCCTGCTTTTGGATTTATAAAGAAGTTGGCGACCACATCGTTTCGATCGCCAGTGGCGACCAAAACCCCTATTCCAAATGGATCGATACCTATAGTGGTGAGGACTTCGCCGAGGGTGTGAACAAAGCCAAAAATTACGTCGATCAAATTTCTGAACAAACTACTGCAACAAATCGGGAGAAAATGCGACAAGTATTTATAACAGCTTCCCGATTGGAATATCATTTCTGGCAGGCAGCTTACGAAAAGAGAATGTGGTAACAAAAAAACAACAGTTAAATTGTTCGATAGCGAACACCAGTTGTTCAAAAATGGGCAATAGGAGAAAACGTCTAAAAGTAAAAAAAGATGTTTATCAGCGATTTACATGGTTTTTAAATTTTGGCACCACTATTATAGATGTAAGGAAGGAAATGAGGCTGTTTTTCGAAATTAAAATAAAAATTATAATAGCATAGAATTAAAAACTACTAATAGACAAAACCATGAAAAGAATTTTAACCATCGCCTTTATTTCATTTTTATACGTGGCTCAGGCCCAAGAACGTGAAACCCGTAAAATTTCTGCTCCGGATGGCATTTCTGCAGCGACATCGCTACGTGTAGATTACGTTCAATCCAATCGCAATGAAGTTGTTGTTGAAGCTGACAATGCGGAGCATCTGTCGCTGATAGAGACAAATGTTAAAAATGGCATATTACATGTGCAATATAAACGGAATTCACAGATCAGAAATGCAAGAAACAACCGTGTAACGGTATATTCGAGTAAAATTCCGACAAGTTTTTCGGCTTCTTCCAGTGGATCAATCTACAGCAACGAAACCATCAAGGCAAACAAAATATCTGTCAATGTTTCTTCATCGGCCAGAATTACACTTAAAAAATTAATTGCTGATGATATTTCACTTTCAACAAGTTCCTCGAGTAGGTTAACGGCTGATGTAAGTGCAAAAAATCTAACGGTAAATTCAACAAGTTCGTCAAGACAGGAAATTGCAGGAAGTGCGACGAATCTGGATTTAAATACCAACTCCTCCGCATCAGTTGACATGGCCGCTTTTACAACAACCAATGCGGAGGTCAATGCCAGCACATCGGCTGGTGTTACCTTAAGTGTTAAGGATAATCTGCACGGTAAAGTTTCTACCTCGGCAAAGATATCCTTAAAAAATCAGCCACGAAATGTCCAAGTTGACAAATCGACAAGTGGCCGAGTCGTTATGTAATTTTAGTTTAGGTCTTTAAAAAAGACTGTTTATTTATGTTTAATGTTTAGTTAGCTAAAGGTGGCGCCCTCCCCAGTGCCACCTTTTTTTGCCTGTTCGGCCTATCCTCATCGGTCAGAAACTGGATTAGTTTATTTCCAAACAGCCTGTTAACAGGAGCCAATTCACCGGATATCATCTGATATTTTCGTATCTTGTGCTAAGAAACACAAGCACACATAACACACAATCCAATGGATAATTTTTTAGCAAGTAGCCTCAAGCAATTTCATGAATTCAAATCTTTGGGAGACAAGACTTTCGATCAATTGAGTGATGAGCAATTGTTCTGGCAATTCAACCCTTCCAGCAACAGTATTGCCCTCATTGTGAAACACCTCCATGGGAACATGCTTTCGCGTTGGACAGACTTTCTACATTCGGATGGTGAAAAAGAGGGAAGAGACCGCGATATGGAATTCGAAAATACCGAAATGAGCAGAGCACAACTGATCGCACAGTGGAACGAAGGTTGGGATTGTTTATTTCAAGCACTTGAATCTTTAAATGAGCAAGACCTGACCAAAACAATCTTTATCCGCGGAGAAGGACATACCGTATTGGCGGCGATCCACCGCCAACTTGCCCACTACCCCTATCACGTAGGGCAGATCGTTTACATCGGAAAAATGTGCCAGGATGAGCAATGGACATCACTATCCATTCCAAAAGGAAAATCTGCAGATTTTAACCAAGAAAAATTTGGTCAAAGCAAAAAAGTATAAATTGTAACTATTGGTTGTAGCTGTCCAATTGTTGATTGGGCAGTCATTTCGCCTAAATTTTTAAATTGCAATCGTATACTACAAATCCGTTTAAAACGTTACATGGAAGGAACTGTTTTAAGTGTTCTTTAGCAAAGAATTGATTATATTTGTGTGATCTACCGTTACTAATTCCTTTACGATTCAATCCCATGGGAATTAGCTTGTTTAGGGTTGCAAAACAAATAGCAAGTACAGGGAGCTCAATGATCTACTTGAGCGTAGACAGGTAATTTATAATTATTTACAGATGAAAAATTCGATTAAGATCATCAACAATTACGAGTATAAAAAGTTATTCTTACCTGATGTTTCTGAGCATAATCTATTTAACGAAAGTAAAATCCAGGTTTATCGAATCGAAAATTATCTTCGAAGCATTTTAATGCCCGTCATTCCCTATCGTACTACCTTTAATTTTCTAATTTTCGTAACGAAAGGTTCCCTGACTCAACACCTGGAATCGGCCTCCTATACACTGACTGAACATCAAGTCATCAATATCAAGCAAGGTAATATCACCGCAACGTTAGCGATCTCCGATGATGTTGAAGGTTTTTTTGTGGTTTACGAAAATGAGATTGTCACTGATATCGAACTTGGGATCAATGACATCAAATTTTTCAATTCCCATCCCTTCACGACATTAAAGCCGCACGTTGCCCATTGGATTCAGCAGCTGCTGATTCTTTTGGAGGAAGAACTTTTTACTGAAGGCCGCGTGATGGAGGTATGTATCTCGATGATGCAGTGCATCTTATTGAAGGTTATAAAATCGGATATCGAAACCAAGGCACCGATGAGCAGGCAACTGGATATTGCATTTCGCTTTCGGGAATATGTCCAAAAGTTTCATATTGACCATAAAAATGTATTGTTTTACGCCAACCTATTGCATATCTCCGAAAACTACCTGAACAAATGTGTGAAGGAGGCCACCAATAAGCCACCCAAGCAATGGATTACTGAAATCAGCATCTTGCATAGTCAGATCCTCTTGCAGGACGCCACGAGAGATATTGCGGGGATAGCTTTCGAACTGAAGTTCCAATCGCCCTCCTATTTCACCAGGCTATTTAAAAAAATCACCGGGTATTCACCCAGTGATTATCGAAAACATAAGTTTATGGCAGACTAATGTTTATGGTAAGGCAGGTTCCAAATGAGGTCAACCGCCAGATAATGCACACCAAAATCCACTTGATCATAGCCTTTGATCAGATCATTCATGTAGCCTACATCCAATCGTAAAGGCGTCTTTGGGATATCTGTCATATAGTAAAAACCCAAACGTGTTTCCTTGTAACCAAAGCTCGACCAAGCATCCGGTTCGTTCAGTTTACTGATTGCAAAAAGACCTTCGGCACTCAGCGCCAGTTCCTGCTTATTTTTATCGGATATTTTAAAATTCAACTGCGATTTCAGTCGGGTTCTAAACTGAAAATTCTCTTCTGCCTTGTGAAAGTCTGCAGTAAAAAATTTCCGGAACTCCTGTCGTAGTGTATTTTTCCATTTCCAGCGTTCAGACAGTTTAAAAGTATAGGCATAACGTCCATACAATCGGAATTCCTGTTCAACTCCTTCATTGTGGTAGGGTGCTTTTTCATCATATACATTTTGACGCCTGTAGCTCAGCGCATAGCTATATTGCTGATTTGGTGCAAATTTGTGATAGACCTCATGATTCAACACCCAGATAGCCTGCTTATGAAAAGGATTGGAGTCGTCGGGTGTACTTTTGGTTCCCAGGCCGATATAGGTCAGTGCTTCCTTTGTTCCGGCACTGTCCAACTTGCGTCGCAGGCCCAACACCGACCAGGAGGCCGTTTTGGCTTTACCAAGCCCTGGTGGACTTACCTGCCCATATACTGTATTTATATGAATTCCCAATAAGAGCATTATTGGGAATAGATTTATTAAACGAAATTTCAACATCAGATAAAATTTTAGTAAAAAAAGACTAAGATGTCTCCGCTGTCGCAGAAAATTTAGCCACCAACCAATTGTCCAGTCGTTTGATAGGCTCCATTGCCCACATCGCGACCACAAAAGGAAACGTTAGCGTCGTCCAACCATTGTGGATCAGGAAATGGTCAAAATAGGTTGCTATAATAACCGCAATGAGTACATAAATACCATCTCTGACGCGTTGCCCGCTCAAAGCAATCCCGCATAACACTGCGTTGAAGCTAAAGATCCCGTTATTCGTCATATCGGTTGATTCATGCCCATGATGCGATATATAAACGCTAATGATTACAGCTGCAGAAGCATATAACGCCGCGATTGGCTTACTGATAAAAACACCAATGAAAAAGATCAGACCCGCAACTAAGCTACCCTGAAAAATAACCTGACCAAAGGCATGTCCCTCAATAAGGAAATCGTCCATTTCCTGAATATCCACAAAGTGCTCTGGAACGGTCCGTAAAGCCAATTCTGGAATACTCAATACATATAGCGCAATCCAGGTGATCATGATAAATGGAAACGTAAATACAGGAATATTTTTCTTCAGTGCAAAGCCCATTAAAATCGTAGTCAATGCAGAACCGATGATCAAGGCAGCCCATACCCAGATATTAGCCTGAAAATAAAAGACCAACGCAATCCCATATAATGTGGCATTAAATCCAAAGAGCCCATCATTAATATGGTCTTCGTCAAACTTCATCAATTTCGCTGTTATTACCCCGACAAGATTCGCCAGTATCCCAGCAAATCCCATGAGTGCGGAATCATAAATAATAGCCCCAATAAACAGGACTCCGGTCCAGATGTTACCCTGTAACATAATCTGTCCAAATCCCTTAAAAACAGCTTTAACAAAAGCCAGGATGTTATTTTTCATTAGAATAATTTGTTATTTAAAAATTGTATTCAGTCCCCGTTATTTAATTCAGGAATAATTTTTCCCATAAAGCACTTTGCATCTCTTTAAAAAGAAGGTAAAGTTGCTCAGCACCATACCCCAACACACGCACCATAAAACCATCATGTTGCAAAGCACTGATACCAAAGGCAACATCCTTGGTTTCCCCATATTTTTCATAGAATGCTTCGATCCATTCATCTGGACTTAACCCGGCACTATTCAGATAGATCAGCGTCCCTTGGTGTGTGTATCCTTCCAGAATGCCCAATCCCTGAATGGGCATACGATCGGGTTGTAACAGCACATTATCTTTTACAACCAGTCGACCATTCACATAACATTCCGTCAGATTCTGAAAATGATTGTACTGAAATTCCTCCCCCGACATTTTCCTTCCACAGGTCACGATTTCACTCAGTAGTAGATGGCAATTGGAAGCAAGATGGATAATGTTGTGACTCAAAAAATGAGAGGAATGTTGTGGCACCACTGGGTGAGGAACATAGGAAAACACGGAATCTTCGCCCAGACTCACCTGCATTGTTTGCGAAGAATGCCCCTTCATATGAAACAGACGCTGATAAGCCTGCGTCTGCAACTGTAATTTTGCTCCCGGCGCAATATCAATTTTGATCTGATGATCATCACCATCCAATAATCCCGGTGAGGAACTCATGATCATCAAATAAGCCGCATTGTCTTTTTGATATTGACCGACAGGGACAATGCGAAAAGGTTGAGTGACATAAGCATCCTTCATAAAGGATTTCCCTTCACGATGTGCTATTTTGACGGCTAAAGAACAAATCATAATTAACGAAGTAAATTAGGTTCTTCAATATCCTGAAGCAATGCATATTTCTTGATCCAGCCCACAATCTCTTCCAGACCGTCGCCAGTTTTCAAATTGGAGAACAAAAATGGAGCACCTTTGCGCATCATACGGGCATCATGTTCCATGACCTCCAAGCTCGCGCCCACATAAGGCGCCAAGTCTTTCTTGTTGATCAATAACAGATCCGAACGTGTAATCGCAGGACCACCTTTACGTGGCATTTTTTCCCCCTCAGCGACATCAATTACGAAAATGGTGATATCTGCCAAATCTGGGCTATAGGTTGAAGTTAGGTTGTCGCCCCCACTTTCGATCAAAATAAGTTCCAGATCAGGAAAACGGCTAGCCAGTTCGTCTACAGCTTCCAGATTCATACTCGCATCTTCACGGATCGCGGTATGTGGACAACCTCCTGTTTCAATACCGATAATACGTTCGCGAGGTAATAAGCTATTTTTCGCCATATACTCCGCATCTTCTTTGGTGTAGATATCATTTGTAATAACCGCCAGATCTAACTCATTTACCAGACGTCTGCTCAATCTTTCCAATAACGCTGTTTTGCCGGAACCCACAGGACCGCCGACACCGATCTTAACATATTTTCTATTTTCCATTTTATTTGATTTTAAGAGATATAAACTCTAGAATATAATCGTTCGTGTTGCATGCAGCGGATATCAAATCCGATATTGCACAGCCCCACTAAATTTCGTTCAACTGCTAAAGTCTCGTGACAAAGCCCAAGTATATCATCGTGGAGGCCAAAAAGAATATCCTGACCATCGAGCTGTCCGAGCGGCACGAGTTTCACGGCATTCGTCACCATGGTGATGGCCGCATTGTAATAAAAGCCATGTAATGCTTCTTCCAAAGGAATTTCCAATAACGAAGCCAGCATACCATACATCAAGCAATAATGGCTATCTACCTCCTTTTTCTGAATTAATTTGCCCCAGGCAATAACAAAATCCTGTTGTTGATAACGGCTAAATATTTTGTAAATGCGTACGCCCAGTTTTTTACTGGCTTCCCGGATTTCTTTTGGACTCTTCAATGCTGTACACTCCTGATCCAAAGCGATCAATGCATTTAAATCCTCGGATGTGGTGGCCTCGTAGGCCAATTTCATTAGGGCAGCATCGTTATACTTTAGATTGTACCATAAATTATGGCGCACATATTTGTCAGTAGTTGCTTTATCACAGACTAAGCCCTGCTGCACATAGGTTTCCAGCCCATTTGAATGGGTAAATCCACCGATCGGTAGCGTCGGATCTGCGAGATGGAGCAACTTGCCCAGAAAAGTATTTTTTATTGACATAAATTATTTATTCATTATTGTTGATGCGACCGTCGACGCAATACCAGTATCCTCTTGCTCCTGAATGAACAGAGGAATATTTTTTGTCGAAAATTTCAACTTTTGATGATGCTTCGGGTCTACGTTTGCGTGGAGTGGGTTCAGCAGCTGCTGCATACAGCACACAGGGTCAAATCCATTTTTGGTCAACCACTCGTACATGGAGCGTTCGTAGGGTATCAGCAATTCATTTGCCTCTACGAATAGAGGCAAATGTTTGTTTCCGATTTCACTGCTGACAAAAGCAATTTGAAGGAAATCAATTGCCATCACTTTAATAACTTCACAAGGTCTGATGGTAACCACAACTACTTTTTCTTCATTTTCATACAAGATATCGCCGTCCTGCAAGCAGGAAGTATTGCCCAATAATTTTACAGCGATATCCATCCCCTCCGCTGTACGAAGACGTTGAATACGTTTGGTGGATTCATACCATTCAATCGACAGCAGATCATGACGCTTATTGGTCCGCTCGCGATTGATATTCCTTGTGATTTCTGTGATAATCATTTTCGTGCTTTAAAAAAATAGATTTTTTGACAATCCCAATCCCACAGTTGATCCATTGATCCCTGTAATCACTTCGTGATCATCTGGAATAACAGCATCCTTGCCATGCTTCTTCTTGTAAGAGAGCTCCGCGACTTTTGCTTTCAAAGCCCAGCCTTTTCCGAGGTCAATACCCACCAACGGATACACTCTGAACAGGAAACCATTGTAGCTTCCATCCACCATGCCTCCGGATGCATTAACAACATGCTGGTCACCCCAGATGTAATGTGCATCCACTTGACCGATCAACATAAAATGTTCCCCTAACGGCCAGGTATTACTGTAGAATGGACCAACTTCATGGGAATGATCTGTAAAGTCAAGCGCCTTCGTATAGGCGTTGTTGAATCCATAATTTATCCCCACATTCATGTTGTCATTAAAAAAATAGCCTACGCCCACTGGTGCCGCACTAAATTGGTGGCCAGCAGCGGTTTCATGGTAATTGAGCGAACCATATAGCATGATTCCGCCTTTTTGAGCAGAAGCCGATTGTATCGAAAAGCATGCTATTGCCAGACAACATCCCAAAAATATTTTTAAATTTTTCATTGATATATCGTTGTTTTTAAGGGCAATAAAACGATCATGAGCCTTCCTTTGCCCATTGATCATCAGCGCTACGTTTGGCTCACGACCGTTTTATTAATGTGTTTTTCTTTTATAATGGCCTGATGCAAGATCAAGCCATGGTAGTCTCCATTCAGATTAAAACAAGAAATACAACTGTCCTAAAGAAACGGTATCAATCGGCTGTGAACGCAAAATTTCTCCATCCAGACTTACTTCATAGTTCTCCGGATTAACGATAATTTCGGGTGTAGCGTCGTTGTGGATCATATCTTTTTTGGAGATATTTCTACAGTTTTCTACAGGAAGTAAGCCTTTTGCTAAGCCATATTCCTCTTTAATGCCGTTTTCAAATGAAATTTTGGAAACAAAGTTGAAACAGGTGTTATGAACAGCTTTTCCCAATCCGCCGAACATTGTACGTAAGATAATCGGTTGTGGTGTAGGAATGGATGCATTGGCATCCCCCATTTTGGACGCGATGATCATACCACCTTTGATAATCATTTCCGGTTTAGCACCAAACAAAGCTGGGCGCCAGATAACCATATCTGCGATTTTACCCGGTTCGATAGAACCTACGTATTTTGAGATACCATGTGCAATTGCGGGGTTGATTGTATATTTTGCGACATAACGACGTGCACGGAAGTTATCGTTGTTTTTCCCTTCATCTTCAGGTAGCGGACCTACTTGTTTTCTCATTTTGTCCGCTGTCTGCCAGGTACGTGTGATAACCTCACCTACACGACCCATTGCCTGCGAATCTGAGCTCATGATGCTAAATACACCACGATCTTGTAATACATCCTCAGCAGCGATTGTCTCCGGACGGATACGTGAATCGGCAAAAGCCACATCCTCAGGAATTTCTTTACTCAGGTGGTGACAAACCATCAACATATCCAAGTGCTCATCAATCGTATTTTTTGTAAATGGACGTGTCGGATTTGTGGAAGCTGGCAATACATTTGGATACATTGCCGATTTGATGATATCCGGAGCGTGACCACCACCGGCACCTTCTGTATGGAAGGTATGGATTACACGACCGTTGATCGCCTGAATCGTATCTTCTAAGAAACCCGCTTCATTTAATGTATCGGTGTGAATAGCAACCTGTACATCGTATTTATCAGCTACCGTTAATGCTCTATCAATTGTTGCGGGCGTTGCTCCCCAGTCTTCGTGAATTTTAACCCCCAAAGCTCCGGCTTCAATCTGTTCAACAATGGGTTGTTCAGTTCCTACATTTCCTTTTCCAAAGAAGCCAAAGTTCATCGGTAGATCTTCCACCGCTTGCATCATACGACGGATATTCCATTTTCCTGGTGTTACGGTGGTTGCGTTTGTTCCGTCCGCTGGACCGGTACCACCCCCGATCATGGTGGTAATACCGCTGTATAAGGCTGTTTCGACCTGTGTAGGGCTGATATAGTGAATATGAGTATCTATACCACCCGGTGTTAAGATATAGCCAGATCCGCCATGCACTTCGGTAGAAGCACCAATAATCATATTTGGCGTAATGTTATCCATTGTGTCCGGATTTCCAGCACGGCCGACACCGACAATCTTACCATCCTTGATACCGATATCACCTTTCACAATTCCCCAGTGGTCAATCACGATAGCATCTGTGATCACCATGTCCAAGGTACCTTCATCACGTGTGTGAACCGAAGATTGACACATACCGTCACGTACGGTCTTACCACCACCAAATTTTGCTTCATCGCCATAATAAGCGTAGTCCTTTTCAACTTCGATAATGATATCGGTATCGCCTAAACGGATTTTATCGCCACTTGTCGGACCAAAGATGGCGCTATAATTTACTTTGTTAACTTTTAAACTCATGATACTTTGTTTTTAAAGCCTTGTTCTTTCACTTTTTTCATTGCATTTTCCTTCGCGACTTCGGTTTCGGTATCACCGTTTACCAAGTCGTTGTGCCCGTAGATTCTTCTGGCACCTGCATAAGGAACCAATTCTATATCTTTGGATTCCCCCGGCTCAAAACGCACCGCTGTACTTGCGATAATATTCAATCGCTTGCCAAAAGCTTTTGCACGGTCAAATTCCATCATCTTGTTTACTTCAAAGAAGTGAAAATGTGAACCTACCTGAATTGGTCTGTCTCCTGTGTTTGTTACGGTAATCGTCGTAACTTCTCTACCTTCATTACAGATGACATGGCCATCCGCTATAAAAAATTCTCCTGGAATCATAAATTATGTTTTTAAGAATTATCGAATCGGATTATGAACGGTCACCAATTTGGTACCATCCGGAAAAGTCGCCTCAATCTGCACGTCGTGAATCATTTCGGGTACACCTTCCATGACATCCTCACGTGTCAATAATGTAGCGCCATACTGCATTAAATCAGCCACAGTACGGCCATCACGTGCAGCTTCCAGAAGCTCACTGCTGATCAATGCAATAGACTCCGGATAATTTAGTTTAAGTCCTCTAGCTCTACGTTTTTTCGCTAGTTCACCGGCAAGATGAAGCAATAGCTTCTCTGTCTCTCTAGGTAATAAATGCATATAAAATATTATTTAAATTGTTGTTATTTCAGTCGAAAACAAGTCAGTACAAGCCCTGACGACTTTAAAAAATCGTTCAAAAAACCTGATAAACCAAGCCCATAGCAAAAGCTTACGGCATAGCGTTTCAGTTCTCAGCGTTGTAAGAAAAGGAAAGGATTATCCCTGAAATGGGATCTTTAAACTTTGGAAAAGAATGTATTTTGGTGGTAGGACCAATCGATCCATGTAAGGTGTTCTGTTATTCCGC
Source organism: Sphingobacterium ginsenosidimutans (assembly GCF_039536865.1). Classification (NCBI taxonomy): domain Bacteria; kingdom Pseudomonadati; phylum Bacteroidota; class Sphingobacteriia; order Sphingobacteriales; family Sphingobacteriaceae; genus Sphingobacterium; species Sphingobacterium ginsenosidimutans. Next base: position 1,211,316 of record NZ_BAAAZK010000002.1, read on the forward strand.
ATGTTGAGACATACAGGATAGCAAAATATAAAAAGACAAATATACAATACGGTCCAACCGAGGAGCTTACTCCATTCATCTTTTAAGTCGACCTGTTCACTAACATCATAAAGGTCATGATCGTGTACAGCGGCAACTACATTTTCCCGTTCAGGTTGATCAGCACTTTTGTCAATTTGTTTATGGGTGCTGGACACACCAAGGGAGGTACCCGAGGAATTATGAATTTTAAGCTGTTCAGAAATAGTCATTCCTTTCAGGAGCAGGACGCTCAAAAGAAAAACTAAAAAAACTAAACTATGCCTAATCATTGTATTCACAATCCTATTATTTGTTGTTCAAATTTACAACCAAAGCAGGCCACTTCACTAGTACAAATCTTGAATTAAATAGTCTAAATTTGTCGAAAACCTACTTTGATTGTTTTTTTAAATTAAAATGAATAACCAATTGAAACCATAATGTTTCTTGGTGCCCCCGCGAAGGCACGTGTATAGTCAAATCCCCCTAAAAAATAGTATTTATCAAATACATTGTTTAGGTTAAGCGCCATTTTCATGGCACCAATATGATAATAAGCGGCCGCATTAACTGTCGTATAAGAAGGCCATTGTCCCCAAAGGGCATTTCCTTCGCTATCCTTCCCAATGCTATTGTCCATGCGTTTGCTATCAACATAATAAACACCGGCACCAAAGCCGAGTCCTTTTAAGGAAGTATTGGAGAATACATATTTTAACCAGGCGCTGGCCATATTTTTAGGTGCTCCCGGTAGCGCCTGCCCGACTTCAGAGGCAACAGAAGAGGCCTTCACTTCAGTATGGTTAAAAGTATAATTTGCCATCACCTGGAATTCTTTGGTCAGCTGCCCGCGAACATCCAGCTCCACTCCTCGTGACAATGCTTTTCCAGATTGTCTATACTCCGGCAATCCCGAGTCATTGATTGTTCCTGTTGCAATAAGCATATTTCTACGCTCGATCTGAAACAAGGAAAGATCCATTTGCAGCTGATCTTTAAAAAAGCCCGTTTTCAGCCCTGTTTCAATTTGAAAACTACGTTCAGCTTCAAAAGGCTTATCTGCACCATAGTCTTTATAGTTCTGGATAAAATTAGCGCCTACCGGTACAAAACCCTGCGAGTAGCTTGCGAAGTAATTAATCTGCTTGTTGATTCCATAGGTCAGACCGAAACGGGGCAACAAAGCATTTTGTGTAGCATGGAAGCGATTCTGTCCATCGATAGTTTCCGAAGAATAATGTTCATGCCGTAACCCCACAATTAATTTCAGACGATCCGCAATACTGATCTGATCCTGTATGTATTTACCGGTCGTTTTATAGGGACTCAAAAAAGGATAAGCGACCTGTGTACGCCAGACGTAGTTGGTTAGATCATGTGTGGTATAGGTCGGGTTGTTCAGGTCAAAAGTCAATGGCACCACTTTGCCATCCACAGTTTGCTGTCTAGCTTCCCGTAACTGATTTTCTTTGTCACCACGATACTGTGCGAAGTCAATCCCCGCAACGATATGGTGGTCAATTTTATCTCCTAGCAGATCCCATTTGATATATCCGACGACGTTGTCGGTATAATCACGGCCATGACGGTCAAAGAAACGCATATTCATGATGGTGTTATGTGGGGCATCCGCAAAAGTATTTAGCGTACGGTGCTCGTTGACATCTTCCTGATAGATGGATTTCATATAGCTCAGGTTCAGGCTCACATTTTCTGCCAGCCTTTGCGCCAATCGTCCACTAAATGAAAAAGTCTTGGAATTATAGAAATCAGAAGGCTGACTTAAAGTAAACGAACGTGGCAGGGCATAAAAGTTATTCTCCTTTATCCCCATTCCCCGATCCAGATAACCGTTGAATTGATTGTATACCACATCGATGTCCACGGTTGTCCCTGCAGCGGGCTTAAATGTAAATGAAGGTGCCAACATCATCCGTTTTTGACGGTTCACATCGCGAAAGGTTTTGGTATCTTCATAGCCTGCATTAAAGCGATAGAGAATTCGTTTTGCACTATCCAATGGACCACCCAGATCTACTGTGGTGCGCATCGTTTCAAAACTTCCAGCAGCAAAACTGACATGACCTTTAAAATCTTCCAAAGGCTTTTTCGTCGTCATATTGATGGTACCACCAGGTACAATGTCACCAAATAGAGAAGCTCCAGGGCCTTTCAGCACCTCAAGGTTTTCGAGATTTATTGTTAACGGGGAATTATAATAACTATTGCCGTAACCATAGCCCGAACGTAGACCGTTCACCAAACGGACTCCAGTTTCATAACCGCTTTTAAAACCACGGATCACCACATCATCATAAGATGAAGCCTCAGTGACACCTGCAAGGTCCTGCACCAGTGCCCCTGTTGTAAATGCTTGCTTATCTTCAATAAATTCCTTACTCAGTACAGCCACAGATTGTGGTAGGTCTTTCAGCTTTCCAGCGAACTTACCGCCCAACTCCATGTTGTTGGTCAAATAGGAATTATTACGACGGCCGGTAACCAATACTTCATCCAAGGTCCGCCCCCCCTCTTCCATCACGATTCGAATTCCTTTTTTCGGATTCCAGGTAGTCTCATCAATAAGAATAAGTTGTGATTTATAACCGATCGCTTCGGCACGCAATTGTACCGGAAAGGTTGTCGCTGTAGTAAAAGCAAATTCGCCATTCGTGGCAGTACCTATCTTTTGTCCTTGGTTTTCAAGTGTCAAAGTCACTCCTGGAATTGGATTTCCGTTTTCATCCTGTATCTTCCCAAAAATCATAAAGCTCTGTTGGGCGTAAACAGCCACTGGTGTGACAGCACTTGCCAATAATGCGAAAGCGAGTGCTTTCATTGTGTTTTTCATCTGTATTTTTTCATTAGCCAGATGGCACATACCCTGTTTAAAACTCACCTACGATGATCTTATTGAAATAAGATGCTAAACAGGGACAGTTCCTCTGGAATTATTTTTTATCTTCTATTGCTGATTTATTTTATTTCTTGCGTTCAACACGAATTCAGTTCACAAAACTGAATAGCCTTATTTTGACAATTCCAGTTCCGCTGAACATTTCAGTTTAATGGGTTGCCCCAGCAGTAGTTCCATGTGAATTGTCGGAAAGCCCGATTCATCGCAGCATTCTTTGAGATAGAATCCTTGTTTTAACCAGAATTCATGGGCTCCCTCCAAAAAAGGATGGGTGTGTAAGTACAGTCTTTCAACCACTTTCTCCTTGGCCACCTTTGTCAATTGGCGGAAAAGTGCTGTTCCAAGTCCAGAACGACGGTAATCGGGGTCGACAAAAAGACGCGCGACCTCGACAGTCTTCCTGGCATCTAAATCCAGATGCGGAAAACGATAATCATAAGCGAGCATACCGATCACACCAACCAGTTTTCCGCTCTTATCCCTTGCCTGTAGAAATGTTCCTGCTTGTCCATCCAGATACAACTGTTTAAAGTCCAGCAAATCTCTGGGAATCTTTTGCGGGTCAAGCATGGGAAACAGCTGTTTCCGAAATTCAATAACATAAGGTAACACCGTTTCCAGATCCTGAACAGTGACTGTACTTATCGCAATATTTCTGATTGAATCTGTCCTTTGCATACCTATTTTATTCATACTATTTTCGTTTTTTGCGTCCGTACCGCCACTAGGATCTGTACCCTGTTCACACATTGTTTACAGCCTTTATAGCTTATTATTTACGCCTTCCAGTTCAAGGGATTTTATCGAAGCCCAGTCATGTGCATGAAGCATGGGTGCAAACATCCATTTCCCTTGGTTTTCCAAACTGATCAATGGCAACTCATAGGTCTGTTCCAATACTTTCCGAACCTGCTCTCTGTTCATCCCTTGTAGATCCACCAGTGTATTGTCCCGCATCAAATAAAAGCGATCGCCAAAAAGATAGGCCATATTGGGGTCGTGCATAACACAGAGCACTGTTGTTCCCTCCTTGACCAGTTCTTTAGCGGTCTGCAAAACGGCAATCTGATAGTTCAGGTCAAGATGGTTTGTCGGTTCATCCAAAAGCAACAGATCAGGCTGTTGCACCAGTACACGACAAAGCAAGACCAGCTGCCGCTCCCCTCCTGACAGGGAAGTATATGATTTATGCTTTAAATGTGCGAGATTAAATTTCTCCAGGATTGCATCCACAGCCTCAAAATCTTCACGGCGCGGTGAAAAGCGGGAGAATGATGCACGTCCTGTTAAAATAACATCTGCCACCTTAAAAGGGAAAGTTGTCTGATGAAACTGGTTTAAGAAACCCAGTTTAAGCGCATTTGATTTGCCTACCTTCCAGTTTCTACGTTCCGTTTCACCGATCAATATCGATCCCTGATAATGTTTCTCCAATCCGGCAATAACATTGAACAAGGTCGACTTACCGCTACCGTTCCGGCCCAGAATAACCGAAAGCTTTCCTTCCGGAAAGGACACATTGACGTCCCGCAAAATAGTATCCTTACCATAGGCAAAGGATAGGTTTTTGATATGGATGGATTTGCTCATGAGTTCCAGTTAATTTCGTTCCGGCGCATCAGGTAGATAAAGAGTGGCGCGCCAATAATCATTGTAAATACCCCTATCGGAATTTCGAAAGGCATGACTGCACGGGAAAAATCGTCAATCAATAACAGGAATGTTCCACCGATACTGATATTCGCCCAGACGACAATATTATTGTTGGGGCCAAAAATCATACGGCTGATATGTGGGACAATGAGTCCAAATAAGCTTATCACGCCTACTGCAGCAACAGCTGATGCGGTGATCATGGTCGCAACCCCGATCATCACCAATTTCAGGAGTTTTGGATTCACCCCCACAGCAATTGCTTCCTGATCTCCCAATGCCAACAAATTCAATTTCCAACGCAATAAGATCAATATGATCAATCCGATCACTATCGGTAAAAAGGCGTTCTGCACTTTTGACCAGGAGGCGGTATGGAGATTTCCCATCGTCCACTGCACAATAGCCTGTAATTTATAAGGATCACTGATATATTGTAACAGGGTAAGCATCGCCGTAAATACCCCTGAAATAACCATTCCTGCCAAAACCATCCCAATGATGGATGTTTTTAAACCGGCATTGGATACAAAGTAAGTCAAGGCCACAGCACAGACACCAAAAAGAAATGCCGAAACATTGACAGGCAAAAGTGGAAACAGCATAGCTAAGGCGGCACCGAAAGCAGCACCGGAAGATATTCCCAACGTAAATGGGTCTACTATAGGGTTTCGAAAAATCGCTTGTAAGGTCCCGCCAGATGAGGCAAGAGCGGCACCGACCATAAAGGTCAATAAAATCCGTGGCAAACGTACTTGCCACAAAATGGTATCCATGCTGCCCATCAATACCGTCGTATCATTTCCTTTATAAAGCCCTAATTCCAATCCGATACGCTGACAAAGTTCAATAAAACCAATATGCTGACTTGAGCCGATCAATAATGAAAGCAGGAGCAGCACTAATGGCAATATCACCAACAATAAAAGCTTTTTTAATTGAAGTATCATTGCAGAAGCCCCGTTTTACCGTATAATTTTTCAAAAGCCATTGTCATATCCTGATCGAGTTGCTCCTTGGTATAACTCGGGAAACACCAATGCCGCACCTGTTTGGCGAAGAGCATAAATTTCACGGTATGTGGATCAAAAGGAAAGGACGGTGACATCACAAATACCTGTTTATTTTTTACGGCAGGCAGTGCGGCCAATTCTTTCAGATTGTAAACATCAGAACTTTTGGAATTCCATAGAATCATGAGATCGGGATTCCACTTGTAGATCGTTTCAGCCCCTACATTTGGTGCTTCCATTTCCAAGGGACAGGCATTTGACGCCCCTGATAGGCGGATGGCCATATCGATGAGACTACCTCTTCCCGAAGTCGAAAGTACACGTCCTTTGGACCAAGCATAATAGACCTTCTTTTGCGGTTGATCGAGCGGAGCGGCCATCTTTTTGACCTCATCTCCGACAAATTTCACAATTTCCTCAGCTCGTGCTTTCTTGTCGAAAAGCGTTCCCATTCCGATCAATTCGTTAAAGATACTGGTTTCATCTTTCGATGAAAAAGTGAAGACGGGAATATCCAAATTTTCGAGCTGTGTGATATTATCCTGATCGGTATTGAATGTCAGAACAAGATCGGGGTTCAGGCTTACGATACTTTCTACATTGTTGGCCTGACCACCGAAAGTTGGTGTAGCGATACTTTTCTGAACGATACGTGGGTCTAATTTCGATAAAAAAGCATAGGTATCTTCCATTTGATAGACTTGCTCAGGAATGCCGACCAATCGGTCACTGGCCTGTAGCATATAAACCTCATCCACAAGAGAGGGATACAGGACAACAACACGTTGGGCCGGTCGCTCCAATGTGATTTCCTTGCCGCGGCTATCCATGGCCTTCACCCCATTTTTACTTGCATTGGACTGTTGGTTTTGGCAGGCTTGTAAGCATACAAGCAAGACCAGTGGCAACAGCAATGTATATATTCTAATTTTCATGCTTTCTGCTATTCTTTAGCTGCTGGCGAATCCGATTTTCAGACAGCAATATCGCTTCCTCCAATTGAACAGACGTGCCATATTTCGCCGCAATTTGCTCATAGAGTCGACCATCATACGGCAAATGGAGAGACTGGAGCTGATCGACCTGGAATATTGGTAGATGTCGGTTACCGACGAAATAACCAAAATCTGCCAGTTGAACCAAATCCGAGGGGTTAAACCTGATCGCCAAGGTTGGCTTAACAGCGACGATTGCCTGCAGTTCCCCATTGTGGTACAGCGCATCTCCATGATGCCACTCCTGCCCCTGCTCCAATTGCATCAAGATCGTATTGCCAGACAAGGTATTTCTGGTCAAACGGCGTTTATTAATTTCAAACCATTCGATGTATACCCGATCTACCTGATCAGTGATGGCTTGGTACTGGGGCACAATGGTATCTATCGTTACAGGCAATCTATTCATTGTTATATTAGGGTATATCATTCAAACTTTGCGCTGTGATCAACCATCGTTCCATCTGATCGTTGATCACCTTCGCACATTTATTATTTCGCCGCAGCTACTTTCTGTTGTTCTTTTTTCAGTTGGACTTTCTCTTTCAACCAGTCACACCAGCTATCTAGGCCATCTCCATTCAAGGTACTGATTGTAATCACTTCCAGGTTTGGATTGACTTCACGTGCATCTTTTGTCACGGCATCTACAGAGAAAGGCACATAAGGTAACAAGTCTGCTTTTGAAACAAGCATTAATTCGCTGGTCAAAAACATACGTGGGTATTTTTTTGGTTTATCATCACCTTCGGTTGTCGCCAATAAAGTGACCCGATAGTCTTCACCTAGATCAAAAGCCGAAGGGCAAAGTAAGTTTCCGACATTTTCGATAAATAACAAATCAATACCTTCGATATCGATGTGGTCCAGTGCCTGCAGAATCATTTGTGCTTCGATATGGCACATACCGCCGGTAACGATCTGCAACGCATTGATTCCAACATCACGCATACGGATCGCATCACGTTCCGTTTCAGGATCTCCCACTAACACAGCAATGTTTAGATCTTTTGAAAGACGCTTTCCAGTCTCTTGCATCAAAGTTGTTTTACCAGAACCCGGAGAAGAGCATACATTAATCACACATACATCTTTCAGTCTGTCACGGATACTTTTAGCGACAAAATCATTTGCCTTTAATAAATGTAGGGTTGTATTTTCACATTGAACCGAACCGACACGGTTACCTAAACTTTTAGGGTTTTGAGTATTGTCTGACATGATAAATGATTTTTTAATCGTGTTTAAAAATTACTTTGGAAATATAGAGTTCATTTCCTTGAACAATTGTACTCGAAGGTTGTCCACAGTCGCAGACAAATCGGTGAAAATGAACAGGAAAATTCTTCTGACAGTGCTCACAATAGGCGATGATATCATTTACCACAACCTCCATTTCCATATCCCGGTAATGGGTATTTTCGGTGATAAATGCGTCAAAAGCATTTTGGATCAGCACAGGCTGCACATTGGACAATAGTCCGGCTGTCACCTGAATTTTCTGGATATCATCCACTCTGGTCTCGTAATGCGAGGTCAGGGTATCGAAGATATCCTTTACTATACTTAGCTCGTGCATTGGTATATTTTAAGAAATCAATAAAATAAATTTAGAATAGAAATTACGATTTTTCGTTCAATTTCCGTGAAGGGTAAAAGTTCAAAATCGTTAAAATGGAATTTTTATTTGCTCAAAAAGCAGGAACCGTGCTATGGGAATCGGTTCAATATCCAAAATATGCAGATAACGGTAGTCGTTCTGCAAAGCCGAAGGCAGTAATTCGTGCCAGAGCAAATCGACGACAACTACCCAGCGGTCTGTTAACCAATCCTGATTATTTTCGACGTCCAATTCGGCGATAGATTGCACCGATGGGTATAAAGGATCTAAATCTGGATTGTCTAATTTTTGAGGGGTAGATAGCGAAAAGTCAACTTTATTTGGTTCAGTTTTTAGGGAAGATATCTCGCGGTGAAAACTATCACTTTTCGGTACAATACTGTTTGCATTTAAACTTTTAAATGAAACAAACAGAACTGTAATTAGAAAAATAAAGTGCTTCCACATAGCTGCAAACTAACAAAGTAACAAGTTTCCTTTTGAAAACAACACAAAGTTACTACCGATCAAACAACAAAAAGTAGCACAAATCTTGAATTTTATTTCACAAAATAGGAAAAGCCCAAAGAAAATTCCATAATTCTTCATATATTAAATTAAAATTTGGTTAAAGCGAGATTAAAATGATCTTAGAGGTATAAATTGAAGATTTTGGCGCAAAAAATTAAAACAATTTTAAGAGATTATCATCATCGTCCATGGCCTATGTCAACTAACCCCTGGCGATACTATCAGGAATGGCTTGATTTACTTTTTTTACATTTTCAAGTCGATTATGATCTACTCCGGCCATTAGTTCCTGCCGAATTACAAATCGATCAGCATGAAGGTAGCTGTTATGTATCTTTGGTTGCCTTCAAGATGAAAAATATCCGTCCCAGAAATTTGCCTGCATTCCCACCTATCTCGGACTTTTATGAGATCAATGTACGCACCTACATCGATCAGGATGGTAAAAAGGGTGTTTATTTTATCCATATTGAAGCCAGTAAATCCTTATCCACATTTATTGCAAAAAAATTATCGGGTCTGCCTTACGAAAAGTCCACCATGCTGCGGAATACACAAGGGTATCACAATCTTAACAAAGAAAGGGACTTTAGGTTGAAAACGATCTTTGCGGTGACCGATGAGATTAAAATCAAATCCAGCCTTGATACCTGGCTTACCGAACGCTATTGCCTTTACCTGAACAAACCCGATGGAATATATTGTTTCGACATCCATCATTCGGAATGGCCCTTATTTTCAGTGCAGTTGCAAGAATGCCAGTTGAACTATACAGTTGGTGATATTCATCTCCATAACGAAAATATTGCGCTGATACACTACTCTCCAGGTGTACAAGTACTGGCCTGGAACGCTGTAATGATCAAGCCCCACCAACGGTAACAATAATATTTACATTCACATTTTCTGGGCAAATCCATCTGCTGAAATGCAAAACCCCAGGAGAAAACTATACTTTCCCTTAGGGGAATCCTGCGTCCTCCGAGGGGAATTTGTTTTTACCCGAAATCTAGGCCTGAGAAAGCTGAATAACAAATTATGGGATTAAAGACAATAGACTAATTTTTTAACAAAAAACAAATTGTAATTCAATAAAAAAATAGGGTAAAATTCCGCCAAAAAATCTTTCGTATCTCCTGAATTTTGGCGGAATTTTACCCCTACTATCACCCTTTAATTTTGTATACAACGCAAAAAAGGCCTGTACCACTGATCATGTACAGGCCTTCCTATTATTAATCGCTTGTCAGGCGCCGCTACTATGCTTTGAAATTACATTAGTGAGCGGTGCTCCGTCCAGTTATCTGTGTAAATCAAAACGATCCAATTCCATCACCTTATTCCAGGCAGCGATAAAATCTTTAGCGAATTTTTCTTTCGCATCAGCACTACCATAGATTTCAGCAACTGCTCTTAATTCAGCGTTAGAACCAAATACCAGATCTGCACGTCCAGCAACCCATTTCTTTGCGCCCGTTTTACGGTCTGTCCCTTCAAAGAGTTCCCGATCCTGCGAAATTGCTGTCCAAGCTGTCCCCATGTCCAATAGGTTCACAAAAAAGTCATTGGTCAATTGTCCAGGACGTTCGGTCAGCACACCTGTCTGAGAGCCATCAAAATTAGCCTGCAGTACACGCATACCACCGATTAAAACGGTCAATTCCGGAACAGATAAAGTCAGTAATTGTGCTTTATCAATCAATAATGATTCTGTGGAAACAGTGTAGGAACCCTTCCGATAGTTTCTAAAGCCATCAGCAATAGGTTCTAAATATCCCATTGATTCTACATCAGTTTGTTCTTGAGAAGCATCCATACGTCCCGGATTAAACGGAACCTTTAGCGCATGTCCGCCAGCCCTTGCCCCCTGTTCGATTGCTGCTGCACCGGCAAGGACAATTAAATCAGCCAACGACACCTTTTTACCGCCTTGTTGTTTACCATTAAAATCCTGTTGGATCTGCTCCAGCACAGTTAGCACTTTTTGCAATTGCGTCGGGTTATTAACCTGCCAATAACGTTGTGGCGCCAAGCGAATACGGGCTCCATTTGCTCCACCACGCATATCCGACCCCCGGAATGTAGAAGCCGAAGCCCATGCGGTAGTCACCAACTCCGCGATACTAAGACCTGACGCCAAAATAGCAGATTTTAAACCCTCAACATCGTGTTCATCGACCAATACATGATCTACAGCTGGAATAGGGTCTTGCCATAACAATTCTTCGCCAGGTACTTCAGCTCCAAGATAACGTTCACGTGGACCTAGATCACGATGCGTTAATTTAAACCAAGCGCGTGAGAAAGCATCCGCGAAAGCATCCTGATCTTCATAGAATTTACGGGAAATCTTTTCGTAAACAGGATCAAAACGTAAGGACAGATCCGTTGTCAACATCGTAGGTCTACGTTTTTTATTTGGGTCAAAAGGATCGGGAACAGTAGCTTCCGCTCCCTTGGCTACCCATTGATGCGCGCCGGCGGGACTTTTTGTAAGTTCCCATTCATTTTCAAAAAGATTTTTAAAGAAAAGGTTCGTCCATTCTGTGGGTTTCTGGGTCCAGATAACTTCCAGACCACTGGTAATGGCATCAGTACCGACCCCAGTACCGTAACTGCTTTTCCATCCCAGTCCTTGCTGTTCAATCCCTGCAGCTTCAGGTTCCTTACCAACATTATCGGCTGGTCCGGCACCATGTGTTTTTCCAAAAGTATGTCCTCCTGCGATTAGCGCAACAGTTTCCTCATCATCCATCGCCATACGACCAAAAGTGTCCCTAATATCCTTTGCCGCTGCAATAGGATCGGGGTTTCCATCTGGTCCCTCTGGGTTCACATAAATCAATCCCATCTGTACAGCTGCCAAAGGTTTTTCGAGATTGCGCGAATGTTCTTTACCATCAGCATTGTCATCCGCTGATAAAACACCGTGCGACTCAACCACACCTTCAGAACCATGTGCATAACGTACATCTCCACCTAACCAGGTTTTTTCTGATCCCCAGTATACATCCAATTCCGGTTCAAAAGCATCTACACGTCCTCCTGAAAAGCCAAAAGTTTTAAATCCCATTGATTCCAGTGCAACATTCCCCGTTAGGATCAATAAATCTGCCCACGAAATATTCTTACCATATTTTTGTTTGATCGGCCACAACAGTCGACGCGCCTTATCCAAGCTCACATTGTCAGGCCAACTATTTAAAGGTGCAAAACGCTGCTGTCCAGAACCTGCACCACCACGACCATCACTTACACGATAGGTTCCTGCACTATGCCAGGCCATCCGAATAAATAAGGGACCATAATGTCCAAAATCTGCCGGCCACCAATCCTGTGAATCTGTCATCAATACATGTAAATCTCTCTTAACGGCTTCCAGATCCAATTGTTTGAAAGCTTCAGCATAATCAAAACCTTCATCCATTGGATTTGATTTTGTCGCATGTTGTCTCAAAAGATCCACACGAAGTCTATTTGGCCACCAATCTTGATTTTGGGTTCCCCCTCCCGCAACGGCGTTGCGCATAGTTCCATTGTGAAATGGGCATTTGCTAATGTCTTTTTCGTTGTTGTCCATATTAAAAGAAAGTTTATTTATATAATACCTTAAATGATCAAATTGTTTGACTTTTACTTTCATAAAATTAAACAAATACACGATCGTCTACTCATCGAATGATTCGATACAATATAATCAAAATCTATAAATAGAACTAAACATTATAAAGACAAACAGTTACAACGAACAGGAGACTCCATTTGTTCCGCCGTTCACAACAATTTTAAAAACAAAAAACACTCTTTTTTTATTCTACTAATAGATAGAACTAAGCATCCATTTATCATGGGAGAATTATCCACATATCTGGTCAGTGCATTTATTGGTATTAGTCTGGCTGCGGCAACAGGTTTTCGAATTTTTATGCCTCTGTTTTTGCTCAGCTTGGGCTGTCGTCTGGAATTATTTCAGGTGGGTAATGAATGGGCTTGGGCAGGTTCCAATTTGGTACTGATCACCACAAGCATCGCGATGGTTATCGAAGTTGCCGCTTACTACATACCCCTTGTTGACAATATTCTGGATACCATATCCATTCCTTTGGCAACGATTGCGGGAACATTACTATTTGCGGTGCAGTTTACAGATATTTCTCCGTTTTTCCGCTGGTCAGCGGCCATTATCGCCGGAGGAGGAACTGCGGCAACGATCAGTACCGTACTGGCTGGTACAAGAGCTGCTTCTTCCATCGGTACTGCGGGTCTTGGCAATTTTATTATTTCGACCATGGAGACTATTGGTTCCTCCGTCTTAACCATTCTAGCCATATTCGTTCCTTTTATGGCTGTTTTGGTCGTTTTCGCCTTATTCTATTTCTTCGGGAAGTTTGGAAGAAAACAACTGCAAAAGAAGCTTAAAAAAACATAAAGGGAAAAGCCTCCAAAAATAAAAGCTCCCTTAGAATTGAGTATTCGAAAAGAGATTATAGGGAGGGTGCCAACTAAATTAAAGAAAAAGGGGTTGTCCACAATACAGACACCCCTTTTTCTATGTGCTATAAAAGCGTTACAACCCGTCAAACCTAGTCAATAATGACTTCTTGCGGTCTTTTTACCTTGTCGAGGTCCTTGGGAAGAATGACGGTTAGTACACCATCTTCAAAACTGGCATGTACGTTATCTGTAAGCACCTGTTCATTTAATTGAAATTCACGCTCAAATGCAGTCCCCAAATGCTCCTTATAGATATAAGCTGTCGCATCGTTCGTATTTTCTGTACAGGAAATCGTTAAGATTCCTTCATTTATACTTACCTGAAATTGCTCTTTCTTTCGGCCTGCAGCAAATACCTGCACTTCGTAGAACTCAGAATTTTCAGAAATATTTACAGGAACAAATTGCTGGCCCTCTCCGCGCTGTCCTGCTTCGCCTTCAAAAAAATGCTGTTGAAATTTTTCAAAGCGGTCTTTGAAATGTTGACCGCAAAATCTATTTTGATTTGAATGTCCGTTGGAATAATGATCTCTTTTAAACATGTCTTTATTTTTTTAGTAATGAATATTGTGTATTGCGCAATGAGCAGTCCAAGGGACTTCGCTATTGCCGCTATCTATGTTATTTGGTTTTCTACCAAGTCCAGCTATTAATATACCGGAACAATTGTCGCATTCTTAACCCGTTGTTGTTTGTGTAAAGGAACGATTGCACTATTCGTCCTCGAAGCACTGTACATTCCTGGATGGACCGAAGCCTTGTCCATTTTAAATGAACGCATTTCTCTCCTGCGCATTTTGGCCATTGCAAAGCTTCCTATTCCGAATAAGATCGTTGCTACCAACAACAGCTTAAAGATCGCTCCCATAATCAAGCTGGCTAAACCCACTATTACCGTCAATGCTATCAAGCGGGGTAATATAAATCGAATTTTATTTTTCATTTTTTCTTTAATTTAATTGTTCTTTAAACCCAAAATCTGTCAATCCACTAATTGGTAATCCTATTCGATATACTTCTTTCGTTGTCAATTTCTCAACCCGCATAATTGTTGTATATCGCTAGTAACAGATCATCGCGTCCTGTCATTCCCTTTACAGTGTTTCTTCAGCTTTTGGCATAAAAAAGGCGCCTTTATAGAAGAAGACGCCTGTATCAGGTTTTTACTTTAAAAAATTTACTTTTTTTTCAGAATCCGCATCGTCCACTGAAACGACGTTTCCATTCCTCCCGCAAGCGCTCCCTTTCCTCTTCCGAAAGATCTTCATGGCGGCCCATATCAGGGGGGAAATTTTTACGGAACCCACCCCTTCCCGGCTTACCAAACCCACGTCCAAATAGAATGCGTGATAGTACAAACAGTCCAAACGCCTGCCAATACGTGATTGCCTTCAAACTGAAAATATCACACATCAATGTATTCCACAGATATTGCAACAAGGCTACCAGCAAGAAAACTCCAATGATAATGGCAACAAACACAAAAGCAAATTTACCTTTTCCTTGTCTTCTCATTCTTCTATTCATAGCTTTATTTTTAAAATTTTAATTCTTCATACAAGTTCCGCAAACGTAAACGCAGATGTTTTACAGCATAGCCCTTTCTGCTTATGATCGTTTTCAGATTTTCATTTTCCATGTCGGCAATCTCCTGTAAGGTTTTATCTTCAATTTCATTGAGCATAAAAACCCGACGTTGTTTTTCGGGCAATTCTTCGAGGGCTTTCATCAATTCATCCCAAAAAATGTCTTTGAATAATTTGAGTTCAGGGTTGTTCGAATCATCGGCCAGTAGAAACTGACGTATCGGAAAGGCTGTATCCACTTCCTCTCCATCCGCCATTAAATCATCAAGTGACTCATCTTTCTTTTTTCGATAACTATCCGTAATCTTGTTTCGCGTTACAGCATACAACCATGCCCCAGCATTTTCCAGTTCGTCCATATTGGTCAAACGACTGAATTGATACCAGACTTCCTGCAAGATATCCTCGGCATCTTCCGTCTTTTTGACCTTTCCTTTTACAAAACGCAGCAATTGACTCCCATAGGTCTTGACGATGTCTGTAAATGATCTGGAGTTTTTTTCTGCCATATGATTTTGGTATGCAATGTCCATAATTACATAGACGAACCAACAAAGCTTTTACTCTAAATTATTTTCAGCTGTGATGCAGCTATCTGATTTATTCATGCCTGTATGTTTTACACTGCATTCATGAGCTCAATCTTTCGGTTCACCCAGTGTAAAGAAATCATGATGGTTGCATGAACATACAGGTTGTTATTTAATAGGATTACTTGCGTTTATCCCGGACAACCTTTCCTTTGTCTGTAATAAAGATAAAACGATAATTTGGGAAATTACGGATTAATTTCTTTCCATCTTTTTCACCCAGCACCATAATGGAAGTACTTAGGGCATTGGCTATTTCTACCGACGGCCCATAGATTGTTACCGAAGTCAGTCCGGTAGCTGGATATCCGGTGATGGGATTAATAATATGGGAATAACGTTTTCCATTGATTTCGGCATATTTTTCATAGCTGCCTGAGGTAGCGACAGCTATTTCATTCAAGCGAAGAACCCGAACCATCTGATGTGATTTGAAGGGGTTATTCACCCCAATCTTCCAGGGTTCACCATCTGGTTGGCTACCCCAGGTAGATAGATCTCCCGAAGCATTGACGATTCCAGCAGTGATTCCACGGGCTTTCATGATTTCCCTTCCCCGATCGGCGGCATAGCCCTTCCCGATCGAGCCAAAGCCAATTTTCATGCCCGGAAGTTCCAAGAAAATAGTCGAAGCAGCACTATCCAAAACAATATGTTTATAGCCAACTTTGGCAACCGAATTTCTGATCGCATCGGCAGAGGGCATTGTATCCATACTGCCATCAAACTTCCATATTTTATCTAAAGCCACAATACTAATATCAAAGGCTCCTTGTGAATTCCGGCTGTATTGAATTGCCCTTTTGGTCAGGTCAAATACTTCGCGGTCAACTTTAACAGGTTTAATCCCTGCATTGCGGTTGACCTCCGAAATCTGCGTATATGGACGCCACTCCGAAATTAGGTTTTCGATACGTTCAATCTCTGCAATGACTTCGACAATATGCTGGTTGGCCTGTACGCTATCCTGATCAACTAGGGTAATCTCAAAAACAGAACCCATAAGGGTTACCTGTTTTTTGAGCATTACCTGTGAAAAACCGTTAGCAACGGCTATCAACCAAAATATTGAAATCAGTAAATATTGCTTATAATAATTCATCACACATTGTCAAAATAAATGATAGCATAAGATTGTCGTGTTTAATAACAATCTGTCAGGATCTGACCATTTTCTTTGTAGATGTTGATCGATTTGCCTGTACTTACCAGCAGTATCTCGTTTAAAGTTGCTTCGACATCCTGTTGCATACGAAGTGAACCACATAATAAGATACAGCCCTGTTGTTCGAGCAATTCAACAAAGTACGTACCATCCTGACGGATCAGATCCATCACATACTGCCCCTGCTGTTCCCGTGAAAAAGCCAGCTGTACATCGTTCAGTTGTCCCAGTTTTTTTTGTTCATCGGTAAATTCCAAATATTGTGCTGTCATCTCATTGTTCTTGCGGAAGCCTGCATAGAGTTTGACAGGTATTTTATACTGATTTTCTGAAATCATACCCAAAAACGGTGCAATACCGGTTCCATTTGCAATCAAGGCTACAGCAGGTGCTGCCTTGGGAAAATGAAAACTTGGATTGGCCATGACACGCGCCTCCAGAACCTGATCAACTTTTAGTTGGTATAGAAATCCCGAGCCAAAACCATCAGGAAATAGCTTGACGACCAATTGAACCATCCCATCCTTACATCCAATGGAATAGAAACGTTCCCGTTGATCCTGCGCCGGATAGATGGCCAACAAATCTCCGGACTGCACTTTCATTTTTCCAAGAGGTTTCAATAAAAGTGTAAAGGTACTGTTGCTCTCTGAAACAGTTGATCTGGCCATAACTTTAAATTTCTTCAATCCAACAACTTTGGAACTGTATATCGCTGGAGCAGAAGCCAAGGCAATATTGGTATGTTCACTCCAATGATGTACCCATGAAATCAGTTCATCAACACTTTTGTCATTGACCGTATGTAGGGCTATCAGTCGGGAGGCCCATGCTTGCTCACTGAGCGACTTGTCTATTGCATACGCATAAGCACAAAAATCAGGGTATGCTTTCGATCCAAAACCGAGAACAGAGAAATTAATCGACTGCTGCTGTGGATAGGCCAACAGCTTTTTCTCAAACTGAGTCGCATTGGAAGGCGCTGTTCCCAGACCGTAGGTGGACGTAAACAGCAAAAGATGTTTTGCTTTTGGAAAATACTGATAGTGGTTCATGCCAAGCAAAAGTGATTTTTTACCATCCGCCAACAGCTGTTTGTGAATCTGATTGGCAAAAAACAAGGTACTTCCATTTTCAGTACCTACCAGAATAACAATTTCGGCGTCGGCCGCCTTATACTTATTCTTAATCTTTGTTCGTGTACGTTTGAAGGTAATGACAAAACCTGTATAAATAAAAAACACAATATTCAGTGATGCAAGCCCCAAAATGATGGCCCATATCATATTGGTCTTACCCGTGTGAAGGTCGAGCGAAAATTGTTCTGCAAGTGCAGTAAAGGGATACTTGACTTCTTTATGTATGGCACCGTTCAATTGATTTACGGTCAACTCGCGGTCTTTCAGTTTGAGAACATAATATTCGTCAGGATCTCCTTCCATAAAAGGAAACTCTACCTTAACTACATCGTTAAGCTTCGTTTTTTTGAAGATCGGAAAATCGGTTATCGCCAGCTCCTCGGTCTCATTTTCCTTCACGGGATATTCAACCGTTTGGTTTGTCTTCTTTAACAGTTCGATTCGGACCATAAATAAATAGGTCCCCGTCAAAGCCAAAATTAAAATGGGTATTAGAAACAACCGCCCTGAAACAACATGAAAATATTGTGCGAAGAAATCCCGATTGATTTTGGCAAAGAAATGTCGAACGCCCTGTTGACGTTTGATAATCAACACCAAACCTGAGATTGTAATCAAAAATAGTAGAAAAGAAGCGATGCCAATAATGATTCGGCCGGTTACCTTTAAGAATAGGGAACGATGCAGGGCCGTAGTCCATTGAACAAACTGAGTTTTGTTCTTTTGCGCACCCAGATATTTGCCGGTTTGTGGGTTAATATATCCTTTTACAGTATTTCCCTCAGCATCTATGGCGTCAATGCTCACAAATTGATTGTGGTCAACCGAAATTTCAATAATTTCAGGATAAACCTTTCGCAGACTGGTAATGGTCTGCGAAAGATTCAAAGAATCTATATTTTCTATTCGATAGGGTGGTATTTTTTCATTGACGGCGTCAATGGCTAAAATTACGCCCGTGACCGATAATAATAGTAAAAAAACAGAAGAAACAAGGGCTAAGGCTAAATGTGCATACCTCCAGACAGATACCAGCATTTTTTCTTATTGTACTTTATTTAATTTGACAAGCTTAATGTATCCCTTACCATTTGCTTTTTCAGTGATAGCCTCTTTTGTTAATGGGATTTCTACATCTGCAGTATGATATTTCTGTTCTTCGACAGCGGATTCAAAGCGAAGTTTATACCCTTTGTTAAATTTAGACTCATCTATTTCCAAAGTACGCATCGCACGATCACCTCCACCAACGGAAGCACCAGTCACTGCACTCAGCTTTTCTTTGGTTTTAGCCTGAAATTTATACCATTCTTTCAATGTGTTATACCATTGTTTATCTGGCCCCAATACGGCAAGTGTTTTATCGTATGCCCCCTTCGGGTTTATGAGTGAAATAACAACATAAGCTCCCTCCCCTTGATAAGCGTTCATTTGGATCATACATTTATACTTACCCGTTTGGGCAAATGTGCTAACAGAAACTGCAGAAAACAAAAGTGTGATTAGCGCGATCTTAATTATAGTATTCATCTTATTATTTTAAAAAGTCCAACTGTACATTTCCTTTTGACAAAAAGTCATTTTCTTTGGCCAAATCGTATGCGGTTTCATCAAATTCGGTTTTCAGTTCTTTTTTTGCTCCCAAAGCGACCAGTGTTTTCAATAATGAATCGTCTTTGGCAATCAAAGCTGCTTTATGTAGTGCTGTGGTTCCTTCTTTATCCTGTGCGTTGATGTCTACCCCCAATTCACTTGCTTTCTGGATCAAGTTTGAATTTTCCTTGGCTACAGCCAAGTGATAGAGTGTACTACCGTTTTTCTGTGGTGCTACGACATCCAGTCCACCAGCTTTAAGCACGCTTAATTTCTCTTTAAAATCATCTACCTGAGGACTATTGGATTGCGTACCCTGTTGTGGGCGCCCACCCTGCGGAGCTTCTTTGAAAGAATTAAACCAATAAACAGCTAAGTTGTTACCATCCTTGTCCAATAATTTGGTATCGGCACCATTTTTAATCAAGAGCGCTGCGACTTCAGCTGTACCATTACCCACCGCCTTGGTCAATGCAGATTCACCTTTTTCATTCACAGCATTCACATTCTTTGCTTTGGAAAGTAGCAGTTCCACTAATTTTGCGTCTTTGCCATTCGCCGCAACCATAAGCGCTGTATTGCCTTCGTTATCCGCTTTTGCAACATCAACTCCCTTATTTAAAAAGTAATTGATCACCGCCATATCTGGACGGCGTACAAGTGCATGCAATAAAGTCGCACCATCTTTATTAATGGCCTTCGGATCCAATTTCAGTTTCTCTACCAAATAGGTATAGGTCTCCAGTCCATTTGATGCTTGTCTGGATCCCTGTGTAGCAAAAAACAATGCATTGTTTGTCGGTTTTACACCACGGGCAATAAACTTTTCGACCAATGGTATGTTACCTAATTTCGCTGCATAATCCGTAACGACACGGCCGTATTCATCTTTATCTTGTATAGAAAGTCCCTTCTTGATAAAGTAATCTGTCAATGCAAGATCTTTATCCGCAGAAGCCGCCAGCATCATTAATGTGGCTCCACCTTCATATTTTTGTTTTGGGTCTACTCCAGCTTTAAATAAAGCATCATAAACAGCGGTATTGGTATTTCCTGTCGACGCAGCATAGGCAACGATCGGATAGCCATGGCTATCTTGGTAGTTGACATCCGAACCTTTTGCAATTAGATAATCCACCAACTCAGCATTACCACTTGAAGCAGCCCAATGTAGATAGCTCCGGCTATGGTGTGTTTTCTTCGTTACACTGTTCCCTTCTTGCTCAATCATGAATTTGACAACATCTGTCGGAGCTCCATTTAGGATTGCCATCGTTACGGGATCAAAAGATGCCGCATTGGGTTGTGAAGGGCTATTTCCTTTTGTAATTTCCTCCTTGACGGTAGGCAAAGTAGGTTTACCTTTCCAAAACTCACCATTCATCAATGAGTTTGTTTGTGCTTGGGCATAAGATGCCGCTAAAAGTAAAGCTGCTAAAAGTGTCTTTTTCATTAGAACGTATTTTTTATTGATAATGAAGTCATCATGAACAATCGCTATTCCCGCTAGCTGTTTGTGAATTTCGTATGGCTCTTGCTAACCTCAGCTGAATACAAATATTAAACCGAAGAACTAATCGCTTATTTAAATTAATTCTAAATTACTGCAAATCTAAAAAATATTCTGATACTAAAAAATTAATACGGACTAAATTTGCTCATTATACTCCCCTTTTAGGATTTTTTTATCCAACCTCGACAAGCCCAACTTGCAAATCCAACAAAATTATCTTAGTTTACACTTACACTAAGGAAGCGACATAATGAATACGGTATCGTCCAATCTTTTTCCAATAAGTTCTTTTGAAGGTAAACCAAGCCATAAACTCTTCTACAGTATATTTGAACCTGTGCACCAAACGGTATTAGCGACAATATTGATTGTTCATGGCATGCAGGAACATAGTGGCCGGTATCAAATGCTTGCCAATCATCTGGCTGACCGTGGTTTTGCTGTACTCAGCTATGATCAGTTGGGGCATGGGAAGACGGCCGTGAATGCGGATGGATTAGGGTATTTTCAACAATCTGATCCAGCGGAACAATTGGTACAGGATGCGTTAACAATGAGCGCTGTCTTGCAACAGGGCTATCCCGATCAACCCCATTTTATCTTGGGGCATTCAATGGGATCTTTTGTTACCCGTTGTGCCTTACAAAAGGCAGGAGATCGTTTTAAAGGGGCGATAATCGTTGGGACGGGCGCGCGACAAAAGGGATCCACCGCTTTTCGTATGCTGCTGGCTGTTCTCAACTCCTTTGCACCTAAAAAACGAAGCCGATTGATTAACAGCATATTTGATCAGCGTAATAATGCCGGATTTAAAAATGAACCCAATCAAAATAACAGCAACTGGCTAAGTGTCAACAAAGCGAATCGCATTGCTTTTATTGAAGACCCTTTATGTGGTGGTTTATTTACGAACAATGGATTTTATACCGTATTGAGTTTATCGCTACGTGCGACAGATAAAGAACTGACAAAACGCATTCCGAAAGGTTTACCCCTATTATTTATTAGTGGACAGGATGACCCTATTGGTGATTTCGGAAAGGGAGTGGAACAAACCGCCACCCAATTACGTACGCAGGGACAGACCGATATTACTGTGAAACTGTACGAAGGCATGCGTCACGAAATACTCAACGAAGATTGCAGGGAAGAAGTCTTTCAGTTCATTGATCATTGGCTTGACGAGCATTTAAGCTAATCGCCTACGGAAGCATCTGCGAATAGGTTGATCGACATTTCACAACAGCAAAGACGAAAAAGTAGTCAGGTTAACAATATCCTTGCGTTTGATTCAGCAACCATATTTTCTCGTGAAAACTGCAATGGAGATGAAGTATTTGCCCAATTACGGTTATAAGGTTAATCAACTATTACTTTAAGATCTATTTAAATATCGGAGCCTTTTTCGCGATGACACTGCTTGTCTCGCCTTCAATCATCGGCCAATCTTCTTTCCAAATTACCTGATCCAATAATAGCATGCGACGATTACCCCCTGTTGAAACGCGTGGTCGTTTAGGGTCCATGGCGTGATAAAGTAACCAATCATTGCCCTGATCATCGGTTATAATCCGGGAAGTATGCCCTGTCCCAACAAATTTATCATTCCCCTTCAGCAATAAGGTTCCATTTCCCCTCTGGGCCAAATCACGACCTTCCCGATCCAAATAAGGTCCCATCAATTTTTTCGACCGACCAACGAGTACATGGTAACTACTTTTTTCACCTTCGCAACAGGATCCCTTTGAACCGATAAAGTAATAATAGCCTTTTCTTTTATGAATCACCACAGCTTCAAAATCACCCGCTGCAACTTTAAATTTCTTATTCAAATCGGGTACTTGCATTCCATCGTTATCCAGAGATACTCCATAAGTTCCTTGCGTAGCGGCATCGCTAAAACTTCCCCAGAAGAGGTAGTTATGGTTCTTTTCCCTAAAAAAATAGGGATCTATCGAATTAGGCACATCGATCGATTTACTATCGAACAGTTTGCCCCGATCTATAAATGGCCCTTCGGGCTTGTCCGCTACAGCTACTCCAATACCTGGATTAGGATCGCCCCAGGTGGAGTACGCATAATACATCACATATTTTCCATTCAATAATACCACATCAGGAGCCCAAATCCCACCTTCTGACTTCCAGTTTGGTTTGGCCGAAAATGCTGTCCCGATCCAGGTCCAATGCACCAAATCTTTGGATTGCAAAATAGAAACTAGACGCTGCCCTTTGCCATCACCCCAGTTGTCCGCCGTCCCATAAGCATAAAATAACTTATTCTGCAGATCATGTACCACCGTAGGGTCCGCAAGTATCGGTTCAAAAACAGGATTTATATAGGTCGTCTTATTAACGGACGCCCCTGTGGTCTTTATAGTTTGTGCACCTGAACCTGAAGAACTTTTACAGGAGCTCAACAGGCACAGGTACAAAACTCCACTACAATATTTTAGCAAGGTTGACTGCAACATTTTATCATTTTTATTTTATCCCGATACTTCCACACATTGTATCTGGAAAATTATTTCTAAGCCGCTACAGCCTCCATTGATGGAGTCCAAGCATTAACTGACTTACTTCGTTGGCGGTTGATATAGGGCCTGATGGGCAGTATTTAATTCCGCTTCAGGCATTTTTACCACCTTACGATCATAAGTCATTAAACCATTGGTTTCCACCTCCACATCTGTGGTCTGTGTATAAACTGCAGCTGACAATCCCATTGGAATTAATCGCGTCAGATCACGGATGAGTTGCTTATATCGTTCGAGAAGTTCGGTTTTATTTTTAAAGCTCTGGTAGCCCCAGTTATCCTTTTGCTGCCAGGAATGACCATCTATGGGCAGCCCCAGTCCACCAAATTCGCCCAGTGCCAGCACCTGGTTTGCACCAAATATTTTTGGATCCGGCATCGCTGCATCCGGGTAATTGTGTATATCCAGTATATGACCTGTTTCCATAAAATTACCACCACTGGCACTGTTTACCAATCGGGAAGGATCATTGGCCATTGTCCATTCGGTAATCTCCTTTGTCTTAAACTGACCCCAGGCTTCATTAAAAGGTACCCAGATCACAATGCTCGGGTAATTGTGCAGCACGTCCATGATGGTCTTCCATTCTTTTCTGTAGTATCCTTCTGACTCCTGCGAACGTGCTTTATCCCGATTTCCACCTGATATTTTCCCAGGTTGCATATCCCAATGATTTCCTCCCAGGTCACCACTTGGCATATCCTGCCACACAAGCATACCGATACTATCACAATAACGATACCAGCGTGCGGGTTCAACTTTAATATGCTTACGGATCATATTGAAACCCATTTCTTTTGTCTTGATCACATCAAATTTTAAAGCTTCATCCGTAGGGGCTGTATGCAAGCCATCAGGCCACCAGCCCTGATCAAGTGGTCCATATTGAAAGGTAAACTTGTTGTTCAACAGCATGCGTTGTATCCCCTTTTCGTCTTTTTCCATTGAAATCTTACGCATGGCAAAATAGCTTTTTGCTTGATCAATGACCTTACCCTTGCGAAGTAACTGAATTTCCAGGTCATAAAGTTTTGGATTACTCGGTGACCAGGCTTCCAAATTTGGGACAGAAAGTTCAAAATCTGCATTTGGTTGCCCCACTTGTTCTTTAATAACTTGCGTTCCATTTAATGCGCGAACTTTGATTTCATCCCCCGCTTGACTCCCCGCTACTGTGGCCTGAAAAGCAAGTACACCTTCATCTAATCTTGGTGTCTGTTTTGTTTTCACAATGTAAGACTTTGGTACGCTCTCTAACCATACCGTTTGCCATATCCCTGTAACCGGTGTATACCAGATACCATTGGGACGGTTAACCTGTTTACCGCGCGGTTGTGGTCCATCATCGGTAGGATCCCATACGCGAAGAGCAATTTCCTGCTTGGCTCCTTTTTTGAGATAAGAGGTCACATCCATCGTAAAAGGATCGAAACCACCTTCATGTCTTCCGACCAATTGATTATTTACATAGACATCACATTGCCAATCCACCGCTCCAAAATGGAGCAACACATTGTTTTTGTTGACAGACTTGTCCAAAGTAACCGTATTCGTATACCAAAGGGCTTTATCCTTGCCAACGTCCTTACCTACCCCAGAAAGTGCCGATTCTATAGCATAAGGAACCAAGATACTTCCATCCCACTGTTGAGGAATTTCTTTTGTATTTACTGGGGTAATGGCATATTTCCATAAGCCGTTTAAATTTTGCCAGTTATTGGTTCTCACCAGTTGCGGTCTTGGGTATTCTGGATGGGGCTTCTGTGCTGTTACCTTTTCACCCCAAGGAGTCAGAATGTGTGAACCAACAGGTTTCCATTCCTGCGCAAAATTCAGTTGAGCAGCCATCATCAGACTGGCAAAAAATAAGGTTTTCTTCATCATAAAAATCGTTATGTCATTTATATCTTTAATTACTTTACTGTCGGAAACGCCGCAATACGTAAGCGGGCGGCACCCATAGGAATCAATTCTACTTCCTGTACCGCAGCTTGACTCGCTACAGGGCTCAATGGCAATACCCCTGTCAATCCATTTTCATCTATTTTCCAACCATCAATTTTTTTTGCTTTGACCATAATGGAAATCGGTACTGCGTCCGCTTCGAACGGGAAGGCATCTTTAGGCCAAGCCCGCTTGACCACCTTCAATTGATCCGGTGCTGTTAACTGATTTTGAACAAGACCATAATTCCAATCACTTGCCGGAAGGATCTCATAGGAAGGCCATTTTGTCGGATCAGCTGTTTCCTGCCATTTTGAGTCTCCAATGGCAGAAGCTTTACTATCCTTCTGCACATAATTCTCCTTGATTTTCAAAGCGTAGGTCAATGGTCCCCTCTGGATACTCACCGCATTTTTATTCGCTGTCCAGGTATTCAATACAATGGACATCGGCAGCGAAAGTTCAACCTGATCGTTATCTTTCCATTTTCGATCAATCCGGATATACTTTGCCCCCGATTCAACCTTTTCTGTCTTTCCATTAATTTTGATCTGCGCCTGTTTTGCCCAAGCCGGAATCCGCAAGTAAAATGGGAAATCAATTGTCTTTCCGTTTGTTCCGATGACAAAGCGAATAGCTTCTTCAAATGGATAATTAGAGCTTTGTTGAATTCGGATCTTTTGATTATTTCCGACCTTAATATCTGCATTGGAAGCTGCATATAATACCGCCGCAACACCATTATCGTTTGTTGCCATATAGAGATGCTCCGCATAATACGGCCATCCCTGACTATGGTTGTGCTGGCAACAACGTGAACTAAAGGGATTCATCATCAAAAATGGACCATTGTTATCAATGCCCGGAGCATGATTGTGGCTATCGCTAATGGTCATATTGGGGCTAGTGATATAACGTAGTGCCTTAAAATCTGCTGTTACTGCTGCAGGATATGTATTGAAGGCCACATCTTCGGCATGATCAGCCCAAAAAGGATCTCCTGTTATTCCCAGCAGGATCTCATTGGAAGCCATTTGTTCAACCATGCCACAGGTTTCGACGCCCTGCCGCGGGTCTGTATACCCTGGACGGGCATTTTCATCAGCACCAAACATGCCACCCGGCACCTGACCGAATACCTGTCTGACAAAGTGAAAATTAGCATAGGTCGCCTTCAGGTCGTCACTTGATTGGCTCTTAAGGTAGTAGGTAGCCGGCTCCCTGAAACACTGTGCGATATTGACATTGTGCCAATTGGGTAAATCATTCTTTTGTCGCCAATTTGCTGTATTGCGATGAATTTTATCGGCCAAATCCATTAGCCATTCATTCCCTTGTGTCCTATTATAAAGCCAATAGACTGACAATAAATTATCTCCACCACGACTGTTCTCCCAATAATCTTTTAGAAAAAAACTATCAGGTAGACTTGCCTGCCACTTAAAATAATTGGTCATTAAGGTCAGAACACGTGGATCAGCGCTATATTCGTAATACGATTGCAAACACCAAAGCATAATCATATTACCCCATAAATCCGGTTTATTGTTACGTAGCATCAAGGGCCCAAAGTAACCATCCGGACGTTGGCTTTTAATTGCTGCTTCCAACCATATTTTTGATTCAGCTATTATTTTGGAATCT
The DNA here is from genome assembly GCF_039536865.1 of Sphingobacterium ginsenosidimutans. Classification (NCBI taxonomy): domain Bacteria; kingdom Pseudomonadati; phylum Bacteroidota; class Sphingobacteriia; order Sphingobacteriales; family Sphingobacteriaceae; genus Sphingobacterium; species Sphingobacterium ginsenosidimutans. Next base: position 1,238,251 of record NZ_BAAAZK010000002.1, read on the forward strand.
TTCAGAATATAGCCCAGGTTTGCATAACCTTTCAACCAATAGGGAACTTCTTCCCAGCCGTAGTCTCCTTTTCCATCCGAACTCAACCAGGCATTGTTTTTTTTGGATAACCATGCGCTAATCTCTCCCAAATGTCCCGTAAGGCCATTTTTCTGTAATTCCAAATATTTCCCCAACCAACCTTGAGGAACAATGCTACCCACAGGTAGTTTCAGCAGCGCATTCTGTTTTAATGGTAAACGGTTATTAATATAGTTTAAATTCTTCCCTTCAACCGGTAGCTGATCAACAGCGATTACGGCATTGTTTTGCGCTGAACTTAGAAAACAAATTCCAATTAAATAAGATAATAGGCCTATTTTTTTTGTCATTATTGGCTTGATTAGTTTTATAACTGATTACCCAAAATTAAACTTTAATCAATGAGTTAGATGATTGATTTTTCTCAAAACACTGCCTATTTGTATCAATAGAAGAAAGCACATCTCTATCGAGATGTACTTCCAAAACCAATCATTATTAATATGTATTATTTTACCGAAAAACGATACAGGGATTTCGTTTGATAGACTTGTCCAGGACTTACAACTGTCGTTGGAAAGTTGGGTTGATTTGGTGCATCTGGAAAATGCTGTGGTTCGAGACAGAAAGCTGTTCGGAATGAATCCTTTTTCCCGTTTTTCAACTGCACTTGCTCATTCATAAAATTGCCACTATAGAATTGGATCCCCGGTTCATTCGTCAAGATATCCATAACAATACCGGATTTATCACCTACAACATGTGCGGCTTTATACCATTCACCCTCTTTGTCTTTGTTCAATACAAAATTATGGTCATAACCTTTCCCATAACTGAGTTGCTGATCATTGGTATTGATATCTTTTCCGATCGCCTTGGGCGCAGTAAAATCGAAAGGAGTTCCTTTCACCGCTATCAATTGGCCAGTAGGTATCAATGTACTGTCAACGGGCGTATATTGATTAGCAAACAATTGAAGTTGATGGCCTAGTATTGTACCACTACCCTCTCCATTCAGATTAAAGTAAGCGTGATTTGTTAAGTTAATGACTGTTTTTTTATCTGTTTCGGCACGATAAGCAATCATCAATTCATTATTGTCATTCAGCGAATAGGTAACTTCCATCTGAATATTACCCGGAAACCCTTCCTGACCATCCGGCAATGTATAGGTGAAAGTAAGGGATGACTGATCGGCCTTCTTTAAGATCCAATGCGCAAAATGTACGCCCTTAAAACCGCCATGCAATGTATTCGGACCATTATTCACCGCCAATGTATAGCTCTTATCATCCAATTTAAATTTTCCTTTTGCAATCCGATTGCCAAAAGGCCCTACAATTGTTCCGAAAAATGGTTCTTTGGGATTATTGTAATCACTGGCTTTCGCGAATCCCAAAACCACATCACACAATTTCCCCTTATTATCGGGCACCCAAAGGCCAACCAGTCGTGCTCCATAATTTGTAAAATAGGCCTGTACACCATTCTTATTGGTTAATTCGTATAAATAGACTTTTTTCGTATCAATCGTTGTGCTAAATGATGAAGTGTCCATCAAGGCTGCGACACTGTCGTTTGGGGTGGTTTTTGAACTATTCGTTTGCTGACAAGACAGGCAACAATAACTAAGTATACCAGCAATACCCAGCAACATCAATTTTCCTTTCATTTGTTATGATTTAATGGTTTATAATCTTTATTGAATGACAAATGTGTTGTTTTCTATATTTTTTATAATTTTATTGGTTACAATACAAATACTAAAATCCTAATTTTTTTTATTTTTTTGGGATTAAATTGTTTCAATTTTGAGCTATTTTGTATCAATAACCAAATGATCATGATCAACCTTAAGCCGGTCCGTTTTCTATCTTTCTTGTTGCTGTTTCCTTTTCTGATCCAGGCACAGCCCTATTACTTCAACCATTATCAGATTAATGAGGGGCTTTCAAACAATGCAGTGATCTGTAGTATGCAAGATAGCTATGGATTTCTTTGGTTTGGCACGAAGGATGGCTTAAATCGCTTTGATGGAAATAGTTTCAAACATTTTGATGCCTCGGCTTCTGACAAGAATAGTTTAGGAGGCAATAACATTATCTCCCTGAAAGAGGATTTCAAAAAAAGAATCTGGATAGGAACCGATCAGGGGATCTATTGTTACAATCCTGTCGACGAACAGTTTAAGTTATTAAGCAAACAGTTTGAGCATGCAGATGTACCCGTTATCATTACGGACCAAAGAAAAAGGATCTGGTTTATATCCAATGGGATGCTTTACTACCACAATCTGATCAACAATGAAATCAAACAGATTACCACATCTGATCTTTATATTACCGCAGTAAGCTGTACAAAAAATGGGACCATCTTCTATGGTACTCCAGAAGGCAAAATCTTCCAGATCAATAGTTCGGATAAGCCCGCACTCCTGTTGGATTTTCAGGTAAAATATGGTTCAAAAGATTGGTTCAGCATAGAAAAAATCACAGAGAACCGCAAAGGGGAACTCATGATCGGCACCTCTAAATCTGGCGTTTATGTTTACGATTTTAAGGAAAAAACTTTAAAATCTATGCTTGGTCCAGAGCGACTAAAGCAATTTCTCTATGTCCGCGATATCCTCCAGCCGAATGATACTGAATATTGGTTTGCGACCGAATCAGGATTATTTATTTATCAAATTGCTGACCAGAGCTTTATCAATATTCAGAAAGAACAGGAAAATCCATGGGGTATTTCCGACAACGCGGTTTACAATATCCTGCAGGACAAAGATCAAGGAATCTGGATCGGTACGTACTTTGGTGGAGTCAACTACTATCACAAGAACAACAGCATTATTGAAAAGTTTTTACCTCAGGACAAACCCGGTAGCTTAAAAGGTTCGGTCGTACGTATCATTACCAAAGACCCGACAGGCAAGGTCTGGATCGGAACCGAAAATGGTGGTTTGTCCAAGCTAGATCCCAGCTCAGGACAGATTCAAAATTTCTCTGAGAAAAAGGGAAATCTGGCCAACAATAATATTCATGGCATCCTGCCCTATGACAATAAATTATTGGTCGGAACTTTCGTCAATGGCTTAGATATTTTCGATCCCATACAGGAAAAAGTTGTTTACCATATCGATCGAAATAGTTCCCCTAATCCCGAGTTACAGAGTAATTTTCTCTTTTACCTGTATAAAACTAGGAAGGGCGAAATTTTGGCAGCTTCCACCCGAGGTTTATATCGTTTTGATTTCGCCAAAAAATCCTTTCATTTGATGCGCAACGTTCCGGAATATATGTTTTATACGACCGTGCTTGAAGATAAACAGGGAAATATCTGGCTGGGTACCTGGCGAGATGGCTTATATTGCTATAATCCCAATAATGGAGATCTCAAGCATTATACGCATCAAAAGGACAATCCGAGCTCTCTCCCCAACAACCGCATCAATAGTCTATTTGAAGATTCTAAAAAACAGATCTGGATTGCCACAGAAGGTGGTATGGCAAAAAAACTTCCCACAGGTGAAGGTTTTGAAAAGATTGGTATAAAAGAAGGAATGCCCAGTAATGTGATCTTGGCGATTCTCGAAGACCAGCAAAACAATCTTTGGGTAAGTACTTCCAAAGGGCTCGTCCGTTATCATTTATCGAATGGAAAAAAAAGGATTTTCAACCTGGAATCTGGCCTACCTTCCATTCAGTTTAATTACAATTCTGCATTTGACGATGGCGATGGTCGTTTTTACTTTGGAACAATCAATGGTTTGATCCGTTTCGATCCAAAAAAACTCAATCAGATCGATTACAATACCCGGATCCCGATCTATGTCACCAACCTTTACATCAATAACAGAGCAATCAATCAGTATACAGACGGGCATATACTTTCGAAATCCATTTTATTTACGGATAAGATTCAATTGAAACATGATGAATCATCGTTTAGTCTCGATGTGGCGGCACTTCATTATCAGGCCCCCCATTCTGTTCATTACAGCTATAAGATGGAAGGTCTTGATAACAATTGGGTTGATATCACCGGCAATCAACGGGTGTATTTCACTAAACTCGCACCGGGGAGTTATGTTTTTACCGTCAAAGCTGAAGATCCCAATGGAAATGTCATCCCCACTGCTGCAAGTCTTAAAATTGTTATTCTGCCGCCTATTTGGGCAAGCATACCAGCGTATATCTGCTATGCGCTCATTCTCATTGGCCTGATTATATTTATTATTTATCATTTTAATGAAAAGATAAAACAACGTAACCGCCAACATTTGCTTACGGTGCAGAATCTTCGGGAACAGGAGCTCTATCGGGCAAAAATCAATTTTTATACGGATGTAGTGCATGAGATACGTACACCATTAACATTGATTAAAGCACCTTTGGAAAAACTCATGAACAAAGTCGAACACAATCCCGTAACAGATAAGCTGCTTTTGACCATGCAGAACAATACGGAAAAACTAATTGCACTCAGCAATGAGTTGCTGGATTTTAGACAGGTCGAAACCGAGGGTTTTAAATTACATTTTGAGCTGGCAAATATTAGCCAGACGGTGCAAAAAATCAGCAACGATTTTGGTGTCACTATCCAAGCGCAAGGGAAGAGTATGCAGGTTTTAATCACGCCTGATATCATTGGTTCGGTTGCGATAGATGCTTTTGAAAAGATCTGTTATAACTTGTTCAATAATGCCCTAAAGTACTCATCAAAGGTCATTGAAGTGAATTTAGAGCTGGATAAACAGAAAAATATTGCTATATTGACGGTGAAAAACGACGGTGCATTAATTCCTTCGGAGGAAAGGGAAAGAATTTTCGAACCATTCAATCGCTTAAAACAAAACAAGAACATTCCAGGCAGTGGTTTAGGCCTGGCGTTAACCAGATCCCTGGTTTTAAAACATCAGGGCAGTTTAGTGTATGATGTTGAAAATTTTCATTGGAATGTATTCCGCTTAACTTTACCACTAAACCACAACTCAAACCAATAATTATGAATGCAAAAGCCAATTTATTAGTGGTAGATGACCATGCTGAATTACTTGAATTTATTGCAGATGACCTCAATGAGGATTACCATATCACCACAAGTACAAATGGAAATGAGGCCTTGGATCTACTTGCATCTGAATACTTTGATTTGATCATCAGTGACGTGATGATGCCCGAAATGGATGGCTATGAACTCTGCCAAAAAATTAAAGAAAACATCGCTTACGCACATATTCCTGTTATTCTATTAACAGCAAAAAACAGTATAGAATCAAAGATTCAAGGCCTGGAATATGGTGCTGATGCATATATCGAAAAACCTTTTTCGCCCGCATTTCTACGGGCACAAATTGCCAGCTTGCTGAAAAATAGGATTAAAGTCAAGGAATTTTTCATCAAGAATCCGATGTCTCAAATCCAGCAAATCGGACAGAACCAAAACGATCAGGATTTCCTGCTCAGGATAGAGGAAATCATTATGCAACATTTGGATGACCCGCAATTTAATGTCGATAGAATGGCGGATATACTCTGCATGAGTAGACCAACACTGTATCGAAAAATCAATATGGTGTCGAGCCTCTCTCCAAATGAACTAATCAATCTGACCAGGCTTCGGAAAGCGGCGGAACTGCTTAGTTTACGACAATATAAAGTCTACGAAATTTCCAATTTATTAGGCTATAGTTCGGCAACACATTTTTCCCGAAATTTCCAAAAACAATTTGGACTCAGCCCGACGGAATTCCAGGAATCGCAATCGAAGTAATATTCTTTTCGGATGGTAGCTTCGGTTAGAATCGCGATTTCCGTTAAACATGTACTCATCTTCGAACTGAAAATTTAACCGCGGATCATTGTAGCTATCTGATTGAAACAATCGCAAAGAACCTGACTTGAAACAGCTTCATACTGGTATTCTGAATTCAGTTATCCACAAAAAAACCAGATTCTCTCGAATCTGGTTTTTTGCTATCTGATACGGCAACTAAGGCTTATTTCGTCCCAAGTTTACCGCATCGTGTTTTATATCCTCCTTTTTATATGGATGGCACAGTCTCTTTCATTATAATAAAATTCAAGCGATCTAATATGCTACCATTTGATATCCACGTATACACCCTCGGGGCTATTTTCAAATTCCAGCAGATAGGTTTTTGTTTTCGTATCCCAATTTGCTTCTGCAAAAACTTCCTTTTTATCCACGACAAGGCTCTTTGGTTTGCCGGGTAATAATATCCGTGAAATGTTTGTGGTATTGATCGGGCTTTTAGCCGTAAATGAGTATTGATGGCCCGTCGATTTTTCATCGTAAATACGACTTGCCGATGCCAATACCTGCGGCTTTTGTTTATTTGCTACATGATCTATATTGACAAACAGGCACTGTTCATTCGGTTGGATATTTTTCGAGGTAACAATTGGTAGAGTCGGATCAAAAAGATCGATTAAATTCCCCTTAACCTGATAAGGCTGATTGCTCACACTCTCATCCAATACAGCGATCAGGTCATAGATACCCCTTGTCAATGTAAAATAGTTTTTAAATTGAAGTTTCCCAGATTTGCTCCTAGCATCGTAAAGACTTTTAGTCAGATCCAACAGTTTCTGACTGTTGTTCGGCTTGACAACAAATTCTTTGGGATCTGAACGCAAAACATAGAAAGTACCTTTTCCGTAGCTATATTGCCCCTCCTTAGCCATCCCATCCCGCAAGCCCATTTTTTCAAATAAATGATCTGATGGTCTTTGATATTGGTTGCCATTTGTATTCCACCATTCCTGGACGGATTGAAAGGGATCGAGATCCGTCGCACAATATATAAGTACGCCCCCATTTTTTACCCAGTCCGCAAGATATTGATGGGCCTCGGGAGCTAAGGGCTTCATATTGGAATACGACATCAACAGCACCTTTGTCTCAGCTAAGGCATTCTTGACAGCCAAATTCTCCAGATGAACTGTTTTAACGGGAACACCGCGTTTTAAGAAAGGAAGAGCAAGTCCGTAAAAATTGGCCAATTGTGGATCGTCGTATCCGGCATGTGTCGGAAAACGTTGAAACATCAGTGAATTTGCCACCAGAATGCTGATCCCTGTCGATCCGGACACTTTACTGGTGGTTTTGGGCATGCTATTCAGACTATTGATCATCACCTGCATCTGGGTCGAATAATGCCGCGGTATTTTTTCCTTTTGGTCACTCTTGGCGCTTGTTTTATACAATCCTTCATAGATTCGTTCGGGCCAGGGCATGACTTCATAATCGGCAATATTCGGATATAAAAGTTGCGCGGTAAAAGTCGCCTGATAGTTTTTCTTGTAATCTGCCCAGTCACGAGGCCAATCTTCGATCGGGTCCGTCAGAAAAAACATCTTTCTTCCGGTCGGTGCAGTCATGGATTCCATTGCGCCGTACTCTAAAAATGCTGTTTCGAAAACCCGTTCTTTCGCCACACCATTAAAATAATTGGGTTCACGTGAAGTCCCCGTCCATACCTGTGCGATATATCCATCGACACAGGGTAGCGAGGCCAAGCTTGCCTCAGGACTGACAATCATCCATTGTGAATAATTGATCAACGAATGTGTGGGCACATAACATTTTACATCCATCCCTTTGGTTTTCCCATAAGATTTGGCGTAAGTAAAGACTTCATTCAGTGCATTGAGGTACAAAGCGTACTTTAATTTATTGGATAAGTAGGTATTCTCAGGCGATTCGTGCTGTGGGCGCCAATCAAAACCGTAATACTTTTTCCATTCCTTCTTAAATGATTCGCTATAACCTGCCCTTGCCCAGAATTCGGGTTCCTCCATAAAAATGGCATCAATCCCCGCATCAATAACACGTTTGACATGCATCTCCTTGATGTATTTCAAATAATTTTCAGTAGGGACAATATAGGGAACCATGTGACCATGCCAGATGGTATCACCTTTTACATCAACTTGTCCCTCATCCAGGTGCATTTTTCCATCCCATTTTCCCGTAAAATAATCCTGATACTCCCCCCAGGCAATACCCGTCATAAAATGCGTAATATATCCCCTATCACGCCAGGATTTTACCCGTTCTTCAAACGGAATTTTTCGGGATTTGTCGGAAGGATTTCCCCCGGTTCCATATATCATGACAGCATCTGCACGGTTGTCAATTGTCGGACGCCACTCTCGGGAGCTCTGAAAGGTCGTCTTTACAGGATCTCCTTTTTGGGCGGTCGCTGTGAGTGCTGCCAGCAACAATAAGGCGAGTATATTCGTTTTTATCATAATCTATTGTTTATTTTTCACTTAGAAATAATTATTGATTGAGCATCTGTAATTGTTATTTTAAATAAGCGGGTTGGTTCCTTTTATGATTTGCTCAAATGGAACCGTCCTTATTTAAGATTCATTTTCATCCATGAGAGCTTAAACAGGACGGTTCAACATGTGTATTGATTTTCTTATGGGATATCTACTCGTTTGGCTTCATTGTAGTTCCATCTACGATTGCCCGTTCCACGCGGAGTATCATAGTTGATACGGGAGGCTGCACGAACAAAGACCGTACGTCCCTTCGGAATTTCACCAGTAGACACTATATCAATAACCTGCCCTAACTTTGTCTTGAAGCTATCGCCGTTGTATTCGATTTTGCTCGACCAGCGTTCATCTCGTGCACGATATCCAACCGTGGCGGAATAGCTAACAAAGAGCTGTATATCTGTAACATTTAAAAAATCTGGATTGTAATTTCCTAGTGGCTCGATCTTATCACGAAAAAACTGCTCAGTTACAGCACGGGTGACCTTGACTTTCGCTTTTATCTTTCCATTTTCAACAACTGGATCGCCAACCCATTCCACTTTAAGAAAGGGGTGAACTTCCATTTTTATTTCATGTGAACCATTCAGCTCCATATTTTTGCTATCGTCTGACAGTACCTTACCGTCTCCGTCTGTGCGTACCAAAGGGATAAATGGGCCATCAACGGTGATATTATAATTTCCCTTAAACAGTTTAGTATTTTGGAATGTTCCGTCAGGCATGCAATAGAAGTCAGGATTGTGTTCCACATTATCTCCCCAACTAAGCTCGGTCAATCGAACGCGGATGCCTTCACTACCCTGATCGGTCAATACCGGTGCACCCGTTTGTGCGTCGACGACTATGCCTTTCAATTCCACGGCGGGGGCCTCATAGTTATCTGCCTCAAAAAGACTACACGAACTCAACATACATAGTATACCCAGTGCGCTTAAAATGCTATTTTTCATTTTTTATACGTTTAGTGGTGGCTTAGACTTTTAGAATTTAGTTCCACCAGTTATTGCTTTATTAAATTTCACTCCTTCCCGACAAGTTGTGCTGGAACATGAACATGCTCAGCACAATTTCTTGACTATCGATTAGGCTGCTGATCTATTTTTGGACTTTTAGCCACCTCGTCACCTGGTATTTCAAAATAATAGTCTACAGGTGTGTACCGAAACGTTTTGGTACTTACCCATTGAAACCGTGCATCAAAGAAATATTTCCCTGTTGCTGTGGAAAAAAACGGATACAATCCTCTGAACCTAAAGTTCTCGTTGTTACTGTATAGATTTTTATCCTTTTGTGTTCCCCAGAAACCGTCCCGGCCTTCAAAATGCAGCACGCGCCAGCGACGTAAATCCCATTTCGCCTTATGTTCAAATGCTAGTTCCTTACGACGCTCTCTCCGAACAATATCTCGGCCTGTATTATCTCCTGAAATCGTGCCTGCTAAAAGATCTGCTCCTGCCCGTGTACGAATTTCATTGACCGCGGTGGTCGCCGTTTGCAGCAGGTCGCTTCCATCCGCCGGACTAGCGCCCAACATTTTGAGTTCAACGGCTGCTTCGGCGGCATTCAATAATACCTCCGCGTAACGCATCAAAATAAAAGGTTGGTCAGATTTTCCTTCTCCAACTTCTTTGGCTGGATTTGTATTGAGCCATTTACGTACATAAAAGCCTGTTAGGGTTGCTTCACCATTATCAAAGAATGGTCCTTCGTTGCCAGCGGCATTCATTTTTTGTCCATTGTAATCCACTGTTTGTTGTCCGCTACCATCTCTTGGGCTCAGATACAAGGTTTTTGGTGATCCTGTGTAGGCCCCCAACTGTTGATAGCGCGTGTCAGCTGTTGCATAGGAATAATCTGTAAATAGAGGCTTTACAGGAGTTTGACCAGTATAAACCCCTGCTCGTATATCCATTTTTCTTTGCTTGAAGATATCATCCGGAAAAATAACATAGGCACGTAATCTAGGCTCCGCATTTTTAAAGAAATCCATTGGTTTGTCGTACAGCTTATATTCCCCTTCCCTGTTGCTTTGTCCAGTAGTCACTTTGACTGTTCCATCCGGATACTTGTCAAATCCATCAAACAATTCCATAAAATCTACTGTCGGGCAGGTACCTGCCGAAAGTGGAGATCTAAACGTGAAAGGTGAACTAAAGGCATCAAAACTATGTGTCAACGTTGGATAGACATATTCTTTGACATAGATATTTTCAGGACTACTGAGGTCACTAAACATATCCACCATATTTTGATATTGTGCCTCCTTATCGTTCGCTGCCCATTTCTTTTTATAAAGTGAATAGCCCCCTGCTGTCATCACCTGCCGTGCAGCCGAATAAGCTTCTGCAAAATACTTCTGTGATGCTGCCTTTGCTGTGCTGGCGTCAAATCCGATGACACGGACACCAGTTTTACGGCCTAGTCCTGTCAAGCGACCAGAAACAGTTTCGTTGTATTTGGCCACACTTCCTGCGTAGAGCATCGCTTCGGATTTAAAAGAAAGGGCTACGAACTTGTTGGAATAGCCAGATTTAGGGCCCTTTGGAAGCATTAATTTGATTGCTTCATCATAATCTTTCAAGATCTGGTTCCAGGTATCTTCTTCACTCGAACGGGGTATCTCCAAGTTTTCCAATGTATTCGGGTATTGTAGTTCCTTGGTCACCAAGGGAATTCCCCCAAAACGTCTAGCCATCGCATAAAATACGGTCGCCCGAACGTAATATCCTTCGCCCAGATAATGATTATAAAGTTCTTCTGAAAATTTATCCTTGTAATTGGGCAGGGTTTCAATTAGATGATTTGCATCGCGAAGTAATTCGAATGCTCTTCCCCAATAAGCAGTCCTTTCACCTGTAAAAGAGGTGCTGATACCATCCCTGGTCACAGCTTCACCGGTTCCTTCAATGCCAATGGCAGCCAGCCAGCCGTTGAATTCAATCCCCCATTGTGCCATGTATTTGAAATCTTCAAAAGGCATTAAACTGTACATCCTGGCCATATAAATATCCATACCAGCGGGTGTATTCAATAGGTCTTGGTCCGTTACAATATTTTTAGGTGTAATATCTAGATCAGCGCAACCTGTAAGTCCGATTGAGCCAACTAATGATAGTATAATGAGTATTTTTTTCATTGTAATATTTTTTAGTGAATGCTAAAAAGTAAGTGATAAACCCAGTGAATAAGTCTTGTTCAATGGATACATACGACCTAGGTTATCATCAGGATGCTCAGGGTCTACAAATCGTACACCTGTAATCGTGAATAAATTATAGGCATTGGCATAAACTCGGAGACGCATGGATGACGAAGGTTTTAAATTTGAAAAGGTATAGCCCATTTCTATACTTTTTAAGCGTAAATAGGATGTACTCACCCGATTGAATTCAGAATTTGATTTCGGGTATCTACCTGTAAAACCATAGTAGCCTTTCACCCATTCTGTCGCCGGATCGTAGGGATCAGCGGAAGGATTCACAGGATGCCAGCGATCAAGATACTGCTCTAACGTTCCACCACCATTGGATCCCCAGATCGCATAAAGTGGTTCTTTATATTCCATCGAACCCAACGCCGATCCCTGAAACAATATATTCATATCGAAATTCTTGTAAGCGGTTTCGAGATTCATGCTATAGTTAAGCCACGGAGTCTGGTCGAATGCAAAAGGATGTTCATCCTGACCGTTAATTTCGCCATCTCCATTCCAGTCCAGGTATTTATAGTCTCCAGGTAATACATCACGTTCCTTATAAATCGGGTAAGTCCAAATATCTTCCCAATTCTCAAATCTTCCAGCCGATTCATAACCAAATTGAATCCCTTGATATCTATTGTTGAAGTTGTCATTGCGCCAACGGTCATATGAGTTTTTATAGGGGCCATTTTGGACGGCGGTCAGGTATTTATTTCTGGTCACAGTCGCTATTGCTCGAACATTGTATGAGAAATCGTTGATTTTATTGCGGTGTTTCAGTTCCAATTCTAATCCCATATGGCGATCGCTATTGGCATTTTCCATGGGAGCCGTTGCACCGATCACAGTTGGAAATTCACTCGTGCGACGCTGAAATAGCCCCGATCGTGTGCGTTCAAAATAGTCCAATGTAAAACCAAACAGCCCATTCCATCCCTCGAAATCTAAACCAACATTGAATGTTTTCGCTTTATACCAAGTAATTGATTCATTGGCGATAGCTTTCCGACTTACGCCGGTGATATATTTATCACCAAAAATATATCCTGGTGCATATTGATTATTGTAGCCATTTTCAGCATTTCCGCTCGTCGCAGGATAAACATAGCCGGGTACCCAACCAAAATCCCAAGAAGAGGATAAGTCATCCCCTAGCACACCATAGCTACCTCGAAATTTTAGTTGATTGACAAAGGAGAGCGCCTCAATAGATTTGAAAAATGGTTCCTCGGATATCCGCCATCCCAAAGAAGCCGAGGGGAAAAATCCCCATTGATGCCCTTTGGCAAAACGGGAGGAGCCGTCATATCTAAATTGGAATTCGGCAATATATCTACCCGCAAAATCATAATTAACCCGCCCGAATAGGGCCGACTTCGCTTCGTTATAATAATCACTGATACCACCATACATGGAGGTCATTTGGCCATCTTCTACACCTGCGAGCAATTGGTCGGAACCAAAAGCAAGATTTTTCAGGCCATAGAAGTTATCGCCATCGTTCTTTTGTGATTCCCATCCCACAAGTCCCGATACTTTATGCTGATCGCCAAACGTACGATCGTAATTTAATATCAATTGACCTAAGACCTGTTGTTTATCAAAAAACTCCCGTTTCATTTGATTTGGGCTACTCAAGTTATAGAGTTTCTGATCATATTTATTGGTCGTTTTATTCAAGGCATATTGATAATATTCCTTTCTGAACATGGAATTGTTATCTGCACGATAATCATAACCAATCAATGCCTTTGCGGAAAACCCTTGAAGAATCGGAGATAAATAACTCAGGTCATAATTCAATGCAGCTGAGGACTGAAAGGTTTTCTTTTTGAATTTGCGATAACCAGAAATATCCGCATCCATCATCGCCACGGTATTTTGCTCCAAATCTAGACCTTCATAATTTAACAAGGTATTTTCGGGATCTGCATACGCGGCAAACAACATCCCCTGTTTCCAATAGTTTCGAATAATGTCAACCGAACTTGTGTAGGGACTATTTTGCTGATCGGCCATGCCACTGATGTTCAAATCCAATTTCAATCCCTTGGCCAGTTCTGCTGAGATATTCGAACGCAAATTGTATTTATTGTAGTTGAGATCACCCGATTTAAAGAAGCCTTGTTGATAGGAATAACCACCACCAATATAGTACTGCACTTTATTGCTTCCACCCGAAAAACTAATGTCATGTTGTGTCTGTGGTGCATATTTTGAAAAGATCAATGAAGTCCAATCCGACGAGCGTCTTGTTCCATTTCTAAAATCTTCAAAGTCTTTTTCGGTATACACTGGACTTCCACCATTGATGTTGTTCATGGATTTCTCATTGTAGATCGTCATTGCACTGATCGCATCGGCCAATACAGGCATGCCAGAAGGCTTTTGAAAAGTATAGGAGCCATTATAGCTGACTGTGGTTTTCCCTTCTTTTCCCTTTTTTGTTGTGACCAACACGACACCATTTGCAGACCGCACGCCATAAATAGCCGCGGATGCATCTTTTAGGACCGAAACCTCTTCAATATCGCTCGGGTTCAGGCGCTGAAAATCTTCGCTTGTACGTGGTACCCCATCGATCACAACTAACGGAGCTCCGAGACCACGGATATCGAAATTGGCACTATATGCTCCCGGTTCGGCGCTTTTCTGCCATACGCGAACACCAGGGATACGTCCCGCCAACATATTTTGTGGGTTTTCATTCTTCGTCTGCCTCATCTCCGTCCCCTTCACGGATGCAATAGCGCCCGTCAGCGACTGCTTCCGCTGCGTACCGTAACCGACGACAACAACGGTCTCCAATTGCGTATCATCGTTTTCCAGGATTACATTAATCGTGGTTTTCCCATCTGTAATCTCTTCCTTCGCACTAAAACCTAGCGATTTAAATAAAAGCTTCTTTCCTTCTGGAACTACGATCGTATAACTACCATCTGCACTGGTAGTGGTTTCCACACGTGTACCCGCATTCTGGACAGAAACCGTTACCCCAGCGATAGGCTTATTGTTACTATCAAGTACTTTTCCGCTGACATTTTTCTGCTGCGCCCAACTCATGGACGGAATACCCAGCGCCATCAGCACAAGCAGTGTGCTAAGTCGCCGCCTTGATTTCCCTAAATCCTTTTTCATATTTATAATTTGGTTTTAAATAGTGATTAAGCTATCTGATGTATTTTTTAGGCTCGCAAGCCTGGTTTTATTGGTATTTTTTTTGGTATCACAATTGTATACGTCGATCCTTTTACTTCATCTTGCTATTTTTCGATCTGGTATTGGGACAACATTGCATACTGTGCCGCATAAGTGAACATGAACATTCCCTCCAGGTTATTTTTGTCTTTGTCTATATGCCATCCACCAAGAAGATCTGGCGGCAATAAACCGGAACGTAAAAAATGGGCATATCCATAGTCCAAATTCTGCTGGAATGAGTCCATATAATGTCCAGCTTTGTCGAAGACAGGAGAAATCTGAAAAAATCCCCTTAGTAATACGCCGTTAAACCAATTGTTGAACCCATCGGAAGCATAGGTATAATGCGCTGGTACCTGTGAACCTAGTTTGGCAAAGTATTGAAAACTGGCATCGCTCAGCTTCTTTCCATCCTCCAAATAGACCTTAGATCGGGTCGCCCGGTACAGATCAGCGGCGCCAGAAATCATGGTTCCACTGTTATAGGAAAATGAGGTTCCAACGGCTTTCCTTAATTGGGTATTTTTGCGATACTTTATACCATTGACGATTTCATAGACAATACTGCAATCGGGATAACAGTCCCCCATCATATCATCGTAAACACCTTTACTGTTCAATAAATGATCTTTTTGCCAAGCATAAATCCTTTTAGCAAAATCCAAATAAAAATCAGCTTTTCGCAGCATTTTAGAACGACGCGACTGCTTATCTCCGGCATCAATATAGTTGTATGTGATCTGATCGTTCTTTTTCTTATAGATTTCATGTAGCCACACCAATGGACTGATCATGGGCGCATTGCTACAGGCATGTTTGGTCACGTAGCCCGGTCCCCAGGGAATTCCACCATTTTCATTGCCCTTATCATCTAGTGTGCAGTCCCACCCATCCAATACATAGGTGGTTAGGTATTCTGCCTCCTTTAAATAGCGCTCTTTTCCTGTCAGGTGATAGGCTTCAATCAGTTCCCGAATTAGCCACATTTGATCATCATAGACATTTAATACCCCAGTTACATTTGCTGCACCCTTTGCCTTTGCACGATCCACAGCATAAACCGTCCAGTCTTTGCTCTGTGTAAAAGAAATAAGATTAAATGTTCCTAAATAATAAGCGGCATTTTCGTGAAGCTGGACCAATAAATCCGCGTAACGCTTGTAATGTTTGTCAAATAGGTTATGATTTCCTCTTTCCTTTTGAGCTTTAAGTCCATGTAAGATTGCATTGACAGCCTCTATCGAAGCAGAGTACATCCACACACTTGCCTTTTCCTCCGAGCGCACCTCCGTATCGGGATTGTAGAAACGATGCATAGACTTTCCGTCTGCAGAGAAATAAACTTCCATTGACCGGTCCAAGAGCGCCATTGCACGTACTAGGTTTTGATCCTGCCGAGCCTGATCGCTTTTGATATTGTCAACGGAAAAAGAAATTTGAGTTTCAGCTTGAACTTGCCGCACCATCAGCATGGATACGGAAGCAACAAAAATAAATTGCAGCTTTTTAAAGACTTTCATAAGTAAGATTCCGATTTATAATTAGTTCGAATTTCTACCGAAAATATCGGGAGGAATTCTAACGCAAGGTAAAGTCGGTTGATTAATTTTTGGGTTAAAATTGGGTTAAAATGCAAAAATAAAACGATAACCCTCTATTTTATTTCCTCACCTCCCCTCATTTGGGAGGCCAATACAAACAGCAATTGTAACACAGCTTTTATTTTATTGAGCGCATTTTTTTGCATACTTTTAAGTCCTGTAAGATATTGATAAGGGATATACTAACCGTTACTATATTTCATAAAAAGCCGGCAGCTGACAAATTATTGTAAATAGGTCTTTGTCGATAACTATTGGTTTAAGTTTTTTGATTGCGCTATGCGACCCTGTATATTATATATTATTTTTTTGCTTTTAATTCCTCGACTTTCCCAATCCCAGGGTCTCAAATTTAGAGGTGGACATGAGCCTATAGACAAACGCAGCTCCTACGAGTTATTTGACAAAAGGGCAATTTCGTTTGAACAGGAGTTTACGCTAAAATTTCAACTATCCATTTATTCATCAAATTCTTTGGGCAATATTTTCCGTGTTAAGAATAAAGACAATAACACGGTTTACAATTTATTTTACGATGAGGAGGCCGGTAATTGTATTTTCCGTCTGAACGAAGAAGGTAAAAGCAGTCTAATCATCGCAAAAATAAATCAGCAACAATTATTCAAGGAGGAATGGATCACTATTCAGTTGACTTTCGACCTACATAAGCAATTATTTAAGCTTCAGATACAAAATCAGATTTTTCAATCACCAAAAGTGAAATTGCCATCTCAGTATAGTCCTCAAGTGATTTTTGGAAAAAGTGACTATCTGATCGATGTTCCGGCCATGTCTATCAAAAATGTGCAGATTGGGAATAAAGCTGAAACCTATCTATTCCCATTAAAAGAAAGCACAGGCACTGTCGTACATGATGAAAATGGGATTGCTTATGGCTCCACTACAAACCCAACCTGGCTCATTGTGGATTCTTACAAATGGAAAAATCTCTTTGCAAGCGGTTCCTTTTCACAAGCTGGTTCCAACTACAATCAACGGACCAAAGAGATTTATTATTTCAATCAGGATTCTATAACCATATACAACATAAAGACCAATCAGACAAAAAAACGGGCCTTTCAGAAACCATGTCCCGTAAAATTGGTTTTAGCAAACAATTTTATAGACGCTACGACAAATAAACTGTATGTCTATGAACTTTTCTATACCCAGCCTTATCAAGGCCCTACGGTAGCCAGCCTTGATCTGGAAACTTTCGAATGGAAGGTCGAAAGTGACGCCCTGATGAAGAAAGAATTAAATCATCACGGCTCTTTTTATGATGCACAACAGCGACAATTCTATATTTTCGGTGGCTATGGAAACATGGCCTATAGTGGGCAGTTTAACCGATATGATTTAGATTCTAGCAAATGGCAAACTGTTGAGGGATGGACAGGCGATAAAATTTTCCCACGCTATTTTCTTTCGGCTGGCCAAGGGAGCAATAATCGAATCGCTTATATCTTTGGAGGTATGGGAAATGAATCCGGGGAGCATATTGTAGGCCGAAAATACCTCTATGATTTCTATCAGATAAATTTGGACACCAAGGAAATTACAAAAAAATGGGATGTTCTTTGGAAGGATAAGCATATCGTACCTGCCCGTGGTTTGGTGTTCCCCGATAGCAGCCACTTTTACGCCTTATGTTATCCGGAATATTTAACGAAGTCCAATATCCAATTGTATCGCTTTTCTGTCAAAGATGGAAGTTTTGATATCCTAGGAGACTCTGTTCCGATCTATTCAGATAAAATAAGTACACATGCTCAACTTTATTATGACCAACAATTAGGTAGACTTCTCGTTTTGGTCCAAGAATCAAAAGATGATATACAGTCAACGCTAAAAGTCTATTCCTTGAATATGATGCCGATAACCTCTAACGAATTAAATGCCGTTCCACTGTCTAGATCCAACCGCAAGGTATTCTTACTATTGTTGTTATCTACGATTTGCGGAGTTGGCCTCTATTTCTTTTGGCAGCGAGGTAAGCAAAAGCGAAAAATAGCAAGGGTAACTGAAAAAAGAGTCCTTCAGGTTCCGCCGATAGCAGATACAGAAATCATACAAAAAGACGAGTTTGTACGGGCAAATGCAATTTTCCTGTTTGGTGAGTTCCGTGCTTTTGACCGCAACAAACGTGATATCTCCCATTTGTTCAGTACAAAGCTGAAACAGGCATTTTGTCTTATCCTGTCTAACAGTGCTGGTATTAGTTCACCATATTTCAGTCAGATCATGTGGCCCGACAAATCAGAAGATAAGGTAAAGAACTCAAGAGGAGTCACGATCAATCATTTACGAAAAGTGCTGAGTGAGTTTGCTGGGATTGAGCTCGTCTACAAGCAGGGAAGATTCCTTATCGAACATAGCGCTGAATTTTATTGTGATTATGTAGATTACATCCAGTTGCTGGCAAACCCTTCGGCTGCTTATGAAAGTAGATTAATTCAGATCATTCAAAGGGGAAAATTCTTACAGGGGTTGGATCTGCCAGTGTTTGATACATTGAAGACCGAGGTTGAACAAAATTTATTACCCATTTTACTGGCGGAACTTCATAAAACTGACATTGCACATCTGCATAAAAAAAGCATTGAGATTGTGCATACGATATTCTTATTGGATCCACTAAATGAACAAGCATTATTTTCCGAAATGAAAGCGATGTTTGCTTTAAATCAGCATAATGAAGCCCGCATTAAATTTCAGCAATTTTGTCTCAACTATAGACAGCTGATGAACGAGGACTTCCCCTACAACCTGGATAAAATGATATAAATAAGCCCCACCATACGCTGCTGTATGATGGGGCTTGTATTATTATCGGCAAGAGATTTAGGCAACCAACTCCTCGCGATGACGTTTTACAAATTGTTTTTTGAGCAGATATAGTTTATAATGATCATATAAACCTATGATAAGCAAAACAAAACAAACCACATAAAATGTTTTATTAGACAAGTAATTAAAAGAGATTCCACTGAGTAGTCCTCCCATTACATAACTTGTGACAATGGTCAGTAACAGATGAAACTTATCCACCAAATCTTTATTGTTTCTATTGGCTTCTTTGGTGAACATGGATATTAGTATCGCTAGATCCGTCGTCAATCCGGTCAAATGTGTTGTTTTCACAACAGAATTGGATATACTTGCAGTAAGTCCATTTTGCAGACCCATCGCAAATAATAAGGCTCCAACCAATATTTCGGTTTCCTTAAGTGAATCTTCGTAGAAAACATCGAGATATATCCCGACAAACAAAATACTTAATATCTCCAGCACCAAGGGTATCGAATGGGTCAGGTATGCGCTAAACTTTCCCTTACCATGGATGATAATCAGATTGGAAAACATGCTTCCAATGAGAAACAACAGTATCCAAAACAAAACGACAGCTCCTTGATACCAATTCCCTTTCGCAATCTCCTGTGCAAAAACGGCATAATATCCTGTTACATTCGATGTAAAGGAAAAAAATACAATAACTGAAGCGACGTTGACCATACCGGCAGAAAATGCCGTTAGTCCTCCCAGTTTTATATTATCTTGAATTGTCCTATGATTGCTATATTTTCTTAGCATATTTTTCCTTTCCTCCTTTGTTCAGCACGATACGTGCTATTCCCTTGGTCTGCATATCCAGATTGAGATGCAGGACCAGCTGATTTTTGTTCAGTTTCTGTATGACAAAACTTTCCACGAGTTCGTTATTTTTTCGTAGCTCAAGGATATGTCCCCTTCCTTTCAAAAACCAGTTATACTGCTTATCCTTGTGGTGGGCCACAAAATTCTTTTGGCCCATTTTTTCAAAATGCCATAGGCCATCCTGTAATGGCGGCAAATGCGCGATGGCGGCATCTTTGATCCCTTCATGGATAATCGCCTGTTTTTTGAAGGTTGGCGATTTCTCCACCTTTTCAAAGTACCAGCCCTGTTCTTCCCACTCTCCTTCTAAAAGTCGTTCGGGGTTTTCATAAAGCATGACCATCGCTGATGCCCCAAAAAGCAACAATGCCAAAAAGACAAAGTTGAATCTTGCCAGTATTTTTCTTTTAATAGTTAACATCCCATTGTTTGTTAAAAAATAAATCCGCTAAGACATTTCCTCCTGTTTTGTGCGTTGCCGGTTTTTCAACAATGGCTACATGCCTACGTTTACTTTCGTTGAGGTCCAACAAAGCCTGTCCAACATCAAAAAAATGTCTTGTTCTTTTTTCAAATTGATAATCTGTTGGAATCTTGACCTCGTCAATACGAGCTCCACTCAGATAATGATGTAAATAATTGGGATTATCAGTACCGATAATATCTGCATAGATATTCAGTTTACGGTTTTCGTATCGGTGGCAGATCATTTGGCAAGCTTTCAAAAAATCCTCTGACTGAAGGTCGTTGAGTTGATCCGCGAGTGTAATTCCTAGTAATTCGCTGATTGAGGTGCTACTTTTATTTCCATAAACTAAAATAATGTCAAGCTGCTCAGCCTTCGACTGCTCAATACTATGGATTACAAAAAAAAGTGAATCAATTGTAAAATCACTTGGAATCAATATTCGTGTCGCTTTTGCCATACCCAATTATTTTTTAACAAAGTTAATGGCCGCACATGGCAACAGAATGAAGCTAGAATTAGCTTTTCATTAGAATTTCAAGAGACTTATTAAAATGAGATTAAAAATAACTGGGAAATTAAAATGGGATTAAAATTTAGTTCCGGCTTTATAGTACAGTTCTGCTAACGCTTTCCGATAATCGGTAAAAAGTTTCTCCTGCTTTATCTTCATTTCTATCAGCTTATTTTCTCTGCTGTTGACAACAAATAATGTCGATTCCCCAAGTCTAAACTTATTCAACTCACCTTTGAGCAATAGTTCCTGATTGCTCACATTTACCGATTGAAGTTCAATTTGCTTGCTATACGCACTTAAATCGTTATATTTTCTCACGATGTCATTGTAAATATTTCGCTCTTCAATACGTCTTTCAAACTGCAGATGATCTTGTTTAATTCTTACTTCTCTTAATTTTCCACGCTCACTACGAATAAATAGCGGAAATGCAAATTCGAACCCCAATTTATAGTTATGCCATTTAAAATCATACTCTGGAGGGATAAAATTATTGAAACCATTACGACTTGAAATAAGTGTACCTGAAATGTTTAACTTTGGCTTGAGCATTTCCTTTCGATAACGTTCCTCAAAAACTAATTGCTGGCTTTTGCTAGCGAGTTTTACTAATTCGGGATGTGCAACTTTTGCGGAGTCAAGAAGCTCCAAAATCACCTTACTATCCGGCAAAATTGCCGTACTATCCGCTTTATAAGGCACTGCATGCTCAGGAAGCTCCACAGGAAGTTGCTGTGCATTCCATAAATGATTTGACAACACAATTTTTGCATTCTGAAGTTCGACTTCATACTTTGACAGTTCTATTCTCCTCTCTTGCACGACAACCGCTGCTTCGACTGAATCAATACGTGGTTTATCCCCCAATGCTGTCTGTTCACTGATCGCCTTAAATCTCTTATCGGCTAATTTTACGCCTTCCAACAAAAGTTCATATTGCTTATAGGCAAAATACCAATTCCAATAATCTGACAATGCTTGATACCAAATTGTATTTATCTGTTTAATCTTTTCTGCCTCGACATAACTTAACATGGCCTTCGCTTGCCGCAGGGTGTTTCTTCTACTGTCAATTATGAACCCTTGTCCCAGTGGAATAGTGATACCTACAGCAGATAATCCGTCATTGTTCGTCCTTGATTGAGGATTGCTGTAGCTTCCAACATTTCTATCATAAGCAATTTTTAGGTCAGCACCGGCCAGCCATAATGGGATTTTTAATTCATTGTTCCACTGATTATAATAACTGGTATTACCAAAATTTTTATTCTTAAAATTTGAATAAATAGTTGGATCAAATTTTCCTGCGGCTTGCACAACCTGGGCTTTAGCCGTTTCAGTCAATAGGTTTATTTGCTTAACAATGGGATGATTGGCCATTAAGAGCTCTTCCAGATCATCCGTCGTAAAATCTATTTTTAAGCGATCTTCCTTCTCTTGTGCGGATAGCTTATGAAAAAAAACAACACACAAGGCGATAATGATAAAATTCAATTTATTCATATAATTACAATCACTTTTTCTTGTCTTCTTTCGGTTCACGTTCCAAACTTGGTGGAAATCCATTTAATTGTCTCCAGATCTCATACCATAAGGGGACTTTATTTAAAATGATTCGACCATAGGCGCCGGACCCCAGATTGAGCTGAGCTGGCCAGGGCTCGTCATCCTTCGGAACAGGATCTGTGGAACGGATCAAGATTCGAAATTGGCCATTCGTGCTACTCACTTTATCAATGACCGAAACTTTTCCGGCGAAAGTACCTACCGCTACTGAAGGCCAACCTGAAAATTGGATGGATGGCCAACCGTCAAATTGTATTCTAACGTCACTCTCCAGCAATATAAGAGGTACATCCATTGCATTTACATAAAGTTCTACAGCAAGTAGTGGCGTTTTGGGCTGGAGTGTTGCTACAGATTCTCCCTCTTTCATATTTTCGCCAATTCCTGCCTTAAAGGTTTTTACAATATAGCCATCCTGCGGAGCCCGGACGATATAAAGACCACGTCTTATATCGATATTGGAAATCTCATTTCTTAATTTAGCAATATCGCCCTGTACAGAAGCCTTGGAGGAAAACGCTGAACTTAAATCGGATTGTGCCTTAGCCAACGATTCATTATATTTTGCCCGAATATTATTGAGTTCGATACGTGCATTGGATAATGCCTGTCTTGAGTTTAACAACTTATTTTCAGCACTGACTACCTTAGCCCGATCATTCTGTAAATTTAGGCGCCTGGTCTCGATATCTGTAAGGGAAAACAGCCCATCTTGATAACCTTCTTCGTAACGTTTTAGTCTTTTTTCGCTTGTTTCAAAAAAACTCATTATTGCAATAACCTCAGCACTATCACTTTTTACAAAATTTTGAGCTTGTATGACCTTATTTTGTGCGGACTCCAACTGATAAGTCAGCCCTTCATTTAAGGCCTTAATTTGTTCTTCTGTTGCATTCATTTTTTGCTGTGCTGCAGATTCTCCACTTCGCTTTGCAAACAATTGCTCCTCTAATCGTAAAGGTAAATTAGGATCAAAGTAAGATTGTGATGTCTCGGATAAAACTAAAATTGTATCTCCTTTTTTGACCTCTTGTCCTTCACTAACCGCCCAATGCTCTATGCGGCCTCCAATTTGATTTTGTATTGTTTGAGGTCTATCTTGTGGCCGTAAAGCAGTGACGGTACCTTTCCCCGGTATTGTCTGTCTCCAGGGCAGAAATAAGGCAAAAGCAAAAACCAGCCCTGATAGGACCAGGATACGACCCAATACAAGTGATCCCTTATCTTTTAAAAGAGCCTGAACTGAATGATGGGAAAGATCTCTCCAACTGACAGTTGTTTTGATAGGTTGTTCCTCCTTAGTCAACATAATAAGCTGCGCCCTCCTCTAACGCTAGATCTGTTACCGTACCTAACTTGACAACACCCGTCAACATATCAAAAATGGTATTTAAATTTGTCATTAGTTTTTCTATGGCATAACCAATTTGGACAATTACCACTTCGGCAGCGACAAACTGACCAAAAGTTATTTGTCGCTCAACAACAAAATAAGATCCCAGCAAAAGCATTATTCCAAACAATGCGGTCCGTAGCAGGACTGACCCAACAAAGAAGCGTTTTAGCACTTTAAAATGCTGATTCCTGGAATTCAGATATCTGCTTACAATAGCATCCGTAACTTGAGTAACTTCATTCATTTTAGCATCATTTCCTCGGTAGTGGTCGATATCCTCGGCAACCTGTTCCAGATAAGCAACAGTTGCATACTTATGTTCAGATTCATCAATACTAGTTTTCAGTCCGCGTTTATAATACAAAACAAGTATGATAGCCACAGCGATTATAACCACAAGTCCAAAGGCTAAAAATGCCGGATGATAAAAAGATAAGAGTACCACACTAAAGAATATGGTTACAACCGCAGCAATGATATCTATCAAAAGCTTAATAATACCCTTTTGAATAATGATCACATCAAAAAAACGGTTCACCAGTTCCACAAGGTTTTTCCCAATTAACTCTTTGGGTTTTATCCTCGGAAGGCGATAAGCAAATTCCATTGCTGATTTTAGAAAGATTTTCTGTTCTAGATATTCAACGAGTGCTAATTGCCCGATCAAGAGAGATCCTGCAACGATAACCCCCAATAGAACAAAAGCAATTAAAATATAGGTGGAGCTATACATGGCACCATTGCTCAAAAAGTTAAAAATTGCTGTTATCCCAATGGGAATGGTTAAACTAAAAATACCTATAACGATCGCGTAAATAAAAATATAATTAATCGTCTTCCGTTCAGTATGCAGTAAATTGACCAAACGTTGTAAAGCTGATGGGCCGCCTTGTGTGTGAGCCATATAAATAGAAAATAGTTTGAAAGTATGCGGCGATAATTTCTTTAAATAATCAATGTAAAACTTACATTACCGAAATGGGATGAAGAACATGGTTCTTTAGTTTCCGTAATGCTTTCCCTACATCGAAAAAATCACGTGTTTTATTCTGATAGCTATAATTAGCTGGGATCTTGATTTCGTTTACACCCGCCCCTCGCAGGTAATGTTGTAAATAACTGGCGTTGTCGGTTCTTATGATATCCGCATAAATAGTCAGCTTACGGTTCTTAAATCGTTGACATATTCTTTCGCATGCCTTCAAAAAAGCATCAGATTGAAGTTCATCGAGTTGGTCTTCCACTCCAATAGCTATTAGTTCGCTCGCAGATGTGCTGCTTTTATTACCATAAGCAAGAATTACATCAACTTCTTCTGCTGATGACGATTCAATACTCTGTCTTACAAAATAGAGTGAATCAACGGTAAAATCACTTGGGATTAATATACGTGTCATTTTGGCCATACTTCTTTTGGACAAAAATAGTCGGCACAAATGGCAACGGAATGAAGCTGGAATTAGCTTTTCATTAGAATTTTAAGAGACTTATTAAAATGAGATTAAAAATAACAGGGGAATTAAAATGGGATTAAAACCGAATGTAGGTTGGCAATTCAATCTCTACAGTCGTGCCTTCCCCAACGACGGAATTGACCTTTAATGTCCCACCGTGGAGCTTTATTATATTTCTTGCTAAGGGCAGGCCAATGCCGTATCCATCTATTCCATTGGTATTGGATGCCCGAAAATAAGGATCATAAATATATCCCAATTCTTTTGACGGGATCCCGATACCCTTATCTTTTATTAGGATAAACACTTTATTGTTTAAAGCACCCAGGGCGATATAAGCAGTCCTATTGGAAGAATACTTACAGGCATTACTAATGATATTGGATAATGCAAGCTGGAGTAAAATGGCATTTCCATTGACTTTGAGTCGCATGCTGTCATCGGGCAGCAAACTAAAATCTGTCGTAATTTTAAATTTATCATTGATAGCTTTAACAGTCAACTCGGCATCCATAACAATCTGGTCTATACGAACAGGATTAAATGTTGTCGAATTGCTCACAAAACCAGTGCGGGCCAACATCAAAAGCGCCTTGGTCTTTTTTTCTAAATGCTCCGCAGATTCTATAATTTTACATAAGGTACGTTGGTATTCTTCCACTGTTCTTTCTTTGGACAGCGCTAAGTCAGCCTGCCCTATAATCGAAGTCAGGGGGGTATTCAATTCGTGTGAAGCATTGCTGATAAAATTTTTCTGCGTTTCAAAAGAGGTTTCCAAACGTGTCAGCATGCTGTTGAATGTAAACGCTAGATCATGGAGCTCACCCTTATATTTTTCTTCATCCAGGCGCTTGTCCAGATTTTCAGAGCCAATCTGCTGGACTTCCTTCATCATGGTCAGGATAGGTTTTAGAAATGAACGTTTCATAAAAACAGAAACCACCAAAATAAAAAGAATACCCAAAATCAGACTAATGATAAGCAGATTACGCAGATAGGCCAGGTGATGCGTATAGAAGTAATTTTCCGCCGATGCACCGACAATATAATGCTTATTGTTTTTTGAAAAATACTTTGTCGAATAGAATTGATGCCCTGCTTTAAAATTTGATGTTCCGGTCTTGTTGATTTTATCCCACAATTCAGAATAGAATCCCTGACTTTGAACAATTTTTCCATTCTTATCAAATTCAACCAAAAACTCATGCTGATTGTTCAGACTTTCTATAAAATCCAGACTCCATTGATCTGTTTGCGAAGCGGATTTACTATTGAGGAACTTTTCTGCTGCAATATTTCTTCGCAGATCCAGGCGTTTATAAAAATCGGTGAAAGCAAAGTTTGTGATGGAGTAAAAGATAAAGCCAACGAAACAGCTGACATATATAACTAATATTGCTATGAGATAGATGAGTTTCCTATTGTAATTATTCATTTTAACCTATTCAGTCTTCTTAATCTATTCAGTCTTCGATTTTTAACACGTAGCCCATTCCGATAACGGTATGAATGGCCTTTTTGCTCGTTACCTTCTCGATCTTCTTCCGCAGGTAATTGACATATACATCAACGACATTTGATCCGATATCAAAATTAATTCCCCATATTTTATCCAATAACTCACTGCGCTCAAATACTTTCTTTGGGCTTTGGATAAATAATAAAAGTAAACGATACTCTGTACTGGTCAGGTTAAGTTCCTGACCTTCACAATAGGCAACTTTCTTGTAATCATCAATCGTTAGAAATCCATAACTGAATGTATCTTTTGGAGGCTGTGCTTCGCGTTGGGTCGCCTGAACAATGGATTGCTGTCTACGGATCAATGAACGTATTCTGGCTTTAAGTTCGATTAATTTAAATGGTTTAGAAAGATAGTCATCAGCGCCATTATCAAGACCAAGGACAACGTTTTCAGGGGTTCCGAGTGCCGTCAGCATCATAACAGGCAGATCGGTATAGCCCCAATGTCTGATCTGTTTGCAAATATCAAGTCCGTTGGTGCCGGGCAAAAGAATGTCCAAAAGAACAAGGGCTACATCTTGTTTGGCCAATAGTTGCTCAAGCCCTTCGGCACGCCCCAGATGAATGACCTTATAACCTTCCTCGCCCAATCCCTGTACGATCAAATCCGCAACGTCTTGCTCATCTTCAACCAGAATAATTTTTTGCTCCTCCATATGCATCATAATGTGTCTTTCCCGTTATCGCTCATCGCCAAACCATAAAAATACTGTTTTGATCCTACAGACACAAATCTCTGCCTAAGATAAACTCGGAGGTCACAATAGATACATCAAAAAAATGATTCTTTTCACCATTATCTCATGATAAACAGAAGTAAAAAACTGAAAAACTAGCTTAGCTCAAGCAATGAGGTGATAGCAGTGGTCTTGTAGTTTGTCTTATTTATGAATTGACCTCCTCGTTCTCTTTGTGTCGTTCACTGGCTGACTTATCTTCTGATACACCGCTTTTCCAATAAGAATAGGCATAAAGTTCCTCCCTCTTCCATGCAAGATCCTTGCGCAGGTAATTGCGTATCTCCCGAACGGTAGAATACTCTGCAGCAATGTAAGCAAAGCGATCTGTCTGAGGAAGAGACTTTATCTTCACCAGATCCGCCAGCAGACTACCTTCTTGTGGAGCATCATTATGCAACCAGATAAATTCAATATTCGCTTTCGTATATAATTTTTGTACGTCCTCCCGACCATTCACCTCAATGATGCAGGTTCCTTTTGCTGATGCTGGTAAATTTTCCAATATTGCACCTAATACCGGAAGTGCCGTTGCGTCCCCCGCTAATAGATAGTTTTTTGTCAGTGGAAATAATTCGGTCTTACCAGCTCTCATAAGGACACCCAATACATCCCCCGGCTTAGATCCTATTGCCCAGGCAGAAGCTGGTCCTTCATCCCCATGTGCAACGAAATCTATCCAAATTTCATTACGTCGAAGATCTATCCCCCGATGCGTATATGTACGTACCGTTGGCCGAATACTGTCATCCATGGGTTTCCATTGCCCCTTTTCAAAATCGAATTCCGGAAAATAGACTTTATTCAATCCCAAAGGGGGAATCAGAATCTTATTGTTAACACCGATGGTTGTGTCCGCGATTTCTGAGACAGCTTCTCCTGTCAGATAAATGCGGATATAATGTGGGGTCACATATTCTTTTCGACTCACAGTCAATTCTGCTTGTATAATTTTCGCTTCAGCTCTACCCATGGTTTTATAAAATTTAAGGATAAATGATCTATCAATTTTTTAATAGCTATTCTTAGCCCGCGTTATAGGTCGGGTAAACTAGCTGTATCTCTTTTTTAATTTACTTGGTGGAAATCCGAATTTCCGTCTAAAAGCATCTGAAAAATGACGCTGATTTTTATACCCAATGGCATCAGAGGCTTCACCAATGGTCATGTTTTTGTCTAAAATGAGTTTTTTGGCATGTTCCATTTTTGCATCATTCCAAAAACCGAAAACTGTCGTACCAAACAACTCCTTAAACCCCTTCTTTAATGTAAACTCATTTGTCCCGACCAGATGGGCCAGGTTGACAAGTGTATTGTTTGAATCCATATTATCCAGTAAAAATTCACGGACCGCATAGATTTTATCAACATCAGGCTTTCTGAGGGTCGTGTTCGAAACGCTGTTGTCGGCTAACTGCTCCAACTGAAGCAGCAATAACTCCATGATCTTGGCTTCGAGAAATATTTTTTTAAACACCCCCTTACGTTCACAATTTATGATACTATCAATAAGAGCATGCATTTCATGGGTAATTCTTCTATTAATATCTGTCAATAAGCCAGATTTTCCCTTTTCAATAATATTTCTGAAGTCATTAAACAAGATGGAATTATCGGGTAGAAATTTCTTAAAAAAATCTAGAGACAAATTTATCTCACATAACTGGAATTCTTCACGTTCCCATTGCATCTGGCCACAGATCGAATTGCCATAAAGGATATTGTGCTGGCAAGTTTCAAAATCTATGGTAGCGGCTAATGTCTCCCCAGCTGCCCGACTTCTACCCTTCAATGCAAAATGCATTTCGACCGTCTCAAAGTCACTTTCAAAACGAAATAGTATCCGTTCATACAGATTTGCATGACCAAAGCCAATATGAATTCCATCAAAAAAGATCTCTTTGTAATAGCCATCACCAAATGGAGCGCCCAGCTGTGTGACACATTCCTGGATACCGGCATCGATTGAAAAGAAAGTCTGTGGATAGTTTTTTTCCAACAATAAACTAGCCGAATCAATATCATAAAGTCTTAATCCCATTCCATATTTCTTCAAGTTTCAACTATTCCTTTTCACGGACTTTTTACTCCTCATTACATACCCAACAATGGCACTACACCTATTATCTTTGTCTAAATTACAAATTTATTTAGAATGATTCTTAATTATTTAACACAAATAAGCACATGCAAAAGAAAAAAATTGAAACTAAGCTGCCATTAATTCAGGATATAGACAGCCAGCTGCTCCCAGATAGCATTTATAATAATATCAAAATGGGCAATCCCCTCGCTAGTAAGTTGGACGTCATTCTTGCAGCGGAGAAAGCCATGGTACTGGACTTTGCCTGGGAGTTTCCGAAGGGTTTGGATACCTTTGTTGATGATGAACGTTATCCACTTTCGGCCGATCAAAAGCAACGTATCAATTTGGCCCGTATATTTTTAGAAAATGTACGAAATACGGCATCTGAAGCTAATATTTCGAGTTCTGATGTATTTTAGTGATCCATCTGCTGGGAGTAGAAAAGGAATGAGAACAAACTGAGAAGACCGACTTTTGACGCCATTTTGATTTCCTATAAATTAAAAAAGACACATAAATACTAACGCATCGAAAATTACCTATAAGCCTTCTTATGTACCCTTATTACACTTTTAAAGTACATTCCGCTTTGTAACAAAATAGTGCTTTATCTGTACTTAATTGGTACTATATCCGTACTGGGAAATTGCTTCATCTTATAGGAAGTAATTTAATAGCTATAAAAATATTATAATAACTATAAAGACTAATTATTTACCAATACAAAATAGTAAAATTTACCCCCATTTGAAGAATCAGATGGGGGTAAATAAAGCCTGTAAACTCGTAGCCTATTCAGTCATTTTTAGGAGGAAACGACGCTCCCCCCTCAACCCACGACAACAATCCATCTTATGATCCTTAATTACATCAAGCGCTTATAGACACTACCGCGGCAAGCTTTCAGGACGCCGCATCCGATAGGAAGTTGCTGTGATGGCATGTAAAAATGCCTCGATATCTTTTATTTCCTCTTTACTAAGATTCAAAGGTTGCATTAAAGGATCTGTAACCGGATAAAGCGGATCTTTAGCCTTCTGCTCTGGTTTGGCGGAGTTCATCTGCATCCCACTGTTATACATGTTCAGCAATCCGGTCATATTCCAGAATAATCCATTGTGCATCCACGGATCGGTATTCATTACGTCCCGCAGTGATGGTGTCCTAAAACGTCCTACGTCAGCTGGATCTTTGGTAACCTCATACCTACCCAGATCTTGATATTTACGCTTGTAATAAGTCAGTCCAATGTTATGATAGGAGTCATCCGTAAAAAATTGACCACTGTGACAATTCATACATCTCGCTTTTGTCCGGAAGAGATGCAGCCCACGTACCTCTTGCTCGGACAGTACTTTATAATTACCATCCAAAAACTCGTCAAAGCGACTACGTCTACTTGTTAAAGTCCGTTGAAAAGCACCTAAAGCCTTTAAAACCTCTGGCATAGAATAATCTTCCTCTCCAAAGGCTGCTAGAAACAGCTTGTTATAGGCCGGGATAGCTTTCAATTTTGGAATCAATTTGGTCAGATCCATGTCCATTTCATGATGTGCTTCAATGGGACCTAACGCCTGCTCTTCCAGCGACTTGGATCTTCCATCCCAGAACAATTCTTTCCGCGCATACACATTCAGTAGTGATGGTGTATTACGTGTCCCCTCCAAATGATCATTGCCAACCGGAACCGTCAATTTATCAGCCCATGATGTCTGGGGATTGTGACAGCTGCTACAAGAGATCTGATTGCTGCCAGACAGTATCGGATCAAAAAAAAGATATTTTCCTAACTTGACATCCGGCTTTTCCATCAAAGAAAAATAACTTGTATCAACCTTGGGCAAGGACTTAAATTCCTTCCAGCTGACACCTGCATCAATCGTCGGTTTAGGCCACTCGCTTATCGGTCTTCGATAAAGTAACTGCAGTTCTTCATACAATGCTTTTTGTTGATCTTTCATAGATAGTAAACCAACAAGTCCAATGATACTGACCAATACTGCAAAATGTTTTTTCATTACCAGTTTTTTTATTACGATTATTATCAAAAATAATTTATAAAGAGAGCCGAATCCCAATTTCCATATTCGTTCTATTTCCAGTTGAAAGAAATTTAGGTTTTATATCGTCTTTTAATTCAATAGTACCTGAAGATTTTCGGAGATCTAACTTTGCATAAAATGCAAGGTTGTTTCCCCAAAACCGGTCCTTATATTCTACACCAAATTTTGCACCTAAGTATTGGGTCTTATAATAGTAATAGTCCCAAAAAACAACGTTTTGAATAAAGGTGTTTATGGATAAGGGGCTATATTCCAATGTGGTTTCTGTCGGAATAGTCGCATAAGGTGCAAATGCAAATTGTATAAGTTTCGTGTTGCTTTTTTGCAAATATAATCTTAGAGATGGCTCAACACGCATTTGTCCCACTTCAAAGTCGATCGCCTGCAAGAGATCTTTTCTATTTTCCGTATAGTAGGTGACAAGAAAACCTAATTCCTTCGCTAGCTGATGATGTCTATGCCAAAGCTTAACATATTGTCCTGTAAGGGAAAGAGTGCTAACTTTATAATTGACTTTATTTAGGCTACCCGTAGTCAATTTGTTACCATCAACACCTTTATTATATTCGCCATCGAAAATCAATAATTGCTGCCCCTGATCACCATTATATTTGACTGCATCTACGAAAAATTTAATGGTACTTTGATCATAAATAGCCAAAGGGCCGCTATAAAGAACAGACTTCTTAGAATAATTTTGGTTTGTATTGTGATATTGTTGGTATTCAATCTCTGTTTTGGTATGCCAGCTATAAAGCTTTTTAAGGTACTGAATCCCTACCCCTTTATAGTTATCGTATTTAAAATTAACTCTTGTCGTATCTTTTTGACGTGCCGTCCCGTATCCATAATTCATATAATACATTCGATCTGGATACAGATTTGAAGATTGAAAATCCATGTTTTTGTATAACAAAGAAACATTTTCATCTGCTCGCCCAATTATTCCATATAGCCCCAATGTGCTTTTCGGAAAATTTAAGGTAACACCAGGTTTGACTTTCAAAGTAAATCTATTAGATTTTAAGCGCGGATCCACTGTACCTGCACTCCAATGTCGATGGTAATCCACTTGGAGAAATGGCTGTACTGAATGAGCTAATTCATATCCGAGTGAAGCATTTAGCTGATAATTTTGACGCTGATAGTCACCACTTTTATTTGCGTAAGGATAATAAGGGCTTAAATCTTCTAATCCAGAACGAAGGCTATTTGCCAAACTATCTTCGCGGATGGAGTTGAACGCAAATTTTGCTCCCAATAAGAACTTTCCCAAACGATTGAATCCATTGGCTTGAAAACTTGTTATCACACCGTTGTAGGCTTGTTGGGCCTTTCGAAATCCTCCCTTATTCATTTGATAAGCAACTCGAACATCACCATAAGACATCAATGAATCTCTTTGAAGAAAAGCGGGTCTCAAAAGACTGCGTTCAACTAAATGATGATCAATGGTATAACTATACACAGAATCCTTTTTACTTTGAGCAGAGCTCAAAGTAAAAAGGGAAACCAAAAATATTATAGCAAAAATGTTCCGCATATGGATTCTAATCTATAAATGATGCGTCTGTTTTGGTTGGATTGGCACGTTGTAGCACACCAAAATCATTTGACGAATTGTTTGTATCTTTAAGAATACGTCTATTCCCAATTTTCCTTTCGGTCCTACGGACGACGGACTGACTAGAGTAAGCTCCTCCAGGTACAGATATTGCTCCTGCATCAAATTTTTGTGGTAAACGACGTGGAATTTGATCAGCTACAACAGCGTCCTGAATTTCAACAGCATCCAAGATAAACCTTGCCGGCATTTGAGCATAACGCACAGTACTCGTTGTAACAGCTTTTACAGTTGGAATCGCAAATGAGGGAATATTATTTAAATCAAAGGTTCCATCGACTTTCATCAATACAAAAGATTCTCTAGCCTGTGGCGGGAAATACATATCACGCATACTTAGGGCAAGAAAAACCTCTAAGTTTGTAACGGATGGATTATCTACGTCATTCGCGAATATCGTTCGCCCAGGCTGAATTTTCTGTTCGTAAGGATACAACCAGGCTTCAAAATCAGCTTTACTCAAATCCACTGTAAGTTCAGGCCTCTGAGCACCAATTATTTTCCCGTTGTTGTCGGTATATGAACCAGCATGATTTAAGGCCGAACCAGCGATAATTATACTTTTCCCCGATTCGACAGGATATTTTTTACCCGTCCCATCACTTGGAATCATAAATATTCCTTTGGCATAGACATAATCTTCATTTGCATTATTAGACACGGTCATATTGATAGACTTGCTCCAATCATACTGATTGTTGCTTAGGGAATATTCGTCTGTTTTATTATTCGGTTTTCCATATGCTAATACCACAAGTAAGCTATCCGCATACAACATTTCATCCGAGTTATTATAAATCTCAATAAAATTATCCCGGTTAAGAGCTGCATCCTTGGTATCTGATCCGGCATAGTAGATCTGCTTAATAACAAAACCGCCAATAGGTTCACTGGTCACTAAGCGAATATTAAAGTCCTCATTAGCAAACAAAGCTTTATCAGCCAAAGCATAGTTCAGATAAAAAATAGATGTGCGATTTACACCCGTCAATTTGGTATATTCTTCTGCTGAGATTGCCAACGAGACATTGATACTATAATTACCTGGAGCAATATTATTCAATGCAATTTTACCTTTTGCATCTGCTTGAATTTTGTAGGAACTGCTATTACCTTTATTTATCAACGTAATTTCGGCCTTGTCGTAAGGTACCTCAAACCAAACCTCCTCAGGGTTTACCGTTAGTTGTACGTTCACTTTTATTGGCTGTACTTCGTCAATGTCTTTTTTACAACCTCCAAATAAGGCTAGTATTAAGGAGAAAAATAGTAGAATATAATTCTGTTTCATAGTATATAGTATTTGTTAAAGTTTAATTGATATTCCGCCTGTAATGCTTAAAGGACTATTGTAAGTCACAACTACGTCCTGGTTTGTATTGGGATCCCGATACGAACTAGTGGGTTGCACATTAAAGGTATTATAGGCTGTCACAGCAATGCGGATCTTTTTGCTGATTTCCTTGGCAACTGACATTGAGAAATTCATATAAATAATACGTTGCTGGCCATCGAAGAATTCTAGCCCACGAATAGGAAGAGAGGACGCCAAATCGTTGTTTATCAACACTTGTTTCATATTAGCATCCAAATAACCTACCGGTTTTTGAAAATTGTCATTATAGTTCCGTTTATAGCGATTCTTCCAAAAAATATCTGTATTGGTCATGATGACAAATCCGATAGCGGGAATGTGCGTGGTAGTGTTTAACTTACTTGTCAGTACATATCGTTTCCCTTGGTTACTGGGTTGATACAACAGATAAGAAATTGGCTGCCCATTGATTTGAACTGGAGAGGATAAATCTATTGCCTCCAGTATCTTATCGTTTTGTTCAGATAAAATATACGAAGTACTGGTGGAAAAGCTCGTACGGATAAATTTGATTTCCTTAAAGGCTAAGGACCAATCAAAACCGTAGGTATAGGAGTTTTTAAAATTTTCAATCTTATTATATGACTTGTCATAATAATCAATGTATCTTCCAGTCTCCTGATATACAATTTGATTTAGACTCTCATTATAATGGTAATCAAATATAGGCAAATGAAATGGTTTGTAGACCTTGACGGAATTGAAACCATTGCTGTTATTTTTATAATAAGAATTGATACGGGATGTAATCCAGTGATTTTTGAATTCTATATTAAATTCAGCGCTCTCAGATTTACTAGATTTTAAGTTTTCATTCTTAGTAATAAATTTCTCTGTATACACTAAATATAAGGAACTCTGGGAGTTCTGCGCAATAATAAGTGGAACATCTATCCAGGAAGGTGATGGATAGCGATGCGCTAAAGTTGGAGATTTGGTTGCAACTCCAAAGGCAGCACTTAACGCCCACCTCTTATCTAAAACAATCCTCGTATTTAATCGTGGCTGAAAGCTGGTGCTTCCATTTTGATTATCAAAACGAACACCAAAATTGCTATTAATTTTTTTACCAAACAGCTTATAATGAAAGTTATCTGTAATGTATATACCCGTATTGATTAAAGCGGGATTAAGCTCAAAAGAATAAGGTCTAATATTTTGGTTGTTAAAATTGATAAAACGCGGTCTATCCGGGTCAGAAATAATCCCTCGCCCACCATTGTTTGCATAACTCCCATTAAACCCATACAATAGACTGTGAAAAGTCTTACCTATTTGAAACCTTTTTGTAAATTTTAAACTTGTGCTTGCTGTTATAGGTTTTCCGATAATCTCTTCCTCAGCGAGATATTGCGAATTAAGTAATATTCCCTCGTATATGCCAGTGGTATCTTTTGCAGTATAAGGTTTGTTGCCTTGATTTAATAACCATTGTGCAAAGCTCTCTTGCTTGCGGATAGAATAAGAAAGCATGAAATTGATTTCGTCAAAAAATCGTGTGCTATAGTTCAATTGGGTTGTGTTTGAAAAGCGGAAACCGATTTCTTTTGAATAATATTTTCTTCTTGAATTATCATCCGGATCCTGTTTTGCATCATCTATTCTCATGTTAAAATCTAAGCTTAACTTATTGCGAAGCTTACGTGACGCCACCGTGTTCCAACGCAATGAACCACCATAGCGTCTATATTCCTGCACCTTATCTTGGGGGTTAGAGTTCGAAATAGCATAGTTTAGGTCTGTAGTTATCCCCCCCAAATTTTTAGGAAGACCAAACCCCTTATTGAGTGAATAATTACGAGAGCCATCATTTATATTTGTTGAAAAGTGCAGTGGCGAATTTCCTGTTTTTCTTTCGATTAAAATTGCACCATCAGTTAATTCGCCATGTTCTGCAGAAGCTACACCTTGAATTACCTCAATTTTCTCAATAGACTCTACAGGTATTTCTCTTAAATCCACTCCCCTAAATGGTACATCTGCCGCATTTCCACTGGTTACGGCAGGAAGCACAGACCCTGCCATTCCCCGTTGTCCTACGGGCCGTGATTGCATATTAGCATCATTTGAAAGCCGCACCCCATCTATTATTATAGGTATCCCTAGTGAATTATTAAGACTATTGCTCTCATCAAGGGTGTTTCTCAGATTCAAAGTCTGCGGTGCATTGATATTAGGAGCTGTCATTTGCTTGCCTGGCAATGTGTTCAACACATCCATCAGACTAAACGCCTGAACCCTTTCTATAGCCTCCTCATCAAACACAATGGAAGAAATGGAATTTTTATTTTGTTTAAATATCTGGTTTACATTAATCTCATCTAAGGTTAAACTATTGTCCCGGAGTATAAAATCTAAATTCTCTTTTTTTTTTCTTACATCAACCCACAACTCAACCATTTTTTTCCCTACATAGCTTACGGATAATAAAACACTATCACTATAGTTTTTGACTGGAATAATCAAATTAAAATCGCCTTTTGCATCCGTCTCACTAGTGAGATCAAATGAATTAATGGAGACAGTTGCGCCACTTAGAGGTCTTCTCTTTTCATCTAACACTTTCCCCCCAATAGCTGTATGCTGAGCATGAACTATAATGCTACAGAAAACAAGAATTAATATAAAAAAAGTCTTTTTCATAAGTACGAACAAAAACGCATCTAGAAATACGCTTGTTTAAAATCGTTCTAAACAGTTGCAAATATAGGCTATTCGAAAGCATTTATTCAAATTATTTTTAATAAATCTAAATTACATATCGCAACATAACTCAGTAAATAAATAAAAAAACGCACAAAAACGAATACTAATATTACCTCCACAACTTAATAATAGGTTATAAATGGGGGAATTTAAGGGCAGGTAAAAAACGGAAAAAACCTTGTTTCGATGACGGGCGCTTCGTCGACGAAAACAATCCGAGAGCTTTAATTAGGAAAAATCACCATTAAAACCGGGGTTTCATCGGTAAAAAAGGTCTGTCTTAGGAATAAGAACAGACCTCGAATGCACGGTAATTAGTGTAGGGGTGTTATAGTTACTTCATCAATAAGTTTCCCCTGTTGGTCAATAATTTTAAAAGACCCTTTAGCAGCTAAATCTACTTTAAGCAAATTATTATTAGAGTTCACGATAACAGGAAAATTGACCTTATCAGACACCTGTTTAATGATATGTCTATGCAAATGTCCACACAACATAATTTGCGCACCGGACCTATTTAGAATAGGAACAAATTTATCCAAGATCTCCTGTTCGCCATGCCAACCGCCAAATGGTGGCATATGACATATGATTATCTTATATTTTGCATCTTTATAATCCGGTTTTTCCACGGCTTCCTCCAACCATTTTGCTTGTTCTGTACGATAATTATCCATCTCTACAATGCCACTGTATTCCATATCAGAATCTGGCTTATCCTCACCACAATCCAACACGATAAAAGCAGTTTCACCGTGCTTAAATTGATAATAAAGCTTTCCTGTCGGTGTCGGGAAGTATTGTGGATAGGTAATGGCAAATGGCCCTCGGGTTTCATGGTTCCCTCTTGAATAGAACATAGGTTTCTCACTCGCAAATCGTTTGATTGCCGTATCCATAAAACCGTCAAACATCTGTTGTTCACTCAATAAATTATCGACCATATCACCATTAAAAACAATAAAGTCCTGCTTAGGGAGATCAGAGAGATCAAGTAATTTATTCAACACATCGTTACGACCATGAATATCATTAACCACAGCGAATCGGGTTACTTTAGCCGGTCCGAGCGTAGTAAATGCCAGCGGTTCCTGTCGATATACATTGGTTGCTACAATTTTCCCGTATTCCACATTGACGCCAACGTGTTTAGTTACCTCTTGGCTATATACCCGATAACGGTATTTTGTCCCTGGTTTTAATCCATTTAAATTCACTTGGTGAACAGTCCCGACTTTTTTAAAACCATAGGCTGCAGCATAATATTTGGGTCGTTCGATATGATAAAAATGACTCGAATCATCTGGCGCCAATTCTACCCAACCCGTTGCTGGGCGATCAGTTGTCCATATAATGGACACCGAATGATCTGTCAAGCCTTGGATATAAGGCAAGTGTGTCAAGCTAACTTTTTCATCCTGCTGTGCATTACAGTGCAAGGTTACAAACTGTAGTGAGAAGATCACTGCAATACATTGGAGGTACTTATACATAAGATTTAAATTAGGTTTAAAAACTAAGGTCACTCATCAGTGATGAGTGACCTAAAATACGAAAATTCTTAATTTCCCCAACCGGGGTTTTGCTTTAAGTTCTTATTTAACTGCAGTTCTTGCACTGGTATCGGGTATAAATAATCTTTATTTTCATCGAATGCTTTTTTAATATGCGAATTGATGATCACATTTCCTTTATTTCCATTTTCTAGGGTAATTTCCGATCCGAGTTTCAGCAACTGTATTCCCGGGGCAGTAGGCTTGTCTCCCTCATAGATCCAGATATCATCTTTACCATCATTGTCCAGGTCAAATTTGCCTGTACCAGGAAAGTACATCCCTTTAAACTGCCTTGTCACCAACTTCCCACTTTTCCATCGCAGAATATCATCCCACCGAAAAGATTCCATCACCAGTTCAATACGACGTTCTCTTCGTATTTCAAGTACCCCCCCTTTCATATCACCATTAACATTTGTATAATCTTTTGTAAGAAACGCATCTGGATTGGATTTAACCTGTTCCAAATTTAAATTAGGCATCCCCACGCGATCGCGAAGTAATTTGATCGATTTATCTATATCAGCTTGACTTAATATTCCCAATTCCGCTTTGGCTTCAGCATAGTTTAGCAGTACTTCTGCATATCTAAATATCGGCATATCGTTTTCAGACCGGTTGAAATTATCATATTTTACATCGCCTACAAATTTAATCAATTGGTATCCAGTCACTGAATTCCCAAAATTGGGCGGAATAGTTGCAACGCCACCGATACGTTTATATCCCGGTGTCCGTATAGTCTGGCTCAAACGAGGATCACGATTTAGTATTTCTTCCTTAAACGTCATTGTTTGATAGTTTGCTTTATCCGTAAATCTGGTTCCATCTTTCATCAAATAAGAATCCACCAAATTTTTATCCAGCCCCGGCTTACCATAGGAAGCTGTAATCGTATAATAATTAACATTATGCCAGATCTGCAGTGCATCCGAGAATTTTCGAGCTAATATAACCTCTTGAGGTAGACTATTGACACTATAGAACAGTGCAGCATATGAATTTACACCTGCGGCGTTATATATACTATACTGCCCTCCTTCAATAACTTTATTGGCAGCATCCGCAGCTTTCTCCAGTAACTCATTCGCCCCTGACAAATTAAATTCAGTATGATATTTTCTAAAGGTTCCCTCAAAAAGAGCCACTCGGGATTTTAATGCCAAGGCAGTCCATTTCGTTACTTTTTCATCACTTTTTACTGAAGAGAGATGTTCAATTGCATAATCCAAATCAGCCAGGATGTTCGTTACAACAAGCGTCCGAGGGTCACGGGGCTTTGTTAATTGTTCCTCATTATTTTGGTCTATAACCTTATCATACCAAGGCACATCGCCAAAACGCTTTAATTTATCGAAGTAAAAATAAGCACGAAAGAATCTAGCCTCCGCTGCATAGGGTGCAGCAGCCGCCTCCGGAACAGTATTAAAACAGTTTTCCAAAAAATAATTAATGTTCCGTAGATTAGCCCAGCTCCATCCGCCTCCGCTGATAGGCACCTGTCTTTTCCCAGTCAGTTCATCATCTAATGTTGTTTTAACAATATTATCAACCGACTCATTATAGACACCTTCAGCCGAAGGCAAGGCCGCATCGTAAAATGATTTTGTAAATAACCCCAGATCTTTTTCTGTTTTAAACGAATCTTCAGGTCTAACCGCAGACTCAGGGAAACGTTCCAAATAATCTTTCTTACAGGCTGTCAAACCTGTACTCAACAAGATGCATATAAAAAATATTTTTTTCATGATATTAAAAAGTTAAATCTAGACCAAAAGAAAATGTTTTAGAGACAGGATAGGATCTTCCATTTGCTTCCTGCGCAGATTGTTCAGGATCAATATATTTGGAGCGAAGCTTTGTTGCAGTCCAGATATTTTCCCCTGAGACATAGATTCGTGCATTGGCCAATCTCACACGTTTCAACCAAGCCTGAGGCATCGTATACCCTATCGTTAAATTCTTTAGGCGTATATAAGCTAAATCCTGCAAATAACGATCTGATTTTACATTTAGAGACCCGCGATCATTCAAAGCGATATAACCCCTCAGCAATGGGAAATAAGCATCCGTATTCTCAGGCGTCCATACATCATTTTCAAAATCTTTAGGTACAAAAGAGTAATACGGTCTGGAATAAGGACCCCAGAATTTGTCCGCATTCGCGCCAGGCCACCAATGCTGCCTGCCAATCCCCTGAAAGAATGCCGACACATCAAAACCCTGCCAATTTGCACCCAGATTAAAACCAAAATTATAACGTGCTCTACTATTTCCTATAACCACCTGATCTCCAGGATTCATCAGGGTATTATCGCCGGCATCAACTTTTCCATCCGGAACACCGTCTTTACCTCCAATATCAACGAACCTTAGATCTCCAGGTCGTAATTTTGACCAGTCTCCGGGAGCTGCTAGCCGTTGTTTATCAACATAATCCTGATTAACCTTCCAATTATCAATTTCTGATTGGGACTGGAAGAAGCCGTCTGTTTGATACCCCCAAATTTCACCCAATGTCTGACCTACATAATAATTACTCAACAACATCTCCTTGTTATCAAAACGCGTGATCTTTGCTTTGGAATCCGACAGACCAATCCCAATATTATATCCAAAAGGTTTTCCATTCAATTCAAGTTGATCTCGCCAGGCCACAGCAAGTTCCCAACCCTTATTCCTTAAGTCTCCCGCGTTGGTCTTTGGTGAAGCTGAGCCATATACAGCTGGCAATGTTTTGCCTGGAATTAACATGTCCAATGTATTTCGGATAAAATAATCCGCGGAGACCGTTAATTTACTTCTAAAAAACTCCAGATCCGTACCGAAATTCAATGTATTTGTTCGCTCCCATGTCAAATCTGACGAAATCGGAGTAGGCGCACTTAAATACTGGGTCTTTGCACCATTGGTTATATAGTTGGACAATCCTGCATTCAACAATTGGATATAACCATATTCCGTTGCTTCCTGCGCATTTCCGAGCGCGCCATAAGACACCCTAAATTTTGCTTCGTTCAAAACGGGCTTCAAACGCTCCATAAACGCCTCTTCTGATAAACGCCAGCCACCGGAAAAAGATGGAAAGAATCCGTAACGCTGATTCGAGGGAAATTTAGAGGTTCCATCGTAACGACCATTAACTTCCAGTAGATACTTCCCTTTATAATTATAATTCAACCTTCCGAAAAAGCCGCGCAATGCCCAAGTATTTGCATTTCCCAGCAATTGCATTTGCCCTGTCCCTAAAGCAAAATCATTCAGATCTTCTGACAATAAGTTGTTGTGTGTCCCGCCAATACGTTTATAACCGGTAGTTTCCTGGTTAAAACCTACTGTAGCACCAATCTGATGATCCCCCAATTGCTTATTATAATTTGCAAAAAGATTCAGCGAATGCTTAGGCCTATTGATAATGGTTTCGGTATAGGTATCGTTGCCTAAATAATTGATTACACCAGGAAAAACCGACCAGGGAGCTGTAGTTCTTCTATTCCAATTATGAATCGGATTGTACGTGAAGGTATAGTTTCCCGTAACTGTTAAATCCCTTGTCAACTGAAATATAGCTTCAAACATATTGATAAATTCATATTTATCCTCCCCTCCTTTTGATTTTCCATGCAATAAGTCCGCGTATATTCCATCACCAATGTTGTAATTATTAAGTTCTGTTCTATACGTTGCGGTACCATCTGGGTTCATTGGCACGTAAGACGGTAATGCATGTACGGTAGTCGAAATAAAGTTATTATTGTTGT
Organism: Sphingobacterium ginsenosidimutans; assembly: GCF_039536865.1. NCBI lineage: Bacteria > Pseudomonadati > Bacteroidota > Sphingobacteriia > Sphingobacteriales > Sphingobacteriaceae > Sphingobacterium > Sphingobacterium ginsenosidimutans. The sequence continues at coordinate 1,281,073 of NZ_BAAAZK010000002.1, forward strand.
CAGGATTGGTAGCCCAACCTGGATAGGTATAGTTTTGATAATTAAGCTGTGTATTCGCTCCAACTTTTAACCAGGGCGTAACCTGTGCATTTATCCTTGACCTTACGTTGTAACCATCAAATTTATCCTGATTGATTTTCATCAATCCACCTTTCTCGTAAAGACGCCCCGAGATATAGTAATCAATTTTTTCGGTCCCTCCAGAAAAGTTCAAAGAATGTTCCATCGACGCCTGCGTCTTACGGTACATCTCGTTCCACCAGTCTGTATTTCCATAGTACACATATTGATCCTTTCCATTTCTATTTTGGATAACGACGGAAGGTAAGGAAGGGTCTGTTTTTCTTTTCAACAATTCCGCATAATCCTCTTCGGTATAGCCGGTGTAACTATTACCGGTGGCCCGGATAAAAGCCTCATCATTCAATCTAGCGGCATCGTATCCACTTGTCATAAAATCAGTTCTGACAGTAAGTCCAGACCAACCGAAATTATTACTATAATTGATATTCATTTTACCGGCCTTCCCTCTTTTGGTTGTCACCAACATTACGCCAAATGCCCCTCTTGCACCATAAATAGCTGCTGCGGATGCATCTTTTAGGACAGAAATTGATTCGATGTCTCTGGGATTGATGGTATTAATACTACCTGGCACCCCATCAATAAGAATAAGTGGCTGTGCATTCGCAGAATTGATCGAAGCGAAACCACGGATATTTACATTTCCTTCGCCACCGGGTCTTCCATTTGTAAACGTAATGTTTAAATTAGGGATTGCTCCCTGCAAGGCTTGCGTCGCATTGGCAACAGGTCGATTTTCAAGTACCTTTGAGTCAATTTGTGTTACCGCTCCAGTCAGATTAACTTTCTTTTGTTTACCATAGCCTACAACAATAACTTCGTCAAGTGATTGATCCGTAGATACCATTTTAATCGTCAATGCCGTTGATTCGATTTTTAGTTGTTGCGTTTCAAATCCAACTATTGATATTTTCAACAGCTGTCCAATTTTCCCTTGAATAATAAAAGCACCATTGGCGTCTGTTTGGGTAGATTTTCCGGTGGATGTGTTTAATATTGAAGCTCCAGCAATCGGTTCGCCGGCAACATTTTTCACAAGACCACTGATAGATTCTTGAAATTTGGAGGGAATTTCAACATTTGGGATAGCTGTCAGAAAGAGGGGCCTGCTCTCCGCCCAGCCGCTCAAAGACATCCCGATCATTACAGGAAGTAATACGTGTTTCGTTTTCATGATTTTGGTTTTGTTTTTCTTCGGTTACAAAGAAAGGTTATTTAATATTTGTAAATTATTAATAAAGTATTACTAAACAATTAAACTACAACCGGTTAAGTCAATGTTAAGATAACGTATTTTTAACATAAAAAAAGCCATATATTTTTATTTATACAGATAAAATTTACCTAAAAACATTAACAAAAAACACAACATACTGAAAAGCAAACACATATGGATAACCGGAATATTAACACAATAGCTTATTATCTGCAAAACGAAATGTAACATATTTAACACAAAAAGAAGCAAATACAAATGAAAAACAAATAAAGACGAAACAATTAAAAAGATTAACCACAGATAGTTAATCAACTATTTTTATTAATTTAGAGTAAACATTCAATTATGGGCAGGTCTATTTTCGTTTTCATCCTCACCTTTTTGGCAATCAGCAATAATTATGGCCAAAACATTCGGTTAAAATTTAAAGTCTATGCTGATACCTTACCTCTATATGGCTATGTATTGATGGATGAAGATGTCTTCAAAACGGAAATTAAAAATGGAACTGGCTACCCCAATCATTGATTTTTGGAGCACATGGTGCGGCCCCTGCATAGCTCAGCACCCTGAGCTACAGCGTATCGTTAATGCGTATAAAGCTAACGGAAAATTTAAATTTGTAGGTATAGCTGTTAATGACAAATTTGCAAGCTGGAAGCAGTATTTAGAAAAACATGTGTATACCTATGAAAACTACATATTCCAAGACAGCGATTACCCCAACCTTCGAAAGGAATTGGGTATATATTCATTTCCACGTTATGTAATCGTCAATACAAAGGAAAACAAGGTTGTCCGATCCAATTTTCAGATCAATCAACTTCGTGAAATATTAAACACATTGTAACTATAATTATGGGAATCAGCAAAATGGGGATCAAATTTTAACAAAGCGATCAACACAAAAGGCTATCCCGCAATCCATACTGTAAACACAACGATTTAGCCTTATCTGTAAAAGCTTGACGATAGTAGTCTGGTAATTTACCATCTGCGCCAAATAAACGCTGATACTTTTGTATTAGATGTGGATAATGCTTTTCAATAGCACGCATGACCAGGGCTCTATTATCCGCTGGATCACTCCCATATAAAGCAAGGGTGGCAGGAAAAACATAGCTGGCATCAATAGCCTGAAAAGTCTGAAATAGCAGTTCCAGGCTTGCTCCGGTATCCGATATATAGGGCAACAGTGGCATCAGACTGACCCCACTATGGAACCCGTGTTCACGCGCTCGCCTTAATGCTTCCAATCGTAGTGAGGGGGATGGAGCTCCGGGCTCAAAAATATGGGCGACACAATCATCTATAGTCGAAAATGAAAAGGTAACAAAAGCCTTATGTCCTAATTTCGACTGAAGATCTTCAGGAAGTATTGCTTCTGCATCAATCCGTTTCAACACATCAAAATCTCGGGTAACTAAGTTCGACTTCGTAATAATATGCACCGGAAAACGATAGTGTAAGATTACCTCCAATAACTGTCTGGTAAGCAATTCAGTCTGTTCCATTTGCAGATAAGGATCTGTTACAGAAGAAAGGACAATAATTCCATATTGTTTTTTACGCGCACGTATTGCCAGCTGCTTTTCCAGCAATTCGACAGCATTGCTCTTCATACTCAGTTTTTCAGCCATATTGATCCCGTACTTACTTCCCCGGATATAACAATACAAACAATTAAAAGAGCAACCACTATAGGGATTTAATGTATAATCGTCAAGAAACCAAGGATCTCTTTGTTTTGTCTTATTCAGGATGGATTTCGCAATTATACGATGCATAATAGCCTATTCATTTTAAAACTTTCTACCCATACCTCTCGATGCGGGCCACACTTCCTTAAAACCATATTGCGCATAGAGCTGGAAAGCCGGACCATCGGCTATCAAACTGACATAGCAGCTATCTGGCAGGTTCGAATTCATGTATTCATCAAGTTTCTGCATAATCAGTTTTCCAAGTCCTTTTTTCTGATGTTCGGGAAGCACGCAGATATCAACGACCTGACAATGGCAAGCACCATCGCCAACGATCCTACCCATACCTACTATTTCATTATCGTTGTCCTCATCCAAAATAGCCACACAGCATAAGGAATTTTCCATTCCTAGACGTGCAGCTTCGTCCGTTTTTGGTGATAACCCGGACTGTTGTCTTAAAAATTGATAGCGTTTATAATCTATCTTCTGGTATACGGCTTGATAGTGCATAGTAAAATGATGAGTTTATTTGTTATGAAATTATTCATAATAATACATTTTTCAAAACCGCATTGATTATACACGAACAAAAGACACCTACAGAGTTATTGTAAACTCGAATTCCAGTCAGGGATCAACAAGCTATTTATCCGTAGATCAATCAACTGACTTGTTTTCGTTGTATCTTGACAACCAGAAAATCATTTCAGAAGAGCTAATGCATTAAAAAAATCTCTTTATTCATTGGATAATCGCAAATATTTAATTTTCAATGCATAATAAATATTTTTCATTACCTTTATAGCATTGAAACAAAACTCAACACCAGCCATGTTTATCGGCGCTGTCAAATGGTTCGACAATAACAAAGGATTTGGTACCCTTGCGTTACCTTCCGGAGAAGAACTCTTTGTGCATATACGCAGGTTTAAAATCCCTCCAGAGCATATCATCCAACCTGGAGAGGTAATAGTCGGAGACAAGAAATCGGATCCCAAGCGGAACGGTTACTTAGCCCACAACTGTAAAATTCTCAAAAGGCCTGAAGATTGGAAATTCGTTATCTCCCTTCTGGACAAGGACCATATCGTACTCATCCCCGATAACCACGGCCACGAGCAAAAGCACAACCTCACCTCATTAGCAGCAAGACAATTACTACGAACCCAGGGCAAAGACAATGTAGTTTCTATGTTGACTTCTCACTTTGATTTCCGGTTCAACTGTTCCATTTTCATGGATTATGCCGAATTACTTGACAAAAGCATTTCGGGCACCTTCGAAAAAGAAACGGCAACAGAGCTTCTCTCTCAGGTATTTAAGTACTTCGGAAACCATGTCTCACATCAGATTCTATTTCGGGTATGGAAAGAAAGAATGTTCAGATATATCGGCTATCCAGCTGATGGTGACTATGAGATTCCTGAAGAAGTGCTGAACCTGAACGCAACAGAGATCAATTATGATGATTTAACAAGAATCAGAGACTACAGTTTTGGCAAATCCTTCTGTAACGAATTTGTAGAGGCTTTATTTGATGATTTAGAAACAATGGACAAGCAGGATATTGAGCCCCTGATCCCTTATGTTGATTTCCTTGAAAACGAAGATTCTATTGAGAAAATTAATCTAATCATGCAGTAAGATCAGCACCATTTTACTGCTCTTCTTCCTACTTGTTTATCTATCTATCAGCGGGTTCGACAATGGGAGAACACCGAAAAAACCAGCAGAAGAATTAAATCAAGAAGAAAACAAATAAAACAACAACCTTTCAAATATTAAGATAAACGAGTAATTTAGTTAGTGTAAAGCGACTATTAAAAAGAGATAAAGCGGTAAGATTAACTAAATTAAAATAATGCAAGAATTGTTATATACATTCCTATTTCGACAGCTATCCGATCATTTTTATCTAATAGACTCTTTTCAGAACGACGATAATTTTATAGTGACCTTGCTCCTGATGGGCTCACTTGTTTTTCTGGCACTCGCGGTAATAAGCATCCTTCTTGGCTTACTTTTTATCGTCACAATCATCCTACTCATTAGTGCGGGCATTATTTCAACATCTGTTATCGTCGGATTACAACAGCGATCCATAACCAAAGGTTTCAAAACCCTATTTCTTTCCTCAGCCATATTGGGCAGTAGCATTGTTTCCGTTATATTTTGCATTTTCCTAAATGCAGTTTACGACTGGAGCAGCAATAACATGGCCATTCTAATCGGCCTCGTCCTAGGGATTATTTTGGGTACAGGCTTAGGCTTACTTGCGTTTAAAGCGATGGCCGGACTAATCCGGTTTTTGATGAGTAAGTATCGAAAGTAATACCCCTCTTTGCAAATCCCCCCTTCCTATTCCACATATTTAAACCGAAGCGCAGTCAGACTCGCCTTATCACCATTGCCTTCGACCAACGAAACAGTTATTTTATATCGTCCAGCCTTTTCAAATTTCATCCAGCCCCAGGGGTACCAGTTATAGACATGGGCCGACTCTTGTTGGTTTTGAACAACCTCGCCCGCTGAATTTTCAATACGCCATACCATCCTCCCTTCGCCTGCATAATTCATGTCTACCTGATAATAACCAGGCTTTTTGACAGCTATTTCATAGGAGAACATACTTTTTTCTGTCCATTTACTGACCTGAACAACATGTTTCCATTCACCAAATTTCTCCATCCACGATTTTCCTTCTTTATTACAGCCCTCCACCTCTCCAAAATCAACAGGGATAACGGTTTCCAGTGCTGGATCAACCCCCAGCATTTTTTCGACCTGAGGTGTACCGTTTAACTTAACCTCGATGACAGATACCATCTTTTCGGGGGCAATTTTCGGAATATCAATTTTAAGCCAGTCTTTTTCAAGTGTATAATTCAATTTTTCTTGATCTTTCGAACCCCGGAGTTTAATCGACTGAACCCCTTTGGTCAAGCCCGGAACGTATAAGGTTCCATCTGCAGGCCAATGATAGACCAGTAAGGAAATACGATCCCCCTGTACGGTGGCATCGCCCCAAGGTAGCGCATGCTTCCAAGGTGATGCTTGCGCACCATAAACCGTTTCGGGATAACGCTTGATCCAAGCACCTGCATTGCGCAGAGCCAAACCCGCCTGATCCGGAATAGAACCATCCGGTTTCGGGCCTACATTCAGCATGTATGTCCCCCCACGTGCGACAGTTGATAGTGTACGTTGTAATATCTCCTGGCTACTCTTCCAATTATTGTCATACCAAGCATAGCCCCAGGAATCATTAGTCACATCAACCGTTTCCCAAATGCCATCCACATTCTCCCGAGGCACCTCCATGTCACCAAGAGTAGAATAATCTCCGAGGCCATGCCCTACCCTTCCTGACACATAGGCTCCCGGTTGATTCTTGTGTACCAGTTCAACAAGCTTCTGTGCGTATTTTTTATCCATTCCACCCGGCGTATCAAACCATACCAGTTCTATAGGACCATAGCCTGTTGTAATTTGCTGTACCTCAGGATAGCATTTCTCCCAAAAGTAATCGTCAAAAGATTTCGCTTTCCCCTGTGCATCAACCTTTGGCCCACCGTTTCCACCGGGATAAGTCCAATCCTGATTTTGAGAATAATAAAATCCAAAACCGATGCCGCCTTCTTTACAAGCTTGCGCCAATTCGATCATTGGATCACGTTTAAAATCCGTCGCATCGACAATATTGAATGGGTTTACTTTCGAATGAAACATCGAAAATCCGTCATGGTGTTTACTAGTAATAACGATATAACGCATTCCAGCATCTTTTGCCAGCTGCACGATCGCTTTGGCATCAAAGTGATCCGGATGAAAGGAAGATGCCGCCAACTTATATTCTGCTGGCGAAATATTCGCCATACTCTTGTTCATAAGCCATTCTCCGATTCCATAAAAGGTTTTTCCCTGCCATTTATTTGCTAATTGGGAATAGATACCCCAATGAATAAATAGCGCATATTTCCCCTCCCGAAACAGCTTTCCTCTATTTTGTGAAACAACACCTTTCCCGCCAGCACCATCCCACATCTCTTCCATTCGTTGCGCAAGAACCTCCTGCGTGCATAGCGCACTGATCATTGCCCCCAATACAATCTTTTTAAAACTCATCTATAAAAACTTTTGATACGTCTGGGAACAACATTATACCTTAGGCATACTATACCCATTTTGATAACTTTTAGCTAGATAGCGATCTGCCTCCCTATCATTGAAAGTTCGCTTATTTTTATCCCAAAATAATTTTTTCTTGCTACGATAAGCAATATTCCCCATTTGAGAGAAAATGGCAATATGAGCACCCGCTTCGATCGGCGCATGAAGTCCTTCACTGGATTTATTTCGAACTGCAGTTATAAAATTGACCATATGTTTATCGAGCCCATTATCTTTTGAAGGTTGAAAAGCAACAGCTTCCATACGTCCTTTTTCAGGAATGACCTCCCAACCTTCACGATTAACGACTAACGTACCGTTATTACCGATAAAAGCGACACCATGTGTTTTTTGATAGGGACCAAGATCTATTCCTGTTGCCTGCTCCCATTGCACATTGAATCCATCAAACTCATACACTGTGGTTAAGCTATCCGGTGTTTCGGCTGCATCATCGGGATAAGCAAACTTTCCTCCAGCTGCCATAATGGATACCGGATCAGAAACCTTCATCCCGATCAAGGCATAATCCAACATATGGACTCCCCAATCGGTCATCAAGCCACCAGCGTAGTCCCAATACCACCTAAAATTGAAATGAAAACGATTGGGATTGAAAGGCCGTTTTGGAGCTGGTCCCAGCCACTTGTCATAATGAATACCTGCAGGAACGGCAGCATCTGCCAACACAGGAATACTCTTCATCCAACCTTGATAAGCCCAAGCTTTGACCAAACGGATTTTACCCAGTTTTCCACCATGTACAAATGCCATTGCATCTCTGAAATGCTGTTGACTACGTTGCCATTGCCCCACCTGTACAACACGATTATATTTTTTCGCAGCGGCAACCATGACTTCACATTCCCGAATGGAGTTTCCAATAGGTTTTTCAACATATACGTCCTTGCCTGCTGCAACAGCATCTACCATCTGCAAGCAATGCCAATGGTCGGGTGTGGCTATGATAACAACATCCACATCAGTTGCTTTAAGCAAATCTTTATAATCAATATAGGTTTTGACTGTAATATTTCGTTTTTTTAATTCCTCCACTCGGTTGCTGAGTATATTTTCATCTACGTCACAAAGTGCTGTACATTGGACACCGGGGACTTTCAATATCGCATTTAGATTGGACCAGCCCATACCGTTTACACCAATCAGTCCAACACGGATAAGTTCAGATTGAAAACCGAAAACACGTGTATTGGCAAATAATGTTGAGGCAGTAAGAATCCCTGCATTACGGATAAAATCTTTTCTTTTCATTGCTTAGTTTGGTTTATTTTGATTTTGCTCTACTATCTTTTTAGTAAAGACGATTCATGCAGCACTTTCCCTAGAAATAACTAATATAAGATTTAATCTTGAAGATTAGGCAAAATAACGACAATCCTTGTTTCATCGTTAAGGTTTTGACGGCATTAACGAGAAATTATTGGGTTATGGGCGATTGGCTTTACCAGCAATATGTTTTCCCGCTTTCATTCCAGAAAAAATACAACCACCCAAAAATGTCCCTTCCAATGCTCTGTACCCGTGCATACCACCGCCTCCAAAACCTGCCACCTCACCAACGGCATACAATCCTTCAATAGTATCATCATCCATCGTCAAAACCTGCGCATCAAGATTGGTTTTAAGCCCGCCCAAAGTCTTACGCGTCAGTACATGGAGCCGTACGGCAATCAATGGTCCATTCTTTGGGTCCAATATCTTATGCAGAGCCGAAACCCGGCCTAGCTTATCACCAAGATATTTCCGCGTACTACGGATATAATTGACCTGCGTGTCTTTGGAGAATTTGTTATCCAATTCCCGATCTCTGGCTACGATCTGTGACTTAATAGATTCATAATTTAACAGATCATCGCCAGACAGGAGGTTCATCTTATATACCAATTCCGACAATGTATCTGACACGATAAAATCGACTCCATTCTCCTTAAACGCTTCAACTGGACCAGGGGCCTTTTTGCCAAAAATTCGTTTGAGAAAGAGCTTATAATCCCTATTGGTGATATCGGGGTTTTGTTCGGAGCCGGAAAGTGCAAATTCTTTTTTGATGATTTTTTGTGTCAGAATAAACCAGGAATATGAATACCCGCTATCTTGGATATGCTTTAGGGTACCTAAAGTGTCAAACCCAGGTAAGAATGGTGCTGGAAGTCTATTTCCTTTTGCGTCAAACCAAAGTGAGGACGGGCCGGGCAGGATACGGATACCATGATTGGGCCAAATCGGATTCCAGTTCTGGATACCTTCTGTATAATGCCACATACGGTCTTTATTAATCGTGTGTGCCCCGACTTCTTCGGCTATACTGATCATCTTTCCATCCACATAGGCTGGAACTCCTGAAATCATATGTTCTGGTGCTTTTCCCAATCGTTCAGGCCAATTCTTCCGGACCAGCTCATGGTTGGCTCCAAGTCCACCCGAAGCGATGATAACATCTGAGGCACGGTACTCAAATGTGTCGATGACGTCTCTATTGGTCGCTGCCCCCCTTTGCTGATCATCAGCTTCTAAAATATCGCCGAACACTCCTGTTACAGTGTTATTTTCCGTTATCAGTTTCCTCACGCGATGCCTAAACTTAAATTGCAATAGTCCGCTTTTTTCGGCAGCATAAGCTTTTTCTATAAATGGTCCGACCACCCCTGTTCCAGTCCCCCAACTCACATGAAATCTGGGTACCGAATTGCCATGACCAGAAGCACTGCCATCTCCGCGCTCGGCCCAGCCTACCATAAACATGAATTTGATACCTAACTTGGTCACATACGCGTATTTCTCGCCAGCAGCAAATTTTAGGTAGGCTTCCGCCCATTGACGAGGCCAATAATCTTCGGTTCGATCAAATCCTGCGGTCCCCAACCAGTCTTGCCGCGCCAGCTCCAGGGAGTCTTTGATTCCCATGCGGCGTTGCTGTGGTGAATTGATAAGAAATAGACCTCCAAATGACCAAAAGGCCTGCCCACCAATATTTTCTTCGGTTTCCTGATCCAGTAAAAGCACCTTCTTTCCAGCATTGGTAATTTCCATTGCCGCAGTTAATCCCGCCAGACCAGTCCCTATAATGATGGTATCAGGTTTAAATTGTTGTTCTCTCCGCATACTGTTTATACCAATGGATTCGATTTTCTTTACGGCTTCTTTTACGTAAGTTCATTTTTGGTTCCCTTAAATTTACCAGTTTCTGTTCTGATGTACAAAGAGAAATAAAATTCAAGCTATGAAAAAGCAATACAAACTATAATTAAAATTATACACAAACACAATTTAAGTTATTTTAATGATAGAAAATACTATTCTACCTTTGCTTCATCACAAACTCAAATAATAATATTAAGCAAGTCGCCCCTTTTGATTTGATGAAGATATTCAGAGGGTAACAAAGGTTAAAATAACAAAATATGGAATACAGAAAATTAGGAAAAACAGATTTAGAACTTTCAGCAATTACCTATGGTGCTTTCGCCATTGGTGGAAATATGTGGGGTGGTAATGAGAAAAAAGACTCTATCCAGTCTGTTAAGGCTTCCATCGATCATGGAGTTACCACCTTAGATACAGCTCCTTTCTACGGCTTCGGTTTGAGTGAGGAGATGATAGGCGAAGCGATAAAGGGTTACGATAGGTCTAAAATTCAGTTGTTGACCAAATTTGGGTTGGTATGGGACGGAAGTAATCAAGGTAAAGGTGAATTTTTCTTTGATGCTGAGGAAAAGGGCAAAACTATCCCCGTTTACAAGTATGCCTCCAAAGCTAGTGTGATCAAAGAAGTCGAAGACAGCCTAAGACGCCTGCAAACGGACTATATAGACTTATTGCAAATCCATTGGCCAGACAATACCACAGCCATTGCTGAAACAATGGAAGCCTTAGATCTGCTTTTACAGCAGGGAAAAATTCGTGCAGCGGGTGTAAGCAACTATAGTGTTGAACAAGTTTCTGAAGCTCAGCATTCAATCCAAATCGCGAGCAATCAGGTCGGTTACAGTATGCTAAACCGAGGTATTGAGCAAGATCTTGTACCTTATGCACAACAGCATGATTTGGGCATTATTGTTTACAGCCCGATGGAACGTGGCCTGCTTACAGGTAAATATTTTAATGAAGGTAAATTGAAAGAAAATGATCACCGCAACGGCTACTTTCAGCAATTTGATCTCAAAAAGGTAAAAACTTTCTTAGATACCATTAGTCCGGTGGCATCTGATAAGGGCGTCAGTCTTTCACAACTTGTGTTACGCTGGACCAGTCTGCAACCAGCAATTACTGTCGTATTGGCCGGTGCCAGAAATGCTGAACAGGCTATAGCAAATGCAGAAGCTACAGCAATCGATCTCACTGGAGATGAACTATCATTTATCGATACAGCCTTGTCTAAGATTTAAAATTTAGCCTTCTAAAAAGAACTCTTATGACAGTGCGCCACTCCAGGATTGTTCTGTTATAAGAGTTGAAAATTCAATATTGTAACTGTCCTTGGGCTAAATACTGACCACCATTAGGCTTCATTTTTGACCCACCATAGCATAGGAATCGACACTTAATAAACATTGAAATCTATCGCTAGCCTACCAGTAGTCACTTATTTTATTTCAGCAAAACAATCAATGATTTTCATAAGAGTCAGCGCTTCCTCCATCGAAGCAGGGTTTGGCCCATTACCTTCAAAAAAGGCAACTGTACTCGCGATCATTGGATATTGTATATGCTCGGGATGCTCAAATACGAATTCTTTTTCTCCCTGATCAGATCTTAATAGGATGGAATTGCCAAATATCGAAAAGATGATTTTTCCCTGGCTACCTACAATTTCACAGCAATCTATGTTATCTTCTGATCGGACATTAAAACACCAGCTTCCGTTAAAGATGATCTGATTCTCAAACAACATGGTACCAGTTGTTTGATCAGCAACGGCACTTGCAGCATCCTGAAGTTGGCTAAATCCGTTATAAGAAATAGGTGCACCAAAGAAATACAGCATTAGATCCAATTGATGTGGTGCAAGATCAAAAAAATATCCACCACCCGATATCGCTGGGTCTGTACGCCAGTCTGCTGCACCTTTAGTGACCAGTTCTGGTGCCCGGCTCTGCCATAATCGAAGTTGAACAGTTCGGATAGTTCCTATCTCTCCTGCCTCCAGCAATTCTTTTACTTTGAGAAACAAGGGTAATTGTCTTCGGTAATGTGCAACGACGAGCTTGCCACTTGTTTTTCTAACAGCCTCTAACAGCAATGTGGCTTCATCCGCATTTAATGTAACAGGTTTCTCCACATAAACATTCTTTCCGGCTTCTAGCGCCTTCAATGCATAGTCATAATGCGAAGATGGTGGAGTCGCAATATAAATAGCATTCAATGCCGGATTGTCCAACAAGTCCTCAACCTTCGAATACCAATTGGCAACTTGGTGTCTCCGAGCATAATCGGCGGCTTTTGCAGCGTCTCTGCGCATGACAGCAAGCAATTGACTATCTTTAACCTTATTGAATGCCGGCCCGCTCTTTTTTTCGGTCACATCACCGCAGCCAATGATCCCCCATCTTACCTTTGTATTTTCCATTTTATTTTTGTTGATCCAATCTTCCAATAAAATCTTTTTATCAGGGTTTTTCACGCCCAATAAATCTGTTGTTACCAAGCAAAAATCCGATTGCTTTTTCAATATTTTTACGCCGGCTGTCGTCGGTCTTTAAAAAAGAAATATAACGGATAATCTCTTTTCTTTTTGATGGTGCTAAACGGTCAAAGACAGTTTTGGCTGCTTCATTTTCTGCCAATGCCTGCTCAAGTTCGGGGTGCGGAACCAAGCTTCGGTCCGTCGGATCAAAAACAACGGATAATTCCAAGATTTCACCAATTCGTTTCGGTGAATTTGGCAAGATTTCCGTATTGATATACAATCGCCACGCTCCCTGATAACGCAACAAAGTCTGTTTGTAATCTTTCCCGTTTACCATTCCTTTAATAGGTATATATCCCTTGTTGACCCCAGCTTCTTCAAAGAGTAGATGCAATACATCATCGGGTACAAAAACAAAGGGATTGATTCCTATTAGTTCTAGTTTGGCTTTAAAGACCGACATAGGCGTTTAAATTTACCATCCATCAAAAAATTAAGTTGTAGCAAGAATATGTGCGATCTGATCGAGTTCCACAGTACTAAAGCTCAAATTGTCGAGCGATTTTAACGAATCAGTCAACTGTTCACTGTTTCGTGCTCCGACCAAAACCGAAGTCAGGCGTTCGTCTTTCAATAACCATGCAATTGCCATTTGAGCCAGCGATTGTTCGCGTTGCATTGCAACTTCGTTCAAAGCAGACAATTTTGTTATCAGTTCGGGTGTAATTGCAGTACTCTTTAAAAAATGTTCTTTTGAGGCCCGAGACTCGGTTGGAATATTACCTTGTAAATATTTATTGGTCAGTAAACCTTGTGCCAACGGAGAGAAAGCAATCATACCCACCCCCTCTTCATCCAACACGTCCAACAGCCCATCCTCTGGGTTACGCACCAACATCGAGTACTTTGGTTGATGGATCAGACAAGGGCATCTAAGATCCTGTAAGATAGCAATTGCCTTCTTTGCTAAATCCACGGGGTAGTTTGATAAACCGACATAGAGGGCTTTCCCCTGTCGTACAATATCACTTAATGCACCCATCGTTTCTTCAAGTGGTGTCTGTGGGTCAGGTCTGTGATGATAGAAAATATCAATATAGTCAAGTTTTAGACGTTTTAAGCTCTGATGAAGGCTGGCCATCAGATATTTACGGCTCCCCCAATCGCCATAGGGTCCATCCCACATGGTGTATCCCGCTTTGGTCGACAACAAAAGTTCGTCCCGATGTCCAACAAAATCTGAGCTCAGAATAGCGCCAAAATTTTGCTCCGCGCTACCGGGAGGTGGGCCATAATTATTGGCGAGGTCAAAATGTGTGATACCATTATCAAAAGCCGTACATAGGGTCTGCCTAAACACTTCTTTCTGATCAATATCACCAAAATTTTGCCACAGACCAAGGGAAATTGCTGGAAGCTGGATCCCACTTTTCCCACATCGCCTGTAAGGCATTATCGTATATCGGTTTGGATTGAATGTCACGTTGTCAAGTTTATGTATGCAAAATACAAAACTATTTTGAAGAGTCTATGCAATTGCAACTGTCAATCTAATCGAAATATTTCGGTACGCAACAATTTAAATTAAAATTTATACCAGTCCACTCAACAGATACCATGCTAGTATCACAAATATTTTTATATTTTTGACTATAGTCCAATAATAGCACAACTTTAAGAACGTCCCCATGATCAGTAGATTCTTTAGAAAATTCTATTTACATATTGTGATATGGATCATTCTGCTCTTACTGCCTTTTATTACTTATCTCTATCAACCTGATAAAATCGCTGATTTTAAAATCTATTCGGCACTATCCCATCTGGCCAATATCATCTTTCTGGCAAGCAATTTTTATCTGCATTGTTATGTTGTCGCACCGCGCTATTTCTTTGGCCGTCGAAAGATTTTTGTCCTCTTCATCGCGTTGGGATTTGTCGCCTATGTCCTACTCAATTATGCGATCGTCTATTTCAATCCTAATGGAGAATTAGCTCATTTTAAAAAGGAGAATATACTATTTGTACGACTCGTTGTAGGCCCGGGAATTATCTACTCACTTTGTATGATCACCTCGTCCATGATCTTTCTTTATAATGAACAGGCTAGACAAAAGGAACTTAATAAACAAATCGCATTAGAAAAGACAACTGCCGAACTCACTATTTTGAAACTTCAGATCAGTCCACATTTTTTATTTAATACGCTCAACAATATCCGTTGGCTGATCCGCAAAAAGTCTCCCGACTCCGAGGGGACAATAGTCAAGCTCTCCGAAATGCTGCGCTACATTCTTTATGAAGTGGATGGACCAAAGGTCGAACTTTTCAAAGAAATTGATCATATGCGCAATTTCATTGCTTTACAGACATTAAGGCTTCCCATTGCGGGTGAAGTTGATCTAAAAATAGAAAGCAGCCTCAAGAATAGAATGATTCCACCGCTATTATTTATTCATTTTGTAGAAAATGCTTTCAAATACGGAGTAGATAGTAAAAATAGCCCTTACATCCAGTTTGAATTCGTAGATATTCCGGGTGGTCTTATTTTTAAATCGGTCAATAAAATATTACAATATACCGAGCACCGGCCAAATGAAGGGATCGGATTGACGAATGTAAAACGACGATTACAGTTGCTTTATCCCAACCGCCATGACCTCAAGATCAAAAGGACAGCAGATGACTATTTTGAAGTTGCACTCAGATTAATGACAGATGAAGATTAAATGTATACTCATTGACGACGAACCATTCGCGCTTAATTTGCTGGAGGACGATCTGTTGAGTTTTGAGCAAATTGAAATTCTACAGAAATTTCATGCCCCTGTAGATGTTGTTGACTACCTGAAAAACCATTCAGTCGATCTCATTTTTCTGGACATCCAGATGCCCGAACAATTAGGAACACAATTTGTCAGGGACCTCGAAGATCCACCGTTAATTATATTCACAACAGCCTATCATCAATATGCTGTTGAGGGATTCGAACTAAATGCGGTAGATTATCTTTTGAAGCCTATTTCAAAAGAACGGCTCACGGCTGCGATTCGAAAAGTAGCAGATATTATGACACTACGCAACAAACAAGTTGTTGAAAAAGACCATATTGTCGTGCATGTGGAATATAAAAAAACCAAGATCTTTCTCCAGGAAATCAGTTATATCGAAGGTTTAAAAGACTATGTAAAAATCTATTTGGTTGACCGGCCGGTTCCACTGCTAACCCGGAGCAATTTACGTGGTATGGAAAAATTGTTGCCAACAGGCAACTTCCTCCGAATACACAATTCCTTTATCGTCAACAAAAATAGGATCGAACATTGCACAGTTGCAAAACTGGCATTACCTGAAGTGGAACTGCCGATTGGCAAAAAATATGTCAAAAATATGGAGCAGTTTCAGACAAATGGGCCAGCGAGCAAAGATAACAGCATTCGATAAGGGCCATTCGTCTACACATTAGGCCCGTCGGTCTACAGATAATTGTGTAGAATAAAAATCATTTACAAATTTGCTTGGGGTCAATTTGTCCAACACTGGCTATTGATCCGTATAGCAAAGAAAAAATGAAAAAAATTATAGCAGCACTCTTATTGGCAACCGCCGTTGCCTCATTACATGCCCAAACAGCTCCCAGTGGCCGTCCCAGCAGTTTCGCTGTCGCTGAAGGCAAACTCTCCGGTCAACTGATAGACCTTCAGGGCAAACCAATCGCACAGGCTTCAGTCAATCTACTGCGGGTGATCCATGATCAGTCTACGGGCAAAGAACGGGAAATCTTATTCAAAAGCACGAGTTCGCTTGAAAATGGAAAATTTAGTTTTACGGCACTATCCACCAAAGACAAATGGAAGTTAAAAATAAGCTCAGTAGGTTACACCGCTAAAGATATTGCGGTCGAGTATGGTTCTGATAGCAAAGTTTTGGATAAAGATCTTGGTGCTATCACATTGGAAAATGATAATCGAAAGCTAGACGAGGTAACAGTCACTGGTCGTAAAGCTTTACTTGAAATGGATATCGACAAAAAAGTATACAATGTAGAAAAGAATATTGTAGCAGCGGGTGGTACTGCCATCGATGTTATGCGCAATATGCCTTCTGTGCAAGTTGATATTGATGGGAATGTCAAGCTCCGGAATGCTGCACCAACTATTTTTGTAGATGGCAAACCGACAACACTAACGCCAGACCAAATACCTGCTGACGTGATCGAAAAGATTGAAATCATCACCAACCCCTCTGCTAAATATGATGCTTCGGGGAGTATGGCCGGGATATTAAATATTATCCTAAAAAAGAATAAAAAAACAGGTTACAATGGTATGGTTACCCTTGGAGCTGATCGCTTTGGCGGAACCAATTTTATGGGAAGTCTCAATTTGCGTCAAAACAAATTCAATATATCCCTTACGGGGATGAATATGCGTATGCGAACAAATACCGAAGGTGATAGCTATCGGGAAAGCACAATTGATGGCGTTAAATCTACCGTTAACCAGGATATTGAAGGTAAAACCAAGGGAATGATCAGCTTTGGAAGACTCGGGTTAGACTATGACCTTAGTCCGCGCACGACCGTATCTGTTGCTGGAATCTTTGTCGAAGGTAAATTTCGACCCTATGAAAACACGATGATAACGACGGAAACGCAAGGCAATAGCAATAGAATTTCAGCGTCCGAACGTAGTTTCAAACCTAGAGGTTTACAGGCAGGCCTTGTTCAGAAATTTAAAACCGAAGGCGAAGAATTGACCGCGGACTTCAATTATTTCGGTGGAACAAACAAATCTAACGGCACTTACACCACTAATTATTTAGATAACAGTGGAATCATTGGTTCACAGATCCAAAAGAACGTTGGATCTGGCGACAATAAATTTATGACTGTACAGGCAGATTATGTTAAACCATTCAAAAATGGGATGAAACTTGAGACGGGAGTTCGCGCACAGATCAACAAACTCAAAAACCTGAATAGTAACAGCCTTAAAGCCCGCGATAAAGATGATTATGAGGATATCAGTGCTGCGTCAGCCAATTACGACAATAAGAATACGGTCTATGCGGCTTATGCTTCACTTGGTGGCAACTTTAAAGATTGGGTATCTTATAAAGTCGGTTTACGTGTCGAGAATTCCACCTATGACGGTGAACTAATCAATACAAACCAAAAATTCCACAATAAATACCCGCTCAGTCTCTTTCCCTCCCTATTCCTGAGTAAGAAACTGACGGAGAAAGATCAGCTACAGATGAGTGTCACCCGTCGTGTCAATCGTCCCAACTTCTTTCAGTTAATTCCTTTTGTCGACTATACAGACAGCTTAAATATTACACGTGGTAATCCGGACCTCGTCCCAGAGTTTACAACGTCGGGCGAATTGTCTTATAGCCGAACACATGGTAAAGGGACCTTCTTGGCTTCATTTTATTACAAATATACCACGAACCTGATCACCCGATACCTGACGCAGGAGCTCAATCCCATTACGGACAAAATGGATTTCATCAACACCTATATTAATGCAAATTCCAGCAAAAACTATGGTGCAGAGTTCACCTACACCAATAATTTAAAAACATGGTGGGATCTGACAGCAGACCTCAATTTCTACAATTCAAAAATTGAAATCGATGAAAAGACACCATCAGAAGGTATGTGGACCGTATTTGGAAAATTGAATAATACGTTCAATTTGAAAAAGAACTGGAACCTTCAACTCGCATTTGAATATCAAGGAAAAACAAATATGCCGGTCACACAAAATCAAACCTTTGGCCCACCGATGAATCAGGCTCAAAGTTCCTCTCAGGGGTACATTAAGCCTTTTTATGGAATCGATTTTGCCATCAAGAAGAGTTTCTTGAAAAATCAGGCTGCTTCCGTGACATTGGCGGTAAACGATATCTTCAGAACCCGCGGAAATACCATAATCTCTTCGGGTGATGGCTTCTACCAAGAGTATTATCGTCTCTCCAATCCACAGCTTGTCAAATTGAATCTATCTTATCGTTTTGGCAAAATGGACATGAACATGTTCAAGAAAAACAAAAACCAAAATTCCATGGAAGGTATGCAGATGCAATAGACACTTGCATTTAGCTCGACATATTAACGCAGAAAGAGACCGATTAAATGGTCTCTTTCTGCTTTATTCATTTTATCTATCTTCACTTCATTAAACCAGCTGACTTGGGATATTGTATTTTTCTATAATGGGTACAATTTCCAGTAAATCATCAATCACGTAATCTGGATTCGCTGATTTTAGCTGGTCAGCATGATGGGCTCCTGTCGTAATGCCAATGCTTAAAGCACAACCAGCATTCTGCCCCTCCTTTATATCAATAATTGAGTCCCCTATTTTCACTACGCCTTTGGGATCTGTTATTGCAAAATTTGCTCTTGCAAGATCGATCATATCCGGGTATGGTCTATTTTTAGGCACATCGGATGCTGTAATCAATGCATCAATATCTCGACCTACAACCCAATTAAGTTTTTTCAAAAGGGATTCCGCTGTTTTGCGATCATATCCCGTATTCAATACCCGAAGTATATTCATCTCTTTCAAAATCGCAAAAAGTTCATTGGCATTTGAATTCGGATAAATGTCTGCTGCTTCATAGGCCTTTTCAAGTGCTTGCAAAAATGATTGGAACATCTGCTCAGCCAATTGATCGTCAACTATATTGAGGCAATTTTTTAGTACAGTCTTAATGGCCTGTAACTTTTCTTTGCCAGCTCCATGCTCCAACACTTCTGTCAACGTCAGTTGATAACCACCAATGTGATTTATCACCTGTAGAAGTGTTTTATAAACTATATTATCCTCATTTACAGTAGTACCTGCCATATCAAATACTACCATCTTGATCGCTTCTCTCATCTATTCACTATTAAATGTTTAGCAAAAATAAAATATTGTTAAATAAAACTAAACTTTTCAATATTAACTTATTGCTATCTTTAAGTTAAGAGGAGCATAAATTAACGTAGCACAAAATAATAAGTCCAGCCGATCAACAACAGTTGAAATGGAATTCTAAACCACAGATAACCTGGACCTTTCCCATCAAAAGTCGCAGTTTCATAGTTCAGGTACCTCATACTCGCATATATATTTGTCGGTAGTATCAGCATAAAAAAGACAATTAAAAGCATCCCTGTAAGACGACTTAAAACTGGTATAAATAAACCGAAGGCTCCCATGACCTCCAATAGTCCAGTCACATAAATCATTTCTTTTTTTAATGGGATAAAATCCGGGAGCATCAGCACCATACCCTTTGTGTAGATAACGTGTCCAAGAGAGGTGAACAATAATGTGGCAGCAAGGGCTATTTTTCCAGCCAAATGGTAATCCATATCGCCCTTATACTGTCGTATAACTAAATTGCTGATGAGAAATACTGTAAGTAAAACAAAAAGTGGTTTCATAATCTTTTTATTTAAAGTTATGAGCCTTTCTATTCCTTATCAATGAACAATTGTTAATAAATTTCCTTCCGGATTCTGCTTAGCGATTGGGGTCTAATCCCGATATAAGATGCCAGGTATTTAAGGGGGATATTTTCAATTAACTCAGGCTGTTCCCGCATTAGATTGACATACCTCGTTTTGGCTGAATCTTCAAGTAAGGTAAATTCACGTTTCATTTTCTTCAAAAAGATATCTTCGATAGCCTTTCGTCCAATAAAATTCCCCACCTGTGTCGTTTTATACACGATATTCAGATCATCATAAGATATCCGCCACAAAACGCAATCTGTAATCGCTTCAAGATTATAGGACGATGCAGTTTGGGTCAGGAATGAATCATAGGCGCTCACAAAGGAGTTTTCAAAGGCAAAACCAAATGTAAAATCATAATCTAATTTTGGAATATTGAATCGGACAATCCCTTTTTCAATAAAAGATAGATAGCGCTCGGTTTTACCCATTTCCAGAATCAGTGATCTTTTCGGAAAAACTGTCTTGGTAAGCATTGACGAAAAAATATCCCAGTCTTCCGCCTCCATCGCAATGAGCGAGTCAAAATAATTTTTGATTTTATCCATGCTATCCAAATTTTAAAACAAGATAAAAACTTCTGGTCAATACATATCTCAAAAACACCTTTTTCTGATACAAAAAATAGAAAGAGCAGGATAAAACGTGACTATTCAATTTTATCATTCATTTTTTTTATATACTTGAATAACACATAACCCTATTTAACCTAAAAAAATGTTTGAAACAGGTATCGTCAAAAAAAGTGGGGATCTAAAAAAAGATCATGAGACGCTCTATACTGAATGGCAGGGACGGCTCCATAGAACAAGAAATTTTCAGAACGACGAATTTATTATCACCCTTTCCAAATCAAAAAGAGGAGCCCACCATATTGATTTGGGTAAGCATATCATGCGGGGATATCAGCTACATATTGTTTTTCCGGGACAGCGAAGCCATTTCAGTATTTTGGATTATACATTTGCCTATCAACTTCGGATTGCCAAGATAAATTTTGAAAAGGTTTGTACTGCATTACGTTTTAGCCTTCATTTATATAGAATACACCCCGTACAAGATCTTACCCAATCGGAATTTGAGAAACTCCTCTATGAGTTAAGAAATATCGGAAATGAATTGCATATGGATCGACCCCTACTTGAAATCATTTGTTCACGGGCACGTATCACCTTACAGGAAATCAGTAGAATTTTAGAAAAGCGTATTAACGATATTAATTTATTTAAAATACCATCTGTTTTATTTGAATTTTTGCAGCTTGTAAAGCTCCATTACAACAAAGAGCATAACGTCACATTCTATGCAAAAAAATTAAATGTAAGCTCAGACTACCTTTTGAGCCTGACACGAAATCATCTAAATGTAACACCGACAAAAGTAATCAAAGACGAGATATTAGCAGAATCCAAGCGCCTATTGAGTCTCGTTCCCATTACAATCAAAACTGTCATGTATCAAGTTGGGTTTGAAGATCAGGCTGTCTTTACTCATTTCTTTAAGAGCTTAACTGGTATGTCACCAACTGAGTTCCAAAAGAGCACAATAACCTTTTAACGAAAACAGGCTCCATGTATTGATTTTTATTCAACTACATGGAGCCATATTTCCATTATTATGCTAGGATAAGTTTCAGTTATTTTATTTCTTCTTTACCATGATATTATCTAAATATAAAGTCTCTTTACCTGTGTTCGTAAAAGCTATTCGCACTATTTTTTTATTTGGCTTGATTTCCTGACCAGTCTCA
Source organism: Sphingobacterium ginsenosidimutans (assembly GCF_039536865.1). Taxonomy (NCBI): domain Bacteria; kingdom Pseudomonadati; phylum Bacteroidota; class Sphingobacteriia; order Sphingobacteriales; family Sphingobacteriaceae; genus Sphingobacterium; species Sphingobacterium ginsenosidimutans. Next base: position 1,303,168 of record NZ_BAAAZK010000002.1, read on the forward strand.
AAATTAATTTCGTGCTTTTTACCTTTCTTACCCAACTCCAGTATCTGTTGGCTTAGATTCGACAGCTCTCCGGTCACAACCTTAACATCGTCTACTGCTACGGCTATACTGCCACCTCTACCCCAATACCTAAGGTTAAATTGTTGCGCTGGGTCCAGATAAATGTATTGCTCTATCTTTTTCCCTTGAGCAAGTACGAGAGCCTTACTCCCCTTTTCACCTAAGCCTTCTTCAATCGTCCCTTCTCCTTCCCAGGGCTTAAGACCAGCTTTCCCCTCAAAATCGGGATTAGGAAGCTCATTTCCATCACGCAAAGGCCAGTTATAGGCACGGATATAATCGACCTCCATATTTACCCCACCTTCGGAACCATATGCGCCCAAAAACACATTCATAAAATGGTTGGGTGAGTAGATTTGATTTTTATTGTCGTACTCTTTAATTAAATCACCATTGATATAATGCTTAATACTTGTTGGGGTCCACAACACACCATGGGTAACCCACTGGCCTACATGCTCATAACCTTCGGCAATATGTGTGGCAAGGTTACGTTGAAATATCCCTTTCGCATCGACATGTCCGTGGATGACAAATTGAGCCGTGATATATTCAAACACATCTATTTCAAACAATTGGCCTTTTGGACGTATTCCTTTTATTCCGTCAACCTCGCCCCCCTCTTGAAGATAGTAACGAATATCTGGTCCTGGTGAGTCAAACCAAAATGCAGTATTTGTTCCTTTCGGGTTACCTTGACGATTGCGGCGTACTTTTACCTCAAAATAACCACCTTTACTATTGTCCAACAGGTTTTCATTCGTTTTCCAGTCATAAGTCTGAATGGACGAAATCTTTTGGTTTCCACCTTCTGTAAAAATGCGCTTTGGGATGGTATCGTTCACATAGAGGTTAATTGCGGATCCGTCAAGCGTATAGGCCGGCTGGGGTAATTGATCCTGCAACATTTCCCGCTTTGATTTTTCATTTAGGTAATTCAATGAGGAGAAATAATTGGTGGTCCATTTATTTCGGTTTAAAAGTCGATCATTAAATTCGTCCTGCCAAAAAATTTCCATACCGACAGGAACAACAGCTGAACTTGGATTTCTTTTCTCTTCCTCGAGCTCGGTGTCATCCAAAGTCCAACTTTTGGAGGTATAGGACTTCCCTTGCGCCAAAGGCTTGCCAGCTGCAGATTCCACCCAAACATAATAAATTGTCTCAGGATCAACCTGCTGGATATAATAGCGTTTGGTACCCTCCGCCAGTACCGCATTGGCAACAGCGGGCTTCCTATGCGTCTTTGACCAGAACAGCTTGGCACCCGAAAGATCGTTCTTTCCATCTTTCATATCAAGTCGTATCCAACTTCTTGTTCCCAACAATCGTAATGGAGCATCGGACTTGGCCGTTTGCGCTGACAATAATAGAACCGACAACATTTGAGCTGCAGCCAGTGATATATATTTTTTCACTTTATCTTATTTAATTGCTAATTTACTATAGCAATACGATAATAATGAGAATTATTAGCATTGGCAACTCCGATCAAAACGCAACCGTTTGTTCAAATTAATACCATAATAATCTGTTACTTGAAATTACTATTTGGTTAATCACCGGCAAAATAAAATCTTCGGGTTTTTATTCAAGGAAAATAGTTACTGTCATAGGATCATTCTCTACTTTCACCTGCTTTTCCACTGCTCCTTGTTTATTATTATACTTAAGCGTGTATATTTTGTTTTTTTCTACGGCAAACTGCAACCTGTCGTTTGCATCTTGTCTTGCATCTTTGGTAGACCCTCCGCCTACTTGATCCTTCCCTTGAAAGATATCGATATTACATTTTTTTCGATCTTCGGGCGTGGTCTTGTCCTTACTTTCATAAGCAATAACATAAATTGCCGTATGCTTATTGTCTATGTTAATTTGTTGCTGTTGCTCGTTATATAAAGCTTTATATGTAGGCGTTACGTTCACCCCATTCACATATTTCAAGTTTGTATCCCAAGCCAAAGGAAAGTACGTTTCTGCCGCTTTGAAAGAAGAAGCATAAATGGCATGCTCCCGATTACTTGCATCTGCTTTGCCCGCATCCGCTAAGAACCAAGAACGATTCAACTCTTTATCGGGGTAATATTCTGTAAAATACCATTTCCCATCTATCCAGACCTCACACCAGTTGTGATTTCCACGATTGTCAAACCAGTTTAAGGTTCCCGCGACCCTGGATGGGATACCCACTGCACGAAACGCATCAGTCAACAGAATTGACAGCCCACTACAGGAAGCCATCCCTTGATCAATGGATTCTGAGGGAGATTGATCAGGCCGTTTTCTTTTTGTGTTATAATCAACCATAACTTCGTCCCGAATATTTTTATTGACAGCGGCGATGGCCTCACGGAGTGTCTTACAAGACTCCACATACTTTGAAAACCTATTAAAGAGTTCTTCGCGCCATTCGTCCCGATTTTCATTGAGCACGGCGTAAGGCAATACCTCATTTAAAAAAATGGAATCTGGTAGCTGCTTCGTCCAAGCGAACTTCTCTTTCGCCCGATAGGCCAATTCAATATTGCGCAATAAGAAATCACTGCTTAAGGATTCCAGATCCCGTTGTGGCATATAGGAAATTAAGAAGACTGCACCTTCCTTCATATTTTTGGGCACGTCTTTGAGCACTTTTTCCAATGAAGTCCTATTTTTTCCTGCTTTGGCAAGGGCTATTTCAAGAGGTTGGTCAAGCTGTTTAGCAATAGCGCGTGTATCTGCAGACTGTGCTAGACATAAGTTAAAAAGTGATACCGATAGGGCAAAAAATAAAGAGCGTAGTTTCATAGTAATTCAAAAAAATAAAGCTACTAATTTTTGCTGAGCTATTGCAAGCTATCAACGCAATAAAAACGGTAGGAAATTCGATTAACAGAGCACTAATTAATTATATAAATAAAAATTAAAAGAATCAAAATTACTTTTTTTAACCTTGGTAGCCAGCACGTTGTTGATTACATCATGCAGCAAAGTCCTGCATAAAAAACTTTAATTGCCTTTTTCTTCACGAACAAGAAAATCATAGGAATACCAAAACTTCAAAGGTGAGAAATTATCTAAACTTCTGAGCGAATAGCTGATGGGGAAATCAAATGAATTACTTTGTTTTTCAAACTCTTTTTTAAATTCTGTTATCAGCTTAGTTATTTCTTGCAAACCGCTTTCGCGCCTGATAAAACTCTCTCTCTTACCACCACGTAGATAGATTAGTAGATCCGAAGCGTTCAAGATCGTTTCCTCCCTTTCTGTCAAAGGCTGACCGTCCAATAATTTATCAAGTACATTTTTGAAATCAATCCGAGGATAATCACTTTCTCCCATCATAATCAAATGGGTACCGTAATTCGCAATATTTGTATAATAGGGATTAAAACCAGCTTGTTTTAGCTGGGCAACATCTTTTCTGCTAAAAGCTGACGAAAACTCATTGAATTGTGCCATCAATGAAAATGCTATATTTTCACTACGCATCAAACAGCTATATGCTCTTTTGATTGTTGTTGAATCATGGTGTTCGACAAGCTTTAAAACACTATCTACGTCAGGGCTATTATTGAGATGGTAACGTATTGATTCATAATCAAAGAAATCTGTTATGGAAAAACCTGACATTGTCAGCTCAGTGCTTTTATTTTTACGGGCATAGGAACGAATTCCGTCGAAGGTTGGAACGATCTTCGCATTTGAAATAGCGGAAGTGGTAGGCACAATTGTAATTTTAAAAGGCTTATAATGACTACGAAGGGAAGCTAGCTTCACCGTGGGTATAGTATCTTTCAATCCCCATACTGTTCCCAGGTAAAAATTTTTGTCTATGGTTTGATCGACATAAATCTGGTTTACTGAAAAACCAACAGAGCGACCTATAAATTGAAACTTTTTGGCTAATGCAGCACCGTCGATCTCCATGGAGTCTGGATCACCTTCTTCCTTGTCACAACTGGACAATAGGAATAAACCGAGCAATAGTACAAAAAGATATTTCATAATTCAAAAATTACTCGTTCCCCAAAAGTCAAAATATCTCCATGTTAACAGCGGAAAGGCTAAAGGCTTTTGGTTCTTTATCAAAGATATATAAAAATACCTATCCAACCTATATAAAAATCAGAATAACAAAGAAATAAGATAAAGTGATTTTTATTGTAGGATAGCGGTAGTGTCATGAACAGCCAGTTCAGCGGTGGAAAGGATCATGATAATACAAATTTATAAAAAGTAAAAGCCGCTGGAATGGGGAATTCCTAACGGCTTTCTTCTAACCTAATGAAAAACATCGATACCGTGATCGGTACCCTGTTGATCTCCTAATTCCAAATATATCAGGTCTATTTATCCTAGGTATCATTCATTTACAATCCGCGCTTATGATTTACGATTCGTAGTGGTTAATAAAAACATGACAGACCACTGAATGTCAATACTTTAAACACAAAAAAAACAAGCAAATATCCCAGTATTCTTATCTACAATAGTATTAAATAAAAGGTATGTTATTTTTTTATTTTAAATCAGTCTAAATAACTAAATTAATTGTATGTTTGCGCCGACAAATAATTTAGACTAATTCAATATTAATAATGAAAAGATCTCTTCTGGGGCTTATCTTAAGTCTGGGATTGGTAGGAGCGACACATTTGGATGTTTCGGCTCAAAGTAAAGGGGTACATGGACGCGTCAAAACCAAAGATGGTGCAGCAATCGAGTCAGCTACAGTAACCATTACAGCACTTGGTAGATCAACTTCAACTTCCCGTGATGGCAGTTTTCATTTCTCCGATCTTCCGGATGGGACCTATACCATTCGAATCAAGAGCATCGGCAACGCTGTTGAAGAACAAACAATAACTGTTAAAGATGGTAAAGCGCAAACAGTTATTGTAGCGATGAATATTTCTGAGGCGCAATTGGAGCAGGTTGAAGTATTTGGGTATAATTCCCATAATAATAAAACGGTCAACGTTGGAAAAGCTGGTATTATTGATAAAGACTTGCCGCAAAGTGTACAGATTATTAATAAGCAGATCATTACCGATCAACAAGTCAATAGGTTGAGTGATGCGCTCAAAAATGCGAATGGTGTAGCCATGGGGGCAAATCGTGGTGGTGTAAATGAAAACTTCTATGCGAGAGGTTACAGCTTGGGAGCAAACAATATCTTTAAAAATGGCGCACGCACAAATAATGGTGGTTCGATAGAAGCCAGTACATTAGAATCCGTTGAAATCCTTAAAGGAAGTGCTGCATTACTATATGGTGGTGTATCCGGCGGTGCGGTCGTTAATCTGGTTACCAAAAAGCCTAAGTTCTCCTACGGCGGAGAAGCTTCAATGCGTGTAGGTAGTTATGACTTTTATAAACCTACAGTCGATGTTTACGGCCCAATTTCAAATAAAGTCGCTTTTCGCATGATAGGCACGTATGAAAAAGCTGGCAGCTTCAGAGATCAGGTCAAGTCAAAACGAACCTATGTAAACCCATCTGTATTGTATAAGATTTCCGATCAAACGGATCTAAACTTTACATTTGATTACTTGAAAAGTGATTTCACACCAGACTTCGGAATAGGGACTGTCGACGGCAAATTAAATCAATCTGTCGGAAGAAATACATTCTTAAATGTACCTTGGGCTTATAACAATACAAATACTTCAAACGGTCAGATCAATTTCAACCATAAATTTAACGGATCCTGGAATTTAAATGCGATTGCAAGTTATCAAACCTACGATCGTGACTATTATGGGTCTGATCGGATCCAGGCTGACAAAAATGGTATTGCTCCCAGAAATTTGACAAGATCCAAATCAAACGAATTTACAGCCAACCAGCAGTTAAATTTAACGGGTACTGTAAAAACAGGTGCAATTAAACATAAAATTCTAGTCGGTGCCGATGCAGATCAATCTCATGCAAATGTGTATGCATTTTTTATGGAAGGGATCAATTATTATGATAACAAAAATGTATTAAAAGCAAATCCTTACGATGCGATTTATGTTTTCAATCCGGGTCAAACAGCACAGCATACGACTACAGGCAACGGATTGAGAACTGATATCCCAAGAGCTGATCTGTTGACAAAAACCACAACAGATATCTATCGATACGGTGTATTTCTACAGGATTTAATCGAACTGAATGAGAAGTTTAAAGTTTTGGCCGGAATACGCTATTCGTATCAACGTACGCCCTATTCCGAGCTATTTACTTACAAAGAAAATAAAACAGAAGAAGTTGTTACAAAAGATGGACAAGGGAATCCAATGGGAGCCAAAGTTGATAAAGCATGGTCACCTAAATTCGGCTTGATTTATCAACCGATACCTTCATCAAGTATATATGTAACCTATGCGAATAATTTCACCTCAAACTCCGGCTACGATATCAATTACCAACCTCTAGCACCATCAATAATTGATCAATATGAAGCTGGTATCAAGAATGATTTTTTCAATGGTCGTCTATCTGCGAATCTTGCCTGGTATAGAATCAATAACAATAGATTCGCACAGCAGCTGCTGCTGAAACCAGATGGCACCGAAAACGGCGATGCCAACATGAAGGAGTTCTCCGGAAAAACAGCTTCTGAGGGGCTAGAAGCGGAGCTAACGGGAACATTATTACCTGGTCTAAATGTGACAGCTGGTTATTCCTACAACTATATGCGCTATACGCATACAAGTCCCATTTCAAGCTATACAACAACAGCCGGAAATGAAACGAAAGTTGTGGAAATTTCAGGAAGTGAGGAAAACGTACGCTTAGTGGGTACCACAGCCCATACCGCAAATGGGACAGTATTTTACACTTTTCAACAAGGAACTGTTAAAGGATTAAAACTAGGCTTCTCTTCTTTTTATACGGGCAGACGGAATGCTGGATGGAACAATAGCAAAATCAATGTTCGAGACGGTCTTAATCGTTTGATTTCTGTCAGTCCATTTACCACAATTGACTTTTCTGCCGGATACACCTATAAAAATTGGAGCATTCTTGGAAAATTGTCCAATATCACCAATGCATTTAATTATTACATTCACGAAAACTATAGTGTAAACCCTATCCCACCCCGTAGTTTTATGGCAACACTTTCGTATAAATTCGAAAAAAGATAGCGTAAATCGTTTTTTTTATATTGCAAAAAAAGGGAGCTTTTGAATAAAAAGGCTCCCTTTTTTCACGCCTCTATACTATTTGAGTTTTCGGGTGTAGCGTTTTACGCTTCATTCTTATTATTTCTCAACAAATCTACAGCTAGTAAAGCTGTAATGGATGCTGCAATTAATGCCGAAATAGCCATATTCATCGTACTAATTAAGATGTTATCAGCGAGTGCGTACCTGATGCTATAATAAGTGATGACGTAAGTAACCAAATAAGTGATAAATGCTTTAATAATTTCCATAAACTAATACATGGGATACAGCTAAAATAATTTCCTTGTACAAATATAAAGTACCATTTACAGCTGTTTTTCCTGCTCTTACAATTCGTCCCAGATGATTTATGATCCGTAGTTCTGACAGTGATTTATGGATGGAATTTTAACCTTATGAGTAAATAATATAAAATATAATACCTATTTTCAAACCAAATTAAAAGTAAATCGATGAAGTCATTCAAACATCAATATCCTCTATTGTTGCTGATGCTATCATTTGGTATGACAGCATTTTCTCAAACCAAAGAAGAACTCAAAAAAAAGTACCAGAACAGCAGTATAGATCAAGAGCTCAAGAAAAAGATGGCTACGGAATTCGTCTTTCCTGACAGCTTAATATTGCCTCCTTTACACTATACCAATTCCTATTATGTATTGGATTCGGCAATCAATGATTTCCAATCTATTTCCATCGATATTATAGTGCAGGACGATATACCTGATCATTATTCATTTTATATTTCCCCTTTTAATATTGCGCTGAACAATATTCCTTTGTATTGTGGTATTCAATCCGCTGGTGGTGGTATCAGTGTTAAGACAGGCAAGGAGCAAGAAATCAAATTTAATGGTATCTTTTCACGCTGGTTCGAACGGACGAAAAAGGCATTGAAAACAACAGGTTATTATGCTAGTTCTGACGCCGAAGGCGACTTTATCAGTGTCCGAAATACCGTGGGATGGCATAAGGGGGCTTATCGGATAACGCTAAAAAAAGACGGTTATATCCCCGGCAAGGCGGTACCCGACTCGATCAATCACAAGGAAACCTATTTCAGCTGGGGAGATTATGAACATTCCTGGATCACCATGTATGTCGAAGATTTAAGCAGCAAAAAGATCAGCAATGTGGGGTCTTTGGCATTCCCAGGTAAAAAGATCCAAATGAGGAAACAAATCACCTCGTTCTTAGAACAATACAAATACTTTATAGATTTTGCACAAAGACCGAGAAATCTGGAAGGGATGACTGTGATACATTATGACAAATTGCCTAAGATAACCATTGTACAGAAAAATTTACAGATCAATGGCCAAACGGTCCATCTTGAGAAGGTGCCCACATCCCACAACCGTACACATAATCCCGAACAAAGTAAGGTAGCCGGAGAAATGCCCATCTTATCAAAAGACAGTTATAATCCCTCCACTGGAGAGTTAACTTTGGAGACCGGCGTGTTTGTTGGCTGGCCGGAGAAACGAGAAACAGAATAAATAGAAAAATTGCTAAAATCCAAAACCAACAAAACCATCTTAAAGAATGGTTTTGTTGGTTTAACTCAAACTTAAATTAGGTTATTTGACCATTATTTTTACGGAAGCCAGGTTTAACTCTTTACTTGTTGCTTTAATACGGATTTCACCCTTTTCTCCTTTTTTCGCCTTCACGATAACCAGTGCCATTCCGTTGTATGCTTTACGCGAATGACTTTGGAAAGAAGTAAAATCAATTGCATTTCCATTATCCGTAGATACTATTTCTCCGGCCCCTCCGACCGAGAAATCAATCAGAGCGTCCGATTGGGGTACCAACGTTCCCTTTTTATCCGTTACTTTGACAGAAACGAACACCAATTCCGATTTTTTCCCATCAATCGTCACACGATCTGCCTCCATTTGAAGTCTTTCCGCTTTTCCTGCAGTTTTAATTTCAGATTTAGCCCATTCCTTACCATCCTTATAAGCAACCACTTTGACCGTTCCTGGTTCGTAACGAACACTATCCCATTGTAATCTAAAATCTTGGCTCAAAGCTTTTTTCTTACGTCCTTGGCTTTTTCCATTTACAAAAAGTTCAGCTTCGGTTCCGGAAGTATACACGTGAACAGGTGTAATCTCTCCCTTTCTATTCTCCCAAGTCCAATGTGGTAGGATATGTGCTATCGGCAATTCTGGTCGCCAATGGGATTGGTATAGGTAAAACCGATCTTTTGGAAAACCGGCAAGATCTATAATACCAAAATAGCTACTTCTTGAAGGTGGATTCTTCTTTTTCAATTCTTCCAGTGCAGCTTCTAACTCAGCGCGTTTCGCAGGATCCGTCCTAAAATTCAACAAATTGGTCTCCGCCGAATTATATGGTGTTGGCTCACCTAAATAATCAAAACCCGTCCACACGTATTCTCCCAGCAAGTTTGGATATTGTGCCAATATCCGAAACTGTGCATCCGGTGAACAACCCCAGCCCGGGGCAGCACGATCGTAGGAGGTGACCTGCCAGCCATCGTAATCGGTTCCAAAAAAATATTCTCCCCGAGAAGATACACAAGAAGAAGTCTCGCTGCCTAAAGTCGGCATATTCTTGTAACGTGGATCTTTATCCCAACGTCCTTGTTGACTAAAGAAATAATTAACTCCCATAATATCCAACGCTGTCGCAGCACCCGATTCCCGACCTCCATCAGGATCATTATAACCATTGGAAACCGGACGTGTAGGATCTGCATGACGGATAATATTAGCCAAATGCCCAGTCATCTCAACATCTTGCTGTTCAAGCACCTCATTACCGATAGACCAGATGAAAACCGAAGGATGGTTGCGGTCGCGATGAACCATCGCCAATAGATCACGCTCGTGCCATTCATCATATAGTCTGTTGTAATCTTTAGCACGTTTACCTGTTCGCCATGCATCGAAAGCTTCATCCCAGATCAGGATCCCCATTTTATCCGCCAGTTCCAATAATTCTGGCGCTGGTGGATTGTGTGAGGTACGCAAGGAATTCATACCCATTGTCTGTAACATTTTAAGCTGGCGCTCCAATGCGCTTTTATTGAATGCGGCACCCAATGAACCCAAATCATGATGATTACATACGCCTTTTATATCCACACGGCGACCGTTTAATTTGAAGCCCTCATGTGCTGTAAACTCAATTGTCCGTAGCCCAAAAGGACTGTAATATGTATCGCTTACTTGGCCGTCAACGATTATTTCAATCTTTTCCACATAACGATTTGGAGACAGAATATCCCAGCGTTTCGGTTGATTGATACGTGTTTCAAGATTCATTTTGCCACTCGCATTGGCATGAAGGTCTACAAATCCACTGGCAGTCGCCACTTGTTTTCCAGGTTTATCTTGCGCATCCAACTCGAAATAGGTGGCTTTTACCTCAGCATGTACTGGAAAAAAACGGAAGTTCTCCAATGTTACTTCGTTCTTTATCGTGGCGTATTGATCGTTGATAACCGGTGTTGTAATCGAAGTCCCCCAATGTGCAACATGCACAGCAGAAGTACGCACCATCCATACATGACGATAGATTCCTGCTCCGCTATACCATCTTGATTCCCAATTTTCCGTATCCAAACGTACAGCCAAAACATTCTCACCCTCTTTTTTCAGATAGGGTGTCAAGTCCATACGAAAGGAACTATAACCATAAGGCCAGGTTCCCACATAACGATCATTTAACCAAATTTTGGCATTTGCCATAGCACCATCAAAATCCAGATAAACACGCTCTCCAGCTTGAAGGTTCTCGACTTTAAAATGTTTTCTATACCATCCTATTCCTTTATACGGCAGCTTTCCCGATTCACTGGCCAATTCTATACGGAATGGTCCCTCAATAGCCCAATCATGCGGAAGATCCAAGCTACGCCAGGTATTATCGATAAACTCGGTCTTATACAAATCATTCGGTTCCGCCAATTGATTACCATCGGCCTGCAAACCAAAGCGGGAAAACTTCCAGTCCCGATCAAAAAGCTCAACACGCGCATTTCCCATGCGTGTAATTTCCTGCTGTTGTCCAAATAAGGAGAAGGACAACAGCGCTAGGATCATTCCGAAAACTGCTTTCATTTATTATTATTTATTCGTTGATTATTTAAAAATATGGACCTATACAAGCCTTCTTCTATTTTGTCTTAATAAGGTCGATACGCTGTTCCTTGCATTGTAATTTCTCGCTCAACTCCCACAGATTTTCCTGGTTGACCACCACCGATATATATTTTCACAGATCCCGTTTTTTGTATCAATTCACCTTTTTCGTTGACCAGGGCCAGATCTTCAGGGGTCAATGTGAAAGTTATCTTTTGAGAACGTCCTTTTTTGAAGAATACACGCTGAAATCCCTTTAAAGCACTGTTTGGAACCTTATAATTTCCTTCTTTTTGATGAACAACATATAATTGTACAACCTCATCGCCATCACGATCACCGGTGTTTGTAACCTGCACTGTTACTTGAACATCGGTTCCTGTTTCCACCATCGCCGGAGTATTTAGCTGATCGTATTCAAAATTAGTATAGCTCAGGCCGTAACCGAATGGATAACGTGCTTCACCTTTAAAGTAACGGTAGGTTCGGTTAGCCATCGAATAATCCTCAAAATCAGGCAAATCGGCATCGCTCTTATAGGTTGTTAAAGGCATACGGCCCGCGGGATTATACCGACCAAAAAGCACGTCTGTAATGGCATCCCCAGCCGCCTGTCCACCATACCATGCCTGCAATATCGCATCGACATGTTGCGATTCCCAGTCAAAACTCATGACGGACCCCGACATATTAACCAAAATAAGCGGTTTTCCTGCCTTCCTCAGTTCTTTCAAAAGCGTAGTTTGTACCTCAGGAGAAGCCATAGTAGAACGGTCGCCGTTCACAAAAGCACCATAGCCCGCAGCCCCTGCATCACCTGCTTCCCCTTCATAATCTGCAGTTATACCACCAACAAAGACAATAACGTCTGCTGCACTAACTTTTTTAACAATTTCTTCAGAAGAAGGACCACCATCTATTTTTTTCATGATTTCAGTTCCTGCGAAATAGTCAATAGCGATTTGCTTACCATAACGTTTTTGCAAACTGCTCAATGGAGTGATGATTTCTGAAGGGGTACCAAAATAATTGGCTAACTGCGCATGTCCATTATTGGCATTGGGTCCGATCAAAGCAACTCTCTTTATTTTATTGGGGTCAAGGGGTAGCACATTATGCTCATTTTTCAATAGCACCATAGACTCCTGTGCCATTTTATAAGCATGTGCTTTATGTGATTTACTTTCGATAACCTCACGACCGATCTTCGCATAAGGCACGAGCGCTTGTGGATCAAACATGCCCAATTGAAACCAGATCTGTAAAAGTCGGGTCAGGGATATATCGATGTCTTTTTCAGATAAAGCACCTTGCTTTACCCCCTGTTCCAGCAATTGATATAAATTACCACATTCAAGATCTGTTCCCGCTAATACGGCAGCACTAACGGCTGCTGTATTATCCGGATGAGTATTATGTCCACTGGCAAAATCATTAATACCGCCGCAATCCGATGTCACATAACCTTTAAAGCCCCATTGCTGACGTAAAATGTTATTGAGTAATACATTATTTCCACAACAAGGCATTCCATCCAAACGATTATAGGCGCACATGATACCATGTACCTTAGCTTTTACGACCAATTGGCGAAACGCCGGGAGGTAGGTATCCCAAAGATCATAAGCTGTTACTTCGGCATTAAAAGAATGTCTGTTATGCTCAGGTCCGCTATGCACAGCATAATGCTTGGCCGCAGCAACTGCCTTTAGATAATGTGGATCATCCCCCTCCAGTCCCTGAACAATTGCTGTTCCGATCTGTCCCGTTAAATAAGGATCCTCACCATAAGTTTCCTGTCCCCTTCCCCACCGTGGATCGCGAAAGATATTGATATTGGGTGTCCAATAGGTCAAGCCCCGATAACGTTTACCTGTTTTTCCAGCCTTTAAATCTTCATTGAAAAGCGCGCGCCCCTCAGTCGACGTGTAGTCACCCATCTGTTTGACCGCAACCGTATTGAAGGTTGCTGCCATCCCTATTGCCTGTGGATATACCGTCACTTTTTCTTCTGTCCTTGCAACACCGTGCAGTGCCTCATTCCACCAATCGTATGCTGGAATGTCCAATCGTGGAATTCCTTTAAACTCATGTTTCATCATCTGCACTTTCTCTGATAGAGTCAGTCGTGCAATCAGATCTTGTATACGTTCTTCACGGCTCTTTTTCACATCTAGAAAAGCATAATTTTTGCTTTGTGCCATAGCCTGCTTTCCTCCAACTACAAGCAATAGAAAAAGTATAGTCAATTGTGAAAAACAACAGTTAAATTTCATCGTTTTATCTATTAGTCAGTAATGATTTTCTCTTTTCAGTTGTTCCAAAACGGATTATCTTCATATCCACCATTGCAAAGCCGAATCGGCTAACCACCCCTGTTGATCAAATTGTTTCGTTCCTGGGACCAACTATGCGACAATGTATTCTAGCGAACAGCCACTAGATAAAAGTGGTCTCCTTTTTTTGTATCTATTTGTAGCCGGTTTCCTTTCATTAGCCATGTCTTTTTTCCATTTTTATGGCAGGAGACCTGTTTACCCGGCCAGGGGTTATCCAAGATTAGTGGCTGTCCCTGTTCACTTAAAATTTCGACATAATCGACCGCCCCATCTCTGAGGCTCGATGATACTAAAAAAGCACCGTTGACACGCAAATTGGCAAATAGAGCATTCTGCTGTTTTGGCCATACAGGAAACAATTTTAAAACCGCACCATGCGTTCCACATAACATCTGATTTATTGTAGTCGGTACCGTGCTGCAATTCTCTATTCCATGTGGATTATCCAACTGAAATCCATTAGGATAAGTATGTCTACTATATTGGTTGAGATGTTGCAAAATACGATCGGCAGGATATCCCACCCGTACCGCCGCAGGAAAAAAACTATTGGTCCCATTGTTATCAGACCATCGTCCCATTTCTTCAATGGTATTCCGTGCGATATCGATTAGGTTCTGTTCGCTTTCCAGATCAATTTGCATGGCAGGAAAAATATGTTGTATGCCCAATGAATTATCGTTCCACCAAGCGGGCCCTTTTTCAGTATAGCGAAAAACCTGTTTCCCATTTCGTTCCTGAATAGGAAATACGGCCAAATTCTCTTTCACCTCCGCCCATTTTAGTGCTAACTGGTCGTCCATATTTAAATAGGCGCTTAAATCCATCGCAAGCTGTAATGTTTGCCTAGCAAGCCCAAGACTTAAAATCGGATTACTGTCTCCCACCGTTCCCTCATGGATGGCATCGTTGAAAATCACATAACGACCGTTGGCATCTTTCTTCACATAACTACTCCAAAACTGTGCTGCTCCCCGCACATAAGAGTATATTTTCCGCGCATAGCGACGATCATAAGTTGTATAAAATGCTGTAGCCATATTGGTCACACCGTAGGATACATTACTCTTCTGTCCAAAGAACAAGCCTTGATACTCAACCTGTCCACCTTTGATGTATCCCCCAAAAGTATTTTCCATAATTGCATTTTGACGGGTTGTCTCCATCCCTTTGGGGCCTATCCCCACAGGATAGAGTAAACCGTCCGTAATCCCAGCAATTTCCTTAGAATAAAACTTACCACGTTCCATAAAATCAAGTAATGGTTGTTCATATGAACTAGCTGCGCCAAGATGATTGGATGAATAAAGTCCATAGTAGGGAGCCATGTAATTGTAGTTCAAATGATAATCACCATTCCAATTTGGAATTTCCTTGGTGATCCATGTCCCGAAAATTGGGGGAGCAAATTGGGTATCCCGACTACAGGAGCCCATCAAATAGTGTGAGCGGTAATATTGTTTTTCAATTAGCTTGTCGGGGATTTCAACATAGGACTCAGCCCAGAAGTCCGCCCACCATTTTTTATGGGCACTTTCTAAAAGCTCCACCTTCTTCGCTTTCAATCCATTCGCTATTTTTAGTACAGCTTGCACGCAATCTCTATTTTTGAAATTGGACGACAGTGCACAAACATAGGTTAACGAGTCTCCCACATTCAAGTTGAAAGTAGGTTGCTGCAGTCCGAGTATCCTGCCCGCTGCTGCAGCTTTTGTCGGAATATCAACCAGCGTATCGAAGCCCCTACTGATCAATGTCGTTCCGTTCGTCCCATGCTCCATTTTCGTGACCGCTGGGAAAAGCATTTCCGTCGGTGGATTATTTTTAAACTGATCTTTGTCAGGAAGAAGGAGATCTATTTGTCCATTAATTGGTAGTATCCCCTTATTTTGAAGATGTAAAATCAAACAGTCATTTTGAGCTGAAACAAAAGATTTAATCACCAGTAAGGCATCTCCAGACTTGAACGTAGAAGTCGCAATCGCTGTATAGAGATCAACATTGACTTGATAACTTGCTTTTTTCAGCATGGGCATACTAAGCTCTACCTTCCCTAAGACGGCAGGATAAGATTCATTAAATCCAGATTTCAACCGCCAGAAATCGTTTCGCGCCAGATAATAGCTTTGCTTTTCAGGAGGGCCAGCAATGGCAACTCCCATGCTTCCATTTCCCAATAAGGGTGCGTCGACCGCCACTTGAGAGGGTATCCGTGCCGGTGGTTGGTCAAAATTGGCGGTATATTGCGACACGATGGCTTTACTTTTTTGCAACAATCCCTGTTTTGACAGAGCTTCTTGTGCTATACTCATGTTGCTAGAACAAAAACTCAGGATACAGGCAAAGAAAACAATCTTAAGATTTGACGATTTTATCATAACACTTGATTGGGAAATTATCGGTTAATGTAGTAGCTTTTTGGATTCAGACCATATCAATTGGGGTTTATCCCTTTTACTGATAGATTCAAAAGGACCCGGAAATGGGTTAGACGACTTTCTTTTTTCACCAAAATAGTCGCGATCAATCTGAAGTGCTGATCCATCATGATTCTCGAAAGGCAATTGGGAAATTACCGTTGGCAACAATGATTTAGAAGTCACCAGGTTCCTTTTTTGTTTTGACCATTTTTCGGAGAATGGAAATGCCAGATAAACCTCGCCATCTTTTTCCATAAACTTAACTTCAGCTACTTCATTGGTATCAATTAATGCGTCCTTTTCTACTGCGGCATGCATTACATAGGATTTCATTTGCTGTTGGGCATCGGCATGAATTTCGCCCATTCGTTCATTGACCTTATTGGTCGCAACCCCGATACTGCCCTCTAAATAAATATTCCCATCTAATAATACAGGAAGGAAGGCTTTGTTATAATCGCTAATATCTGCTCCTTTTGCAAAAATATTATTGATGAACTGTACGTCGCCACCGGGATTATCTTTTAACGCGACAAGTCCTGTTGAATGCGGTTTAAGATAGGGTGTCAATCGGCTATCGTAGGCTATTACTTCGATTTTTCCAGCAAAAAGATTATGCACAAATGCTACTCCTTGCGCATTCATTGATAGATTTTTTGTAGAGAGCATGACGTTATTGGCCAATATAGCAGGTCCGTGCGTCACCTCCAAAAATACATCAAGATCATTGTGGTCAAATAAGTTGTTCGTGATCTGTGCTCCCTGAGCCATCCAATCTAGCCAAATCCCCATATTTGTCCGGAAAATGCGATTATTCCTGATACTCACATCTACTGCACCGTGAAATTTTATTCCGGCCATCTCCGCCCCGGTAAACAAGCGTTCGATATGAATATCATGGATTGTATTATGTTCGACTGTACTAAATGAACAGCCCATGCTCCCGACAATACCAGCCTGCTCACAATAGGCAATCTTATTATTACCTACATAATGACCACCGACACTATCTTTATTCCAACCAAAAGCTAGCGCTCTTTTTATTGTGCCGACATAGCCTTCGGCAGACTCCGTATCTTTATTGTCATAGTGATCACCATATTTTCCCAATGCAATTCCAACACATTTAGAATACTGTATGGTATTGTTTACGATGCGCCAGCCCTTGCTCCAATGTGTGCCCACAAGTCCCTCCTGCTCGGCTGTCGGTGGAGCCCAGTTGGTAGCAGCCTGTTCTAGTACAAAACCGTCCACGGTAATGAAATTGACAAAAGGCTGGTCAGGATAGAAAACCCGACGGCGTACATTAATCTCTACTTTTTGCTGGTTAGGATCGGTATGTGGAAATCGAGCCCATATTGATGTCTTCTCTCGATCTACCGAAGCCCACCATCCCCCCTTGGATGAATGATCTTTCAAGAGCTGTTCTTTGGAAGCGGCTTCCATCAGCCAATGTCCATTGAGATAGACTGCTCCACGATGATATTTACGTTCTTTGGGTGCAGGCCAAAACCAGTCTCCCCGAATCTCCTCCTGATAGGGATTGAAAGCACCAAAGAATGAATTAGGTAATTCTAATTGCCAGATATCGTCTTGTAAAAATTTCCAGCCTTTCACTTCTTCTGAGCCCTTGATGACGACCTTTTCGCCCTTCGCCGCACGGTAGGTAATCCGTTCTGTTTCCGAAAGCCCACCTCTTGGCGGAACAATATGCTCTCGATAGACTCCTTCATGGACCGTGATGATATCGCCGGGCATAGCGAGCTTCGCCGCCGCCATAATGGTTCGGAGTGGCTTTTCCCGTGTACCAGCCTGTCCATCTTTACCCCCGATAGCAACATGATATTCCTTAGATTTCGAGTCCGTTTGAGCGACCAAAGAACCGATACTGAAGAGGAAACTACATACAATCAAAAACTTTACTTTCATTCGCATCATTTAAATTTTAGTAAAAGCCTGTATTCCGCTTAAACAGAACACAGGCTTTCTTTTTAATAGCCTTTAGCACGAGTCAATTTTGACAGGAGTTTTTTACCTGATCCATCTTTATTCAGGCGATAAAGATTCCAATGATCTTTATCCAATTCCTCCAGCCTAAAGCTTTGGCTTGGATCCACCAGATTTTTTTTCACCCATCTCGGAAAGGCATTTGCAGCACGTGCATTTTCCCAAATACGGATTGTCTTGAAAATAGCATCCTTCTGCAGACAACTTTCCACCTGTTGCTGATTCAATTTCAGACTATAAGTCGAGCCAGTCCCCACAGACATCGCCTGGATATGTTCATACTCTTCGACAGTGGATTTTTCTGTAATTGGGAAATTTCCACCCATACCTGCCGGAAAGAAATTGGCATAGCAAACGTCACGTAAATCTTTCCCCTGACTTGTCGCGCTCCCCCATTCCCGCGTCTGCGCATCGTACAGGTTCTTTCCTCCACCAACATTCCATATACTCTGGTAATGCCAAGATCCCTCTGATAAAGTAGCACCTGTAAAGCGAATATCCGCCAGGCCATGTTGTTTCGCCCGTTCAAACATTTTGCGGAAAAAACGTTTTGCGGAATAATAGCCATGACCATTGTTAAATAGAAATTCCTGACCGTCAAAATCATAATAGCCTAGACCGTTGATCGCACATACATCGGCGTAATATTCCGCTATTTTATCCTGTAACTGTATATTCGGGATCAGGCCATCATAACCATAGTTAATTGTTACCTGCAATTTATACAAGGTATCGTTCGCTTGATGTGCTGTTGCTTTGGAATCCCAATAACCACGTTTTACATTCAATAGTCTATATGGTTTGGTGTCGCTTACACCCAAATAATGGATAAGTTCTTTTCCGATTTTAATCATATTCAAACTTTTGACATGCCCTTCCCAACTTCCAATCTCCTCCAAATGCGTAGGGTCGTCTACATAGATTAAAGTATCGGTAGCACTGATACCTTTTGCTAGAAGTCTTTTTTGCTGATACCAGATACTGTCACTGGGAACGGGGCTGGCATCTTTTGTTCCTGGAGCTAGGGCATTTGTAATCGGTGTACGACCGATCACAATATTATGTTTAGCGGCTAATACAGCATATTCCTTATGAGAAAGCGCATTCCCCTTCGAGAATTTTAACGGTTTATGTTCAAAGTTTTTACCATCAATGTACCCCTCATTACCACGGTCTGGACGTAGAAATCCTTGGTCGTACAAGCTGATTGCCTTAAATCCCAACCGATCTGTATAATTGATCATATTATCGTAATTGCCGCCTTCAGTCAATATATCCGGCACATAGGCCGCTGGATCTTTCACCCACTTGCCATTTACTGTAGGGTACGGTAGACCTTCTTTACGCACAATATCTTGTACCACATCCATCAAGGCAGTACTATCCGGACTACCCCAAAAAGCGACCGTGGACCCGATAAAGTCGACTCCGGGAATAGGCTGTACCTGCAAATGATTCGGCTTGTTGGAAGGCATATTAGGAATCAGTGAATAGTAGACTTCGCGTGGACTTCTACGATCCCGAGATTGGTACGTAATGGATATCCGTCCATTTTTATCCACCTCAGCTGCATTCCCGTACATAATCCGATAATAAGGTTCTTTGTGCGCATAGAAGGCAACATCGCTGATACCATTCCCACCTAAAGTAAATATTTGGCCTTCATGCAGGTCATTTGGCAATGGAAAACGCGCTGCATCCGGTGAATGGATAATGTACTGAAATGGAGCCGCATCACCCTGAATATCTGCCGTCCCGCCCAACGTATTGTCATTTAAGGCTAGCATACCGATGGCATAATTAACAGATTCGCTTGTATCCCTACTTACACCGATAATCTCCCCCAATAAATTGGTAATGTTTGTATGGTAAGAACCCCATTGAATCGCCTCAATTTCCTCCGAATTGGTCAATGAGAGTAATTTCATCTTGAAATATTTCGCCTGGGGTAATATGCTGATTCGTGCTGTAGAACCGTTCGGATAGCGTAAAGTCATAATCTTATCACTGGCAGAATAACTGGCTTGTTCTGGATAGTTATATAGTCGCTTCTTGGCATTATAAATCACCATTAAAGGCGAAGGTTTGTCTGCTGGACTAAACTCCCGGTTCGGTTTCTTTGTAATATTCTGCATACTCGTGATATAACCTTTCTGATCGATCACAATCTTAAAATAATCTGTTTTTAATGTTGTCTGACTATAGCCTGCAACTGATAGTGCCATCAACCCGAGACATAGTAATTTAGTTTTCAAAAATTTCATTAGCTTTATTTTTAAACATCTTGTATCTGTACTGCCCCTCCTTATATCGTGATCTGAACCGTGTCCCCAGCTTTGATTTTAATTTTTTTACTCCAGTCCAAAAAAGCATTTTCTCCCAAAGGTTTCGTTGATTGGACGGCATCTTCTGCCAGCAGCGAGACATTCGCGTCATAGCTTGTTGGATTATACAATGTCATAGCTAAACCCTGACTTGTTTTCTTGATCACTTTCACGATAATATGATCAAAGGCGTAAGCTGTTCCTTTGTCCTTGCGGACATAAAGACCTGGGATCTCCAGGGCCATCAGTGCACCATTGGTTTCATTCCAGCCTGTTTTACCGCCATCACCGCGTGAACCTCGGCTATCTGCATCACAATACGTCAGGCGTTCGGT
Source organism: Sphingobacterium ginsenosidimutans (assembly GCF_039536865.1). Lineage (NCBI taxonomy): Bacteria > Pseudomonadati > Bacteroidota > Sphingobacteriia > Sphingobacteriales > Sphingobacteriaceae > Sphingobacterium > Sphingobacterium ginsenosidimutans. Next base: position 1,323,931 of record NZ_BAAAZK010000002.1, read on the forward strand.
AATCTTTCCATTTGGTTGGATACCTTCAGCGTGAGCATGAATAACATCGCGGATCAGGTCAGCATACAAGCTTATTCCCGTTTCCCGAAAAAGTTTAAATAGCACATCACCGGACTGTGTACAGAAGCCTGGAGCACCATGCTTATTCTGCGTGCTGGCCCATACAGCTCCTGTTAGGTTAGCTCCCAATTTAGCGAGAGCTGTATTTTCGGGTAACTGATAGGGAAAAGATACCGTCCATGAAGCGGTGTAATTTGCTAGATCTTTTGCCTGCTCCAGATACATCCGATTTCCGGTCTGTTCAAAAAGTGTCATCAACGAAGTAGTCAAAGCGATTGCGGTTTCGGAGTCCGCATTTTGAAGTATATCGCCACAGGCCCCCGAAGTAAAACCAACCAGTGCAAAATCACCGTAATATTTTTTTGCAGCCTCTTTTGCTATCAGCAGATAATTGTCGTTTTTAAAATAAGAGGCCGCCAATGTGAGTCCCGCGACAGCCATCGCCCCCCCTGTTGTATTATAAGCTGCTACTTTACCAGATTCAACGGCCAAATAATTACCCCAAGTTCCTTCCTCATGCCAAGTTTTCACAAATGCATCCGCAAGTTGCCGGATTGAGTTTTCCCACTCTTTGACAATCAAAGAAGATTTACCCTGTTTTTTCAATAACATAAACTGCTTCACCATCCAGTAGAGGACATCGGCATTTTTACGCGTCAATCCGATACCTGGATTTAGTTTGGCGCCATCCCGATAAATAACCTGGCCATCTGCACCAAGCACGTCATAGTAATAACCACTGGCGCCACGCCCCTGAGGAAGTGCGAAATTGAATGTGCTGTTCACTCGTCCAAAATGTACACTATCGCCCAGTGCAAGCATAGGATAGGTATTGATCAATCCACCAACCCAGCCATAGGACATCCAATCTGCATTTTCAGGGCAGTAAAATCCCACCTTATCTTTTGAATAATAACGTTCATCAATATTTTTTGCCATGCGGGACAGGACTTCACTCATCGGCATTAAATTACGGGGAGATGCTTCCCTGAGGTGTAGTTTCCGCTCCTTCATAAAACGAGCGTAGAGGCTAGCGACATTCTCGGCCTGAAATTCTATCCTAGTGACCCGAATCTCAAGTTCATCACCTGGGGCTACAGTTATCCCACGATCGGGGCTATCGCTAAAACCAATAAACTCGGGTTTACGTGATCTTACTCCAGGAGCACTGACAACAAAACTAGCTATGCTCCGATCTGAGCTTTCTTCAACAATTAATGCATGGTCTTTCACCTCACTTTTCCATGTGATACCTTGATCTGTAAAAAGAAAAACTCCTCTTTTTTGCTTGCGGTCCAGGTAGGCCATCAGTGGCGTGGTAGTATTACTTATATTGACCTCCAATTGGGAGCGTGCGCCAAATTCAGGGGAAAGCTGGGGAATCGGATTGGATGTTAGTGCCAAATCCTTTCGATAATAATCCGTTTTGTCTAGCCCTGTCGCATATTCGCGGTTAACAATACGTTGTCTATTACCATTATAGACGACAGCAGGGATCATAACAAAATTATCGCTAGACCAATCATATGCATCAAAAGCTACGGCTACCCCCACATCTTTCATGGCCTTTTTCGCCTTAAAAATAAATCGGTAACTTACCGCATTGTCCCCTATCTTTTTCAAAATCTCCTGCTTGACATCCCAGTTGTCGGAATGTATGCCTATAACAGAACTTTGCTTTAATTTTGCACCCTCATAATGGCAGTCCAATAAACGGAATATCCCTTTTTTATCCTGCTGTTTGGGTAACCAGACCTGAGAAAAACTATTGAATGTAGTTACACAGAGCAACAGGCTTCCCACTATTTTTTTTAGTAGTATATTGTATTTGCTTCTCATCTATTAGATTTATTATTCTGATCAATAGTCGTTTGATAACATAAGTAGTTGGGTCGTAATAATAGCCCAACTTACACACAGGTCAAAAGGTACTCTAAATTATACCGCGACTTTTTCATTTTTATATCATACAGTTTATGCAAAATTACTTCCGGATCTTTCCATAGATCTGCTCTATCACTTGATTCACAAAATTGCTAAACTCATGAAATTCACATCGAGATCATCATTCTATTTCAATTTTACTCCCTGTACGCTGAATTTATACTTTCCGGGCCATAAACAAGCGTATTCTATTGAACATGGTTATTTGTATCATTTATATAGCTCAGGTTATCTGTAAATTTCGCGATTATATAAAAAGCGAACCACCAATAAATTGCTCTTTTATTATGTTATTTTGCATAGGACATTTGCTACATGGACATCTTAAATGCTATAAATTAACAAAAATTTTCTCTACCTTTAACTAAATTATGCAACCGGTTGCTATAATGCAAGGATTTTTAAACGATTTAAAGCTTTTATTATGATGCAGCATATTTATGAAAACTTTACATTTCCACCTGATCAATCATTTACCGTCCGTAGTGAAGAACTCGAAATCAAGAAATACACTTCGTTAAAGTCGCACTTGAATTTTGAAATTGCACTCTTGGAAAATTGTATCGGAAAAAGATTTATCGGCGACCATATCGAAGACTTCGAAGGAGATGAACTGGTACTTTTAGGCAGCTATCTACCACATTGTTGGCAATATCATAATACTGTTGAGACAGACAAACCAGCAAGTGCTACCATCATACATTTCTATCCTGATTTTCTGGGAAAAGATTTATTGACTAAGCCAGAGGCTATCCTCCTCAACCAGTTGTTTATAAATGCTGCAAAAGGAGTTATATTTTCCGGCCCTATCGTCAGACAGGCCAAAGAAATTCTCAAAGAGATGTTGCACGCAACAGGACTATCCCGTGTTGTATTGATGTTACAACTTCTAGACAAATTAGCCTTATCTAGATCGTATAAAACTTTATCTTCTCCTTCTTTTAATATCATTGAAAATTCCAGTGATGCGAATCGGATCAATCGAGTTTTTGACTATATATTCCAGCATTTTAGGGAAGATATCACTTTACAGGATGTGGCTTCTGTTGTCCCCATGACTTCTTCGGCCTTTTGTCGTTTTTTTAAAATGCAGACCAATCGAACTTTAGTAGATTTTATAAAAGAAATACGCATTGGTCATGCCGCTAAATTATTGATGGAGGGAAGATATAATATTACAGAGACCTGCTATAAAAGCGGTTACAATAATATTTCAAACTTCAACAAACACTTTAAGGATGTCAAAGGTAGTTCACCCCGTGAATTCTTAAAGCAATACCGTACGCCGGAAGCTATTTGTTTTTAAATTCGTAAAAAAGATCTGTTTCTACCCATGTCTGTTTTTCGCTGGTTCCGCGGACCCCATGCTGATAAGTATTCATGAGGAGGTTCCATTCCGCACATTTTGGGCTGTAGGATTCGGCTATCTTACCCATCTTTGCCAGATCGGCACCCGAAGGTACACGAATTGTCATAACAATCAGTTTATCGAAACGATAAAGTGCAATCCGCTGGTAACCTGCTTTTTTAAACCCAGCTTCCACTTCAGGCCACACCTGCTTGTGATAAGTCAAGTATTCCTTTAATTTTTTGGCATCGTCTACAATATTGACAACAAAGACATGCTCATCATAGTCAGGCAACGGAGATTTTGAGACCTCCCCTTTACACATTACAAATAACACAGCGGTGCATAGTCCTAATAGTCGAATAAGAATTTTCATTTCCAATTTGTTTATTCCATCAGTTAAATGGTCGATATGTTGAAACCAGATTAGATCGGATACCAATTCACGAATAATGTCAATTAAAATAAAGATAAATCATGATCATAACAATTGCTAGAACAGCCCAGCTCAGCCAGACAGATTTAGACTGCCCTCCTGTCTCTCCTTTGTGTTGTTCAAACAAAGTTGGTATTTCCAGATTATCTTTGGATTTGGTCAAGAGTGACACCGCAACAATAACAAGACTCAATGCGACAAAAATATAAAAAGAAAGCATTAAAAAATGCGGCCAGTAGCCCTGATAGGGATAATTTAGGACATGACAGATACCCAGTACCAAGCAGGCAAGGCCGCCACCATAGAGTACAACTTCGGCAGCAATACCATTGACGCCACGCCAGATAACTCCCCAAAGAAAGACTACGGCCAGTGGCGGAGCTAAAATGGACACCAAGCCTTGTGTCAGATCAAAAAAACCCTTTCCGGAATAGGAAAATAACATGGCTATTCCAATCCCTACCAAGGCAACAAATACCGTTACCCACTTCCCCATACGTCTTTGCTGATTACTGTTCAGCACTTTAAATTGTTGGACCACATCCAATGTAAATACTGTACAGAACGAATTTAAGCTGGAGGATACCGTATCCACCAATGAAGCAATCAGAGCTGCGATACTCAAACCCAATAAACCGTGGGGCATCAATTGTTTGATCATGGTAATATAGGCATTGTCTGGCTCGGTGTCCCTAAATAGCACGAAGCACATGATACCCGGCAAAATAAATATGATCGGCATAATAATTTTAAGTGCGCCAATAAATAAGGCACCATATTGTCCCTCCTTGAGGTTTTTCGCTGCAAGCACTTTTTGCACGATCGTCTGATCTGCACACCAATAATAGATGGCAACCACAGGATATCCCAATACAATACCTATCCATGAATACTCGGGATTAGATGCCGGAAGAAATAATTTCCAATAAGATTCTGGAGTTTGGCTGACCAGAGCATCAAGAGAACCAATCTTTTGAAAGCCAAGGAAGGTTAAAATAACAGAGGATATGATAATGATCACAGACTGAAAAACTCCGGTACGAACGACAGCCTTCAATCCCCCTATTGCGGTAAAACTAGTAGCCACTACAGCAATGATTACGATGGCTGTAAGTAGCTGGCAACCGAAGACACCAGAGATAAGCAGTCCCCCCGCATACAAAGCGCTACCCAACCATACCACCAATATGGAGATCAAACTATATACAATCAGAAAATTATAGGATTTTTTGCCAAAACGAATCAGTAGAAACTGTGGGATCGTACTTATTTTGGCTTTCAGGTAGTAAGGTAGGAAAACCATCGCCAGCAACATCAGAAAAACCCAGGCGAGCAGCTCGAAATTACTAGCTACAATACCGTGGGAGAATCCGATACTCGCAAATCCGATCAACATCATTGGTCCAGCATTGGCGCCAAAGATAGAGAAACCGATCTGCCACCACTTCAGCGACCGTCCACCCAAAAATATATCTTGTTGACTTTTTTCCTTTTTACTGAAGCGAAAACCGATATAAAACAGAGCTATTGCATATAATACTAAAACCAGATAATCAATACTATTAAATGTTAGGCTCATTAGATTCTATTTTTATGGTGCTACATGCTAACTAGGGGATTATATCCTGGTAAGTCCTGCTTTAACCAGACCTGCTCCCGGACGATTTTATTCTCTTTAAAACAATAATCCCAATCAATCCTTACAGGCAATCCTGCTGATTCTGGTAAATGAAAATGCCCCTTTTCCAATGTCGGTCGAATCATAAAATACTTTTCCAAACCATACATCAGGGAATACAAATATTCGATCGTACTGTTTTCGCTTGCTGTTGTCATTAAAAAGCTCGAATATAAGGAATACCCGCCAGAAGAGAGCTGCAAATTACGCTTCGCACATAAGTCCCGAACTTCCATCCATTCTCTTATGCCACCAAACTGGGTGGGTACCGGTTGTAAATGCTTGACACCACAATTAGCCAACATGGGAAAAATCTTGGAAGTACGCTCAGATTCACCATAGGCCACAGCTACCGATGTGCGCTTGCAGAGCTCTTCAATCTGATCGTATGCCGCAGAATGTAAAGGTTCCTCAAGCCAACATAATTCATCCTCACCAATGGCATCTATAAATCTAAATACATCTGCTGAAGACCAGATCTGATTAACATCCACAGCCACTTGCATCTGATCCCCCGCCAATTTACGCACATGTTTTACCCGATCAATATCGGCGGCCATATTCGTTCCGAAATCCTTACCGATCTTCATTTTATAGCAATCTACTCCAGCATCCAAAAATAAGGCAACCTCATTTTCTAACTCCTGCAATGTATAATTGGTTCCCCCTCCACTACCGTAGATCTTTACCCGATTTCTTTCCCCACCGATATAACGATACAAGGGTACACCTTGCCTGCTGGCCGCCAAATCATGAAGGGCCATGTCGACCTGTCCCAATAAAGCAGAGGCTGCACCTTTAAATCCTTCATTTCGGATAGACCAATACAACTTTGGGAAAAACTCCTGGTAGGACATGCCTTCACAATGAAATAATATCGGAAATAAGCAGGTTTCTAATATATTGTTATAACTGTTATATACAGGAGCTTCACCAACATAACCATCAGCATCCTCAATACGGATGATCGACAGGCCGAAACTCGGGAAAGGTCCCATTGTTGCATCTTGAAAAGGAGTTATCGTCGCGACTGGTTCTAAGACTCGAATACTGATTTTTTGGATATTAAAAATCTCCTGTTCTATTCTATTCATTTATTCTCGTTAAACGTTTGCAGTATTTCATTATAAATCGCGACCGGCAGAGCACCGTGGCTAATCGCATTAAGGGAACTATTTAGTTGATATTGATTTGCAGCTCCTATTACAATTTTAAAAGATGCGGGTATTGTGTATAAAAATCGTAATGCCATTACATCCAACAGCATACCATACCGTTCCGCAATGGCGTGCACCCGTCTTGCCTGTTCCACCTCTTTGGAACCAAGCCAGTCGGGTATTGACTGAGAGAATTGCCTAAAATTACATCCCAACAATCCCATATTCAGCGGGCTCGCAGCATAGTACTCTTTTTGAGCTTGCACACATATCGGAATAGTGCTATGAGTTGCATCTAGATTACAGGCATTCAACCTATTATACTCCATTAAAACATCAAATTGCCCCTCTACGAAAAATGGCCTGAACCATTCCGGCAGGTTACCACCTAGGCCGATCTGCTTCGCTAGGCCCTGTTCTTTAAACCGTAACATCTGACATACGACCCCTTCGGCCATTTCTGGTGCTACAACAGCAGGTTCATGTAAAAAAAGTACATCAACCTGTGGTACTCCGAGTCTAGCTAGACTATCCTCTAGACTCCTTTCCATCCCCCTTTTCGAGTAGTCATAACGAGCCTGGGTAGCAGTATCCCCTTTTAATCGGCCTACTTTGGTACTAATTGCAGGCTTCACTCCTGCCCATTGTTTTAAGGCTATGCCAACAAAATGTTCTGCGCGCCCATAGGCCGGGGCTGTATCCAATGCCATAATTCCATGGGACAAAGCGTCAAATATGGTTTGAACAGACTCTTCCTCGTCCACAGCTCCCCAGGCACCACCCAATCCAGCTGTCCCCAATATTACCCTATCTATTCCTTGATTGTACATGTTATTTAATCAAAAATCCAGTATCTAAAATACTAAGAAGCCAGCATATATTCTTTCAGGTTAACCGTCAATACTTTAAGCGCTTTGGTGATATGATACTCCACCCCCTTTAGTGAAATCCCTAATTGTTGAGCGATTTCTTTACCACTAACATAACTTAACCGGCTCAATTCAAAAACTTCTCTCGTCTTCATAGGCATTGTATCCAAGGTTTGCTGCGTTATTTGCTTAATTTCTTTTAGGAAAATTTGTCCATCATTGACTTCGTTTGAGTTGTCAATCCGCAGTTGCTGTTCCCACTCGTCCCAATTATCCAAAGATTCTATCAATTGCCGATGTATTCGCTGATGCTTCAGATAATCCAGAGCTTTATTTCTAATTACCTTTAGCAGAAAGCTTTTTGGTGATAACAAATTCTCCTCCTGCATTCGTATCCATGTTATCATAAGTGCATCAGCAGTGATATCTTCGGCAACCACATCAATATGAACAAAAGATTTTGCGAATAAAAACGATCGGTAATGATACGCTTTAAATAATTGATCAAAGTTGTCTGCTATCTGTTTCATTACATAGTTTAGAAATATGGAAAGCTTTTGTCTTCATTGCAATGGAGTTTTATCTCTCCCTACCTAACAAATTGTTTCTTTCTTATCTGTAAAGTTTCAAATATGTCCACACTACAACCACGTCAAATTTGACTATTATTGGTGTTTTCTTTGCAGCCCTTTAAATTCATCATCATTTGCCAAAAGGGTAAAAACATAGATTGAGGCTAAAATAAAATCAGCCATTAATGTCAATGGCTGATTTTAAAAGTATTAAAGATTGAACGACAGTTATTTCAAGGTATCTACAATCAATACGGCTCCTGCATTAGGTGGTAGCACTGTAGCAAATGTTGTCGAATTAAGCTTGAGCTCTTTTTTATTTACGATGTTATTGATTAGATCCTGTGTATCTTGACTCCATAAATGTGCTTTGAAACGTTCCGGATTCCCGGCAAAAGAAAGGTCTATTTTGATATCTTGTTTTATATTTGCGCCAAGCATAGCAATATACCAGCGATTTCCCGAACGCCTGGCGATAACACCACATTCTCCAATATCCGATTTCAAAATTTTGGTTTCATCCCAAGTTACAGGGAGACCACGATAAAATTCTAGGGTATTTTCAGATTCATCAATCAAGCTTTCGTGTTCTCCTCCTGCGCCACCAGCTTTATGCGGTGCATTAGCCGGACGGTCGTACCAATAGATAAACTGCCATGGGCTATAGATCATAATTGCCTTGGCCATTTGGGCTGCCTTCCCTCCCATTTTGGTATTTACACGAACGGCATGATAACAGTTAGTATAATCACCAGCACCTGCAATGGCACGTGTAAACATTGTCGTCAGACTCTGTTCAGAGCTCGGCGATTCCTCATCACCACGAATACCCTCCTGTGTCATCAGATTTGGAAAAGTGCGGGAATACCCCGTAGGCCGATATTCATCATGTACATCAACCATCAATTTATATTTAGCGGCTTTACGAATAGCCTCATGAAGCCATACCGTAGCCTCTTGACTACCCACATTAACAAAGCCAAATTTAAGGCCTTTGACGCCCCATTTTTGATAAATTGGTAGGATTTCATCCAACTGCTTTTCCAAGGCCTTTTTATTGACGTAAAGTAAGATACCTACATTTTTTTTATTCGCATAGTCAATAATATATTGCAGATCCAAAGGGCCTTTGGAACGTGCGAGATCAACGTTTACCTGAGAGGCATCCGAGGTAGTCGACTCCTCAGGTCCATACCAGCCTGCATCAAATTCTACATAAGCAATCTGATTACGTGCTGCAAAATCAACTGCTGCAATCCCACCATCAGTGGTCAAAGTCACCTCACGCAGCACTTTGCCGGGCTTTATCCAAGAGGTATCTTTAATTGTGTTAGGCTTGTTGAGGTTAAGAACAAAATAATTATTTTCAACCAATTTTCCAGCCGAATTTCCCACCATAACATAACGCCAAGGACTTTCATATCCAGCCTGATCTAAATCAACTGCTCCGGATAGTGCAGACTGAACAACATAGCTTTGTTTTTCTTCCTGATAAGTAAATTTCATACGGGCATAATCCACCAAAGCTGCCTCTCCAATGGCCATAAATAATTGTGGCGCAGGACTGACAACCAGCGGTCTCTCGAACTCACCCTTTAACTGACTCAGATTCGTTTTTGTATAAGCACTTTGTGCAGCGCCAGACACCCATGTCGTTGCATCAGTCCCAAAGTGGAAGGCTGTATATTCAGATTTAATAGCAGCGCCAGAAAAATCATTGGCATCAAAACCATACTTTAAGGCTATTCCCTCATCATAAAGTCGTATATACACATAGATTTTCTTTTTATTTCCACTAGACTCCAATTGCAGGTCCAATTGATTATAATAATCTTTGATATTATCACATTCTCCAAAAACAGGTTTCCATTTCTGACGCACTGTATTCTTATTACTTTTGGATAGTCGCCAGTCTCCTTTTACAATATTCTCAGTCCAGTCAAAGTTTAACAGATCAATAGTCGTAAGCACCTTCTTAGCACTGGACAATAATTGTATGGAATTTTTCTGTGAAGTAAAATTTACTTCAGCCTGCAATACAGCCGTAGGGCTCTCCAAATTTATCTTTTGTGCATGTACAATAGAAATAAGCGGAATAAATAGAGCAAGTAAAATAACCTTTATCATAAATTTGATTTTTTATCTAAAGAAACTCTTTGTATAAGACGTGTAGAATCACCGCAACCCTAGTATGCTTTTAAAGAAAATAAAATCTAAACTATTGCGATCATTGCTGTGACTGAGTTTTCCGCAAAATATCAAATACATGTTCTCGCCGCAGGAGCCACATGCCTAGTTTGTCTTCGGCCACACCTTCGGCAAGCTGGTAGGTAAACAGGAGTCCTTTCTCCTCATCTAGCCTGACAGCCAAGTGCTTCATTATGGTAGTTCCTCTAGCTAGCAAAGATGAGATTTCAGTGATATGGGAAGATAATAAGAATACACTATTGTCAAATTTGTGAAGACAGTTGATGAGTTCCAATGTTGCCTCACTGGCATCATTGTGATTTGTGCCCTTAAATAGCTCATCCATCAGCACAAACATCTTTTTACCCGCAGCAAGTAATTCAGCTAAGTGTTTTACACGAAGTACCTCGTTAAAAAAATGGCTCGCACCCGCATTGATATTATCGCCTAGATTTATTGTCGCTGATATCCCATCAAACAACACCGTTTCCATAACCTCCGCAGGGACAGGAAAGCCAAGATGCGCCAAATACACACAGGTTCCAATGGTTTTCAATAAGGTAGACTTGCCCGTCATATTCGCGCCCGTAAGGTACCATAAGTTACCACCTCTTTTTATTTCAATATCATTCTTGACCGGATCTTCTAGAAAAAGATTATACGCTGCCCCTATTTTTATCATATCGGAACCTAAATTTCGATCGTCAATACTAGGGAAATTAAGGGGCTTACCTTTGGTAGCTTGAGCCACACCATACAAAGCGTCCAGTTGATATAAAACCTCAAATACTTCCCGTATTGCATTTCGCTTTATATTCCTAAACTGATAATCATATTTAATCATCAGTTCCAGGGACAGTTTATTTTTCAACAGTTTTTCAAACTCAGCCTGATCGATATCTTCAAGTACACAATCAATTTTATCGCAGTAATTGGCTATAATACTTCTGGTGGGATGCTGAGACTTAATGGACCCGAGAAATACGTTGAGATAATCTATGATTTTCGCTATTTCATAAATAGAGCGTCTGATTAATAGATCGCGTTTTTTGAAGTCTAACGAAAGAAAATTTGTCGATACCAGTTCCAAGTAATAGGATGTTTTGGTTGCTGAATAGGGTTCCAATGGTAACGATAAATATTTTTCGAGATCTTGCATCATATATTTATCCAGAATATCCGTAATATCCGCCCCTTGCATAAAACGAATAATCCACTGTCTATCTTCTATTTCCGATTTGGCGGAAAGCGGTTCAAGAAAATACGTATACAGGGTATCTCGACCACCCCATGTAATTGTACGGTCAAAAAAATCAACCATGTCTCTATACTGACTGTTCGTAACATTTAAATCTGCTAAGGTCTGTTTGTCAACAATATTCATATTTTCTCACGAGACTGCTTCATGCGTGGTTCTTGGTACTGTTTTCTAAACTTACTTAAAATCACTGTTATTGCCAATACTGTATCAGAATAGTTATGCATTTTGCAAAAAGCAGCAAAAAAGCCTAGTATCGTCAAATTATACTAGGCTTTCGTGCAAATATCAGCTATTATTTTTAAAACTTATTTTACTTATTCGTGAATCTAAACCAGTTAAAGTCGGCATAACCGTCCTCCCCTTCAGCACTTTTACTATAGTTGAACAGTGCAAAACGGTTTGCTGTCCAAGGTAAGCCGAGTTGCATGGTTAAATCATTTCCAATGACATAAAAATTTTCACCATCGGTACTATAATAAAATTTCGCAACAAATCCCTTATCGGTCACACGCGCCCGCACCCATAGTTTGTCACCTTCAAAATTCTCTTTGCGCTCAATAATCTTATCATCATTGCTCATGATAATTTTTCGTTTGCCATTGACCTGTTCCACAGCGACGAAAGCATAAGGAAATTCAAAGATACCAAAGCCAGCTACATTGCCATTTTTCAATCCCTTCAGATCAATTTCAACAGTACCTTCCGAACTCGGCCCCTGCACACGTTGTGTCAAGGTATTACGGGCCGTTTTTAAAGAATCTGCGCGTGAAGCATGTAAACGCATATAACCTTTACGTTCTTGCAGTGACCATCTGCTATTGTCAGGATTATGATTCCATTGCCATTGCAATCCTAGTTTTGAACCATTGAACTCATCAGTCGTAGCCGGAGTTTTTATGGGGTAAGTCTTTCCGACATTTGGTTTCTTATAGGTAATGACATCCTTGTTACCGGTTCCGAGCATTGGCCAGCCATTTTCCCATTTGACAGGCAGAAGATGAGGGACCCGACCTATGGCACCGCGATCTTGCATAATTATAAACCACCAGTCCCCGTTTTTCAATTGCACCATTCCACCTTGGTGTAGGCCGTTATCAGGATAGGAACTGTTATCATTGAGAATCAATTTGTGTTCATAAGGACCATAAATATTATCTGAACGCAAACAAATCTGCCAGCCCTGTGTTCCACCGGCCGGACAGGTGATATAATACTTGCCCTTGATCTTGTACATATGTGCTCCTTCCATTCCAAAATTTCCTCCAAGTTCTTTGGCATTCTTGAAACTCCCCTGCCAAATTTTGACTTTATCGCTCTTCACAGATTTAACATCTGCATTTAATTCCGTTAGATATAGTGTACCTTGTCCATGCACGACATAAACTTTACCATTATCATCAAAGAACAGTCCTGGGTCATAGAGGTATTCAGGAAAGATTGTCCGCTTCCAGGGACCTTCAGCTTTATCTGCCTCACAGATGGAAAAATTACCTTTTTCTCGCCCCCAACCATATGGTGTACAGAATCCAGCGTAGAATTTTCCATTATGATGCTTCAAGGTTGCTGCCCATGAACCATTCAAGTACAAAGTTCCTCCTTCCATATTATAACGGGGATCCTCTTCATAACGATCTACGGCATAACCTACCATTTCCCAATTCACCAAATCTTTAGACTTCACAATCGGTGCACCCGGTACATAGTGCATACTCGTTGAAATCATATAAAAGTCATCACCAACACGGATAACATCCGGATCGGGCCAATCACCCCAAAACAAAGGGTTGGTAAACGTTCCGTTTCCATTGTCAGGGCTCCATACCTGTTGTGCCGACACCCGGCCAAAAATTGATAGTGTCAAAGCCAGCGCAAATCCCAGTTTCGTGGATGACTTACAGTAGCGCTTCATCATAATAGTAGTATTTATCTTAATTTAATTATTAATTATCGAAACAAGGTTACTTTGGCCAAGCCCGCTCTACCCTCAGAAACCTCCAGCATATTGACCCGAATAAAATCACTTTCGATACTCACTATGTCTTTACTCAATCTGCTATCTTTTCGTCAAACTTACCGATTCACCCTTCATACGTGTATTATATCTGATGATAACCTCTGGCTTTTCATCCCCATTATTGTCACAAGAAAATGCGATAGCAGAACCACCTTTTGGCAGCATGGCGGTCCCCTCCACAGATAAATCCGCAATAAGGCGATAATTCTTGTCTGTTAATATTGCTTTTCCTTTATGATCCAATAGGATATACTGATCTTTTTCTAGTTTCCCCAAGATTTTGACAATACCCTTATCGGTTTTAAAAGATGGATTTTCGATGATACCGTCACCTTCTACTTTTATCCGTAAGGCAAATGAACTCTCTTCCGGAGATTCCCATGACCAGTCTGCTCCCCCAGGTTGTCCCGGCTGCATCGAAGAGAGGTCACAATGGTATCTTTTGGAGACAAATAATGGATAAAGCATAAATTTAGTATCATCAATCTTTTCCAAATGCCATTCGGTCTTTGGATCCTTTAGCCTGAGTTTTTGTTCCGCCGTAAAAACATCGGCCAATCGCAGTTGATCCCAATTCTTCATGCTTTCCAATAACAAGTCTATCTGTCCATGTTGTTGTAAAGTTTTCATATCGATACTCATGGCATATCCTGAATCAAAACCTGCGGATTCGGAGAGTGCCCATTCCAGATCTTCCAAAGAGGTGGCTTCAAACTTTCTATCCGCTAGTCGTACCAAAAACCAACCCAACATTCGTGGGAACAAGTTGCGATAAAAATAAGCTTGGTTCTTGATCCGATTTTTGACCTGCCCCGTACGCATTTCTTCGCCCCAAGGCTCACCCCAGTTCATCCGGGTATGGATATGCCATAAATAATGGTCGAGACGACTGGCATCATTGATGAGACCAGTTTTATTTTCAAGACCTTGATAGAAATCAGCCACAAATTTGCCTGTTGCATAATAATCCTGGCCGGTATACATGCAGCCCTCCAGACCATCAAATGAAATCTGTTTCACACCTGTTTTATTAAAAATTGTGGTCAGTCTTTTGGCATATTCATCCTGAAGCGTTAAATCCGGAAATAAAGTCTTATAGGGATAATCCCATAATTTATAGACACTTTTCTCTACCCCATGGCTTGTTTTTTTGGTACCAAACGCTCCCCGCACACAATTGGTCAATATCCATTGATCCCCCTTCTTTTCGGCTTTGCCATAAGTGATCAGCTCGTCCTCTATCTGTAGTGTATTAAGTGTCAGCGGTAAGGAAAAAAGCTCACTATTCTGAACAGTGATCTCTTGCTGATTAGCATCCAATGCAGCAATGAGTTTCAATTCACCCTGTTTGAGGAGGTGCTTGCTGGGGACTGGTGTAACATAAGGATCATTGGTTGTCGTAAAGTTAGACAAGGTATGGATACCAATATCGATTCCTCGCTGCGCAGCCCTATCGACCAATTTTTTCATGCCAGCATCAGCTTCTGTACTCAACTCTTTGCGCCACTCGAAATGTCCCCAATTAAGAAAAGGATCGGGATGGTATAGATTTTTAAATCCTGCGAGTTTTGTCTTTTCCAATGCAAAATCCAAATTGGTAGCGGAAAAGTTTGTAATCAAGTATGAACGCATCGCGTCACGTGATACCTTAGCCCACTCCCCTTCGATCATAGGATGAGGCAAGCCCTGCTCCACCTCCACTCTTCCGATCCGCTTTAATATCTGGCTTCGTTTATCACCAAAGAGTGCTACTTTAGCCCCAACGATTAATCCATCGGGACCTTCAACAGGCAATGTCATCATATTGTTCAATCCTTTCACCTGTTGCAATTCCCCCTCACTCCGATTTTTGGCAGACAACTGAAATACAGTTCCATTTCCGGCATCCACTGCTGCAAAATGACCAAATGAAATACTAGCTACGGATAGGTCACTATTTGCTCCCTTATAGCCAAAAGTTGTACTATAATTCCCAATATAATCTTTGGGAATACCGGCAACGGTTTTAACATGTAAAGACTGCATACCAAAAGCCAGATCCTCCCCCTGAGCTACTCCTACGACCTCACCAACAACCTCGTGAAGCTTAATTTTTACAGGGCCAAACACCAGCAACTTATAAGCCGGTGATAGCTTTAGAACTTCATAGGTAATCGCTTCCTTATGTTGGCCAACTTTCAGTTCGACAGCCTGACCGTCCTCCATCGTTATTGAAAAACGGTCCCCATTAACCTTAAGCCCTTTTGGCTGTATGATTTTTTGATCTTTATAAACCGACAGGATTGGATATTTACCAGCCTCAAGAAGCTCCTTACCGTCTACTTTAATTGAAGTATAGTAGCCCTGTTGGTTAAAATGTATTTCCGTTAAATTCGTTTTTACTTCCTGCGCCAATACAGGAAATCCCAATCCCGAGATCAATAGGCCAACCAGAAACGTAATATTTTTCATTGTATTTAATCTATTTATTTGTATATAAATAACTATTTATTCGTGTTTATTTCAACGGGGTTATGAGTTCGCTCCTTCGTTTTTTAGATACCCCGATTGTCTATCCCAATATGCGATTCGATTATAGTCACTTCCTTGTTATTTTGTATTCCACTACAAGATGTTTATTTTGCTTTCTGCGGTATCCATTCCATATCAAATCGGTATGTCATTGTACCACCAAACCACATTCTAAAATTAGTTCCCCAAACATTATTAAATAAGCAAAAATGTAAACCACTATTAATATTCGGTTGACGCACTGAATAATTCAGCAAATCCCGCTCGCCAACGGCTACCAACAAAGCATCTTTACTACGGATGCGTATTTTACCTGCGTTCGTCACTATATCCACGTAATGATCCAATCCATGCAGTTGCCTATTTCCTCCTTCCACAACATCCAATACACGTACTGGTTGACCTACTTTTTCAACGAGTATATCCAGGACATCCTTCGGATAGAAGCTCAGCCAGTATGCTTCCGGCAAACGGTTAGCCGGTTTATCCACCAAGGTGTAGCTCAACTGGATATGATTTGTTGTTTCATTGAAATGATAAGTGCTATAGATCTGTTTTGGGAGCACCTCTTGTTCGACCCCATCTCCCCCCGTTAGACTCAAGCGATTATATATTTCATTTTTAGTTTTATTATAAACAGATTTCTGAAGAGAAGCTATCAGGGTGCGGCTTTCGGACATATCCGAGGTTAGTCCCGGTTTGCCAAAATCCCGAATGGCCCAATCCACTTTTTGTGTAATATAGGAATCCATAAAACGTTCAAATTCCTTAGTTGAAAAACTCTGATAGCTTAGTTCCCCCATTTTCATCCGAAGACCTTTTTTATCCAATTGGAATGATCCATCTTTGGTGAATTGTAGCGAACTATCTTGTCCTTCAAATTTGGGTTTAGGAACCAGTGCCAATTGCTGTAGAACACTATCGGCCTCAGCGCGCAGATCTTTGGGTAGATATTGCAGTGACCGTTCAACATGAGCTTCTTTTTCGGCCCAGGAAGCTTCTATTTTTTTGAACGCAGGTAATGTTAACGCTTGCGTAAAATCTGAAAAACGGTACTTATCCCAGTGTTGCAAATGGGTCTTGACATCCAACCCCCAAGTATGTTCGGCCACGAGGCCTAGATGAATGGCAAAGCGGATGGCAGCATCACTATTTGGATTTATACGCCCCTCTTGAACCCAAGTCTCATAACATCTGGATAAGGCTCTAAACCGAGCCATCATTAAAGGCGAACTTCCGAAGCCATGTATCCAGGTGTCGCCGATCTCTTGTGTCATCACAGGGAGCTTATTTCTCATCGGTCGTAATACATCAGCAACATCACTAAGTGTTGAAGCTTGCAATATAGCGTTTGGGTAACGCTTCTGGAGGGATGCATAGATTTCTTTAACCTGCTGTACGGTATGTGGTCCATGATTATCGCCGGTAAATGCAATGACCATCGCTGTCTTTCCGTCAGGCAATATCATGTCACTACCGTAATCCTTTTGGTACATCAACGTCACTTCGCTACCATCGGGACTTTTCCAGCGACATAGTGCAGGAACATTTGGCACTTTGCTCGCTGGATTTACACCTACCTGCAAGAAATCTATTCCATTTTCTTTCAACAAAGGAACGATTCCTCTTGTATGACCGGGAACATCAGTCATCTTTGCTGCCCGCGTTTGTTTGCCAAACTGGCGATCTAATTTTTTGGATAATTGCAACATCGTTCCAAAAAGTGCTTTATTCAGCGATTCCGATTCCACCGTATAGGGGATTGCGTTCCACACAATATCGCCACGACGAATAGCTGCTTCCAACCGTGCTTTGTTCTCTGGACTTGCCTGTTCCAAATAAGTAGCAATCAACCAGGAGCCTGTTGTCCATACATAACGCTCCTTTGCCCCAGAATTCCGAAGCTCCTCAGCGACAGCAATGGCTTTGGGAATAAATTCATTGATATAACGTTGCTCCACAACCGAACTAAGTTCGGTAAATCCGATGTCGAGATGTGTTTTGAAGATCAGGTATACCTTTTGAACTGCATCATTTTGCTGCTGCCCAAAAGCAAAAAAAGAGGTCAGTACAAAAAAACAGGAACAATAAAATTTTCTGCGTTTCATGGTTAATATTAGGTTTTTCTTCTATCAAATATCGTTTATTTTCTAACAAGACGATTGAAAAGTAGTAATCCCTAGTCAAAAATTGAGAATAACAGAAAAATATCTTCCTATAAAGAAGTACATACCAACTAAACACGGTCAGACAAAATATCCATTGTTACACCCTATTTAGGTTTAGTTAACATTGGCAAAAAAAGAAAATATAGAGGAACACTATACATAAAAAAGGGCTTGTACAAAAATGTACAAGCCTCTTTTCTATTATTATTTTAACGTCTTTTTAAACTTAATGTAAGTAACGTTCATAGGCACCATGAGCTGCAGCGCATTAACCGAATTATAACCACTCACTATTGCAAGGGGTCAAAGGTCCCACCCCATTCTTTGTTCTGAGGGAGCTGATCTGGTTCAATAGAAATTTGTGCAGGATTTAAAGAATTAAACCAGTGTTTGAGACTGAGTTTATAAAATTGATTAGCGGAAGCCGTTTTATCTAAGTTTTCAATAACGACAGCAGAGAATTTCGATCTTACCGCAGCATTCATGATATTATCTGTATTTCCTGGAAGGGCCTGACCTTTATTTAACATCAATAATAACCCTTTTCTAGTACCTTGCGCATTTAAGATATCATAGCGTTTCCATCTTCTTAAATCAGAGTATCTGAATCCTTCAAAAGCAAGTTCCACCTGACGCTCATTTATAATTACCTGACGTAGATCTGCCTGTCCAGTCGCCGTGATACCATAATTTATCGCTGTTCCTGCTGCAATCCCTGCGCGCTTCCGAATAGCGTATAATGCATTTAATGCTTCACCGCTCCGGCCAGTTTCATTCGCAGATTCAGCAAGGTTCAAAAGAAGCTCGGCATAACGCATTGGTGAAAACCAGCTTTTCGCATTGGCCGCAACACCCACTAAAGCATTTCTATCCAAAAGCGTATCTAAACCTTTACGTTGAAAAAATCCAGTTACACCATTTTCATCACCATTTTGGATCAGTGGAGAAATCCCTGAAAACAAACTATTATCTCTAGCTGGAAGCACAGTACTGGGCGTTGCCTTTTCCTTCCAAGTCCAGGCCTGCCAATAAGAGCGCGACCGCGGAGTGGTCATTCCGATAACATTGACATCAGGTGTTGGATATACTGTACCCCCACACCAGATCGTTGCATAGAAACGATCATCACGATTGGTATAAAAATCTGTTAAGAACTGTTGATTATAAGCCGGATTGGACAATTGGTTCTGATCAAGCTGCATAGGACTACCATCACGTTTAGGATATGCAATCAATAAGGGAAGTATCGGTTGGTCACTGTTTGTACTTCCATTCGTGAATGCAAGAGGTCTAATCGGAGCAAAATTCATATAACTATCGGGATAGTAATACTGCCTAACCATAATCTGCTCTTTATTTCGCGAATACCAGATCAATCGGTAGTTTTCAAACAGTCCAAAACCAGCAACATCAGCAGCTTGCACAGCAGCTTTTGCTGCATTATACGCATTTGTCCATCTCGCTTGATCGTTTGTTGCATTAAATAACGGACTAGCATACCACAAAAGAATCCGCGCTTTAAGGCCCAAAGCTGCTGCACGATTTATACGGCCATAGTCAACCCCACTGTAATTGGGAGGCAAAGACGAAGCGGCTTCATCCAGGTCCTTTATGATCTGTGCAACACATTCAGAGGTTTTACTTCTGGGCACTTTCAATGAATTGAGATCACTACCATCTTGTGTGTGCAAGATCAAAGGTACACCACCGATTGAACTGACCATCTCCCAATATTTCCAAGCCCGCCAAAATTTAGCTTCACCGATTAATCGATTTTTCGTTGTTGCATTGAGTACAGACTCCTGTACACCCGCCAATTGATCCATAAAATAATTGGCCTTGTCGATATAGGTATAATCCAAATTAGTGAAGTTGACTGCTACATCAACAATCCCCTGTTGGAAACTGCCTAAATTTCCTCCTGCCGCGTTTATCCCTTCGTCGGCATTCGCTCCACTTCCAAGCTCCCAGCGCGGCATAAGACCACCATATATATCATTTAAATAGGCCTTGATCAGAACAGAATCTGTCCAGACGTTTTTGGGATTTATCGCTCCAGTATTTTCGTAATCTAATCCCTTTGTACAAGATGAGGCGCCTAAGGCAACTAGTAGTACAACATAAAGGATCGATTTAAATTGATTTAGATATTTCATTTTGATTTCCTTTTAATGTTAAAATTTAGAAGGTTAAACTGATTCCGGCATTAAATGACTTAACAATAGGGAAAGACGTCCCTCTATCCATCTCAGGGTCATAGAATTTTTTATTGAATTTACTGATCACAAAAAGATTAGATCCCGATACATAGAAACGAATATTGTTCGCATATTTCTTATACCAGCTTTGCGGAAGATTGTAGGCAATATTCAAAAACTTTAAGCGTACGAAACTTGCATCGGCCAACCAAAAATTACTTCCGCTTGTATTAACCACTCTCACCTCATCATTTGCACTGTAGCGATAAGGTAACCATGCGCCTGTATTTTCTGGGCTCCAGGATTCGGTAGCCCAAGGTCGCCACATCCGGTTCCACTCTACACCGTCGCTCAAATTATTGAAAGACTTTTTATAACCCAACGAACCATTGAAATTCGCGCTGATACTTAAACCTTTCCAATCAGCACTTAGGTTTAATCCTACGACTTTCGGATTATTGCTCTTATTTAATACAGTGATGTCATTCTCATTAATTGTATTATCTCCGTTGAAATCTCTATATGCAAATTGTCCAGGTTTAGGTGCATTGCCTTTAAAGTTATAGCCCGGGTGAGCTGCTAGCAAAGCATCGACATCAGACTGTGTTCTAAGCAGTTTATCCACTGTATATCCGGTGATCATATTGGAAGAACGGCCGTTACCAATTAAATTCTGATAATCGTACGTGATATTTAAATCTCTTATGGTATACCAAGAGTTTCCATAAGTGAAATTAAAGCCGATATTATAATTCAGATCGCCTGTTCTGTTTGCGTAATTCACACTAAGATCGACACCATTCGCCTTCATTTCTCCATAATTAACAGATGGTAAAGGTCGACTGAAAGTAGGTGGAGTAGATTGAATTCTCGTACTTAAAATATCATAAGTACGTGTCTCCCAGTATTCAGCTGTTGCATTAAAGTGTTTCAGGAAACTGATATCGACACCAAAATTTTTATTCAGGTATTTTTCCCAGGTAATGTTTGCATTTGGGAGAACATCATATTGTATACCTGGATTGAGTGTTGGCGTTTCGCCAAAAATCGCACTATTACCAGTCACATATTTATCTTCATATTGCCAGCGTTTGGCATTTGCATCATCTTTTCCCCCACTAGGGTTTATCGCAACGAAGTCATTACCAGTTAATCCGACCGAAGCTCTGATTTTCAATGACTCTATTCCATTGACATTTTTAAAGAAATTTTCTTTAGAGATTACCCAAGCAGCTGAAACAGAAGGGAAAAATCCCCATCGTTTATCCTTCGGAAAATTGGCAGAGCCATCGTAACGGTAAGCAAAAGTGGCGACATATTTATCCGCGTAGTCGTAAGCAAATTGTCCAATATAAGATTTACGTCCTACTGTTGGTAAAAATCCATAAGCATTGTTAATTCGCTTTGTCGCTGTACCATTTACAACGCCCGAACCACCTGTGGACGCCCACCATTGGTCTGTCATATAGATCGGAAAACCATTGATAGTCGCATCTATACCATCATAGCTTCTTTCCTGTCTCTCATAGACCAATGCTGCATTGACATGATGTTGGCCAAAATCTCTTTCAAAGTTTAGTTGTAAGTTTGTTTGGTCTTCTTGGTTCCATGCAGCCATTTTCTGTATACCTGGTGTATGGTAAGTGAGGCGCTGGCCCACGATATTATTTAGATCCCAAACCACAGGTTCTATCTGAGCCAGCTGATAGTAGGTAAAAGGATGTGAGTAAATTTTCTGATTACTATTGTTAAAGGTTTTGATGTAACCAACTTTTGCACTTAAGCCCTCCAAAAATGGCATTTTGTAGGTCAGGCTCAAATTTACAACAGACTTAAGACCTTCCGACTTATTATAACCAGAGAGTCCTTGTGCCTCTCCAGATTTATTGGAAATCCAAAAATAATCTACTGGTAAGCCTGAAGCCGTGAAAGAAGGCATATACGGTTGCCATAGTAGCAGTTTTGGAAACATATCTCCGGACCAGTCCCCTTCAGGTGAATTAAATTTATTATTGTTCAAACTGAGACCAGCAAAAACCGAAACGTTTTTGGTTAAATTGGCCGTTATATTGGTCCGTACATTGTACTTTTTTTCATTGGTGTTCTTGATAAAAGTTTCCTGATTTACATAGGAGGCGCCGATAAAATACTGAAGTTTATCCGTACCTCCAGATGCACTTAAATTATGCGTAGTAATGGAAGGGTTTACATACACATCTCTTAATTTGTCAAAACCATATCCTTTACCGCCACCAAAATCTCTGTCTTTAAAGTAAGCTTTTGCAGTCTCTGTCCAAGGTGTGTTTGCTGGCCCACCGGCTTCACCCCAGATTCTGTTTTGAATCTGTCCCCATTCCATAATGCTCGTTAACTCCATATTCTTTCCACGAACATCCCGTCCAGTATTCACCGAGTAGTTGATAGAAACTTTTCCCGCTTTCCCGCGTTTGGTCGTAACCAGCACAACACCTGCACCAGCCCGGGCACCATATGCAGCTGTAGTCGCAGCATCTTTTAAAATAGACACTTCTTCAATTTCATTAGGGCTTAAATTGTTGAATTCTGCAGCATCGATAGTCACCTTTCCATCAATGACATAAAGTGTAGGTGAAGCATTCCATGAACTCGCTGTCCGTATACGGATATCGGGTTGTGCTCCGGGTATACCACTCGGTGTGGACACATATAAACCCGGCATCCGACCGGCCAATAGATTTCCAACAGAGGTCGTTGGAATCTCGATATCTGCTTCCTTAAATTTTACCGATGCGACAGAGCCGGCCAAAAGGCCTTTCTTTTGTGTGGTATAACCCACGACTACAGTTTCATCCAATGTAACAGCAGTGGGAACCATCTCTATAACAATACCCTGCTTCCCCATCACAGTTATTGTCCTGTAACCGATCATTGATGCCTTTAGGCTTGATCCTTCGTCTGTGGTAATCGCAAATTTACCTACAGCATCTGTCTGTACAGAAGAAAGTGCTGAATTTCCTTGCGCCCCTACGATAACAACTGTAGCTCCTGCCAAAGGAGTTCTTTTCTCGGAGTCAATAACTGTCCCTGATATCTTAATTTGCGAAAAAACATGGTGGGATTGCAATAGCATGAAGACAATTCCGAGCAACCGTAGGTGCATTTTTAAAATTTCTTTCATAATTTCTAGTTTTTTGGTTTTTCAGAGGCATATTTTAATAATACGTCCGTCAACAACAAATAAAAGCGGAATATTTCGCCCAAACCACGCTAATCTTAGCAAACATCTATGTTTTTTTCACTTATCTACTCAGCTTACAAATGGACTGATCGTCAGCAAAAACGCCCTTCACAACATGCTGTGGAGGGCGTTAGATTATAGCTATCGATCATTTTGTTACAAGTATCCAGCCTATGATTATCCTATGTAAGTGTTTTTCTGCTTGAGGATCTAGGTGGAGATTGCTACAACCAATGCTCGATAAGATGAAACCACAAAGCCTTTTCCTCTTTAATCAGAAAAACAGCAGACGACCTGCGTCGTGTAGTTGTATTTCCAGTGGACTGTATTTCGACATACGTAGCCAGTGCATGATCCTGCGAACAGGCTATTTCGATATTTTCTAGGAATACACGACGATCCGGAAATATACCGTATACCGTGGGTAACCAAGTCTTAAACGAGTCCAATGAGATCCGGTTACCATCACCGCTCACCATTTCAAAATCAGCTGAAAACCCTGAGAGGATCCTTTTAGATAGTTCTTCCCTATTTGCTTCTCTCCTTCTAAACCAAAGTTCGATGTCTGTACAGAAGCTTTCCAATGCCAATCTTGCTTTTTCTTTATTCTCCATTGTGTTAAAATTTATTTATCAATTGTATTAAATGCATTATTTCTCAGTTCGAACAATCTGCGACTGATAAGCAGGCTGATGATCTGGAACAATGCAATTGTTGCTATTGCCAGCGCAAAGGCTTTGGGAAAACCTACAGTTTCAATCAAACTAAAGAATAGTGTCCCAATGATAGCACCACCAGTAACCCCACCTATCTGCATACTGATACTGACCAGAGCAGAGGCCAGCCCCGCCTTCTCTTTGGGGACAAGGGCAATAGCGGTACGCATCATCACGGGCATCATCGTTCCATGTCCCAATCCTGCCATAAACAGCGTAATATGTGTTGCCCAAAAAGGTTGTTGTCCGTAATAAAACAGCAAGGCTGTCCCCAAAAAACCGCCCATGAGCAGTGTCAATCCGATATAAATAAATCCATTTGTTGTAAATCTCAATCTAGCTACAAGCAGCGGTCCCAAGAAGAATGCTATGCCATAGGGAATAATTGCAAAGCCCGTATCTATGGCATCCCAGTGTAAGAATTCCTGTAAATAGTAGGGATAACAGATAAACAGGCCGGCTGTAAAATTGTACAGAAAGATCATCGGTAGACAAGCGGCAAACTGCTTATTATATAATAACATGGGATCGATCAGAACAGGTCGCTGCAGTCGATGAGCAGCTACCTCATATTTAAAAAATATGTTCAGCAAGAGCGCTCCGGCCATCATGACAGCAAATATCCACCAAGGCCAGTGGTATTCACGACCAAAAATAAGCGGGCAGATCAACAGCAATAAAGCAATAATCAATAGTAAAGCACCTTTGTAGTCAATAGCAGCCCCCTTTTCAGTACCGTTGTTGTCCATCGTAAAATGAATACCGATAATGCAGCAAATTGTGACTGGCACATTGACCAGGAAAACCATTTCCCAGGATAAATTGCCCCCATGTGTCATTAATAATACACCACCGAGCAACTGACCAGCCACTGCCGCCAGACCAAATACCGCACTGAAAACACCAACCGCTTTGGGCTGTTCGTTACTATCAAATAGTACACGAATAGAAGCCAATACCTGAGGAGCAAGCAGCGAAGCTCCTATTCCCTGAATGAATCTTGACACAATAAGAACGGTAATATTCGGTGAAAAAGCACATGCCAATGACGAAAACAGAAAGAGGTACAGCCCCCATATAAATATTCTTTTGCGTCCATAAATATCCCCCAGTCGTCCACCACAGACAATAAGTGCGGCATAGGTAAGGCCATAAATCGCGACTACAAGCTGTAACTGCTGGTCACTGGCTCCAAAGGCATTCTGTATCGCAGGTAATGCCATATTGACAATAAAATAATCCAAAGGAGATAGAAAAGCTCCTGCCACGAGGAAGCCTAGGGCTTGCCATCGCTTTGTATAAATATCCATAGTTATTTTTTATGCGAAAATAACCTTCATTTATACCATATAAATTGTACTTTTAAAGGAATATAACGTATGAATAGATGAAGAGCATACATACAGAACGGATCGGAGTCCGTGAGATATCACTGATCAATACATCGGAGACCATCCGTACAAAGACATCCCTATCTTTTGTGTATGTAATTCAGGGGGAGGGAGCTTTTACCTATGAAGGACATACACTTGCCTTTGACATCGGGAAATTTATCGTTGTTCCACAGCATCAGACTTATCATTTTGAGAGTAGCCAAGCCAAACTAATATTGATTCAATGCCCATTGACCTTTGTTGATAAAATACGTCTCGAAGCAGACCGGATCGAAAGCTGTGAAAATCTATACAAACTACAATACATCAGCAACAGTTACCATGCACGTGCGGGCTGTGTATTCAAGGACAAATCGGATGAAAAGTTTGCCGAAATGCTCGTTCTACAGATCGCAAGAGAGTTCAGAAATAAAACCGACGATTACCTCGTCATCCGAAACAGTATTTCCATTCTCCTGAACCTGATCGCCCGAAACCTCATCGGAAAGGAGATATCAGATATCCGGGAAAATCAAAAAGCCTTTTCAATTTTAAAGATCATCACGTACATACAACAGTATGCCAAAGACAAAGAGAAAACCCGCATTCAGGAGATAGCCTCCCACTTTGGTATAGCTAAGAATTACTTCGGAGAGTATTTCAAACAACAGACCGGTATATCCTACCAAGATTACCTACTCGATTATCGATTGAAATTGGTCGAAACCTATCTACGCTATAGCAGCATCCGCCTCGGAGAAATTGCATATGAATTGCAGTTTACTGACGAAAGCCATCTTTCTAAACTATTTAAAAAACATAGAGGGCTTACGCCAAATGAATATAGAAAACAAAAGTCTTAATAAAAAAACACCCGATAGCATGGGGTACTCCGGGTGTTTTAGCCATATTATTAACCTATTTTATGAAAAGTGCCCGTGATGGGCAACACTAAAGTAGAAAATAACTTTGTATAAACAAAATAAAAAATGAAAAAAACCGGTTTTTTCCTATCAAGCTAAACCGGTTGAACATTCATTTAGGCAAACAACCTAGCCTCCTTTATCTAGTGCCCGAGCTCATAACTAATTATCCCCAAATCCGATAGTAACATCGTCATTATAGGGAGATAACAGGGGGTTAACAGGGGTTTAGCAGGGGTAATTCCCTATTAACCCCCTGTTAATACAGTATAAAAATAGTCTTACTTCACTTTTAATTCATAACATGATATTAACTTGGTAATATCATATATATTAGAATGTTGTTCTGTCATCCTTTCTAGTGAATATCCAAGCATATGTTAGCACTCCCAAAAGGAGATACACCGCACTGAGATTACGAGATTTTGCTTAATTTTAGTCTATTAAATAACGATAAGCTATGACGGGTCGCGAAATTCTCAGGCAACATATCAATAAAACTGTCCACTTGAATGATGATCAATTTGATTATTTCTTTTCTTTTTTCAAACCGGTATCCTTTAAAAAAAAACAATCGATTATCACCATTGGCGATACGGTGGAATGTGAATATTTTGTCCTCAATGGCTGCTTAAAAACTTTTGTGGTCAATGATGAACAAAAAATGCATATCCTACAGTTTGCTACAAAAACCTGGTGGGCATCTGATTATAATGCCTTACACAACAATACGAAAGCAACGGTCAACCTAGATTGTGTAAGTGATGCGGATACACTTTGTTTATTTGCTGAGGATCGTGAACGTGTATGCAAGGAAATCCATGAGGTCGAAACATTTTTACGCTGGCGTTCGAATAAGGGTTATATCGGTCTACAAAAGAGAATTCTATCCCTGCTCAACAATGACGCCCGCAGTCGTTATGAGGAATTGATGCTGCAATATCCTGAATTGTACAATCTTGTGCCCAAGCATTTGATTGCAGCCTATCTTGGGGTTTCCCGTGAGACGCTCAGCCGGCTCTATCACAACAAATAATGTGATCTATATCACCAAAACAAACCATTCTTTAAAATGTGATGTATATCACATAGGGGTCTAACGATTTATACCCTACTTTGTGTTATCATTTAAACAATTAATTTTTTTGAAGATGAAAAAAGAGAACTTAAAGGTATTGGTCGTTTTGACTTCACATGACCAATTGGGAGATACAGGAGCTAAAACAGGTTTTTGGGTTGAAGAGTTTGCAGCCCCCTATTATGTTATGGCTGATGCAGGCGTTGACATCACCATTGCTTCGCCAAAAGGCGGGCAACCACCTATAGATCCCAAAAGTGCGCTCCCTGATTTTCAGACAGCAGCGACAAAACGTTTTGATGCAGATCTTGAACTTCAAAACAAACTGGCAAACAGCATTGTCCTAACAGAAGTTGATGAGCAGGATTATGACGCGATCTTCTATCCGGGTGGCCATGGCCCCCTTTGGGACCTTGCGAATGACAAGACTTCCATTGCATTAATTGAGTCATTTTGGAAACATAATAAACCTGTAGCCGCTGTATGCCACGCTCCTGGTGTTTTCAGGTTTGTTAAGAATATCGATGGTAGTCCATTGGTACAGGGCAAAAAAGTAACAGGCTTTTCCAATTCTGAGGAAGAAGCTGTACAATTGACAGATGTCGTCCCTTTCTTGGTTGAAGATGAGCTCGTCAAACTTGGCGGACACTATAGTAAAGGTCAGGACTGGAGCAGTCATGTGGTCAAAGATGGTAAACTGATTACCGGCCAAAATCCCGGCTCATCGGAAGAGACAGCAAAAGAATTGTTAGCCCTGCTGGAGCAGTAAATAGCTATCAATTAAAGTAGCGTTTCTGTTTTGAAATATACAACGGTACGCCAGGTTACGGAAGGTACCAATAACACGATTATTAAATCCCATTTTTTTCGTTTTCAACGTATAAAAATGGGATTTTTGTTAACTGACGCCGAATGATACGTATCATTATTTAACTAGTTTCGTTTCTAGCTCCTTCAGGTTATTGGCGCTTGTAATATTTCCCAGATCGGCAGCCTGTCTCCAATAGATCTTTGCTTTTTCGATTTCATTTAGTTTAAAGTAAGCTACCCCCAGATCATTTAACAACATTTTACGATCATTGTCACTAGGCTTTCCTATCTGAAGATATTTATCAAATTTGACAATCGCTTTTTGAGGGTCACCAGATTCCAGATAAATGGTTCCCGAATATTTTAATGCTTCTCCCAGATCAAACTCTTCAGCTTTTTCAAAATAAAACAAGGCTTCCTTGTATTTACTTTCCTTAAAATATTCTTTCCCCTGATCCAGATACTTCTCCCCATCACTTCTGAACAAGAAATAGTAAGCCATTCCACTGAGTAGAAGAATTAGTCCCAAGACTGCGATTATCTTTCTAAAAATCTCCATACAACTGATAACTATATTTTTTATTTAATTCCAAAACCAGGTATAACAAGCTTCCACTTATCCCCTCTGTACATTAAGCTGAGTTAATTGGATCAGCTCTTGGATTTCCTTCAATATAGGTTCCACATTTTTGGTTCTACCGATACGCTCCAGCATTTTTATGCTTTTATGATCCTTTGTTACCACAATGATGTCCGTACCATTGTGTAAAGCGATAGCAAGATGTTTGAGGGTTTCGAATTTTTGGATCTCTTCGATGCGGATCTCCTTTTTGAATAGTCCAAAATAGGATTTGCTCATGGTACCCGCCGCACAATCGATGGTCATCTGCTGGGCAAAGATCCTAATCTGCACACAAAAGACAATAAGCCCAAAGATCCAATACCAATTCTTTTCACCAAAAATATTTCCATCTTTAATTCCAACGATTAAAATACCAATGGCCATAAATAGCCAGAATAAAGCTAGGCAAAGCGCAAAATATCCAATCCGTTTAGAGGTATATCTACTGCCGTCCTGCGTAAAATATTTATAATTATGCTCTTCCATTTCTATTGTCTTTTTATGTGGGGTCTCACCTAGTTCAAAAATTATTTACGATCAAATATAGACAGTAATAGGCGGGTATTCCTGCCTATTTAAAATTCGATAACATCCATTTAATATTCGCAGGGATTGAGGAAAATCAGCTCACAGAATTACCAAGATCATGTGAAAGATACAAAACGCGGATTACTACTCATCCAGTGTAAAAAAATCCGCAGTCTATTTTTTAACAAACTGCGGATCAATCCTGCTAATTTCGTAAAAGGTGTAGGCTCAACAAATTCCGAAAAGTCTTTTATTTAGCAACAGGGAAGTAACATGCATAAATGAAGCTGTGCTCAAATTTACGTGAATTAAATTTTCAAAAAAACTATCCATCATATTGCATCGTTAGTATTTCATGCTCTTGCATTTCAACATCCAAAATATGATCAGGCATATATTCATCGCCACTGGCTACCTCGGCATATATACAGCCATTATCACCTATGATAATTTTTAGCCCGAATACCTCCAGCGTGTCATACCAATCTGTATCGGCTTTTTGCGGCATGCCCCCAGCTAATTCTTGGTTATAAAATAGGATCATTTCTTTTTGACAATCGGCCATCCAAAAAAGATAGTCATTGATCCGATCAATATAATCCTCCGGTTTACATATAGCATAGATAAATACTTTCACCTTTTCTGCTTCAACGATCTTGTTGAATACAACAATATCTTTTTTTATACAAATAAGATTTTCATCAATCGCAGATACAACAAAGTCCGCAGGTTGAAGTGCAATTGGGGTATTTCTATGTTTAAGCTTTCTGAGGTCTTTTATAATAAAATTATTCTTATGAGATTTTGCTTTTGATTCCAGCGTATAAAGTTTGGCGATATTTTTCCTATCCGCCAATTCCATACATAACTTTGCCAGATCGTAAGCCGATTGATGATAACCCAAAAATGTATAAACGTTAACAAGTATCAAATCCTGATCTTTTGTTCGATCTGCTTGTTCTAAACGATAGAGCAGATCATACATTTTTGCTACACCTTCTTTTGAATTACCCGTCTTTCGACATTCATCAGCACATTCAATATAGCTGCTTTGATAATCTTTTTCCATTATATATGCTTCCCTTTTTAACTTAGTTATCAAATCTTGCCTTAAATGCCTCCCGTTGGCGAAGAACCTCTGCGAGAATTGTCCGTATAAAATCATAGGTTCTCAGCTCATAGTCTAACGTAAGGCTTTCTATTTCTGTTGCGATCACATTATTCCGTTGTTCATTTTCATACGCAAATTTTTGACTTCCTGTTCTCACAGACACAGTCGTACCAATTATTGTCAATTCATCGATCTCAAAGTATTTCCAATTTGGTACCGCATAAATTACGATAAACTTTTCGCATACAATCGCTGGATGTGGTGCTAAATCATCACTATGCTGAAATCTATTGTTTGCATCAAGTTCCTGTACCAAGATTTTCATGCCAGTCCCTTCAGTAAACATATTGATGATACTGTTATTTTTATCATAGTTAAGTGTACTAAGACATGTCAAAACCCCTTTAGTAAGTTCCAGTTCCAAATTGCAAAAATCTGGTTCTGGAGGAGTTAGAAAAGCATTTTTGTTGTTTAAAGTACCTACCGCTTGTAATAATATGCTATCTACAGGTCTTTGTGCTTTTAGGACAATCGATTTAAAAGTACCAGTAGTCAGTACATCAAAAGACAGTTCGGTATAATTGTCATTGATTTGCAAATCGAAAACTGGCATGCCATAACTATCGCCATAAGGATTTTCAACAAACTCAAAACAGCCCTTCTCTTTTCTGTATTCCAAAATGACACCGTTGTTGGCCGTTGAACCAATATACAATCTGAATGCATCAAAGCTGTGTGGATTATGTTTCAGATAAAAATTATTCGTTTTGATTATTTTGGGCTTGGCTCTTTCCATACCGAATACAAAGGCGGCTTCCAGAATAAAATTGGTGAGCTCTTCGGTATAGCCATTATAGATAAATCCCCAAAGAAATTCAAGATCCTCCTGCTCCTGCTTAAATGTGGAAAGCTGTTTAAAAATCCATTTTATGCTTTTAGAGATTTCCTTTTGTTGCTTATTGCTCTTCAGCAGCAGCTCAATATACTGATCTAAATCGTCTGCACAATCCTCAACATTCTTTATACTGAAATAGCGATCCTCTTCGCTTGCCGCTGCATAATCAGCCAACATCTGATTTATTATGGGCCCTTTTTTTAATTTTATAGTTTCAATATCGGTCATTTTAACACTCATATTTTACAGCACTTTCATTTACAAAATTTATATCACAAGATATTTGTTTTTACTTTGCTTTCAGCTCCTTGAATTACCCTTCTTTTAATCTTCCTGTCAGCGCAGCTAAGGCAATTTTCAATTCATTTTCTTCTCCATTCCGAAAATGGATACATAAAGATAAGTCAGGAAAATTGTTTTGATTAATGATATCTGTCAATTTCAGGTGAAGCTGCTTGTCTACTATCTCAAACTTAAAATCACTCTTTAATACGCTCACATAATTTACCTGATCATTCCATTCGATTTCAATCTCGTCTTCATAGGCCAAAGTATTAAACGAGAGATAATTTTCATGGCTGACAAAGGTTATATTAACAATCTCATCCCAGTTGGCCTTTGTACTATAGATTATTTTCTGGCTATTAAACTCCATGATTTTTCGTTAAAAATAGCATTACTGGTGTGGGTTTTATCATACCAGGTCCTGTAATGTAACCATTAAAAAATAAATAGTTTCATATCCTCAATAACTGCCGGAAAAACAAAACTTTCAATCTTATCATAATCCATTCTCTTTTTTAACTCATCAAAATCCTCCTTTTTTACTTTCTTCGAGATCAAAACTAAAAATGATCCAAAGGCATCATAGATAATATCCGCATAAATCCGGGGAGACATAAGGGGTTCAATTTTTGTTGAAATCACAGAGAGTAGCGCAAACTTTAAACTTCGCTGCTTGTTAAATCTTGGTTCCGGACGAAATTTATCCTCGGTGGTATTGAAAGGACAGTCCGTAAAGAATTTATGCTTTTCAGGATCAAATTTCTTTAGGTCCAAAGTAATCCTATATTTAAACTGATCATCGATCAATATCTTTTTACCCACCAATAGATTACGATAGATATAATCCCAGATATATTGTGCCACCTCAGGTGAAATCCTTGGTGTAAATTCTACTTCTGCTTTTTCAACCATTGTCCTTATTTCAAAATATGCCATTTTATAATATATATATGATTAGTCCATTTTGTCAAAATGTATAGCTGATTTTTCAGTATAGCTAAAACTACATTATTTTGACCATATAAAATTAGGTTCATTTACGATCCGTTTGTTCCTTTTACAAACTGTTGAAAAAAAATAGAAATATTTGTGGCAAAAAACTGCTAATTGATACCTTTTTGGAATAGATTGATATATGATTACATATATTTTAGGTATGGAAATATAAGAGAGGCACTACTTGATCATCAGCGGACATTAGTGATATAAAAAACATTTGAATTTACTGGTATAGTAGTTGTGTATTTCAGGTTATAAACATACATATATGAACAAAATCTTTCATTTTTTTTTCATCGGAATGACAACCATTACGATTTCTTCTTGCCAAAACAGTGGCAAAACATCTACTAGCGCAGCTATTGATACAGCGGCAATGACAGATACATTATCTGCTGCTAACAATACCACACAGTCGACTGCTATACCCGCAATACAAACCCGATATGCTGGGACAGTTCCCTGTGCAGATTGTGAGGGGATCAAAATGGTACTGACTTTGGTGAATGAAACCTATAGTCTTGAGGAAACCTATTTGGGAAAATCAGATCAAGCCATACGGTCTAAAGGTCCAATGTTGATCGAGCGCGGCTACGAAAAAGACAATGATGCAACCTTATACATCCTAAATCCAGATAGTGATACTGAAAAGCGTTATTTTGTACGTCTGACAACACAACCTGGTAAGTTGATCATGTTGGATAAGGATCAAAAGATAATCAACTCGAAATTGAACTATACGCTATCCGAGGAAAAATAAAATCAGTGTTTCACGAATTAGATTCCAGTCTGCCAATAGAAAGCATATTAGCAAAAAGACGATAGGCTCCGGACACCGCAGCGGGAAGCTGTCTAAATAAAGACAGGCTGCTGTAGATGTAATATCCTTTTCCCTTTCTATTGACAAGCAACAAGCCATCTTCATTTCCGCTATCGGAATTTTGGGTACGCAAGACCGGTTTAAAATCACTATTCCAGTCTTTGGGGAGAAACAGCGCGCGGTCCTGTACCCAATTGGCAAAATCTTGCTGTTTTATTTTATTTGGATAATTCAAGATTCGATGGGTAGGATCCAAGAAGCTAATGGTTGATTCCATATCGGTAATCCGTTCGCCAGTAACCGTTAAAGGATAAGCACCCACCTCTTCCAGAGGTAGATCATAGGGGGTATTATATTGGGTTATCAAAACGCCGCCGGCTTCAACATATTCGCGCAACTGTGTATGGAAATTCACCAATTGTGGATCGGTATTATAAATTCGGATGCCTAAAACTATGGCATCAAAACTCAACAGATCTGCATCTTTCAAAGCGGCCACTGATAGAAGTTCTATCTCATTCACCAATTGCTTTAGGCTACCTAGAAGTTCATCCTTTTTTCCAGCGATGTAGGCGATCTTCTTAGCAGTGTTTGCCACGGGACTATCTAAAACCTTAAAAAAAGCTTTGGGATGATATACGACATCCTCAATATGGGGATAGCTAAGCGATTTTAAACCACATTGGTGGATCCCATAACTACTTTCTATCTCAAATCCAATCCGTTGTATCTGTTCAGCGGATCCCAAAGAAGTCAACTGAAAATGAATTTTTTCGGAAGCATTACCCTCTAAGGTCAATGTATGCTCTTTAGGAAATAGCCCCAGCTCATCTGCTCCCTTTAACCTCACCATGACAGACTCTACTGTAGAGACATTGGATTGTAGTTCAAGTGAGACAGAACGACTGGTAGAATCCGCCAGAACGATAATATCTGTATCAAAGGTGCCGGTAATAGCTGGAGCAATCGTGATTGCTTTATTGTTATTCAATACAGGTACACTAATCGCCATGGATACCCCGCCAAACTGTAACTGCAATTGTACAACGATCGGATTGTTATGTTGAGCAAGTACAATATCATTGAAAGACCGCGGAGAATAATTCCCCCTATCTCCTTCTTCCTTTAACCAGGATGGTAATGAGGGCTCAATGGTGCTGCTAAGCCGACCCGTAATTTCTATCCGTTCTGTACCCGATAATTGATGAGGTTGATGATATAACGATTCAAAAAAGGGAACTGTCACATGGGTCAACACCAGATCAGAATCCTGAGGTATATTTGCCTGCAAAAATAAATTAACATCGGTGCCGGGTACCCAGCTATCGACCAATGAATTTATTTCAAAGGATACCCCAAGTGTGCGTAGTAAAAGCAGCTCCAAGTCAGCGCGTTTTTCATGGATTACACTATTTTTGGATACAGTTCTCATCCAGATCAAAATTGTTGCGATCGTCACTGAAAGTTCCCGATTATCTCCCTGGGCCTGTTTCGCAAGCAAACGATCGACAAGTTTCTTAAAAACAGGGATATACTGGTCCTCCATTTCAGTTGAAGTAAATAAAGCGTCAGCAGCTGTAGGATCAACAGACTTTCCCCTCAATAATTCAAAATATTCAAGCGTGGGCGTATGTTGCGTTAAACTAGCCATCGCCTGAGAACGATGTTTATTACGGCTTTCAGCAGCAATCTCACCATGATGCAAGCCCGTATAACGATTATATACAGGGATAGTGACCGAAAAATGCTGTGGTAAAGGTATTACCTTACCCCCAATATCTTTGACGCCACTCTCCTGATAGACGTTCCAAAACAAACGCTGCGTCTGCCAGACAGACAATTCCTCCAATTGTTCAGGATAGGCTTTCGGATCCGCAGCGAGATCATAGGCCTTTTGTGCTAGGATCGCCGAACTCTGGTGGTGTCCATGGAGATCAGGAATATTCGGCGAGAACCTAGTGATCATAATATCTGGCCTAAAGTACCGGATGGTCCATACGATATCCGCAAGAACAGCGTGCTCATCCCATCGGAGCATTGTTTCAGTTGCAGATTCTACAAATCCAAAGTCTTTGGCCCGTGTAAAAAATTGTCTTGTACCCTCGGTCTTCCGCGCAGATAAGGATTCCTGTACTCGAAGAATACCAAGATCTATTCCTTTTTCGGAACCTATAAAATTCTGTCCCCCTTCGCCGCGCGTAAGCGACAAATAAGCAGCATCTACAAGCTGGTCCTGAGCAAAAAATGTTAATAGCTTGTTGTTCTCATCATCTGGATGGGCACCTACATACAAAATCCTTCCAAAAACCTTCAACTTGCATAACTCACGCATGAAACCAGCATGGTTTATTTGCGAAGAAATTCCGTTTCTAGGTTGTTGTCGAGATTGTTGTGTGAGAAATTTTAATGCCATATCCATCTATTTTAATACCTGCGATGGCCAAATATAGCAATAATTTCCAAAAGACTACTAATCCTATAGATATTGTTAATAATACAAAATATAATGTAGTCGAAAGCTTACGAAGACACGGACTCAAAATACCTTGTTATTTCTTCGGTCTGATTACATAGTATGTGCCCAAATCTATCCCAGCATCGGGCAATACAACGATACAGCCCAGAATGACTGCTCCTATTATTATTTTTTTTATCTTCATTTTTTATTGTTTCTCCAAAGCACGCACTGGATACTTCTACTCGAAATAAAGATATCGAGTTCTGGGTAAATAAGGGCCGCGAATAATAATTTGGAACCTGTAATTAAAAAATGAAACAGCTATTTTTCCCTATCATATTGTATCAACAAATCCATTAAATAGTACTAAAAGATTTGCGGTCATGTGTTAAACTTTTGGAATTAACACTTTTTAACCGATATATACCGTAGCTTAGCGCTTTATCAACAATTAGATCAACCAACAGAATGCCCTTTTTAGATCATGTGCTCCAAAAACCCAGCTACGGATGGAAAGACGACAATGGAGACCTTATTAAACCCAGCCCTAAACAAATATTCAGCGAGTTTTTCAAAAGATTGAATGTTTTTAAGGACCAACGCAACTGGTTACCTTTTTTTAGTTGGCTGAAAGTAGCTTGTCTTATCCCTTTTTTCTTTGTTTTTCTCTTTGCTCACCTTAGCTGGTGGACTGTGCTGGCAGCTTTTATCTACAGTATGATCATTATGGGGACACATGGTACGATCTGGCATCACAGATTTTCTACACACGGTGCTTTTAAGTTCCGTAACCCCTTCTGGCGTTTTTTCACACAGAACCTCACAATCAATGTGATTCCCGAGGAAATCTATGTCATTTCGCACCACGTACACCATGCAAAATCAGATCAACCAGGAGATCCATACAACGCACAGGCAGGATTTCTATATTGCTTTTTGGCCGATGTCAACCATCAGCCGATTGCTAAAGATCTAACAGAAAACTCTTACAACCGCGTCAAGTTGCTTATGAAGCATACGGGTGTTACAGCCAATACTTATGCTCAATATCAAAAATGGGGTTCCTATGTCAACCCGACACATGCAATCCTATCCTGGGTATTAAATTGGTCATTTTGGTATGTTGTATTCTTTTTAATCGGTGGACATGCCCTAGCCTGTTGTCTATTTGGTGCAGCTGGCTTTTGGGCCATTGGCGTGCGTACATTTAATTATGAAGGACATGCCAAAGGAGAAGATAAACAACGGGAAGGGATAGATTTTAATGAAAAGGATAAGTCCATTAATCAATTGTGGCCCGGTATTGTCGCCGGAGAATGGCACAACAACCATCACCTCTATCCCAAAAGTGCGCGAAGTGGTTTTAAACCTTACCAAATTGACCTAGCCTGGTGTTATATCAAAATGATGCACAGATTAGGTGCTGTCAGCAGTTATCGCGATGACAAAAAACGGTTCGATGAACAGTATCATAAACCTTATCTCGATGCTAAAAAATAAAAATAGATCGGTTATCTGATTCCATGTATCAGATAAAATTAAGTATATAATAAAACAGAAAAATAGCTAGTACTAGCTATTTTTTTTGTTTTGGAGCATGCTAATTTTAGCTGCACATCCAACACAGGAAAAACATTCCTTCAGGTTCCTTAATACTAAAAATAAACAACATCTAGACGTCACCTAAAGCAGGCTGATTTCTTCATAACGAAAATACCGAAGCATTCATCGCTTCGGTATTTTTGTTTTACAGATCCGGCACGGGTTATTTTTCGTTCAGGTTTCTGGATTTCAACTCATTGTCAAGTGCCTCATCCGTTTTCTTCCAGCGAATAAAAGCCCAAGCTCCCATAACGATAAGCATAAACGTAAAAATAGTAATACCCTTATTTACGACACCATAAACAACAATCCCAGCACAAAATCCGACAAGTATGGCATTGATCAGTTTGCTACTTTTTTGTTGCTTTTTTTTCTCCAACAATTCCTGATCGGTCAATTCAGTTAGTTCCTTTTCTTTCATAGTTTTAATGTCTTGGTCAATATAGTATGGAGCAAATATACAATCTAAAAAAATATTCACCTATTTCACCAATAAGATAATGGTCTAAGATATGACCGATGAAAGCCTACTTTTCACACATTACAGACATCCCCCTTCCCCCAACGGAAGCGAATGCAGAATAAGTAAGGCGTGTAAAATCAACTCTCCAGTACGTTATTAGTATTACTTAAGTATTGTTTAAGTATCGACTAAGTATCACTTCAGTAGTATTATACGAAATAGACACGACTACTTCTCTCTTAGCTTATAAGGCATTGAACTTTCCATATCCTTGCATGATAGCTAATTTACCTGTGCGGATACAGACCTTACGATGAACAGATTTGACGTTGTTGTGTCTTCCCCCTCCTTTGGAAGACATAACAGTATTAAATCTTATCAAGCTCCAGCATAAGGGCTTTAAAATAGACCTGTTTATTGCCCTATAGCCGGAACGATAAAACGCTCCCGATGAAGTACCTTACCCATATATTTAAGTTATCATGGTATAAAATCAGCTTCGCTTACTTTTCCAGAACCAGACTAATCCCTGTAATCTAATTTATGAAAAAATATATTCGTCTTGACATAAATTCAACCCTTTGTTCAGGATAATATGGATAAATTTGTATGTACTAAAAGTATCGAGATGATTGAAAGAATAGCAA
Organism: Sphingobacterium ginsenosidimutans; assembly: GCF_039536865.1. NCBI lineage: Bacteria > Pseudomonadati > Bacteroidota > Sphingobacteriia > Sphingobacteriales > Sphingobacteriaceae > Sphingobacterium > Sphingobacterium ginsenosidimutans. Next base: position 1,362,881 of record NZ_BAAAZK010000002.1, read on the forward strand.
CTTATTGGGATGGAAGAAGTGCTTCATGGCGCAAGGAACGAGATGAGGCTTGGTCGCGCCCCGAAACCGAGCGATGGCTTGATTTTTTTAAGTCTGTCCGACATCAAACAGCTGGAAACAGCGTACTCGAGGTCGGTACTGCAACGGGATATTTTGCGAATATCCTAACACTGGCCGGTTTTGAGGTGACAGCCATAGATCTTTCACCACAGATGATTGAAGCCGCAACGCTTGTGAGTGAGGAACTAAAGCTAAATGTAAATTATAGCGTCATGGATGCGCAGTCCCTGCAATTCGAGGACAATACCTTTGATCTACTGTTCACACGTCTAATGACCTGGACTATCCCTGATCTGGAAAAATGCTACCGCGAGATGCAGCGCGTGCTCAAGCCCGGAGGTAAGCTGATCAACCTGGATGCAGATTTCGGAAAAACCGTTTTTAGCACAGACAGGCATGACGAATGCCCATCTGGTGCGATTGAAGAGGTGAATGCCATCAAATCGGCGCTGGAAATCAGCCAGCACGAACGTCCAGCCAAAGATATCGACATATTGCAAACAATCGGATTCGGTTCCGTTGAAGTTGACATCCATGCCCAAAACCGTATTCTAGGACTTCCCTTGACAACTGAAGGGCTTTTTATGCTCGAAGCAACAAAAAAATAACTATTTGATAATCGAGAGGTATTCAAGAATAAAGATCCCTCAATTCTAAACAATTGAGGGGGTCTTATTTATTTTCAAAACGGAGCTGATTAAACTTATAGCTAACGCTTCCAACCACGTTGAGTAATCGCTATACATTAGTGATGGTATAACGAATCCATTAATACTTATTGGCCAGTTTATCCCTTCAACCCCATACTTAATTTTCGGGCGTCGTAGAATGCGTTGGCGTCCCCGCTCCTTGGCGAAGCCTTAAAACACTATTCTCGGATCTAATGACAACAGGATATAGTTTTTGAGGCTTTTTAAGCTAGTAAGTGTTGCAGAACGAAATGGTTTGGTAAATTTTGCTTCAGCCACTTACCATCGGCCCATTTTTTAAAACATTGTCGTTTTATATATCCATAATGTTACCTTTGTAGAGGACAAGACATTCATGAGTAAGGATCGCGATATACTAGAAATACAATTGTGGGAGGCGCTAAGAAGTGGAGAACAAGCTGCTTTACAGCAGTTATACATGTCCTATTACAAAGGCCTGTTAAAATATGGACTGCGGTATACAGACGATCGGGATACCCTAAAGGACAGCATCAACAATACCTTTCTTTATTTCTGGGAAAAACGCGAAAGTATAGGCAACGCCAATCATGTTGGCAACTATATTTTCAAAAGTTACCAGCGACAATTAATCAAGGACCTCAATAATACAAATAAATTTGAAAAGCTTCTCGAAAACAACGAAGACACCGATACGGTTGATGTTGAAGAGTTTCAGTTCATTATCCGACAGGAAGAAAATACACGGGTTAATGTCCTTAAAAATGCAATTCTCCAATTACCCAAACGGCAACGTGAGCTCGTTCTGCTTCGTTATTATGAGGGACTCAGTTACGATGAAATTACGCTAAGAACAAACCTGAGCAAACGTGCGGTCTACAATCAGATCCATAGCGCCATCAATACATTAAAAAAAGACACTAGTCTGCAAAATCTCAAACAGATTCTCCCCCTATTAATCTTATTTTAGTTTTTTAGAAAAAAATAACATTCAGATACACAGCTTTTTACGTATTTAACTAAAAAAATAACTGGTAAAAACCAAACTCGGTAGACTCTATCTATATAAACGACTAATTTTTAGACCATGAGTGCATACCAGTCTGTTCAGGATTTTATATTGGATGAATCTTTCTTTCGCTATGCGGTAAGACAAGATCCATCGGAAATCTTGAAATGGGAAAGTTATATTAAACAACATCCCGAGCAGCAGGAACTTATACAGCATGCTAAGCAAGAATTGCTGGCTATGCAAGATGCACTGTATTTGATTGATGCCGAGCAAAACTATGTCCGGCTTGTACCCCATTTGGATCCCCCCGTCAAAAACATACTGTTAAAGAAAAAATGGACCTATTATTCGGCAGCGGCTATTGTCTTTCTGTGTTTGATCACTTCCCTATATGTCTTCCAATATCATTTCAACCAGTCGCAGACGAATGCTTACCTAACGCAACCTGCTGAAAAGAAAACAATTAAACTCGCCGATGGTACACTGGTCAAGTTAAACGCTGCGAGTAAATTGGAGATCGTTGATGGATTTGGTAAAACAAACCGTGCGGTCAAACTTGTTGGTGAAGCGTATATGGAAGTTGCTAAAAACAAAGCATTACCCTTTACCGTAACGACTCAGGCACTGCAAGTCCGGGTATTGGGGACAACGATCAATGTAAGAGCCTATGCCAACGAAGAACTTACTGCTGCCTCACTGATTGAGGGCAGTGCGGAGGTTATTCTGAAGAGCAGATCCCAAGCGCCTATCCGTCTAAAACCAAAAGACAAAGTCGTTGCTCCACTGGCAGAAGCACAGCCTAGTTCCAAAAACAATACAACAGGCATAGAAAAAAAATCCGATTACAAATTGGAGACCGTTACACAGTATGATGCTGAGCAACGATTGGCCGAAACCTCTTGGGCCGACCAGAAACTTGTCTTTGTTAACGAACCGCTGTCTTCAATTGCTAAAACGTTAGAACGCTGGTATAATATTACTATTGAATTCCAAAATTCGGACATCAGCTCCCGAAAATATACAGCAGCATTCGATGACCGCGAAGAACTACAGAATGTGCTCCAAAGCCTACGGAGCAGTATCCCTTTCAACTATCGAAAGATCGGGCCACGCAGCATCAGAATTTACCTAACTAATCCATAAAATAAAACTTATGAAAGATACAGTTACCTAACCAACAGAGAAAAAAAAGGAGCATGCCAGGCATACTCCCAAAATCGTTAATTAACACAACAGGCTGTGACTGCGAATCCTAGGCGCTGTTGTCAATTGTTTACATTAACCTTGCAAACTTATGAAAAATAACGCAATTCGCGTTAAGGGAAGATATTACCCTAAACTTTTTAATACGATCATTCTCGTGAAACTGACCATCATCCTAACCCTGCTGTTCCACCTGACTGCGATTGGTAATTCTTTGGCTCAAAATGAACGTGCTACCTTACATCTCACATCGGTGAAGTTGAGCACGGTTTTAAAAGAAATTGAAAGCCAGACCAAGTATCGCTTTGTTTACGGTGACGATCTCGTCGAAGGTCTGGGCGCAGCATTTGCTGTGCACGCCCAAAATCAACCTGTCAAAGATATCCTCGATGAACTATTGACGAATACTGACCTCAGTTTTCGGATGCATCGGGAATACCTTATCATTCTTTCAAAGGAAGAAAAACAGGCACTAGCGACCCAGTCTAATATTCGAGGTCTTGTTCAGGATAGCCAAGGCCGACCATTGCCTGGTGTTACGGTGAATGTGTTAGGGGAAAACAACAACACGGTATTGACCGATCAAAACGGAATTTTTCGGATCCGAGCGTCCGTTGGACAAGTACTCCGGATTTCATATGTCGGTCATGTTTCACAAAATATCAAACTTACGACAAAACATAGCATAGAAGGAATCAAAGTACAGCTGGAAACTGGGGTAAATACCTTGGAAGAAACCGTCGTGGTGGGATATGGGAGTGTCAAACGGAAAGATCTGACCGGATCGGTTGTCTCTGTTGACGTGAAGGAGATCAGGGATGTGCCTTTTACCAGTATTGATCAGGCCCTGACAGGTAAGGCGGCAGGTGTGCAAGTCATACAAGCTGATGGCTCGCCAGGCGGGGTCGCCAAAATACGTATTCGAGGCGGTACCTCGCTTATGGGCGGTAATGATCCCCTTTATATTATTGATGGGGTGCAAATGACCGTACAAAATCGTTATGTGAGCAATTCAGCTGAAGTGGTCAACCCGGTAGATCGCTTTGGATCAGACGATCCAAACAGCGCAGTATCTGGCTCATTCGCACGTGGACTCAATAGTCTAGCCGGACTGAACATCAGCGACATCGAGACAATAGATGTATTAAAAGATGCGTCTGCCACAGCAATTTATGGATCTCGGGCTGCCAATGGCGTTGTCATTATTACCACTAAACGTGGAAAACGTGAACAAAAACCAACTTTGGAGGCCAATTATTATCATGGTATTAGCAAGCAACGACCGATCAACCTGCTCAATCGTGACCAATATATCATGATTATGCAAGAGGCTAATCGCAACCTCCTCGATGCCCGCAAAGCAGCAGGGGAAACACTCACGCCTGAGGAACTTGTCGATTTTGACAACCGGATCAACAATCCTAATTTTTATGGTCCTGCGAATACGGATTGGCTAAATCTGGTCACCCGGACGGGAAAATCCGACAACGCTGATCTCTCCGTTAGGGGTGGTGGTAATGCTTCGCAGTATTTTATTTCTTTAGGATATACCGGTAATCAAGGCGTTGTATTAGGCACCGACTTCCAACGTTTGTCGGGACGGATTAACTTAGACAACGAGATCACTAGTAAGCTCCGCACGCAAGCCACATTTGGTTATGGCTATACCATTAATAATATCACCAATGGTCTTTATACACAGGCACTCTTTGCCCCGCCAACTTTTGCAGCTTATAATGCGGATGGTTCCATTGCTAAATATACCGGCGAATCTATAGGAGGATATGATTATCAGGGCTATCAAAATCCACTTGTACTCCTCGACGGAATAAACAGAGCAGCCAGTCACTCTCTCCTAGGATCAGTGGCAGCCGATTATAAAATTTTACCGGAACTTATTTTTCGAAGCACTGCTTCAGTCAACTATAATAGTACGAACCAACGCAATTACGTAACCGGTGATGCCTTAATCGCCGCATCAAACGGTGTGGGGACCTCCAGTCTAGGAACGGGATCGCAGTCGCAGAATCAGTTGACAGACCTATTTTTTGAAAATACATTGACCTGGGACAAAGTTTTCAATGCGCAGCACCGATTCAATATTGTTGGTGGTACTTCTTGGCAGAAAACTCGTTCTCAACTTTTTGGTGTTACCGCACAGGGTTATCCTGATGACAAGTATTTGAACAACCTTTCATCAGCTAGCTTGGTGACAGCGGCCGTTGGGACCAGTGGACAGAACTCCCTACTAAGTTTTTATACACGTGCACGTTATGCCTGGAAGGACCGTTATATTGTTACCTTTACAGGTCGTTCGGATGCTTCCTCCAAATTCCCAAAAGTCAACCGTACTGGATTTTTTCCTTCTGGGGGTGTGGCTTGGCGCATCTCCGACGAACCCTTTATGAAGGGTCTAAAATGGGTAGATGACCTCAAATTACGGGCAAGCACGGGTTACACAGGTACTCAAAATATTGGCGATAATATGTTCTACACCTTATACAGCCCATATGCATACGGCGGTAAAAGTGCAATGGTACCTACACAACTCGGCAATGAAGCGATCCGTTGGGAATCTACTCTGCAGAAAGATGCAGGTTTGGATATCAGCTTATTTAACTCGAAATTTGGTGCCAGTATAGAAATTTACGAAAAAGCGACTTCTGGTATTTTGTTCACCAGAGCAGTTGCTGGTAGTTCTTCCTACCGTAGTGTCATTGCCAATCTGGCCAATATTCGTAACCGAGGTCTGGAAATCGCTCTACGTGGCACCTTTCTAGAAAAGAAGAACTTCTCTTGGAATGGTGCTTTTAATATCTCGTTTAACCGCTCCCTAGTAACCAATGTGAACCGCGACTTTACCAATCCAAATGATATCACAGACTATAACCTCGGGAATGCAATCGTCCGGGAAGGTGAGCCGCTCGGACTGATTTATGGAAAGGTATTCACGGGTCTATTACAAACACAAGAACAAGTGGATGCCTATAAGGGGAAAAATCAGTATTGGATGTATTTTGACCCTTATTTGGGAATTGGTGATCCAAGTTATAAAATTCCAGAAGGTGAATTTTTTCCTGAAAATGAAATCATTGGACGTGCAGAACCTAAGTTTTACGGTGGTTACACCAATAGTATATCCTATAAAGGACTCAGTCTGACAACCTTATTTACTTTCAGCTATGGAAACGACATTCTGTACCAGGGTGATATCCAAAATAACAATGTGAGTAACAGGTCAAATAAGACAACAGAAATTTTAGGTCGATGGACACCGGAGAATCCTACATCTACACGGCCAAGACTTCTTTACGGACAAAATGGAACTGCTTACACAAATAGCTCAGCAGTATATGACGGATCATTTTTACGCCTTAAATCATTGACCTTAACCTACGTCCTACCGGAGGGATTACGCAAACGGATCGGTATTCCTCAGGCCTCAGTATTCGGTTCAGCGACCAATATTCTAACATGGACAAGCTATCCTGGTGTGGATCCTGAGGTTAGCAACGACCCCTATAGCCTAGTCAACGGCGCAAGTGACCCAGGCACATTCCCCGCTGTTAAACAATTTATTCTGGGACTACGTTTTTCACTTTAATGACGAGAATATGAAAAGAAAACTCTTCCATATACTATTTGGATTAACCTTTATAACGAGCAGTGTGAGTCTAACTTCCTGCGAAAGCCAACTCGGTGCCCTGCCTGAAAATGCAAAAGTCGATGGCAATACTGTATTGGATGCGCCAACAGCTCGCATCGCATTGAATGGTATATACTTTCGTTTTGCGAACGTGTCTCAAGACAATGGCATCACCCAATGGACCAACAATGAGCGCCTTCCCGCCCAGTTATCCGGGTATATGACCTATGGTTACGGTACGGGAGCCGGAGCACCCGAAGATAATCAAATGGTCAGTTCATCCGAAGCCTATTGGTCTTATAGCTATGGTATTATAAACGCGGCCAACTCATTGATCGGTGGTATGGATAAATTACCTCAAGGTCGTATTCCAACGGCTGAACGCGAGCCTATCGAAGCTGAAGCGCGATTTCTAAGGGCCTATGGGCATTTCAAATTACTAACCTTCTATGGACAATGGTTTGATCACTCCAGTCCTTATGGTGTATTATTACGCTATGAGGCTGTCACAATCGGCAATATCCCAAAGGCTCGCTCCTCAGTCGCAGAAAGTTATACCTCCATCCTACAAGATTTGGATTACGCCATTTTGCACTGTCCCGCTCAGCATGAAAAATATTATGCCACCTTGTGGGCGGCAAGAGCTTTGAAGGCCCGCGTACTGATGTGTCGTGGCCAGGCAGGTGATTATGCTGAAGTCATCAAACTAACCGAAGAGATCATCAACAATAGTCCTTACCGACTTGAGCCACTGGCAAAAGATATCTTCCGCACCAAAGGAGCCAGTAGCTCAGAAGTCATCCTCAGTATAACTCCGCAGCCCAACCAACCTGCCTATGCCTACAGTCGTAGCCGACAGTTTTATCCAGGTGCATCATCCCTATACTGCGCAACGCAAGGTCTACGTGATCTCCTGATAGCTGATCCAAGACAGGATTGGATGGTCGGTAGTTTCCGTAAAAACTACGCTAACTATTTTTTCACAAAGTATATTGCTGAGGGTACAGTCCCAACAGTCGTTTCGGAAACGTATTATGCGATCCGCCTGACAGAAGTACATTTATTGAAAGCTGAGGCTTTGCTGCGCAATAATGGATCTATCACTGAGGCCAAAGCGATCCTCAAAGAAATAGGTACACACAATGGCTTATCCGATTTTTCCAAACTTGATGCGCTGACGAGTCGTGAAGATATACTCAGGTACAACTACCAGGAAACGTCCAAGAGCCTTGTAGCAGAAGATGGACAGGAATGGTTATGTCTGTTGCGTTTGCCATTAGCTACCGTAACGTCCATCCGTCCTAAATTAACCAATATCCAGCAATATATATTGCCAGTACCAAAAAGTGAATTTGCAGATAATTCCAAATTTGGCGAACAAAACCCGGGTTATAATATTGATCTGTAAGAAAAAAGACTTTGATAAAATTTTAAAAGATAACAATATGAACTGCAAAAACTATATACTTAGTGCTTTACTGCTCACAACAACACTAGGTGCCCTGGCACAAAAGACAAAAGTTTCCGGTCTGATCAAAGGTATCGGCGACGCTCAAGTGGCTATTGGTTACCTAAAAGATGGCAAGATGAAAACAGATACTGTTAAGATTCAGAAAGATAAATTTGTTTGGGAGGCAGATATGCCCGAACCTCAAAAGGTCTATCTGATGTTCCCATCGCGTTACGCCGAACTTTTCCTCGAAGCGGGCAATATCAGCATAACCGGCCAGGCCGATTCATTACATTTATTAAAAGCCAAGGGCAGTAAAATACAGGCTGAGGCCGAACGTTACCAAGCGACCTTAAAAGACCTGGAACAACAATCCAACCCACTTTATCAGCAATGGGGAAAAGGTACAGAAGAAGAGCAATTAAAACTCGAACAACAACTGAATGCAATCAGTACCGAACGTCGTGCCCGAGCAGCAGCCTATATCACCGCCCATCCCAAGAGTGCCTTTAGCCTGAGCCTGGTCTCTGACCGATCGGCTATGGGAAGCTATGAAGAGGTGAAACCTCTTTACGATGTACTCGACAAAACCGTACTTGCTATGGCAACAGGTAAACAGCTTACTGAACGTATGGAAGTGCTCAAACGTAGTGCCATAGGAGCGACAATTTTGGATTTCAAGCAAAATGATCCCGAAGGCAGACCGATCAGTTTCAGCAGCTTCAAAGGAAAATATGTATTGGTCGACTTTTGGGCAAGTTGGTGTGGCCCCTGCCGTGCCGAAAACCCCAATGTCCTTAAAGCTTATAACAAATACAAGGACAATAATTTTACTGTTATTGGGATTTCTTTGGATGACAACGCCGAAAAATGGAAAAAAGCCATCAAAGATGACGGCATGCCCTGGTCGCAAGTATCTTCATTAAAAGGCTTCGAAAATGAAGTATCCACCTATTATGGTATTCAGGGCATACCTAGTTCGCTACTGGTAGATCCCAATGGAAAAATAATTGCTCGCAACCTACGTGGCGCATCCCTACAACAAAAGCTGAACGATATTTTTAAAACACAATAAGATGAAATATACCTTACTATCCATTGTAACCCTGTTACTTATGCAGGGTTGCAAAAATTCACAAACGGACGGAAAATATACATTACATGGACAAATCAAAGGTATTACCTCAGGGACAGTCAAATTACAACGTCTCGATGATGCCACCAGACAGTCAATTACGATAGATAGCACAGTGCTACAAAACGGCAAATTCCAGCTGACAGGTCCTATTGATCGGCCAGAGATGATGTCTATCAAGATCGAGCCCGGCAACTGGTCAGCCACCCTGTTTATCGAATCGGGTGAACTTCAATTCCAGGCAGATACGAGTGGATCCACCCATTATGATTATACTGCTTATGGTGATAGCAAAGGCGCCATCTTACGCAATTGCAGTTTAATCGGTTCCGAAAACCAGGACATATTTGATGCGTTTGAGAAGCATCCCAAAAGCCTTGCCGCCAAAAAGATGTTTGAACAGCTCAACAAGAAATACGAGGTCGCAGGCAAACCTGAAGAAAAAGAAGCCATCCGTGCAGAAATGGAAGCTTTTGGAGATAAACACAAAATCTGGGAACTTCACTGGATCGATAGCATCACTCAACAGCACCCATCACTCGTAGCCGGAGCCTACCTCTTGGAGCGCTATCAACTCTTTAATGAATCCATGCCGGTTGCGGAACTCGACAAACGTCTTCAAGTGTTTCAGTCTCCCGCAAAAGAATCCAATTACATCAAAAATCTTCAAGGCAAAGTGGCCGTAAAAAAAGCACTGTTGCCCGGTAATCAAGCTCCAGATTTCAAAGCGCTAAAACGTGACAGTAGCGATTTCCAGCTTTCCTCACTTCGTGGCAAGTATGTCCTTCTCGATTTCTGGGCCAGCTGGTGCGTACCTTGTCGCCAAGCCATCCCCCATTGGAAGGAAGCCTACAAAACATACCATGATAAGGGCTTAGAAATCGTTGGTGTCACCAATGACAGTCGCTGGCCAGACTGGTTCAAAGCACTCGATCAGGAAAAAATGCCCTGGATCCAAGTAGCCGATGATTTCCCTATCAAGAATAGTCCAGCGAGGATCGCAACCCTGTACGACATTCCGAGCTTGCCGACTTATGTCCTATTAGACAAAGAAGGAAAAATTATTATACATACCACCTCTAAAGAAGAAATGGATGCCCAATTAAAAGCAGCATTCAGTACCTTATAGCTCATACGAGTAGATAGACCACAGCAATATGAAAAAGAGCACATTATCATTCCTGTTTTTAGCCCTGGCCAGTCAGGCTTTTGCGCAAAAAACAAATACCGTACTGACAGGCAAGTTAGACAATCTACCTAAAGACCAATGGATCTATCTTTCTGGATTCGGAAACGGACAGAAGGACTCAGTCCAACAGACTGAAAAAGGCTTTCGGTTTGATCTGGATATCCCTGAAGGTGAAGGCGATTTTTACATTTTTCAGGTAGGCAAAATGAAAGCTTCGGGAGAGATGAACGGCGCCTTTATATTCTTAGAAAAAGGTAAGCTTAATATCAACAGCAAAACCCCTATGCTCAAAGATGCGAAATATAGTGGTGGCAAACTCGCAGATTATTACAACCTATTTCAGCAACGCTCCAAAGTAACTGGGTTAGATGCTTTATATGATCAGTTTGGTGAAGCCCGCAAGAACAAGGACCAAGATCAGATCGCTACATTACGGAAAAAGATAGACAACAAAAATGCTGAACAAGCCACGCTGGACAAGAGCTTTGTACTAAAACATAAAAACAGTCCCGCAATCGTATATCCGATGTTCTTTACTTTGCGCAATGGTGACGATCTTGCTTCCCTGGATGAGCTGTTGCAACAGGCTAGTCCACAAGCAAGAAATAATGTCCCAATCAAAGCCATCGAACATAGCATCAAAACCGATAAACTGACGGGTATCGGCCGCACAGCACTGCCTTTCACACAAGCCGATACCTTAGGAAACAAGGTCTCTCTAGCTGATTTCCAGGGTAAATATGTCTTGATTGATTTTTGGGCCAGCTGGTGTGTACCCTGCCGCATGGAAAATCCCAATGTAGTCAGTGCCTTCCAGCAATACAAAAACAAAAACTTCACCGTATTGGGTATTTCATTCGACTATCCTGGACAGCAAAAACGTTGGTTGGATGCGATTCATAGTGATCATCTAAACTGGCCTCAACTTTCTGACCTCAAAGGCTGGAAAAATGAAGTCGGCGTGCTTTATGATATCAAATCCATCCCCTCCAACCTTCTGATTGATCCCAATGGTGTAATCATCGCCAAAAATCTTCGCGGAGAGCATTTGGACAAGAAACTAGCAGAGCTCCTTGGTGCGCCCGTCATGGATAAAAATACCCTCGTCATTAAGGGAGAAATCGAAAATCCTGCAAAAGCATCCTGGTTCAATATACGTTATACCGATGCTGCAGGGAAGAAAGTCGCTGACAGTACCCAGATTTTCAATGGTGTATTCAGTTACCTCGGCAAAGTGCAAGCCCCTACACAAGCCACAGGCTACTTCAGCGATGGAAAAAGTGGCGCGCCTCAGTCCTACGAACAATACCTACAGTTTTATATTGAACCAGGTATTCTACAGATCAGTGGGGATGCTAGTTCTCCCCAGGAGATAGTCCTATCTGGTTTAAAAACTCAGGATGAATTCAATACCTATAACAACTTGATTAAGTCCGAAATTGCTGCCTTAAAACCACTCAACGAGTCGTACAATAACAAAAACAATGAATACATCGCCTTGAAAAAACAAGGAGCTTCCGAGGAAGCTCTCAATGCTAAACTTGATGAACTTGAAAAAATCAAAGAAGACATGTCCCCTATGCAGCAAGCAATACGCGACAAACAGTTTTCCTATATCAAGAAGCATCCTAATTCAGCTGTTTCCGCTGCGCAACTTCGCTTTTTCGTTAGCAGTGTAGACCTAGCAGAACTTCAAAGCATTTACGACCAGATGGGACCTGAGATCAGAAACTCAGTCAATGGTCAGGAACTGGCGGAAGAAATTACAAAGTTGAAATCAGGTTCACCGGGAAGTACAGCCACGGATTTCTCAGGAATGGACATCAACAGTAAACCACTTAAGCTATCCGAATACCGTGGCAAATATGTATTACTGGATTTTTGGGCGAGCTGGTGTGTACCCTGTCGTAAGGGTAACCCGCACCTCTTGCAACTCTACAGTAAATACAAAAAGAGGGGTTTTGAAATTATCGGTGTCTCAGATGATGATTCCAATCCTAAAGCGTGGAAAAAAGCGGTCGATCAAGATAGGATTGGTGTATGGAAGCATATCTTACGTGGCTTAAAGACAACTCCTCAAGGTGATTTTGATAAATCAGAAGACCGTTCAGAAGCCTATGGTATCCATACCTTGCCGACCAAGATCCTCATCGATCCGAATGGTGTTATCGTTGGCCGTTACGGTGGTGGTGGTGGTAGTGATGACGATCTAGACGCTAAACTGAAGACAATTTTTAAACTTTAATGCAGAAGCCGTAACGAAGATATATTCGTTGCGGCTTTTTACATTAATCAGCCAAGCAACATGTTATCGATAGTTTTCGACCAGACCGGATTATTTTTTGAAACCATAGCATTATATTTACTAATAAAAATAGTAATTTTACGCAAATTACTAAGATATTAATCATGATTGGATTTGATAATAAGCTGAAGATCTTAGCTGATGCAGCAAAATATGATGTCAGCTGTAGCTCAAGTGGTGGAAAACGAAAAAATACGCATGGCATTGGTAATGCATCAGCGAGTGGGATTTGCCATTCCTATACGGAGGATGGCCGATGTGTCTCTTTGCTGAAAATTTTAATGACCAACTATTGTATCTATGATTGTTCATTTTGTGTCAGCAGACGAAGCAATGATGTTCAACGAGCAGCATTTTCAGTGAAGGAAGTCGTTGATTTAACGATGAACTTCTATCGCCGTAATTATATCGAAGGCCTATTTTTAAGTTCCGGTATTTTTAAATCCGCGGATTATACAATGGAAAGGTTGATGCTCGTCGTAAAAAAGCTCCGCACCGAAGAAAGATTTAATGGCTATATTCATCTAAAAGCTATTCCCGGAGCCAGCGAGTCGCTATTGAAGCAGGCCGGCCTATACGTTGATAGGATGAGTGTTAATCTGGAGATCCCTACGGAGGAAGGCTTAAAACTTGTTGCGCCAGAAAAAGACCATCAATCCGTCCGCGAACCTTTGGCAATTATCAAAAATGAAATCCTTAACGTTCAGCAGCATAAAAAGATTGTTAAAAAACTTCCGCTCTTTGTCCCCGCAGGCCAAAGTACACAGATGGTCATTGGGGCCACACCGGAGACAGACCTACAGATTATGCAGACCGCGCATGAATTCTACAAAGATTATAAGCTCAAGCGCGTTTACTATTCAGGTTACATCCCCATAAACGCCACTGATAGCATGCTTCCACAAATCGGCACGACTCCACCTCTCGTGCGTGAAAATAGACTTTATCAAACAGACTGGTTATTGCGGTTCTACGGGTTCTCCCTGCATGAAATTCTAAATACCAAACATCAACAGCTTGAACTGGATATAGACCCCAAGCTCGCTTGGGCTTTACGTAATCCCCAGTTCTTTCCGATCGATATCAATACAGCGGATTACAGTTTAATTATTCGAGTTCCCGGAATTGGTAGACAGTCTGCAAAAAAAATTGTGCAAGCACGTCAATACGGAAAATTAAAGGAGTACCAGTTACGTAAGCTGGGAATCGCCTTTAACAGAGCAAAATACTTTATGATTTGCCTGGATACCGTCATCAGTGCCGGATTCCATTATCCGGAACAGATCCGGAAATCTCTTCTTGGACATCAGTCCAGTACCAAATCAAACAGCATTCAAACGCAGTTAACATTATTTTGATGAACTATATTTTCGACGGGAGTTATCAGGGGTATTTATGTTGCATTTTTGAAGCCTTTGAACGAAAAGAATTTGACGCTATTCCAACAACTTCACAGCAGCTGGAAAACCATATCTTTTCGCAGAAACGCCAAATCTATACAGATGAACGTAAAGCCACACGTATTCTGACCGCGATGAATAAACTTATAGGATTACAAAATACCAAGATCTTTTACCATAATTTTCTAAGCGACAGTCCATCCGAATGGACCAACGGATTCCGGCTGATCGTGGAGCTTTTCAAATCCGGAAAGATGAATATGCAGAATTATGGACGACCTGATCTGTTGCGTATACACCAGATGATAAAGAAAGTGAGCCGGGAAAGACACCGGATGAAAGCCTTTATACGCTTTGTCAAATCCGATACAGGTCTGTATACAGCTATTGTGGAACCCGATTTTAATGTCCTGCCATTGATCACTGATTTTTTTAAGAATCGCTTTACTGACCAACAGTGGTTGATCTACGATATACGACGAAATTATGGATTTTATTATGATTGCCACCGCGTAGAGGAAGTAACTAGTTGTGCTGAAAATGATTTTCAGAGTGCTAATCATTTGGAAATAGATCTGGACCCAAGGGAAAAAGAATTCCAGCATCTCTGGAAGACCTATTTTAAAAGCACAACGATCGAATCCCGGAAGAATTTAAAACTTCACTTACGACATGTCCCCAAGCGATATTGGAAATACTTGACCGAAAAACAATAGGTGATCATCATTTTAACTTTCGTCACCACGAGTATGCAGTTCGTCAAAGACTTTTCTGTATCGCCGCTGGCCTTCGTTTTTTTGTGCATATCAAAACAATAAAAATGAACAGAAAAGCAATTTTATCATGCGTTGTACTCTTCGCGATGATGTTAAGTAAAATGGTCTTTGCTCAGGAGCAACCTCTTATTCAGATTGGTATCAAAGGCGGAAGCAGCCTCAACAAGCTCAACACCGAGCTTGCAGACCTGGATGACAAATACGCCCTTGGGCTCCATGTCGGTGGTATGGCACGTGTCAACCTTGGAAGAGCATACATTCAGGGCGAGGCACTTTTCAGCAAACGTAAAGCAGCGCTCAAACCACAGGGACAGACTGAATCCAAGCTCAAATGGAATGCGATCGATATTCCCGTGATGGTCGGTTATAAAATCTACCAGCAGCAGGACATGAACTTTCGTGTATTTGCCGGTGCAGTATATAATTATACCCTGAATGACAATCTATCCCCCTTGAAGGCCATCAAAGAAGGCGTCAAACATTTCGATAAGTCCAATGTACAGTTTACAGGCGGTCTTGGGGTCGATATCCAAAGGTTCAGTATCGATGTCCGCTACGAACGTGGGTTTTCGAACCTGTCTAAATCCTTCAAATCCAAGCCACAGGCATTTTCCATTGGTGTAGGTTACTTCATATTCTAATACAACCCTTAACACATCAACCTTTGAAGGCAATCCTGTATTCGCTTTCAAAGGTTTTTGTTATATATTTGACTATTTTTGTCCCATGTTTCTCAAAAAAAACTATCTCCATCGGCACCTGTTTCTCACGCTCTTCTGGCTTGTCCTCTGGTTTGCCCTGTGGATACAAGTGAAGCAGGATATGGACACAGGCAGCGCACTGATCCATAGCTCATTAGTGATGATCTGTTCCATCAGTATCTCACAGTTCCTGAGTGACAGCATCTTACCAAAAGCCATTAAGACACAAAAAATGAAGCCCTTTGTTTTCAAAGCTATCTTTTTCGTCCTTATTTTAGCGTTGCTGATCAGTGTGGTGGATGTTTATTTTATTATGCATAGCCAGGTGTTATCAGAGGATGAGCGAAACACACTTTTATTTGTTCAATGCTATAAATCTATTCCTTCTTCCTTGCTGATCAATGGCACAGCCTGTGGTATCCGTTTTTATCAGGAACATGCCAATATTCAACAAGACCATAGCCAGTTGCAGCAGAACTTTCTGGAAAGCCAGCTCAAAATTTTACAGGATCAGGTCAATCCACACTTTATGTTCAATGTCTTGAACCATATCCATATCCTGATGAAAAAGAATGTTGATATGGCTGATTTCTTACTGCTAAAATTCTCAGATATCCTACGCTACCAGCTCTATGAATGCAACCAATCATTTGTGCTGCTGAGCCGTGAGCTGCAATATTTACAGAACTTTATCACGATTGAACAGATGCGTTGGGGAGACGAACTGGAGGTTGACTGCAGCTGGTCACAGTCAACAGAAGATCTCCATATTGCACCACTGATGCTCATCTGTTTTGTGGAAAATGCCTTCAAACATGTGGATCGACTTCCGAACCAAAAAGGCAAAATCAGCGTCAACTGCGCTGAGAAAGACGGCTATTTCCAATTTCATATCAAAAATAGCTATCAGACCTATCCCCTGCAGGCATCAACAAGACACTCTGGTATTGGCTTGGAAAATGTCAAAAAGAGGCTGGAACTGCAGTATGAAAATCAGTACAGCTTAACCATTGACAAGCAAGACGACAGTTTTTGCATCGACCTGACAATCAATCTTAACTGCTAAACGACTATGGAACAAACAAAGATGAAATGCATCATCGTGGACGATGAACCCCTGCTACGGCAGCATATTGCCGAAATGACCGAACAGGTTGATTTTCTTGAGCTCGTCGCAACTTTTCCTTCAGCCCTAGCGGCAGCCTCCAGATTGCAACAAGGCGATATTGACCTTATTTTTTTGGATATCAATATGCCTTATCTTAATGGTATTGATTTTTTGGAATCACTTGAAAATCCTCCCCTGTGTATATTCATTACAGCCTATTCGGAGTATGCCCTGGAAGGATTCCGTCTTCAGGCGGTGGATTATCTCCTGAAACCTATTGTATTCCAGCGGTTTTTTCAGGCAGCAACAAAAGCCTTTCAGCAATTTGTACAGCGCAATAAATCGACACAAGAGCCTGTTGCCAATGATACCATGCTTTTTGTCCGGCAAGGTGATGCCTTCGTCAAAATTTCCTGGACAGATATCCTCTATGCCGAAAGCATGCAGAATTACACCAAGCTCCATTTTAAAGAACGGACCCTCACCATCCACCAGACCATGCTTGCATTGGAAGAGGCTTTACCGGATAGCCATTTTTTCCGTATCCACAAATCTTATCTGGTCAATGTCAATCATATTGATATTATCTCAGGTGGAAGGGTTTACATTCGGGAACAGGAATTACCCATCTCCCGTACAAAAAGAGAAGAGCTTCTCCAAAACGTGGTTTTTAAGAAGCTCCTTAGCCGTTAATAGGGCATATTCCATTTAAATCCTACCGAAGTATAGAAGGTCGGTGAAAAGCGGGGATCGGCCTGCTTCTTATCCTTGAAGAAACTCTTTAAGGACCGGTCGTTTTCAACATACATCCGGGCAAGTGTGCTGCCCCCCGTTAGCTGCAATTTAAGATTCTTACCGAGGTTGAATTGGGGTTGCAGACCGGCCGTTAACAACATAAATCCGCCGAGTGTAGACTTCCCATTCTTTTCACGTTCAGCCGTCATACCATCCAGGTTGACTACTGCGCGAAGATCCATAAACTTGTTGACCTGGTAAGCTGCGGCAAGCCCCTGAGGGAAATTCACATTGAACTTAACCTTACCATTAGTCTTCCAGTCAAAATACAGTCCCGGCAGAATCATCGGTACACCAAAGCTATTGCTCAATACCGGACCAAATCCAAAGGCAAGATTCGGCTTAAACCGTTTGATAAAAAGAACTCCCCCCTGCCCCAGGACATCCTTGCCATTGACTTTGACCAGATCCGAATAGATACCGACCGAGGCAAAAGTCAATAGCGACCAGTTTTTCTTTAAAGAAGTCAAGTATTGCAGTCCGATTTCGGCATTCAACATTTCAGTCGGAAAAAGCTGTTGTTCATAATCGCGATTTTGCATCTTTGCGTAAGCAGCCCCCATTTTCCATGACCAGCGTTTGATATTGCCCAAGGAATCAACTTTGGTCGACAAAGGTATTTCAAGATTAAATTGTATCCTTTTGAAATCACTTTTAGAACCAGTCTTTACGCTATCTTCTGGTCGGATATAGTTTGACAGTGGGACATAATCGACAATTACCTGTCCGGATACTGCATTTTGAGCATGTGCTGTCAGCGTCGCTAAGCTGCTGAACAAGATGGCACATAGAATTTGTTTCTTCATGTTTTTTTCTGCAAAGGAAGGCCTCGATCCCCAGAAGCGGTAAACATTTTGACGTACCGCTGCTTTCCATTGACCAAATGCAAAGCTATTGCGATCTCAAAAAAAGCAGAAGCCTTTTTCGGATCATAAAAGGTTGTTTACGGATTGTAAACAATTCTATTTTCTTAGTCATCCATGGTCTATTGGTACTATCCATCCAGATTTAAAATTGATAACCATTCAGTTTAGAGGATGAACTGTTATCTTCTTTTTTACATTAGCAAGGAGACCACCAATGTATAGATTGCGCTTTACCATCTTTAAAGTACATTTTGATATGGCCATCCAAAATCCCTTCGTTGTCTTGCAGCAATGTGATTAGCCACAATTTCCCCGCTTTATCCATTTCCTGCCGTTCACGCACAGCTGTTGGGAAAAGCCGTTTCATATCTTGCATCGTTGTATTGGCATCTATCCGTATCCCATTGTAAGTAATGAAATTTCCATTCAAAAACCAGAATTCTTCTACTGCCACCCTATCTCCACTGGTTTCAAAGCGTGAACCACTTTTATATAGGTATTTATCATCTGGAGCTTCGGTATCAAAAATGGTGACGCAGGGAGATTCATCTTTCAGCAACCGTATACTATCGGGCCGACCGAAAACTTTTTCAAAATCACTTCGGGTAAAAAACCTATCCAGCTTACCGTTAAACTTGATATCTTCATCTAACATGACATCCCATAATGTATGCCCCTTGCTCGATTTGGTCATGGCTGTTGTGGAACTGCATAACTTGGAAAGATCATGTTCTTGCGCAATACGCCTGTCATATCGCAAGATTAGGGGATTATCGGGGTCGTTTGTTATATCTAAAAGTTGTCTGGTTTTCTGATGAAATTCCAACCAGCCCACGGCGTGTTCTACCAATCTTTTTTCTAATGGGTTTTCCGAAATATCATTAATAACATACAACTTGATCGTCAGCTTTTCAGGGCCTAGGTAAGCCACTGCGGCCTGAACAAGCGTATCACCAAATTGACTAAATGCGATTGCATTGCTTGACTTCACCAATTGCGTTACAACTTGTTCACAAGAAACAGTATTATTTTTCGGAACGATAATTTTCGCATCAACAGTATCGGTTTTCTGCTGTGCCTTGTTGGTCGACTGTCCCTGGCATGAAAAAAGGACTAATACAAAAAAGACAGCTATTCTTGACATATTATTTAGTTCGTTTTGGACAGGGCATCTATTTCCCTGCGGATCTTTATTTCTATTTGGTCGTACGTTTAAAAATTCTTGTTTCGACAGTTCCAGTTTTCACCATATTTCCTGTTTCATCCCATATAATCGATTTTGCCCTTACATTCAATTTCCCTTTTATAACCTCCATTTCCAGCGCGTCATTAAGGCCCTGCTTGGCTGGGATAAACAAGACCTTTCCTTTTAATTGGGCCCGAAAAGTTCTTGGCGGAGCCTCACCGCTGCCAATGTCTTTAAAACTTGCATAATCCTTACCCGGTTCAAACCAGATCACCACAGTATTGGTCTGGAATCGGGTCTCATATCCCCAGGTACCCGTAAAAGTAGATTTTATACGATCGGGAATTTCGGTGGTCTGTGCCCCCGAACGGCCGATAAAAAGAATGAATATAATCCATAAAATAGGTCTCATCTATCGTTAATGGCTAAATTAAATTTGTTTACGCAGGTATTTTTAGCATAAGATCAATCCTGAAGCCAATTTCGGCTTATGTATAATCTTATCGTAGAATACCATTTTGGCGCCCTAATCAAAGTAACCTCAACAATTTTATTGCCAAAAAGTGTGCAATGCAAATTATTGAATATCAATCATACCAACCCCCATTCGATGCGTTTACGCACAAATTCGCCAACACTTTTGGTTTCCGTTTTCTGAACAGATTTTTCTGGTGAGTACGCACCCTGTCAGGGGAGATAAAAAGCTTTTTTGCAATCTGTGGACTGGAGTTTCCTTTAGCCACCAAAGCCAGGATTTCCATATCACGCTTGGTCAATAGTGGAATAGCACATTTCGACTCTCGATAAACAAATGGAACCGCCCATATTTGGATATTTAAAATTATTATCGTAATATTGCGATATAATAAGACAAGATGGGACTTACAAAGACAGAAATTTTCGCTGATGAACAGAATAAACTGGCTGTAGCATTTAAGGTTTTAGGACACCCCGCACGTATAGCTATCCTTCAATATATTATTGACAAGAAAGCATGCATCTGTAATGATCTGGTTGATGAACTAGGGCTAGCACAGGCAACTATTTCCCAACACCTTAAGGAATTAAAAAATACAGAAATAATACAGGGGACAATTGAGGGAAAATCTGTTTGTTACTGCATTAATGAAGCAGTCTGGAAACAAATGCAACAGGAATTCAACGCATTTTTCAATCAGGACGTAAACATTTCAAGTTGCTGTAAGTAACTTTTTTTGAGTGAATACATCGTAATATTGCAATATATAGTTTTTAATAAATAATAAAATTAGTCCTTTATGAAATTATCAGAAATCAAAGAAATTTTAGCAACATTGGATCATGTTGATTTTCAGTTGGAAAATGGCACATTTGTTCCTGAACACTTCCATGTCACCGAAGTAGGTCAGATCACAAAAAATTTCATTGACTGTGGTGGTGTTATCCGTCAGGAGAAAGTGGTCAACTTCCAGCTCTGGAATGCGGATGATTATGAGCACCGTCTAAAACCAGGCAAACTATTACATATCATCAATTTGTCTGAAGAGAAATTGGGGATCGAAGATGGGGAAATTGAAGTGGAATACCAGAGCGGTACGATCGGCAAATACGATCTTGACTTCAATGGTAAAACCTTTGTCCTGAAAAACAAGACCACAGCCTGCCTTGCCCAGGACGCTTGTGGTGTACCATCAGAAAAGTTGAAAATAAATCTTTCTGCGTTGCCAGTTAGCGGATCCTCTTGCTGTACGCCAGGTTCAGGCTGTTGTTAATCATTTAAATTCCTCCGCAGCATGTATCAGAAAATAAAAGAAATCATCAGCACAATTATCAGCAGACAGCACTTGTCTGAGGAGCGTAGGGCAGTATTGAATCCCTTGATTCAATTTATTCAGGACAAAGTTGATCGTGGACAGCCGATCAACCTCAATTTCATCTGTACCCACAATTCCCGTAGAAGTCATTTATCTCAGCTTTGGGCGCAGGTGGCGGCATCCTTCCATCATATTCCAGCGGTCAACTGCTACTCAGGAGGTACGGAAGAGACCGCATTATTTCCTAAGATTGCAGAAACATTGGTTTCACAGGGGTTTGAGGTTTTTAAGATCGCTGACACAGATAATCCGATCTATGCAATAAAATATGGCGACAATGACCCAGCGGTTATTGGCTTTTCAAAAAAATACGACAGTCCGTTCAACCCAATCTCTGGCTTTGCTGCAATCATGACCTGCTCGCAGGCAGATGACGGATGCCCTTTTATTCCCGGTGCTGAAAAAAGGATACCGATTACTTTTGAAGATCCCAAGATTTCAGATGGTACACCCGAACAGACAGCAGTGTATACAGAACGTAGTTTAGAAATTGCGGCCGAAATGTGTTATGTCTTTTCAAATATTAAAATTTAACCCATGCAATCGAAATTAAAATTTCTTGACCGTTACCTCACCTTATGGATTTTTCTAGCCATGGTTCTTGGTATTTCTTTGGGTAATTTTTTTCCCACTTCTGCACGATGGATCAATAGCTATAGCAGTGGAACAACAAATATTCCGCTTGCCGTCGGGTTGATTCTCATGATGTACCCGCCATTGGCCAAGGTACGTTATGCGCAGATTGGAAAGGTTTTCCGAAACCTAAAAGTCCTTAGCACCTCCCTGGTCCTCAATTGGATAATAGGACCGGTTTTAATGTTTGTATTGGCACTTTTATTTCTGAACGGATATCCTGAATATATGACCGGATTGATCCTGATCGGACTTGCTCGCTGCATTGCAATGGTTGTCGTATGGAATGAACTCGCAGATGGTAATAGAGAATATGCCGCCGGATTAATTGCGTTGAACAGTATCTTCCAGGTCTTACTCTATAGTTTATATGCATACTTTTTTATTACTGTTTTACCCCCACTTTTTGGTGTGACCGGACTTTCCGTGAACATTTCCATTGCTGAAATCGCAAAAAGCGTTGCTATTTACCTGGGAATACCCTTTCTCGCCGGAGTTCTGACTAGATATGGACTGATCGCCTTAAAAGGTGAAAATTGGTTTCAGAACCGTTTTATACCCTTGGTCTCCCCGATTACTTTGATAGCGTTGCTCTTTACCATTGTGGTGATGTTTAGTCTCAAAGGCGAGATGATCTTACAGTTACCTTTGGATGTATTGCGTATAGCTGTCCCATTGCTGATTTATTTTGCATTGATGTTCACAATCAGTTTTTTTGCTGGCAAAAGGGTCGGTGCCGATTACTCACAAAGTACAGCCATTGCTTTTACGGCTGCAGGCAATAATTTTGAATTGGCTATTGCAGTCGCAATTGGCGTATTCGGCATCAATAGCGGGCAGGCTTTTGTCGGAGTGATTGGTCCACTAGTCGAGGTTCCCGCATTGATAGCACTGGTCAACCTCGCATTTTGGTTCCGAAAAAAATACGTTATAAAAGAACTTTCTACTCAAGTATAACTTTATAAGAAATTCCAAGCCATGTCAAAAAACATGGCTTTTTTTAAGGTATACTAAAAGGATATACACTTGGCATATAAAGTTTTCTTAGCTACATGTTTTCCCCCTCAGTCGCTTACACAGAAGTATTTTCAAAAATTCCACTTGTGCAAAGACATTGCCTAGCCTCCCAATTCTTTGGACAAATAAATTTCAATCTCTTCTAATGAGGCTTTTTTATTTACAATATTCCCTTTCTTATCGATCAGTACAGCCGTTGGAAAAAGTCTAATATACATTTCAGAGGTTTTGACCGCATTTTCATCGAGATATTGCATCCATGGAAGTTGCTGTTCTAGGATTACTTTCTTCCAATTTTTAACACGCATGGTCCGGTCTGTCGATACGCCGATAATTTCGAAACCTCTGTCTTTGTACTTGCTATAGAGGTCAATCAGTTTTGGAAAAGCAGCAATACAAGGTTTACAGATCTAGCACAAATTATTCAAAGGTGAAATTCGCCATTACATCGATAAAAATTAATTTGCTGTAGCATAAAGCACAGTCAAATCGTTCTTCCTGAAAGATTTAACAACATCATTTTACAAACCATTATATTAAGCCATGAAGTACATTTACCTACTAATTACCCTATTTATCTTTTCTGCCTGTTCGAAAGAAAAGGGATATGGTCGCTTTAACCTAAGAGATGGACAAGAGGTCGAGCTTTTGGTCAGTCACCATTATGGTGCTATTAACGATGCCCCCTTGTTATTACCACAAAAAGAATCAGCGGAGCTGCCTCTTTCAAATTTTAAAGATAGGGAGCCCGGATATAATTATAAAATAAAGGCCAAGATGGTCGCTTACAATGGCCCTGAACTGATGGATGGTGGCCCATCCGACGGTCTTCAATTTATTAAAATTATCAGTCGGGAGAAATATACAGGCAACGATTCTTTTGAAATATCGCTTATACACTCATTTATACCTGGACCGCCCCAAATCATACTTTGGAAAGAAGAAGATAAGTATCTTATCAACATTGGAACAAAGATCCAACTCAGCTACGCCGATAAAAAGGTTGGAGATCAACTGGAGGAAATCTGGCAGTACAATCATAAAAGATTGACTGATTATAGTTTGGTTTCCTTACCCCTTAAATGGAAATCCATTCAAGCGACTGTCACACATGACCCCAAAAATTTTGGAAAGGCTTACCTTGTATCCAATATCAAGCTGGTCGAATAAGATGACATGTTAAGAAAAACAATTCGGACAGTAGGCGAATGTGCTAAATGCGAGCCTACTGCCGAATCTGAGGTTGCCGCTTCTTACTGCCTTTACTATCTATTGGGTTTTCCTAAATTCCTCAGGGCTCTGCCCTTTCTTGGCCTTAAAAAATGTGATAAAATAAGGTACATTGTCAAAACCTAGTTCAATGGCTATTTCCCTTACCGTTTTAAACGTATGATAGAGCAGGCGTTCCGCCTCCAATATGATCCGATTCCGGATCAATGCACCACAACTTACCGCTCTCTTTTCACGGCAAATGCGGTTGAGATGATTGACTGACATATTCAGTCTTTCGGCATAGAAAGACGGGAATCGCTTCTCTCGATAATTTTCGTCCACCAAAGTCTCGAAAGTCATTATCCGTTCTTCCTTTTCGTCCATCTGCACAGCGCCAATATTTTTTGTAATCCGATGCCCCAATAGCTGTAGCAAACTAAGCAGCTGATTGCGCAACAGCTCCTTTGAGACTAATTTTGCTGTACGATATTCCGTCTGCATCAGCTCCATCAGGTGGCTACATCTTTCGATGTCATCACTGCTTAATACAAAGCCGTTCATCCGGTTACATTTTAAATAGTTAAAGTAGTGCGCCCCCTCCTTATCGTAGCTCTGCATAAAAAAGGCTTCTGTAAAAAGGATGATACTTCCTTCGACAGGTATATTATGCAGGAAGCTACAGACACAATCGGCGCTGATGCTCAGCATATCATGCCTGCCCATGGTATACATTCTTTTATCTGCCACCATCGTCAGGCCACCACTCTTAATCAGCAAAACACTATAGTATGAATGCGCGTGCAATTTCTTTTGTTGAACTTTGACTTGTAAATATTCGGCAATAGGCATAATAACAATCCCATTGGAAGCCGAATCAATATTTGTTAGTCTTAAAAAATCTAGTTTTTCTTTTCGTATTACCATTATCTTATTCTTTTTCTTCAATAAAAAATTTAAAGGGAATGGTTATACGATTGGAGGTTTAAAAATCCGGTCAAAGATCCCCTGACACAAGGGTTTATCTTCCGTTAGCGGATGAGTTATTCTTAAAATTCGGGTAAAGGGTTGCTGCCGGGTCAGCTCTTGAACAAGCTGTACAAACAGCGGTATCTCAGCACTTTTCACTTTGATCAGCACATCACTGGCCTCTTTTTCTTCCACTGTTTTCTCACTCAGGTAGCAGAAGCCCTTACAGGTAGCCGCAGGTTCATAGCGATAGACACATAGCTGCTGCTCAATATAATCCCGATTGCATTCAAAGCCAATAAATACCCACAATAGATTGGTTGCCTGTAGGCAAAGAGCCCAGGCCATCAACAGACAGAAAAGTCCTTTCAGCTTGTAGGATTTCATCGATATAGATTATTTCTTTATTTCGTTGCGCTATTCCGTTCGCGGAGGTACTCCAAAATTGCGCGCGCATCTTCCTGTTGCATCCCCAGACTGATCATAGGTGACGCAAACTCCTTGCTCAGTGCTTTTGCATCAGGATCTTTTTCAAGCATTGTTGCCGGATCGAGCATCATATTCATGATCCATTCCGGTGTACGGCGTTTGATGACACCGTCCAATGACGGACCAACCAAGGTACGATCAAAACCATGACACATGGCACATTTGGAGACAAATAACTCTACCCCCCTATTTGCGAGCTGTGCATCAAAGGGTTTGTGCTCAAAAGATGTAACAGGACCTACCCCTTTGGCTCCTTCGGTTTTATAGTCCAACATTTCAGTTGCTGGAGATGCCGCTGCAGGCTCAGTAGCTTTGCCGGTTGATACCTTTTTCTTATCCCCATTGTCCGCACAGGCAAGCAGAACGATAAAGCCAAAACAGACAAGGATTATTGTGATTCTATTTTTCATTATTCTCTTTTTCTAATTGTTTAAAACAGTATATAGTATTCCCTTGTACTATACCTTCAGCTGATAGAAGATTTGATAGCCAATCCCATTAGCCTAATCCAACTGGATCAATAATGCAAAAGGGGGGAAATATGTGCAAATTGGACCGTTTACATAAAACGCCAATCATTACATCCGATAAATTCGTTAAAAAGGTATTAGACGAGTGGAGGGTGGAAAATAGAAAAGATGGGGCGGTAAGCATAATCTTCTTTCAGTTCTGCAAAAGCCAGTTTAATATAAGCTCCCCCAGATGAAGAACTGTCAAAGGTAAAATTCAGGGCATTGTTGATAAAAACAACATCGATGATGCGAGTCTCAAGTTTTTTCTGCTCCTTTTCTTCATGTTCACGCATCTTTTTCATCAATATACATTGTCCTCTACAGGATAGCGCCTTTTCATTAAAGCGATTGATACATTCATTTTTGGCAATATAGTCTCTATTGAGTTCAAAAACAGTCCATACCCATACTGTGGAGAAGCTCTGGAGGAGCATCAATGGCAGTAAGATCCATATGAATTGTTTCGCTTTCATGAATTGACAGTATCGCAAATATAATAATTGTTGTCATTGGAGGTGCAATAATTTTAGAAGTAACAACAAACTACTAGTCTATTGTAATTAAAGTGAGGCAATAAATGTATTTTTTAGGGCCAGTGCTTTCGAGCTTGAATTGTGCTCATACAATTAGGTAAAGTGGACTTGTAGGTTCAACTCCTATTCAGAGATCAGTTTTTAAAATGGAATACTTTTCCACTGTCGGGATATACCTCCAGTTGAGCATCGTCCAAGCCTTCCCTTGCGGTGGTAATAAAGAGATCCATTCCCGTAGGTCCTCCGAAACAACAGGAAGTTACATGTGGTGCATTTACATGCACTCTATCCAATAGTTCTCCTGTTTCGATGTGCCACTTATAAACACCAAAGCCGTTCCAATGTGCCACCCATAAATGGCCATCAGGCCCCATACACATACCATCTGGCATGCCAAGTTTATCAGGCACACGTACCAATGTATGGTATGCTTTTGAGAGGCCCGCTGTTTTATCCCAGGTAAACCGTCGGATTTCCCGTGTATGGGTATCGATAAAATAAAAAAAACGGCCATTGGCAGACCATACGATCCCATTCGGGATAGTCACCGCAGGAATAATGGTCTCCAAAATACCATCTCGAAAGCACAGCAGCTTTCCCTGATTTGGCAAAGCTTTCATATGCATTGTTCCGATCCAAAAATTACCAGCTGGATCAATCCCACCGTCATTGGTTCGAATTTGACCATTACAGGTGTCCAAGGGTGCGACGATTGACAAGTCCTGATCTTCCTTGGTCCAAATTGCCAGCCCTTCCTGCATGGCAATGAGAAATCTGCCGCCATCTTCTTCCAAAGGAACAATCTTACTGACATAGCCAGGGAGTTCCCAGAAAGTCGAAACGTTGTTCTCCAAATTATACTGATGAATATGCTTTTGCAAGATATCCACCCAATACAAACTTTGATCATGCTTATTCCACAAAATGCCTTCGCCGAGCAGACTTTTCGTTTCTAGCAATACCTGCGCTGTTTTTACATTTCTTTCCATAGCTATTACGCTTCAAGCTTCCCTATCGATGTACCTATTTCTTAATCTTCTTGCATTAAAGCATTTCTACCCCCATCAATGAGATAGGTAGTTCCACTCGCAAAAGAAGCGTAAGTACTGGAAAGAAATACACACCAACCACCGATCTCTTCGGCTGTACCAAGTCGTTTAACAGGATGTCTATCGATAGTTTTTTGTCGCTCCTGCTCAGCGTCCGGAAATGAATCGAACCATTTTTGATTTCCAGGGGTATCAATAAATCCCGGAGCGAGCCCTACCGTACGGATCGCCGGTCCCCATTCAACAGCCATGGCCCTAACGAGTGAAAGAAGCGCTCCTTTGCTTACGTTATAAGGAAAGCAACCTGGTATGGAGGCATAAGCATGGTTAGAAGCCATGACAATAATCACCCCAGGCGAAGCTTGGGCCAACAATGGTTTTAATGCCCTTGCCAGCAACCAATGTGATGCCAGGTTTAAGCTATTATTGCGATTCCAATCTACTAGCGTACACTCATCCAAGCCTTTGAACATATTCTGCCCAGCATTAGAAACCAGTATATCCAGACGACCATACTCCTGTTGAAGGAGCACAGCCAATTCCTGAATAGCAGCCTCATTGGACACATCAGTCGCATAATAAAATGCACGCCGCTGAAAGGGCTCCATTTTCGCAAAAAATGAAGCCACTGTCGGATCATCAACACTTAATTCGGCACAGGCTATAACGGTCGCACCTGCCGCTGCAAATTGTAGACTCGCTCCCAGCCCAATGCCCGAAATTCCGCCTGTGATCAGGACAACCTTGTCCGTTAAATCAATTGTAAATGCCATCTACTACTAAAATTTACACGTAAAAACCTGGTCTAGGTTCCAATACCCCAGGATGCTTAAGCATTTCTTCTTCGATCAAGTCTACACCTAATCCCGGTCTCTCACTCAATATCAAATGACCATTCTTCACCATATCCTTAATTGGATGATCGATAACTTCATCCCTCCAGGGAACATCGTTGAACATAAATTCCTGTCTAAAAAAGTTTGGTACTGATGCACACACATGAGCACTTGCCAAGGTTGAAAGTGGCCCGTTGGGGTTATGTGGTGCCAACAATACATTGTAGGCTTCCATCATCGTTGCCATCCGCTTCATTTCCGAAGGCCCGCCACATCGCGTAATATCAGGCATCATAATATCACAGATATTTTTTTCCAGTACCGGTCGGATTCCATGTCTTGTGTAATGTCTTTCTCCGACACAGATCGACACGTTGGAAGGTATGCGTTCACGCATAGCACGCAGGTTGTCCGCATTTTCGGGGCCCGCAGGCTCCTCGTACCAGGTAATATTGAGTTCAGAAAGACGTTGCGCCATCTGTACAGCGACACGATAATTGAGCATAGCATGTGTTTCGATCATGATATCAAAATTGGGTCCAACTCCATCACGAACCGCTTTACTCACCTCAAACGCCAAGTCCTGCTGCTCGGCAGTCAAAGTTAGGTTAGCCGCCAGATCTTCCCCATACAGATAGTTTGTATGTGCAAATGGGTCAAACTTTAAGCCTGTAAAACCAGCTTCTTTGACCGCTTGCGCTTGTCGAGCATAATCTTGGGGATTATGTCCACCACCAGTAAACCAATAGTTGGCATACAACAGGATCTCTTTACGGAAAGCACCGCCCAACAGTTCATAACAAGGTACACCAAGCACCTTGCCTTTCAAATCCAATAGAGCCATGTCAATACCCGAAATCGCACACATGCTAGCACCATAAGGTCCAATCCAATTGAGATCGCGGTAGAGTTTGGTCCAGATAAAATCTGTTTTCATCGGATCCAGACCAATAATGCGCTGCCCCACATGCTTTGCAGCCTCAAACACAATGGGACTGCCGGGCCAGTTGGTCGCTTCCCCTACCCCAGTATGCCCCGTATCGGTATAAATCTTGACTAAAGTCCAATTATATTTTACGCCTTCAACCAGCCAGACTTTAACATCTATAATCTTCATTGTTCTACTATTTTAATTTATCTTAAGAATAATCTGTCCACTTAACTTATCGCCTTTTTTTAGCTTTTTACGCCCGTAGCTGTGCGGTGATCCATAAAAAGGCTCCGAGCCATTATTCGAATAATCTGCTATCAACCATTGTATCTGCTGATCCTGTTTCCAGGCCCGCGCATGCTGCTGGCCATTCGACAACACCTTTACCGTTGCCGCAGGGCTACGCAAGCTAGCCCAGTAAATATTTCCTTTGGTCGACCTAAAGTCGTTCGATCCCAATATATTGGCATCATCTTTCCAATCTTTTGCCTGTGGCTTACCATGCTCTTCTACTTCATACAACGGTACGGCATGCAATACAGCCTCGCCTTCATTGCGTCCGATATGATTGGCAGGATAAGTGGAAAATGATCCCTTTCGTGACCAAGCCAATTTATCGTAGGATAAAGGTAATTCTAGCATCAGACCGGCCTGATAAAGATCTATTTCCTGCTCCCGTTGATAAAACATTTCGTATTCTACACGCAGAAGACCGTTCTTAAGGAAAACAAAAATTTGTTTTCCTGTGCCATTCTGATACCGCAGGTCCATGCGAACACTTATACTGTCTCCTGTCTGACTGGCTTCTATAGCATCCGCAAATAAAGTATACTGCTCGTACTGCTTCAATGGCGCAATGTTATTTTGATACGTCTCTCCAGCAACATTTGGCTTACCGCCATCTTCCGCATTTGCTTCGATGAGCGCTACGGCCGGTCCCTTCGTCAGAATCAGTTCACCATTTTTGCGCACAGCAAGCAGTTTACCATAGGTTCTGCTAAATGTATAATCCAGATTTCCTTGTTTTACATAAATATACGCTGAATCTTGTTTCAGTTGTAACGCTGTCTCCAAAAACTGTTCTTGATTTTTTCGGCCTTTCTGAAACAGCTCATTTTCGACCTCATTGCCTTGATTATCTGTTGCAATAATCTGCAATGCGTTGTACCCGCTTGGAATTGGCAAGGTTACCTGTCCACCTTTACGAGGTCCGATAGCAGCTTTGAACGGAAATTGTTTTCCATCGACAATGGCTACAAATTTAATTTGATCAAGTGAAAGAAAATCATACCTATTTTCAATTTCGATAACGACTTTACTACCTTTAGTAACCGGTTTACCGATTTTGATGGGCGAATAAGCCTTTTTCATGCCAAAGTACTCCGGTTTCGGTCTGCGCCATCCATCGATTGGCCCCCAAGGCCCATAACCCACAATACGTCCATCTGGGAGGTGAAAAGTATCATCAATACCACTCCATATAGCACCCCCCAAGTTGGCTGAATGCTTATAGATAGAATCTACAAAAGTTACCAAAGGTGCATTATAAGCCTCACGAATACCAGGATCGGTCAATAATTCACGTCTATTATAGGTAGACAAATGGGCGTATTCACCAAATAAAGTCGGTCTTGTCATGGTATCTGTTGCCTTAGGTCCGTTAATACCGGGATAGTGGTAATTGGCGATATCCGCTTTGCTTCCGCCATTGTTAAATCCACCCCAGGTCTGATCATGGAAACTCGTCGGGCGCGTTGGATCCAAGGCTTTTATACGCGAATTAACCTCGGCCCATAAGGGGCTCCAATGCGATTCATTGCCCAGAGACCAAAATAATACCGAGGGATGATTGCGGTTGCTCAGCACATTATCGATATTTGCGCCAAGTAGGACAGGCAAGAAACGCTTGTCTTTATAATCCCATTTGCGCCAGATTGGTGAGGCATGATGCTGGATCCAGCTCAAAGCGGCCTCGCTCTCCACATACATACCCAATTCGTCTGCTGCATTCAAAAATTCCTCTGATGGAGGGTAGTGCGACGTGCGAATATAATTGACATTCGCCTGTTTGAATAAAAGCACATCCTGTCGATCTATTTCTGGATTTGAAGCCCTCCCGTTCAATGGATGTACAGCATGCCTATTCACCCCTCTCAACTTGACCGGTTTACCATTCACCATCAGCTGATTTTTGACGACTTCAATTTCACGGAATCCGACCTTTTGTTTATTGCTCTGTATCGCCTTACCATCCACAATCAATGCCGTTTCCAACACATAGAGGTAAGGTGTCTCGGCCGACCATTGCTTCGGTTTTTTTACCACTAATAGACTTTCGATCTGTTTATGGCTCCCTACTCCAAGCTGAATCTTGTCGGAGGATTTTTGAAGGACCGTTTTGCCGTCGGCATCTCGGAGTACGTAGCGCAATTGGACCTGCTGCTTCTGGTTCGAGCCATTTTGCACCAGACCAGCAAGTTTAAGCATTGCATGGACATATTTTGAATCGAAATCTGTTACGGCCTGTGCATCCGAAATATGTACCTTAGGCAGGGTAAACAAAGTCGCTTTGCGCAGAATTCCACCCACGGTATGTGCCGCATATTGAGAAACACAGGAGAGAATATCACTGATGGTGTTTGCCTGAATTTCTACAGTCAGTTTATTTTTACCCTTCTTCACTTTTCCGGTCAGGTCGACCTGAAAAGCAACAAATCCCCCTTCATGTTCACCAACCAACTGATCGTTAACTTTCACAAGCGCATGCGAACTGACCCCGTCAAAGCGAATATATACCGGATTACCTTCCCAATCGTCGGGCATATCAAATGAACGTTCATACACTGCCGTCTCACCCGCAGCGACATGCTGGCCTTGCATTTCCCATTCTCCCGGTACCTGAATGGCCACGGGTTTAGCGTCGGCCACTCTAAAATTCCATTGTCCATTCAAAAGAATGCGACTAGTTGTAGTCGTGGACAATTGATCAGGCAATGGCGTCAAAAATTGTCCGCCTTGTTGCGCAGATAGATTTCCTAAGCTGGAACAGGTCAACAGTAGAACCAACCAGCTTCCTTTGGATAATTTGAACTTACATAATTCCATATTTTTCAAATGCTTCTTTGGCAGCCATGCCTTCCATCACTTTGTTTAATACTACTTTTTCTGCTCTCGCTTTCTCGAATGCCCGAGCGAAAACCTCCTGTTCATGTGCACGTGGAACTACGCAGACTCCATCAATGTCGCCGATCAACATATCGCCATCTTTGATCAGGACATTCCCAAAACGGATTGGCACGCGCCAGTCTATCACCTTTCCGCGCGGTGCCTGGTCCTGCGCATAACAGCCCATGGAAAAACAAGGAAAATCCAACGCCAAGATCCCGACGGTGTCTCTTGAGTAACCATTGACTATCGCCCCATGCGCACCCAATGCTTTTGCTCTTGCACTCATAATTTCACCCCAAAGTGCATAGTCTGGTGAGGAGCCACTGCAAATATAAATTTCTCCCGGGCCTAAATCATCCAAGGCTTCAAGCATAAAACCAAATGCTTTTGACAGCACCGGATTTTTCGATTGCTCCTCAGCATTCCCGCAGACATCGGCCTCCAATACCGTCATTGCTCTGCCTATTAAAAACAGATCGGATTTTAACGGTCTTATATTCGGTGGTAGAAATTGATGAAACAATCCCATTTTGTCCATCACATCCCCAATGACAGCTGTAAAAAGTTCCTTACGGATCAGCTCAAAGAGCTCCGCATCATTTGCCCATTCCACCAGATAGTTTTCTTTCATTTTTTATATCAATTAAATCATGTTACCACAAAAAGACATACAGGGCTACCAATACGCCCAGGATGAATAAACTCACTAATTTGAAACCACTGGAGGTCACAAAAAGAGTTCTATTCACGATTACTGTATCATTACGATAGTTTCGATTGCCCAGCAGGCTCACCAATACCATTGTTGCCACCGTACATATAAACACCACAAGAATCCGATTCATAAAGGGGCTTTCATCTAACCAGAAATTTTTAAAAAGCAAAGAATAGGCAAATGTAGCAATGGCGCCAGCAAAGGCTGCGTTAGGTGTTGTCCACGTTGTAAAGATACCCATCAGAAAAATCGCCAATACGCCTGGTGTGATAAAACCTGTAAATTCCTGAATAAACTGAAAACCCTGATCCAGATGCTGCAATAGCGGAGCCAAGGAAGCACCAATGACCAAGGCGATCAGTACAGTTACTTTGCCCAGCTTCACCAAAGCTGTATCGCTCACGGCATCGCCTTTTATATTCTTATAAATATCCAAAGACACAATCGTTGCTATACTATTAACCTTTCCAGCCAGTGAGGCCACGATAGCAGCCGTTAAAGCTGCAAAAGCCAATCCTTTGAAGCCCGTCGGTAAAATCGAGAGTAGCAGCGGATAAGCTTTGTCCGGCTTCACCGTACTCCCCTCAAGCATACCTTGTGCAAAATTTAGGTTAGAACCTTCGTTGTATAAATAGTATGCGGCAATGCCGGGCAGCACTACAATCAAGGGCATAAACAGCTTCATAACGGCTGCAAACAACATCCCATTTTGGGCTGTTTTTAAATTTTTGGCTCCCAGTGCACGCTGGGTAATATATTGATTACATCCCCAATACGATAGATTGATGACCCACATGCCGCCCAATAGAACCGACCATCCAGGCAGATCCATATAAGCATCGGTACCATCGGGTTTTATCATCTGTCCTTTTTCGATAAAAAGATGAAAATGCTGTGGCACCTCCGTTTTCAAGATAAGGAGTCCGTCCAGCCAATGTCCCATGCCCTTTGTATGCGCCACGAGATTCAAGGCAATATAAGTTGTCGTAAGTCCACCAATAATCAATAACACAACCTGAATCACATCAGTATAACCAATCACCTTCATCCCGCCTAAAGCGATAATCAAGGCCAATACCGCCAACAGCCAAACAGCTACAAACATGGGAATCCCCGCAATGGACTGAATGGCCAAACCACCCAGATAAAGTATCGAGGTCAAATTGACAAAGACATAGACCAAGACCCAGAATACAGCCATCACCATACTCACCCGCGGATCGAAACGCTTACGCAGAAACCCAGGCATGGTAAAAATCTTATTCTTCAGATAAATGGGTAAAAACACGACCGCCACAATAATTAGTCCGATAGCAGCCATCCATTCATAGGATGCAATGGCCAGTCCCAGTGCAAAACCCGACCCCGACATCCCTATAAATTGCTCTGCAGAGATATTCGAAGCAATAATAGAAGCCCCGATTGCCCACCAGCTTAAGGAACCTTCCGCCAGAAAATAGTCGTGCGTTAGTGAACCCGAACTGTGTTTACGTCGATAAATGTAATAGCCATAGCCGCCGACAACAATAAAATACAGCAGATAAATGATTTGATCAATCCAAGCAAACATAGTGATATCATTAGAATTTTAATGTGATAGATCCCTGACAGGGTGAAGCTTCCAAGGTCTTGCAATAATTGCCCCAAGCAATTTCAGGATAATCCCATTTGTTGTTTACATACAAAACCAGTTGCTCATTTTCCAGGCGATCCATACGGCAAGCATTGTCTGCTTGCGGAGAAACCACATGCATCAGGTTCTTTGCGCCACTACCCATAGCGTAGTAGTATATATTCTCTTTCATTCCCTTCGCCTGCTGTGTTAGTGGATGCTGACTACGCGCTCCTTTATCGGCCCAATAGTAATAGTTGTGCGTATCCATGTACCACGACTGTTTGGGTTCTTGACCGTATGGCGTCTTATCTACATAAGACAAGCTTGCTGTTCCTTCATTACCCGCAAATGATTCTTGGGGATAATCGTTCCAATAACCATTTCTGCTCCAGGTAATACGATCGAGTTCATTGCTGAGATAATACTTTAGTCCAATTTCACGCAGGTAGCCATTGGGCTCACCCTGGGTATGGTATAAAGTCTTCATTTCTCCTTTACCATCGATAGTCAGATCAAACTGAATGGATAAACTGCCATTTTTTCCCACAATCGATACCAGGGCCAAATTGTCTTTGATGCGTACATCCAATTTGTTCAATTGCCAATTTTTATCTTCGAGCAGGTATTTGCTTGCACTTTTGCGTACTTCTGCACCGGTCAGGTGGTTGAGGTTGATGTCCATATTTAAGAAAGGACCTTTTTGGATCACCACTTTACCATCGATCAGCGCATTTTCGATCAAGCCTGTTATTTTTGAAACCGGAAAGGTGAAATTCCTTCCCGTGATCAGGTAACGATTAGGCTCTTCAACAAGTTGTAGACCTCCATTTTGAGTCGATTCAGGTATTCTGACCTGATGCTCACCCAAGAAATAACGGTAGCTATCCAGCAGCATCCCTTTGCTATCCACAAAGCGCAAAGTCAGTTGCTCCCCCTGTTGCCAGGCTAAACCCGGTAGCTGAATATATCCTTTCTCATGCGGAGCAATATCGGGTAATGCCAATGTATAGGTCTTCCCCTCATAGGTGTATTGCAGTTTAACTTCCTGGAGCGAAGTATGATCAAATCGATTGTATACGGGGATCGCCAGTGGCTGAAAGCGAGCAAAATCAGGTATTATCTTTCCTTTCAACGTAACTAATACAGGAGACTGCGCTTTTTTTGTTGACCAAAATTCAGGTTTCTTGCGCCGCCAGACATCGACGATCCCCCATTCACCGTAGCCTACCGCCTGTCCCTGAAAATCTTCAGGTTTGGCGGTACGGGAAAATTCCTTCCAAAAAGCAGTTCCCTTCTTCAGCTGCTGTGGAATCATAAATACCTCATCCACATAGCCCCATATTGCACCGCCAAGCCCACCTTGCTTCGGAAACAACCCACCCCACATCATGTCCATGGAGATACCCCAAAATTCACGGATATTCGGATCATCCTGTAAGGTTTTATACGTATAACATGCCGGATGAGCCCATTCATCA
Source organism: Sphingobacterium ginsenosidimutans (assembly GCF_039536865.1). Taxonomy (NCBI): domain Bacteria; kingdom Pseudomonadati; phylum Bacteroidota; class Sphingobacteriia; order Sphingobacteriales; family Sphingobacteriaceae; genus Sphingobacterium; species Sphingobacterium ginsenosidimutans. The sequence goes on from NZ_BAAAZK010000002.1 coordinate 1,399,388, forward strand.
AATAAAGCTGGGATGCCATGTCCCTCAAAGTTACGCGTGGTCTTGCCATACTGTGTCAAGTTACCATACACGTCCTGATAGTGCATGCTCAGGATTTCATAAATCTTAGGTTCGGTGGTTTGCGAGCCCGGATAACTCCAGATGATAGGCCTTGTGGGATCCGCCTGTTTCACAAAATCGTGGCTTTTTTTAAAATTATCGCCATAGATTGATTCATTTCCAATGGACCAGAATAGCACAGCGGGATGGCTTTTAAAGGTATTGACCATCTCGCGCGATTGGCTCAAGTATTGGTCCGTCTTTTTCGGATCATTTTGCGAGTTGCCCGGGGCATAGTTTTTTTGTCTATACGTATCCACAAAACAGATCGCAGTCTCTACTTCCACATAAATACCGTATTGGTTGCAATATTCGACGAAACGCTCCGTAGGTGGATAGTGCGAAGTACGAACGAAATTGATATTTGCTTCTTTAAACAATTGAACGTCTAGGCTATCATAGTAAGCCGAAGCACTGCGTCCTAAGGTCGGGTGCATATCGTGCCGATTGGCTCCACGTAGCTTTACAGGTTTGCCGTTTACCATAAGCTGATCTTTGACCACTTGTACTTCGCGGAAACCGACCGATTTATGAAAGGCATACGTAGCGCTCCCCTGCTCTTTCACTTCCACATCCAACCGATAAAGATTTGGATGTTCGGCATCCCATTTTAGTGGTGCAGCTACACGCAACACATGGCTGTTGGCACCATCTACAATTGGTTTTTCAGGATTATCCAAGACAGTACTTTTGCCGTTTGGATCAGTCAATGTATACTTAATCGTAGCTCCTTTGGCCGCAAAACCGCCAAAATCCAATTTTAGCTGAGCGTCTGTATATGACGTATCAAAGGCTGTTTCAAGGTTAAAGTCGGTCACAGGATGTGTAGCAGTTGCAAATAAGGTAACATCCCGTAAGATTCCACCTACCGGATGATGTGCATAACCAGATGCGTACGAAATATCATCCAGTTGATCCTGTACTTCCAGCTCGATTTCATTTTGCTTTCCGAAGATCACATAGGGTGTAATATCTACTTCCCAACGTGTAAATCCACCATGATGGCTTGTCACCGCTTTACCATTGATGCTCAGTTTGGCAAAGCTATATACACCATCAAAACGGATAATCGTCTTTTTGCCCTTATACTGACTGGGTACTAAAAATTTGCGTCTATAAAAAAATGATTGGTCGTGTTGAATACCATAGCCCTGCATGACAGCTTCCCCGGGAACCTGAATATTTTCCCAGTTCGAACTACGGTCAAATTTGAAATTCCATTGGCCATTTAAGGATAGTACAGGAGCTTTCAGACCAGTCACTTTGGCCGGCAACTGATAAGCTGCCTGCTGCGCCATTGCCAAACTCCCCATTACCCCCAACAAGGCCAACAATACCATTTTTTTTAGTTTTTTCATATCATAATAGGTTGTAATTCCACCCGATTCAAACGCAATACGACGTTGTTACATTCTTTGCCAAAGATAGATGCTCTCGTATCGCAATACTACAACTGGTTATACAAAAAATAAAACTATTTATACCCAAATAGTAACATTTAAAATATTATTAAGTGAATATTGTTTGATATAATAACAAATACAGTATTTTTGTAGCAACCAATTTAGCTATGTATGAACAAATTATCCAAACCTCAATTTATAGAGCTTACGCCACCCAGCGAAAAGACAATCCATGTCAAATTGGTCGATCAGGAATTTTTAAGCAATCCACTGCACTTTCACGAGCTCTGTGAACTGGTGCTGATATTGGAAAGTTTCGGCAAGCGCATTGTGGGCAACAATGTAGCGACCTTTACACAAGGAGACCTGGTCTTGATGGGCCCCAATATCCCGCATATTTGGCGCAACGACGACTTATTTCTGCAGGCGAGCAATCAGTTGCGTGCCCGCGCCATCGTTGTCTATTTTCCGGCAGATTTTTTACTTCGCCTGACCGACGAACATCAAACCATCCAGGCCATGCAGCAATTTATCCGCAAGGCGCAACGTGGACTTCGTTTTTATGGTGAAACACTTGATAAGGCACAGGTCTTATTGGCAAAACTCAGTGATAAAGAAGGATTTCCTAAAATCATAGAATTCCTCAACCTTATCCAATTGCTACAGGAAACAGATGAATTTGAAAGCCTCGCTTCTGAAGGTTATCGACCCACATTTAGTGAACAGGAGACCCAACGTATCAATAAGGTCTACCTCTATGTCATGAGCAATTTTAAAGAAGATGTTAATCTACAGGTTGCCAGCGACATGCTCAATATGACCCCAAATGCTTTCTGCCGCTTTTTTAAACGCCATACCCAAAAGCCTTTTTCACGATTTGTCAATGAGATGCGGATTGGTCATGCTTGCAAATTACTGATGGACCGTACACTGAGCATTTCGGAGATCTGTTACGAATGTGGCTATCAAAACCTGACGAATTTTAATAAGTTCTTTAAGTCCATTATGAACAAGACACCACGGGAGTTTCGAAAAGAGATGGATTTATAGTATCTCAATTGACCACTTCTTACAGAAAATCCGATTATTTCTTGTCCTTTAAACCACTATGTAATCAACATTAAAGTGGTTTTTTCTTTTTCTGGTTAGTCCTACATGACCTAATTTCCTTTTTTACATCAGCACTGGTCATCCATCTTCAAAACATTACTTTTCTACCACTATCAATCGAAATACGGGTAGAATAATTCCAATAACAGACAGAATAGTGTTGGTTATCCATTTGCTGCCACATTAATTTTACAATACAAATAATTAGCAGGATTTGTCCCAAAAGACAGAAGGCTATAGACCAATGAATAGAAGCATCACCTATATATAGAAAAACACATCATATTAATATTCAAATAAATAGGTAATTCTTCTCAGCTGTAAAATTTACAAAACTTTTTATAAACTAAATTTTAATACATGAAAAGAAAGCTCAACGTTGACTTTCTAGGTGGCATGACAGCCTTCTTACTTTTGTTAGGAAATGTATCTTTTACGAAAGCAAGTATGCTCCATTACGCCTTGACAAATGCTACGCTGGATTTGCAGGAAAAAACCATTTCTGGGACAGTAGTTGATTCGGATGGCAAACCCATCACTGGGGTAAACATCAGTGTAAAAGGAACTTCCACAGTAGCTACTACCGATGCTGCTGGTAAGTTTACAATTGTTGCCGCTGAAAATCGCATCCTAGTCGCTAGTTTTATTGGTTACCTATCAAAGGAAATTCAACTAACAAAAAATTCTTCCAGCTTGATGATAAGCTTAGATTCGGATGTACACATGCTCGAAGAAACCGTTGTTGTTGGATTTGGAACACAAAAGAAAGCGACACTTACGGGTTCCGTCAGTGTAATGAAAGGTGATGCTGTCTCCAACAGGCCAATTACAAATGCAAGTCAAGCCCTCTCTGGCCAAGTACCGGGAGTATGGGTCAATCAGCAATCTGGCCAGCCTGGTCGTGATGGTGCCAGCATTCGCGTGCGCGGAATTGGTACAATAGGAACGAGTGATGCATTGGTTATCATTGATGGAATTGTGGGTTCCCTTGGTGCATTAAACGCAAATGACATTGAGTCCATATCTGTTTTAAAAGATGCTTCAGCAGCAATTTATGGCTCTAGAGCAGCAAATGGTGTCATTTTGGTGCAAACCAAAAGAGGAGCAAAAGGAAAAGTAAAAATAGACTTCTCCACCTCTTATGGTACACAGACAGCAACAAAACTACCGGAAATGATTACTAATTCCGTGGATTACATGAACCTTTACAACCAAGCGCTCGTCAACCAAGGAGCTCCAAAGTTTTTTAGTGAGGCTACGATAAACGAATATAAGAACGGTAAAGATCCAATTATCTATCCCAATACAGATTGGCTCGATGTTATTATGCGCAATGCGATGATACAGACCAATCAACTTGGTATTTCTGGTGGCGAAGGTAACACACAGTTCAATGTTTCATTAGGTTATATCAATCAAGACGGTATTGTTCAAAATGGGAATGCCAAACTCTATAATTTAAGAACTAATATTGATACTAAAGTCAATGAAAGATTGGATATAGGTTTGCGTTCGGGGGTTCGATATCAAAACCGCAAAGAGTCCTTTAATGGTTCAGGAAATTTATTTACAGAGCTGTATCGCACACTGCCTTATTATGGCACCTATACGTCCACAGGTGAATATGCTTCTACTTGGGTAAATTCCATCAATGCACAATTTAGAAATCCTTTGGCGATGGTCAATGAAGGAAAAAACAACAGTGCCTATGGCAATATCAATACCAACGTATTCTTAAATTACAAACTTCTCGAAGGACTTAAATTCAATGTGACAGCAGGGATAAACTATTCGACCAATGACAATCAGCTATTTGTTCCCAAAACCCTAGTTTACAACCCAAAAACCAATACGGCTACTTCCACAATGAATGCATCGGGGCCCAATGCCAGCAATAGTTGGGACAAAACGCTTTACAAAACGTTGTTTAGTAGTTTGACCTACAATAAGACTATCGCAAAAGACCACGATTTCACTTTAGCAGGTATCTATAGTCAGGAGGAAGAGGAATATCGCAGCCTGTCTGGTTCCATTATGGGATTTGTCAACAACTCCCTATCGGAGCTTAATGCCGGTCTGACCACTCCCCTCACAAATGGAACCACCTATGGATGGGCCCTTCGCTCCTATATTGGTCGGCTTAACTACGCCTTCCGGGAGAAGTATCTATTCGAGGTGATAGCACGTTATGACGGTTCTTCTCGCTTTTCACCCAAAAATAGATGGGGATTTTTCCCGTCGCTTTCCGTTGGCTGGCGCGTTACACAAGAAAATTTCATGAAAGATCAAACCTTCTTTGATGAGCTGAAGATCCGCAGCTCATGGGGTAGATCTGGAAATGATCGCATGGGATTCAATGACCAACGTGACCTTTATGCCTATATACCGACATTAGCCTTTGCCCGCTTCTATCCGATCAACGATAATATTGCGACCGGTATCGCGCAAATGTCGATTGTAGATGAAAACATTAAATGGGAAGTTGGGACAAAACGTAATATTGGGTTTGACGCCACAATCCTCAAACGGAAACTCAATGTCACTTTTGATTACTTCACTGATAAACGTGAAGGAATTTTACGCCAAATACAACTTCCAGATTTTATTGGTATTCGCAATGCTCCTTTCCGTAATCTTGCGACTGTTAGCAATAAAGGCTGGGAACTATCTGCTAATTATCAGCACAAAATTGGAGAATTGGATATTAATGCAGGTTTCAACCTAACTCATGTGAAAAACAAAATCGATTATATCCCGGATCCACAGAAAGGGCGTAACGCTTTGCTTCAAGGTGAGCCTATCAACGCTTTTTATATGTGGAAATCCCTCGGTATATTCCAATCTCAAAAAGAAGTAGATGAAAGCGCCAAACAGAATGCAGTCCCTACCCAGCCGGGAGATATCAAATTTGAAGATTTCAGTGGCCCCGAGGGAAAACCGGATGGTATCATTGATGCCTATGACCGACAAATTGTGGGTAAGCCTATTCCAACCTGGACCTACGGAGCCAACATCAATTTAGCTTACAAAGGCATTGATCTACGTGTTAATTTACAAGGCGTTTCCGATGTAGAATCCTATGTTGGAAGTGAATTATTTTTTCCTTTCTTAAATGGGGCGGGTGTAGCCAAAAGATGGGAATCTGGAAATACATGGACACCAGAAAACCCGAATGCTAAACTACCTAGGTTAGTACAATATAGTGCTTCAAATAGCCAGAATTATGCAGATAACAGCTTTTGGCTTCAAGATGCCTCATTTTTACGCATTAAAAATATCCAAATAGGCTACTCTCTCCCTGCCGATGTACTTGCTAAACTCAAGATTGCAGGTTTACGTATCTATATTGATGCACAGAATGCATTTACATTTACCAAGTTTGAAGGGTTGGATCCAGAGCGCGATCTCGCAAATTCTTCTCCGGCTCAATATCCAAATGTGCGGATCATCACAGCCGGTTTAAATTTAAAATTCTAAAAAAAGTATCTCATGACCATAACAAAATATTTCAGCATTGGACTGGCAACAATATCCCTGTTTGCCGTCTCTTGTCAAAAGGATTTTCTAAATAAGCTTCCGCAGGACTCGGTCTCGCCTGAGGTCTTTTGGAAAACAGAGGAAGATGCCAAAGCAGCCAATATTGGCTGTTATTCGGCACTTTGGGACGTCACGACCGAAGTACTTCCCTATCTGGATGTCTTAACACCAAATGCCTATAGCAATTACCCCTGGGAAGGATGGAAGAATATTTCGCTCAGTGCACAAACGCCCACTAGTTTAGGTGGTATGGGCGGAGTTTATACCGGTGCTTATGGTGGTATATCTGCAACAAACAACTTTTTGGCGAACATCGATAAAATTCAGATGAACGAAGAGCGAAAAGCCGTCATGAAGGGTGAAGCATATTTTTTAAGAGCATATTACTATTCCCTACTTGTAAACTATTGGGGCGGAGTTATTCTCGTGTTGGATTCTCCTAACATTGAGCAGATCAACGCAAAGAAAAGCACTAAGGAAGAAGTTTACGCACAGGTAGAAAAAGATCTGACTACTGCTGCGGGACTCCTACCTGTAGAACCAGCAGAAAAAGGAAGGGTAACAAAAGGATCAGCTTATGGTTTATTAACACGGATCAATCTTTACCAAAATAAATGGAATGATGCTGTAAAATCGGGCTCCGAAGTGATGAAATTAGGATATCAATTGTTTCCAAATTATCGTGGGCTTTTTTTAGAAGCGAATGAAAACAATAGCGAAGTGATCTTCGATGTCCAATTTCTACAGCCTAGGTTTCCTACAAGCTGGGATATTTACTTAGGCATTTATGCTCCTACAAATGCCCCTGGCTGGAGTTCAATAGAGCCAACACAAGATCTTGTTGACGAATACGAGATGAAAGATGGTAGTAAATACAGCGCTAGTAATCCTATTGTAGACCCCAAAGATCCGAATAATAACAGAGATCCAAGGCTTGACCAGACAATATTCAGAAAAGGTGTATTATACAACTCTGTTCCTTATCCTGTCACCGAAGACGGCTGGGCTGGTGTTTATACAGGATATAGTTATAAAAAGTATACCATATATGACAACAACACGAGCCTTTCTAACGCCATTGGAGGAACCGGTCTTTCTCAGATTAACGGTATTGTCATTCGTTATGCCGATATCCTCTTGATGTACGCCGAAGCGTTGAATGAACTATCTGGTCCAACGGCGGAAGTCTACGCAGCCGTCAATCAGGTACGTGCAAGGCCATCCGTTAAGATGCCAGCCTTACCAGCCGGACTCAACAAGGAACAAATGCGTGAGCGTATCCGTCACGAACGAAGGATAGAGTTTGCAGGCGAAGGACTATACTATTCGGATATACGTCGCTGGAAAATCGCCGAGGAAGTACTCAACAGATCCATCGTCTTAAATGGTGGGCAAACCAAGGGAGCAACAGAAAAAAGAATATTCCGAAAAGAAAAAGACTATTTGATGCCTTTTCCACAGAAAGATATCGACAACGCACCAAATATGAAAGATCAGCAGAATCCTGGTTACTAGTCCTATTAAAAGAATACAGTCCCATGCATATACATCGGACTGTATTCATCTCTTTCATCCACAGAAAGCAGATCTTTAATCCATATTTCCTCCTCATTTTTATTTCTGAATTCGAATTGTTGTTTTCATCCAATTTATTTTGTAGTCTTCATTGCATTCACCCTCTCTCTTTTAGTTTTCTTTGTATACCACATACATAACAACATTTACCTCTAATGAAAAGAGGTGGACTGGGCCATCATCCAAATTGCATTAAAAATCAGACAACATGTTGTTACATTCCTCACCATTAGATTACATTTTATTAACATTAGAAAAATAAAATTACACCACCAGCAAACAAACCGAAAGATTTACCCTAACATGGTAATCATCGTTTATTACTTATTTAGCCCATCATTTTGCATAAAAAGGAAAAATAGATTTGCAAGCCAAATAGTAAAGTTTTTAAAAGTTTTTAAAAAAAACATAAAAGATTGCAAAAGTTATTATAGATATACTTTATATTAGTTTTAATATTAAGGCTTCCTTAGTCGCAATAAATCAGTTATAACAGGCTCCTAAAGAGATCCATATGTTTTTTACTCTTTGTGGCTACAAGATACAGCTAAACGAATCATTGTTACTTGGACATGCATTCAGGATACAGAAACCAGCAGATTACATTTTTAAACTTAATATAATATGAGATCATTAAATTTTAAACTACCATTAGCGCTAGCTATGGGACTGCTTTCGCTGGCCTCCTGCCAAAAACAATCCGAAAAGGAAGATGTACTTCCGAAAATTTCAACTCGGGCACAAGTGCCTACGCCTAATATTGGTGAAGTGAAACTTCAGGAAGGTGTATTGTTTTATCCTGCAAATAAAGTATCCAACATCAATTCCAGTACTGTGGCGCTCGAAGTCGGCAATTATGACAAATTGGTGTATGCGACCAAACTAACTGACTTACAACAGCAGGGACTGGGGGCCACATTAGCACTCAACCTCAATGTATATGCCGGAACGGCCCAAACAGAACCATTCGGGTATCTCTATTATTTTAAAACTGCCAAGGGAACAGCAGTTCCATCGACAGAAAACGACCCCGTCTTGACAACTGCATATCAGACAGGTCGGGTAGAAATAGCGCGTTATATTCTTCCCTACCTGTCTACGGTATGGAATCAAAGCGGCTTAGTTACGATTACAACCAGCTCTCCAGTAGTACCCTACACGTTCGATATCAGTCCCTTTGCCTCAGCGCTCAAAGATCAGGATTCGACAGTTTGGATTGCATCCAGTCAGGGGCAACCCGGTAATAGTTCCTATACATACAAAACCGATCTAACCTTAACAAGTTCAGGCAACACCGACTTAAGTTCCTGGCAAAAAGACAACTATACTTTACCGATCGTTGGTTTTGCTGGATTGGGCAGCACATTGTCACAGACCAAGTCCATCAGCAGATCTTTTACGGTTCCTGACGATATTACCAATGCAAAAATTAGGGTCATTTACACTGGACCTGAAGGCTACTATACGACAAATGTCTTAAAGTTAGACAACCAGCAAATAGATTCCTACAGTACACGTATGGTCTGTGTACCCGAGCAACGCTACCAGCAACGAAACCCGTCTGTAGCCAACGGAACTGTACAACCCGGCCTATGGAACTATCCTACAAGAAATTATTGTCAAAGCGACACCGTTCCACCGCATACAACCTTGCTGACCAACAAATTGACCAAAGGAACCCATGAGATCAAACTTGACATGACACAGAACGTCGCGGGCAGAAGCGACTACGGAGGTAGCATTCAGATCTCCATTAGTCTTATCGGTACCCGTGTCCTAGGTGCTACACTATTTCAACATTGCGATTATGCCGGCAACAATGCGATCCTTGCCATTGGCTCCTATACAACTGCTCAAATGCTTGCAAAAGGCATCAATAACAATGATATTTCTTCGCTCAAAATTCCAGCAAACTATAAGGTCACGCTCTACGACGGGGACAACTTTACTGGGGCTTCCTTAGTACTTACTGCAAATGAAACCTGCCTAATCAACAAAAACTTTAATGATAAGGTATCATCCCTAAAAATTGAAAAAATCTAATTTTAACACATTCCAATGCCCACGATCTGCTTAATACATATGTAGGTCGTGGATATACATTATGCTGTAAAACGTTAGCCTATCATTTTGAAAATAACCTTCTCAAAATGATAGGCATCTGTTCAAGCTATGCCGGCATCAAATATCCACAACTAACTAAAAATCAATATATTAAAAATAAAAAACCATTACTGGAGTAAATTTTGATTTAAAATAAAACTAATTTAAATCAGAAATGAACAGATTGAATATAAAATGGAAACAGGAAGTGGAACCGCCATCATTTCCAAAGTGGCTCAAATCCTATCACCTCCTGCTATGCGCTGTTATTATAGTAGTTGCTTTTGGAGCAGTTTTAAAACATTTTGGTGCAAAAAGAATGGATGGCAATAGCCATTACAGTTCAAGCAAGATCACGATATCGAGATAGCCCGATTAGATGACTTTATAACATTCCTAGCGATCAAGCCATCTATTGAAGCTAGAAATTCGTAAATACACAAACTAACTGAAAGCTAAGCGACAACATGATCGCGACATGTAGCGTCTGCCATGCTTTATCAACAGGAAATTATATCACGTGAAAGTACTTATCATTGATGATGAAGACAAGTTGCGGAACTTGTTATCAAAAATTATTAGCTTCGAAGGCTTTGAGGTCTTTCAGGCCTCCAGTATTAAATCAGGCTTAAAACAATTGGAACTGGAAGAGATAGATGTCATTGTATCTGACGTCAAACTTCCCGATGGGAATGGCGTAGAGACAGCCAAGATTATCAAAAGCAAATATCCTGCAGTCGAAATTATTCTTTTGACTGCTTTTGGGAATATCCCGGACAGTGTTGACGCCATCAAAAACGGTGCTTTTGACTATATCACCAAAGGGAACGACAACGACAGAATAATCCCACTGCTGTACAAAGCCGGTGAAAAGGCCGTGCTCAATAAAAAAGTTCAAAAACTCGAAAAGCAGCTTGGTGAAAAACATTCTTTTGATAAGATCATCGGACGGTCTAAATCCATCATGAAGGCAATTGATCTGGCCAAAAGAGTCGCTACGTCAAATACAACTGTACTACTGACTGGAGAAACCGGAACCGGAAAAGAGGTTTTTGCTCAGGCAATACATCTGGCCAGCTTGCGTGCAAATCACAATTTTGTAGCAATCAATTGCTCAGCTTTCAGCAAAGAGCTCCTTGAAAACGAGCTTTTCGGACATAAGGCTGGCGCTTTTACAGGAGCGGCCAAAGATCAAAAAGGGCTCTTTGAAGAAGCGCACAAAGGAACAATCTTCTTGGATGAGATCGGTGAAATGGAAATAGAGCTACAGGCCAAAATATTACGTGTATTGGAAACAGGTGAATTCCTGCGCGTGGGCGATAACAAACCCACCAAAGTAGATGTCCGCATCATTGCAGCCACAAATCGCAATTTAGAAAATGAAATTGAACTCGGTAATTTTAGGAATGACCTCTTTTATCGCTTATCGGTCTTTGCAATACCACTTCCCTCCTTGCGCGAAAGATCCAAAGACATTCGATTATTGGCAGAACACTTTGTCAGTTGGTTTGCTGTAAAGTCCAATCGACGAGCATTGACATTAACAGAAGAATATCTCGGCGCATTAGAGAGAAATGCATGGAAAGGCAATATCCGTGAGCTGAAAAATGTGATCGAACGAAGCGTGATATTAGCAGAAGATGAGATCCTCACCTTAGATACCCTGCCAATAGACCTGCAACAAGACAACAAAGACAGTGCGATGACGTCAACATTTTCGATGGCCAGCGTAGAAAAAACACATATCCTGAAAATATTAAACTACACCCAAGGCAATAAAACAGAAACAGCCAGACTCTTAGAAATAGGCTTAGCAACCCTATACCGAAAAATAGACCACTATAAAATATCCTAGAAATGGGCAAATTTACGCCCATTAAAACCCAATCCAAGAATATTCCTATCAACAGCAACAGCCTGCAGAGATCAATCAGCTGCTATTCATATCCGCTTTTTATGTAAAAAACAATAACCTATCATTTTGATAATCCACCTTATCAAAATGATAGGTTATTTGTTTTCCACCCTCACAAAAATAAACCACAACAAACTAAAAAACAGTCAATTACACTACCACAAAAACTATTGGAATACATTTTGGCATATCGGATATAAAATAAATAAAAATGAGCAAGACAGATGTTAAATGGGAACAGGAACAAGAGCCACTATCGTTCCCTAAATGGTTAAAATCTTATCACTTATTGTTCTTTGCAACACTTGTGGTATTGATTTTCGGAGCAATAATAAAACAGTATAGTACAGTCTAATCAATCACAAAATGATCACATTAATATTAATACTGGCAGGAGTAGCCTGCTTCGGTCTATTCATTAAGTCAATTGACTTTTTTGATAAAATCTAGTAAGAATGAATAAAATAAATGAACAATCCGCAAGTCAATATCTTGCCGATCATTATGGGGAAATAAAAGAAGAAATCAATGATCTGTCATCCCGAAGAAATTTTGCTGGAATATTTCAGGCCATTGTGAACCATATCAATTACCTACTTTCTAATGGCCAGATCGAAAAAATTGGTAATCGATTAAAATATATGGGATGGCTTTATAGAAGGGGAAATGAACAGGTACGCAACATCATCGAAAATCTCTTTGTACGTTCTTTTCGGGGAATGAAAAGAAGATGCACATCCGAAGAATGGATCTATATGTATCAGCAGATTCCAAAAAATCTTAAACAAATTTATTTGTTGCAAAGCAACAGCTATATCACTCAAAAATCTTTTATATGACAGCACTATTTGTGGTAGCTATTGGTGTATTCGTTTACATCTGCTACGTACTGCTAAAACCAGAGAAATTTTAAATCACAATAGCTGATGAAAGAAGAAAAGGTTAAAATCTTATGTAGATAAGGGACAACAGAATTTCATCAGATAGTATGTAGAGAAATTAAATAATATTAACAGAAATGAATACAGAAATTTTAGGAATAATCGTAATGTTTGTCATAACAGTATTGCTTGCAATACCGTTAGGCAAATACATTGCAAAAGTCTATGGAGGCGAAAAAACACTGCTTGACCCCATATTTAATCCCATAGAGCGGATCTTTTATAAAGTCAGCGGGATCAATCCACAGACGGAAATGAACTGGAAACAACAGATGGTAGCGATGGTCAGCATCAATATGATCTGGTTTTTAATGGGTATGCTCATCTTGATGACACAGGGGAGCCTGCCACTGAACCCGGACAATAATCCGAGTATGTCGGCGGATCTCGCATTCAACACGGTCATTTCATTTGTCGTTAACTGTAACCTGCAACACTATTCAGGTGAGACCGGACTCAGTTATCTGGGACAATACTGGCTAATGTTCCTACAATTTGTAAGTGCAGGTATCGGTATGGCAGCTGCCGTACTTGTGTTCAGAGCATTCCGTGATCGCACGGCAAGTACATTGGGAAATTTTTACAACTATTTTGTAAAATCATGTACACGTATATTATTACCGCTTTCATTGCTTGTGGCTATCATCCTTGCTTTTGAGGGTACACCAATGACTTTTGAAGGAAAAGATACCATTACAACGCTGCAAGGTGATACTGTAGCCGTGTCGAGAGGTCCTGCTGCAGCCTTTGTAGCCATTAAACATATCGGAACAAATGGCGGTGGATTTTACGGTGCAAACTCAGTCCACCCATTTGAAAATCCTTCGTATCTCTCCAATATGGTCGAGATGGTCGCGCAGATGATTATCCCCTTAGCCATGATTTTTGCGCTGGGTATCTTCATCAAGCGACGGAAGCTCTCCTGGATGATATTTGGTGTCATGACAGTCGGCTTCCTTTTTCTTGTCATTCCGAATATTATGATGGAGACCAAAGGTAATCCAGCGATTGCTGCGATGGGAGTCGATAATTCTCTCGGAGCAATGGAGGGTAAAGAAGTCCGCTTTGGAGCGCCCGCATCCGGTTTTTGGAGTATCGTGACCACAGTAATTTCGACAGGCTCGATTAATTCCATGCACGATAGCACCATGCCTCTATCCGGTATGAATGAGTTACTTGCCATGATGATAAATGCCTTCTACGGCGGTTGTGGCGTAGGTATCCTGAACTTCTTTATTTTCATCATTCTTGCCGTGTTTATCAGTGGACTGATGGTTGGCCGGACACCTGAGTTTTTAGGAAAAAAAGTGGAAGCCAGAGAAATGAAAATCGCTATGATTATCGCACTGCTGCATCCATTTCTAATCCTGGTAGGAACAGCTTTAGCAGCTGCAGCACCACAATACACCGCAGCAACACTAAACAACCCTGGATTCCACGGCTTTAGTGAAATGCTTTACGAATACACGTCATCGGCGGCAAATAATGGTAGTGGATTTGAAGGATTGGGAGACAACACCCTATGGTGGAACGTCAGTACAGGTTTCGTACTTATTTTATCCCGCTTCTTACCGATTATCGGACCTGTGGCCATCGCCGGTTTATTGGCTGAAAAGAAATTTATTCCTGAGGGAGATGGAACATTGAAAACAGATACAGCAACTTTCGGACTTATGGTATTTGCTGTCATAGCCATTGTCGCTGCACTTTCCTTTTTCCCTGCATTGGCATTAGGCCCTATTGCGGAGTACTTCTCACTTTATTAAACATTGATTAAAGAAATTAGAAATGAACAAAAATACATCACTGTTTCAAAAAGACATGGTACAGGAAGCACTGAAACAGTCTTTTGTGAAACTAAACCCGAAAACAATGTTCCGCAATCCGGTTATGTTTACCGTATGGATCGGAACTGTGGTCATGCTGATCGTCAGTTTATGGACCTTGGCAGGAGCACAAGGACAGGGAAGTTTTGGTTACAACTTTGCCGTATTTGTCATATTATTACTCACACTGTTGTTTGCCAACTTTGCTGAGGCCATTGCCGAAGCAAGGGGAAAAGCGCAGGCGGATAGCCTGCGCAAAACAAGAGAAGAAACTCCAGCCAAACTTAAAAGCGGCCAGACTATCTCCTCTGCCCAGTTAAAAAAAGGCGATATTTTCGTCTGCGAAGCCGGCGATATTATCCCCTCAGATGGTGAGATCATGGAAGGACTTGCTACAATTGATGAAAGTGCCATCACCGGTGAATCCGCCCCTGTCATTCGGGAAGCAGGTGGAGACAAAAGCTCCGTAACAGGTGGAACCAAGGTGCTTTCCGATAAAATAGTCGTGCAGGTAACCACACAACCCGGTGAGAGCTTCCTTGATAAAATGATCGCCCTGGTAGAAGGTGCTTCAAGACAAAAAACACCCAATGAAATCGCCTTGACTATTTTACTGGCAGGCTTTACATTGGTATTTATCATCGTCTGTGTGACATTAAAACCATTTGCAGATCATGCGAATGTCGGTATCACCATTGCATCATTCATTTCCCTATTTGTCTGTCTTATCCCGACGACAATTGGGGGATTACTTTCAGCAATAGGTATCGCCGGAATGGACAGAGCCCTACGTGCAAATGTCATTACCAAAAGTGGTAAGGCTGTGGAAACAGCAGGTGATATTGATGTATTATTATTGGACAAAACAGGAACAATAACCATCGGTAACCGTAAGGCTACTCATTTTCACCCCGCACATGGTATTGATGAGAAAAAATTAATAAAAGCAGCTGTATTGAGCTCTATGGCTGATGAAACGCCCGAAGGTAAATCTATTATAGAACTTGCCGGCATCAATCCGCTGAGCTATGAAGTGAAGAACCCTGCATTCATCAAGTTTACAGCTGAGACACGAAGTTCAGGTATAGACTATGAAAACATACGTATCCGAAAAGGTGCAACTGATGCGATTAAAAATCTTGTTACAGGAGCTGGCAATAGATTCCCAGAAGAAGTCGAGGAAAGTGTTAAGGCGATCTCCCAAAATGGAGGAACACCCCTAGTGGTTTCCGAAAATGACATCGCCCTGGGTGTGATCGAACTACAAGATATCATCAAACCCGGTATTCATGAAAGGTTTGAACGTCTTCGTAAAATGGGGATCAAAACAGTGATGGTAACGGGTGACAACCCCTTGACCGCGAAGTTTATTGCCGATAAAGCTGGTGTGGATGATTTTATCGCCGAAGCCAAACCAGAGGACAAAATGAACTACATCAAAAAAGAGCAATCCGAAGGCCGATTAGTGGCTATGATGGGTGACGGAACAAATGACGCTCCAGCTTTGGCACAGGCCGATGTGGGCGTTGCCATGAATTCGGGCACGCAGGCAGCAAAAGAAGCTGGAAATATGGTTGATCTGGACAACGACCCGACCAAACTGATCGAGGTGGTTGAAATCGGTAAACAATTATTGATGACCAGGGGAACATTAACGACCTTTAGTATCGCCAATGATGTCGCTAAATATTTTGCGATTATTCCCGCCCTGTTTATCACCGCTATTCCAGCGCTACAGGGGCTGAATATCATGAAATTGCACAGCCCAGAAAGCGCTATTCTGTCAGCCGTTATTTTCAATGCCATTATTATTCCGATGCTGATTCCATTGGCACTTAAAGGTGTTGCCTATAAACCGATTGGAGCAAGCGCCTTATTGCGCCGAAACCTACTCATATTCGGATTGGGCGGGATTGCCGTTCCTTTTCTAGGTATTAAGGTGATTGATATGTTCGTCGCTATTTTCTTTTAATCCGTAAATAAATCAAGAGGAAAAAAATCTCACAGGACTTGTTTCCTTGCAGTTTTACCCTCATAAAATATAACTGAAATGAAAAAACACATTTTACCCGCATTAAAGCTGACCATCATTATGATCCTCTTCTTTACAGTGATCTATCCTTTAGTTGTCTGGGGAATGGCCCAGTTTTCCTCCAACGCGGGAAAGGGAAAAATCATTGAGCATAATGGTAAAAAGTACTATTCAAATATTGGTCAGGCCTTCACAGCCGACAAATACTTTTGGTCGAGACCGTCTGCCGTAAATTATAATGCTGCCGGTTCCGGAGCCAGTAATAAAGGGCCTTCAAATGAAGAATATCTTGGTCAGGTGCAGGCACGTATCGATACATTTTTAGTACACAACCCTGGTATCAAAAAATCCGAAATACCCGTCGATCTGATTACCGCAAGTGGAAGTGGATTAGATCCAAATTTTTCTGTTCAGGCGGCCAAAGTTCAGGTCAAACGTATCGCTACTGTACGAGGTATCGAAGAACAGAAAATAAATCAATTGATCGAGGAAAATACCGAAAGCCCTTTATGGGGAATTTTCGGTCCTCAAAAAATCAATGTGTTAAAGCTCAACATCGCCTTGGATAAGTTGGCGAGCAGATAAAGAACTCCAACCAAGAACCTATCATGCTTTGTTTAGCTGCTTTTTCAGCTAAGCAGGGCGGATAGATTAATAATTCCCCTTGGCAATTTGTTTAAGGGGAATTTGTAAGTTTATAAAAGTTATCACATGTTATGGATGAAAGAAAAAGTGCAGAACATTTTTTAAATCTGATTCAGAAATCCCGAAGAGGTAAATTCAAACTCTATATCGGGATGAGTGCCGGAGTTGGGAAGACCTTCCGTATGCTTCAGGAAGCACATGCGCTTTTACAGAGTGGTATCGATGTCAGGATCGGCTATATCGAAACCCATCAGCGTATCGAAACCCATGCGTTGCTGGCCGGCCTACCTATTATCCCAAGGAGAACATTGTTCTACAAAGGCAAGGAGCTCGAGGAAATGGATGTACAGGCCATTATAAATCTTAGTCCTGAGGTCGTTATCGTCGATGAACTAGCACATACAAACATAGAAGGAAGTAAAAACGAAAAAAGATGGCTGGATGTAATGGATATTCTTGATGCCGGTATTAATGTCATCAGCGCTGTAAACATCCAACATATCGAGAGCCTCAATGACGAAGTCAGAGAAATCACAGGTATCGATGTGCAAGAACGAATTCCCGACAGTGTGGTTGCCCAAGCCGATGAAGTTGTCAATATCGACTTAACGGCAGAGGAGCTGATTAACAGGCTAAAGGAAGGTAAGATTTATGAAAATTCAAAGATAGCCGCAGCCCTCAACAATTTCTTCAAAAGTGAACATATCCTGCAGTTGCGCGAACTGGCATTAAAAGAAGTAGCCTCACAGGTGCAAAGAAAGGTTGAAACGGAAGTTGCCCTCAATCGAAATGTTAAGAAAGAACGTTTTCTGGCCTGCATCAGTTCAAACGAACAAACGGCCAAAAATGTCATCAGGAAAACTGCCCGTTTGGCCAATTACTATAATAGCAAATGGTTTGTCATGTATGTACAGGTTCCCAAAGAAAGCATGGATCGGATCGCATTGGATAAACAGCGACATCTCATCAATAATTTTAAACTGGCCACCGAGCTGGGGGCTGAAATTATTAAAGTAAAGGCCAAGAATGCCACCAAAGCCATTATCAAAGAATGTGAAGAACGTATGATCACGACGGTCTGTATCGGTAAACCACATATCAATCTGATTAAAGTCATACTCGCAACCGATACATTCAATACATTATTGAATAAATTGTCTCAGGAAAATATTGATCTCGTAATATTGTCATAAAATGAAAATTAAAGCAAAATTAACATTTGGAGTAGGGCTCCTATTTATATTGATCGTAGCCCTGGCTGTTATTAGCGGATGGTATGTTAATCTGCTCAAAAGAGACACGAATAATATACTTGTTGCCAATTACAACACCTTACTCTATTCGCGGAATATGCTTCTGGCACTGGAAGATATCAATAAGGATGCTGCAGCATTTGATACGTTTCAAAATAATTTGACGCTACAAATGGGCAACGTCACTGAAATTGGCGAGATCGAAAGGACAAACCTGATTGTCAAACACTTCAATTCGCTTAAAAATAAACCCGATGATGCACAACTAAGCTCATCCATCCGAAAAGACATCACCGAATTAATGCGGCTAAATATGGATGCGATCAGTAGAAAAAGTAACATTGCAGATGAAACTGCCCGCAGAGCAATACTCATCATCTCATTTACAGGAGCACTCTGTTTTCTGATCGCGGTCATATTACTGATCAATCTTCCGTCCAATATTGCCAATCCCATCCGGGAGCTAACCGAAAGCATCAAGGAAATTGCCAGCCAAAATTATTCAAAACGCGTCAACTTTGGCGGACATAACGAATTTGGAGATCTGGCACGATCATTTAATACCATGGCTGAGAAGCTGGAAGAATATTCGGACAGCAAATTAGAGAAGATCCTGAAAGGGAAAAAGCGGATCGAAACCTTGATCGACAACATGCATGATCCTGTTATTGGTATCGACGAAAATAAAAAGGTCCTATTTGCCAACGATGAAGCCTTGAATATATCAGGACTGCGGAAAGAAGATTTCATTGGAAAAGCCGTACAAGATATCGCCGTCACCAATGATCTGATCCGGGATATTATAAAAGACATCTTTCTACCAGCACCAAAAAGCAACAAAGCCGAACAGTTGAAGATCTATGCGGATGGTAAAGAAAGTTATTTTGAGAAGGAAGTCATCGACATCAATATCGTCCCCACCGGCGAAACAGATATTAAATTTATCGGCCAGGTGATCCTATTGCGTAATATTACCCCCTTTAAAGAACTTGATCTTGCCAAAACAAATTTTATGGGAACGGTATCGCATGAGTTTAAAACACCTATTTCATCTATTCAGATGGGCGTACAACTGTTGGAGAATGAAAAAGTAGGTCTTTTAAATAGCGAACAAAAAGACCTGATCAATGGGATAAAAGACGATACCGACAGACTACTGAAAATAACAGGAGAACTACTCAATATAACACAGGTCGAAAGCGGATCCATACAAATCAATCTGCTACCATCAGAGATCAAACCTATTATCGAGTATGCTGTCAACGCTAATAAATCTGCCGCAGACAATAAAAACATACAGATTGCAATTGAAATGGATGAGAATGCCTCTACAGCTGTGACTGACAGTGAAAAATCGGCTTGGGTACTGACCAATTTAATTTCCAATGCGATACGTTATTCGTACGAGAATTCGAAGATATCCATCAAAACGGAACGTGAGAATAATCAGGTCAAGTTTTCAGTCTCCGATACCGGACAAGGTATACAGTCCCAATATCTAAAAAAGATTTTTGAGCGATATTTCCGTATTCCTGGCACAAAAAAAGAAGGCACTGGTTTAGGCCTGAGTATCAGCAAAGAATTTATTGAAGCACAGGGCGGAGGAATTTGGGTCGAAAGTGAGTACGGTGCCGGAAGTACCTTTTATTTTACACTTAATATGGATAATAAAGCGGTGTAATCAGCTGGTTCTATGTACCGAATTTAGCGCAAAGTGCGGGATACAGATAACAGGAGTAGTTTTAGCTGAACTCTACAACTGCCGTTAGGATTGTTTTTTTTATAAACAGGACTGTCCAAAATGACAATGCCCCCAAAAAGCCTTTAACTTTTTGGGGGCATTTTTTATGAACCCCGCCCTCATTCATTGCTCAGTGCCTCGGCTTTATTTATTTGGCAAGTCGTCTATTTTGTCATTGTTCGCTGCAAATCGCCATCGCCCTTTAGCTCTTCAGATCAGTACGCAGACTCCTCTAGAAGGGTTATCCCCGTTAAGTTTGCTTCATTATTCTTCAGAAAAGCATAGGTCAGCCGATCAACCTTGCAATCGGAAAACTCCACTTTTTTAAATTTTCTATTGTATTTAAAAAAGGTATTCAAGATGGTGGCTCCCTGAAATTTGACTTTATAAAACCCACAGCCCTCAAAATGACAGTCTTCGATCATACCTTCAAAAATAACATCACTGATTCCTGTATTTTTAAATGAGGTGTTTTTCAGCACGGTATTGGTCATTTCATTGCTCTCAAAACAACCGGTATCAAATCTGGCACCGGTAAAATCTGCATCAGAGAAATTACACTTTCCGATATTGCTTCTCGAAAAATCAGCGTCAATAAAGGAGCAACGATTAAACTGATTCTTTAGCAGATTAGAAGACTGTATTTTACTGTTTGTGAGGTCTGAAGAGGAGAAGTCACATAATTCGATATTATTCTTGCCAAGTATCAACCCCGATAGATCTGCGTTTATAAACTTGCAATTTTTTATATTGGAAGAGCTGAACTGTTCCTTCAGATTCTTTAAGCCGGAGAAATCTGCATTTTCCCAGTTGCCTTTCGACATATCCCAGCTACGGCCGACTTGGTTTTCGGATTTCGATACCGGCTCCGTTAGGTAAGCCTGATGATCGGCAGACTCCCGATCCATATGGTCAATTTGATCCCTATGAAAACTTTCGGAAAAATAATTGAGGTCTACAGCAAGTATCTCCGCTAGCCTGTTCAATGTCACGATATCTGGCATCGATTCACCGCGCTCCCATTTACCTACCGCTTGTGGACTGATCGAAACCTGCTGCGCAAGTTCGGCCTGTGAAAGATTTGTTTTCTTTCTTGCTTCGGCTATTTTATTGCCGATTGATTTAGAATTTAGCATCATGTCTTTATATTTTTTTGATACTACAAAGTTATTTTGCAGGCCAGTATCACAGCGAATAAACAGCACTACCCTTAGTTGTATTTACACTACTTATTGTTGTATTTAACAATCCATGGTTGTATTCCTCTCTTTTAATAAAATATAAGCGTTATTTTTCCGATCGTACTACGAGTAGCATAGCATTGGAAATTTAGATAATCCGTCTGCGTTTGAACCATAAATAGATGATTATAGAAATAATTGCCATTACCCCGAGCGTGATAAAATAGCCAAAGCGCCACTTCAATTCGGGCATATTTTCAAAGTTCATCCCATAAATTCCTGCTAAAAAAGTCAATGGTAAAAAGAATGCCGAAAAAATAGTCAGCAATTTCATGACATCATTGCTTTTTTGGGCATTGACAGAATGGTAGGTGGTCAATAAATTGTTGGCATTTTCGATGACTTCATCATAACTGAGTATAAGATTCAATAGTTTGTCTTTTATATCCTGCAAAGCAGTCTTGTTATTCTCCGCCACCTCAATTTGGTGGGTTACGTTCTGAAAGATCTGTAAAAGTTTCTTTGTAATCCGGGTCTGTGCTTTCAGGAAATATAGATCTTTTAAAGACACCCTTGCATAGTCTTTAAGAAATATTGTTTGTTCTATTTCGATGATCTTTTCGTCCAGTGTATCCAATGGTGTTTGGTAAGTTTCAACCATTTTATAAATCAAATAGACCAGTAGTTCTTCCGAGGTTTCATATTTTTGCTTTACGGTATCTAAGAAAGCAAATTGGCTACGATGTATCGTGATGAGCTTGTGTCCATTGTAGAAAAAGGCTATTTTATTTGATAATTCATTGATTGTCGTTGCCCCCTTTTCAATGGTGGATGTAAATGCCCTCAATATCAAAAAATTATAATTGGGTTGACTTTCAAACTTGGGCAAATGCCCCGGTTCCAGGCTATCCTTTATCTGAAAATAGTCTAATTGATATTCTTCAGCAATTTTGTTCAGGCTTTCTTTGTCCGGTTGACAGATATCTATCCAAACGAAGTTATCAAATTGGGTTCTATGTTGGTCAATAGTTTTCATCGAATTTTTATTTTCTTCTACTTTAAAAGCTGACTTTACATGCGCATCTATCCTTCCAGCTAAATGGTTGTTTATCCTTACATGCCCCTTCGAAATTAATAATATTTCAATGGATTAGTTTGCTCAGCCCAAGAAAATTTTTGAGATGATTAGACTTATATGCTAACTCCTATATAAAAAAAACCTCCTTCCTTTTGTCTGTAAAAAGAAGGCGATTCTTATGGTGTAAGTGCGTTGAAAAATGCGGGATTTTATAAATCCGTTTAATCAGAATCAGGTCTGATCAATGAATGGTCGGACTATTATAAGACCTTCGTTTTTTTTCTATAGCTAAATTTTGTACTGTACTGGGATCAAAAAGCATGGCTGTGCAGTAACAGTTTTTGAATTCCTTTTTCTTCAAGTCTGGGTAGTTAATGCAGTTCTGACATTTGTCCCAAAAAGAAGGGTCCTGAGTGATTTCCGAGAAGCTGACTGGATATAACCCCAGTTTTGAATTGATTTTCATGGTAGCCAACGAAGTCGTAATTCCAAAGATCTTTGCTTTGGGGTATTTTAATTTCGAAAGTTCGAAGATCTGTCTTTTCATAAGTGTTGCGATACCCCTACGTCGCCAGGATGGCGAAACGATAAGACCGCAATGCGAAATAAATTCCGCCTCGGCATAGGCTTCCAGATAAATATAGCCAATCCATTCTCCCTTTTGAGTCAATGCGATGACCGCATTACCCTCAAGGATCTTGTTGCAGATCGACTGTGGAGTCCTTGTCCCTATTCCCGTGCCCCTTGCTTTTGCTGACGAAGCCGTTTCCGCTGAAATCTCCATCGCATATTTTAAATCCGCTGCTGTTGCTGTTCGTACAATGATACGATCTGTTTCATCAGCAACCCTGGTGTCGATACTTGATTCACAAAAATTTTTCATATAAAAACTCATTTTTCAAATTGTTCATTTTGCAACTTTCAGTAAGTATCTGTCGAGGCCCTATCAACAGTAGTGCGGGTGCTACATATTCTCCATCCTTTGATGCCCTTCGAAAATTCATGCTATTTTTATTTCACTGATGCCAAAAGTATTCCATATTACAAAAAGAAACCGTATCACACTAGATACAAGAAATATACAGTAACTCACACAATAACTTTCAGAAGCAAACTCTTTCATTTTGATAGCGAAAATTTCCATTATGAGAAGGAAATAAATACGTCCATCCTTCAATGAACATGCATCGAGCTATCTATTTAGGGGATCGTTGATCTGTCTATACCCTAGTTTAGGCTTGCTCAGGCTCCAGCGAATAATAAACCAGCAGCCACGGATAATGCATCACTTGACACGAATAATAAATCACCCTATAAAGAATTAAAACTACACATTATTTTTACTGCCATACAATAAAAGCATGCCTCAACAACATGCGATGGTTTAACACAATTAAATAACAAACAATGAAAAAATTAATGATGAGTCTAGTAGCCCTAGCAGTGCTGTCAACTGCAGCCTCAGCTAAGACAATGGAAAATGCATCCCACAAAAATGCAACGGCTAAAACCTCTACTTACCGCCTTCCAAACACAAACACCATGGTGAAGGTAACCGAAGAAGTAACAGAAATGCAAAGCGGACTTACGCGTTGTGTTTTTGTCTTGAGTTTTTATGATTATGATACTGCACAACTGGTAGGTACGCACACTTCAGAGACCTATACCAATGGTGGTTGTGGATCATTCTTCAGAGCCTGCCGGGCATTTTGGGGGGTATAATCCCAATAGGTCAGTGTTCATACCTACCTATTGAAGTAGTTTTTAAGGTTTAATCAGTGTTACAAAAACACGATATGAAGCGGGGGATAGCCCCCGCTTTTCCCAAGCTAAATAACATGTATAAATATTATATATTCTTTCTGCTTCTGTCCCTTTCGGGAACTTCTTTTGCACAACGGCTTCATGCGATCTATGAATATATGCCCTCGCCAATGGCTACATTTAAAGAGCAGGTCTATTATGATGGAACGGTGAAGATAGCCGTTCGTGATTCGCTACCAAAACGCAACGAAGATATCAACAAGGATATCGACGGTGAGGTAGCACCCACATTTTCGATGACCGTCGGCTCGGGCAAGTCCTACAACAAGGTTGTAATACAGCAAAACAATGTTGCACAACAATTAGAAACCCGCTCTATCGACGGCATTAATTACCTTGTGAACGACCAATTTCCGTCACTGGTCTGGAACATCAACTACACTGATGTCGATACTTTGGGCAAATATGTGTGTCACAAAGCAACAGCACCTTATCGGGGTACTACGCTGGTTGCTTATTACACGAATGATATTCCCGTACCCGTGGGACCATCAAAATTTGGTGGATTACCAGGACTTATCGTCATGCTTTACAACGAAAGTGCCAATCCCAACTACTGGTATTTGAAGGAGGTAAATTATCCCTACGCTGGCAATATACCGATCAATGATACATACATTTACGCTTTGCCTAAACTAACGCTAGAAGAATTTGTCAAGAAAAATGACCGAATTACCGAAGAGCGAATGCGCATTTTGTATAGCAAAATACCTGTAGTAGAAGGCGTGAACGTAGAAGGAAAAAAAGTCCGTGGTAGTGTAGAACAAGTATATGAATGGGAACATCAATAAGCTGGCATTGCTACTGCTCGGGCTTTGTCTACGCTGCATAGCTGCTCAGGCCCAAGTTGCAATCCACGGAAGAGTCAGCTCCAATGGAAAGGTATTGGGCAGTGTGCGGATTGAATTACAACGTGACGTTGATGCCAAAATGCTGGCCTATACGTTTAGTGATAACGAAGGGAAATACCATTTACAAACAACGCAAAGCGGAAAATTCACCTTGCTGTACAAGGCACTCAGCTTCGCACCAGTTTCTCTGCCCCTAAAAGCGACACAGATTGACACCCTGATTGATGTGCAGCTGGTAGCCGGCGGTGTAGAGCGACTACAGGAAGTGATTGTTCATTCCAAACAGCCCTATCGTCGTGGTAGAGACACCATCGAACTAACGGTAAAATCCTTTTTGCAAGGCGACGAACGTTCGGTAGAAGATTTACTCCGAAAGATTCCCGGTATCAATGTAGGTGTCGATGGTAGTATCAAAATAGGCGATAAGGAAGTGGAGAAAGTGATGGTGGAAGGAGATGATTTTTTTGAAAAAGGATACCGTCTACTGACGCAGAATATGTCTGTACAGCCACTGGAAAAAATTCAGGTGCTACAGCACTATTCCAGCAACAAGCAATTGAAAGGTATCGAAAACTCAAACAAGGTAGCCCTAAACCTCCAATTGAGGGAGGATAGTAAAGCGCAATGGCTGGGTTCGGTAGATGCACAGGGAGTTCCTATAGGTCCAAAATACTATCAGGCCAATGCCAACCTGATGAATTTTGGAAAGAAGAACAAGTATTATCTATTGGGCAGTGCCAATAACAACGGGGTTGATGCCGTTAGCAGCATCAATCACCTGATCCAATCCGGATCGGCCGATGAACCTGGACAAATTGGTATAGGGATAAGCACACCCGCCCTGATCGACAATACCCCGAGCCTGCCCGACTTCGATTATAGGAGAACCAACTTCAATAATGACAAATTACTTTCTGTCAACACAATTCTTAATCCCACCAAACAGTTCAAAATCAAATGGCTGGGCTTTGCTAATCCAACAAAAAAATCATTTTACCGTAATACAGTACAGAACTATCGTTTGGAAGGTATTCAATTTACCAATACCGAAGATTATCAATTTACCAGAAAGATTGATAATTATTTCACCAAATTAGAATTACAGTTCGAACCCAATGCGCAAACATCATTGAGCTATAGCGGTATACTCGGCTCCCTTGGGAAAAATGATGTGGCTGCCCTCCTCTTTAATGGTGACCAAAGTCAGGAGCTAACTAAAAGCAAGGGCTTTCTGACCAACCACAACCTCAGCTATAGCCACAAATTTTCAGAACGGGAAGCCCTAGTTAGTTCCATTCGTTGGATAGCGCAGCAATCACCCATAGACTACAGTATCGATCAATACTATTACGAAGATCTGTTTGGGAAAGGAGATATGGCAGGGTTAAAACAACATATCGAAAATGATCTGCGCTATATTGGTGCCACCACGCACTATCTAAATCGCCAAAAAAACGGCGATTTTTTTGAACTAGCCCTGACCTCAGCTTATCAGCAGCAGCAACTGAACAGCCAATTAATACTGCAGGCCGATCAAGAAAAGGCCGGGGAAAGGGATATCTACCCTGAGGGTTTTTCCAATAAGATGGATTTGACAGTGTTCCAGACCAATCTTATTTCCAAATATACCTTTAAACGGAGCAAATGGGAATGGACACCCCGTCTGCAAATTGGTCTTGTACACAATAGACTAACAGATTTTGGAAAACACAGTCATAAAAATAACCTACAATTTTCTCCTGGCCTAGTGGGCAAATGGGCCTTACACCGCAAAGGACGGCTAGAGACAGAACTTTATTTTCAACAACAGAATACTGCGTTGGCCGAACTTATCCCCCATTATTACACAACAGGGGTTCGAAATTTTATAAAAGGAATGAGTAATATAGCTACTTTAAGTAGTTCAGGTGCCACACTCACATACACCTATGGTAGTATGACAGATCGTTTTTTTGCCAACCTCAATATCGGGCATCAGATTTTATTTGATTATGTTGGTACAGAGAGCAGTCTGGATCCCAATTTCAATCTCGCGCAACAGCTATTGCTCAAAAACAAAAGAAGCAGCTTTTATAAAACAGACCTGAATTATTACCTCAAAGTCCTAAGCGGAAATTTCCGTCTGGATCTAGGTGTAAATAACGCGGAGTACGAAACAGTGGTGGCTGGATTGGGCAACAGACAAATCCATACAGACACATACGA
Source organism: Sphingobacterium ginsenosidimutans (assembly GCF_039536865.1). Lineage (NCBI taxonomy): Bacteria > Pseudomonadati > Bacteroidota > Sphingobacteriia > Sphingobacteriales > Sphingobacteriaceae > Sphingobacterium > Sphingobacterium ginsenosidimutans. The sequence goes on from NZ_BAAAZK010000002.1 coordinate 1,426,707, forward strand.
TTATGGATTATCATTCAGAAGCGTTTGGAAATCCCGATTAAATATCTATACCGGATATACAATACAGTCTATTACCTATCGCTCAGAAAGTAAGAATACATTAAAAAATAGCCGCGGATTCCTGAATATATTTTTGAATATGGGCAAAAATATACAGTGCAATCTAAAGAATGAGTCCTATCGTTTTGGCAGTTTCCTTGGTCAAGATTCCAAAACCTATTATTTTTCAGATTTGTCCTTATCATATGAACTGAGACAGCATCGTACAAGATTTAACGTGACCGCAAAAAATATCTTCAACACCCGCTTTTTCAGAAATGCCGAATTAACCGATCTCTACAACAGCAACACTGAATACAAACTGTTACCAGGCTATATTAGCTTTGGGATAGATTATAGCTTCTAAATTTCTAGTGTAAATTTAATTTTCGAGCTTACGATATTTCAATTAAGGGTATTTAATCAGTTTTCTAATTATGAAATATTTACTACACCCTTACAAAATGAAAAAGATTGTCCATAATCGAGCGAGAAATCCTAATCATTCTCCTCCAGCTCAAACAATTCTTCAATAGATTAACAATGCGCTTTAGCAACCAAAAACGGTATCTATAGAAAACACAAAATTCCGGCGCCGTATTTTTCAACATAAATTTGTTACAATCCACATTGTTTACTATAATTGCCAGACGGATAACCATGCAAAGTGTGCTATATAATGATGAACAAGAGCTGCTAACCAAGCTGCAGCAAGGCAGTTCCACCGCTTTTCAGGAACTCTATAATAAGTATTATGGATTGCTCTATCTGCATGCTTCCCAAAAATTACAGGATCGCGAAGCGGCCAAAGATCTTGTCCATGACCTTTTTTCCAATATCTGGCAAAAAAAAACAACGCTGATCATTCAAGGAAAAATATCCTCCTATCTCTATACAGCTATTCGGTACCGCATCATTGACTATCTAGCCAAAGAACAGACCAAGACAAATTATTTGGACTCACTTTCGATATATCTGGACAATAAGGTATCGGAAACCGATCATCTCCTGCGCGAACGACTCCTGCAGGAACAGATTGAACAAGTACTCAAAAAGCTTTCGCCCAGAGTACGGGAAATATTTGAATTGAGCCGCAAGCAGTACCTTAGTCATAAGGAGATTGCCGAAAAACTAAATTTATCTGAACATAGTGTCCGCAGCTATATCAAAGAGGCCCTGCGCCTGCTGCGGGCCAAACTTGGTGGCCTACTCTGGACATTATTGGTGCTATATTGCAAAATATTTTAAATTCTCCCCCCCTATCCCCCGCTTTCATCCGTCCTATATACGTAACCATACAAACGTATCATGGCAAACCAAAATCTGTTTGAAGCACGACACCTATTGGAAAAATATCTTTCAGGGCAATGTGATGAAAATGAAAAAGCAAAAGTAGAGGAATGGTATCTCACCTTCAATCAAGAGGGCTTTGATCAGACAGATGAAGAAATTATTTCAGATTTTATTGAACTACAGAAAAGATTAAAGCAAATCCCTGATGTTGCCAAGCCCAAGCGCAGACGCTATGTTGCTGCCGCAGCGGCTGCTCTATTCTTGCTACTGACTACAGGTCTGTTATGGCAGCAAATGTCAAAAGATAAACGAGCGGCATCACATACAGCCATCACCCATGATATTCTACCGGGTACCGATCGAGCCCAGCTATCTATAGATGGCCAGGCGCCCATCGCGCTCGACGGTCAGAAGGAGGGACTGATTTCAAAAGGCCTTGCTTTGCGCTATGGCGATGGCACAGCCATTACCGAGACCAATAAAGTACAGCTAGTGACCCTATCAACCCCCATCGCCGGGCAGTTTCAGGTGACACTACCAGATGGCACCAAAGCCTGGCTCAACGCTTTGTCTTCTATACGCTATCCTACGGCCTTTGATGGCCCCGAGCGCAGCGTCCATATTACCGGCGAAGTGTATCTGGAAGTTTCGAAAAATCGGGCGAAGCCATTTATCGTCCATACCGAACAGCAACGTATCGAAGTTTTAGGCACCAGTTTCAATGTCAACGCCTACCAAGACGATGATCAGACACTAACGACGCTCGTATCCGGCAGCCTTCAGGTTACCGACGTAAAATCAGCTGCACAAGTTACCTTAAAACCAGGGCAGCAGGCTATCGTTGGTAAAGAAAAAAATATCCAAGTAAACACGATCAATGTCGAGGACAGCTATGCCTGGAAAAATGGGCTGTACATATTAAACGAGGAACCACTAAGTCAATATGCCCGAAAAATTGAACGTTGGTACGATGTAGAGGTTGATATGGGGCCCTACGGAAATACACGACTATCCGCTATTATCCCGCGAGATGCCAAATTATCGGAAGTACTGCAAGCGATTGAACTTAAGTGCAATGTAAGATTTAATATCCAAGGAAGGAGGGTGACTGCTATGCGATAAATAGACTATTTTGATATTTGGATTCATTATCTGGCAATAATGTAATGCAGCCAGCTATCAGATCCTACCAACAACCATCATTATAAACCAACAGTACAGACCTTATTTATGATCTATCGTCCCCTGTAAATACGATATTCCATAAGGGTGTATTGCATATGAACTTAAAATATGAATAATCAATATCTAAGGTATGCTCTAAAGTACCTGAAACCTTCTCATTGCCATTTGTCCATGAAACTGACCATTGTGTTATTTTTTGCCTCTATCATGGTTTCATTGGGCAACGCAAGCGCGCAGCGCATTACGCTAGACCAAAATCAGATCCAACTAAAACATATCCTGATCGAAATCAGCAAACAGTCTGGATATACCTTTATCTATGACGAAAAAGACCTAAAATCCATCCGACCAATTTCCATTAACGTCAGCAATCGGAGTGTCACGGAGACCTTGGACGAACTGTTATCTGGACAGCCACTCAGCTACCAGATCAAAGGTCGCTCTATTGCTATTTCAAGAAGGCAAATATCGAAAACAACCGTTAAGAATACAGAGGAAAGTATCGTTCAGAAACGGACGATAACCGGCCGAGTGACCAATGAAAATAACGAACCGCTTGTAGGCGTCACTGTTCTTGTCAAAGGAAGTATTGCAAGAACAAGTACCGGCTCACAGGGACAATTTTCTATCGATGTCCCTGATGAAAACAGCATACTAATCTTCAGTTCTGTCGGCTTCAATTCGCTGGAAGTTCCCACACAGGGCAAAAATCAGCTCAACGTGATATTAACAGTAGCCAACAGTAATCTGGAAGAAATTGTTGTTGTTGGTTATGCGACACAAAAGAAGGTAAACCTATCCGGCTCTGTTGCCAGCGTTTCGGGCAAAACCATCACTGAACGCCCAGCACCAAATATTCAGAATCTATTACAGGGCCGCATCGCCGGACTCGATGTCGTGCAACCTACTGGAGAGCCAGGTCGGGATAACGGTACCATGCGCATAAGAGGCTTGGGATCGAGCGGAGCTTCCTCCAATCCACTTGTTTTGGTCGACGGCGTTATCGGCTCGATCTCCAACCTGTCGCCACAGGATATCGAGAATATCACTGTACTCAAGGATGCCGCTTCAGCATCTATTTACGGTGCACGAGCAGCCAATGGGGTCATCTTAGTGACCACCAAAAAGGGAAAAGCAGGCACAAGCAATATTGAGTACAGCGGCAATTGGGGAACCAGTGAAGCCACCAAATACCCCGAGCTTATTACCAATTCGGTCACCTATATGGAAATGTACAATGCCGCACGGGCACGTAGTGGGCAACCCGCTGTCTATACACAGGCACAGATCGACAGCTATAAAAACAATCCCAATAACGAAGCCTATCCCAACTTTGACTGGCTCGACTATATATTAGGCAAGGGGCCAATCCAGAACCATAACCTGAGTTTCTCTGGCGGTAGCGAGAAAAGCACACATAACGTGTCGCTTAATTACTTAGATCAGAATAGCATCACCAAAGGATATGAATATAAAAGATATAATGGCTTGTTTGATTATGGCACACAGGTACATAAACGAGTTAAAATAGGTACCAATGTCAACTTTTCTTTTCAGGACCTCAGGGCTCCCTGGATGACCAATGATAACCTGCTCCTGCTAGCCTACGCGGCGGCACCTACCTTCAAACCCTGGCTACCTGATGGCAGCGGGCGATCAGCGGGTCGCGACTATATGAGTACAGGTGGCACCAACCGTACCCCGGAAGAGGTTTACAATACGGGGTCACAGCTCACCAAAAACTATAATGTCAATGCCCAAGCCTATATGGATGTGGATATTATCTCCGGTTTGAAGTGGTCCACAAAAGCAGCCTTTACGTTCTTCAACCAAGATTACAGACAGCGCCAGTTTGGAAGTCCAGCCTTTGCTTACCATCCCAATGAAAATGGTGAATATCAGCAATCTGGAAATGGAAACCCAAGTTTTGTTGGTCTGCAACAGAGCTCAGGACGCAACCTGACCAAAACCTTTTATTCCACACTTCAGTACATCAAAACCTTGGCCAACGACCATAATATTAGCATATTGGGCGGGTATGAGCAACAGGATAACAGAAGTACCAGCATTGGTGGCGGTCGTTATGATTTTCCGAACAATACGATTATGGAACTGGACGGAAGTTCACCTAAAGACCAGAACCTCAATGGAAGTTCGTTTGAATGGGGCCTCCGATCATTATTCGGAAGAGCCAACTATGACTATAAAGGAAAATATTTTGCCGAAGCAAATATCCGTTATGATGGTACCTCACGCGTCGACCCACAATACCGATGGGGTACCTTTGGTGGCGGATCCGCTGCCTGGCGTATCTCAGAAGAGGATTTTATCAAAAATAGACTTTCCTGGATCGATAATCTGAAGCTCCGAGCATCATATGGTGCGTTGGGTAATCAGGAAATTACTCGAGGAGGAAACCTGGATTATTACCCCTATCAGGATATTCTCAGCACCACAACATATCCGTTTACTGGGCTTGAATCGGGCGCGATGAAAACACGCTTGGTGGAGAAAAACCTACGTTGGGAGAAAACTGCAATCACCGACTTTGGGCTGGATGTGGATATCTACAAAGGTCTCTTTGGAGCTACAATAGACTGGTACTATAAAAATACGACCGATATTTTGGAGGAGCGCACCGACGTCCCCGCAAGTCTGGGCTTAACACCGCCTATTGTTAACGCGGGAGCCATGGTCAATAAAGGGATAGAAATCGAATTGCGCCACCAGAATCAGATTGGCGAATTTACCTATGGCGCCAACTTTATTTTCAACCGTTACCGCAATAAAGTAACCAAGCGATTAGCAGAAACAATAGGAACGATTGAAGTAGGCCAGCCTTATAACAATTTTTTCCTGTATGATTGGATCGGTATTTTCCAGAGTCAGGCCGAGATTGACAATTCACCGAAGCAACCCAATTCGGGGACGCTCAAACCGGGCGACCTCAAAATGCGGGATGTGGACGGCAACGGTACCATCGGACCTGAAGACCGTATCCGAATCAGCCGCTTTCCAGATTACTCCTATTCTTTCAATCTGTACGCAGGCTGGAAAGGATTTAATTTCAGCGCATTCTTCCAGGGAGTACAAGGTCAAAAGGTACAGGTAAGCCAATGGGGCTATGAGCCTTTTATGCAAGGATCAGCTCCGCCGACCAAATTTTTGGATGCATGGACACCGACCAACCCAAGCAATACTGTTCCGGCGGTCTATCTGACCGGATATGCAGGTGTCGCCGGTTATCCGTCCACCTATTTTCTTCAGGATGCATCGTACCTGCGCCTAAAAAATCTGTACCTGTCCTATACCTTTCCTACCGCAATCACCAATCGTATTGCAGCCAAGGGAATTACCGTATACGTATCAGGCGATAATCTGATTACCTGGACCAAGTATGAGGGCAACGACCCCGAAAGATCAGGATCAGGACGATTTGCACAGTTTCCGCAGATCAAAATGTATACAGCTGGTGTAAAGATCAGATATTGATCTAACCTATTTTGACAATAAAAAACGGATGTTAATAGATGATAACAACGATGAAAATAAAACAAATTGGCTTCATGGCGATCGCAACGATCGGTATGCTGAGCTCCTGCAGTAGCGATCTGCTTGATAAAAATCCTACTACTGCTATTTCTGGTGAAACATTCTGGATGACTGATGCCGATGCACGCATGGCACTGACCGGAGTATATAGACGACTACAGGCCGGTTTTTATGGGCAGGGCAAATTATGGCTGGATACCTACTCCGACAATGCCTTGGATCGGCATTCGTATTATGGTTTTGGTGACCTTACCCAAGGCATTGTCAATTCGACCAATGTCAGCGACGCATTCTACAACACGCCGTATGCCGGTATTTCGGGTTGCAACTTTTTTCTGGACAATATCGACAAGGCCCCGAGCACCGAAGCACAGAAAGTTGTATACAAAGCGGAAGCACGATTTATACGGGCTCTTTTCTATTTTGATCTCGTACAGGCCTTTGGTGCTGTGGTACTTTATAAAACTGAACCGAAAACCGTGGACGAGGGCAAAATCGCCAAAAGCTCAAAAGAAGAAGTCCTGGCATTCATTCACAGTGAGCTGGACGATGTGATCAGGGACTTACCAGATGCAGCTTATGCAGGGCATGCCGTCAGAGGGAGCGCACAGGCACTCAAGACGCGCGTATATCTTTTTCAGCAAAACTGGACAGAAGCCGCTAAGTTGGCTGACCAGATTATGAAAGGCGGCAAATTTCAGCTCTATCAGGGCGGCTATCAAAATCTTTTTCTGACGGCTACGCAGCAGAATAATCCCGAGATCATGTTCTCCACGAAATACCTGGCCCCTAACAATCCACAGGGAGGTGAAGGCGTCTTGGTCGAAATCGGTTGGTACGGCGCTATTGCACCTTACCAGAACCTGGTCGATGCCTATGAAATGAAAAATGGAAAACGTATCGAGGAACCGGGATCGGGTTACGTCGCAACCGATCCGTACAGCAATCGAGATCCGCGCCTTACGCTGACGATCAAGGTGCCTACCGAAAAATATATCAATCCGGATGGATCGGTATTTGAAGAATCAGACCCCTTGCTGACCGGCTATTCACAAAAAAAATATGTGAATTTAGCCATGTTGCCATTCAACCGGACAAAGACACCGATGACCGATCAGAATATCGTCCATATTCGCTATGCGGATGTGCTACTCATGTATGCCGAAGCAAAAAATGAAGTAAGCGGTCCTGATCAGAGCATTTATGATGCCCTGAATGCAATCCGCGAGCGAAGCGGTGTGAATATGCCCAAAGTCAACACAGCCGTGTATAATACAAAAGAAAAATTACGCGATTTTATTTTGCATGAAAGGCGGATTGAATTGGCCTTGGAAGGACATCGTTACTACGATCTCAAAAGGCGCAATCTGATGCAAAGTACGCTGACACCGCTCAAAAATCCAGGCGGCGCCCCATTGCGATTTGGTGAAATCAACAATGTCTTGCCTTTTGCGCAATCAGAACTGGACCGAAACCGGCAGCTCGTTCAAAATCAAGGGTATAATTAAGCGCCTCGTTCGCTTTACTTTTTATGGTTCCAAACTGCAAGGTTTGGAACCATAATAGTTTACTGTGGATAATATTCATGTCGATCATTTCCTGAAAGAAACGCTGTGCGGGGCGAAATTTGTAATTTAAAGCGGAGAAATTAGCGCGACAAAAATTATCTTGTCGCTAGCTAGGAACTTGTGTTTGAGCAGAAGTATCTGCGAGTTCACGCATCCAGTTATTAAAATCCGCATCCGAAGGGATTTCAAATTTTTTTCGTAATCTGTTCTTGCGGATCTGTACAGCCCGGATCGTCACAAAAGTATATTCGGCAATATTTTTTGTCGAAAAGTTAAGGAAGGCCATGGCGAAAAATTCGAGTTCAGTGCTTCTAAGATTTGAATCAAGTGATTTCAACGCCTGAATAAACTGCGGATACAATTCAGTAAATAAAGTCAGGAACTCCGGGTTATTTCTTTTAGCCAGCTCGATCAGATTATTGAATTTATTTTCCCCGATCTGCTCGGTCAGTTCTTTATTGATCGTTTCCGTTTCCAGTAACGCCTCTTCTTTCTGTCCTAAAATCCTACGATTGTGCCTTGTTCGCCATACAAAAAAGGTGACCGTCCCAAGAAGCAGTATCAAAACCAGGATGGAAATAGTAGCTGCCTTTGACACCTTAGTCTCCGATTCTTGGTCTTTTAGTTGCAAGATCTGGTTGAGTACCTGATCGACAACCTGTCGATTTTCATTTTCCAGGGAATCATTGAGTCGGCTAAAGGCCATTTCATAGTAATCAGCTTTGGCTTTATCAAAGTTGGTTGTTCGATAAAAATCAGCCAGTTCTCGATATGAATTCTTCATCCCGATCCGACTACCGGCGGCCCGCTTTTTTTCGAGACTTTCTTCATAAAAAGCCGCAGCTTTTTTTAAGTTCCCTCTCGTTTTCTCTAAAAGACCTAATGCATTATAGGTATTCAGAACGACAGGAATTTTATATTTCTTTATCAGCTCCAGTGATTTGTCAAGATATTGCTGCGCTTTTACTAAATCACCTTTCTGAACATATAACCTCCCCAGATTTTCATAAACAATCTGATAACGCATGGCCGCGTCTTTTTCCTCAAAGACCTTCAGGTTCGCCAATTGTAGCTCAGTATATTTTTGCATAGAATCCAATTGCCCCAGACGGTGAAAAACAACAGCCAAATTTTCATAGTTAAACTGGTAGGATTTTATTTGTTTTTCGCCCGTGAGTTTGCTGATCAGTTCCTGCTGCATACGAAACTCCCGAAGGGCTTGCTGATCAAGCTTGAGCCACGCATAAGCTCTCCCACGTAACCGATGGACTTCGGATTGCATGAAAATTTCATTCTTATAGAAGTCTGTATTTTCAATACGATCCAGCTGCTTCAGTCCTTCCTTAAATAACCCTACAGTTACAAGCCCTTCTGCTATATAAGTGCCAGATTTTGCTTTTCCTTCATCATACTTGGCAGCATTGGCCAAATTAAGCGCTTTTATTGCTGTCTATATGTAGGTCACCAAATCTCCTCTACTACCGAATTCCATAGCTTTCGCTAAGAGTGAGTCAACCTTTTGCTTCTGGGGATCGCCAGCAACTGCTTTGAGTGTAAATAGTAATAGAAGTAAAAAAAGAAATTATTTTCTCATTCAGTAGGTTGTCAATTTATTAGGCTGTTACTTTTCACAACAATTTAGACTCCTTTCGGTATTAAAACATTGCTGTGCGAATCTATGCATTTAAGAACATTAAACCACCATTAAATTATGTCCAAAAACCACTTTCTATCAATACTTGATTATTTCTCTATCGTCATGCCTTAGCTTATCATCGCCCTTCGCCAGCTGATAGGGTGATATCTGGTTACGCATCCAATTATTGAAATCTGCGTCCGAAGGGATGTCAAACTTTTTACGCAATCTGTTTTTGCGGACCTGTACGGCCCGGATCGTCACAAAGGTATATTCGGCAATATTTTTTGTCGAAAAGTTGAGAAAGGCCATGGCGCAAAACTCTAGTTCAGTGCTTCTAAGATTTGAATCACGAGATTTCAATGCCTCTATAAACTGCGGATACAATTCAGTAAATAAAGTCAGGAACTCCGGATTATTACTTTTGGCCAGTTCGATCAGGTTATTGAATTTATTTTCCCCGATCTGCTCGGTAAGTTCCCTGTTTACTGTCTCTGTCTCCTGTAAAGCATCTTCCTTCTGCAACAAAACCTTACGATTATGTTTGGATCGCCATACAAAAAATGAGATCGCGACAAGGAGCAACAATAAAGTAAAGATTGAAATCCGAACTGATTTTGAAACTTTAGCCTCTGATTCCTTATCTTTTTCATTTAAAACTTGATTGAGGACAACATCGATTATCTTTCTATTTTCATCTTCCAAAGAATCATTCAGTAAAACAAACGCTAGTTCATATTCTTTAGCTTTATTTTCTCCTAGCTTATAAGTTCGACAATAATCAGCTAAAAACTTATAATCGTTCCTAATCTCTTCCCTATTCCCTACATCTTTGGCATTAGCCAAGCCTTTTTCATAATAATATAAGGCTTTTTCGGGTTTAAGTTTCTTTTCTTCCAAATTACCTAAAAAAGTATAGGTATTATAAAATATAGAAATGTTAAATTTTTCAATAAGCTCCAACGATTGATTAAGGTAATATTCCGCTTTCCCAAAATCGCGCTTCCTCGTATATAAATCCCCTAATGCGTTATACAACCCGAGGTACATGTACTTTTCTTCCTTTTTATCAAAATCTGATAAATATTCTAATTGAAATTGACAATATTTTTGCATTGAATCAAGCTGTTCCAGTTGATCAAAAGCAGTAATTAAATTTGCATAAGTATTCAGATTAGTTCTCTTTTGATGCATCTTATTCTCCAAATGCTTAGTACAAGCCAACTGCAAATAAAACTCACGGATTGCTTGCTGAGGTAATCCGAGCTTTAAATAAGTCCTGCCCCTAACCCAATGTATCTCGGTTTGCATGAGTACGTTTTCGTTATAATACTCTGTGGACTCAATACTTTTAAGATGCTTAAAGCCTTCTTTAAATAATCCTATATTTACGAGCGCATCAGCTGCAAAAAAATGAGCTTTTGCTATTCCTGTATCGTATTTCGAAGAATTAGCTATTTCGAGAACCTTCAGGGATGTTTCCAACTGCGGTACAAATTCAGCTTGCTGGTGAAATTCTCTTATTTTAACCAAAAGTGAATCTACCATCTGCTGCTGACGATTTTGCGCAATTGTCCCAAAACTAAATAATAGTAAAATTATAAGTAAAAGATGTTTTTTCATCAGTAGATAATCAGCTGTAATAGGTTTTTGTTCATTAAATTTGCTCGAGACTCTCACAAGCCCAAAACATTTCATGCAAAAATAAATATTCTAAACTATTTAACTCCTATTAAATAATTTGCAAATTGATCTTTTAGCTACTAACGCCTTAAGATTAATTAATAAATATCAATAAAAATTGCTTCTTCATTAAGTAGAACCTCGATAACTAGCGCGTTCCAAAGGTTATGTTCCATCGACGTTCTGTCAAGATATACCCACGCCAAATCTAACTATAATAAAAATGACCGAGCGATATAAAATTGCCTTTAAGCTATTTATACATCACCTATATCTACTATTGGTACAGCTTTAATTATGTTTAGATCGCAAAAATGCTTTCATAATATCTGTTTAGAGTCGGAATTCAATACTTTATTTACAACAGCCAATAGTTCATTGATCTCAAAAGGTTTAGGCAGGAAATAGTCAGCTCCCGCACCCATAGCAATATCCCTGCCCGCATCGAAAGCTGAAATACACAGGATAAAGAGATTATCAAATACTTTGTGTGAACGAACCTGTTTGATAAGACCTTCACCATTTAGTCCGGGCATCTGTAAGTCACAGATAAAAATATCAGGCTTTTCATTTATAATGTAGTTTAAAGCTTTAGAACTTTTACTTTCACTTACAACCTTAGCATCGGTGATACTCAGTATCAATTCTAAAGCCTCCAAAATGACCAGATTGTCATCACATAAAAAAATCTTTTTCTTCATTTTCTATAAACTATCCTAAAAATCTACCATAGCAATATTTCATTTCGACCCGAATCACTGCACAACGAATCACTGATCTACTATTTCAGAAAAAAGTCACTTTTCGTTCAAAATCAATATCTTGATCATTACGAATACATGACAAAATAAGATTAGCATAAAAAATGAGATCAGGTAGTACGAACTGTATTACCTGATCTACTGTAAATAACAAGATTACAAAAGCAAGCACAATGGTTATGGTTAATAACTATGCCGTGATTGCTTACACTGTCATTTATTAAGGTGTTAATGGTGCAGGCGCATATTTCCAAGTACCAAAACCATCAAATTCAGAACGTTTTACTGCCCAATAAACTGCATTACCAAACAGATTACTATTCCAGGCGTAATCTTGTCTTGTTGTATAACCGTTTCCGGCAGTTCCATACAACCTTGGTTTTGGTCTATTATCGTCATCTGTCCCAAAAGGACAGCGGTTGGCATCGTTAAAATTGTCCGGATTTGAAGTAAGCGCTCTTGGGTTAGAAATAAACCCACCGTCACCCACAAAGAACAATCCCTTCGTTTTATGCTTAAACATCGTTACATAATTATCATAAGCGGCAGTAGGCGTTCTGTTAATACCCCTACCGGAAGAGTAGACCTCAATCTGAGATAAAGTGGCAGGAGACATATTTCCCAACACCATTGTCTCTCCAAAATCTTCCCCCCAAAGCTTACCACGCAAATCTCCAAATACGCCATTGACTATTTCATCATTGACATTGTTAATACGATACATCGTTCCACCACTACCGTAACCACTCTGTGCAGCTGTGATACCATTATCATTGAAGAATTGTCTCATAAAAGACTGAACAGAAGGTGCGTTGTCAGAGCGTTCGATCATCATAATAACCACCCCTTTTCTATTGATATAATCTATTAACGCTGCCTGTGTGGAAGCAGATTCTATACCGGCGTTGTAGCCTATGATCACAACATCGGGATTTTCAGCCAATTTAGTACGGAATTCAGCTTGCGTATTTGCATAATTTGCGGATCCTGCGTTCGTAGATGCAGCCGTTGTACCATACCATGGTTTTTGTACCCTAAGTAAGCTATTTGCCGCTGTTCCAAAATTATTATCCGCATTGATAAATTTCCATCCTTCACCAGATTGTGCAGCATAGCCATATCCATTCGTTAAAGCTGTTGTTGTATAGTGCAGTATTCTTCTTTGCGTAGCTGTATAAGAAAGATTGGCCAATCCCAAAAGCCGTTGACCGGCAGTAGGAGAGGTAAAGTTAAAATTGAAAATAATGTTTGGTGCGGGCATCGTTGCATTGCTGTATGTCGCCAAGTTGCGGTTTGCCATACTTGGGTCTACATTATTAAAGGTTACTGGCAAATCGGTAACTTTCACTTGAAATGAAGTTAGGGCCACTGGATCAGCAGTATAGTAATTCGCTTCCCAAATATTTGTTGGAGAGGTTGTCGTGAAAATAGCTGTAGTAGGAACGACCTGAAGATTCCCCATGCTATTTCCTTTGATATCAAATGTTCCCTTTTTTAGATAATCATCTTGAACAAAATTCACCTTAATACCGTTTATGGTGGCATATTTTGCTAATATACTGGCGTCAATCTTAACACTTACCTGCGCCATTTTATGCTGAAATGTAATCGCAATAGGATATACATGATGCTCGCCACTCGGCGTTACAGGAATACTTGTTTCGCCAGTAGCATACAATAAATCCTTATTCACAGGTGCATCAATAGACGGATTCGCTATGTTTGCTGGCTCTGGAAGAGTTTCTGCGTTATTGTATGAGTAGGCATACCAAATGTAATTACTACCCTTTTCTACATCCAATTGAACCTCTGTCCCAGCTACAGCCTGAACCGTTTTCCATAATACACCGGTCTCCTTGTTATAAACCAAAATACGGTACGTAAAGTCTTGGGTCATGGGCTGCGTAGCGGCCATAGCCCCACTATTCCCCAATTTGGTTGCTACAGATTTCGCAAGGTTATTAGCAACACCTAGAGATCCTATAGCAGTTTGCTCCGCCATTGCCTCTACCGTAAAGCCACCTGCATGCTGCTTTAAGGATAGACCTACCTGATTATTATTACCAACCGAAGCAGCCGCTTTAGTACTGATGCCCTGGCCAATATCTGTTCCCAAGATCCCATTAACTTTTATAACCATCTTAGTACCAATCACTTCTTCCGCAATATTATTCTTGTCTTTTGAACATGAAATCACTAGAGATATTATTAATATGGAAATTAAAGTAAAAGCACTTTTAGTATTAAAATATTTGTTATTCATAATTTCTAATTTTAAAAATCCCAAGTTTGCTGATCATTTGACTCAACGAAATCTTCAACTAATGGGGTGCCGCCTGCACCTCCTGGAGTAACCTGTGCAGAACCGGCAGCTATTCCTTCTTCCATTTCTACAATTGTAATTCTCAAAGTTGGAGGGATATAACCTTCCTTTTTCTTTTGATCTTTTGTTTTCATGACTATTAATTTTCTGTTAGTTTTTTATTTGGAACAAATCTTTCCAATCGCTGTTACGCTAGATTATTAACTTATTAAACCTTCACCCTACATCACTGTAAGCAACGGTAAGATCATTTTAACTATTGGAAACAAAGATTAACATTTTAAAAAACAAAAAGTGCACATACACCTATCACAGATATATCACAAAAAAAATAAACACTTATCTATCAGTCAATTATTTCCATTCTATCTAGATAGAATGGAAATATTGGATTATTATTGCCTTTAAATTGTCTCTATGGTATGCTCTATTTTAATTTATGCCTTAAATTTTCTATAAACCTCTAATCAAGAATTTTACTATATACTCTCATCGGGGCTTTGCTCCTTTCCAGCTAGAGGATTTCTTTGAATCTGCTCACGCATCCAATTGTTGAAATCGATGTCAGAAGCGATATTTAGTTTTTTGCGCAATCTATTTTTGCGTACCTGCACAGCGCGTACTGTGACAAAAGTGTATTGAGCAATATTTTTAGTCGAAAAATTCAGAAAGGTCATCGCACAAAATTCCAGTTCGCTGCTCCGGATTTTAGGATTTATTGTCTTCAATGAGGCGACAAACTCGGGATAGATTTCATTGAACAAGGCTAAAAATTCAGCATTATTGTTCTTCGCTAAAGCAATTAAATGATTAAAGTCATTCCTTTCCATTGTATATCGTTTTTCAGTAAGTTTTATTCTTATATTCCGCTCCTTGAGCGAAATCTTTTCACTCAAAAGCCGATAATTATTTTTGCTTTCCAGAAGAAATGGGCCGTCTTTTTAATTTAAACCCGATAGGGCTCCATCTGCCCTATCGAGTAAATCCAAATATATTATCACGGACTTTTACGCATTAATCCGAGGATAATTCAATACGGCCAACAGTTAAAGGTGATAAGACAGCAGATTTGTGCTGTACTTTAATCCGGCAGCCTAGCTACTGGATGTCCGACCTAATTCTGCTTGACAAATATTTGCATTAAAAGAAAGAAACGAAAAAAAGCACCTTTCACATTAATATCACACTTTTTAAAAATCTGAAAAACAAGACATTACTATTACAAAATAAACACATACTATGAAAACCTATAAACTAGAGATAAGTCTCATGTGCGTAAAATAAGAGACCGTATTGTAGAAAAAGACCGCTTATTTTTCTTTTTTTCAATTAATGGTACCCCTAATTTGAAAGCGATCTATGTCGCCTGCTGCTTGCAAACTCTTGTTCTGAACACATGCTTCCAATATGCACGATAGTATTATATAATTTAACTTCTGGCGTTGAACAAAAAATCGATGCCATAAAAAACCCGACAGGAATTAATTTAAAACCTGTCGGGCGAACTCAGATGAATCAAACAATTTTGAAGCGGAGGGATTACCAGTTGATTAAACGATTATCATCATCGGCATTATCCCAGGACTCTTGCGGGTAATTACTAATCGTATTTCCAGGAGCAGCAGAACCTGCTGCAATACCTTGCTCCAACTCGACATTCATCGCCTCTATCTTTGGGCTGACATATATATTTTTTGACTGATTTGTTTTCATATCTTATATTCTTATTAAATACGATTTCTATGCATTTAAAATTTGATGCTGACTATTGCGTACAGGCAACTTTCTTTCTTCCGCTTCCGGCACCAACCATTTTGGTTGCTCCTTGGACAACTTGAGTAATTTTGACATTATTGGTCGTAGAGCTCCAAGGCACCGTGTTGAAAGAACCTTGCGTCAATACCAAAGGATACAATTCGCCGCCATTGGCTTTGCTACCATACATAGACACTTCACCTGAGCGGCTAATCACCACACGAATTACTGGGTTTGCCGAAGTACCGGTCAAACTGTACACCTGAGGAACGGTGCCACCTTCTGTATTGGTTCCGCCATAAAGGCTGCCGTCCGCAAATTGAACATTTCGTGGCGCAATGGCAATACCTGCTTCAAATTGAATCTCCTGCGTTGCTAATTTAACGCCGTTTACCTCCATGTTAAAGGAATTGTCCAGTTGTTGGATATCAAACACGAATCCATAATCAGCTCCCGGAGCAGTAAGATCTTTGGTCACGACATATCCTGCCGGTTGGGCTGTTCCATCAACAACAGCGCCGGATCCAGAAGCAGGATAGCTCCAGTTTAGATCTGCTCCACCTGTTACCGGCTGTGTACAAGTCTTGAAATTTAGGTTAAGATTATAACGTTGTCCAGGGACGATCTTTAGACCTGCTACAGATACATTATTTTTTGTTTCGCCGTCAATCGTAATCGATCCAAAGCTAAATACCCCATTTGTTGCACCCGGATGGATCAATAGGGTCGGATTACTTGAAACCGAACGTAAACCTGCACCCAAAGCCGGGAATTGTACCGCAGTACTTGTGGTATTGCCATTAACCGTTATTGTACCATCCGCCAATTTTAGATTTGCACTCGGATGTGTAGGATCTATTGTTGGCGAAACCAAGCTTGTGATAGCTCCTGTCATTTCAGTTGCCATGCTCAGGTTGGTCGTCACTTCACTATACTGATGTTTTAACACAACAGCCAGATTGTTGTCTCCCGGCTGAACCGCTAAATCCTTCTTAAAGTACATCAAATCCGCACTGATATTGTCCAAGCTGGCATTTGCGATATCAGCTTGTGCTGTTACTGCAGGAACAGTCGCGGTACTATTGACCGAATAAGCGACAAAAGTATAAGTCTGTCCCGCATCCAATGCGATTGCAGTAGTGTTGTCAACTGTATTGGTATAGGTCTTTTCTGTTACATAATCACCTTCGGCATTGTACACCACGATTTTATACTTGATGTTCGCTGCCAATGGCGTTCTTTCTTCCGTCACCGCAGCACGGCTTCCGGACGAGGCCCGCAACAGGTTGCCACTTGTTACGGACGGCTCGTTCGTCAAAGTTGCTTCAAAAGAACTTGAGTTTGTCAAAGGAACCACTACAGTCTGGGCTGTCCCAGTAGCGTTACCGCCCTTACCTGCTTTCTTTGTGGTCACGATTGGATTTTCTACCCCCAATAGCTGAATATTCACGCTTGCCTTACCGCTCGCAGCTACACTGTCTTTGCTTTCCTTACAGGAATACAACGATCCACACACTAAAGCCGATAGAACGAATGCTCTCCAGCTTACCTTTGTCTGTGTTTGTAAAATCATTTTTTTAATTGTTTTTGTGATGATTAATAAACATTTTAATTAATTCGTCGCAAATATTGAAATATTTTCCTGAAAAGAAACAACAAGTACATATCACACATATATCACATATTAAAGTCCATTTTAAAACCTTAACACGCTATTAATGTGAAACATTTTATCTTTATAAAATAATAATGTTGTAACACACAAAATAACCTAGATAGATGCAGTTCATTTGGCCAATAATTTTGATCAACACTCAAAAAGATCACACAAAACTCAGTTTATCAAAAAAATAAAGCTAAAAGTGAAATGTAAGTGATACTTGTGTGATACATATGTGGTATAGCTATTCTTTTTTTCTCAATTATCTTTGAAGCAACAATTAGGATCTATTTTAATGGATCAAGCTATATATCCTGAAATAAAGACCGTTGTTCGGCTAATTATTTAAATGAAGAGAAATTACATAGACAACAATATATATTCATTAGACAAAAACAGTACTAGCAATTGGAATCCGACCAACAAAAAGCATTTATTTCCTTTATCCAGCGGCTTTATCCAGGATTAAACGCTGTGCCATGCATAATAAATGTTAAGTGTAAACCAAATAATAAATAAGATAATATGAAAAAGAGAACTGAAAAAAAGATTTACGTGAAACCCGTAATCGAGCAGTTACAGGTGGTTATGGAGGAAGGGATAGCTGCAGGATCGGTTGGATCAGGCCAGCCCGGAGGCGGAAGTGGCGTCAACGAAAACGAATGGAACAATGGTGGAACAGAAACCAAAGATCCGGATGGCGGAGAATGGTGGAACTAGCAACAATCAAAATTTATTTATGACAATGATGAAAACAATAACACAGATCACAAAGATAAAACTAGCCCTGATTGTTCTTGTAACGCTCGCCGTTTCCTGCAGTAAGGAGAAGGCTGAACTTATTACTGAGGCAAATCGAGGTGGTGTAAAACTGGCTTTAACAGAAGCGCAATTTAGTGGAGCTGACATTACTACAGCGAAAGCCTCCACAAAGGCCAGCACGGTTCAACCACTTGCTTTAACGCAGGAAGTTCAGGCCGGACCATTTACCGTTACCGCAGAACTGACAGAAAATATAACGGGCGGTACCGGACTTAAGGCATCCAACAGTAAAAAGGCAGCCTCAAAGCTGCTCTCACTGCGAGGTGCTGTAACCTATCGGGTAGTCGCTTATGAAACAGATGGTACTTATATCGACCAGGCTGTTGGTGACGCTGCGGATTCGACACAGGTATTTTTTGGAGATAAATTGATCGCAGGCAATAAATATACCTTCGTCATCTATTCATTAGGTTCTACAACGACCCCTCCACCTGCTGCTCCGGCGACAAATTTATATAGCGCAGGTGCCGTAAATTTCGCTTTTACCGGCTTTGAAGAGAATGGAAGTGATTTGATGTACGCTATTGAAAAAGACGTCACTATTCTTGGAAACAATACACCAACGCCATTAACGGCTCCATTACAGCATCTATTTACCCGTGTTACGCTTCAAGTCGACAATAGCGATGCGACAGGCACCTTTGGTACTGCAAATTATCTAAAAGGAGGCTATCTTTCAGAGGTTCCCGTACAGGCCGAATGGGTTTCAGCTTTCGCAAACGCCACTGTCGACCTGAGCACCGGAGCTACGGTAGCTGCAACGAATGTCACTAGTGTACCTCCTGTTTCAAACCTTAATGCAACCGCTCAAACTTTTATCGTTAACCAGAATCAGTCGTCTACTTTTTCAATTGCCTTAACGATACCAAGCGGCCAGATCAAAATTGGTCATGATGTCAATGTGCAAGCAGTTAACTTTAATTTCTCCAATGCCGGTTTAGGTTTGAAACCAGGATACTCCTATACGATGAAATTGCGTTTTAACAGTGATCGTTATGTCAACGCATCGAATGTTACCCGAAGTGCCACTGCAGCTGATGCACGCTATGCGGTCATTGCCGGCCATCGATGGGATCGTTATAATCTTGGTGTAACCGATGTAAATCCTACGACCAATAATCCGGATGCCAATCCTTCGGTACAGGCGCTATATGGCAATTACTACCAATGGGGCCGCCAATTGCCTGTCGCAAATGCCTACAGTGGTGATGGCGCGATTGCTGGATGGAATACAACGCCTGCTCCAGATGGATCGTGGAATAACGGTACTGCGACAGCTCCTGTTAAAGCAGCATTGGATCCATGTGGTACGGGAGATCGCGTACCTAGTCAAGCTGAATTCAGCCGTTTGGGCAACGCTACCCGCCATACATCTATTGGTAACTGGATCCCATTTTCGGGAAGCGGAACAGGGCCTGGATTATCAGACTTTACTGCCGCACATATTATGACCAGTAAAAAAAGCAGTGACATCAAATTAAGCTTTCCGGCCGCGGCGCACAGAAGTTCGGTCGATGGAAGCCAGATTCTTAGACAAAGTTCTGCTATTTATTGGTTAAATATGGCCGTAGGTGGTAACGATAGAGCACTACAGGGCCGAGGATTCCAAGGCGGTGGTTGGGATACATCGAATTATTTTAAACGTTCTGGTTATCCGATACGCTGTATCCAGGATAAATAGCTGACAACTTATATTTTTATTTTATAGTTTTCATAATTATCCCTACTTACTTAACAACACCTATCGGAAGCAATAGGTATCTAAAGCTCGGCATGGTTTCCATCGCCGGGCTTTTCTCGCTCCTATCAATTCGGATAATATCGCCCGACCGGGATGTAATGCCTATTCATGCACAGCCGCCCGGATATAGGATAGATAGGACAGCATCAGAATAAATCCCTCATAAACTATGAAAGCAGAAAGCAGAGCCACCCAGATCACAAATCGATATTTACTATTTTTGGACAGACATATTGAGGATGTTATACAAGGTCGTACGATAGCGTTCATGGAGATCAATAGGATTGCCCGTGAACTGGCCATTTCACACAAACATCTGATTTATACCGTTCAAAAAGAAAAAGGAAATCATCCCAGTTATTTTTACAACCAGAGAATCATTGCTGCGGCAAAAGAATTCCTGATCCATTCAACACTATCTATCGCAAAAATTGCATTTCTGCTAACTTACGACCCTTCCAATTTTTCAAAGTTCTTTAAAAAATGGACTGGGGAGACACCGGGGAGTTTTAGGGCGAAAATAAAAAAGACTAATCTCACGACTAGTCCTTTTATTTTTTAGGGAGTCCTTTCGAACTCGTTTATAGAAAACGTTAGTATCTATTATTGCGCTCCAAATACTTCAGCTAGCTTTTTGTCCAACTCAGTATCCGTTTCGGATCCGCTGGCATAGCGGCCTACAATCATGCCGTTCGGATCGATCAAAATCTTGGTCGGTAAGGTACTGATGCCAAAGTGGACAGAAATGGATTTAGAACGATCAAATTCACCGTTTTCAAACTTTAGTCCATTAAGTACATGTCTCCAAATACCTATTTTATCTTGATCGACAGCTTTATGCCAGGCAGCCTGACTCCGATCATCGTCGGCAACGCCGATAATTTCGAAGCCTTTGCTTTTATATTTTGTATACAGATCTATTAAATGCGGGTTACCCTTTCGGCAAGGCACACACCAGCTCGCCCAAAAATCCAGCAGTACATATTTGCCCTTGAATGCAGCAAGTGCAATAGCCTTTTCATTGATATCGGTTGCCGTAAATTCAAATGCTTTGCTCCCCGGCGAACCGTTTTTGATGCCCTGAATCTTTTCTGCGATCTCCCTCCCGTTACCGCTGTTCTTGATCTGATCGGATAAACCATTATATAAACCCTCGATTTTAGCAAGATCGGCACCTGTTGTCATAAATTGCATAAGAAAAGAACTCACATACGAATCTGGGTTTTTCTTAATAAATTCCACATCCAACTGGGCCAGTCGGTCATTAAATGGCGTAAAATTTTCCCGGTAATCATAGGCTTCCTCCTTCAGCTTCTTCACTTTAGCTTCCAGCAGCTTCAGTTCGGCATCCGCATCCATGTATCGTTTATTCAAACGGCCATATTCTTCCAGCACGGGTTCCATTTCCTTGCGGATGACTTTTTTATCTACATTCAATTTCGACCATTCATCCTGCGACTTTGAACCTTTGATCAGGGCATCTTTGAATTTGTCTTTCTCAAGCCGGATACTCATCTTTTTGGGTTCTAAATAAAAACTTACCGCATTCGGATCGTCCACACTTCTGCTGTTCCGGTCCACATAGAGATAAGCCATGACCGGCTCTTCGATTTTACCTTTAAAAACAAAAGCATTATGTTCGATTTTTACACTGTCCAAGGTATGCTTGCTTCCATCCCCGCTACGATAGCCCAGGTAGGCATAGGGTGATGAAACGTTAACAGTTTCACCCTTCAGTACAAAAGGTTGCTGCCCGAGGGCAACCAACGATAGATTGGTCAACAACAAAATGCTTCCTATGTATTTTTTCATTTATATCTAAATTTAAGATGGTTATTAAAATTCATGTTTATCAACTCAATTCTTTATTAACTCAATTCTGAACCAGGTTAGGATTCGCGGTGATCTCTTCCTCTGGTATCTGCATGATTACTTTTTTGTCGGTCGGGCTGATATTCAGTTCGGCAGAACTACCAGATTTATAATTCCGCGTCATGGGCAGACCATTCCGGAATTCATCGTAACTGGCATGCCCTTCAAATGCCAGTTCCAGCTTGCGCTGCTTCAGGATCTCAGTGAGCAGTGCTTTTCCTTCCAGCCCCGATAAAGCAACCAATCCAGCCCGCCGCCGGATGATATTGACATCATTCAAGGCACTGGCCGCATTATTTAGCTTTGCATAAGCCTCCGCCCGATTGAGGTACATTTCGGCCAGCCGTAGGTAACGGAAGGGTGAAAAAGTATAAAGTGACAGATAGCGGATCATATATTTTGACACTGCCCGTGTATCGTCGGGATATCCTGGTGTTAGATTGTTGATGTAAAAACTATTTCGCTTGTCGTTAGTCTCCAGCAAAGACAGCAAATAAGGAGAAGGCCGATATAATCCACCGGTATAACCGATCTGTACCGGCATCGCAAAATAATTGCTGATCAGCCCCTGCGAATAGTCTATATTTACCGCAAAGATGTCCTCTTTGTTGTTGATGTTATTTGTTTTATAATAATCGACATAAGCCTGGTCCTGCAAAAGCTGATAGCCCCCCTCTTTAATCACTTTGTCGGCATATTCTGCGGCTTTCTGGTTGGCACTAGCTACCGGATTATCGACAGTTCCACCCATGTACAGATACACTCTGGACAGTAATGCATAGGCGGCGTATTTACTGCCATAGCTGTTTGATTTCTTTTGTGCCAATAGCGGTGCTGCTGTCTCCAGATCGTTTAGGATCTGTGCGTACACCTGCTGTACAGAGGCTCTTTTCGGCGCAAATTCAGGGCCGTTTTTATCATCTAGAACAAGCATCACCCCCAGCGATTCACTGGGCGACTGATAATAGGGTTTGCCATAGAGACGTACCAGGTTGAAATAGACATAAGCCCGTAAAAATAAGGCTTCGGCTTTTGCCTGCAAGATTTCAGGGTTTGTTTCACCTGTTTTCACATGGCCCAATATCTTGTTGAGGTGCAGCAGAACAGTGTAACTTCCGCGCCAAAACTCGTAGCTATGCGAACGGTCTTTTGTACTGGAGTTGATATAGTCAAACACATCCGTATTCTTGTTCACCTCGGCATCCAGCGCCCTGATCGTGTTGCCCTTTGCCTCCGAGAGGAAGATGAGCATATCATTATAATTAAAGGAAGATGCTACCGCACCACCGGCCACCAGGTTATAAGCGCCCACCACAGCCTTGCTATAGCCTTCGGGGCGTTCAAACTGAATATCCTCAAAAATAACATTATGCGGACGGAGTTCATCCAGCTGCTTATTACAGCTGCTTGTCAATCCTGCAACAAGCATGCTGACTAGAAAATAAAGACTTCTATTTCTATGATATCGGTATATAGATCTGATTTTCATCTGTAAATAATTAAAACGTAACTTGAACTCCCAGTAAAAAACGTCGTGGATTTGCAAAGCCCGCGCCTACACCGCCAAACGAGCTTCCGCCGAGTGCAGCCCCTTCGGGATCCGCACCTACAAAATCTTTGTCTTTAATGACCAACAGATTGTCTCCGCTGAGGTATACGGCCGCATTTGTCATTTTTATACTTTTCAGGATATGCTGCGGCAAGGTATAAGCCAACCGCACATTGCGCAAGCGGGCATGGCTGCCATTTCCCCATATTCTTGAGGAGCGGTAAGTCAGTGCCGTCCAGGCATTAGGATCCGTGCTGAATACATCCGGATAGTTGGCCTCCGTATCGCCCGGTCCCTTCCAGACATGCTGGTTATCGCCGAACGCGATATTATTGCGGCCCTGTCTTGGTGATGTCGGACTCTGAAAGTTATTGACGATACTCATCATCAAATAATTGCCATACTGAAACCACCATTCAGCGCTCAGGGTAAATGCTTTGTATTGAAAAGTATTGGTAAAACCGCCAAAAAACTTTGGTGTAGCCGAGCCAATCGGCTGCCAGTTGCGCAGGTCGCTCGTAGCGCCGAGTCCCTCTACAATCGTTTTTTCACCATTGACAAAGTTATAATGCTGCATATTGCCATTATCCGGATTGATACCGGCATATTCGACGGCCTTGATGACGTTAATATCCTCACCGATCTTTCGGTAGTAAGCGCGCGAATAGCCATCCAGCAGCGAGTCCTGATAGAGTTTTGTGGTTTTATTTTTGTTGACGCTAAAATTAAGGCTACTATGCCAGTTAAAATCGGTTGATTTAATCAGATGCGCATTGAGCATCAATTCCAGCCCTTTATTGACAATCTGCCCTACATTTTGGTATTGTGCCAGCGAACCTTGGGCAGAGGGCAATAGTACATTCTGCAGTAGTCCATCGCTTCGCTTATGGTAAATATCGAAGGTGATACCCAAACGACCAAATAATAGGGCATCCACCCCAATATTGGTATTGTATAGCGTTTCCCAAGAGATGATGGGATTTGCCAACTGCGAAATGCGGACCCCTGTATTGCCCTCCTGCTCATAACGGAAGAGGGAACTGCCATTTCCTGTTGCATAGAAGGTTGTATTCAAATAGCCATCCCCCAGATCGCGCCCCGAAGTCCCATACGAAGCACGCAATTTGAGGGAATTAATTGCTTTGACATCTTTTAGAAAATCTTCCGCAGACAGCAGCCAGCCTGCGCTCAGGGAATAGAAAGTACCATACCTTTTGTCCCGTCCAAAATTGGTTGTTGCATCTGTCCGTACCGACGCTGAGGCCAGATATTTTTGTCTATAGCTATAATCGGCCTGTCCGAATACCGAAAATGTTGCTCTTTCCCGATAAGCTCCGATCGGTGAATAAGGTGTTGAATAGGCCAGGTCTACTGCACTGCCAAACCTTTTTGCCGCCCCCATATTCCGTTCACCGGCAAGCAGATCGTTCATATTGACCGTAGACAAGTCTGTGGTACGTTTGCCCCACTCCTGCCCGACCAGCGCCGACAGATTGTGCTGCCCAAAATTTTTCCGGTAATTCAATGTATTGGATGTCAGATAGTCGACCATTTTTGTCTCGTCCAGATCCAAAGTTCCATTGGGCACGGTCATGCCCGGCCGGAATAAATAAGGAAAGCCACCATATCGCCCAGAAAATGATCTTGGATCAAAATAAGAGTTGACATTTGTACCCATATAATTGATTGAGTTGGTACTCTGGATACTCAGTTCCGGCAAGATATCATAGCGTAAGCGCAAACTACCGAGGTGATTTTGCACATTCGTCAAACGTGTGTTGTCATAATCCTTTTCGGCAAGAAAGTTTTGCATCCAGCTTGTCGTGACCGGACCATAGTTGCTCGATTGTTTAAGCTGCAAGCTATCCAGCAAATTGCCCTGCTCATCATAAGGCGACATAAAAGGCTGGATCATATACAGTTCAGGAACACCGTTTCGCCTCGAAGTTCGGTCTACGATGGTACTGAGGTTAAGGCTAGTGTGAAATTTGCGCGATACAGCGTGATCAATATTGACCCGCAAGCTTTTACGGTCAAAAGAATTATCATATAACGCACCATTCTCTTTAAACCAGCCTATACCGGCATAAAACTTTGTCTTTTCTGTACCACTTCGGACGCTAATTTCGGTATTGCGCAGGTTGCCGTTGCTATAAATGGCATCTTCCCAGTTGAAATTCCGTGAGCGATCTGCATCGGTATATACACGGCGTTCGCGGATAAAATCATTTACGTCGGGAAAAGTCTTGCGGATAGATTCCGTCTGTTCCCAATAGCGGCGCATCTGCTGATCCATAAAACCGATAAGCTCGGTCGTATTCATAAAGCGCAGGTCGCGTTTTGGCTGGATAATCCCATATTGAATATGTGCATCTACCGTGCTCTTGCCCGACAGTCCTCGTTTGGTCGTGATGACGATGACACCCTGTGCTGCCCGCGAACCATATATCGCTGTCGAAGAGGCATCTTTCAGTATCGAAATATTTTCCACATCGGCTGGGTTCACAGCGTCTTGCACGGCCTGGTAATTGGTAATTACCCCATCGACCACAATCAGCGGTCCCAGATAGTTGTTGGTAGGTGTCGTCATGGAGGACTGCCCCCGTTCGACCACCTGGCCTTTTGCGCCGGACTCACCCGATGTCTCCGTGATATATAAACCTGTGGTTTTGCCCTTTAACATGGACAGCACATTGGACGAGGTGACACTGCTACGCAGGACATCCCCGCTGACCTGCTGCACAGCGCCTGTCACTTCAGAGGCTTTCTTATTCATATAGCCCACCACGACCAGCTCTTCCAGGTACTGGCTCTGTTGCCGCAAGCGGATCGTTCCAAAATTTTCAGTTGCTTTTATCCGCTGTGGCAGATAGCCCAGCAAGGAAAACTCCAGATAGCTTTGGTTGGGTACATGTTCGATATAAATATCCCCACTGCCGTTGCTGCTGGCGTATTTCACCATTTTCAGATCTGCTGAAAGCACTTTAACGGTCACGCCCAAAAGACCATTATTGAGCGAATCGGTCACCCGTCCCCGAACCGTCATTTCATCCTGCGCAACCATCGACTTTCTTGCAACCGTGGCCTGCTGTTCCTTGATAATGATCAGCTTGCCCTCAAGCTCATAGGTCAGCGGCAGTCCTTGAATGATGGACTGTATAGCCTCCTGGAGCGGCTGATTTTTAATATCGAGGCTTATGTTCCTGTTGCTCTCCACTTGCTGCGCGGACCAGATGTAGTGGTAGCCGGTCTGTTTGTTGACCTCCCGAAAGGCTTCCTTGAGCGTAATTTTTGTGCGCCTGAGCGTCACCATCTGCGCAGCCGTCTTGGCGCTGATATGGACCAAAAACAAGCTACAAATTATAGCGGTAATTGCTGTTTTCATAATACACGTTTTGGTTCGGTTAGGTAACCAATGTACATCTTTCCTGTTTATTTTATACATTTGTGTTGGTTGGTTAGGTATTAAAATGTGTTGTTCAAGATAGTTTTGATCACGACTGACAATGTAGTTCAGGGGCGCCGCAAACGCCCCTGATTATTGCCCGGTTCGCCATCTTATCATTTTCTTCCATTATTTTATTTCATAGGCAATCTGGTTTTTAGGTTTCCTTTTATCGTTTGTAATCCTTGTCTTTTATTAGCGTTTATTTTTTCCTGACAAGCAGCAGGTTGCCTTTGCGCTCAAATCTGACATCACCCGTTTTTTCCAAGGTTTTCAGCAATGTATCCAGGTTCTCGTAGCGGGGTATGATGCCTTCAAATTTCAATTTCTTTAAATTGGCATCTTCAAATTCAACATCGATAGCATACCAACGCGCCACCTGGTTTAAGATGATCTCCAGCGATTCATCCGAAAAATTGAATGTACCCTCTTTCCAGGAGATATAACCCGAGCTTTCGACATCCGCAATTGTGATTGCCCTCCCACGAATGGTGGCTTGCTGATTTGGTTTAAGGTATTGTTTGTTTGATCCGTCCGGCAGCGACAGCTCGACCTTGCCCTCGACCAAGGTCGTCCGATCCGGCTCACCGTTGTAAGCTGTGACGTTAAATGAGGTGCCTAGCACCTTGATGGTCTGACCTGGGGTATGCACGACAAACGGCAGCAGTATTTTTTCCTTACCTTTTGTCCTATACTGGTGTGCCACTTCAAAATAAGCCTCCCCTTCCAGTTCCAGCGTCCGGGTTTCGGCAGTCCGATCAACGATATAGCGCAGACGAGAATCCGCATTCAGCCAGACTTTTGATCCGTCGGGAAGCGCAATTTTATAGGTGCCCCCTTTGGGGACATCAATGACCATATTTCGTCCGCTCACATCCTCAGCAGCTACTCCTAGGACCAATGATCCATCTGCATAAGCCAGTTGCTGCCCCAGGACAATCTCCGACTGGCTTTCGCTCAGGTCCACTTGCGTACCATTGTCCAGCCTGATTGTTGCTTTATTTCCACCTGGTAAAACCCTAGCCTGTCTCGGAGCGTTTGCATCGTTATTGACCAGATAGTGTATGGTAAGCCCCAGCCCTGCCAATAGGACGATTGCACCCACAAGCCGGATCCACTTGTTTTGAAAGCTTATTATTTTTGCCGGCTTCGGCTGTTGAATTGTCTGCAAGACCTTTTGCTCCAGCCCCTGCAACCAATTATCTTCGGTATCAAGCTGCTCTCCATGAATAGGATCGCTTTTAAATCCCCGCCCAATCAGCTGGCGCAGTTGTGCATCGTTTTGCTCATCCGCGATCAATTGCTCCAGCTCCAGCATTTCCTTTGGGGTCAATGTATTCGCCAGGTAACCTTCAAACAATTCTGAAAAACGAGAAGTTTGCATAGCTCTTTTTATTTAGTAATACGAACGAAATGAAAAAACCAATGAAGCAATCTGAAAAAAAAATAAAAAAATTTATAGCACAGCCTTTAGGTATGACCCGCTTTCCGGTGAAGCCTTTTGAAAAGAAGCTTAAAATAGGGATGTTTAGAGTGTATCCGGGGCAAAATTCGCAAATAAAAATACTAGCAATACCATTGACGCCAATTCAGGGTGCTGTCTGAAATAAGCCTTGATGGAAGCATTCGCATTGGTGATATGGGAATTTACTGTGGCGACCGAAATGGATAAAAGCTGGCTTACCTCTTCATAGCTCTTGCCTTCTATTTTGCAGAGTTCAAAAACCCGGCGACGTTGCTCGGGCAACTGCTGGATACCACGTTGTAGCACAGCCAGCAATTCTTTATCAAAGATCCCCTCTTCGATATGGGAGTAAGCTTCGATAATATGAGCGAAATAATCAACAGACAAGCGTTTTTCACGTGCGGCTTTGCGTAATCGGTCATAGACCAAATTTTCGGCTATCTTGTACAGATAGCTCAGGTAACGTTCGGGGTCCAGGTTATCCCTATTTTTCCAAACCCGCAAAAATAGTTCCTGCAGGAGCTCTTCGATATCCTCCCGGGACTTGATCAACCGTGACATGGACAAAGCCAGCGCACCTTTGTATCGGCCCATCAGCTCCTCCAATGCCAGTTCATCACCTGCTTTCAGGCGAAGTAGTATATCCGATTCCGTTGTATAAGCTATGTTTTTCAAGTAAAACGATCAAGTTGGGGTTGCCTGCCCTAAAGTTAGTAATAACAAGTTAAAGCGCAAAGCCTCTGCCCAGATCTTAAGCCAGCCGATGAAATTCAGGTTGCCAATACAAGGGTGCAAACAGACCTGGGTGGACACTCTAGCAGCATATTGTCTCCATGATATGCCGTAATCTAAAACTATTAAAAAGTTCTTTTAAAAAGTAAGTGGTATCAGAAATGCTCCATGATGCTTTAAGACGACTGTAGTTTTGTCATGCGGTTCAATTTGGCACAGAATGTGTATTAGTTTAGACTCATAATTTAGGTTTATAATTGGTTAGTTAAGACGCTTGCATCTCCCCGGTTCAAGCGTTTTTTTATGCTTTCATACCAGTAAAATAAAAAAGGCCGGATCAATTGCTGTTCCGACCTTAAAAAAACTATCCTTTAATCCTACGTATACCTTCAATCTTAGCATATCTTCAACTAATGAACAATGCTAAAGGCAAAATAGTTTCAATAAATGGTCAATGGGTTTGTAGGTCCTAATTTCCGCATAACCTTGCTCTGACACAACGAATAGGCATTGCCGTTCTCGGCATAATTCCAACATCAAATGACTGAACAATTAACTCAAATAGAAAAACACTTCTGTTTTAACAGAGAAATGGTAAAATTTAAAACGAGGTAAATGGATTTTTAAACCAATAGACTATTGAAATATAGCGGATAGGTATTGTGCGTTGGTATTGAGCGCAAAATGAATTCATATGACGCAATAATATGAATCTATTTTTTCTGGAAATACTCTGATGGGGGAACGCCCATTACGGATTTAAATACCGAAGAGAATTTGCTTATGCTGGAAAAACCGGCACTTTCAGCAAGGATGGAAAATTTGACATTGAGCAATTCAGGGTCACGTTCAACTCTTTCAATCAAGTAAGCGATACGGGCCTGTTGGACGTAATTGTTAAAATCCTGACCTGTAACCATATTGACAATATAAGAGGCATAACGTTGGTTGGTACTAAGTAAATCAGCCAGATCACCCAAACTCACCCCCTTCTTTAAGAAGAACTTATTGCTATGCGCCTTATTGAATTCTTCTATTAAACGATCTGCAGTAATCTTGCTGATTAATACTTCCCCTTTTTTGGATTGTTCGGTTTCAATTTTATCAGGAATAATTTCATCAAATTCTTCATCCTCTTTGATAACAGAATCCAATGAAGATACATTCTTTTGCTCTTTTTTTAATTGCCGCTGTTTGTAGGTAATGACTAACAAAAGCACATTAATTACGCAAATGGTAATATTTAAAATGAGAATTAGAATGTTGTAATTGCCTTCCATAAATTTTGTTAATTCACTTTACAATACGTATTAATTACTACAAGCAGTTATATCATAGATTTCGAACCGAGACATTCCTACTAAATATTAAATCATTGAAGTAAACGGTTAATTGACTAATTTTTAGAGATAAAAATATCTCCGGAGCGTTTACTATTTTTTCAAAGTAGCCTCCTCTCTTTGATCACAGCGCTTATCCTTTATTGCTATTCAATAAAACACTTTGCCGCTATTCAAAATTCAACAAAACAAAGTCTATATGGACTATTTCGGACAGCCTACCAAGCTTTCCATTTTCCGTAAAAAAAACATTCGGTATATCTATACAGCATAAAACATACATTTTGAATATCCAATAAATCAATATTTCACCAAGATTTTCCGTATCTATAAAAATAGATTTTACTGATATCAACAACTTTCTTTCACATATTGGCAAACACAATTCGGCAACGCTAAAGCAATGATCCTTTTTTTGTAGACATATCGCTACAAACCTCCACTTTATTCAATAGCTTAATCATCTATACAGTTATATAAAACCATATCCAGCGAAAGTCGATCCAATCATCTTTTTATGCATTCCATACTGATGCATGAGGCTCGTTGTATTTAAAAACTTGTGTAACTCTTGTTGAATCGGCTATTCATTTTATAGTTTCACAGATAGATGTACTAAACATAGAGAAAGTTATTATTAAAACAAAATAACTTTTCTATTAACTATTTTTCAAATAACAAGAAAATCAGCGTTTTGTTTGTTCTCTTACTAAGAGACAGCCATTACTTTAACATGGTGGATTTATAAAAAATGGCGTTATTGATTTTACCCTCTTAAGGATTAAAACTGATTACCAGTCTATCTAAATATGTAAGAGAGCGCTCGAATTAGCTATTCTTCCTTCTTTTTATACGCATAATATCAATTTTGTAGGTCTTTTCTGCATAATTGATTAGGATTTCAAGATCATTAATTTTATTGGTTAATACATTTTGGAAACGTAATAACTCCATGTTTCTATTTTTGAAATTAGCCAATTCTGATTCAAGCCGTATAATTTTCTCCTCAGCTGAAGGCCTTATATCTTTTTCACTCGTATTTTTACAATTTATATCCTTGTTTTGTTCTTTCTCAATGTGATCAGCTTTCATAGCACGCTTCGCCCAACTGACTATTGTTCTCCTATCTTTGACCTGACTCTGCTCCATCGCTTCCTCAATCGTTAACTTGCCCATTAATACCTGCCTGGCGACATGTAACATAAGCGTCTTTTTCTCATTCATACACAACTTGACACTAGGTTAAAACTTATTACAATACATATATCTACAACTATCTAATCTATACGTTTAATTGGTTAGTTTTTCCAATGAAAGACCGTGATCAGACCTATAGTCGATCACGGCTTTATTCATCGAAATAAAAACATGAAAGATCATGTTGCGTTCTTGACGCTCTACTTATTCAATGCTATGATGATACCTTCCAGACCTCCATTATCAAGATTGTAATCAATGAACTTGCCAGAACAACTAAACAAATTTTACGAGAATTTTATTGATTTCAAACTACCATCTATCAAAACTTTCAGTTAACGGACATTACGATAAAAGAAAACTTTAATAAATATCATTCATCAACTATAATCCCAACTATGTACTGATCATATTTTCATCGACTAAAAAAAAATTTTCAGGAAACACTCAATTTTTAGCGTCAAAATTCTTGAAATGTAAATCAAAAACAATTTTATATTTTATACGTTTTTTATCATCTAAACAGATTACGAATCTTTCGAGCAAATCTTTTCCCAAAACCTCGCCCTTCGTCGGCATTATAACCGTAGCCGTAACCATAGCCATAACCATAGCGCGATTGCCCCATTTCAATTCCATTGAGGATCACTGCAAGATTTGATAGTCTCTTTTCTTCGTAAATTTTCTGTATTTCTGGTAATTGACGTTTATCCATTTTCCCCGCCCGTACAACAAATAATGTCAAATCTGAAATACGGTCTACAACAGTAGCATCTGCAACTATTCCCATCGGCACCCCATCAATAATAATATAATCGTATTGATTACTTAGCTCAGCAATCATTTGATCAAGTCTTTTGCTCAATAATAATTCAACAGGATTTGGTGCTTCTGTACCAATGGAAATATAATCAACATTTCCACCGCGCAAATTTCTGTGAATTATTTCTTCTATACTAAGATTAATATCGGAGAGGTAATGGCTCACACCTTTGCCCTCTTTGATACCGATACGCTTACTTAGCGTTCCCTTGCGCAGATCCAGATCGATAACAACAACTTTTTTATCCAAAAACGACAGCGTATTGGACAGATTTAATGAAGTAAACGTCTTCCCAACGCCTGGGATAAAAGATGTGAACGTAATTACTTTAGGATGTTTTCCCTCCCTGGACATAAAACTGATGTTTGTGCGGAGGATACGGAATGCCTCTGTCAATGGATCCCTACCCACACTACTAACCAATATACTATCCTGTGCCGATCGCCTCGTTCTGATGAAAGGTATCTCACCCAATAGCGGCACCGTGATAGCATCTTCAACATCCTGACGGCGTCTGACCCCGGTGTCGAGTATCGATAGGGTCAAAATAATAATGGCTGGCAAGATAAAACCAATTCCTATCCCCAAACCTAATTTACGAATTTTACTAGGGCCGATTGGCTGAAACGATGCTGTCGCGGGATCAATAATCCGAATATTATCTTCGGTCATTGCCTGATTTATCGCATTTTCTTCACGTTTGTTCAATAAATACAGGTAAAGTTCTTCCTTTACTTTTTGTTGCCGTTCAACAGATAACATCACCCGTTGTTTTTGCGGAACCTGTAGTGCTTTTCCCCGAGCCTGATATTCTTCGCGTTTCATGTTATTGGCCTTGATATGAAGCCCACCAATTGCATTATCTACCGCTCGGGCAATATTGTTTCGTATTGCATTCAGGCCTTTATCCAGATCCTGAACAACAGGATTGGCCTCACTGCTCCCTTCGATCAGGCGATTACGTCGCAGTAGTGTTGCATTATAGTCGCTGATCTGAGCCTCGACACTCGCGTCCACCAAACCAGTATTGTTGGGTATCAAATCAGTTCTTTTCGCTTTATCTGCCAAATAATTACGCATCATTTGCGCAAGATTCATGTCGGTCTCTACCTTTGTCCGTTCGGCCTGATATGTACGTGTATCGGCAAAATAGGCTTGGCCCACCGTTGCAGCATCCATTCCCTGATTTTGTATCCGCAGGTCCTGAATATTCGACTCCACAGCACCAAGCTCCTGTTCGATGATGGACAGACGCTCCCTGATAAAATTGGCTGTGTTTATACCAATCTGATTTTTATCCTGCAGCGCGATCTCATTATAGACGACCACCATCTCCCCGATCAGGTCCGTTGCACGTCTGGGATTGGTATCCTCACAGACCAACTGAAGTAAAGAGGCATCCTCCTCCATCTGTGTGATGGATAGGGTCGATACAAAGTAGTCTACCATATCCTCCAGTGCATATTTGCTTACCTTGATCTCCTGATCAAGATACGAATCTGTAATATCCTTATTCCCCTGGACAACAAGCTGTCCTATGGGCGTCTTAACCGTCTTACCCAAGGCAGTTTTAACCTCCAAAGCTTTATTTCCTACACTCCAATTGGATAACAATACTTGATTATTCCCCAACAATGTCACTGTAAACGAGAACGATGCTTCTTCCTTCACTTGCGGCAGGGTAATTAATACAGGACTATTCTTGTAGAGTTCTTTCTGCCTTAACCCTTCTACGATTGAGTAGCTCATTTCTGCCCCGATCCGTTTCACCGTCTGCCGCATCAGCTCTTTGGATTTTAGCTGTAGAATTTCACTCGCCACACTGATTGAGTTATAGGCCTCGTTCGTTCTTGAAATCCGCGCTGTTCTCGGGGTATTCATCGGTGTTTTGATGATGATCGTTTCCGCACTTCGAAAGATGAAGGGAGATTTTGCATACTGGTAATAATAATACGCGCCAAATATAAGAATGGATAAAGCAAACCATTTCCAATGGTAGAGCAAATGCTTTAACACATCCAATATATTGATAGATCTGTCTTTTTGTATTGTGGTATATTCTGTTGCTTTCATCTCTTAGTTATTTTATCACGTTATTTTAACAGGTTTATCGCAGTTAATATGACAGTAACCACACCTGTCGCTATGGCGGCAAATCGCCAGGTCCGATCTTCCTTCGGTGTGCTCTCAGCAGCAATCGGCTCTACATAAACGATATCATTTTGCTGTAGGTAATAAGCCGGTGAATCGAATATATCTTGAGATCCGATATTATTGATCAGCTTTTTGCGTACGCCATTCTCCTCACGTATGACCGTTACGCGGTCTGAAGCAGCATTGCGTGTCAACCCACCAGCTTTTGAAATGGCCTCCAGTAGATTAATACGAGCATCCGGAACATCAATAATACCAACTCGATTCACTTCCCCCATCACGTTGACCTTGAGATTCAAAAGCTCAACCTTGACAATCGCATCTTTGATAAACCCGCCGTCCGAAAGACGCTTGGACAATAGGTCACGAACCTGCTCCAGGGTTAATCCTTCCAAGTGGAAATTACCCAAAATTGGGAAGGTGATATTTCCTTGCTGATCGATCAAATAACTCTGGCTTTCCTGTCCAGCAGTATTGCTACTCACACCATTTTCCTTTTCGCCCAAACTGTAACTTCCGCCAATCACATTAAAAGGGGCCGCAAGTTCAGGGTTTTTTGCACTGATTTTGATGCTTAGCCGGTCGCTTTTTTGCAATTTTAACATCGGAACATCAAGCATACGATAGTCTATATTTGGAACCATGTCATTGACATAAACAATTTTCTTGGGGGTCGCACAGGAACTAAAGAGGGCCAAACCAAGTAAAACAATCCATAAAGTGAGTTTTTTCATATTTTTATTAATAAGTTAATTTTTACTACATCTGATATTATATCGCTTTGTTATACGAGCTCCCGAGCTCATACATTATCTATCTTTTACGCCATTAAAAAAATGTATAAATGGAAACCAAAATGCTTCCTTAGGTACATAGGGAAAATATTTCAGTAAACGTTTTGTCAAGGTAGCTGTCCGGTTTTTACGCAGCATATAGTCGCCTTCTATCTTTTCCATATTGGATGTATCATGAAATCCAAAATTACCAACCGTCCAAACCTCATCTATAATCGCTAAGGAAGAAGGCGTCTTGGAGACAGGAAAAGGGAGCTTTTCTTTGCGAAGACCAATATTGTCGACAAGCAGCTGATGTACCGCAGTAAACCAACGGCTCAGTCCCAGTCGATTATAAATTTGATTTAATCTTTCTCCTTCCAGCTCTACGTAATAATTGTTATATAAAGAGGCCAAATCGCAGAATTGACGCAGCCCAACACCAAAGGCAAGTGAATGTTTAAGAATATGTGCCGCAACCTGCAATACCTGAACTTGAGGAGCCAATATTGGAATCTGCTTTCCGTCTAGCGTTACCGTTGTATCCGGAAAATCTCTTCTCAACTGCTTCAGTATTTTTTTCGAAAATGGGTTATACAGGTCAAATAGCCGATCATGAAGATCCAGCTCACTCTCTTTCCAAAAGTAGACTTGGCTCCCCTCCAGCAATTTGGGAACACCTAGTCTTGTCAATTGAAGACGAGCTAATGCCAACTCTTCCTTACGCTCAAAATACCAATCAATATCTCCACAAACACGGTGTGACGGATTAGCATAAGTTGCCGCAAGTCCTTGTCCTTTCAATAAAAGGGGTTGTAGGCCATGCCCTGTAAAAAATTCATATTGCTCAGCGATATGCTTGTTCGCAAGCTGATTACGGCGCTCAATCCGATCCACCTGTACCGACCACTTTATCTGCAATAGTCTAGGTGGCAAATTTTCTGGTCTCAAACGCAGGATACCATCGTATAGAATTGCCTCAACGGTTTGTTCCCTTGCTCGTTTGTACAGCAGAGACCATTCGTCATCCGACAAGGGAAAAAACTCTTCGTTGCGTTTTCCCTCGCCCCAGAGCCCTGTCTTCAATAGGTAGAAGAATGCCTTTTCCATGTTCGTATTATCCATATCAATTCGCCAAAAGAGTATTAGTCGCCAACGCCTGCTTATAAATAAGCAGGCATTTTTCTATCATTTTGTCCCGGGTAAAATAGTCTTGAAAACGCTGTAGGCTTCCTTCAGCATAGTTTTGGTAGAGCGCGCTATCAGATCCGATCCGGCCAATGGCAAGTGCAAGTGCCTCAGCATCTCCAGGTTCAACAACCAAGCCCGAGATTTCATGTTGATTTACCCAACTTACCCCTGAACCGGGTATCTTCGTCGATACCACAGGTTTGCCACAGGACATTGCCTCAATTTGCACAATGGCAAAGGCCTCCGTTTTCCAGATCGAACTCAAGCAAAAAATGTCCGCCGCAGCAAAATAATTCGCAAGCATTTCATCATCAACAAAACCGATCATACTCACTTTCTCCTGCAGTTTCAGATCAGCAATAAGTTGTACAAGCTGATCTTCAAGCGGTCCTTTTCCCCCAATAACAATATGAAAACGGTCGTCCAGCTGTTGCGCCGCACGGATCAAAAATTCGTATCCTTTATATTCCACGAGCCTTCCAAGGGAGAAAACCATAATTTTGTTGGAATAGTGGTTTCTGATCGCATCGACTTCCATTGGTTGAGCAACAATAGCATTCACACCAATGGGAAGGTTATCAATTTTATGCTGTACATGCTGTAAGAATGAAGATTCTTGTACATAGACAGGCGTTGTTCCCAGGATTTTGTCAGCTCGTTTTATCAGCCAGCTCTGCAGTGGTTTATACAATTTGAGCAATGTTTTTTGTTTGATAATATCTGAATGCCAGTGTAGAATGACCTTACCTTTATAGCCTGAGAGATACAAGGCCAATGTTGCCATTGGATCCGGATGATGGATATGGATCACATCGTAGTTTCCGGCAATTGCACGCAACTTAAAGATCATTCCTGGAGCTAGCATAGTACCTGCCAATTTTATTGCAGTGTCTATCACAAAGAGTGTCGCATTTGAATTTACATGAATTACAGCCGCAGGATGCCCTTCTGTAGCGGCGCATAACATGTCGCAACGTACTCCCGCCTCAGACAGTCCGAGCATAAGATCATACATCACCTTTTCTACGCCACCCCGAACGGGATAAAATTTACCGAGTTGTAATACCTTCATCTTTGTATGTTTATAAATCAATTTGTCAGTTTGAAAAATCAGCGTAATAATTTATTGAACAAATCTTCCCAACTTAAGGAAAATGGTTCCTGCAATGGTTCCTTCCTGACCTCCCTCAAAAATGAATGATCTCCTTTTATCAATGCTTTCATTTGCGCAGCAAGTGTCTTGGCATCATCCGCGTCAAAAAAAGATATTGCTTTACTTCCTGCCGCCGTGTCATGGGCGTAAGGCAGGTCCGCTAGCAACATAGGCTTTTCATATTGCGCAAATTCCGATATCGGCAAGCCCCAGGATTCTACTCTGGAAGGGTAAATCAAACAGTCACTCGCGCAATAATATTCCTCCAGTACCTGCCTAGTGACAAAGCCCATAAAATCGACAGTCGACAAATGCCCCCAATTCCGATGCAGCCATTTGGCATACCTATTTTCATTACCCTTTACAGTAAGATGAACTTTAAAATCTACTATTCCTTCCTTTTGCAGCATCTCTGCTGCTTTACAGATGACCTCAAAATTTTTGTGACTATTGGGTGAACTCGCAAACACGAAAGAATAGCAACTATTTTTGTTCGCTACTGCACCTGGAGTAATCAATCGGGGATGTGCCGGCGGGGTTACAATAATTTTACTTTTGCTAATCCCAAACATGTCATGCAATCCCTTCCGAAACCATTCCTGTTGCACAACGATATCCTTATTCGCATGTATATTGGGTCTATAGATGTATTTACTGAACCATGCAAACAATACTATTTTTGGTGAAAATAGCAGATCATGCATTTTCCAGCGATAAAAAGGGAATGCATTGTGACAGTATACGGCCCGTCGTTCGGCTACTACATTAGGTGTTGTATCATGCAGTGAAAACCAAAGATATACCGGTCCTATTTTCTTCGATATCGACCGCATCGAAACATATTCATACCAGAGTCGGTTGATCCAGCGTTTTTTAGGCCATTGTGTCTCGATATATTCTATATTCGGAAAATCTACAAGTGATTTCTTGTACACAACTGCCACGATCCGATACTCTCCTTGCTGTGCCAGCGCAGATAAATAGCTCAGGCTATCCTTCAGTATCGTTAATGTACCAGCCTCTACTAGGTTAACAGCTGAAATGACGATCGTTTTCATTAAGCCTCCTCCTCCTTTCTTAACGACTCAAAGAGCACAAGCCATTGACGCATAATACGTTCTTCACTAAAGTTTTCCGACATTTCCCTTGCCCTATTTCCCATAGTACTTCTTAATTGTTGGTCCTTCATTAATCGGCATACTTTTTCAGTAAAATCTTCTAGGTCACCTTCGGCAACTAAAAAACCATTCTTATCCTGTCGGATGATATCTCTCGGTCCACACTTGCAGGCAAATGCTACCATCGGAATACCACAGGCCTGTGCTTCAAGTAGGGCCATAGG
The DNA here is from genome assembly GCF_039536865.1 of Sphingobacterium ginsenosidimutans. Taxonomy (NCBI): domain Bacteria; kingdom Pseudomonadati; phylum Bacteroidota; class Sphingobacteriia; order Sphingobacteriales; family Sphingobacteriaceae; genus Sphingobacterium; species Sphingobacterium ginsenosidimutans. The sequence continues at coordinate 1,465,761 of NZ_BAAAZK010000002.1, forward strand.
TAGTCCTTCATAACGTGATGTCATGACCACGATGGAACTGTCAAGGTATACGTCCATGATATTTTTTACCGGGGCATGAAGGATCAGCTGTCCACTCAGGCCCAATCGATTAATTTGATCTGTTAATTCTTCCTTTAATGGCCCATCTCCATAGATATCCAGTGTCCATTCCGGACACGCTGCATTGATTTTTTTCCAGGCCTTGATGAGCTCATCAAATCCTTTTTGATAATCAAACCGACCGACCGCAAGTGCATGCTTACGCAATAGCGGGGCTGTCTCAGTAGGTAAGAAAGTATGTGCATTTGGAATGACCACAATATTTTTGAGACCTTTCCAATAGGCTAAATCTTCGTTGGTCAATACGACAAATCGATCGTATTTTTTTGCTATGGCGAGATCTTGATACATACGCCATTTATTCAGCACTTTCCATAATCCGGTCCGATCGTATTGTAATCTTTTAAACCTTGAAAAGTGGATCTCCAGCAACTTCTTGCTCCCGTCTTTGATCCGATGGAGAAGAGCGGCGTCATGGTCAAACATCGATATCGCAATATCCGCTTTGAGTTCAAATAAGACCCCTTTGAGCTGCTTATAGTGCCGACGCTGTCTTTTTTTAAATGACCAAATTTTGCGCAACATCCCCAGATCCTGATCATCCGTATAATTAATACCAAGATCAATTTGCCGGATCGCAGGATGTAACGGAAAGTTCGGTCCACGTCCCTTCTGATCTGTGGTAATAATAACAAGTTCATGCCCCTTTGCAGCAAGATAATTGGCTTTATTTGCAAGCACCCGTTCCATGCCACCGGCATTATACGTTCCCAAGATAGAATAGACGATTTTCATTTTCCGTATGAAATTTGGTGGTAAACAAAGCTCCCTGTAGTCCTTCAACACAATAAAACAGGGCATAAATCAAAAAGATATCAGTTGATACTTTAAACCAGATCGCGAAAGAAAAGGCCAATAACATGAGAAATAATAATTTATGCTTGCTGTACTTTTTCATAAAAGCAATCGCATTGAATATAAAAAACAGCACAAAAACACTAAATCCCAATATTCCACAATACAATACAAAACGGCAGTAGCCGATATCCGTATTGAAAATCCAGCCATCAAAAAGTCCTGTACCAATGAACCAGGTCTGGGTATCGCTGGGCCATACCCACATGTTCATCGCCAGTTTATCGGTCGAATCTGTACGCCATTCGCCGGTTTCGTAAAAATTGAAGAACCCTTCAAAAGCAAAATGCATGTACCCCCTGAAAATTGCATTGCTCTCATAGAAATACATCGCCACCAAGGTTGCTAGGAAGAGTAATATCAATACAACAGAGAAAAATCTGACAAATTCGATACGGATAATACGGCTGAATAGTCCTGTTGAGAGGAGTATATAAGCAAATCCCAATGCTCCCCCAATAGAGGTCGTCCGTGAAATAACGTTACCCAAAACAAAGATGGCAAAGAAAGTTATCACCAAAATAGCAATAAGCGGTACATGGCGTTTTTCGAACAGATCCTTTGTAAACAATGTGGACAGCATAATGAGTACAATAGAGAAACGAACCCCCGCATTATCCAATGATGCTCCGATTCCATAAAGTCGGTCCACTTCCTGTGCAAAAGCCTGCCCCTGTTCGACGTAACGATCGACCAGCGACTGTACTGCAGGTGAGCTATCGATCCAAAAAGCGAGCACACATTGTAGCAAACATGCCGCCGCCAGGTAAAATGTCAAGAGATGGAAGTCAATAAATCCATGTATTTTATAGATCACAAAGGCTACGGTATATGCCGCCAGGAGCCAGATCGCAAAGCTCATAAAATAGGTTGCATAAGCAAAGTCATCCGTACGGTTGACATCCGTGGCGATAAAACAGACCAATGAAAAAACAATGGCCAAAGCCGCTGCAGTAAATAGCTGTTTGCTGATCTCGATACGCCGTGCCTGAACCATCTGTCCAAATAGCAACAGACATCCCACACCCGCCAAAATGATTTTGGTGTTAACACTGGGTGGCAAAAACGTAAAGCCGAATGAGAAAAAATAACAGCTAACGACCACCAAGGCACAAAAAATTAAAAGCGCTCGAATCATCTTATTTGTAGATTAATCCATAAATCATTCGTAATACAATTGCATTATAAAGCCTAACTGCCCAAAATTGTTTTTTCCAGGCAAGCCATTGCAGCATCCGGGTACGCAAGGAAACCGATACATTTTTAAGGATATATGGGTTTGACGACTTAAACCAATTTGTCCAAAGGATATAATCCGCTTTATGTCCAGTTACCAATAATGGCAATTTGATATTCAACTTCAAAAAATCCACTCCTGACCCGATTTTATCAGCATAAGCGCTCGCCTTGAGGTAGCTTTCAGTTTCCTTGATATTCATTTCCACCTCCTGTTTGTGCTTTTCCGAAAATGTTTTGCTAATGGAGGTTGTATTGTCCTGCCTATAGTGATAAAACACCTTATCCAAGAGGACAATTTTCTGTGCATGTACCATAAGCTTCATCATGACTGTTAGATCCTCGCCCATATTGGCATCCGGAATAAATCTGATCAGATGCTCATCATAAAGTGAACGGCGTACCATAAACAACCACAGGTTCCAGCGCATTTTGCCAGCCATCATCGCCTGGATCGCCTCCAAAGGAGTGCTACAAGCAGGTTGTGTCATTTTCCTGCCGTTTTTATGGAAGCTCAACCACCAATGAAAATAAACCAGGTCAGCGCCAGACTGCTGCGCTTCTTTCACGCAACTTGCAACAGCTTCCGGCTGAATGGTATCGTCAGCATCCACGTACATAATAAATTCACCTGTAGCATGATTCAATGCCGTATTCCGCGCATTGGCAACACCCCTATTTTCCGGGTGTGAGATCACCATTGTCTTTAAGCGAGAGTCTTTCAAAACAGCGTCTGTAAACTCCATCAACTTGCTTAAACTATCGTCTGTACTCGCATCATTTACGAAAATCAGCTCAATAGATTGATAGGTCTGTGCCTGCAGGGAACTCAATGTTCGATCGAGTGTAGCCGCTGCATTATAGACCGGGACAATAATGGAAACCAATGGTAGACTGTTCATCGTATCAATAAATGCTTTAAGAAGTAAAAATTTCGCTTATAATCTGCTGTTTGTATCGTTGATCATCCGAAGTCAGTTCGGCTGTCTCACCTGCAACTTCATTTACATATTTGCCTTCAATCGCTATTTTCTGTGTGGCCTTTTTCAAGAACCACTCATATTCAATATCCACATGTCCGATATCCAATGCTTGGATTCCGGTCAGAGAGAGATCATAAGCGAGCACAGTTGCTGTTGGCCCCAACGCCACCAGCACAAGATCATATTTCCCTGCCAAACGTGTTGTCTCGGCTAATAATCGATCGTATACCGAAAATGCGTTTTGAGATAATGTTATGATTCGGTCTACCCCCCCTGCATCACCGAATAAATCATTGCCAACCCCCAGGCGGCTCATTTGTCCTTCAACAAGTAAGATCCGTTTGCCCAGCCACAGCTGCTTGAGCTGTTTAAAAAATTTGGCGCTCTTGGATTTGTCAAGCCAATCGATATAGGGTCTTGTCACACAGGCGTCGTAATAAGGCTTGGCGAAATTGAAATAGGGTATATATTTTCGGTAATGAAAAACGACAAACTGTTTCCAAAAGAAGCGCCCCCTTGGATTCAGATGTTGCACCGAATGTAGCCCATAGGGAACACAGATGAGACATCCTTCGGTATTGCTTCCGAGAATTTCACGTAAACGCTGTGACAGCTGATCATCAACAGTTTGAAAGCCCAGATTCTCCGTCTGATTGATCATATGGAATTCCCCGTCTCCAAATCGTGCCATCGAAAAATTTGAAGAAAGAAGCTTCTCCAATGTTTCAACATTGGAATAAATCTTCGGAAAGGGCAATACGGTCTTGAAGAAGATATACCTCACATTCAGATACAAGCGTCGAATTACATTGATCATATTAGATAGCGTTATGAATCGGTTTAATATTGGCATGGTTGACCACGCGTTCAAGGAGCCGTCTGTCTGTGGAACTGAACTTCCGGGCAAATAGCATATCCGAGGCAATTAGTTTATCAAAATCGTCGTCTGTCCATGCGATCAATTCGCCATCCTTCCAACCGATGATCCGTTGACAACCTCGCATTTCATTGCTGCTGTTGAACAGTCTGAGTCTAAAATAGGAATTCCAACAAAGGGTCTGTATAAAGATCTCATCACTACAGAAGGTCTTCTGGTATATTTTTAATACCTCTTCCTTTTTAGGCAAAATATACCTCACAAAATCATCTGTTACACTGATCCACTGTGGTCCTTTTTTAAAGACCAAATCAGCATTTCGTTTTATATTCAAAAGAAACTGAAGACGCAAAAACAAGGCCCGCACTGTTTTACGCCAGATTGCAGTAATCCCTTTCCCCGATCTGAACTGTCGGGGGTATACATGAGTGCGTCGGACTTTTCGGTCAATCTCCTTTTCGGTTGCTGCTTTAGAAATGCCGATAAACTCGCGGCCCTGGTATTTATGGAAGAAAGCATGCACATCATCCTGATGTTTAAGTGGTAGATCAACCCCCGATAGGACATGATAATAAGCATATGCTTGTCGTGCAGCTGCAGCCTCAAACAAATTATATTCTGCCTGGATCATCGAAACATCCCCCCAACGCACATCGACACGATCTGACAGCACAACAAGCCTAGCCCTTTGCACCTTAAAATCGGGTAGTTGATCCAATTTTTTATCAAAATGAATATAGATATCATTACGTTCATCATCCAGGCAATAAAGAAGCTTCTCCAAGACGGAAAATTCATTATGCGCTAAAATCAAAAATGCGTGTTTTACCATATCCGCCTTATTTAAGATTATCTTCTTTATTGTTAAATGCAGCCAAATTTCCCTGCAAAACCTCCTCCAAATATTCCACTGTATCCTCCTTAAAATAAGTCATCTTATGTATACCTGTACGTTCAAAAATTTCGCTGTAACTGATTGGATAATTGCCACCTGAAAGTTTTGTCTGTAATAAATGCGGCGTAACATCACTGACGATCTGGCCTCTATCATATCCAACCCCCGAAACCATTAATTGTTCATGGAGGATCTGGAAAATAAAATAGTTAATTGCCTTATTCGCTGTCTTCCAATAATTAAATAGTAAGTCCGTCATAGAAGACAACAATGGGTCATGCTTTTTGGCGAAAATGATGCTGTTAAGCATTTTCACTTTGTGCCGCCTGTCCCAGCCCCAGTAAAAAGCATAGGTATTCTTCCAATAATTGGTATATTTTTCTGCTGCATCCCGTTGATAAACAAAAAAATCCTGCGCGCTAAAGGCTGTAGGAAGACTATCCGTCAACAAAATTGTCGCATCAAGCCAAACACCCCCATAGGTCTTGAGTAGGGCCAGTCGTAGTATATCCGAAAAAAAAGTAGGGCTGATTATTCCCGCGGCTTTTTTTTCAAGTATAAAATCCGGAAGGTCTAGGTATTGGCCTACGGTATTATCATCCACTCTAATGACGGTATAATTACCTTTGAACTTGTCGACTGACTGAAAGCATAATTTGACAATAGCGGGTAATCTATCGGCTGCCAACCCCTGCCCCCAGTACTGCCAGATAACCCCGTTGGGCGGCAAATCTACCTTTGGCTGCAGCGGATAATGACTAAGCAGACCAGTATGATCCTGCACAATCAACTTGTTCCATAGGGATGCAACATGCCGATGCCTTTGCCAAATCAAGCGCTGACGAATAATACTCCAGGTTTTAGTTAAAATAGACATGTGACACTTAATTTCGATTGATTACACCATTTTTTTTTTGCCAATTATTCTTTACAAGGTCCTTAATGGACTTATATTCTTCCAACTGGATCAGGCTACAGAACCACCAGAATGCCAATACATAACTTGCAACCAGGACAAGAGCTTTTGCCCATATTTGCAAGTCGAGCAATAGCAGGTCACTCCCCCACCAGATTAATGCGGCAATACCACAGGCGATCAGGATGCTGGGCATAAGGTCAGCAAGTTGCTGCAGCATTGCATACTTCAGAAATTTAGCGGTATAAAACGTATTGATAAACAGGGATGCGACCGAAACGGCTACTTGTCCCCACAACAATCCATAAATACCAAACCGAAGACCCAGCACTACGGCGACAATGATCAATAGTTTTTTAATAACTTCTAGCCTGAGGTAGAGATCAGCACGCCCTTTTACCTGCAAAATATTTAAATTGTAGTTGTGTATCGGTTGAAAAAGAGCACCCAATGCCAGTATCTGGAAGTATGGGACAACGGGCAACCATTTTTCACCCAATAACAAACCAATAATCGGCTCTGCAGCAATCATCATGATACATATGAGTGGCGCAACGATAAAAATTACAAGCTTAAGGACCTGACGATAGGCATTACGCAGTTTTTCATCATCGTCACTAAATTTCGCAAACAACGGATAGGTCACCTTATTCAGTGCTGTAGAAACATTGTTTATGGGCAGATTTTTCAAAGATTCGGCCCGATTATAATAGCCGAGTGTTGTTTCGGCAAAACGTTTCCCGATCACGATCGAGTAGATATTGTTAAAGAGGACATTAAGCAGTGCCGAAAGTGTAAGCCGGAATCCAAAAGCAAAATGGTACCTAAACTTCTCACGGTCGAATTCAAATGTTGGTCTCCAATCACTGTAAAACCAATATTGTATGGTATAAAGTGCGTTTTGAATCAATGCTGAATAAACCAGTGACCACACGCCAAACCCCGCTAAGGCAAAGCCCACACCACATAATCCCCCCACGACAATCGATGGCAATCGTACTTTAAACGTTGTTTTAAAATCCAGGTTTTTATCAAAAAGTACAGCCTGTACATGAACGAAACTATCAATAATTAATACGATACTATACACGCGAATGATCGGAGACAAAATAGGCATCGTATAAAATCGAGCAATCCAGGGAGATGCTATAAATATAACCAGATAAAGCAGCAGGGTCATGACAATATTGAACCAAAACACAGTCGACAAATCGCGGTTATCTACTGCCTGTGTCCTGACTAAACTACTACTCAAGCCTCCATTGATCAGTACAGACGAAACATTAATGACCACATTGAAAAGTGCTATGGTACCAAAATCCGCAGGCATCAATAGGCGCGCCAACACCAAGCTCACCAAAAATGAGACTAATTGTACGCCAAACTGGTCTAAGAATACCCAGATTGCCCCCTGTGTGACCTGCTTCTTTAAATCCATGGTTATCCTGTTAGTCTTAACTAATTAAATTCTGATACTTTCGCCGCAAGGAAAGAGGGAAAGCCTTTAATAGGCGGCGCTGTAACGTTTTGAGATCAACCCGACTATTGGCTTTGTCGCTATTCATTTCAAACAATGACATCCAAGCACTTTCGCTAGCAAAAATCTCCTCCAGATTCTCAAACCCCTCATAAAAGGGAATATCTACAGAGCTAAAATAATCCCGAAATTTGAACCCATCTGTATCAATGTATCCTTCTTTGATCCACAATGCTGGTATCCCATAAGCATGTGCTACAATAAGTCCATGTAATGAAGTTGACAAAATATATTCGCAATCGCAAATAGCATGTACAATACGTTCTACATCATGGGTACGAAGATCGATAATATTAAAGCTATGCCCCAGCTTATCCTGAAATGCTTCAACCTCTTTCCAATGCGGTATGAGGCCGAGCTTGTGTTTTTTCCCCTTCTTTGCAGGTATCCATAATGGGAGCAATAGTGCGGGATCACCAAATATTTCACACTTTGGGTATCCCATCCGAAGGAGCTTCTGACTTGTCAATTTGCCACGCACAGCATGAATTTTTCCGCCGCCAAAAGGCTCATCGGAATTCATAAAGCCAGATCCCCAAACTCGGGATCTTGAATTCCCCCATCGGATCACTGATCCCACAGCAATTATCGATTTCTCTTGGGGCCACAGAATAGTGTCCAATTCCGCAAATCGTAAACGGACAATCTTTCCGACGAGGCTCTTTAATCTCGCGGCATACGAAGGCTCCCAGCTTTTATACTGCGTGGGCAGTCCCGTCAGCTCTTCAATTAGTCTTGGGCTCAACGCATCTCCAAAGTTCTCCCCGGACCAGTATATTAGATTTATTTTTTTCATTCAAAGCGTTTTATACAGAATTTTCATTTGATACAGAAAATTCTGCTTTCAAAACTTGTTTTAAACCATATTGCAGATCGTAGGGTGGGATAAATCCCGAATTCATGGCCTTGGTCGCATCATACTGTGTCACCGCACAGAATTTTTTGACACGGATAGAACTAATCGATAGTTTGCGGCGAATTATAAAAGCCAGCACATCAAAACCGTAACCACCTAACATTCCCAACCAATAGGGAACGCGCACAGTCGGTATTTTTTTCCCTAGTATCCTTCCAGTATAGTGCACCAGATCATTGGTTGAAAGATCTGGCTTGTCAACGTAATTATAAACGTTATAACCCGTTGTCTTAACCATGACCAAATAATTGATAAATGCAATGATATTACCGATATAGGACATTGACTTCTGGTTGGTTCCCGAGCCAATCATAATAAATTTACCTGAAGCGATCTGATGCAATAAATTATACACATTACCTCGGTTTCCTTCCCCAAAAATGACCGTAGGTCGGATAATATTCACGTTCCAATCCGAATGATCCCTGTACCATTCCTGCAGGACCATTTCAGCTTTTAGTTTACTTTTTCCATAATGGTTAAAAGGATCCGTTGGTGTATCTTCTTTGGGATTTTCTTTATCTAGCCCATAGACCGCCACGGAACTCGTGAAAATGATCCTTTTTATCCCATTGGCTTCCATTGCTTCAAGGGTATTTTGCATCCCCTTGACATTCACATCATAGTATTTTGATACCGGACTGACGTCATCCCGGTGCTCGGCAGCAAGTAAAATAACGGCCTCTACTCCTGCCAGCATTGCAGTTAATCCTGTTCTGTCCAATACATCGCCTATCATTGTAATGGAAGGGTGTTTACTGCTTGCTGATTTATCAATATTACGTATTTCATTATCCGATACTTGGATAAGCAGATCGATAAGTTTTGTACCAACGAAACCAGATCCTCCGATAATTGCTATTTTCATATTGATTTAACTTTTTATAGATTGATAAATAATTGTAGTTTGACTATCATTTGTCTTTTTTCCAATCTATTGAATAACCAGTGGAAGGCGATCCAAAAAATGAGGTCCATTAGAACGACAATGTTGTTGCTGATATAGCGTACAGTCACGATATTAAATAGACAAAAGACAAGTGTAATGACAAGAATAAAGATCAGGGCACTATGACGGCTCAAACCAGCACGCAGCAATTTGTGGTGCAAATGGTTGCGATCAGGCTTGAAAATCGGCCTTCCGGTTCTCCAACGGACAAACATTACCCGGGCGACATCCATGATTGGAATAATCAGGGTGGAAAAGGCCACGACAATCGCTCCATCCGCAAAAGGCTTTATAAAATGGTTATTCATGGCAAAACTGACCACTAAAAATGCTATCGAAAAACCAAGGGTCATACTGCCCGTGTCGCCCATAAATATCCTTCTTCGCCGACGTGACGTACCGAATACATTGAAGTAAAAAAATGGAATGATCACCCCGATTGTGATAAAAGCAAAAATCGCATGCAACCAAGCTCCATATGATGCAAATAGTCCCCCCAAAACCAACAAGCCAATGGAAACTACGCCTGAGCAAAGCCCATCCAGGCCATCGATCAGGTTAATTGCATTGATGATCAATACGACAACAAAAACTGTCAACGGCATTCCGATCCATGCCGGGATACCGATGATAAATCCCAGTCCATAAAGATCATTTATCCATACGCCACTTAAGGGCAGGAGGCATCCGACCATGATTTGAGCAACAAATTTCCATTTATAGCTGACACCGATCAGGTCGTCACCGATACCGATCATAAATAGAATAACCAGACCACAGACCATCAACGCCATACTAGGTAGAATAATCCAAGAAGCTACTTGCAGATCCAATTCTCCAATATTCAGTTTGTAAATGCAGACCAATGCAATCACCAATATGCAACATTGGATAGGCGCAAAGGCCACTCCGCCTAGGCGAGGGACAATATGCTGATGCAATTTGCGCGCATCCACTGGATCGAATAACCGCTTTTTATACGAAATCAATAAGATATAAGGCATCATTCCCCAGCTTAAAAGCATGGCGCATAGAAAAGGTACCATGACAGTACACCACTTCATTATTTCCAAACTATTCATCTTAATCTATTCTATTAATGGGTATGATTCTTGACGGATGTATTCGACATTTATTTATCCAAAGCCGATAAAAGGCTTTGGTAATCAGCGTCCCTCTTCAGCAGTTCATTGTTTTCATTTATAAGCAGCAGGGTCGGATACAATTTGATGGCAAAGAATTCTTTTTTCGAAGCCTCACCTTTAATATCGAATCCATTGATCCACTGTGCCGGAATTGTGTTTTTATAGGTATTCCAATCGTTTAGATCCCCTACAGGACAAATAGCCACCACACGCAGTTTTTCCTTTTTTATCAAATCTGCCAATTGTGTGCTTTTTTTCATTTCAGCTATTTGCTGCTGGCTTTGCTTTCCCTGTGGATCGTAAAAGATTAGCAGTTTATTTTCAGCCTTGACATCATTCAACAGATGTCTTGCTCCTGCAATATCAATAAATTCATAATCGGACAGCACGGGCTCAATTGACACTTTCTGCGAGGCATCATAGCTAGCTTCACCTTGACATGAAAAAAAGACTAATGCAAGAATATTCCATAGGTATTTTCGAAACGGCTTCATAATAAACGACTTGTTTTAATAGTGTTAAGAAATGCACGGCTTAACCATTTAGAAAAACCGTACATAACCTTAAAAAACAAAACTTAATCTCATTTATTTCGCGATGGTAATTACCGCACGACTTAAACGAGGATCATCATAGTACATATTAGCGACCCCGCCCTCATGAGCAACCTCCAATTGCGCTGGGTTCACATCAAACTCTTGTACCAATACATTATAAATTGCCTTAGCACGATCACGACTAAGACGATCATTGATTTCGGTAGTCCCGGTTCCCTTGTCGGCATATCCGGTTACTTTGTATACCACATTTTTATTTCCCGTCTTAATTACTTTGGCAAAGAATCCAAGATTGACGCGCGCTTCATTGCTGACAACACTTTTGTTAATTGGGAAGGTCACCAATATCGGAGCAGCCAGGATTTTTTCCTCGACCTTGATATTCGTAATAGTTTTGTCACCTGCAGCAGCAAGCTGTGCTTTCAGCGCTTCATTGTCCTGTGAAAGCTTGTTTACTTTATCACGTAGACTATTTAACACCTCATCACTATAGCTGATAACCACCGTACTCGGTTTTTCCCAGCCACGTTTTTTGAACTTATAGGTCAATCCCACGAGTCCGCTCAAAATACCGTCCTGACTCCGGTTTCCAGTCTCGCCATCGAATCGATCATTGACCATGGCCCCACGAATATCGAGCGTCAGATCCAAAGCGTTGGTCAAACGAAAAGTATTGTAAATACCGATATTAGCACTTACCTCCTTTTGGGAAGGTGCATCGTTTGTGACCATCCAACCTAATCCAGCATAAGGACTAATTGTATAAAAACGATCTTCTTTGTAACCACTGAAAATATTCGACAAGTTGAATAAAACATCTCCATGGATATGGAAATAATTGAATTCCTGGTTATACAACCAATAACCTTCCCAAGGTTTACCTTCATATCTTTCACCAGTAGAGTGGCTTCCGTTTTGCGTAACACCTTTTATTTTAAATCCATTCACTCCGGCACGAACACCGATTCCAGGGCTAAACCATTTTCCTAAATTGAATTCAAAATTGGGTGTCAGACGTTCAGATAATTTCATCTGCTTATTATGATCGCCAAAGTAGATCTGTGCTCCCGCACCTACATTTACAAACCAGTTGTCCCAAAACCCATTGGTTTTTACCTGGTATCTATCATCTGATACAGTAACTACGGTATCCCGTTTTACATCCATTTGCTGTGCCAGCGAAACCTTTGCTCCTGCAACAGCTAACATCATTAAAATTGTCTTTTTCAAAGTCATTTCGGTCAAGAATATTTGTTTAGTACATTTGCTATTTTATTCGAAACAAAATTGAATAAAACAAACTTTCCACTCAATATAACCATGACCAAACCAGACTTTCCATTTTCAAAAAAAAATGCACCCAAGCCCCATATGCCTTATTAATACTGTTCCTGATGAAAAGAAATAAAGCTTTTATAATACTTTAAGTACCTGTTAAAAACCACAATTTTCTGTAAATAGACAGCAAATTTCAGGTAATGAAAACAAAGCTAGCCCCTTGAAAAAACCAAATAGTCAATACCTGTAGTACAGTAGCTACAGATTAACCAATTATCAACGATACACCCGTTTACTTACCAATTGATAAACAGTAAATGCTCTTTTTTGGGGCTTGTTCAACATATTTTTCCCGGGCCTACTAGATGAGTATAATATACTCTATGTCACAGCATTACCCCCCAAAAAAAAACAACCCTTTCTCGTGCATGCATATAAATATGCATGCACGAGAAAGGGTTATCAAGTAGCACTGTAGAAAATAACAGTTTATCTAAACCATTCGCCAAAAGACAATCCTTTCTAGCGTGTCGGTATGCGTGTTAATTATAAAAAATAGAGGTTACAAAATATCAAAGTAAAAAATAGCCACAGCCCAAAGTTAAATGGCTTATGCGGTCAATATTCCGATCAGATCACGCATAATCACCTATATTATAGACATTAGCAGCCTGAAGAATGATAAATTATTGGAGTGACTTGTCTTCGTATAACATCTTATTGGCAGCTATACACGAAAAGTGATAAATTATTAGGATATTGAAGATCCTAATAAGGTAGTATAATAATTGAATATTTACGTACCACTATCTCATCCGTAAACGCTGAAAGTATGCGGAAGGAGAAATTCCTATTACAGACTTAAACACAGAAGAAAATTTACTGATACTTGAAAATCCGGCCTTATCAGCAAGGACGGAGAACTTCATCTTTAACAAATTTGGATCATGTTCTACACAATCGATCAGATATTTAATACGGGCCCGTTGTACGTAACTATTAAAATCCGAGCCAAAATATTTATTTATAATATAGGATGCATAGCGCTGGTTAGTCCCGAGCAGATCAGCTACATCATTTAGACTTACGCTTCGCTTTAGGAAAAACAACTTTGCTTGAGCTTTCTCAAATTCCTGCAACAAACGATCTTCGGTAATCTTGCTTATCAACACATCGCTACGTTTTGACTCCGCTTTCAAGTACGCATCGGGCACATCGCTATTTACCAGAGCACCGTCGGACTCAATAGCCAAAGATTGATCGGATTCAATGAATTCGCCTGGTTTAGTTTTCTCAATTAGATAATGTCTGACAGAAATAAGCAACAATACAATGTTAACCGTTAAGAGGCTTACATTAATCAGGATAAAAAGATGATAATAATTACTGTCCATATTTATTTGTTGTTGACTATCAAAGTGAGGTTCTCAACCTCAATAAATCAGCTCTAAAAACAGCGAACAGACTTACAACATCTAATTTCTATAAAAATGTATTACCGGAGAATACCATTTAGGGCTCAACAATCAGACATGTAGCGATGTGGCGACAAAATCTAGCGGAATAGCTACAAATACAAATATTCAGTGTATCCATCCCCTTTTACCCACCAATTTTCCAAGTCATATAACCCTACCTGATATTTATTCAAATCCTATAGGAGAAATACAGTAAAATAATTTTAGAAGTCAGAATTGGAGCAAACAAGGGAGCGTTTACTCTTATACCTTTTAGGTTTTAAAGAATTAAAATTATAGTTATTGTAGTAAATGTACTACAAATTTACGTAATAAAACACTTATTATAATTTCAAAAATATATTCAATAACTGAAATTTTATTTCTCATTTAAGAAAATATTGTGTTGAAACAATTATTTAAACTAGTAAAGAAAGCTATCATTTACCTTGATTTTGCCCATTGCCCCTTGGTTTTAGGTGCTACTACTAGATTTTTTTAAAAAAAGGAAAGCCAGCTATAACCACCAATATAGTGTCAGTGAGTTTGTTTTGCTCAATTTTGCTTCAGATCAACAAAAAAGGTTTACGAGTTTACTAAACGATTTTATAAACAATATTGGCTGAAACGCCTTCAAAAGGTCATCTTAATAATTTTAATTATAGAAGTAGCGCGGGTTCTCCAATGCATAAATATATTTTATTCTAATTAAAGAATGAGGTGATCATAAATTTTTTTAAACATGAAAAGAATGCAAAAACACATGCCTTACAAGGCCCCAAATGTCAGCACGCTGGTGCTTGAAATGGAGCAGGGCCTTGCCGCAACATCGACGGGAACTGTTAATCCCGGAAATTCAAGCACGCCAAATCAACCTAAGGTAGAAGACTGGACCGATAAGGGGTCCCAAAACAAAGACTTTGATCTATAATAAAAAGGGAAGTATATGTTACTAAAGAATATAACCACAAGATTCATTTGTCTATTCATGATAGGGGGTATTTTTGTATCCCTCACCTCATGTTCTTCAAAAGACGAACAGGTCCTACCTGAAAAAGGCGCTGTACTTAATGTCGGCGTGAAGGGAATTGAGGAAGTCATTGTCGAGACATCTTCAAAACAAGGATCGATAAAAACATCCGGTAAAGAAAAGTCTACTACACTGGGTCAGCCCATTGTTTCGTTGGGAGACGTCGATGCCTTGATCGATTTTGAACAAGGATCAGCTTTACAAACACCAACTATTCGCAATAATGTTCCAACTATCGCTGACACTGGACCCGCTAAGGCCGCAACAGGCGGATTGAGAGCTGCTACCGCTTCATTAATGGATATCGGGGTTAAATTTCGTCTTTTGATATATGACAACACCAATACCCAAATTTTCAATCAGGTCGCGACCTCAGGTACAAATCCACAGATACAGCTTGTTGCCTATAAAAAATATACCTGGTATGCCGTTTCTCTCAATGAAAAGAATGGCACCGTTCCAACGATGAGCAGTAACGGGGTTATTGCACGTGCGGGGTTAGAAAATAAGGACGTTTTATATGCTTCAGGTTCATTCGATGCTCTTGACGGCCCCAACTACCTGGATATTATATTCAAAAGGATGACTGCCAGAATTCAGGTCAAATTAAATGTGCGGGGATTATTTGGCACGATAGAAGATAATACAAGCGTTACATTGGTTAAAAATAGCACAAATACCACTGTCCTAAAAATGGGCGATTTTAATGTATTAACAGGTCAATTTGCTCAGATCGTTGATGTCAATAAAGCTGTTTTGGGGCCAGAGATGATCGCAGAGAGTGGCAATCCGACAGGGACGGTCAAAGTGGCGAACTTTTACACCTTAAATACCGATGCAATCAATGCCAACAACTTTAAAATTAAATTTAACACCTTAAAAATCAACTTGGACGATTCACGGGTCCGTACTTTTGCACCGCCGCTATACACTTATCCAGGAGCTTACACACCTACGATAGGTTCCACCTATGCATTGAACATACGTTTGATTGAATCACCTGTAAAAGTCAAAGGTGTGCTATGGGCCCGATCGAATCTTATCTATAACAGCTCCCACATGGACAGTTATCGATTAAAATCCAATCCTGGCGGTTCGACATCCGCGACTAGAGATACGGAGTTTTGGAATTGGAAATCAGCTACACCAAATAGTGCAACCTCCAATGTAGATCCCTGTGTATCTGTTTATCCAGCTGGGACCTGGCGTATGTCTACCAAAGCGGAATGGGAGTCTATCGGCCAACCTGATGACAAACAAGAGGTATTAGGTTTATTTTGGGGCGCTCAATATGCTTATGTATGGCAGCGCGATAGTGATAATCCGGCCAATGCTGCCTATGACGATAATAACCTGGTATTGTCCTTTGGTGGCTACCGTACCACTGGTGGAACAGTGACAGGTAGTCCGGGCGGTATCGCATTAGGAGCCTTCGCTTCGGGCGAATGCCATTATTGGACATCCGACAATGCAAATTCAACTACAGCTTATGCTGTTAAATCATCATTCACAAGAGTTGCCTGGTTATTCTCCTGGGGAAATGTCACTTATCCAAACCTCAACAAATCCGAAGGCCGAAATATCCGTTGCGTACGACAAATCGTAAATAATTGATATTAAAATAGCTGCACCGAGACGGCCTGCTATCATTCAGTTTAACGACTGATCTTTAATCGGATCTCTATATATTACAAGTAAATATGGGGATCCGATTTATTTTGGATCATTTAAATTGCTGCCCATAATAAAGTCTGCGATACTGGTACTTCTATGTCCAGAAATTTCACTCAGCTACAATTGGAATATTCAAGTTTAAAAACAGATAGAAATAACTAGCCATTATTTCAAAATTATTAACTATTTAATCATATATTAATAACTATGAAAAAGCACCATCAAATGGAGCCTTCGAATCCTCCTAAACCACCATTTAAAGAAAGGCTTCAGTTAGCTGTTTCGGGCATTATGGAAGGATATTTATTATTAGAGGAAGCTGTCGATAAATACCAAGTTCCACCGTCCAGTATCATTAAAGTCTTAAAGAAAATACAGAAATTAAAAAAAGAGGCAATGAAAATACCCAAAGACAAACAACAAAACAGCTAAAAATACAACAGCAAACCCCGACATCTAATCGCTTTAACAGTCACCTTTTAAGGCGAAGTCATTCATCCTTTTGAGTATAGCTATACTCAAAAGGATTATGGTAAAATCCTAGAAATAGCGAATAATTGGCTCGTCTCATCCTTATAAACTAACAATTTATCACCGTTTTTTATCCAAAGCGCCACAAGTGCTTAATTAACAATGTGACACTTTGGGTAATCAGCAAAGGATTTTTAGCTATAGGATATACTATACCTATTTACAATCCTGTCGCAGGAGGTCCAGATGAGTTTATGCCCGTCACATTTGTCAACTTTACTTCGACTTCAAATGTTCCCGCGGTTAAAATAGATCACACTATCACGATAGCGAATGGTATTACTTAAAAAACATCCCCTGCTTTGAACAGGAGCAGATAATATCCTGTAATTATTTCAATGTAACATCCAGATAAACAGAGTGTCGCCCATAGGTATCATAGAAAGGTTTAAAGTCAACGCCATCAATCTTGAAGGCCAAACGTTGCGGGTCACCTGTGATAGACCTGCTGATATCCTTCGCATCCAAAGTCACTTTACGCCAGTCTTTTCTCGCCTCAGTTTCTTGAGCCGCCAACAAGATAGGTCCATAAAATAAACTGGCAATATTCTGTTGATCCATCACCGGATCTAAATGAAACTGGAAAGGCATTTTCAGCGTGATGCGATCCCCCTTTTTCCAATTGCGGCTCAATTTCAAATAAGTACCCGGCTGTGCCTGTACTCTTTGCGCTTTACCGTTGATAGCCACATAAAATCCTTTGGTTGCCCAGCCGGGTACACGCACATGAAGATCAAATCTGCCATTTCCTTTAATTGTCAGCTCCGTCTCGTCTTGTTTTGGAAAGCTCGTTTTCTGCTCTACAGTTATTTGACGTTCCGTCCATTCCAGCGTAGAAGGAATAAATAGATTGACATATAAAGCCTGATCATCCTTGCTTTTAAAATAAATACTATGCTGCAATTTGGTACCACTCTCGATTGCCGTACCATTACAACAGGTAAAGCCTGTCATGTTGGGATTCCCAAATTGCTTTATTGCACCGGGTCTCAGTGGCACATGATAGGTATTGGCTGGCGTGTTTTCAGCTACCGATGCTAAAATATGGTTATACAGTCCACGTTCGTAGTAATCCATATATTCAGCACGTTGATCAAAAAGAAACAGGTTGCTCGTCAACTTAAGCATATTGTAAGTCGCACAAGTCTCATTCTGTCCACCTTCAGAAAAACCGTTCTCATATAAGGTCGCGGGCTCTGCAGTAAAAACCTCCGCATTGGCCGGATTGCGCGCACCGGCAACCCCACCTATGCTATACATATAATCATTGACAGCCTTGTACCAGAAATTATCTGCCACCCGGTAGTATTCAGGTAGATCAGAAACCTGATAGAGCTCGATACTACCCACAATCTGTGGAATATGTTGATTGGCATGCAGCCCACGAAAAGTATCGACATTCTTGGCCAGTCCATGTGTATGCTGCGCATCGCCAAAGAACATATCGATATTGTCAAATAGTTGTGCGGTTTTCAAATAGTGTTCCTTATGGGTGATGCGATAGAGATGCGCCATTGTCTCATTCATTCCTCCAAATTCACCCGCAATGTACGTGTTCCACATTTGTATCAGCGTTTCCTTAGGCAGTTGACTCAGACGTGCATGCACCCAGTCTGCCATCCCCGTAGCCACTTGAAGCGCCTTTTCATTCCCGCTCACTTCATAGATATCAATTAAGCCGGCCAAAATTTTATGTAAGGTATAATAGGGCGCCCAAACTTGCGTTATCTGTCCCCCGTATTTCGCACCCTTTTCCAACATAATAAATTGATCTGGCGGATACGCGCTAATATAGCCTACACCCCAATTCCAATAATCCGTACGGATACCTTCCTGGCTCAGATCAGAGTCATAAGCGGATTTACCAGGACCATAAGGTATGGCAATCGGGTCAGCTACAGCCACGGCACCTTCTTGCTGTGGTTTACCCGACAATTGTGCCAGTTCGTATAGGCTATTGACCATATACGTCATTTTCCCGGCAAAATTAGCCTGCAATGTTTTATCGTATCCGGTACTTGCATAAGCCTGCGCGATCGCCGTCAAATAATGCCCCGTAGCATGGCCTCTGAGTTTGGTGTCCCGACTATCCCATACCCCTAAAGGTTTAGCCCCTTCAGGCTGCGGTTTTCCAAATGCATCGCGAAACATATAGAGAAAAGAATTGGGATCAGTCGTCGCCAAGGTTTTGATAAATTTATCCCGATTTTCAATGAATTTTGTTTGTTGATTTTGCGCATCCGCTTGCAAGGAGACCTGATTCAGTCCAAAAGTTGCCAACTTCAACCCCGGAGCCGCAGCGGCCTTACTTGCCTTAACAGTCACGATTGCTTTAGGCTGCAAATCCGTTCCCGGCACTCGTCCTGTAATAGTATAACGTCCAGCTTCCAATACGGTGCTGTTATCATTTGGCGAAGGCCACAATACCCGTACTTTAGGGCCAAGCATATCCTCCTTATAGGTTCCCGGTACATAGCTTGGTAAACGAGGTAAATCTCCTAATGCCGTTTCCACCTGCACATCCGGTACAGCAACGAGGTAAGCATTATAGAGTTGCGCTTGGGTCAATGGAAACTCAGGCAGGTTATCCTCCACTTTGGTCACATTTCCGGCGCGATTACTTACCCCAGGTTGTGCATTGGAATAAATTGCAGTAAGCTGATTTTTACTCAACGGAACACGGTAGATCCGAAAATCATGTAACATTCCGTCTAAGGTCGGCGATCCCGTTAAAAGTGATTTTCCAATATACAGCTTGTTCTTGTCTCCTGAAGATCCAAAAACTTTGGACAACTCACGTGGTATCTGCTTAGCCTCACCAACAGGCACAGCATCCACATAAGTCGTCATCATTTGAGCCGGAATATCCAACACAATTGTCAGGTAGACCCACTTATTCAATACCAATGCTGGAGAAACAGCTCCCCTTTGATTATTTTTCCCAGCAGTAATCACGCTTTGGAAACCTTCCTGAAGATTTGTCCCAGAAGGAGCGGCGAAGAAATGTGTATGCATATCTTTTCCAAAGTCAAAAACAACCTGGTCTTTTTTCTGCGAACGCAGATAAACCCACCCCGAGATACTCAACGACTCCATATCCGCCAGTGCCTCGGCAGGGATCTGGATAAAATCATTTTTTTTACCCGACAAGGACAGTACTTTTCCAAAGCGCTTATCGTTGATAAATGTAGCATGCTGGTCAGCTGTAGCATGCAGATTGTTGCGCGACCAATCTTTCAGATCGCCATTAAAGACATATCGCGCGATCATGCCCGTTTCGCCGATTCCATCCAATATCTGATCACCACTTTGTGCCTGTACGGTACTAAACCCTTTTGTTAGGATCGTGGCAATGAGGATAAAACGTAAAAAAACTGTGTGACTTTTCATTACTATATCATTAATTGTGAGCTCACGAGCTCAATTTTCATCCAATTTAAGTTCAACAACATGCAAGAGAGCGTTAGTTTTCGGGTACCTTGGCTAATAAGCCGTCCAAGCTGGAGGTTCTACTCCAAGCAAGTGTCTCACGAAATAATCGCGACGTTTCTTTTCGCCAAAATCACCACCAGAAGAATGCCCCATTCCCGGTACCATAATGAAGTCGTGATCCTTACCATGTTTAATCAACTGATTGACGAACTGATAAGTCGATGCTGGATCCACATTATCATCGAGTTCCCCCACGATCAAGAGCAACTTTCCTTCTAATTTATATGCATTTTCGATGTTAGAACAAGCTGCATATTCAGGCCCGATCGGCCAGCCCATCCATTGTTCATTCCACCATATTTTGTCCATACGATTATCATGACAGCCACAGGATGAAACCCCTACTTTATAAAACTCAGGATGGAACAAGAGCGCTCCGGCAGAAGACTGTCCGCCGGCAGAAGTACCGTAGATACCGACTTTTTCAATGTCCATATATGGATATTTAAGTGCAGCAGCCTTCATCCAGGTAATACGATCGGGAAAACCAGCATCTTTTAGATTTTTCCAGGCGACATCTTGAAATGCTTTCGAGCGATTAGATGTTCCCATTCCGTCAATCTGCACAACGATAAAACCCAGCTCAGCAAGTTCAGCGAGTCCTGCTGGATTAGCAGAAAACGATTTAGGGACAAAAGCACTATGTGGACCAGCATAGATATACTCGATCACAGGATATTTTTTGTTGGGATCAAAATTTCGTGGCCGGACTATAATGCCCCAGATATCTGTTTTACCATCTCTCGCCAGCGACTTGAACACTTCCGGTTTGCGCCATCCCGCATCTTCCAGATCCGCAATATCCGCTTGCTCCAAATCCATCACGATCTTTCCATCTGCCACACGTCGCAGTACGGCCTTCGGAGCTTGGTCAACCCGAGAGTAGAGATCTACAAATAAAGAATGATCAGGATTAAAGGTCCCCTGATGATTAGATGCTTCAGGAGTAAGCTCTTTCAGGCCCTTGCCATCAAAACCAATCGTATAATAATGAACAAGATACGGGTCCTCATCCTTATGCATGCCACTCGCCTCAAAAATAATCTTTTTGTTATCCTCATCCACGTGGACAACTTTACGTATCACCCAATTTCCTTTCGTAATCTGCTGTTTCAATGCCCCTGTTTTCGCATCAAACAAATACAGATGATTCCATCCATCACGTTCCGAAGCCCAAATGATGGCAGCTGTTTTTTTGAGATCATTCCGGTATTTCTTTCCACTGTAATCGATAAATGTCGCACTACGTTCTGAAATAATTGCTCTGGTTTTTCCGTCCACAGCACTCAATTCCATCACATCGTAGCGTTGATGACCACGTTGGTTATATTCAAATGTGATTCCACTATTATCTGCCTTCCATACCAGTGCAGACAATGAAAATTGATTGGCTACCTGAGCCGGATCTACAGTGATCAGTTGACCATTTATCACATCAATAATCGTTGGATAATATTGTGACAAAGCATCACCGGGCTTATTATAGTCTCTGGTTTGTAATTTAGGCTGTAATTGATCCGTTGGCGAAGATTCCAGTAAAGTCAACTGTCTGATTTCAGCCTTTCTCACTTTTGAAGCCGCCAGTTTTTTTGAATCATAGGACCATTGGATACGGGTGCTATAATACGCTCCGGGACTGCCATCAAAGGTCAACTGTCGCTCAGTTTGTGAATCCCCCTTTTTACTGATATATACATTACTATTTTTAATATACGCTGTATAGATCTTATCGGGCGAGTCTACCGATTCACCCTTACTATCATCCCATCGTGCTCCCCAATATCCATCCGATCGACGGTCATTACCTGTTGAAGGAATATCACGCAACCTGCTCAATTTATTTTCCTGTCCATTCCACTTCCACAGCACTTTCTCTTCCGTAAACTCAACCTCGTTTGCCGTCAAGACTTTCAGATCTCTTCCCCACAAAACGCCTAATTTAACTTCTTTACCCAGCTGAGCGGATAGCTGCATTTCAATCGCAGCAACATCGCTATCTATTTTCTTCTTCGTCAGCGCATCCACCAGATATAAGCTTCTCTTACCGTCTTTGCGATTCACCCGATAAGAAAAACTATCCCCTTTTTCAGACCAGATAATCTGCTGTGGTACCTGATACACCTTGCCAAATGAATTTCTGATCTCTTTGGCTCGTTTATAGTCCTCCAATGTCCCTTGCGCCATTGTCGAAAGCTGAAATATCATCAATAAAACAGCTGTGAATGTTAACTTCATATGTGTTTTTTTTAATCGTATATGTTGATCTGCCTCTAGTTCCGCTCAGGCAGGATTAAAAATAAGTAATCTTATGTTTTTAGGTCTTTCTGTTTCACAAAATAGTATAATGGAATCCCCAAAAGAGTGATGATGATACCCGGCCACGTAAATTGCGGTTTATAGATCACCAACAAAATAATAAACGATATTCCCATCAAAATATAGACGGCAGGTACAAAAGGATAGCCAAAAGCGCTATAAGGTCGCGGTAGATCCGGACGTTTATATCTTAACCAAAAGATGCCGATGATACACAAAACATAAAAAATAACAACGACACAGGTAATCATATCCAGCAAATCGCCATACCTACCCGTCAAGCACCACAGCGAGGCGATGGCCGCCTGTAACCACAACGCATAAGCCGGTACTGCATTCTTATTTAGTGTACCTATTTTCTTAAAAAACAAACCATCTTTAGCCATGGAATAATAGATCCTTGCACCCGCCAAGATCAGGCCGTTATTACAGCCAAAAGTGCTGACCATAATCATAATCGCCAAGATGGCTATGCCAACAGGACCAAAAATTTCTTGCGCTACCAGCATGGCCACGCGATCTTTAGGCGCGCTGGCCATCTCCTCGATCGTCAATACACCCGTATACATCAAATTGGTCAAAATATAGATCACTGTTACAATCAGCGTTCCTAGCGCCAGACTCAAGCCAATATTGCGTTGCGGATTCTTGATCTCCCCTGCTACCGCAGAAGATGAATGCCAAGAATCACTACTGAACAATGCCCCTACCATTGCAGCAGATATGGCCCCGAACGCACCAAAAGTGGCATAATCTGCTGTCGATCCATCCACTTTTAATTGCTGTAGGTTCCACCTATTCGCTGAAGACCAATTTTGATTCCACACCTCCAGATCGAAAGCTGCAAAACCGAAAATGACCAATAAAACCAGACTTAATATTTTGATCAATGTCAGCACCGTCTGTACTGTTTTACCATTTTTTACACCACCTGTATTTATCAAGGTGAGCAGCAAAATGACAAAGATAGCCAACACTTGAGCAGATGAAATATGATAGGCCCCTATTACCAGCAAATAAACATCTTCATCTAGTACCGGAAACAAATAAGCTGTAAACTTGGAGAAAGCTACCCCCACAGCTGCAATCGTAGCCGTCTGGATAACGGCAAAAAAAGTCCATCCAAACGTAAAACTGACCATCGGCCCATAGGCTTCTTTGAGATAAACATACTGACCACCAGCTTTCGGAAACATGGCACTGAGTTCGCCATAACTCAAGGCTGCGGCCAGCGTCATAAATCCACAGATCACCCACACGACCATCAGCCAGGCAGCAGAACCCGTATTTCGGGCGATATCCGACGATACGATAAAGATCCCCGAGCCAATCATACTTCCGACAACGAGCATCGTTGCATCCAATAAACCCAATGACT
The DNA here is from genome assembly GCF_039536865.1 of Sphingobacterium ginsenosidimutans. Taxonomy (NCBI): domain Bacteria; kingdom Pseudomonadati; phylum Bacteroidota; class Sphingobacteriia; order Sphingobacteriales; family Sphingobacteriaceae; genus Sphingobacterium; species Sphingobacterium ginsenosidimutans. The sequence continues at coordinate 1,489,903 of NZ_BAAAZK010000002.1, forward strand.
TTTTGAAATTCTGACTATTTTCCTGATTACTCATAATTTAGGGTTGGATTGCGCCTATTTAAAATTATAAAATTTCCATTTTGCCTGATGGTTAGGTTCAAGCTTCTGGTTTGTCAATATCGCCCGGACCATCTCCATGGGCAAGTAATTTTCCTTGATGACCCGGTCATGAAATTCGGTATAGGACATTTTCCCCGATCCTACCAATTCATCACTGATACTCAGCAGCTGCAAGCCGCCGATCAAATAAGCCAATTGATACAAAGGATCGTAAGAACCTTCAAATGATCGCTTCACCTCACCATGCGCGTTTGCAGGTTCATGCCCCACTTGATTGACTAAATAATCAACACATTGCTGTGGCGTCCATTCACCCAAGTGAAATTTAATACTAAAGGTGATCCGCGCACAACGATGCATTCGCCAAAATAACATCCCGATACGTTCTTCCGCTGTCTTTGCAAATCCCATCCTGTAAAGCAGCAATTCCCAATATAAGGTCCAGCCTTCCGTCCAAAATGGCGTATTGAAATTTTCCTCACGATAGGGCTTATACCTTTTATTCATAAAATACTGTAGGTGGTGTCCCGGATTGAGTTCATGCTGCACCGTACCCAATGAAAAATGTGGATTATTCCCCCGCATGCTCATCATCTTCTGCTCATAGGTCATTGTATTGGTCGGATAGGAAATACTGATCTCACGTCCGCCCGTAAAAAAAGGATTGACCAATTGCCGTTCAGGCGTCATCATGATCATTCCCCAAGTTTCATCCGCCAATTCAGGAATAACGATCAGATCATGCTCTTTGATAAATGTTTGGGCCCTATCATATAACGCATTGATCAGTCCGGGCTGCTGACCTTCCGGAACATAGGTATTTTTAACCTTTTCCTGCGCTGCTTTCCAATCATCTCCAAATCCCATCTCACGAGAAGCTTTTAATAACTCCGCCATGCACCATGCCCATTCCTTATCAGCGATACGTATTAACTCATCCGCATCATAAGCGATCATTTCCGCCCGCAGTTTTTTGTTGAGCGCAACTTTTCCGATCGGCTGCCCACCAATATCACTTCCATCATTAAACACTTTCCAGTTACTCTTTGCCGGCAATGCGCTTTTGTATTGGATTAATTTTTCGTTTAAACTTTCATAAGATTTGGGCACCCACCAGGTAAACATCGGATCATAACCATTGTAGAAATCAAATGCACTCTCCAAACGGATTCGTAGTGACTCCACCGTATTGACAAGGAAATTGACATCAGTGGACTCGATTGTTGTTACATTTTCTAGCTTTTGGATCACTTCATCAACCTGATCCCTCGTTTTTTCCAGCAGGATAGCAATATCTTTTCCCACAACGGCAGCACCTCGTCGACGTTGCTTTTCAAATTGAAGAATATTTTCGGCAAATGGCAAGTAAGACTTTAGCCGCTCGTAAGAAGCTAATGCCTCTTTACTTTCTTCCTGATGTCGCTGCACTTTTTGGCTCAGCAGGATATAATCGACTTGACCACTGGTATTCAATCTTTTATAATCAAAACCTTTTAATTTAGCTAAATAGTCCGCATCGATCTTGAGCAGTCTATTGATCTGCTCGGGCGAGGCTGCCGACTGCTGAAATCCCCCATTTTTGGGCATAGGGCCATAAAAATAATTGACAGCCTCCAGATCATGGCGGTATTGGATGATATAAGGCTCAATGGCTGTTGTGTGTTGGTACAAATCCATATCTTGGGCATCTGTTAGCGAAGAAGCCATACAAAGTACACCAATGACTATAAATCTCTTTACGTTAGGGTTATTGTTGTTTTTCTTCATCATTTAGGTTTATTTTTGTCTATTGAAACCGATCCGGTTTAAAGCCCGAGATATTTGTTTCTGTGTCCCATCATAGTGCGCACCCGCAATGCGAATAACTCGCAGCTCTTAATTTAAGTCAACGCGATTAGCAATAGCATCAGCAATGACCCCATTAATTCAGCCATAGTTGGTCTCCAATCATTTAAAATTTCCTTAATCAAAGAAAGCAACTATAAAAACGCTAAACTAACCGGCTTTTAATAATTACTTATTGGATATTGACATTTATAATCTATCCGTAAAGTAGATTTCTATAATTAGCCATATACATCATAACCCTCCCTACCCAATAGCTGCCCTGTTCCCGCCTTGATCCAGATGAACTGATACTCCTCATGACAATGTATATAAGGATAAAACTTATCCAACAAATCCTACTGAATAAAAACGGTCCTATCTTTGGGAATAGGAACTTGATATTGAATGGGTTTCATAAATCATGAATCGTTTAGGGTCAAAATAAATTTAATTAAATGTCATTCATACATTTATATATGCTAAATTTAGTATTTAGTTATTTACAAAACAACTCGCTAAATAGAAATATCAAAAACGGACTATCTTGGGTTAAAATCTGGCAATTAAAAGAGGTCCTAATAAATCAACTTTGTACCAGTTCACTTTCTGATCCATAAAGAATAATAGATTTCTAAACCTGACAAAATGAATTTAAAGAATAGTTACTACATCCTGATTACTTTACTTTATGTCCAGCAGACCAATCCCGTATTTAGCCAACAGGATGAGCATCCAGTATGGAAAGCCACTAAAAGCCAACCTGCAACTTTGGGTATCGATCAAGGATCTAAAAGCTTTGCTTTAGATAACCTAAAAATAAAGGTGCTCAATAACTCCCAAACTTTATCAGCCTTACAACCATTACATGGTGATGCTGCTTTCGACTATACTCCTGTGGAAATGTTGGCGAAACGGGATCGCAACAATTTCTTTCATATCGGTGATATCAACATCAGTCTTAAGCGTCAGGGAGAAACCCATTGGTCTCATTATTCTTCGGCCAATGACCGCAAGAAAGTAATCGAATTGACTCCTTCCAAAACCATCTTAGCTGCTGCTGACATCAGCCCCACATTAGGTGATATTCCCTTAAAAGTCAAGCGCAGTTGGGAGAGTGCAGGGGGCGATCTTATCTTGAAATTTCAACTTACAAATCCCACCGATCAAGCTATTGAAATCGGAGCTTTAGGCATACCTCTCCCTTTCAATAATAATATGGATCAGAAAAATTTGAATCAAGCGCATGCACAAAATGTGTTTTTCGACCCATACATCGGCAAAGATGCCGGCTATCTCCAAGTGAACCATTTGCATGGAAATGGTCCGAGCTTATTGGTGATCCCTTACAGCAATGCCGGATTTGAAGCCTACAACCCCTTACTTGATGATCCTACGCCCAGAAGTATTACTTTCGAAGGTTTCCATGAGTGGATGATCCACAGCAAAGCACTTGCCGAAACAGCATGGAAAGGAGTAGAACAATGGAACACAGCAACTTCGACCCTATTAAAACCAAATGAATCCAAAACATTTGCCCTCAAGTTTGTCCTAGCGCCGAACATCAAAGAAATTGAAAATACACTGCTAAAAAATAACCGGCCTGTGGCCATCGGAGCTCCCGGATATGTCGTTCCATTAGATAATCCTGTCAAGTTGTTTATCAAGCATAACAAAGCCATTAAAAACCTTTCTATCTATCCTGAAGGCGCATTAAGTGTTATCAAGCAAAAAGACACCCCACAAAAATGGCATCAATATGAGATCAGAGGTCAACAATGGGGACGAGCACGGCTGACCATCACCTATGAGGATGGAACCAAACAAACCATTCATTATAAAGTCATTAAGTCAGAAAAAGATGTGGTGAATGATCTTGGAAATTTCTTGACGACCACACAGTGGTACGAGAATGACAAAGACCTTTTTGGAAGATCTCCCGCTGTGATCAGCTACGATTATGAAGATAAAAAATTAGTCACCCAAGAACAACGTGTTTGGTATGCCGGTCTGAGTGATGAAGCCGGAGCGGCAAGTTGGCTAGCGGCAATTATGAAGCAGGTTTTGCTACCAAATCGTACAGAGATCGCAAAATTGAAACGCTTTGTCAATGAAACCCTATATGGTCGTATCCAGCACAAGGAAGGTGATCAAAAATATGGCGTGGTCAAGAGTTTATTTTATTATGAGCCTGACGTTATGCCAGCAGGCACTTACGAAGCAGCTATCAACTGGAAGACCTGGTCGGCATGGCCTAAAAAAGAAGCGGATAATATTGGCCGTTCTTATAACTATCCGCATGTTGCTGCTGCACATTGGGTCATGTATCGTCTCGCTCGCGATTACCATGATCTTGTCCAGGAAGAGCGCTGGAATGTCTATCTGGACCGTGCTTTTCAAACAAGCATGGCGATGATTGAAAAAGCACCCTATTATGCCCAATTTGGACAAATGGAAGGCAGTATCTTTTTGCTTATCCTCCATGATTTACGTCGTGAGGGATTAACAGCGGAAGCGAATCAATTGGAAGCTGTGATGCGTAAACGGGCCGAACATTGGAAAGGCCTTGATTATCCATTTGGGAGTGAAATGCCCTGGGACTCTACCGGACAGGAAGAAGTCTATTTATGGTCCCGATACTTTGGTTTTGACGACAAAACTCGGGTTACCTTAAATGCTATTCTAGCGTATATGCCTACCGTGCCACATTGGGGATATAACGGCAGTGCCCGTCGTTACTGGGATTTTGTCTATGGCGGAAAATTATCCCGTATCGAGCGTCAACTTCATCATTATGGCTCGGCTTTAAATGCTATCCCTGTATTAACCGAGTACCGGGATCATCCAGATGATTTCTATCTTCTTCGCGTGGGCCATGCCGGTATGATGGGCGCACTCGCCAATGTCACTGCAGATGGCTTTGGACCTGCAGCATTCCATTCCTACCCGTCTACACTAGCCAACGATGGTATCTCGGGCGATTACGGCACTGGGTTTTATGGCTATGCTGTCAATTCAGGTACTTATATCATAGAACATCCAGAATTTGGCTGGCTGGCATTTAGCGGTAATCTTAAAGAGAATAAGGATAACATCGAAGTAGCTATAAAAACAGCATCCAAAGGCCGCATTTTCTTAGCAAAAGAAAATCTATGGTTGACCACTGATGCCGGAGAAATCGAAACACTAACATACAATCAAAAGGATAAAAGTGTGATCTTGAAATTTAATCAATCCGCTCTTGTGCCAAATGTTTTGCTGAATATCAATCCAGCGAGCGGGTATGAAATTGAAGGTTCTCAAAAGAAAGATAAATTCAATCGATATGAATTGTCCCCTTCTACCAGCACGCTGATACTTAGAAAAACGAAATAATACGCGCTGCAAGTTTCGTCCGTCTATAGGCGGATGAAACTTGCAGCGAATTGGATCCATGACAAGGAAAAAGTGAAGTAAACACAAAATCGGACAATAGGCTTTAAAACTTTCGTTTTTTATTTTTGAAAACAATGTCCTAAATTAGCTCTACAAACTAGTATCAACTCAACAATCCGGTGCAGTACGATTACCACAATTTAAAAGAAGATACGCTCTTCCAACTTGTAAAGGCCAACGATGAGTTAGCCTACAGGGAATTGTTCGATCGTTATAAAGAACTCCTGTTTCGCCATGCTTATCGAATGACCCAAGACAGCGAACTTAGCAAGGATATCGTTCAGGATATTTTCCTCGTTCTCTGGAATAAAAGAGCATCCATTGAAATCAGCCAGTCGCTGGAGCCGTATTTGATCAAATCCATCCGCAATAAAATAATGGACTATTTTAGCCATCAGGAAGTGGTTGAAAAATATCGGGAAGATATCTTATCCTTTGTAGAGCAGGGGACCTGCTATACGGATGACCTCCTCTTAGAAAAAGAACTTGCCGCTATGATCGAACGGGAAAAGAGTAAACTATCGCCCCGTACCAGGGAGGTTTTTGAACTCAATCGCGAGCAAGGCCGTAGTTATAAAGAAATCAGTGCGCTCTTATCTACTTCCGAAAAAACAATTAAAAAGCAGGTACATAATGCCTTACGGATACTGCGTACGAAATTTGGTTCTTTCTTTTTTTTCTGATCATTTTTTTTATTTTTTTCATACTCCCTTTTACCTGTTTGGCCGTCATTACTACTAGATAGCCTTCTTATGGCTATCTGCCTAAAGAATGGAGAAAGAAACACTAAAAGAAATATTCCGGAAATATAAATCGGGTACAGCATCCCCCGAAGAATTGCGGATCATCCATAGCTTCTATCTGCACAAAGCAAATAGTTCATCCGAGACATTGGACGATCAATTTGTTCAGGAGCAACTTGATGCGATGGATCGGCATTTATTTCCACAAAAGGAAAAACGTATTTCGGTATGGAAATATGCGGCAGCAGCACTCATCATTCTTAGCTCAGCATTTGGAATTTATAAGTATACGCAGCAGGAGCTTTCCGAAAAAGAAACGCAACAGGCTACCGAGCTGTTTGCCGCAATAAAACCGGGGCATGACCAAGCGACCCTCCGCCTTCCCAATGGAGCGGTAATTGCATTGGGTCAACAAGACAAACTGATCAATAGGGATGGCATGGTACAACTGAATACAGGCAATCTCGATCTCAGCACCTCGACGGGCAATCAGATGATCACGCTACAGACACCCCGGGGTGGACAATTTCAGGTTCAACTGGAAGATGGTACCAAAATATGGCTCAATGCCGGTTCAACCATCAGTTACCCGGCCAAATTTGGCCCCAATGAACGATCCGTCATGTTAAAAGGTGAAGCTTATTTTGAAGTTGCACACAACCCGAAAAAACCATTTAAAGTTAACGTTGGGAACGATGAAATTCAGGTGCTGGGTACGGGATTTAACATCCAGAGCTATGCAGACAACCTCGCACCAATCACCACATTAGTGCATGGAAAGGTAAAAGTGACCCGCAAAAATAAAGAGCAGCAATCACTGATCTTACAGCCAGGACAACAAACTTTAGCACATACAAATCTACAAAAGGCAAACAGCGATATCAGTGGTATTATCGCCTGGAAAAATGGACTTTTCAGCTTCAGACGGAGCTCGGTAAAGAATATTGTCCGCGAATTGGAACGCTGGTATAATATTGATTTTGTCGTTGACCAGACAGCTGCCGAAAACCGCCTGATAACAGGAGAAATCCCTAGAAACGTAAATCTTGACGATGTCATGCAGATCCTTTCCTATTTTGACATCCAAGGCCAGATGAAAAACAACAAAGTGTATTTAACCATCAAAAAACAATAGCATAAACAGATAACTTAACCCCACACCTACTATGAAACAAACCTATTCGTCCAGGCTTAACAAAAAAGCCAGGGCCATGCTACTCTATGGCTTTTCGGTACTGTGCAGTTCCTACAGTTTTGGACAGATTAACATCCAGGCCAATAACGAATCAGCTCTTTCTGTCATGAAACAGATTGAAAAACAATCGGCCTATCATTTCGTCTATGATGAGGCACAACTGACTATTCCAAAAGTTAAACTTCGCCTCAACGATGTCTCGCTCAAGGAGGCCCTGGATGCAACATTTACGGCCAACAACATCCAGTACAAGATTGTCAAAAACACCATTTTATTAAAAAATGCGTCTGCCGGAAAATCAATTTCTACAGCAGCATCGGCGCCAAGCCAACAGTACAAATTGCACGGCCAAATTTCAAATGCCGCGGGAATCCCGCTCAGTGGTGCTACGGTAAAAATTAAAAACACGAATATCTCGACAACGTCTAATCAAAACGGACAGTTTGAGTTGACTTCACCGCAGCGTAGCGCCACGCTAGCTGTATCATTCTTGGGTTACGAGACCCTTGAAATTAATGTCAGTGAAGAATCCGCTACGATCGTACTCAAGCCAAGCAATACCAGTCTTTCGGAAGTTGATGTGACCATCAATACGGGATATCAGACCATTGCCAAAGAACGCGCTACAGGGGCATTCTCCAGCTTACCGAAAAATAGCCTGCAGCAGCAGCGGCTCAACAACCTAGGAAGCTTGCTGGAAGGCCGTATCGCGGGGTACCACAATGGCCTACTTCGTGGAACAACCTCCATGAGAGGAGTTACCCTGCCCCTGTATGTTATCGATGGTTTCCCCGTAGACAATACAAGCATGGATTTCAATGGCAACGTCGTAGAAAACCTCCCTGACCTCAATTTGGAAGATATAGCGTCCATTACCGTCTTAAAAGATGCGGCGGCAGCATCCATTTATGGCGCACGCGCGGCAAATGGGGTTGTTATTATTGTCACAAAAAAGGGAAAAAATAAAGGGACTGAAATCAATGTTTCAGCAACGCTGACACATAACCCCTATTATTTTAATACGGATCGTCTGGCATCATCCGCGGACATGATCGGCATCGAACGGGAATGGGCTCAGCAAAATCCAAATTTAAAAACAATGACGCCAGCGCAGGCGCAAAGTACTCTAGACGATATGTCTTACAGAAGCCTTGGTATTCGCACGATCCTCAAAAAATACGCCGGTCAGCTCAATGAATCCGAAATGAATGCCGAATTGGACCGTCTCTCCCAACAAGGTTATCGTTATTATGACGATGTCGCCAACTATGCTAAACGGAGTCCTTTTTCACAGCAGTACAACCTGAACCTTTCCAATGGTACGGAAAAGAGCAAATTCTACTTTTCGACGACCTACAAAAAAGACCTCCTGGAAGACCGTTTCAGTAAAAACCAAAATCTGGGCATCAATCTCCGGAATATCACCCAGATCAACAAATGGTTAGAAGTAGAAATGAGTTCATTTCTCAACTATGCAGATGATGACAGACAAACTTATGATGCGCTTGCACCCGGATTTTCTTATCTGCCTTACAATCAATTAAAAAATAGCGATGGTCGTAATTATACCGCTTACATGGCCGATTATATGAGCCAGGCAACTATCAAGAGCATCAACCAATATGGCCTTAATACCTTAGACATCACCCCATTGGACGAGATAAAAAACAATATCGAACAGTCCAGTGGCTTCTCCAACCGAAGTTTCATCAAATTGAATGCGAAGATTGCAGACTGGCTAAGCTATTCCACCTCTTTTCAGTATGAAATCAGCAATAAAAAACTCGAGCTTCTCTACGGGAAAAACTCCTATTATACGCGATCGAGAGTCAATCAATTCGCGTTAATTGCGGATGGAAAAGCGACACTGATGATGCCCAATGGCAATATCAATAAAACAACGGATCTCAAAAATAATGCATTTAATTTTAGGCAACAGATCAATATCGATAAGGACTTTGGCGAAAAACACAGTCTGAACGCCATATTGGGTAGCGAGATCAAGAACAACCGCATGCGTTCTCAGCTTCAAAATCTCTACAATTTTGATCCCGATGCGCTCACCTACACCATGCTCGATCCGAAAATAGGTACCGTGGGTTCTTTCAGCCAAAAGTATGACAATGCCAGTCAATACGAATCTATCAATCGCTTTGTTTCCTTTTATGGGAATGTTGGCTATGCCTATTCGAAAAAATACCTCTTCACCGGAAGCTTGCGCTGGGACAGATCAAACTTATGGGGAACAAGCTCGAAATATCAGAATAAACCGATATGGTCCGTGGGTGCCGGATGGAATCTGAGTGAGGAAAATTTCATGCAGCTGGACTGGTTAAATCAACTTAAGCTAAGAACGTCGTATGGTATCGGCGGCAATATATTGCAAAATGTTGCCCCTTTTATGACAGCGTATTACAATACGAATTCTCACGTCGGAGGAACACAGGGTACGGTCTCTGACCGCCCCAACCCGTCACTTTCGTGGGAAAAAACAACCACTACCAATGTTGGGATGGATTTCGGTTTGTTCAGAAATCGTATTTCGGGAAGCCTGGATTACTATAGAAAACAAGGGAAAGACCTCTTCGCCTCCACCATGGGTGTACCCACAGAAGGTTTTGGCTATTCAACCTATGCCATCAATAATGGGCAGATGACCAATCATGGCTTGGAACTGACTTTAAATGCCAACATCTTGCAGAACAAAGATTTCAGCTGGAACAGCAGCCTTCTTTATGCTTATAACAAGAACAAAGTTACTTATGTCAATGTCAAAGCGCCATTTTATATCCTACAATTGGATTACCCTGACGCCTATCCCCGTATAGGAAACCCATACGAGGCAATTTATGCCTACAAATGGGCCGGGCTCGATCAGCAGGGAATACCGCAGGTGTACGACGAAAATGGAAACAAAACCACGCAAACGCCGACGACGCTGGAATCGATTGTCTATGCAGGTACGAAGGTACCTACACATACGCTTTCCTGGACAAATAGCCTTTCCTACAAAAACTTTGATTTTTCAATGATGATCACTTACGAGGGTGGCCATAAAATCAGAAACGTAGATCTACCATATATGGGTATCGGCAATTATCTGACATTTACGACCCTTGCACCGATGAATAAAGATATTCGCAAGCGTTGGCAACAGGAAGGTGACGAACTCAAGACCGATATTCCACGTTTGGTATTTCCAGAAGAAACAACTCTTTACAACTCAGCAAGTGGCACCGTGTACCAATATGCGGACCTCAATGTCCTGGACGCCCGTAATGTACAGATCCGAAATATTAGTCTCGCCTACCGGCTTCCGGCTGACTGGATAAAAAAGATGCGCCTGGCGCAGGCAAGGCTACAGTTCAACGCTGAAAATGTAGCCATGTTTACCAAATCCAGCAACGCAAAATATATGCTGGGCGGCTATCGTACACCGAATTATGTTTTTGGCGCTTACCTAACCTTCTAATTTAAAATTCTTATGAAAAAGATAATATACCTCCTTGCGATCATACCCGTACTGTTTTTCGCTTCTTGCAATAAATATTTGGACATATTGCCCAAAGGCAAGAAAATCCCGCAAACCTATGCGGATTTTGAAGCACTGTTGCGCGATGAAGCAACTGTTCACCAGGTCCCCATCCCACAGGCTATTATTTTGCCCAACGATCGTTTTGTGTCTCCGGCCAACCTCAATTATTATAAATTGTGGGACATCAACTATAACTGGAAAGAACAAGAGGATCGGAAGATCTACAACAATTCCGATGAAAGCACCTATTATTATGCCTATTCGAGCATATCTGTCTGCAATCTCATCTTAGAGCACGGGCCGACGATGACTGAGGCTACAGCCCAACAGCGGGATGAACTGATGGCTACGGCCAGCGTACTCCGGGCCATCAGCTATTATACATTAGCAAATTATTATGCCGCGGATTATGACAGCAAGACGGCGGGCCAATTGCTATCGGTCCCTTTGATTGAAAGTGCGGACATAGGCGCCCCATCAAAGCAGGTCACTATCGCTGAAATCTACGACTACATGATCAATGATATCAAAAGCGCCCTTCCTAAGCTTCCTAACCAGGGGCAAACGATCCTGCATCCGGGCAAAGGGGCGGCCTACGCATTACTGTCACGTATCTACCTACAAATGGACAACTATCAGGATGCGTTGGAAAATAGCGAAAAAGCGCTGGAATACAATGACAAACTATATGACTGGACAGCTTACTATAATGCCAATAAATCGCAGATCGAAGAGCCTGCGAACTATGCATTGAAGAAGACTCCCATGGATTTTGCCTATGTCGAGAATTATTATTTCAGACATGGCCAATCACCAAACTATACCGCCTCCGAATTATCCCTGCAGGTAGAACGTGCCGCTGGATTTGAAAAAGGAGACAGTAAATTCGCTTCACGCTGGAAGTTACGTACAGTAGTGCCCAACACCTATTATACGAGCACGATGACCGGGTTCTATAACACACAGGGTCTGACTACGGTCGAAGTCTATCTGATTGCCGCAGAATGTCAGGCGCGTCAGGGAAATATCCAAAAGGCCATGGATTTCGTCAACAAAGTCCGTAAGACAAGGATCCTTGCCGCAAACTATACGGACCTGACCGCACAAAATGCCACTGACGCCATAAAAAAAATCCAGCAACTTAAACAGAATGAACTGATCCATTCCATTATCCCTTTTGCTGATTACAAACGCCTCAACAAAGAAAGTGCCTTTGCGACAACACTGCGCAAAACGATCGATGGCAAGGTGGTCCAACTGAGCCCAACATCACACCTATGGATTATGCCCTTTCCATTAGGAGCAACGGAGAATCCGGGCAACGGGTCAATTAAACAGAATGTTGAAAAATAAGACAGAAAAACATGAAAGTAAAAGCTTTAACACTCGCACTCCTGTTCGCAACGACAGTAGGTTATGCGCAACAACAAACAGGGAATAGATACGAACAATACCTTCCCATTATTGAGAAAGGTACATTGGTACAGAAAGATTCGTTGGCCAAAACATTACTTGCAGAGGTCAAAAGTTACAAAACGGAAGCGGACTATCGTACGACCATCAATATCCTCCGTTCGCTGGACAAAGAAAACGAAATGGCTACCGTTGAAAATATTGCCAAGAAAAAATTCCCAAAGGGCGCAATAACACGGGATGCCTTTATTACGGATGTTTTCTACAATGCAGGCACGTCGACAGCTAAAGAGAAAGCGTATACTGAACTGATCAAAAAATGGCCTGTTAAAAATTTCAGTGAAGAACCGCTGACCTATGATTACGTTTTAGCCAATTTGGCGCAGAATTTTGCCAATGAGGGAAATGCACAAAAAGCTGTTCATTATCTGGGTGAAATGAAAGAAAGATTCTGGCGTGGAAATGGTTATATTCCAGTTGGTCAGATACTCTTGAAGGCAGGCGATACGACTACTGCTGCACCACTTTTGAAGACCGCCATGGATGATAGTTATTATTACCTCACGCTGCCCGAAGAACAAAAGGACAATAAAGCCCGTTTTGCGGCAATGGGCTATGCCAGTTCGATGTCGGCTTATGTGAATATTCTTGTTGCACAAAAGAAATTCACTGAGGCTGTCGAATATATCGAAAATGCGCTAAAAGCGGCGCCCGAGCAGGCGGATGGTTTGGCGATGGTTTATTATAAATCGCTGATGGGGACAGGTAGAAAGCTTGAGGCGTATCATATATTAACAAAGTTATATGCCAAAGGGCAGTTTGCCGTTGAGGATGATCTTAAAAGATTATATACTGAATTGAACGGATCAGCCCAAGGTTATGAGCAGTTCAATGCTTCCCTGAGAACGGAGTTAACACAAAACATCCGCAACCATATCAAAGAGATGGCCACCTTTAAACCGGCCCCCAATTTCGAACTGCTCAATCTAAAGGGTGAAAAGGTATCCTTGGCCAGTTTAAAAGGAAAAGTTGTAGTTCTGGATTTCTGGGCAACCTGGTGTCAGCCCTGTGTACGATCTTTCCCGGGAATGAAGGCTGCGCAAGAATCTTACGCAAACGATAAAGAAGTACAATTCTTATTTATGAATACGTGGGAGCGGGATAAGAATTACAAAGAAAATGTGGTATCCTTTATCACAAAAAACAACTATCCATTTGAGGTGCTGTACGACGATCAAAAAGATCCGCAGACAGGAAAAGTCATGGCTGCCGAATATGGTGTCAATGGTATCCCGGCCAAATTTATTATTGATAAGGAAGGAAATATCCGATACTTTCTTACTGGATCAACGCCCAACGTGGACTATATCAAACTCGAAATGAAAGAATTGATAGAAGCTGCTAAAAAACCTTATAAAGGCTAATAATCTGTCTGCCTCTATCCAGAGGCAGACAGACACAGCTCCTATTTTTATTTATTCGCTCCCTTCATGCTCATGGAGCTGTTTTCGATGTTTGTTTCCCCACTTGCTAAGTTGGGCTACTTTGCAAACCTGGGGTAACATCAAATGTTTTCACTTTATATCTATTTCTTCGCTTCGGTACTGGCAAAGGTTACTGGAATTTCTTTTCCTACTTGTGTAGAAAACCAAAATCCGCTTAAGCTTCCATATGTATTTTTAATTCGGAAAAAGCTTTTGCGATCTTCTTCAATAAATAGCACATATCCATTTTCCAATGCGACGATTTCAGCAAATGATTGCTCCTCTTTGTTTTGATATTGATAAGTGGTTTGATCGTACGAAGGATCTTCTTTCCACCCATTTACTTTCCAATTAAGAATCATCTTTCTGCCATTAATGGTGGTTGAAAAGGTAGTTTGCTCCAGCAATGGTAATTCAACTATAGCTGCGGCGCTATCAACCGCTGCTTCTACCGCTTCTGAGGCAGCAGTTGCCGCTTCAGCAGCAATAGGTTCGCCAGGTTCTTCTGCGGCAACAAAATCTTCAAAATTACCATCGAAGGCTTTTAGATCTTTAAACAAACCGCCATACCATTGCTCTTTGAATTGAATTAAATCAACATAGCGCAACACATAATTCTCCTCTTTGTTCCTGTTGCTTTTGACCCAGATAAAACCGCTGTATTCCATAATACCCTCATAATTTTCGGCATTATTGTTATTCGATTTGATTTCTTGGATGTACAAATCTTGCCAATTGATTTCCCCGGTCTTAACCTCACAAAAATCTTCCAATATTTTTCCCATCATTTTATAATATCTGCTTTCGTTGTACACCTCGGCTAGGTCGGACGTACGGGCATCAAAATCACCACCGCTGATAATGATTTCGGAAAATGTTTTTTGATCGGGCCACAATGTTTTGAAAGCCTTCGCATCGCGGTTTTTTATCGCTTCAAATGCTTTGTGCAAATGTTTCTCAGCTGCTGCATTTTGCGCCATCGCTAGTGTATTGACTAGCATAACTAGTACGAGTAAGAGGTGTTTTTTCATAAAAGAAATAAATAATGAATTTTTTAAATATAAAAATATTCATCCCTGAAATGGGTAGCCATTTAACATTCGTCGTCTTTCCTTTAAGATTCGCGTTTTTTGTGAACAAGGAGAAAGAGCAAATCGTTAGAAAGCTCTACATGCTGAAAGTAAAGATCTGGGTTTAAGCTGCATTTATTCCCCGACAATAAAAAGGTAATAAATACGGGGCCTGAATTAAATACCTAAATCTTGGATTTTTCAAACGATCGTTGGTTACAGGCTGTTTTTTGAATAGATAAAAATGATAACAAATAACAGTATTATGGAAAAAAACATCAATAATCCCGAAATCATCAATGACATTATCAAAATTAATAACGATCGTATTGAAGGCTATCGAAAAGCCATTGATCTAGCCACCAGCCATGGTTTAGATAAATTGTTGCCGACATTTCAGAACTGCATTGAACAATCAAACGAATTTATCGCGGAACTTAAACCTTATGTGGAACTGGAAGGCAAGGAACCGACAGACAGTACGATGCTCAGTGGTAAGCTATTCAGGGTTTGGATGGGCATAAAAGTAAATATCACTGGTGACGACGAAAGAAGTTTGTTGGAAACCTGTGAACAAGGAGAAGATGCCTTCAAATCGACTTATCAAACAGTACTAGCTGAAGGATCGAATGAACTTTCACAACATGTACATAGTCTGATCAATACCCAGCTTAGTAAACAACTTGAATCACATAATATCATCAAAATGATGCGCGACAGTAAAGCAATCTAAGCTTAAAGTTTAAAAAAACAACTACCGAAGCCTAAATCGCAGCGGTAGTTGTTTTTAGTTTGTGTGCCCTAGGCGCGCGCCCATCCTGCAAAATCTGCTATACCTACAAACGAAATTTACTCCATCTCCAACCGAGAAGCAGTACCAAGATAATACCAAGAGCCCACAAGGACTTCGTAGATAGCACCATGTTACGGCCCTTTTCATGCCTGGTCTCCTGTTGTGGTTCCTGTTTATTCTTCTGAGTCAGCTCCTGTAGCTATTTACTGATACGACCTTCCAACTCCTGCACCAACAGAGTACCCGACTGCGCAAAACAGTCCGCTATACGCATGGAAGTGATAAGCTCTGTTCTATTTTCTAGAAAAGAGAAGCTTTGTTGTAGCGATACAGCTACAACAAATATGTTTAAACATAAATAGAGAAAACCCTTTCAAGATTTCCTTTAAATTTGTTTTTATTAATCTAATTAATATTAAAATTACAATAAAATTAAAAATAATTTAATATAAATTTAATAAATCCAAAATGAAAAAGAACGAAAACAACTTGGTCATTGGCTGTAACACACCTGTTTATGAAGCACCAGTTATCCAGGTTCAAGAGCTTGCATTAGAGTACAGTATTTCGACAGGTTCAGTACAGCCAGCACTCACAGAATCCTGGGGAACCGAAACGCAGACAAAAGAATTGGACTGGTAGCACTTTGTAGAAAATTTAGTCTATCCAATACCAAAATGCTCCATTTAATGAACCAGTGCAGCTGTCTTGGAGACGGCTGCAATTCGTTTAAACTGGATATAAAATAGCAGAATTTAAGATTTTTTTTTAAGAAAAGTAAAAATATGAAAAGTAACATAAGGTATAGCTATAGTAGCCTTTTATTTATTCTGGTTATACTTATCAATGCCTGTAGTAAAGAGCGCTCCGATATCAGCAGCATAAATGGTTCCACTGTACGATTAAAAATCGGACAGACATTTTCTTTGCCGGATGACAAGAGCAAAATCGCTGTAACGGGACGACGTATAACCGACGCATCCCAGTCAAAAGAAATCGCTTATAATGACCAATACACACTAGTCGCTACGCTAAGAGAAGTAGGACCACAAGCCTCCTATCCCAAAGCTTCCAATAACAGCGCAACAGTGCCCGGCACAAGTGAACAGCATGCGCTAAAAGAAGGTACATCATATTACGTAGCGATTTTCGATGCCTCAGGTGAATACAAAGAGACAAAATCATTTAAACAGGGTAGCAGCGTTCAGGATTTTACAATAAATAATGGAAAATATACTTTCGTCGTCTATGCTTCTGGCACAAATGCCCCCTTGTCCTTCCTAAATTCAGGAACTAAATTGAATACCGCAAAATTTGAACAATTGAGCGCAGATGAGGACCTGATGATGGATCAGGTTTCTTTCGAGGTAAAAGATGGCCAGAATGAGCTCGCTGCCCAATTAGCGCATCTTTTTACACAAGTTACCTTGAAGTTAGATGCTTCGGCAGTCGGCGAAATTCGTATTGGAGAGGGCGCAATATCCCCCTCACATCCGAAAAAATCCATCGATATCTCACTTGCAGATCGAGCCATCTCTTATCGTGGAGCAGTAGAATCCGTACCGCTTGTGTTCCAAAACAAAAGTGGTCAAGTAATTTCTTCGGATTCGACTTTTATCGTAACTCCAGCAACTGCAAATGGTATCATAAAACTACGTGATGTATCCGTCAATGGAAGTACCCCTAAGGATGTGGTGCAAGGCGGCTGGAATCTACGACCTGGGGTAAAGTACACTTTGGAGATTAATCTCAAGGCACCAGCTGATCCCGTTATACCGGTGGCAGGTACGAATTGGAGTATAGGCGATCTAATTTACAGGGACGGAATCTATCAATTTGCCCCGCCCAGCGATGAGAGCATTTACTATACTTGGTCGCCATCACCGACTGATCAGACGGAGGCTTTTTGGTATACGGATTTTGACGACAGCGTCAAAGGTATGCGCATGTATCGTGTAAACGGATCCTATGCACAAGAGCCACTTGCCGTAGCAAATCAAGATCCCTGTGCATCGGTAAAACCATTAAATGCATGGCGACTTCCGACCAGTGCCGAAATCGTTAACTTAATGTCCAGTAATACTAAAATATATCATGCAAAATATGATACAGGAAATAATAGTTATCTGAAGACAGGCTTGTTTTTTGGCGTTGACTATCAGCCTGAAAAACCCGAAATGGATAAGTATTTATATTTCCGGTCTTTCTACTTTATCTCTGCTGGGATGTATCGTTTTGCGCCAACTACCCAAAGTGCCTATCTGCTTGCGGGGAAAAAATACCTAGCCTTTGAGCAGCCCTATAGCGACGACAAACGGACTACTTTAGGTAGTTATGAGATCAAGCCGCTGACATTTAGGCCGAGCGCATCAGCTCCTAGTGAAGCTGTTAGAATCCGTTGTGTTAAAAATAAATAGTTCAAGCGCGCTAAAATTAAAATAGGCTAGGCAATCAACGCCTAGCCTATAAGAAATACAATAAACTAATGCCTAAGGTAATTGAACAACCATTTTCAGGGCAGGAAGGTTTATACCGCAAGCTGTATGACAAGAAGTTAGAGTAGCCAGATATAACGATCAGCTTCGCATGATCGTTAAATAGATCTTTTCAAGCTCGTTGGCCGAAATCTCATCTGCACGAAGCGTATTCACCAGAGTTCCCTGTTTCATGATGCCGATACGTGTACCGCTGTGGACAGCACTATAAATATCGTGCGTAGCCATTAAGATTGCCTTTCCAGCCGCCCTCATTGCGCGCACATTTTCATTAAACTCATACATCGCCTGTGGGTCCAGCCCGCTGGTAGGTTCATCCATCAATATCACTTTCGCATTTTTAGCCATGGCAATTGCAATCCCGATCTTTTGTCGCATGCCTTTGCTCTGCTGTCCCACTCTTTTTTCAAAAGCTTCGGGCTGCAGTCCCACCTGACTCAGGTAATTACAGAGTTTATCTTTCGGATACCTGTATCCCGCGAGCCGGCTAAAAAAATCCAGGTTTTCCAGGCTGCTCAAATACGGGTAGAGCATCACCACTTCGGGTATATAGGCAATATTCGATGCCTGTTGCCCAGGAGATACCAGCTTTCCGTCCACCCAGGCCTGACCGGAGCTAGCGGCAATAAAACCAAGGAATAAATTGAGGGTTGTCGTTTTTCCAGCACCATTCTGCCCCATCAGGCAGAATACCTCGCCCGATTTCACCTGCAAGTTTAGGTGATCCAGCACGATATGGCTGCCATAGTGTTTCGTCAATTCAACTGCTTCTAACATCATATCCGTTAAAATTTAAAACCTACTATTGCCCTAATGTTAAAGGGGTCACCATCGATGTAGTAATAGTTACGTCCTTCATAAGGGTACGATGAAATGATATCGCCAGAGGCCATATAGCGCCGGTTGGTCAGGTTATCTGCGATAAGTTGTACAGAAAGCCTGTTGTGCGTATAATTTAGCCCGGCATCAAATTTGGTAAAATCAGGAATAAACAGATCTTTTTCGGAGGTACTACGTTTTATCCATGTACTTTGACCAACGCTGAGCTTCAGTACCGCCTTATTTTTCAAGGGAAAACCATATTGTACCCAGGTATTTACGATCTGTTGTGGCGTCTGGGGTGTTTGTTTCCCGATCAGGCTTTCATCACTATTTTTAGTAATTACAGCATCCACAAAAGTATAATTCGCAACCAGGGATAACGCATCTGTAACATGACCGATGACATCCAGTTCGATCCCTTTGCTGATCACCTGACCAAGTTCTTTGACAAAGCCCTCATGTTCGAGGTCGGTGATAACGCCATTTCGCTTGACCGTCCGAAACGCGCTCAGCCCCGTATACAACCGGGAACAGAAAAAATTCCGCTTGACTCCCATCTCCATATTTGTTCCGTATTCAGGGTTGACAGCTTCAGAGCCCACCACTTCATTCCCTTCGTTTACAATCGCTTTCTGCCCGGTCTGCGGAATAAATGTCTCGTCATAGAGCAAGTAAAAGGTTGTAGCCTTATCCATCAGATAAGTCAGTGCCACACGTGGCGATAGAGCCTTCTGATGGTATGTATTCGTACGAACAACGCCTCTGGCATTGATGGACTCCTGATCACTTTTGTACCAGGTATATCGGGCACCCAGTGTGAGTCGCAATTTTTCCAGCAGATCAATATTATCGTAGGCATAAACCGATTTGAGGAAGGTATTTCGATCGAGCCGCGAAGCTCTTACCGTGTTGCTCACCGCTGCATCGACCTGATTATCCGGGTTGCTTCGGAGGTAGACAAATTGCGCTGTTCCGTTGTTGAGGGATAGAGAGTCCTTACTATTGATGTAATCGGCTCCAAATACAAGCTGATGTTTTATTGCACCTGTTGTGACCGTTCCATTGGCAAACAACTGCGTGGAGAAGGTCTTCCCCGCACCCATCGTCAGCGAACTACGCCGGCGTGTGGTATCGCCATCCCTAAAATTAACCAGACTTCCTGCAGATGTCATATTCCAGGAGCGGTAAGGCGACCAGAGGAAGGAAGACTGGGAAGTCAACTGCCAGGATTTATTGAATTTATGCACCCCATACAATCGTGCGGTCTGATTCTGGGCATAACTTCGTGGCAGACCAAGCCCTGCACTGTAATTCACAGCGATCGGTCCTTTGAGTTTATCGGCTTCATTGCGCACTTTAACAATTGCTGTTCCATTTTTTGTTTCACCACGCACCAGATTATATTCCGCCAGCATATAGGTATTGGGACTGAAATTGTATTGGATTACCGGAGCCAGGGCATATTTATCTGTTTTTAAATAGTCGAGGAAAGAATTACGGTGCTGATAAGCCAGGTTTAAACGATATGAAAGCCCTTTATCTTTTACCGCAGACCCCAGATCGGCCGTGGTACGGAAGAAATTAAAGCTGCCCAAGGATTGACTGACGTTCAAGAGCTTATATTTTGGCGTTTTGGTCACAATATTGACCGAACCCCCGGGTTCACCAAAAGAATTCAAAAAACCGGCGGGCCCTTTGACGATTTCAATGTTTTCGATCAGCGCTTCATCGTCTATTGCAGCACCGTAGTTAAACCGTCGGGACATCCCGTTCAGGGTCGTATATCCCATAAAACCCCGCATCTGCACTATAGCCGAATTATCGAATGGTGTACTGTTGTAACCAAAATATACACCACTTACATTTCGTGCGACATCCTTCAATTCGAGCGCCCCCTGGCTCTGTAGCAATCCCGAGGAGATGCTGATGATATTTTGAGGGATTTCCAACAGTGGCAACTGCAGCTTTAAGGTATTGGACAAGGTATCTGATTTTACCTTCGTATTTCGCAATTGCTGCACACGCACTTCCTTGAGGTTGTAGGTACGGTAGATGGTATCCTGCTTGGTCGCTTGCGCATGGCTGGCAAGTTGGTATAAAGAGAAAAATACCAGGAGGGAATGCTTTATTTTCATGCTTTTCATTTTTGATATGATTCGTTGTTAGTATTTCTTTTCCATCGGTCGCATTTTCGCTGCTATAGCCCAGACAGCTAAGGTCAGGAACAGTATGCCAGCTATTTTCCAGGCAATGGAGCTTATTCTTCCCGGATCAGTAGATGGAGAAAATTGTGGAAGGTGCTTTAGGTCTTCTTTCGAAAGTTTGGCATCCCGCAGCAAAAAGCCATTCATATGCAGTACCCAGCGGTGCTGAAATCGAGCGACATCCCCCTGATAATGCAGGTAGTCGCCCAGTCCCGTTTGGGCAATTTCATTGAGCAGGGACTGCATCTGGGTGACAGGATTGAGCCAGCTGGTCCTATCCAGCCAGCGCTGATGCAGCTGTGCTTCTTGCTGGTATGCACGGATATTTTTATCCATTCTTCGCCCCAGCAGATCATAGTAAGCTACAAATCTTTTATTTCCATATTGTGCGGTATCTGTGGGTCGCCGCAACGGCACATATTGCAGATTATTGTTATAAAATTGCTCAACGATCTGAGGTATAGGCATCTCCCAAGTCTCGAGCATCGTTGCCCGTTGCTTGGACACCAGTTCCGTCCGTAGTGGCAAAGGCTGTTTTAGTGCGACCAGCCGATTGCAGAGCGCAGGCAGCACAATCGTCAGTCCCAGCCAGATGCCCATGAGTAGTAGCACACTTTTGCGGGATGAGCTTCCACGGAGGACAACCATCCAGGCCAGCACAAACCAAAACAACAGATAAATTAGGGTCGCCAGGTTCCAGAGCAGAAAATCAACGCCATCTTTTGGTATAGGCGGCGCCATCATCAAACCGATACCGTTGAATGTCATTAGCAGCAGCCAAAGCAACCCGAGCCGGAAGAGTAATTTATAGAAAAGAATGCGTCGCAGACTTCCTCCATGTAGGTGCAGCAAGCGATCCGTCTGTTGTTCTTTCTCCCGGGCAAATAAGTCATAGGAGAGCACAATAATCAGCAGGGGGATCAAGTAGATCAGCACAAAAGATAAATCAAAATTACCGGCAGCCAATTTTTCGGGGTTGGCTATAGCGGTATTGGGAGGCGTAAAAAAGTCCCTTTTACTATTGACTATATCATAGGATGGCAGGATATCCCGTTGTCCGATTGCCATCAGCGCCAGTGCTGCCGGGGGATTGGTCGCGATTGGCGATGCCCGGTATTCGATGACCTGCGGCAGGCCCGCCTGAACAGCCAAATTTTTCCCTTCTATGGTGCTGGTATCACTGTCAAACCGCTGTATCAACTCAGCGAATTGCCGCTGCTGATTCCTTTGGAGGGTATCGAGCCCCCTAAGCTGCTGCTCGACAAAATGCCCTCCCGTGTACAGGCTGTATCCCCCCAGCAAAATGAAGAAAAATAGTAAAGCAAGTTGCAGGGGCTGTGCAATAAACTGCTTCCATTCGAATCGAAATATAAGTTTAAGGAGATTCATAGCCTAGTTTTAAAAAATTTCAGACGGAAGCCTAACACAAGGGCCAGGACACATGGCCAGACCAGGAGCCCAAAAAGAGGGATACCCTCCCGCCACAGCAGAACGGCAAGCTTCGGAAAAGGATAGTGAAAAGCAGGGAACAGTGCGGCCGGAGCTGCTGCCGAGACCTTATGCAGTTCCTCCTGTTTCGTTTTTTTAGCAACTTCATTGTTGAGTCGGCGAATGAAGGTATTTCGATAATCCCTGGCCTGCTGGAAGAACAGCTGATGGTGAAAAAAATCTGTTCCCGACAGTGTCATGGACAACCTTCTCAATGCCGTAAAGGGGTTCAACAGTCCCATAGCAGATAAGCTTTGTTGCTGTTGATCAATTATCTTTTCCACGTTAGCATAGTAATAGTCAAATACTTTTTGCTGATAATCCTCATTGTACTGCAAGACCAGACCATCGACGTTCAGAGGCAGTTCCGCTAATTTTTTGACTCCATATTGGCTACAAAGCTGTTCGAGGTATTTCTCTACACGGGATCTACTGTCCCCTTCCCCATGGATCCCTTTAAGATAGCCCTGTCGGACCTGATGATTAAATTCAGCCCTTGAGGACAAAGGGTAGCGCTGATCAATCCAGGTCGTCCCGATTTTTGGCAGCACAATCGCTCCCAACAGCCAAATTCCCATGGCGAGCTGTATCGCCGAACGCGACGAACGACTGCACAAAGAGATTAGCGCAGCAATTAAGGTCAGGGAAAAATAAAAGACCAGATAAGCCAGCATCATAAAGCCAAATCTGCCCAGCAACAGATGCCCAGGGTCAAATAAACATAATAATATCAGCATACCCATAAAGACAGGTAGCAACCAGAGTATTGCAAACATATAATACGCGATGATTTTCGACCAAAGTAGTCTGGAAAGACTGGAGCCATGCGTCAGCAGCATCTTTAGGGTGCCCTGCTCGCGCTCTTGTGTCAGCATCGTGCAGCACATCGTTAGGTAGAGAAAGGGAAGCAACACCTGCAAGATCAAGGTCAATGTCAGGCTTCCAAAACGCAATTGTGCATCTGCACCCTCCGCATTGCTGTAATCGACTTCATGCTGTACATGCGCCTCCACCCGATAACTCGTCCCGAAATAATCATTGAGCCCAGGGTCAAAAACCGTCAGTGGACTCAAAGGCTTGAAAAGGTAAGTACCATAATGGGCCACATCATGCGCATCTGCGTGGAATGTCCGCAGCTCGCTGCTAAATTTTTTGTTGCTCTCCTGTCGGTCCTGCGCATCCTGCTGATATTGCAATATCCCCAAAAGACCACTTAAAGTCAGCAATACAAATACGATACAGGAAAAAATAAAGATCGTCCGGTCGCGGTAAGCAACTTGAAATTCTTTTTTGATCAAGCTAAAGCTAAGGGATAAGGACTTATTCATCGTAAATTAATTAATGCATCAAAGTTGCAAATAAATAATAATATTTGCAACTTTGATGCATTAACACTTATTCAAACTGTTGGTATATGATCCTGTCCTTTCGACCAAAGCGAAGATTTCCATTTTACAAGCAGCCCGACGCCATGGATTGTGGTCCTACCTGCCTCAAGATCATCACAAAATATTTTGGAAAAACATTTCCATTGTCCCATTTTCGAAGTTTGTGCCGCATCGGCAAGCAGGGTACCAGTTTTCATCAGCTGGCTGAGGCCGCACAGCAGCTCGGTTTCAAAACACTGTCGGCATCATTATCCTATCAGGTACTGAGCCAACAGGCTCCTCTACCCTGCATCCTGCATTGGGAGCGTGAGCATTATGTGGTACTTTATCGGATCACAGCCAAGTTTGCCTACCTTGCAGATCCGGCAATGAACGGTAAAGTGAAGATCAAAACAATGGATTTCCTACGCTCCTGGGAGACTGCCGCAGGTACAGGTGTCGGCCGGGCATTGTTGCTTGAAACAAGCCCTGATTTTGAATCACAAGCCAGTATCGCTGATCCGTCTGCATCTGTTTGGTCCCTGCTGCCCCTGCTCAAAGACCACCGCAAAAAACTGATCCCCATCGGTATCAGCTTACTGATTGCCAGTCTGATCTCCCTTTCGGTCCCCTTTTTGACACAGCTCACGGTAGACAAAGGCATCGCCTATAAAAACACCCATCTGCTGCTGCTAATTTGCCTGGGGCAGCTGATGTTATTCTGCGGCAAAATGCTCATGGATTACCTTCGGGCGAGACTCTTGTTTGCTATCGGCGCCCGGACGAGCATCAAGATGCTCAAGGAGTTCCTCGCCAAACTGATGGAACTTCCATTTTCTTTTTTTGACAACAGGCAGGCCGGCGACAATATGCAACGTATCAATGACAATCAGCGTGTCGAAGATTTTCTGACCAATTCCCTGATCAATTTTATGCTTTCGGCCATCACACTACTTGTTTTTGGTGCAGTTCTTTTTTACTACAACTGGCAGATTTTTGCCATCTTTCTCATCGGTGCGCTGCTGAGTGTGCTCTGGTCCAATTCCTTCCAGCACAAAAGAAAGGTGATCGACCAGCGAAAGTTTAAAGTACTCTCCGCCAATCAGCAGCTACTGCTGGAAATCTTTTATGCGATGCAGGAGATCAAACTGACGGGTAGCGAGCAGGAGAAACAGCAACTCTGGGCCGGCATCCAAGATCAGTCCTACGGTTTGAAAATGGAGTCCCTACAGTTGGATCAACTTATGCAGGGTGTTGGCTTTTTTCTCAACGAAATCAAAAATGTCCTGATCACTTACGCAGCTGCAATGCTGGTCATTCAGGGAGATGTAACCCTGGGCGGTATGCTGGCCATCACCTATATCTGCGGGCAGTTAAATGGCCCCGTGACCCAACTGATTGAATTTGCCCGCGTCTCTCAGAACACCAAATTCAGCCTGCAGCGCATGGCGGAAGTACATCAGGAGACTGCTGAAGATCAGGATATCCCCAGCCAGCCTATCGCCGCCAGTCCGCAGTCTATCCATGTCAACAATTTAACTTTTCGGTACGATACCGCCAACAGCGAAGCAGTCCTCAAGGATATCAAGCTCCATATTCCAGCCGGCAAGATCACAGCCATAGTGGGCACTAGCGGCAGTGGCAAGACAACACTGATCAAGCTACTGCTCAAATTTTATCGGACCGATCCAGGATCAATCATCATCGGCAATACCCCACTCGACCAACTGCATGCCAAGGCCTGGCGTGCCCGTTGTGGTGTCGTCATGCAAGATGGCTACATCTTTATGGATACCATCGCCAACAATATTTACGCCGGTGCATCAGTCAAGGACGAGAGACGCTTGCAGGAGGTGGCACAACTGGTCAATATGCACCATTTCATCCAAACCATGCCCTTCGGCTACCAAACCATTATAGGCCGGGACGGCTATGGGCTGAGCAGTGGGCAAAAACAACGCCTCCTGATCGCCAGGATGATCTATCGCAATCCACCCTATATTTTTCTCGATGAAGCCACAAATTCGCTTGATGCCCACAATGAGCTAACGATTGTCAATAACCTGAACAGTTTTTTTGAGGAAAAGACTGTCTTGATCGTGGCCCACCGCCTCAGCACCGTGAAAAATGCCCATCAGATTATTGTGCTCGATCAAGGCACCCTTGTCGAACAAGGCACACACCAAGAGCTGATCAAAAAAAAAGGCAGCTACTACGAACTGATCAAAAATCAGCTTGAGTTAACAAATTGATTGCTATTCCAACTTTATTAAATCCATGCATCATGATTGAAATCCTTCCCTATTCCCTCGTCCGCTATGCAAGTTTGCCCGTCGCTACTTTTGCCCCATTCCACCTTGCAGGTCTAGAGCAGCGTCTGCAACATATCCATCACATGCAGCATGAGCGGTCGCTGCTGCAGACGGCCATCTGCGATCACCTGTACGAATTGGTCCAAACTGCGCCAGGCGATACCGAACGTATCAATCTGATCCGGCTCAAACGGGTGATCTACAACAATAAGACCATCAGTATTCAATTACTGACCGACTGTAGCCCGCTGTTGCCGCCCGCATTACAGGCACAACTGCGCAAACTATTTGACCTGATAACTGCCATAAATATTACCGAAAGCAATCAGGAAACACATTACCAGCAACATCTGAGCAATAGCCATCGCCACCTTCAACAGCTGGCGGGCAACCCCTTATTACAAAATGGACTCCTATTGTCCAGTCCAGTGCTGTACAGCCAGCTCCCCGACTATATCAGCAAAGATCCCAAAGATTTCGGTCCGAAGGAATGGCGGCTGATCTTTAGCCTGCTTCGTTACCTGACGCGAATGACCTTTAAAACATCGCCATTCAGCAGCTTCACTTATACTGGACAGGCACAGTTTATCGGCAACCATAACGCTATTTTCGACAGCGCAAAACCATCGATCCGATCCGGTATCCGCCTCCATAACGGATTATTTGAATACATTAAATCCATCCTTAATCAGCATCCTGTCCTCAACGAATATCTGCTGGTAAGGCTCAACAATACCGTCCGGCTCGAAGAGAATAAATTGTCCTTTTTATTTAACCACCACAATATCGAATCCTTCCAGAAGCTTCCCGCGGTGGGGCTGCAGCGTTATATTTTAGAACAGCTGCGTACCGCAGGCACTTCCAATATGACTTTCTCCGCGTTGATTCAAATGCTGGAACCTGTAGTTGCTCCTGCAGACCGGCACCAGTTAAAACAACATCTTATGCAATTGGTGGATACAGGTTTTCTGGAGCTAAGTACCGATATTTCGGCGATGGACCACCATTGGAGCCAGGCCTTAAGGCATTTTTTAAGCGCTACAAACTGCAACCATCCTGATATGATGCTCCTCATTCGGCTGCTTGACAGCCTTGCTACGGTTCAGGCAGCCTACCCGCAGGCCAATGTCATGCTACGGAAAGAGCTGCTGAAAGTCGCGGAAAAAGAAGTTAATAGCTCT
This sequence comes from Sphingobacterium ginsenosidimutans, assembly GCF_039536865.1. Lineage (NCBI taxonomy): Bacteria > Pseudomonadati > Bacteroidota > Sphingobacteriia > Sphingobacteriales > Sphingobacteriaceae > Sphingobacterium > Sphingobacterium ginsenosidimutans. The sequence continues at coordinate 1,517,324 of NZ_BAAAZK010000002.1, forward strand.
CTTAAACAGCTCCAGGCTGAAACAGGCGCCGCAGCCCCAGCGATTACCGCCAACAGTGCTGCAGCTCCATTCAAAAAAACAAATCCCGGTCCCTTGCATTTTTCAGGACGACAGCTTATTTACGAGGACTGTTACACCGATACAACAGACAGCCTTTCGGAAGCCGCTGTCCGCCAGTTTATCGAAAAAACAGATGCATTGCTGCAGTACCTTCGACCCATGGAGGCCATGGCTCCCGAAAGAGAAAAAATGCTTTCCTTTTTCAAACAGCATTATCCTGTCCGGGCCAGCGTCAATATCCTGGATTTCTATTTCGACTATTATTCCAATGTCAAAAAGCAGGAAAAAGAGGCAGCTCCGCCACAGCTGACAAATTCCGGTCCATGGATTGAAAACCTTGGCCGGCACCTCAAAGAAATTGTGGTCCCCGGCCAGGACATCCTCAATCTTGATGCACATTTTTTCGACGCTATATCCCACGCTCAAAATGGCCATCAAAAAACAGGCTACTCACGGGGAATATTCGTCCAGTTTTACGCGGAATCTGGAGATAAGGCTTCGGAGAGCACCCTTACTGGGGTTATCAATGCGGTGTTGCCGGGGATGGGAAAAGTCAGCGGCCGCTTTCTGCACCTATTTCCCCCAGCCATGAGCGATAGTATCCGCAGTCATAATGAGCGGCTCCATCCCGACCTGCTGAAAGCCGAGCTGAGCGATGGCTCATTCTTTAACGCCAACATCCATCCGCCATTGCTCTTTCAGGAATGCAGCCTTTCGGACGAACATCGACATTATCCCCCAGAAAGACAGATTCCGGTACACGAGTTATCTGTTTGCCATATCGAAGGCGAAGACTTTCTGTCCTTATTTTATCGGGAGCAGGAAGTATTTGCTTATGACCTTTGTCTGGAATCCTTTTACAACCGCTCCAATTTCTATCAGCTGATGGCACATTTTAACAGCGATGACAAAGTTTACCTGCAGCCTTTTATTAACTGCATCGACCGACAATATCTCCCCCAGGATCCGGCCACCCTGCCCCTGATTCTGCTACCACGTATTGTGTATGCCGAAACAGTCATTATCCGGCGCAAAACTTGGTGCATCCAGCGGCGTGTTATACCCGCGCCGCAAGGGACGGAGACCGCTGCGCAGTATTTTGTACGCCTCAACAGCTGGCGAGTGGATGCAGGCATACCCGCTGCCGTCTTTTTATTTTTACGGAAACGGTCCTTTGCTATCGAGGAAGTCGTCAAGGGTCATCAAGCACAAAAACTTTTGCCGGATGATTACAAGCCCCAGTATATCTCGTTTGAGCAGCCGATTCTAGTCGATCTCTTTGTTCGGCTACTGGCCCGTGCCGGTCAGTACCTTATCCTTGAGGAAGTACTCCCCGCCCTCGATCCGACAGCAGGGCCAGCACAGGATCAAGTCAAAGAACACCTTATCCAATGGTACAACTATTAACAAAAAAGATGAGAGACAATTGGTTATCTGTACACCTTTATAGCGCCGTGAGTTTAGACCTGATTCTGCTCCATATTGTCAGGCCTTTTCTCGCAGACCATTTTATACCATCAGCTGATTCTTTTTTCTTTATCCGTTATTGGGATGAAGGAAGCCATATCCGTTTGCGGATGCAGGTACCAGCTGTTAGGGAGCCCGATCTACTGGATGCGCTCGACCAACAGATCCGATCGGTACCATCACTGGGATGCAAGCTGAAGGTTGTTGCTTACGAACCCGAAATAGACCGCTATGGCAATGCCCACACGATCCATTTTGCCGAGCATTATTTTTTCCTTTCCTCCCGCTATATTTTAGCCCATGTTGTCCCAAAACCACAGCGTGGGTCGCCCTTGACTGAGGCCATACACCTGCAGCTGATCCTGCTCAAGGCCCTCGGCTGGGAGATTCCCCACCTGTGCCAATTGCTCGATTATTTTATCGGTGGCTGGATACGCCGCCTGTTTGATCCTTTGCAGGATCCCGAGGCGGAGCATCGGTTTTGGTCAGACCAGTTTGAGAAAAACTTCAATCATAAGGCAGCAACTTTCAAACCTGCTATTGCTCAGCTTTGGAGCGATCTCGACAACAAAGAAAAGTCTGATGACACTACGGTCTTTTTAACAGCGAGTACACAATTGCTCCGCAGCTACCTAGCAGCCATAGATGATCCCCAAAAAAAGATTGCTATATGTGCGAGCCTGATCCACATGAACAACAACAGAGTAGGCTTGTCAAATCTGGATGAAGCCTACGCATCCTATTGTCTTCGGCATTCTTTACAGGCTATTTTATCTTCCCAAAACCCCATATGACAACTCTTTTTAACAGTACCCAGCGGCAACGGCTGACCGAACATCTCGAACAGGTCACCCAACATCTCCTCCGGGCCTGCCGGCAGCACCAAAACGGGCTATATTGGTTGAGCCCCTATTATACAAGTGAAACGACCTACGATTTTAAGGTCACGACCGACCTCTTTCAGGGCAATAGTGGCATTGCACTTTTCTTCCTTGCCCGTTATTCGTATAGCGGATCGCAAGCCGATCTGCATATCGCCCAACGGACAATGGATTTTGTCTCTGATCATCTGGAGCAGAACAGCCCGCAGGCCTTTGGTTTATTTACAGGACTTTCGGGAGTAATTTACACCTATATTCGGTTATTCGAACTTGGCGGCGGTCAGCAGTATCTTGACCGGGCCCATGCACTTGCCCTAAGCTATCAGGAGCAACTTGTGCGGCAGACCATTAAAGCCGATCTGCTCAGCGGTTACTCAGGGAGTCTATTTGTGCTTACCCTGCTACAGCATTATCGTCCCGAGCCAGCACTGATCCAGTTGATCCAGCAACTGATCGATCGCCTGGTCAGCGAAGCTCGTCCTTCCGAAAAAGGCTTAAAATGGGACTACAACCAATCCAAATCCGCCTACGATAGCCTGACCGGGTTTTCCCATGGTGCCTCGGGGATCGCTTATATACTACTGGAAGTCGCCCAATATTTTAACAATAAGGCCCTATTGTACCTTGCCGAAGAGGTGCTGCTCTACGAAATGCAATATTTCCATGCCGATTTTGACAACTGGCTCGATCTGCGCCTCGGAAGCCATCGTCTCCAGACCGCCAATATACAGCATTGGGAGCTGAAAAACTTTCTGCCTCATATCCAGGAGCTCAATTCCTGGGCACATGGTGCCGCAGGGATCGGCCTGGCCCGGCTCGCAGCCTGGCGGGCAACGGGTAAAACAGTATACCTGGATCAATGCCGCAACATCGCCCAAAAATGCAGCACGACTATCCTTCAGGCTGAACGGCAGGACTATACCGTCTGCAGTGGATATGCCGGGCTATTGCCTTTTATGCTAACCTATCCCCATACGGCACAGGAATACAGTTGTGAACTGCTCCTGCATGTCATTGATCAAGCGCAGCTACAATACCAGACTACCGGCAGTTACAACAGCTATATCTCTGCTGGCCGTGACGACTATGGGCTGCTTTCCGGCGCGGCCGGAATCGGCTACAGTATCCTGCAGCTCCTCGACAGCGATATGTCTTCTATCTTCTGCCCAAGCCTCCCGCCTCCCCATAAATCAGTACAACAAGCAATCAAGCTAAACTTTGGGGACCTGCAGCGGGGGCTTTTGGAAAAGTACTACCCCCTGACCCTACAACAGCTCGAGCAACACCCCAGCATGCGCAAGATCCTTGATCAGGAGAACGGTCTCCATGATTTTGAAAACAGCTTGACGGAACAGCTCCTTCAGGCTGATCCAGCCCCTAGCTTGCAGGCTGTTTTTGCACTGGAGCAGACCCAAAATAAGCTGTGGAAACAACATAAAGGCCATCTGTGTTACAGCAAGAAAAATGCCTATATCAAAAGTAAGATCCAGCAGCTAACGGATGGAAAAATGCTGGACCTAAGCCCGCATTCCCTTATACTGGCCGACCACGTCAGCTTATATCTCCTTGACGAAGCGCTACGGGGAGCTCTGGCACTCCCTTCAGATAAGCTGGCCGTCCTATTTATAGCTGACGAATGGGGTGTCAGCAGCAGCTACATTGGGTTGACCAGTATGCTGATTGTACAACAGGTGGAAAATACACCGCTAACAGGAGCTTTATTGTGTGATCAGGTCAGTAACAAACTGATATCCATGATCGGGAAACTGGATGAGGACAATTCCCTAAAGGCCCATATATCCGCGCAGATCCGACTGCTGTTTGAAAGTGGTATATTGACCACAGCGGATGTATAAGCAAGAAAGTCAGGTACGCGACCTGACTTCCCTATTCTTATCATTGCATTAGCAGATTACCGTAGTACATCTGACCGGCGGGTTATGATGATCATCTGTAGGCTCGGTATGTGTTGGTTCGGACACATTTCCCAAACCACCAGACAGGCGTTTTGCCACCTCGCTATCGATACTTGTTACAAAACTTTCTAATTGGAGATCCTCCAGATTTAATTTGATTTTTTCTACTGAATCTTTCATGACTACTAAGTTTAATTGTAATGCCTACTGTGATAACGGGTTTTCAGCTTATCCCCGGTTGCAACAGTACTAAGTTATAATTATTGCAACATAGTTGCAAGAAGTTTTAAAATTAATTTATTTTCTTTTGAACACCGTAGCGCTCGCTCTAAATTAGTCAGGTTGGTTTTTCTAGGAATAAACTGAACTCAAGTATTTTGATATTTAGCAGCAATAGGTATCTGCCAACGAAAGTATATAAAATAAAAAAGGCTAGGGAATGAATACCTAGCCTTTAAAAAATACAATAATCTAACCTGCCTGTGGTCATTGAACAACCATTTTCAGGGCAGGAAGGTTTTAAAAAATTAGCATCTTCTAATTAACTTTATTTTTCTCCTGCTCTTTTAAAACCAAATGTTCCCGTCTACCGTTCCACTAATTTTTATGGTGACGTCGGCGTAAGTTTTTAAAAATACATTCGCTAGGACAGTTATTGATTTTAATTCGATGACTATCAAATGAAAAGATTAAAAAAAAACAAAATTTTAAACACCAAAATATAAAAGCGGCAAGTAAATAAACTTGCCGCTTGAATAAGTTCTCTCTAAAACGTTAGATTAAGCGTAACAACAGTAATTACAAACTTTGTTTTTAGAACATCCTGTGCTACATGTAGGATCGTTCACACAATCTGATGTCACAGGCGCAGAACTACCACCTAATACATTTTTTAGGTCGTCTTTTGTAAGTTTTTCAAGACTAAGTGTCTTAAAATTCTTTAAATTGATTTTTTTCATAATATAAATTTATGATTTGTGATGCTAAATCCGTCCCTAGCATCTTGGGAAATTGAATGCATTTCTTTAAAACACAAACAGTATCATTATTTATTACAAACAGCCTGAAAATTCAACCGATTAAAACCTGTTTTAATCGGTTAAAAAATACTTTAAATCAGCAACCTTGTATTCTACAGGCAGTTCATACCCATTGACGAAAATAGTTGGCGTAGCACGGATTTTCATCTCATTACACCAGTTGTCCATAGTAACCATCTTATCTTTTTGCACTTTAAGGTTTACTTCGATTGGAAATTTTAAGGCAAATTGGTTATAATCTTTGTCTTTCATTTCATACCAGTTATCCAATGCCTCACGTACTTTTTCACTTCCATATTTTTCCTGAATTGCCAAAAAATGAGATACAGGCGCTGTTATCAAACTGAATTCTTCACCTTTACCGACAAAAATCACTCGCATTTTAACTGCAGGGTTTAACCGGATAATTTCTTCAAGAACTGGATGTGCCCTGGAACAGGGTCCACACAATGGATTGCAGACTTTTGTAATTTCAATCGGTGCATTAGGATCGCCAATTAAAATTCCCATCCCATCTGTACCCTTTGTAATTCGCTGACTACTCTTTAATAATACATCAAACACTTTACTGTTGTAGCGAATTTTTTGCAGGCCCCTTCTGTATTCAGCACTTTCAAATGCCGATTTAAAAATGGGAATAATAAGATGAACCAAAAATAAAATTGTTAACCCGAATAAAATCATCTTTATTATCACCATTGTCCCGATAGAAGAAAAAGGTGCCATAGCACTTAAAAGATAGATTGCATTCAACAGGTTAAGCATAAGTAGTCCCTGAATAAACAGGCATAAGCGGCACCATTGCTTTATCACTTTGGCCTGATAATAAATCGAGTAAATTATATAGGGTGAAGCTAACAGGGAGGCAAACGCCCAGAAGAACGAATAGTTTAACCGATCATCATTAAAAAGAAATGTGGACAATAATTGTGTCAAGAAGTATGACATTCCTATTTCTGACCATCTGATGGACAAAACCGAAGCACCTTTAGAACCCAAAACCACATTACAGCTCATTTTACTGTTTGGGTTTCCTTCCCCACAGACCTCCTTTAGAAAGGGATTATTTGTGTCGATCTCATGCCATATAAGCAATGCCGAAATGAAAGACCCTATGGCTCCGGTAAAAAAAACTAAATTTGAGAAAATATTCGATTTAACACCGATGTCACTGCTCCAGATACTGATAAAAGTAAATAATACCAGTCCAATCAGTAAAAAATAGGGTACCGCACGACTGATCTTTTTAAGTTTTTCGATCCTAAGATTTTCGCTGAATTTTTGTTCATCATTTGCAGAATCCAGATCTAATAATAGAACAATCTCTTTATCAATTAACTCGAACTCCTGAATATTCATTTTTTCCAGCTTCCCGGAAATTGGATTAAGGTATTCGATCAGAGCATCATTAATTGATTCTACAACTGTAAAGTTGGGAGAAGACCAGTCCGGCCGCTGTACACTACAGATAAAAGGTGTATCAAACTCTTCATAACTGTGGCTTCCTCTCCTAACCGCCGCATTTTCTATCCCATAGTGTTTCAATGTTTCCTGGACAGAAAGAAGCGACGGGAAATTCGGATCATTATTTAACAGATTCTGAACATTAGTTTTTGTAAAAAGGATATTTGCTTTCCTTAAAATATGTTCGCAGACAGCGTATATTTCGTTATTTGAACCGGATTTCTTAAAAAACCCAAATAGGTCAGTAATCATATATATTATGCGGATAACATTTAGTTTAATTCCTTAATTAAATAATCTTCCAGATCGGAAAGAGATATCTTTTTATTGATTATATTCCCCTTTCTGTCAATAAGAATAGCGGTAGGAAACATTCTGATATACATGGAGGACGAGGTAATAGTTCCATTTTCATCAAGGAACTGTTTCCAGGGCAGATTTTGTTCCTGTATCGCTTTCTTCCAGTTGTCGATTCTTTTCGTTTGGTCTGTCGATATCCCTATAATTTCGAACCCCTTATCTTTATAATGGTCATAAAGGCTTATTAATTTAGGAAAAGCTGCCAGGCAGGGTCTGCAGTTGCTGAACCAAAAATCAACCAGAACAATTTTATTCTTTGGTATAGTTAGTTTTTGGGGTTCATTTTTTTGGTCTTTAAGAGTGATAAGGGGAAAGGGATGCCCTTCCTTAATTAAAGCATTATGTAGATCATGATAAAGCAGATTCCATATTTTGGATTTTTTGACATTTCCAGAAAAATGATCTAACGTTACTTCCCGCAATGCCGTGTGTCCGAAAGTAAAAAATCTCTGCGCAAGATGCCATAATGCAACATACGACTCTGGATTGGCTTTTATATAATCCAGGTATATAGAATCAATTTTCTCCGACCTGTCCATAGAAATTCGATAATAGAAATTATCATCATTATCTTCTTGGAAATAGGGCTTCAAAAATGGCTGAAATTTATTTCTGTACTCATTTCCTGTTTCTCCTATAACATAGCCGTTTTCACCATTTTGGTAGTTAAATACTAACTTTGAACTTGTACTATCAATAAAAAAAGAACCCATTCTTGATGATAGTACATCTATATCCTCAGTGAGAAAAGTATAATATAATTGTGGATAGGTGGCTCTATTCTTAAATACAAAAGAATTTCCCGAAACCTTAGCCGATCTATCTATTGTTTCATAATATTTTGGTGGAATAAATATATCCGGTTTTAGATAAATACTGTCAGATACAGTTTTACCATTAGTTATCTCACCCTCCAAAATTTTACTCTTTTGACAATATACATTCGAATATGACAAAATTAAGAAAGTTGCTGTTGCAAGAATACGGTTTAAAAACTTCATTTTAGAGATTGTTTAATATTGGATGTATATTTATATCATAATTCACAATAGACCATTGCTACCCGCTCCAAGAACACAAGATACAAATAATTTTCTTAATGTAAACATATTATTTAATTCTTTAAGTAGAATACATATTTTTCAAATTACAACTTATTTCCTTCTTTTTCCACTCATCTCGGCAGTTATTAAACAGCATTATACATTAATTTTAAGAATACCGTGTTTTTAAGCTCCACCTCCAATTTGCGAAAATGACTAGCGGTATGTCCATCCAAATATTGAAAAATTGCTTCTTTATCAAATGCCAAAATTCCAAAGTTTTCCTGACCATTACATAGCAGTTGACTACTGAATTTTGCATACTGTTCAGAAAAATGCCCCATGAAATATAAATCACCGACTATCTTGTTACACTGCCATAGTAAATAACTGCAGCATCCTGTTTCTAAGCTAATTTCGTTGGAAGCCTTATTAAACATTGCTAAAAAATAAAAAGAGTAGTTTTCTATGATCCGGAGTAAACTGCCGGAACTGATTTTTTCGTGAGTAGCTATTGATGAAAATATAATCATAAGCTGGCAGATATCTATCATAGCGTATTTTTCGAGCGCAATTTTCGGTAAAGGCCAATAGCCTACAATCTGATCAAGAATAAGCTGTAGACATTCATGATGGATCAAAGATCTGAATCTATGTGTGTTTTTGTGGCTATTCTGATTTCTATTCCTAAGAGAGAGATAGAGTAGCTTACCTGCCATTCCATTGTGTAGACCTATTTCCTCCTTATTGCCAAACAGATACGATGAATAAAAAAGATTATCAAAATCCTCAAGGACTATATTAGAATCTATATCCAGAATATGTCGTTGAGACAGGGACTCTATGCCAAACCCTATTCCGACCAGTCCGGATGTAAAAGCAATGTCATCCACTTCATCCAGACCATCCAATAACATGGAAAAATGCTGACTGGCCACTTCTTTTGAACCATTATGGAATTGGATCCATATCCTTCCTATTGTGGATTCCAGCCAGCAATTAGGGTCAGTTGTTCTGATTTTACCTGAAGTACATTTTTTCCTCCCATTCATTACGAGATCTTCTTTGACGGTCATGTCTTTTAATTCTTCCGCCGCAGGCTTCAGCGCTGTTAGCTTATCATCACTATTTAATGGGGTAAAAAATTTATACCCATATTCTATCCTGTGTTTAATTACACTACGATCGCTAGATCCATTTTGAGTCATGATGGCATCAATAATCTTCTCTTTCAATCCAAGGTGTATTTTTGGATCGAAGGAGGGTAAAGTCGGCTGAAATTTCTCCTGATGCAACGATAAAACCTTTATATCTCTTAATTTATCCACAAGCACCTGAAAAAAGGGATCGACGTAGAGTACGGTCTCACAAATACATGTCAAATAATCGCTATTGTCTTCCGTCAGAAGAAATCGACAAATTTCCTTAGCATCAATGAGCAGAGGTGGATATAAACATGCCCGGTCGGTTTTAATGGCATGGGTCAGTATCTTCTTAACATGATTTTCCTGTTTCTTCAGAGCAACCCAACAAAGATCAGTTATTCCCTTCAGGCTTTCAGGAATATCATGATAGGCTATTACAACAATGGCCACCTTAATATTACAGATTAAATACCGGACTATAACATCTATGTTATGGTCATAAGAATTTCCGAAGGCCAATAAGTCAATAATTACAGTGATGTCTGAGAGCTCGATTCTCCTTTTCTCCAGCTCATCCCTGTTCCGCAAGATCAAGTCCCTCATCGGTGCACTACAGTTATCTGAGCTGATGGATCTTATATCGTCATCGTAGATCGGTGAGTAGTTTAAATAGCTTCCTTTTCTAAAAGCAGTTTTATCTTCAGAAGAATGAACCCCCGAATAATGAAGTATATGGCAATTATTCCATTCTGAAATTGGATCTTGAGGCCAGCAAAAATCAAGTTCTGGTATTACTTCCAGCTGCGCACCTCTTTTCCAGCCACACCATAGCAAAACCCACATGTCAGTGCACCAGGATTGAACAATAACCAACTGCTTTCCAGCTATTAAGGCTCTTTCCCGTAGCCTTGCATTAAAATTTTCCAGGAATATAAATAACTCTTCGCATTTTTTTTCAGCTTCTCTCCAGAAGGCCGCATCAAGATCTTTTAATAGGTATTGAGCCCCTCCTACATGATTATCGTTATCTTTTACCGTCCCGGAATCTATACCAATTATCTTAGCCATTCCTTCAATTAGCATTTTACCTCCAATATGATATAGATAGTCATACCCCAAATACGACTGAATATTTGACGCAAACCACTTGTTGCCGTTCGATAATTTTTCAAAATCAGGCAGTTCCCTAAAGATAATATCTGAATCGTGATAAAAAATAGCTTCTTCCTGCAAATTGGGAAACTTTTCGAAATGCTTACCTATCAAGTGAGGTCGAAGCGATGATGCGTAAACACGGGACAATCTCTCATCAGCATAAATAAATATACGAGCTCGTGTGCTGTAGTAACTTACAAACTTTTTGATATGTTGCTGTAATCCTCTTTTTTGATCAAAACCAAGTAATATATGGATTTTTTCTTTTGGAATCCCTAAAGAATGAAAGTTAGCAATTTGCAGTTCCAATTGCCATATGAAATAATAGTCATCAGGCTGAGCAGACAGGAAGATCATAATCGATACTTTTTATTTATATAGTTATGTGAAAGGCCTCACAAAAAGCCACATCAATTTCTCAATAATTTATTTTAACGCACATAAATATTGTCAATTTAAATTTTTGAATTATTAAACATCCACTAATTTAGGTAATATTTAAAAAATCCACCTACACCTACCCCTATTTCGTTTTAAAATTATTAACTTAGAACAGTATTTCTTTTATTGTACAAATAAAAGAGATCTCATTGAAATACATTACTACACCATGTAGCAACTGTAAGCCTAAGTAAAAGAAATAATATGGAATTTAACAAAAATTGCATTCAAACTATAGATTATAAATTATCAGAAGGTGAAATAGATATAGCTATAAAAATCTTGAAGCGTCATTCAAAATGGCACAGGGGATTATTATGAACGGAGAAGAATTGTGTTCACCACTGGAGGAAAAAGCGGTATTACCTATCGAAGGAATCCGTTAATATCCCTAGAGAAAGAGGATGTAATTGGGATACTGAAGCCCCGGCAAAGTGTACGTTAATTTTTTAGATTATAATAAAGTCTGGAATAGTTTCAAACTGAAAACCCCGTTAAATTTAGGATCATGTTACCAAAAATAATCCATCAGATCGCAGGAAAATCGCCAAGTAAATTAGTCAGTGTGTGTCTAGGTTCGTGGCAGAGCCTCCTGGACTTCAATTACGAAATTATCTATTGGGATGATGAATCCCTTGCTGATTTTATCGGAAAACATTATCCCTTTGCTCTCGAAGCTTTTCTTACTGCCAGAAATACCGCGGAAGCAGCTGACATCGCTCGGTATCTTTTGGTCTATCATTATGGAGGATATTATATTGACTGGGATATTTCGCTAAATAATATCAGCTTATTTAAGGACTTATATATAAGCAAGCCAAATGGATATTTTGTTATTGATCCATTGAACGACACATTAGCTTCGGAACATTTTTGCTCCCCTCCAGGGAATAATTATTTACATCAGCTCGTAACCGATATTGTCGCCACTTATGACCGCGGCGAACGTGATCTCATGAATACACCGCAATATTCCGGGCCTTATCGGATGCGTTCGACTATGCGTAAGTTTTCCACCGATAATTTTACATTTATCCCCGTTAAAGAGATCTTTGAATATTCTTATGATGAAATCCGCGGCCAAAGTATCTTTCGGAAAAAAGGCATTATGACACACTTTTGGGAGCATTCCTGGATAAACCAATAAATTTAGCATATAAAACCCAAAAAGATTATTCCATGATAACAACATTTTGTCTCTCGGACCTCCGTAGCCAGCTTTGTGCTCATGGAGAGAATAAAACTTTTATCCAGCCTTTTCCGAACGGGTTTAATTCGATCAACCAATTATTGTCCGAAGGTATAAAGTGGGCTATTGAAAATGAGGAGGATGTTATTTTATTTGTACTTAATCCTTTAAACCAACTACCAACATATGCGTTAATAGAAAAATCTATTCAAATTGCCGTCGATAGCAACATTCATCTTTTATATATCCAGAATCATCATACAGACGGTATAAGATTCAGCAGTCACTTTTTGATGGAAAATAATTTGATCGATGTTGATGCCTTTTTGATTACAAAAGGGCTCTTCCACTATATAATTCATATTCTGGAAGAACTGGATCAAGATATCGATAGTGATCTTCTTTCAAAAATTTTAAAGCTGGTCTGTCCGTATAATTTTGTTCTGAATCCAGAACAGGATTTTATTCAAGCTGAAAATAATATTGTCCTGATTACTCCTTTTAGAAATGCGGGAAATTATTTACAGGAGTGTGTAGATTCTGTCGCGCAGCAAAACTATGGTAATTATAAACATATTTTGCTGGACGATGATTCAGATGATGGGGGATTAGAATCGATTAAAGAAACAGAAAAGCTTATTGCAAAAAAGAATACTATCAGAAAATACGCCATCAGAAATATTGCAGACGAACTTTTAAACACCGATTTCGGAGATGATGATATCATATGTTTCCTCGATGGTGATGATGCGCTGGCTCACAACTATGTTCTAGCGATTATAAACGGTGTATACCATCAATATAACTGCGCCCTGACGTATGGCGGAATGAGCATTATGAACGCAAACGGAGTTGTCAGTGATAAATATTCATCCAGTGAGTTTCTTCGTTTAAGAGAAGTAACCTGGAAAGCTTTCCATTTTAGGACATTTAAATATCATTTATTTAAAGAAGTAATCCACCAGGACCCCCACCTTAGTTTCCTGAAAGATGAAGAAAATAACTTTTTAAAAATGCCTTACGATATGGCCATATTATTCCCCTTAATGGAAATCTCAGGTTATCAAAAAAGTAAACATATCAGTGCTTCTTTGTATAAATATCGTCTTCACAGTCAAAACGATCACATTTTATCTGAGAGCGAACAAAGCAAGGGTGAAAGGATAATCCGAAACAAAGCAAGTTTCCCTATTACAAACCACAATGATATATAACTAGCAATACAACATATGGATGCCGAATTATTTCAGAGAGAGATTATGGATTCAATTAAGTCAATTCGAATTAAAAAAGGATATAGTCAGTTTTATATCAGTGAGAAATTGAATATTTCCCAGTCTAATTATAATAAAATAGAAAATCATCAGGTCTCCGTGAAATTAGTGCTTTTTTTAAAAATTTTGGACTGTCTAAATGTTTCATTCCGGGAATTATTAATTGATAAATCAGATCATGATGGCATACCAAAGCATACTGTCGAGGCAAACAACAATGAGCGGGAAGAAATATTGCTGGGCATTATAAAGGAACTGAATGAACAGATCAGACTTTTAAGAGATTCGAGAAAAAGACGTGGGGAGCGGATTACACAGCTAAAAGAGGATCTAAAAAAATTAAAGACCTGATCTGATTTTTTTTCAAATTACTGGGCAACAAAACTAGGAGCCTCCCCAAGCTTTCACAATACCATGTATTCACGCTGCTTCGGATTTTAGAGATCATATAAAAATAAAGGGAAAACGTATAGCTATCCTCTTAGAGAAAACACGATATAAATCGTTCTTTGAGTACCACATAGCGTGAATATTTATGTATGAATTTAGCTTTATCTTCTGCCATGGCTGAGTCACATTCCTTAAACCCAGTATAGTGAAGATAAACATTTTTATACAGCTGAATCTGGAGTGCGGTAATCTGCAAAAGTTCTTCGAAATCCTGTTTCCCATACTGTTCCATTTTTAACTCAGGAAGAGAGGGCGGGGAGATCTGCTCATGGAAAAGAATCTTTCTATTAAGCAGTTCAAATAAATTCGTTTCGAAAGAATTCTCATTTACTGCCGCATAATTTTTAATTTTACTAAATGATGGCCTGAAAAACACCATTATTGTTGACCCAAAAAAACAATTAATCCATGAAATCTTTTCCGATAATGGCACTAAATCTTCGACAATTGTGGCATTTAGCAAAAGTAAGTCAATACCCCTGACCAAAGGAACCTCAATATCTTTAATTACCTCTTCGATATCAAAATCCAAAATTTTAGCATAACAGTCTGTTATAAAAAGGAACAGGTCTTCTTCATTGTCCAGACAATAATCCACACAGGATTGTAATGATAACATTTTCTGTTGCTCTATGTTAACGCCAGAACTAGCTGATAAAGGGGATAAACAATCGTATACGTATACTTCCCCCTTGGAATTTAACAGCTGAAGTTCATTTTTATCTTGTTCATTTGGTAAGTGAAATATTGGAAAAGATATCATTATTTATTTTTAGCTATTTGTTATAGAAGTCATCTATCTTTCGGTTTTTCTCCAGTCGATTTTCAGTATTTAAAAATAATTCATAACTGTTAATCTGGTTTAAGTCATGAATGGCTGTTGCATCAGAATACCCAAAATATGTCTGTTGTGAGAGAAAAGGGAAGCAGGTAAAAATCTTTGCAGAAATACGGCTTATGACAATATCTAATGGATCAGTGCCCGAGAAACTGTAATTTAGAATTGCCGGATATAATTTTTTATAAATCAGTAAGAACTGTGTTCCATTAAACTGATTGAGCCAATATAAGTTTTCTTTAACACGCACAGCTGCATCATACCAGCTCACGCCGCCCAATAACACTTCGGCCCCCATTCTCTTTGAGGTATGAATCTGGTCAAGTAAAAATTCGGATGAAAAATGCTCCGTAAACTGATGGTCATCTTCGCAGATTAGCACATAATCAAGATCTAATTCCGACGCAGTCTTTACGATTGAAAGGACACTTTTTATTAGTCCCAAAGATCCGTTTTGATCAATAATTGCATCAAAAATTTCGAGATCAAATTCTTTCTGCCGTTCAAATTGTCCAATAATATGTTTCCGTCTATCCGCTCGATGCTTAAGGTTAATTGCAAAAGTTTTAATTTTTTCTCTTTCCATATAATACGACTAATTCAAGGTTTCCCATTGGGCAAGGTAGGGATTATACGCACATTTCAGGGGCTTGGATGTAATGGATTCGGTACTTCTATATGCACGACAATCTATGCATATATATCTAAATTCGCACACCTGACAGATTTCGACCTGGTCTTTAGTGATTCCCCATAGTGCACTGAAATTTTTATCATTAATTACTTTTATCAAAGAAACATTTCCGTGCTGGCCAAAATCGTTCGTCATCGATGGGCAGTTTTTTATTTTTCCACGTTCATCGATTGAAATCTTTTTATTTAAGCAATTGTTAAAATGGATTGATTCTGTAAACAGCATCATATTTGGGGAAAAATTTTTCTCATTAATCCGCCCACAAAATGAATGATCCAAAATACACTTACTTGTGTATCTTAAAAAACTATAGTTGTCTTTTATTTCAATCTCTTCATTCATTGGTGCCGAATGCACCTGGATATAATTCAGCCTTCGGAATTGACCGGTAAGTTTTGAAAAAAAATCTGGGGTCAAAAACTCCGTATGTTTAATTATTAAGTCTATTGACTGAATCCGGGTATTTTGTATCAATGTCAGTAGATTGAATAATTCTTCGTTGCCTGGGGTATTTAAAAACCGGAGTTCTAGGCCTTTGCAATTCAGCTCACTTAACTCACTGAATATCAATTTATAATTATGAGCTGAATGCTCATCGATCGAAATAATCGCATTGGACACCAGGCTTGGGTATTCAAACATGTCACTCAGGGGTGGAAAAAGTTCCGGACTCGCTGTAACAAAACCTAATCTTTTGCTGATTATAAAATTAATATACTCCGCTAAAATAGGTTTTTCTTCACCCTCCGTTTCCTGATACAACTGATCTACGGGAGTAATTGACAGCTGGTCAATTATATCAATTAAACTATTTGGAACAAGATGATAGCTCAGATTTTGTAGATCACATATCATTCCTCTCCTAGCCCCCCGAACTGTCTTACACACAGGGTATAAAATTAAAAATTCATCTTTTCCCATAAAATTAAAATTCTAACTGGCTAATAGGTTTATAAAACTTATGCAAATAATATTTTCTGTCCTTATAGAAATCTACCTTGTCTGTTCGATTAAAATGTGTTTCTTCCGAGGGGGCAGGAGTCATAAATAAATAAGTTGCTGGCAACATATTCAAATCTGATTCATTTTTTAGTGCATGTTTAAGCTTGGGGAGTAAGTTTTCTTTCATAAAATCTTTTATCCATTTCCATAAATTTGAGTGCAATTTTTTTTTCAATATGGTAATTGCACGGAATTGAAGTCATGCCGAACTGCCCGATCGGATTTACTTCCAAAAATATATATTCATCTTTATCGGATACAATCATATCTATTGAACCTGTACATAACCCTAGCTCTTTCATAAGGATTTTAATTTTCTTATTTAAAGCATCTGGTAGTAAGAATGGGGTCTTTTTGATTGATAGATCATTATAATTTTCAGCTCTAAAATCAATCTTAGTAGCGTCATCCAGTTGGGAAAAAATCACCATTGAATACATCTGTTCAAAAAAATAGAATGTTCGAATTTCAAATTTTTTGTTAATTAAGGTCTGAAAACAGGCTGGAAAAAAAGTTTCGGGCAACTTATCGAGTAGATCAGCGTTAATTTTTTCCGTATACATATTGAAAGCTGTATGATCAATTTTCATAAATTTCAATTGGTACAAACTTTTAATGATGACTTCACCATTTGATTTAATAAAATTTCTCAAAACACTCTTTTCACCGGTTATAAGTGTTTTGGGAATTTCTAAACCTATAGCTTTCGCTTTTTCCAATACTACTAACTTATTAAGCTTTATGTTTTCAATCGGATCGATCCATTTGCAGTCTTTATAATAGTATGCAAAGAGTTCTTTTAGTGCTGCATACTCATTCCTGATATAGCTTTCGTTTTCTTTATTGAGGATTTCGTCCTTAAAAACATGAGATTTCTGAAGCAACAGTGGATTGCTAACCCATCTTCTATTCCAGATTACACTTATTTCAGAGGGAGCAGGGAGATTAAATTTATCTGAGCTCAATTGCCACTTCTTGTCAACGAGTGAATAGATGTATGGGTATATAAGTTCATCACCATTTATTTTAAAGTAATTAGCCCCATAATGGTCTAACCAGTCTATTACTTTGTTAGTGGATTCTTCAAATTCTATTTGACTTATTATCAGGATCATAATTATTATTCAGCTTAGACTTTTTGTAAGTGCTTTTATACGTTTTATACGAGGCAAGAATTTGAAATGAACATTATTTTTAAAGGTGAAGCAGATTTCGATGAAATCTGCTTCCAACCATGTTGAGATATAGCAATTTTTTTATGCATCTTCGTCACCCCAATCGGAAACCTCTCCGCCGGTAGTGTAAATTTGAGTGGCTGTTCCATGAAGACTTACACCACCTTTTAATCTCTTTAACTCTTCTTTTGTGATCTCAACAAATAACGGATTGTCGTTAAGTGACTCTAACTTTAACTTTTTAGGTTTACTCATTTGTATAGTGGCTTCCCGCTTTACTGATCCATAAAGCATTGTCCGTCGCTAATATAGACCTGAAACAATGAAAGTAAAACTATTTCAGGAATAGAAAAATTCATGACACTAATAAATTTATTCATTATAGGATTATTAAATTAACTAAGTTCGATTGGAAGTTTTCCAGCATTAATCAAACTGCAATGAAAAAAAATATTTTATTTATCGTATTTCAGTTATTTATTACATTTTTATGTAATGCACAAATTGACTCAGTTCTTTCAGATAAATTAAAACATATGGCGGAGCGTGATCAGGAAACCATGCAACATCCGCCGAAAAGTATAAAACCGGCAAGCAAGCCACATATGGCACTTATTGATAGTATAGCGACTGTAAATTACCATGAAGCGAAGATAATTTTTGATCAGTATGGGTTCCCAGGCTTTGATCTTGTGGGTGAAGAGGGCAGTAAAAGCTTTTGGCTTATTGTGCAGCATTGCGACAAATGGCCTGAGTTTCAACAACAGGTTTTAGAAAAGATGGAAACGCAGGTAAAAAAGAAAAATGCCCATTCTACCTATTACGCCTATCTTGTCGACAGGATAAGGATCCGTGCCGGCAAAAAGCAGCTTTACGGGACACAGGTATCCTATCGTACAGATTCATGCCAGGCTTTTGTTGCAGACGTTGAAGATCTAAGCAATATAAACCAGAGAAGGCAATCTGTTGGTCTGGAGCCCATTGAAAACTATCTGAATACTGTAAGTAAAAATCACTTTCTAAGAAATGAAGAAAATTTCAGAAAGAGAGGAATTATTGGTCCTATCTTGTATCCCACCGGAGAAGAAGAGTAAATAATGTCATGTACGAGTTTATCAAAACTCGTATAGGCTAGGCAATCAATACCTAGCCTATAAAAAATACAATAATCTAACCTGCCTATGGTCATTAAACAACCATTTTCAGGGCAGGAAGGTTTTGAAAAATTCTCGAAATTTCCAGCACATACAAAGTAAGATCACTAGTAAACCAATGAACCAAAGATCTGGAGTGGACATTGATCGGCGTTTACCGGTTGTTGACTTTTGTGCGCTAAGCGCATTGACATGGGTTGAAAGGCGCTTGTTTGCCATCCTATCTGACTTTGCTTCCTGCATAAAAAGTCTCCCTCTTTGACCGATCAGTCCACTATCCGGATGAAATCGAAAATTGCTGGCTGTCCAAAAATACCAGTACCGAGACAAACTATCACGATTCCACTGTTGCTGCTGCTGTCTTTGCATTATATACAGCAGTTGCCCTCTATTTTCTGGACGATCCCCTGCAGCGGTCTTATTGTTAATGATCAGACCAGTTGTTTTTGGATAAATTCAATTCTTTTTAAATTATTACGATTAAATGAAAGGTGTAAAAGAGGAGGCTGCATTTTATAAAAATCACTAGTTCTAGTGATTGACCATCATCCAATTTTATATTATCTTGAGGCTAATTAGCCGATACGATACTACGCCATACCATATGCCAGCAGATGGCACTTGGAGTTATTGATATCAATTGTCATTAATCCAATGAAATGATGTTAACCATAATAAACGGATCCATATGAAAAGACAACTCCTATTAATCGCATTGGCACTGAGCTTTACCGCCCCTGTCCTGGGCCAAGTTGCCACAAAAGTTTTCACATTGGACTTGGGTAGTCCTTCCCGAAATTCGCTTACGAGCAGTGACAATTCCACCAGACTGGATATACGAAGCCGTGAGCCCTTAGCCTTCAAACTGATAAACGCAAATCCCTACAAGTATACCTATGTGATCAACCATAGATTGGTCAATCTCTTTGAAAACAGCGGCCCCAATCCATTGGACAGTATCGGAAAAATCCTCAGTGGCAAGGCTGTCCCGATTCCTCCAACGGACAAGGAGGCCGCCGCCACTGATCAGAAAATCAAGGATGCGGACGCGGAGATAGACAGCATAAACAATGAAGTCAAAGCGCTTGAAGAGCAAAGGTCAGCCAATCCGAAAAGTAAAGACGCGCAAAACAAAAATCTTATTATAGATATGCAGATCATGCAAAAGCAGCATGAAATTAATACCCTGATCGCCGATCGCGATAAATTAAAAAAACAATTGGGAGCTAATTATACATCGCGTTCAACTTATTCCACCAATTTTGTCAATACCGTTAAATTCAATAATTTTTTAGGTACAACACGGCTTGGCACGGCAAAAAAAGAAAGCGATGATATCGAAAATATTAAAACAGCAATCACCATACTTAGCCAAAAGTTCAATGATCTGGATCTGGAGCTGAACAAATATATAGGGAAGATCGCTGCCGAAGATTTTCTTGATGCAAGTGACTTTTCAACTAAGAGAAGCGATTTTTTGACCGCCTTTGCATCCGTGATCAACAGCAGCCAAGAAATCGGCAATGAAGCCAACCAGTTTGACGAAACCAAGAAAATCTATGCAGAAACGCTTAAAAATATCCAGCCCGTTTCGGACAAGATCAAAGAAAAGGTAAACGAAATGCAGCAGCTAAAACTTCACAACTACCTGCTGCCCGTGGATATCAACGGCAAAAATATCGATGCCGTCGAAGTGACGGTAGAACGTTATGCCCGTAATAAAGCGACCCCCTCCCTGGATAAATATACCTACAACATCTGGGTAAAAGGTGGCGTCAAAATTGACGTCAGCGCGGGTGTGTTTATTTCCTCATTAATGGACAAAGAGTACGAGATCAGAGGAACAGGCGCAAATCAAACTATCTGGGATAAGAAAAAAGGAGATTATGATTTTGGCTTTGGGTCAACGGTCAATCTTTCCCTGCGCAGTGCGGATTGGGTGCGTCCAACATTGAGTCTGGGGGCTCTATTTACAACCAATCAAAAATTTCAGCTTTTGACCGGCATAGGTGTTATTTTAGGTAAGGAAGAGCGCATTATCCTTCAGGGCGGTCTGAGTATGGGCCGGACTTCCAGCATCATGGGCGATTACAAAACCGACGGTTCAGTTGGCTATGATCTAGGCACGAGCGGTACTGTACCCACAAACGACAAATTCACTTTTGGCCATTTCTTTGGGATTTCCTATAATTTCGGAAAGGTCAAAAAAGAAATCCCAGCCAAATAAGCAGATCGCAAATCGGCTTTTATCAACTGCTACAAAAATAACTTCCACTGTTACCTGAACAGTGGAAGTTATAACAACGTAAGGGTTGCCCACCCCGCCGATCAAGAGCGCCAGGCCAGCAGATACGATCCACCTTGCAAGTGATCAATTACCTCTCTGACGTAAACTGGACTTACCACAAAACAGCCCAGCGACCGCCCCGCATTTTTATCGGTCACATACTCGCCGGGATGCAACACAATATATCGTTCACGCGTATGGCTATTGGTTTCCTGCAATCCATCCAGATAGAGCGAACGGCCATTTTTATCGCTGATATACGTTTTTCCTGTCTTAAAAATCCCCAGACAGGATTTATTGGAGCCAATTTCATTCGAAAATTCAGTCGCATATAGGTCACCCGAATTTTTAGCATGTGACACCATATAGCTTTTTACTTCCTTATTTTGAAGATCAAAAATAAACAATCGTTTTTCGGTGCGCGGTTTATTGTAATCCACAATCGCCCAATAGTTGGCCTTGCTTTTTGGATCAAAGTCAAATAGCTCCTGCAATTGATGCTTTTGTCCAATCTCTTTTGCTAACGCCAATGCCTGCTGTTTTAACGGATCACTTTGCGTTGTACCTAACGTTGGCAATGCCCACATATTTTGAGGTTCAGCATCAAGGTATTGATCCACATAGGCTTGAATATCCTTTAACAGGTCATCACATTCCTTTTTGATCTGTAGACCATCTTCGTGATCGCCGACATTTCTGATCGGGTTCCAATGTCGGGCAGCACTACGCAATCCTACCGCAGTAAACTCGACCGAAAAGGCCGGACTAGTTTTGGACAAGTACTGAAACACCTTACCCTCCCCTTCGCCGTAGTTTTCCGCATCCTGCAGACTACAATGCGCACCTTTAGCAAACAGCGCGATGGTACCATCCTGCGACAATTGATATTTACCAAAAATTTCCAGCATGAGTTTCCGGCCGGATGCCGAAACAGCTTCCAGAATATCATAACTGGTCTGAAAGAGTCCTGCCTCCGAGTTTTCAGCTGTCGGCACCTTTATCTTTGTCGGATCGCCCCTTCCTGTGAGCTTACCGCGATCCCAGCCACAACAATGCTTTCCATTGCTTTCCATCAGCCCCAGACCGAAAAGCATCACAAACAATCCACGTAGGCGATCCTCCGCCGTGCCCAATTCATTTGCTGTCTCCTTGCTGATCAACTCCTTAAAACGCAAGAGCGCGTCTTTATCGCGTTTATCCCCCAAGGGCTTTGAAATATCCAGTGCTACGCGATCTCCCTTTTTTAGCCCTTCGTATAGATTTGCGTAGAGCAATCCCATACCATAGTAAAAGCCATATGGAGCCTGTCCCCTATTGCCATTCTCCCACCTTGTTTTTGAAATTCCCGTCCGGTCCACTAAGCTTGGGATCGCGACAAAGGGATCATCACTGAGCTCCTTTTCCACCGTGAGGCCAAGCAGCTTCAATACTGCGGCGTCTAGTTGCCCATTTCCGTCCAAATTATGCGCATCCCGAAAGGATCTGATGGCATTTTTGGTCTGGTTTCCATAGGCCCCATCAATATTACCCAAACTGTAACCTAATTCGGTCAGTTTGATCTGGACAGCCTCTACATGTTGTCCTTTGTCTCCAAATGAAGGAATTATTGAAATTGTTTTCATAACACTGGTTTTAATATGCTTGACACAATTTATACATGGCTAATACCCCCAAGATCACAAACGATCTATCAGGTCCTATAAATTTACCAAATGCAATGGCACAAGAAAATAGCTAGTCCTAGTGATATTTTATGGAAACTAAATCCAGCCTTCCTCAATGGATTTTTTGATCAGTTGTAGTGGTGTTTTGACAGCCGCCTTTGCCAAAATATTTTTACGGTGAGAATTAATGGTATGGATGCTTAAGCACAGGAGCTTTGCAATCTCATTGCTATTCAGCCCCTCGACAATGGCTTTTAGAATTTCCCTTTCCCGATCGGTAAAAAGTAACTTTTGGGCAAAAGTAATGGTCCCGTCCTGAATATTGTAAAAAGACGGTTCACCATGCAGGCCGATAATCGAAAAATTGGGATGACTATTTTTTTGGATATGCGTAATATCGGTATGCACATGCAAGCTATGATAAATGTTTCGTTCTTCATGATTGACTACCACATACTGAATTAATAAACGGGCATAATGACCATCCTCTTTCCGGACCCTTAAATCATATTGTACCTTGTAATGACAGATTTTATCTACCGGGATCTGATTGAAAAAGTCAGTAACCTGACGTTCGAAAGTCAGAAAATAAGGCATATCCTGTGGATGTATGTGATCCATAAAAAAAGCCATGTTGATCACCTGCGGATCAAAGCCCAATACCGTCATCATTTCGGCGCTGGCTTCAGCAATGGTCCCGTGATAGATATCAAATAGCAAAAAATAATAATCACCGGCCTGAAAGATATTGAATAGCCGCCTATAGATTTCGAGCTGCTGATGGAGTCGCAGGGGATCGATTACTGCTGCTTTGTGGACAACAGACTTCCAATATTTTTGTACTTCAAGGTAGAAGTCCTCATTTTGTTCAGGTTTCATCAATCAGTCAATCAAAGGTTATTAAACGTTTATATCGCTATCTCAGGTTACGAGTTGAGCAGTATCTGGCAAAATTCCTTTTTTGCTTTTTTAAAGCAGTCAAAGGCAATAGTGAATCAGTCAAAATAATTTAACTAAAGCTCAACGTTTGGCTCTTCAAATATTGGTTTTTATAAGGACATTTTCAAGTTTCAATGCAAAAGAACGAAAACAACTTGATCCTTGGCTGTAATACACCTGTTTATGAAGCACCAAGCATCCAGGTTCAACAGCTTGCTTTAGAGTATAGTATTTCGACAGGTTCAGTACAGCCAGCACTCACAGAATCCTGGGAAACCGAAACGCAGACAAAAGAATTGGACTGGTAGCACTTTGTAGAAAATTGAGCCTATCCAATACCAAGGTCCTCCCATTAATGAAACAGTGAAGCGGTAATGGAGACGGCTGCAATTCGTTTAAACGGCATATAAAATAGCAGAATTTAAGATTTTTTTTAAGAAAAGTAAGAATATGAAAAGTAACATAAGGTATAGCTATAGTAGCCTTTTATTTGTTTTGGTTATACTTATCAATGCCTGTAGTAAAGAGCGCTCCGATATCAGCAATGTAAATGGTTCCACTGTACGGTTAAATATCGGACAGACATTTTCTTTGCCGGATGACAAGAGCAAAATCGCTGTAACGGGACGACGTACAGCCGACGTGTCGCAGTCAAAAGAAATCGCTTATAATGACCAATACACACTAGTCGCTACGCTAAGAGAAGTAGGAGCACAAGCCTCCTATTCCAAAGCTTCTAATAACAAATCGGCAGTACGTGCAACAAGTGAACAGAAAGCGCTAAAAGAAGGCACTTCTTATTATGTCGCGATTTTTGATGCTTTAGGTGAATACCTAGAGACAAAATCATTTAAACAGGGAGAAGGCGTAAGGGATTTTACAATAGACAACGGTAAATATACCTTCATCATCTATGCTTCTGGTACAAATGCCCCGTTACCCTACTTAAATTCGGGGGCTAAATTGAACGCAGCGAAATTTGAACAGTTGAGCGCAGATCAGGATCTGATGATCGATCAGATTCCTTTTGAGGTAAAGGATGGTCAGAATGAACTTAATGCAACATTAGCCCATCTTTTTACGCAAGTTACGTTGAAGTTGGACGCTTCGGCGGTTGGCGAAATTAGTATTGGAGGAGGAGCTATAAGCCCTTCACATGCCAAAGGATCTATTGATGTCTCGCTTGCCGATAGAACCCTCTCTTATCATGGAGCGTTAGAGTCTGTACCACTTGTATTTCAAAACAAGAGCGGCAAGGTTATTTATTCAGATTCAACATTTATTGCATCCGCGGCAACGGTAAGTGGCTCAGTCAAACTAAGTAATGTATCCGTCAATGGAAGCACCCCAAAAGATGTGGTACAAGACGGCTGGAATTTACGACCTGGGGTAAAGTACACTTTGGAGATTAACCTCAAGGCACCAACTGATCCCTCTATAACAGTGGCCGGTACGAATTGGAGTATAGGAGATCTAATTTACAGAGACGGGATCTACCAATTCGCTCCTCCCAGCGATGAGAGCATTTACTATACTTGGTCGCCATCACCAGCCGATCAGACGGAGGCTTTTTGGTATATGGATTTTGACGACAGCGTCAAAGGTATGCGCATGTATCGTGTAAACGGATCCTATGCACAAGAGCCACTTGCAGTAGCAAATCAAGATCCCTGTGCATTGGTAAAACCATTAAATTCATGGCGACTTCCTACCAGTGAGCAAATCGTTAGCTTAATGTCCAGTAATACTAAAATATATCATGCAAAATATGATACAGGAAATAATAGTTATCTGAAGACAGGCTTGTTTTTTGGCATTGACTATCAGCCTGAAAAACCCGAAATGGATAAGTATTTATATTTCCGGTCTTTCTACTTTATCTCTGCTGGGATGTATCGTTTTGCGCCAACTACCCAAAGTGCCTATCTGCTTGCTGGAAAAAAATACCTAGCCTTTGAGCAGCCTTATAGTGACGACAAACGGACTACTTTAGGTAGTTATGAGATCAAGCCGCTGACATTTAGGCCGAGCGCATCAGCCCCTAGTGAGGCTGTTAGAATTCGTTGTGTTAAAAATAAATAGTTCAGCGCGTTAGCTTTATAGCCCTTTATCCACATAGGCAAGAGCAACTTATCTGTCATCCAAAGAGATGAAATCAAGCGTATTTGGAGAAAGTATCTTATGCAGAAACCTTTACTGTATCTCGCAACAAGAGGTATCTGCCAATGAACGTATATAACATTAAAATAGGCTAGGGAATCAACACCTAGCCTATAAAAAATACAATAAATCTAATGCTTAAGGTAATTGAATAACCATTTTCAGCGCAAGAAGATTGGGGTAAAAATAATCACAGTAGTTTTGTCATTCGGTTTAGTCTGGCACAGAAAGTGTATTACTTTAGACTCATAATTTAGGTTTATAATTGGTTAGTTTAAAACGCTTGAATCTCCCCGGTTCAAGCGTTTTTTATAGCTATTCCCTAGCGCCTCTAATCTTTATCCTCCAGTTCAAACAGCAGCTCAATAGGCTGCTGGAGCACACGCGATATCTTGAGCGATAGCACAGTAGATGGTATATATTTTTCCGCCTCCAATGCATTGATGGTCTGTCTGCTGACACCGACCAAGTCCGCCAACTGCGCTTGCGAATAATTTTTCATCAACCGATGTATCCTGATCTTATTCTTCATGTACGATCCTCCTGTTCATCTTCCATATATTAAGGTTAAAAATACCAATATATGTTAACAACAATAAATGCCCGAAGAAAAATGCAAATGTCACAAAGGTCATTCCGTAGACAAAGATGGTCACAATGACACCAAAAACGATCATTAAAATAACAGACCAGGACCAGCTATATAGCCGTATAGAATTGATCATTTCGTCTTCAGTCTTCCTTTTACAAAATGCTATACAGGACAGACCGATTAGCAAAGTCACCAAAATCAAAGTCAATAATAGATCTACTTCCTTTAGCTGAAATAAAGCGGGTGGATTTCCGGGGGTGTCGTCGATAAAAACAAAAGTTTCTACAAACAATCCGCCGTTAGTCGAACGATCCCGCAGCGCATCGTTAACATAAAGGGCTAGACTGGCAATGACAAAAAGTAGGCCGATCCATCGGAAATACTTAGGCAATAAAGGAATTGTTTTCATAAAATATGTCTTAAGTTTACATAAGCAAATGTAAAACATATCTTACATAAAGACAAATAATTATTACATTTTGTAAAATATACTTGTCAAATATACAACAATAGGTATAAGTAATCCTGCAAAAAATCACTACATTTATATTAGAAAAAAAGGCTCCAAATTATTAATGAGATGAAAACAACCGACGAAATATACCAAGCTATTGCTGATAATATAAAAGCTGTTATCGGAGAAGAATGGGCTTATGCGGAGCTAAACATTGAAACCATTGGTACTATGGTCAGCTTTATCGGCGAGTATATGAATGCCAATAAGGAGAAAAAACAGATTAATGTTGATGAGTTCGATTTCCAGTTAACATTTGATATCCTTGAGCTTCACCAGATCAGCACTGAAGATGGAGTCAATAAATGGAATAAGGCCACTATCCATTTAACCTCAGAAGGGAAATTCAATATGGAATTCATGTGGGACCAACAATTTTACGACGAAATCGACCGTTTATCAAAAGAATAAAATAGGCTAGGCAATCAACGCCTAGCCTATAAAAAATACAATAATCTAACCTGCCTGTGGTAATTGAACAACCATTTTCAGGGCAGGAAGGTTTTGAAAAATTTTCGAAATTTCCAGCCCATACAAAGTAAGATCACTAGTAAACCAATGAACCAAAGATCTGGAGTGGACATTGATCGGCGTTTATCGGTTGTTGATTTTTGTGCCTTTTGCGCGCTAAGCGCATTGACATTGGTTGAAAGGCTCTTATTTGTCATCCTATTTGACTTTGATTCCTGCATAAAAAGTCTCCCTCTTTGACCGATCAGTCCACTATCCGGGTGAAAACGGAAGCTGCTGTCCGTCCAGAAATACCAAGAACGGGAGAGACTATCACGCTGCAGGGAATACCATCGCTGGGCCAGCTCCTCCTTTTGTACGAGCACACATGAAGACTTCAGCTCTTCCCTATTTTTCTGCTGGTAAAGTTTACAGGAACCAAGAACATACAGAGCAGCCATGATTATCCAAACATATTTCAAATACTTTGTCATACCCACTTCCCTCAGTCCAGCCAGTTTGAAAAAGCATAAATAGTTAATACAGAACGCCGTTTTGATAACACTTGATTTGCAACATTTCCCTCCACGGTCAGTATCCAGTGTCCCTGCACTTTCTGGACGATGCCCACATGGTCAATGCGCCTGAAATCCTGATTATAGATCCCAAAGAGATCCGCGGGTTGGATACTCCCCTCCCGTATCTGCTGCCCGGTATACCGCCGGGCTAGTGGAAAGAGTGCCGGGCTCCAGGCATTGCGCGGAGCGGACAGTCCCGCCTGGCCGTAACACCAGGAGGCAAAAGCCGCACACCAGGAATGCCCTTTGTCAAGACCTGTATAGGCCAGATATTCTTCCACCTTCGTACCATCGTTTCTACCCGTCGCTTCCTGGACACCGATCTCCTGTGCCGCAACAGCTACAATACAATCGCGCAGAGCGATCATGCGATCCTCATGTCCAGGTCTGGCCCCCATAGCCATAGACCTGGGCTGAACTTCTGCTATTTCTCGCTCTACAGCAGAATGGCCAAAACCGCCAAAAAAGAGAACAGCGACAAAAAGAACACCGAAAAATAAAGAATACATTGTTGCCATGATGTCAATTGATTAAAGTGATAACTAAGGTCTTGCCTAAAGAATTTAAAAGGCTGCCAAAGAATCTCTTGCAACCAGTAACAGCAGTAAATTGCGAGCAATCCAGCCAGAAAGCCAAATAACAGCACGGATAATATGCCAATATCCAATACGCCCGCTGTAGGGTCTATGGCTTGCAGTACAAGCCCTGCAGAAATAAATAATATGCAAAGACAGACGAGGACAATCCCCAGCAGCTGCCTACTTGTTAAAGGCCAATAAATATCCTCGATACCAGTGACCAGTTGTTTTTGTAATGTTTTCATTTTTTATACTATAAAAATTTAATTAATCTGATAGGTACCCAAATACTGACTACGCGCATACTTTAAACCATCTCTTTCGTTGCAGAGAATATACAGCAGGAGTTCTTTCCCGATAAGGGATTCAGGTATGTCAAGGGAGACTTGCTTTTCACTCCGCAAAGCGAGGGACTGACTTCGTATCGCCACACCTTCCTTTACCTGATAAGCGATGAGCCTAACATGGTCGTCCCAAGCACAAAAGGAAGCAAAGCTAGTATAGGATACACGTATCCTACTCCCTTCTATCGTCACATCCAAGACCAGCAGCCCCGGTAGATTACCATCGCTGAGCCAAGCTTTCTGCGGATCCAGACTAGGTACACCTGCCTGGTCGGAAATCGCCACCTTCAGGACCTGTGACATGGCAAGATTAAATGGATAGACAAACCGTTTCTTACGTTTGGCCACAAATCTGAAGCCTTGGTCAATGATATCTTTCAATGGCCTCAAAAAACTGACTGCCAGTGCAAATCGTTTTTGTTGTGCCAGCTGTGCAGGTGTTTTTTTATTTTTTCTATTTTTCTTCATGATATATTTTGATATGAATGGAATACCGTCCATAATGGACGGCATTCCAACATTAAAACCTAGCTGAGCTGTATCAGCCCTAAATAACTGCTTTTGGATACCCGCTTTTTCTTGCGGTCAGCCATAAATATCCACATATGTACCTCCCCTCCAAGCAGATGTGTCGGCACACCAAAGGTGACTGTTCCCGCACTGCGTGTCGGAACCGAAGCCGGTGCCAAAAATTCATCCTGATCCGGATGATAACAGATGATGTAGACACCGTCATCATCGGCAGTCTTATAGATATCATTGTTAGTCATATCCCAGCTTACCGTCAGCTCTTCATCGGCATAGACCGGAGCTCGCGGCGGCCCCAGATAGAAAGCACCATCTGCAATACGCATTTTACTGTAATCCAGCGTAAAACTTGGATAAGTGCCCTGGATTACCAGTGGCAGATTAAACTGAAATGCCGCATTGAGTGGCGTCAGCCGATCGGCTTTTTTCTGACCGAATCCCACCTGTAAATAAGAGGTGATCGGTAATAAAAATCGCATCACCAGCTTGAATCTGGCCTGCGTGATCAGCTGCTCTTCGGTAGCTGGTTTGTTGCTCTTTTTGTAGAGACCTTTGAGGTAGTTGATACTCTTCCAACTTGACCCTATCACGGAACCGGTTTTACCACTTATTCCCCCATTTATTCCATTTACAATTGTTCCCATTTTTTTCTTTTTTTTAAAATTTAACCATAGTCAAAGGCTAAGACATACCGGTATTTAAGCCTGACAACACAAACGTAAAAACTTAAAAATCAAAAACATACCAGCCAAATCAGGTTGACAGAGTATTGGCAGGAGGACTTCGGCAGATTAGCAGGAGTATGGCAGGGCATCCAGAAACTACTGCCTAAGTCACAGCATGACCTGACCAACACCAGTCTAATTCCTGCCGGTCCACCAGCCAGCCATCGTTGTAACAAGAGGAGGCTTCGGGTCTAACACCAACAACAGTAATGACTCACCCGAACAATACCGAAGGAATAGCAAAACAAGCGTAGGTAAAAGGCAGATGATGGATAGGTATTGGTCAGGTATTGATCCAAGGAAAAATAAAAAAAGGTCCTTCAAAAACGAAAGACCCCTAAGGCTATAATCTCAATTTTATGGGTTACTCACAGGTTCCAGTAAGCACGTTTAAAACGTTCGACCGCAGTGGCGAGAAAAAGACGTTTTCCATTGTGCTTCCTTACAGTTCCTAGCATCCCCTTATGTTGATAGCGATACAATGTCCGTTCACTGACACCCACATAATCCTGCACATGGGCAGCATCCCACCAGACCGCTTCCGTGTCCTCTGCTTCGATCTCGTTATGCTTCATGTTATGCAGCTGCTTATAGAGTATATGCAACGCAAATAAAATAGCTCCATCATTCCCCCTGCGGATGCTATTTCTGGTTTTATTTAAAATAATCCTCATAAATCAGTTTTTAATCCGTTAATTATTTTCAGCTTTCTATTTTTTAATTGTCTGCCCTATCACGGACGATCCCATGTCTGTTGAGCTTGCCTGTGATCGTATTCTGTTCGATCCACTGATCAAAATATGTATACTTCCCTCTTTCACCTCTTCTTATTTCTATCCCTGACAGGATCACTAGCTGGGTCGTAATGGCCGTAATATGTTTGAGCGACACTGCGAAACTCCTATGCACCTGCGCAAAACTGGCCTTAGGTAAGCACAAAACCATATCCCCAAAACTTTCGTTGACTTCGATATAGGTTTTCTCTTCGATCCAGATCCGGGTCTGGTCATTTTTAGCCTCGATATAGATGATTTCATCATAATTGAGCCGTTGTTTTTCCATCCCCCGAGTACCATAAAAAAAACACTTATTTTCCTCGTCCAGGTCATTCAGTCCACGACCCTGGATTTTATCTTTTGCCTTGGCCATCGCTTTATAATAGCGCTCCTGTTCAAAAGGTTTAAGAAAGTAATCGGTCACCCCATAATGGAACATTTTATCGCCCACCTCTCTATTGGTGCTACAGACGATGACCTGCAGATTGGCAATTCCCGGATTGATACGCTGCAAACTTTCCAACTGGCCCAACACATCTAGACCATTCACGATAGGCATCTCAATGTCCAGAAATAAGATATCCAATTTGAGACGTCGCAAGGCCACCAGTGCTTCTTTCGGGTTGGTCGTTGCATAGGCACATTCGACGCCATCCGTTAGATCTACGTACCTTTTTAATTCTGCGACAATGTCAGGGTCATCGTCTACAATGGCGACACGGATTTTCCGCATCCGCCCTTCCTGTTTTAATATTTTCTTTATCGTATCCATGTTTAAAAATTTATTTCCAGATTCAAATAAAATATGCCTTCATTCGTTTTTTGGATCAACGAAAATGCCTCACCATATTCGAGACGAAGCAATTGCATCAATTTTTCCAATCCTGTCCCACCATCCTCAAAGATCCATGCCGATTCAACGGCCACTTTATTCCTGCAACTAATTAATACCTTATCTGTATCGCTAAACACGCGAATAATACCCAACTGTGAAAGATCACTAAAATCACCATGTTTGATCATATTTTTATACAGGCTCAGAAGCATAATGGGAATAATCTGTTTATTCAATTCCCTAATATCGGTAATCAGCTCAATCCCTCGCTCGTCATACAAACGCATGAGCTGTTGGAGGTAAAAAAGCTCATCTTCCAGCTTCCCAAGCATGCTGTTCCCAAAATTCAGCTTACGCATAGCATAGGCCTGTATACCAAAAAACAGATCGATTCGAATCAATGCAGCACTTCTTTTCCTTGCCAGCCGGGTGAAGCTCTGCGTCAGATTGCCCATAAAATGGACAGTCCAGTCGCGAAAGAGCTGCGTTTTTCGACTTTCTGCCGATTGTCCCCTCAACAAGCCCAAATGCCGGAATAAGCCCAATGTCAAATTATACCCGACTTCGATGGCCACGATGATCAGTCCTTTAAGCGCAAATGAAATATAAAAGGTCAGCACATCAATGACAAAATCAACTGACCTGAAAAGCTGGGGATTCTTTAGTATCCGTCTGCTCAATTCCGTTGGGAACTGATAAAGCAATAAAAATACAGCCAGCGCCGTAAGCAAAAAATAACTGAGCAGGGTAAATATGGCACCTGTCGAAAACCTCCTAAAAAGCATCCGTCTTAGCCAAACCCGGTTGAGATAGCTAATAATCAACATGACTAGCCCCAAGGGAAACATGACTGGCAGATGTCCCCATCCATATTTGTAGACATTCACAGTGCTGATCCAGATAAAGTAAATTGTCCAGCAAATAGCATGAATACGATAAGGTAACGGTTTAAGAATATTGCCCTTGGTCATCATTGGTTTAGGTTACAAGTAAAACAAATCTTAATTTAAACAGATTAAAATTGTTTAAAAAGACAATTTATAAATTAAAAGAGATTTTCACAAAACTGTAACAAGACTGGGACATTAAGGAATGACCCCAATTTTTTTAAATTTCCGGAAGGCTATTTCAAATTGCTTTGCTCCGATACCCACCGAATCACCAGTGGCTATATCAAAGAGCATCCCTGTACCGCCAACTAGAAATGGTAGCCAGACAGCCTCGCCGAGTTTCTTATCGGCTGGATCAGCCTGTCCTTCAAAAATTGTTGGTAGGCACTCCCACTGAAGCAGTTCCTCCGCGTCTAAGTCCCGCAGCAATTCAACGATAGATTGCATAACTACAGAATAATCTGCCTTACTTTTCACACAAAAATCTTCGGTAATTCGCAGTTTGATTTGTCCGGCGATCGTAGTCACTATAAGTGGTCTAATGGCAGTACCCGTCCAATTGGCCAAAGCAGCAGCTCCTTCGCGTAGCAGCAAATCAATCGTATGCAGTTTTATCCTGGCCCATCCCCTACCTGGCTCACCAAAATGCAGCTGCCCGTCAATGAAGATGATTACATCATAGCCCTTAAAAAGAGCCTCCCGGAGTTTTAACAATGGATTGCCGCGATCAGCTTTAATAAACATAAGTTCAGCTTCAACAGCTTCACGACCAAAGGACAGTTTGTATTGCTGCCGATAGAACTGTCCCTGTTCTTCAAAGACATCTTCACGGAGCAGTATGGCCAGCTTTCGGCCCAGTATCATCAATGCTCTGGCAATCATTGCATAAGGACCAATATGCATGCAGGCCCAGATACGGGGCTGCCGATCGAGCAGCGGCCATGAACTGATCAGCTGATCCAATAAATTGTCATCTGCTCGATACTGCTGCTGTGCCAACCAACTTTGCCGCATCCGCAGTAGTCTGATCAGATCATCATTGCTATGGATCAGCGCCCAGCGGTATAAAACAGAAATACTTTTGAGGCTTCGGTACCATCTATCGGTACCGAGGTATAATTCATCGTTTGTCCAATCTGGGGCTGGCCTCTGATGTTGAAATATTAAGTTCATGGTTGTTCAAATAAATTGGTTATCAAAAAAAGGGTGTCCGGATCACCCAGTGGTTTATTGCCGAAGCATTATAGGTAGTATAAACTACATTTTTCTTCCGCAGATTCGATCATGAGCTTTACTGTTTCCGAATTGGAAAATGTATATAGCGCCTGATCAGCCAAAAGCTGCATTTTCATAAAAAGATCTTCCATATCTATTACATCTTTTTTATCCATACTCAGCACCAAACTTGCCCTGTTTGGTCACTTTGCTTTCGGGCCAGGAAAGCGAGGTGATCACTTGGCTAATTTGGCAGAAATGCAAGAGTTAAGGATCATTTTTGGATGCATAGGTGCTGCGAACCTGTGAACGCTAAATTTGGCTAACCGTTAAATTTCATCGTATCTCAGAGTCGTTTCAACAGCTGCCCAATCCTATACACAGTTTTTTTTGGTGTTATTTCCTGTTTTTATTAGAATCTATAATTTAGACCATTACCCACAGTAAACCAAATAGTTAAGAAAAAACATATTAAAACCTATCATCTTATGGAAAGAAGTTATGACTTTACCCTTCCCGAGGAATATCAGCTCGCAGAGCTGCCAAAATATGACTTGAGCTACCCCATTCGCAATGCTCAGGAGCGGCATTGGATATCGCCCGACAATTGCATTAGCGAGCAGACCTTTGACGGTCGCTATGGCTATCTCTATTACTATGAATTCTGGATGGAAAAAGAAGAAATTATCCCAGTGTACACTACACTGGGCGACCTACATCTTACCTATTCGCTACAAAGCAGCTCGCCGATTAGACAGTGCCACGAGATACATAATTTTGTGATGGATTTTATAGAAGGGCGGGGTGCTTACCTTTATCTGGCCAAAGGCGAATACAGGCTTATCATACCACAAGGTCATCATATCTTAGTCGGTTTTATATTAGATGCTGGACTCTTTAGACCACCCGCCAACCGGCATTTTAATTTTTTGCAGCAACTGGTCAATGCCAAGAAAGAGCAGTCCCTCCGATCAGATAAAAGTGTTACATTTCGTGTAGGCGAAGTGACCAAGCGCCAATTGCAATTACTTTTTAGCAAAATCAATCCCCATATTCTTGATAATGAATATATGCTCTTAAAGCACCTGATCTTTTTGATTCAGCTGAGCCGGTTTAAATTACTGACGGATAACCAAGGAAGACTGATTGACCAGGCACGTAATTTATTACAGATTATGATTTTGCATCAAGGGGCTAAAGTCAGGTTATCGGATGTTGCCGCAGTGCTTTTAAAGTCCAGAGATCGTATCAACGAAGAACATAAAAAACAGTATGCTTACACATTTCATGACTACCGCAATCAGTTGCTCCTGAATTATATTGCTTCCATTATCGCGGGCAATGAAAAATTAGCTACCACTGCTGAGGAATGTGGCTTCAGCAGTATCAATGAGCTTCATAAATTTATCAAAAACCAGACAGGACTTACTCCACTGACCTTCAAGCAACAGCAGGAAAATGCGGGAAATGACCGATCGTCTAAAAATGATCTTCAAGAACCGCCCTCCTAACCAATCCTATTATCTACCAATCGACAGCTTGTTTTCTGCTTAACACTCGGCCTTTTATCATTGTAATTTAGCCTAATAAAAGGTAGTAAGAGATTGAACAAAAGATGAAACAACACGAAAAATATAATCAAAACGATGGGATTGTGGCAGAAACTAGCGCACTAAAGAATGTCCGAAGAAATAAATTGGAAACATTTATGGAAGTCTACATCCTATTTGCATTAGTGATGTTGATCTTACTGTTTTTCGTGACTGGGCTAGGTAAAGTGTTTAGTCATTCGGTTTTTGTAAGTCAGCTAAATAGACAACCTCTTCCTGACTGGTCGACAGCTATTTTAGGCTATCTATTGCCCATGCTAGAACTGGGAACAGTAGCATTGTTATGTATTCCCAAATTAAGATTTTGGGGATTGGGACTTGCTATTTTGCTGATGACAGCATATACAGTTTATGCATATTTAGCTTTCATTGAAATCTATGGTTATGTTCCCTGTGCCTGCGGTAAAGTATTTGAAAAGATGAGCTGGAAGCAGCATTTCTTTTTTAATCTGGGCATTACATTACTAGGCGCTCCAGCATTTTTGATGGAGTATAAATTAAAAAGGAGATTAAAAAAACTATGCATAGTGAACTCTGACGGGAGTTCGACCAACAGGACACTGGTCAATAACTGATCCAGATCTTCGCTCGGGATTGCGACAATTCAGATATATATTAAGCATAACCTAGGGCAAGTCACCGGGACAAGATTTGGAACAATTAGAAACCAATGATCTGTATTTATAAACATTAAAATATTATCAACATGAAAAGAGTAAAATTATTTGTTCCAATTTTGGGAGCAATCTTAGGAATGGGTGTCTATGTTGGACACGCCAATGAAATGAGTAAAAAAGCAGCTAGTGCTGCTGAACAATCATGGGAAGTTATTGATCCTACAGGAGACTTGACTGATCCCAACAACTATCAATCGTATTCGGGCGATATCGCAGATTTATGTCCGGAGGATAATGTTTTTTGTGGCATCAAAGCTGAAAATAATGCTGGCAAACCACAGATGACTCCACAATTGGAAGCTGAAATCAACAGTGGTGTGCCGACATCACATGTATTTTATCGAGGTGAATAAGGGCGATTAAGAAAAGAGAGGGCAAAATGCCCTCTCCTCTTACTATGGATTTTGCAGCAGATCGCCTTCGACAATAATCGTTGGCGGAATCCACATGGCAAAACGTTTATCATTCGGCTCTAGCACATACTCTTTTCCATCGACAACCCGTTTTATGCTTATGCCAGCATCATAAAGCATATTCAATCGCTTAATATCAGCCCATCTGATCCCAAATCGAAAAGCCAGTTCTTTTTGACGTTCACCCAATATAAAATTGGTCAGTCCAGATTTATCTTTGGGTATAATAGGTAGCTTACCTGATTCAAAGCGTACTTTCAATAATTCCGTCATGGTATTGTTTGCATCAAGCAACTTATTTGATCTCGCTTCACATTCCGCTTTTATCAGATAAATCTCATCCGTGGCCAGGCCGGCAAACTCAGCCGTTCCTGTTGGTCCGCCATAGCTTCCCTTGAAATTATAGTATCCATTTGTATTCTGTTTATAGAATAGTGCTTTCCTTAAATCATCCGCATGGTAGCTGTTAAACAATAGCGTGTCAACATACGATTTTGTTCCACCAAATATTTTGTCTGAAGCGGCCAGGCTACAGTGGAAGATCACTTCGCTATTCATGAGTTCAAAAGGTGTCGCAGCATTCGACGGGATGAGATTATAGTCGATCAGATCAGGTTGGATCTGTAGGCAAAGCGTCGCGTACTTTAAAGCTTCATCCAAATTCCCCATATAGAGCAGTGTCCTTGCCAAAAGGGCATAGGCAGCAGCCTTGGAAGGTCTTGTTTTTTTGATTGGCAGATCGGGAAGCAACGAAATTGCTTCTTTCAGATCGCTGATGATCTGTACAAATGTTTGTTCTAAGGTGGCCCGCTGGAAACTGACATTGATATCGGATGTATTACGGAGTGGTATCCCTAGTTCAAAATTTGCTGTACCACCATCATAAGCAGGTGAAAACTGCTGTACAAGCCAAAAGAAATTCCAGCTGCGATGAAACAATGCCGTTCCTTTTGTCAAGTTTTTATCTGCAACCGTTAATCCATCAAGCGCGGCCCTGTCAATATTGTCCAGGACAATATTGGCATACATAATCTTTTTATAACTTTCAGACCAGTCAGAAAGTTTCGTCTCTTTATTGTTCAATAAGTATATGTCGCTGAGCTCGCTCCCTAGGCTTTTCACATCGTTATCATTCATGAAATAATAATCAGCGGCCACATCTATCCCAACGGGAAAACTACGAATGGTATACAGTTCATAGTCCATTAGAGCCTGCAAGTCTTTGACCGTTTTGGGAATTGCCAAAGAGCTCTTGGATTTCTCCTCCAAAAATTTATTACATCCAGCCGTAGCTACCAACATGCAGCCTAAGATGAGCCGAGTTAAAAATCTGTTCATAATTTTAAAATTGAGCGTTAACACCTAAGGAAAATTGTGCTGGAATGCGTACCGTGATGCCATTGGGATCCAGGTCGGTCTTTGTTGCTTTCCAGATAATACCAAGATTACGGGCATAGGCCTGCAGTGAAATACGTTTGAAATAAGTCGACTTGGCAGGAATCGAATAACTCAAACTTACATCTTGAAGCGAAATGTTATCTCCCTTTTCGACCAGGATATCTGAATTGGTGTAAAACTGATCCCTATTCGAATTCAATGGATAGATAAATGCAGGCACGTTGGTCGTTACCTCATCACCCGCCTGTTGCCAGCGTTTGTAATAATCACTATGCAACGGCGTATTGGATGATAGAGACGAATAGTTGACCGATTCCCTTCTGAAAAAATAGTTGAAGCGATATGCAATGTTTACACCTAGCTCCCAAGCCCCATAAGTAAAAATGTTCCTTAGGTTGCCAAACTGCTCCGGCACTGCCGGACCATGAAATACAAGGTCTTCGAGCGTTACCTTTGATTTTAGATTCGCATAGTTCATATAAGGCTCACCGTCCACGCTAAATTGTGGGCTGCCAGTATCCGAAGTGAGCCCCATAAAGCGGTAACTGACGAGATTATAAGCTGAGTATCCTTCTATTGGCGACAGGTTTTGTCCCGAAGCCACCAAATTGGCGATCACATTCGATTTATAGCTATACTTGGTGATCTTTGTTTTATTAGATGAAAGCAAAAGGCTTGTTCGCCACTTCAGAGCCGCATCAATATTCAGGGAATTGAGCTGGAGTTCCCAGCCCTGTGTTCGCAAACTCGCCGCGTTTCTATAGAGCAGATCGACACCTAGGGTCGGGTCCACATTTACAATAGCAATTAAATCTGTTGCATTTTTTCTGAAATAAGAAAACGATCCTGTTATACGATTCTTGAAAGCCGCAAAATCCAATGCGCTATTTAGTTGGCTCACGTTTTCCCAACGCAGATCAGGATTGGGAGGATTATTTACATAAGCATTGGTAAACCCACCTAATGAGCTCGCGCTGGAACTGTATGTTATAGTCGTCTGAGCAGGAATGGTATTATTGACATTTCCGCTTTTTCCATAGGTAACCCGCAGAGAAAGGCGCGGCATCCATGTCCAGCTATAAAAACTTTCCCGCTCAATATTCCAAAGACCACCGACTGACCAGAGCGGTTTCCATCTATTATTGGTATTCACCCCAAATAAGTTGGACGCATCCCGGCGGGCACTTGCAGAAATTGTATATTTCTTTAATAGATTATACGAACCGTTAAAATAGGCAGATACAAAACGGTCGACATTACGTTCATTATTGAAATTATACCATATCCGCCCCCTTCCCAGCCCTGCATAATAATCATAAATGGTCCCATAATCAACAGGCTGGGATATTTCAAGATCCGGGTCATAACCATATTGCCGATAAGTATTCCCAAGTCCTCTATTATCCCTAATCTCTGTACCGACCAGCATGTTAATGTCTCCGAGGCGAGCCTGCTTATCGTAAGAAAGCTGTGCCCTTACATTGTGGCCATATTGCCGGCTCGAAGTTCGATCCATGATATCTCCCAGTGGAATGGGACGTTCGGGTAAGTTGCCCTTCAATTGCGTGTATTTATTGACCAGGTCCCGTACATAAAATGAATTCCGATCCATGCGGTCCTGGTCGAGTCCATTTGACGTAAAATATTGATACCGCAACTCCGAGCGAAGTCCTTTACCCCATTCGTATTGTGCCGCAAAGTCAAATTTGAGCACATTTGAATTATTGACTTTATCCAAAAGCTTCTGATCCACCAATGGATAATAAGACCAGTCCAAGAGTTTACCTGCACCCAATGTATCCAGAAACCGGCTTCTATAGTTCTGTTCCACACGGTTTGGATTCCCCTCCGTGTCTACAAGACGTGTATAAGGATATGCTGCACCAGCACTTCCGATCCGAACGGAAGTAATTCCATTGTCTGAGGTATTATTCGCATTGAATTGTAAGCCACCGGTCAGCAACAGTCGAGGTACCGGCCGCCACGTCTGCTCGGTGCGCAGCGTAAAACGGCTATTACCATTTCCTACGATATTGCTTCGTACCTGATCAAAACCCAGCGACCATATGGATGCCAGCTTCTCGTTTCCGCTACTCAGCTGCATATTATACTGCTGGTTGATTCCTTTTTGACGGAGGTATCTTGAGATGTCTCCGCGCAGATCACCCTGAGCAATTGAATTAAGCTTCGCATTAAGAGACGCATCATCTATGAGGTCATTGCGGTGATCATTTAGCAGCTCCACGACGGGACTGATTACCGGATAATTGTTCCGGTTATTGAGCAGATTGTTGTAATAGCCCTGATCGAATAAAAAACGCTCCGTATTGATATAGGTCATATTGTCAACCTGTGATCGATAGTACGGATCTTCTTTACTGACTACGGATATATTGCTGGTCACAGAAAGGCGTATCGGTACATTAAATTTTCCTTTTTTTAGCGTAATGACTACTACCCCATTCCCCGCTTTTGCTCCCCAGATAGAGGTAGCTGCAGCATCTTTGAGTACAGTAATATTTTCGACGTCATTTGGATTGATATCATTGATATCGCCTTCGTAAGGGAAATTGTCTACCACGATCAGCGGTCCCTTGATCGCAGCTGTAATGGTACTCAGCCCTCTGACCATAAAATCATTCTGCGCATTGCCACGCTTTTCAAATAATATCGCATTACTTAAGCCATCGAGCCTACCTAGGATATTCGTGCCTATCTGTCTATCGAGTTCCTTCTGCCCGATCACATCAAAAGCACCTGTTGCCCGCTCTTTTGGAACGGTCTGATAACCCGTTGAGACCTGTACCTCTTCCAGCTCATTCACTTTAGGATTTAGGTACACAAGCCAATTACGTTGCTTCAACATTTCCAACGAAAGTGTATCGGGCAGATAGCCCAGCCTGTGAAAAGTAAGACAGGTGACCTCTCCTTTTAAGGCCAGCTCCCCTTGTGCATCTGTAGCACCCAGCAGCTTGCCGCCACAGTCTTTTATTGACACAGCAGCTAGCGGTAATCTTGTATCAGCATCTTGAATCCGGATGACTTCTCCCTGCGCCAATGTTTTTAAGCAGGTAAAGACACAGCTGATTATTATGAGCAGAAAACTTTTCATCGTGTCCCCTCCTTTCCCTGAACTGTGACATAACCCTGCTCTGTCAGTTGCAGTACAGTGCCATCGCCCCGGTATCCATCTTCTCTAAGTACCAGCATGACCAGATCTCGGTTTTCAAGCGACAAAGTCATTCCCCGGGCAGCAAATGCTTGTTTTAATTGCTCCAGGTCATTGATATTATCCGGCAATGTGATACTGACCTGATCGCTGAGCCCCGTCTCATCAATCATAAACGGCAATGTAGCAATCTTCCTTCGGTTGAAAAGATTGGGGATATGCTTGACCGCAATACCTATAATGGCGTTTTTTACCTGCTTGTAATCATTCTCCGCTTTTTGCAAAAATTTTCCGTTTGCAGTGCCATCACTCTCCATCAGGCCGTTTAAGATCACTTTTGGAGATTGAGTGGATTCCTTGTTTATGATCAGCTTTCTAGGGTCTGCAACACGTATCACCAGGCAGTTTACATTCCGCTTCTGATACGATCCTGTCATGCCCAAATAGAAATTAAGGTCACGCTCCATTTTCCTATAGATCGTTTTATCCTCATAAGCGATCGGGCTCACAGACTCGTAGGTATACTCCCAAAAATGCTGAATAGTGCTCAGCTTATTGACTATACTATCTGGATCATTCACTTCCAATATACATCTGGAAGGGATCCTGGCTATACCCGGCCTATAATTCGAGCCATGCTGAAGGGCGACTGCATATTGCATAAACACATTGAGATTAGGTACGACTAATTGTTTATAACCCTGCAGGGAATCCACATTAAACACAGAGGCCTGGGAAATTCCCCTACCGTAAGGCAAAAGTGTACTGTAATAATAATTGTGGATTTTATTATCATAATATGGGCCAAGCAGCGGTCTCTTAAATTCAATGACCTGGGCTGCTATCGGTACAGCATTAGTATCCCGGATCATTTGCCGCAGCGCAGGAGCATTCAGCTCACTGGGCTCCGACAAAGAGCGTACTACCCCCCTATTATCAATACATACTGTGAATGGGATACCACTCTTCTCAAAATATTTAGTCAACAGCTTATCACCTACGACAGAGGAAAATGTATTTTTCAGCCCCTGCGACTGGATAAATTCACTTTTATTGATAAATTTTTCGATCGCAGAACGGTCCTGATAAGTAACTGAAAGTACTTTTATCTGATCACCAAGATCGTTCTGCAGCTTATAAAGACCTGGAAACGCAGCTATACAGCTCGAGCACCAAGTGGCCCAGAAATCAAGGATGATTAACTTTTTACTACTATAATCACGCAGGGTCATCTGCTTTGCTCCTGCCGGGTGTCCTACGACATCAAGTCTCAAATCCCAAAGGGCCTGAGGGATGGTATCTCCTATTTTGAGATACTTGATTGATAGCCCATCGGCCCCACTGTCCTTGCGGGGCGTCTGAGCTGATAAACTAAACATAGAAACTAAAGTTGTAAACAAGAGCATCAAGCGCATCGATACCTGCGTATATTTAAAATAATTTAGATTTGATAGAATAGAAAGTACCCTTCCACCCCTATAAAAATTTATCATTTTTTAAGGTATTAATGGTGGTTCAAGCGGTTTCTATTACACTGCTGGATTGTTTATTAAACAATACCCGAGTCCGAGACAAGCTCAAACCACCGAATAAAAAATAAGATTATCTGTACCTCTAGTGCGGTGAAAAATTTCTATAACAAGGTCAATAACATAATGGTCGCTACGCACACTAGTAAAAATCGGAAGCCGATATATGGATGAGTCTTTGGGACTGATATATAGCATATTCCCAAAGTAATTCTCAACCTATAAAAGCTATTC
Organism: Sphingobacterium ginsenosidimutans; assembly: GCF_039536865.1. Taxonomy (NCBI): domain Bacteria; kingdom Pseudomonadati; phylum Bacteroidota; class Sphingobacteriia; order Sphingobacteriales; family Sphingobacteriaceae; genus Sphingobacterium; species Sphingobacterium ginsenosidimutans. The sequence goes on from NZ_BAAAZK010000002.1 coordinate 1,560,177, forward strand.
TGGAGGGCATTTTTTTAGAATCAATGGATCCTTAAAAAATGTCCTTGTGATATATGATAGATAGAAAAGGAACCTCCCTTGCTCAATGGTTGAGCGTGAGAAACTACGCGACCATATCCTTAAATAAATAAGGGAGGCCCTATCTAAATATTTTCTGTATTCTTTTAAGCTTATAATGTTCATTCGTCTTGGTTTTCAGTTTCTCACGCTGTTACCAATGAATGAATATGCAAATATAAGAAAAATAATATAATTATTCCAAATTTGGTATAATAAATTTATTATTTTAAAGGTCTATTTGTTTATGGCTGAACAGTACATAGACAAGGAAAATTTAGAAATTATCAGAGAAAGACTTTGGGCTATTTCAAATAAAAAAGAAATTACCCTTGAGGATATCCAAGATCGCACTGGATTTAGTTATAGCCAAGTTTATAGAATCGTACGCGGAAGTAACAATATGTCAATAAGTGGCTTTATCGCAGTATGTAAAGCGTTAGAAATTCAACCAAGGGAGGTATTTGATTTCGAGATCAAAATTCCCAAACATTTACCACTAAGAAGGGATCGAAAGGCTTAAATCTTAAAGTTGTACAATACGCTGCTCACAGAGCCTAATGACTATTTCTTCTAATTTATCAACTTTACTAATCAATTTTTTTAGATCATTGGGTGCAATAAAATAATCGTCCTTATAACGGGCATCGATATAAGCGTCGTTTAATATTTTAAACAATCTATTTTCCTCACTGTCCGTGCGTGGATATCTAAAGACTCGATAAAGATCTTCAGAGACATGTTTAGCATATTTACGATAAGCTTTAATACGGTGGGTTTTAGGTTTATACCCAGTGTATACTAATAAAACGCCACTGTAGAATCTTTCCGCTGATTGGTTAAGATTAAAAATTACTTCGTTCAAAGGCAAATTCCTTCTAGAAAAATCATCATACAGAAGTTTAGTAGCTTCTAGAAACCTTGAACCACTTTTAACCCATTTATTAAAGTCTTCAATAGCAAGCTCCTTTAGCTGTTCATTAGTCAGAGGTCTACTTTCGACAAAAGAATATTCTCCGCTATCATAGAGGGTTATCCCCTCTTTGACAATATCGCTAAAGAAGTATTGTCCTCTTTCTAAACCATTATTGATATAGGAAATCGAATGTACAATTGCACTAACCTCGTTCTTAAACTTTCCTGTACGGTTATCAATTTTACTAGCAATCTCAAGTTCTTCACCTTTTTCCTTGTCAGATAGAACCACCAAAATATCGTAATCGCTAATATAGGTATAGGTCGTTCCTTTATCGACATACTCATCCTCTACCCACTTACCAGTGGCGTGACTCCCAAACAAAATTACCTTAGCCGGATCAGCCACCTCACAAATGACCTTAACAATTTCAGCTAGTTCGCTCTGTTTGTGTTGTGGTAGATGGGATAGTTGGTTCATAGGGTAAATTTACGAATTTTACTTTCAATACAAGAAGTGTTATTTACTTGAGAAAAACACTTCATATTACGGGAACCCATATAATATTAATTTGTTGGTTTCTTATTTTTGTACTAATTTAAAGAATCAGTGAGCCATATACTAAATATTTACCTGCAAAATTATGACCAATTCCTCGACAAAAGAACAAGTATTAGAAAATCTTAAGGAGCTAATTAGTAGTAAAGGATATATCTATGCATTATGCATGATACTTTTTGAGGACTTTCACCATGACCTGGATAAAATACACTTAGTAAATTATAGAGAAAAGCTTAGTGTTAAAGAGTGTTCACTGATAATCGGCTTCTTAGTTCAAAATGAAATAGATTTCACAACTCCGGATTCCCCTGAGAAAGTTATTGAGATGAAAGAAAGGACTTATGAAGTTATGCATCAACTACACTTGTCTCTAACCCCCTCACAGCCAGATAATCTTAAAGAACTTTTTGAAAAACATGATAAAGGCGAAGATATTTCGAATCTTTTTAATGACAAATCTGAGATTTTCGTTAAAAATGGTGGTATGGTAGAACCAATGTTTTACGCAGGCGATGGTATATATGACTTCCAATATCTTGAGTACTTAGAAAAAAAGTACAAATACGATAAAGGATGGCTTTTAAAAAATAAAAATTTTGATCTAGAAGAGTCCTTAACATTAGTAAGAGAAGTAAGGAATATTTTGCACAAAAAATCAAAAAAAGTAAGTCTGTTTGATCTAAAGGAAACATTTTCTCAAATAGCAGAGAAAGAATCAAAAAAACTAAAAAAACACCATTCTCAGAAAGAAATTGAAGAAATAATAAGACAACAATATGTGTGGGCCAGTTTTTACCAATACCGTAACTTATTCAGAAATAACCTTAAGAAAAATGAGGCTGATAAGGAAGACTGGGATTTCTTTTATAAAAATCTACTTGACCTTTTTATAGTAAGCAGTGAAGATTTTGATAAAAATGATAACTTCTCGAACTTTATTGCCAACTTTTCTTTTAGTCCCTCAAATGATGTAAACAAAGATTATAATGGTCCTGGTTATTTCAATGTATTAAACTCTCGACCGTTTATAAAAATTGATTTTAGTAGTTATTTTGTCCCTATTAATTTTCTTGTTGCCGAAGCTGTTTATGAATCTCCATTTTATTGGATGTATGATGATAAAGATTACATTAATAAGATCGCAGAACATCGAGGAAATGTTGGAGAGGAAATTTCTTTTGAATTACTTTCCAAAGTTTTTGGTGAAGAAAATACATTTAAATCTGTTCTAGTCACGACCAAGAAAGGAGAACCCGACACAGATATTGATGTACTATGCGTATTAGGCAACAAAGCCATTTGCGTTCAAGTCAAATCTAAAAAGATTACAATGAATGCCAAAAGAGGGGTCTTTGAACAGTTAAAAAAGGATTTCAAGGGGGCTGTCCAAGATGCCTATGATCAAGGTCTTGTTTCAAGAGAATGCATATTAGGGAAAGGTGCAAAATTCACTGATAAAGAGGGTAATGAAATTCATTTAAAGAAAGAGATAAATGAAGTGTATATTATGGGATTGACAACTGAAAATCATCCCTCTTTAGTTCATCAAGTTAGAACACTTCTTTCTAAAGAAAAAGAAGCACCCTTTCCACTCGTTGTATCGGTATTTGACTTAGAGTTATTAGTACATTATCTTCCCGACCCATATGATTTTCTTTATTATGTTCGCCAAAGAATAGCGTTGATGGATTATTTTTTTGCAGATGAAGAGCTTGCGTTTCTCGGATATCATTTAAAATATAAACTATGGAAGAATGATGAGTATAGTGGAGGAATCATTGATACAGATTTTGGCGCAATTATAGATCGAAATTATTATCCATTTAAAACAGGCTTATCACACCTTCTTTCAGATAAAAATGATCCTATTCTTAATAGATGGAAAGACCCAAAATTTGATCACCTTGCCAAAATAATAAAAGGGAGTAATCATTCAAATACTGTAGATATTATTTTCAACCTTTTAGATTGGTCAGGAGAAACCAGAAAGGACCTTGTTGACCATATGATTAAGATAAAAAGAGATTCTATTAAAGAAAATTCAGATAAGAGTATTGCTACAACAACTGCTCCAGAGTTTGGTTTTAGTTATCAGGTTTTCAGAAACATTGATTTAAACAATCTAGACGACAAGGTTAATATATATTCTAATGCAAAAAAATATCAACAAAAATGTGATTCTTGGTTGGGTCTAGGAAGTTTCGCCAAAAGTAGAAATCTAGTTGACTTCTTAATATACCTAGATGAACCATGGTCTTTTGACCATGAAATGGAGAAGGCTTGTAAAGATTTTTTCGAACACGCCAGGGGGAAAGCTATAAAACTTAATCCGGCATTATCAATAAGTCGCAATGATCCCTGCCCATGTAAAAGTGGGTTGAAGTATAAAAGATGTTGTGGATTAAGCCGGCTCTAGAATATATTATACAATATCGTTGATAAAAATATAAAAAATTATTTTACATAAACATTTTTACAACAAAATTGTTGTAATATTGTAATAGTCATTTTAACCATTTATGAATATCGTATTTAATGAAGAAACAGGATTACTAGTGCCTGGGGAGCATAAATTAACAATTGAAGAGTTTGAAAAAATATTTGTATACAATGACAAAAGACAACAGATATATAATGGCTTTCGAAAACTAATGACTGTTTTTAGAGAGATTGGTTGTAGCCATTTATATGCAGATGGAAGTTTTGTAACAAAAAAGCCTTATCCGGGAGATATAGACGTTTGTTGGCACATGCACGATGATATTGGGCCGAAAATTGCTCAATTAACAAAGTTAAAAGCTATCTGTTCTCCAATCTTTGAGCTAGATCGCAAGTTTATCAAAGATGAGTTTTGTGCAGATGTATTTCCTGCAAATCAAATGGAAGGTGGATCGGGTATAATGTTCAAAGATTTCTTTCAAAAAGATAAACATACAAATGAATCAAAAGGAATCGTAATTATTGAATTGTTATGATTAAGAATACAACTCAAGAAAATCTAACCAGGGAAAGGATTCAAGAACTTTCTTTACTTAGAAGAAAAACGTCTGAAAATCAAGAACTAAGCGATATTGAAAAACAATATTCACTTAACTCTTTTGACGGAATGATCTCAATTCTACAAGAAGAATTAGAAGAATATGAAGCTTTAAAAAACAGTAATTTCAATATTCTTGAAGCTAAGTCTCTTGATGAACTACCTCAGCTTCTAATCAAAGCTAGAATCGTACAACACATGTCACAAACGGCGCTTGCAAAACGTTTAGGGATACAAGCCCAGCAAATCCAACGCTATGAAGCGAATGATTACCAAAGTATCTCGTTCGATAGATTAATAGAAATTGCAAAAATTCTAAATGTATGTGTAAATTTCGAAAAAACCGTTACTATTGGAAGCGGACCAAGATTTGAGATTCCAACTAATATTAATGAAGACGACATCGAAAAAGCGGAACAGATCATCAAAGAGAGAGGTTCTCTTGTTTTATAAATAATATGAAAACAATAACTTTTTATTCCTACAAAGGTGGAGTTGGAAGATCTCTAGCATTAAGCAATATTGCGATCAAACTTTCCCAACTTAAAAAGAAGGTATTTGTCATTGATTTTGACCTTGAGGCCCCCGGTTTACAATTTAAATTTGATGAAGACTATAGTTTAAATAGCAACGATTCTAATAAAGGGCTTGTAGATTATATTCACAGCTTTGCTAATGAAAATATATTACCTGAGAATTTAGCAACTTATACATGTAAATTGAAAGCAAAAAATATCAACGACAATAACATAGATTTTCTTTCTGCTGGAAACTTTGAAAATGATGAATATTGGAGAAAGCTAGCAACAATGAAATGGTCACAGTTGTTTTATTCTAGAAACTCTCATGGTATTCGCTTTTTCTTAGACCTTAAAGCCAAAATTGAAAAAGATTTTGCACCGGACTACTTGCTCATCGATTCGAGAACAGGGATAACAGATATTTCTGGTATAACGTTGAAGATATTTGCAGATGAAATCGTGCTATTAGCTGTAAATAATACAGAAAATTTATTTGGAACAAAGAAAATAATAACGAGTCTTACATCCCCAAAAAATGAACTTTTAAATCATAACCCTAAAATTCATTTCATATTAACTAGACTTCCCTTTCCTAAAGAAGCGGAAGATAAGGCCTATGAGTACAGTATAATAAAACGATGGGAAAAGGAATTAATTGGAGTTAGTAACGGAAAGATAAAAGAAATATCTATAATCCATACTGACAAACAGGTCCATCGTAAGGAAATAGTAAAGATTGGATCTTCAAGTGGCACCAATACTATTACCTATGATTATTTGAAATTATTCGAGAAACTTACGGAAGATAATCTGGATGAAAAAACGGATCTAAAATTCGAAGCTGTTAAAAAAGCTGAGAATTTTTTCAATAAAGCCTTAATGGAGAAAGATACACTGCTCCAACTAGAATACTTAAACGAAGCAATCAATTTGGATCCTTCAAGACACGAGTATTTTATGAGAAGAGGATATTTACTTCATTCAACAAATAAATTTGATGAAGCACTACAAGACTACAAAGAAGCTTTAAAAATAAAGCCGAATGATCCGCTAATATTCTTTCAACTTGGTAATTTACATTATTCACTTGGTGATTATACTACTTCTTTGGAATATTTGAATCAAGTAAGCTTTCCATTTGATTGGCTATTATGTCTACAAGGAATGGCTCTTGAAAAATTAGGAAAAACAAGTGATGCGGAAGAAAAATACTCAGAAGGAATTGACCTGTTTCCAACTGCTTTTGAACTTTTAAATGGAAGAGCCAACCTACTGCGCAAGCAAAAAAGATTTGACGAAGCCTATTCTGATATTTATAAAGCCATAGAAATCGATCCAGACCAAGGATTCTTATTTGCAACACTTGCTGAAATTAATCTAGAATCTGGAAAAAAAGACGACTTTTACCTTAATCTAAATGTAGCTCTTTCTAAAAACACGAACGTTAGCCAACTAAACACTGCTAAAGAAGTATATCAAAAAGTTAAAGATGAATCTCGTTTTTTACAATTGCTAGAAAAATATCAGATAAGTCTTGATGATCTTTTTCAATAAAATTTAATCGCACCGTACTTAATTTGACGCGAATATTTGATAGACCGCTCCAGCATCGAGTGGTCTATTAACACATTCACTCAATATCTTGCAATTCAGATTCAACTCTAATAATTAACAAAGCTGTCAAGTTCGCCTGAGACTCTAATCGAATACGATTGCCATTTTCCCAGAAATTATTGATATCGAATGTTCCTGATTCTAATAAATATCCGCCAACTTTCAGTGAGTTATAAAACGTATTTCCATCGATTTCATTGCCATAACTTTTAGATCCGGTATTCGCACTTGAGTCTAATACAATACAGGCAACTGGCGCCACAGTCGCTACTCCCCACCGATTAAAGTTATTGCCCTGTATCTTGGAATTTGTTACTCCCTCAGACAAGATGGAAGATCCTGAACTAGTCGTGAAATTGTTGTTACTGATGATTGTTATATCTATCCTGTCGGCATGTACTGCTCCTTTGGAATTGTAAGGTGGGTTGGTTCCGGTATCTGAATAGCGCTGTGCGTGATCGGCATTATTAGACGTAATATTGCTATTAATGATATTGCCAGATTTAATAAAATAACCTAAAAGTGTGTAGTCAAGATTACCGGTCACAAGACTATTGACGAGATTACCCATAAAGAATGTGTTAAAACTGTCGCTAAAGTTACCAACGATATCAAATCCATAGCCATCTGTGGTTTTATTATTGATCAATGCAAAATTTTCCCGATTGGCATTGCCACTATCGAATGAATGGAAGAAATTGTTCCATATCCGATACCCTCTGGCACTGCCACCATATTTCCCCAAGGTATTGAACTGTTTAAATAGCATAGCATTATGACCACCGCTAAAAGTATTGTGCTTAATGGTGACCTGACGTCCCCAAAATTCTAGATGGGTCTCGGCATTGCCGAAGTCACAGCCTTCGATCACCGCATCAATGTTATTTTCCAGATCATCTTTCCATGGATCGCCGGAGTTTGGGTATTCATCGACTCTTTTGAACAATACGGCTACAGAACTTGCGATGTTAACCGATCGCCCCCTTATGGCCACATCTTTAAATGTGGTTCCCTGTGAGTAGTTTCTTATGGTATATAGGTCCGTAGAGCTTGCCATCAATTCGATACAGGATTTAACATAGGAATTACTCCCTTGTTCGCTGACAATGCCCCCTCCTAGGCTATCATGTGGTATACTGAGTGTTTTTGAACTATAAAATTTGCGCCCCGGAAGGCTGATACATTTTCCCTTGCCTGCACAGTAGTTTAACGCATTCTGTAAATAGGGATAATCATCGGGATATGGCGGCTGTCCGCCTGTCTCTACACCTTTAGCGCCAAAATATAGCACATTCACGTTACCGACGAAATTATGAATTAGTTTAATTCCTCCAGTTGCAATTACGCTGCCACCATCCTCTGGTCCAGGATCAGTTGAAGAGAGGTAATACATAATCGGCTCTGGAGTATCTCCTTCTTTGTAATAGCCCAGTAGTTTAACTCCCGAATAGACTGGATATGTTCCTTGTAATCCTGCAACCTCATTAGCAGAGAGATCCTTCATCTCCTGCATCGTGTTTTTAATTAAAATCTGATTTGCCATATTTTATTTCTTTAAATGTGTATAGCAAAAGTAGGTGGGCTGGAACCACTATTTGAGGGAAAGAAGGGGTATGTAAGCGGTAACAGGGAGATACCGAAAAGTCGGGGATTTTATGGCTTTTGTGATCATTTACGCAATTCATCAATCCGTCTGGATGGAGACGGACTGATTCAGCAAAGATCATTGCTAATTTGCAAAAAAGAAAAAGCTTATGTTCAATTTAAAAACATTCTTTATCATAGCACTCGTTGCAGCAAGCTATTTTACCTCAGCAGGACAGACCTCTTTCAATACAAAATCCAACATCATAGCCAAGCTGCATAAACAGCTTGATACTATTATACGAAAGGAAAATATTGCGGGTCTGATGGTCTCGATTGTCAAAAAAGATAGCATGCTATACGTTGGCGGACTGGGCTATGCTGACCTTCAGAAACGTCGTCCTGTAGATCAGCTCACCCAATTTCACTTTGCCTCTGTTACAAAATTTTTCGTGGCAATGGGGATCCAGCAGCTAGTCGCCAAAGGAAGGCTTAAACTCAGCGATCGCATTCGCGATATAGCGCCTGAAATTCCTTTTAACAATCGTTGGGAAGATACAAATCCGGTGAGGCTGATTCACCTTTTGGAACACACCGCTGGATTTGATGATGTACAGCTCAACAATATGGTAAATATTGGTGAAAAGCCCCCACTTGGTATCGAAGCGATCAAGGCCGTAAGCAATTCGCTGACCGTCCGCTGGAAGCCAGGGACGATGATGTCCTACTCCAACCCCGGTTATAATGTACTCGGTTATATCATCGAAAAAGTGACGGACATGCCTTGGGATAAATATTTAGAACAGCATATTTTTTTACCACTAAATATGAGTAATAGCTTATTTGACCGCAATGGAATGCGTAGGCCTAACTTCGCCACAGGTTATGATTTTCAAGATGGTGAATTCAGGCCTATGCCGTTCTATCAGCCAGGCAGCAACGGAGCTAGCAGCGCATTGGTATCAAATGCCCATGATATGGCCAAATTTATGCTTTATCTGCTCAATGGCAGTGCCAACAGCACACTACCAAATAATACCTATTTAAAGGAAATGGAGACTATTCACAGTACCCTTGCCAGCCAGGCGGGATTACAGACTGGCTATGCACTGGGAAATGATCTATTTCCGAATAATAAAAAGGTTAGCCTGCGAGGCCATAACGGCAAAGGGGAAGGTTTTGTATCCTGGCTATTTTTTAATCGCGAAGCTGGTATAGCTTATGCCATAGCAGCGAACAGTGTAGTCAATATGTGGCCGATCTCGCAAGCAATCGAAGACTTTCTAACTAAAAATATATCCCCGCCGAAATTGACCAGCTTACCGATAGATGAACAAAAAATAAGACCGCTATTAGGCTACTACCAATTTATGAATCCCAAAAATGACCGTTGGGAATTCTATAGGCGGATCTTTGGCGGTATTGAATTAAGAGGGATCAGCAGGGATCGGCTTCTCGTCAAAAAAGAAAACGGACAGGTGGATTCACTGATCCACATCGGCAATGGCTTATTCCGCGCAAAAGAGGATATTATTCCTTCCTTTGTAATAGCCAAAGATTCCATGGGCCAACCTTTCTTTCAGGGTTATGGCAATAGTTTCTATCGAAAAGTTCCTCGGGCTTCCATACTCATACAGAAAACCCCCATCTATCTAGGAATTAGTGCCATTTCGATTTATATGATTTTTAGTCTGGTGGGAATAGTGCTTACACTCTTTGGAAAAATGAAGCTGATGGACCTCGGAATTCCTTTATTGCCAACAGTAGGAACCTGTTGTTTTATTACAGCCTATCGGCTCATGGGATTGACAGACGCCAGTCACAAGGAATTGTTTACGTCTTGTAATGCAACAAGTTTTTCTATTTTTCTGGGCATGCTCTTATTTGCAATATTTGTTCTCGTCAGTAGTTTGCTCCTCTATAAGCGTTGGTTTCAATTAACCCCGAGATGGTTGCGTCTGCTCTTAGCATGCTGTAATTTCTTTTTATGCTACTTGGTTGCGCTGCTGTCTATAAATGGCTGGATCGGTGTGCCGATCTGGATGATGTAACTCATTTGGCCAATTATGTTTAAATTCACAGTACAAAGATAGGTTAATATAAACCATGGTCAACATACTCTATACTTTTCACGCTTTTTCAGCTGGTGCACTTTGGTTGCTCGGGACATTAATCTTTATGGGTGTCAACAGAACGGGTCTTCAGGCAGACCGCTGGCTGGGTGCATACTATTGTCTATTGGCATGCTTATTTACCCAACTCTTTCTCGAAGGTTTTCATATCGACAACGGAGCTTTGATCCATGTTCTTGAACTACCCCGCTGGGCCACCCTCCCCTGCTTTTATCTTGCTGTTCATCACATGGTCAAACCAACGACGCCGATTCGGTATTGGGGATTACATTTTGTGCCTTTCCTGGCTTTTCTGCTTTTTTCTGCTATTTACCTGATACCGGGACTTTTTAATAGTTATATCCATCCGCCTAAATTACCGCAGTGGATCATATTTGCCGTTAAATATTTATTCTTTGCACAATGTATCTTTTATTGGATTGCCTGTTACAGACTCTTCAAAATACATCAAAAAAACATTCGCCAGCTGTCTTCCTATATGGAAAAGATCAACATGATCTGGTTGAAATATCTATTGATCGCACTATTATTTATGATCCTTGTCCGTTTGCTGGCGTTGGTTCATTTTATATTTAACTCCTTTGCACCAATCCTATATTTTATGGGCTCATTGGCACTTGGGTACGCAACTTTAACACAGCGGTCAATATATGCTGTTGAATCTACCAATAATCTGATTGATGAAAGTGATCAACCAAAGAAAATTAAAACCGACGAGCGGTTGACAGAACAACAGGTAGACACATTAAAAGAAAAAATCGTACAGAAAACAACAGCTGAGAAGTTATATCTGGATCCCGGCCTAACCCTCTCATCCCTCGCAGACCATATCGGCATCAATCCGCATGATCTTTCTTATATCATAAACAATGGCTTGGAGAAAAATTTTTACCAGTTTATCAACGAATTACGCACGGAGGAAGCGAAAAGACTATTATTATCCGAAGAGGCCAAGCGACTTGATATGTTTGGGGTAGCGATAAGTGCAGGTTTCAATTCAAGAACAACTTTTTACAGCAGTTTCAAAAAAGCAACTGGTATTACGCCGACAGAATATATGAAAGTCTATGGTAAACAATCAACTTAAGGAGGAAAGTGAAGTTTGTTCGATTGCATCCATTCGGACGGTTAACCTACCAAAAAGACCTATTCTTGTATCATATCAACACAAAAAATTATGATACAACAAATTAAACCAAGTATTCGCTCGAAAGCGATAAGCCAAATTTCTAGAGCAACCTTCGGTCTACTAGTGGGAGCATGTTGCCTTTTAGCCTCGTATGATACACTTGCGCAGACCACCTCCCCAAGTGCTTCCCTCCAGCAAAATCAGACTCCGCTGAAATCATTTCAGGGCTACTACCAACTCCCCAACAAAGTAGCTTTCATTGCTTTCGACGAGCAAGATAATAAGCTGCATGCAACACAGCTATGGGATCAGAAAAAAAGTTATCAGCTCGTCCGTAAAGATGATACGCATTTTGAATCCAAAAACGAAGGCTATGCGATAGAGTTCTTAAAAAATAGCGCTGGAGATTTTAGCCAAGCCAAGATCCTGGGCAGAATTGTATGTGAGCGTGTACCTTTTGACCCCAATAAAATTGCAAGTCTAACCGCATCTCAACTGAAACAGCTTGCCGGAACTTACCTAATGGCCAACGACAACAATCTTAAAATTACCATAGAACCTTCAGTACAGGGCCTGATCCTTAAACAATTGTGGGACAACACAACGATTTCTTTCACCCCACGCTCTGAACTTTTCTTCCTCAACGAAGATGGTACCTTTCCTTTGACATTTTCTGTTGCCAATGGAAAAGTGGAGCAGATGACCTGTTTTGAAAAAGATCTTTGGTTGAAGGCTGATTAATAATCTCAGTAAAAAAATAGTATGAAAAGAATGATTGTCTGCTTATACTTTATTCTGCTGAGTATAGTGCAACTAAAGGCGCAGCAGGTAGCTGACGAACAGTTTCATTATCCCATTACCGATCCGCACCATCGGATCGGTGATGGACCACTGCTCCTATTTGACGAGGCACACAACAATCCAGTTACTTTGAGAGGAGCTTATGCCGCATTTTCAACTCTTCTGCAAGCGGACGGATATAGGCTTCGCAGTGCCAAAGAAAAAATTAATTTGGATAGTTTAAAAGAAGCAAAAATATTTATCAGTGTAAATGCGCTATATGATCCAGAAAAATGGAGCTTGCCTGCCCGTTCGGCTTTTACTGATAAGGAAATAGAAATTCTCCGTCAATGGGTATTTGACGGCGGGAACTTATTTTTGGTCACAGATCACATGCCCTGTGGCGGATCGGTACAGGCTCTTGCCGCGGTATTCGGCATTCATGTTATGAATGGTTTTGCACTACGCAAAGATGGGCGGCCCGAAATTTTTTCAAGAGATAGAAAAACGCTTTTGCCCAATGAAATCACAGCTGGATCAAGTACAGAAATAGACAGTATCATGTGCTGGGGCGGCACCGGATTTAAAGTCCCAGCAACCGCACAGATTATTTCTTTGTTGGACGATGAATATGAGATTTATTTACCTACTGATGCTAATCTGATAAAAAGGCCTATACCGGACGATATTCCCCGATTGCCGGGCAAAGGATTTGCAAATGGTGCATACCTTCGATTTGGGAAGGGAAGAATTGTGATATTCGGAGATGGCGCTCCTTTTTCTGCCCAACTCTATGGCATTAAAAGTGAAAAAAGAGGAATGAATCATCCTTCTGCTTTCCAAAATGCACAGTTTCTGCTTAATATCGTTCATTGGCTCGACCAATGAACGATTAGCAAATCCCAGCAACACAATTAGCTAAGATCATTCGTAAATAGAAATTTTATCAACCTCGGAATAGGATTGCCATCCTTCATAATCAAACACGGTTTTAACTGCGCCTATTTTTGAGCAGGTTTTTTCAAAATACCCGTCATCCAATGCGTTTTGAATAGCTTTACGGATAGTCAAATGGGATAAATCCGGCAGGATAATCATATCGGAAGCCCAAAAATAGGAAGCCGCATCACGCCGCATCCATATGTCAATGTTTTTTAACGTAAACAAAGTAGCAACATATACATCGTCATTACTCAGTATAATATGAATATCGATATTGTCATTAAAAATATCCGCTACTCGGTGAGTAAAAAAAAAATTTAAACTGCATTTCTCGCATAATGTTCATAGTTAATATAGCTATCAAAAATGAGGATTATTGTTTGTCTAATTTCAATAAATTATCAATTCAAGCCAAATTTAAAATAGAACCGGTATTCGGGAGGTACCGGAAAGTCAGAGATTTTAAGGTTTTCTTAAAGTTGTTATTAAATCTTTATATACATCGTTCCATATATTGCTATTTTTTTTAGTATATTTACTCACATAAAATAAAAACTGTAATAGCCAATTATTAGGTCTAGTTTTCTCAAACCGACAAAGAATAATTTATCAAATCTAAATGTATGGCAAAGAATAAAAAGATTAATGTACAGGGGAAGGAAATAACAATCATTCTTGACAACGACAAAGAGTTTATTTCACTTACTGATATGCTAAAAGCTAAAGATGGAGACTTTTTCATTTCTGATTGGCTTCGAAACAGAAACACAGTTGAATATCTGGGTATTTGGGAAAGCATTTATAACCCCCTTTTTAATTATGGCGAATTCGCCATAATAAGCACTGTCTTCGAAAATTGTATGAACCGTCGATTTAATCGTAAGTAGATAAAAAGACCCAAATCATTATCTTATAGTAATCATTTTCTATATATAAAACATAAAATTAATTTAACATAACGATAATATACAGTGTTTTCTTTTTTTGCATTTTAGCATAAGAAAAAACAAGTAAATCTGACAGCAGTTTTTATACGGTTTTATTAACTATACCGAGCGCATTTTAGGATTTAAAATATTTTTTTAAAACTTACTCAGCATATAAAAGTTACAGAAGAAAATAAGAAATAGCACAAAAAGGACGCTGTGCTCTCCTAAAGATGTTCAAGAGTTAAATGAACATCATGATATAATAATTCATATTATAAAAAAAATTTCGTTAAAAAACCTAAACTTAAAGGAAATGAGTCAATTATCTCGAGAAGAACTAAAAGCCATCCACGGTGGAGGCTCAGGTAGTGAAGGAGGAGCCAAATGTTATACATCCTCATGTTCATTAGTGGTTTCCAATAACGCTGGTGGATGGAACACTTACTATGGGGACTGTGACCAAGGTGTAGACGGTTGCTTTTGTAATATCGGTCAACCAGTAGATATAGACATTACATCTAATGGTGGGGTAAGCAGATGTACCGTGCCAAATTAAAAACATACTTAGACATATTTAATTAAATCTTGAATGCAATATTTTTTTTATAGTAAAAATCTTGTCTCCTGCAGAATCCTGTTTTTTCTGTTCGTATACTTTATGATTACATCTTGCAAACAAAATAAAGGCACAACTATCGTTGGAGACGTTACAGGTATCCCAGCTTCAAAAGTATATTTAATAGACATAACAGACTCTAATAAAAAGTTAGATTCGGCTAAATATGATGGAAAAAAGTTTGTCTTTAATCTGTTTGATAAATTTGACCCTTTTCTAGCAAGCATAATATATTTTAATGAAGAAAATAGGAAAACAACACTTTTGTTCTCAAATCATGAGCTCAGTACTAAATCAAGCAAATTAGGAACTAGCGCTTTTATGCTTGACGATGGGGAGATAAAGATTAGTGGCTCTTGGAAGGTGGTAAAATCATTGGGAGACGAAGAATTGCTGAATATACAGGCCGGCAAGCAAAATATTTATTATCAGAAAAATATCGCAAATAATATCGGATATATCAATGTTAGTAATTCAAATGCTCGTATAAAAAGCTTAAAAATGGTAAAATCTGAGGTTTTGGAAAACCCTTGGTCTTTCTATTTATTAAATGGAATATATTCTAATAGAAATAGCTACACAAAAAATGAATTCAATGAACTTTATAAGTTATTCGATGATAGAGTCAAAAATTCTAAAATGGGTATAATATTAAAGGAGTATTTCCTAAATAGACCCAATGAAGGAGATCTTTCCAGAACCTTAGATCTGAGAAATATAAATAACGTTCTTGTCAAGGATATCACTCGAAAAGCTAAATTAAATATGGTGATATTTTGGGCTAGCTGGTGCCTACCATGTCGAAACGAGATACCATATTTAAAGCAACTTAGGAAATCTATTAAAACAAATGATTTTTATATGGCGAGCGTCTCAATAGACGATAATTTAGATAAGTGGATCAAGGCAGTTGATCAAAAAAATATGGATTGGGATCAATTTATAGTTCAAGAAAATGAGCTTATGAAAACACAAGCACAATTTAAATTCAATGCTATCCCTTTAATAGTTCTGACTGACAAAGAAGGACGGGAAATTAAAAGATTGGAAGGCTTTAACAGCAACAAATTAAGTGAACTTCAAATGTTTATTGGCAATAATATAAAATAAAAAAAATATTGCTATTTAATAGATTATTAACCAATGTCTCAAGAACCAGACTCCTGGAGAATTATCAAGAGTTATTAAAAATGATAAATTCTGCTTTTTGAATAATACGGAGAGATGGGTCATATGCCTTGAATGTTCTTAATAAGTAAAGAGGTTGACACGTCTTTAGTATAGGGAATTAAGATAAGCTTATTTTGATCCAAGAATAATTTCATTCCCTTATTGAAATGCTCTTGTTCCCATTGCAGGAGATCATCTCCATGAAACAGATAATCAAACCTATCGACTAGGGGTAAATCAATTACATCAGGATGGGATTCTATAACATCTATCATCGAACAACTTGCTAATACTGCCTTTCGTGCTTCGTAATTCTGTATTGGTTTTCTATTCTTGAATGAAGTAATTTGCTGATCAGTAGCGAGTAAAACGGTTAGTCTGAAACTATCTTTTGGAAAATATTCCACCACGGACTGGAGGAATTTAACATGCCCCCAATGAAAAATCTCGGCACTCATATTTGCTGCTATATTCAAAATATTCGTCTTCCTCCAGACAACTTGCATGTCGTAAATCCATCCTTTCTCTTGCCGCCTTAAGCGTTATATATTCAGCTATAGGAAAGTTACCTACCTCCCATCTTTTCTTATAGCCAACGAAGCCAAAATCCGCTAACATCTCCTCTAGTAAATGATAAATGGCATCGAACTGTAGTGGCGGGATACCGAAAAGTCAGGCATCTATACCTGTGCTTGCTGTTGGATTTTCAATCAATCTTTATCGGATTACGACAAAATAGAAATCTTACCGGAGAAAAAGAAAAAATGTCTATACATGATCTTCGAAAGATATAAAAAGCGTTGGCGACGCAAATTTATGTAGTTATACAGATAAATAATAATCTGTCACAGATTACATTTGTTAAATTTAACTAAAGTCCAAATAATAAGGCGCTAGTTTTAGCGCCTTATATTTACAAATCAACACAGATCAATTTATAACTATTCCTATTCTTTTAACCTCCTATATATTCTTGTACAAGGTTCGTCGCATGTCTTCGAATTTAGGATTAAATTATTATGATCTACAATGCGGGCATCGGCATTTCCGTTGATGGTATACCACAATGCTTGGGAAGATTTGCATTTATCGAAAGAAGCGGAGAGCTTGTGGTCGCCATCATCCCCGGCTTTATTCTTTTCAAAAAAATATTCACCCGAACAAGGAAAGTCAGGAGCTTCAATCTTCCCATTGGAATAAAAGGTTACAATATAATTTTCTGAACTCATATCGACCTTATTTAAACCAGCTGTTCCGTTGCTTGAAGTTGTTTCGACCAATTTCCATCTACCAAGTATCCCTTTTTCAGAAATACCAGTAGCGAATTCGCTCCTACTTTCTTTATCACACGATATGAGCATGATCAAGCAGATATAAAAAAAGATTCGGTTTATCATATTTTTTATAAAAAAAGCTTCCTTATTTTACCTCCAACGATTGTCTATAGATATACCCATTTTTAAGTAGCTCAATACTATAGGTTCCTGTCGAAAGTCTAGGAAGGAGAATTGAAGTATCACGCGCAGATTTTTTAGAAAAAACTTCCTTGTTGCTGCTGTCATAAACATGGATATCAAAATTATTTGAAAGCTTTGATTTCATATTTGGACTGGAGAAGATCGCTTTTTCAACCTCACGATATGATTCTGAAAAACTTAATTTATGTCTTCGGTCCGAACTATTATAGCTCACGTCTAACGCATTGAATGATGATGCGCAATTTCTTTTTATAAAATATGAATGTCCAGGCCCCCATTCCCCCCAGGCTCCACATTTGTGCTTTAACCGAGGGACAATAGTGATAACATAGTCCGAAGATCTATTCGGCATTGTTAAGCTGATGGAACTGTTGATAACGGTATTACTATATTTCTGAAAATTTGTGATGGACGTGGCGGGCGAAGTGGAGTAATCAAGTATTTGCCAATCTACTTCGGCTACATTTGGATTATTACTTATGTTCTGAAAAGAGCCCGAGCTATTGTCTCCGGCATAAAAATACCTATTCGATCCCATTGTCATACACTGCATAGATGATGGATTGAGCGATACTAATGGCACATCGGCCCCAGGGAGTTCAACTATTTTTGTAATATTGATCCTGTTTCCGTCGGCATAGTTGATACGCGCCCTAAGGACAATACTTCCAGATTGTCCCGAATTTTGTTGTACAGTTACACCATTCGTTGATTGGTTACTAAGAGTAACAAGTCCTCCAGGGCTTGCATCCCAGCTAACACTTGTATTGGCCGGAACATTATTTAAGGAGAAGAGGGTAGCATTGCAAACCGTATTCGGCCCGGATATGGTAGGAATATTACAGTTGGTATTGATAATTGGCTGCAGCACCGATGATCCCGCCAACGCGGCCAGTAATCTTGTTGCCTGACCATTTGTAAAACGATCCCTACACCAAGCAGCATAAGACATGATATTATTAACTGCGGGATAGAATCCATTCCCACCAATATAAGTACAAGTTGAAAAATCAACATTACCTGAACCTAACCCTGGATCCGCAGGAGTATCACATACATAATCACCACAGCTTGAGCAATTACTACCATTTGGCGCCTCAGCGCAACCTCCCTCACCAGGGCCTCTGTGCGTGTGGAATAGATTCAAGCAATGTCCTACTTCATGAGCTGATGTTGTGGATAGCGCCGATTGATTGGCCACAACTAAATTTCTGCTTGGAATATTTTCAGCCATACCGGCATAAGAACCCTGACTCGAAAATATACTGTTTACCAGATAGAAATTTATAGCATTGCTGGAGCTTTTACTCGAAATCAGGCCTGGGAACTCATTGTTGTTTGCGTTAACATCCAAATCTACATATGTGCTATTGTTGATGTATTCCACACCTACATGATATAGGAATATATTATGTGGATTATATGCATCATTTAGATTCCGCATAATTGTAGGAATATCTGCAGCATTAAATCCCCCCACACCATTGTTATCTCTAACAATATAAAAAACGATTTTGATGCAATAGGTATTACTCAGTAATGCCTGGCGACTAAAAGCACTTAAATTCTTTTCAAAGGCCTGATTAGGCACATCGCCATTTGTACCACAAAGTAAATCGCTAGCGTTATTAGCGGCGTTAAAATGGGCTTTGGATTTTGTTCCGTTTGATAAGGCTACCTCATCAATATTTAATGGTGTCCTGTTACAGCTCATGACTAGATACATGAGAGCTAACAAATGAATAATAAAAATTCTTTTGTTCATAATTTAAGGTTATATAATAAGTGTTAAAATTAGCTTGTGTTAATATATTAAAAAATATCGAAATTATAAAACAACAAATAACAATATATATTATTTTATATTATTAACATTTAAACACAAAGACATACTAATATCTTAATTTGACTATTTAATTTCCATATTAGATTTTAACCCTATTTACAATCCCTTAGAATTTCATTTCCCCTGTACCATCACTTTTCGCCATGCGATCTACTACTTTATTCTTAAACAAAGAATTACCCTCGACAATATGTTAGCAACTCCTATTCCTATAGCGGATTAGAAATAGTCTATTAAAAAGAAACATCAATTGTGGAATGGATTACTGACCATCATTGGATCTCATATTATTTTTGGAGTGTTCCCTCTTTATAAATCCACAACTGAGATTCACCACCTAAGCCTTCGGTACTGGGGCATTTTCCGCAATAAGTTTTTCATGCTTTAATTCCCTCCAAAAATCAGCTGGTATCTTTGTCTTGAAGGACTGGGCATTTTGTACGGCCTGCTCAACGGTATGTGCGCCGGGTATAACACCTGACACCTCGGCTGGGGCTGCTGCAAACTGTAAAGCTGCTGTTCGCAGATCCACAGCATAATTTTCAGCTACGCGCTGTAGGGCATTCAGTTTTTCCTTAACACCGGCAGGAAACTTTCCATCATATAAATAACGGTCTTTACCGGACAGAAATCCAGCACATAATGGTGCACCTACGACAATGGAAACACCTCTTTCAGCCACTTTCGGAAAAACCTTATTCAGATCATCCTCATGTTTGATCAATGAATATTGGCAGGCAGAAAGAAAGATATCGGGATCTGCAACATCCAATGTCTGCAATATGGGTTCGATGGTATTGACACCGAGTCCCCAGCCTTTGATAATTCCCTCCGCTCTCATTTTAGTCAGCTCGGGCATAGCTCCTTTCACTGCTTCCTCAAAATAGTGTGCATAACTATCTTTCATATCGCCATTATCGGGTGAAAGATCATGGATAAAAACAATATCAATGGACGATAATCCCAAACGCTGCAGGCTATCTTCCACACTTCTTCTGACACCGGCAGCACTGTAGTCGTACTTATAACCAAAATTTAGTTTCCCCTTCCATAGTATTTGTTCCATCGTAAAGTCTTCTTTCGGCTCCATCAGTCGCCCTACTTTAGTCGACAGTGTAAAACTGTCACGTGGTTGGTCTTTTAAAAACAGGCCCATTCGACGTTCGCTGATCCCTAGACCATACCATGGGGAGGTATCAAATAATCGTATCCCTGCATTCCATGCTGCCTCTACTGCTTGTAGACATTCAAGATCTGAATTTTGCTGAAATCCATTACCCAATGCGACCCCGCCAAATCCAGCTTTATCAGCGGGACGGAATCGTTTCTTTTCTGTTAAATTTTGAGCTGTTGCCATTTTATATGCTGTTAATGTTGTTGATAAAATATCAGGTGTCGCCGCACTCAGTGCGAAACCTGCACCCGCAAGGGCTGTCTCTGCTAAAAATTTCCTTCTTTTCATATACCTGATGCTATCGGTCTAATTTCCGCCCGCTTTTTAGTCTGGTAGAAAGTTCATCATGTGCAGTCAAATCCAGCCGTAGCGGCGTAATGGATACCCGTTTATTTTCTACCGCCCAGCGATCTGTCCCTTCCTCCGCCGGCTCAAGTGGTATTACCGTAATCCAATAGTTTTTTCTTCCCATGGGATCCTGACCAGGTACGACATTGCCATCATAGAGCCGCACCGATTGCCTTGTCCATACAACTCCCTCTGGTTTTGGAGGAAAATTCACATTATATAGTGCAGGGCCTTTATCATTGAGCAAGATCTTGAGTACATCGGCGGTCCATTGGGATAATCCTTCAAAATCTGGCTCCGTCTTGCCGACTGGTGTACTCAGCGCGATACCGGTGATACCCAGGAGCATGGCCTGTTTTGCCGCGGCAAGTGTGCCTGAATGCCACATGGAATTACCAAGGTTGGGGCCCATGTTAATACCTGAAAGCACAACCTGCGTATCTGGAAACATATGCAAGCCCAGCGCTACGCAGTCCGCAGGTGTCCCATTCACCCGAAAGGCATCAATTCCCTCAAATGAAATGGGGGAACTACGATAGCTCAGGGGGCGAGAATGAGTAATGGCATGTCCCATGGACGATTGCTCCACATCTGGCGCAACAATCCTAACGGTACCAAACTGCCTCGCGGTCTTTGCTAGAGCTGCTATGCCCGGCGAATAGATACCGTCGTCATTGGTGATAAGTATATTCATAATAATTGTACCTTTTCTATGAAAACCAATCTCACGCAGGCTTTGTTCAGCTGATATGAAAGAACATGGCAAAAAAGTACGGTTAGTACACAATCCAGCTGCTGGGGATGAAGACAATGGCGACAAAGACGAACTTTGTCAGCTTATTGAAGAACTGGGACACCATTGCACCGTAGTCGCTAAAAAAGATGCCGTCAAAAAGATTGATCCAGAGACCGATATCATTGCCTTAGCCGGCGGTGATGGCACGATAAAAATGACTATTATGGGGCTCTTAGAAAAAAAGCTACGATTTAAAAGACCGATCGCAATCTTGCCCCAAGGGACAGCAAACAACATTGCCATTTCTTTGGGTATTCCTTTGGACTGTAAAAAGGCTATGAATCTATGGAGTCAGTTCCAGCTTAAAAAATTCGATGTCGGGATGGTAACAGGTCTAGGACGAAAACCGCTACATTTCGTCGAATCGATTGGTTTCGGGGTATTCCCTATACTGATGGAGAAAATGGATAAAAAAAACCTAAATGCCGCCAGTGCAGAAGATGAAATTAGGATCGCGCTCGAGCAGCTTCGAAAACTAGCACTGACATTCCCAGCCAAAGTGCTCAAACTCGTAACCGCTACGGGTAGCATTGAAAAAGAATGCATTATGGTTGAAGTCATGAACATCTCGAGTATGGGCCCCAGACTGGTACTCGCAGTAGATGCTGATCCGGGAGATGGACAATTTGATATCATCGTCGTCACCGCTGATCAACGCCAGGAACTGGTTGCTTATATAGATGGGTTATTGAATAAAAAGACTGTGTCATTTAATATTAAGCCTATTAGAGCAAACCGCTTAGAGATGGAGTGGCAGGGAACAGAATTTCACATCGATGACGAGTGCAAGAGTTATACCGGGCAACGACTAAAGATTTCATTGCTCGATAGCTTGATCGAAATAATTGTAGAAGGGAATTGATCCCTGATATCCAAGGTTAATTTTCGTATCAACCTATAATTCGAGTAAATTACAGTATTACTATTAAGAAGTGTTTCAATTGGATTTTAGTTTAAATTATTTAAATTCTAAAAAACATCACTTGTCGTCAACTATAGAGCATCCGGATCTGACACCGACAAGCACAAACCTGGGATTCGAAGTAAAACTTACCGATTGGGACAACTTAAAATTAGAGGTATTGAACAAAGCTGTCAAAGTCGTCTGGGACACCAGCCGAATATGATTGCCATTTCCCCAGAAATTAATTACCGACAGTTGCTATGTTGGTTCAAAGCACGAGTTATTCTAAAAGTTTATTCTGAAACGCAAAACGGACGAGATCAGCTGTATTTTTGGTCTGAGTTTTATCAATTAAATGCTGCCTAATTCCTTCGATTGTCCGCTTGCTTAAAAAGATCTGATCTGCAATCTCAGCATTGGTGAGTCCCTGCGATATCAATTCTAACACGGAAAACTCTCTTTCATTAATCTCATAGCGACTAAGCAATTCCGATCTATCATAAATCAAAGGCACTAAAGAACTATATTTACCGACCATTTCCATTGCAATTGCGCTCGACAAATATTTTTTACCTTGAGCAACCTGAGATACACCAAACAACAACTCACTATAATCCGTTCCTTTTGTTAGATAACCATCGGCACCTGCATTGAATGCATCTACGACGACGGTACTGTCTTCAACCATGGATAGTACCGAAGTCCTTATTGTGGGAAATTTTCTTTTGGCAATATGTATTAATGCAATACCATCAATTTCTTTCATATTGATGTCGGTGAGTACCAGATCAGGTGTTTTATTTTTCTGGAGATAGTCCAAAGCTTCTTCGCCGCTACCGACTTCCTCTACGACAGAAAGATCATCACAAGAATCCAATATCAGACGTATGCCATTACGAACTAAATGGTGATCGTCAACTAAAAGAATTTCAGTCATCATTCCTCCGAAAATTTTAAGATAGATATATAACGACTTTGTACTTAAAATTGTTTACTACTGGGGACCACATTTTTTTCAGAATAAGTGTCATAAATTTTCACTTATAAAAGGAATGTATTCAAGATCATTATCTTCATCTTTCAATCAGCATTATTCAAAAATGCTTTAAAAAACATTCTCGTCGTATATAAATCCCTGAATTAACTACCATTAAAAATTCTATGCGAGCCACAGACTGGAACATCCAAAATATAAGTTATTCGTTGACTAACCATTTACGATTTCTCCACCATTGGGATGTAAAACTTGACCGCTCATAAAATGTGAATCTTCGCTAGCTAGAAATAAAAAGCTTGGTGCAATTTCATTTGGCATCCCTGCCCTTTCCATGGGAGAGTCGCTTCCAAATTCGGAGTTCTTTTTACGATCAAATGAAGATGCTATCAATGGTGTCCATACCGGACCTGGGGCAACAGCATTGACCCTAATTCCTTTAGCGATAAGATTTGCTGACAAACTTCGTGTAAAAGAAATTATTGCACCTTTTGTTGCAGAATAATCTATCAACTTTGGACTACCTCGATAAGCAGTCACCGAGGATGTATTAATGATGCTTGCTCCCTTCTTAAGATAAGGTATAGCGTACTTCGTGATCCAGAAATAGGAAAAGAAATTATTCTGAAAAGTCTTAAGTAACTGCTCAGTGGTAATTTTTTCAATTGATCCTACTTCCCAATGAAGACCCGCATTATTAACAATAATATCAACTTTCTTATGCGTTTTTATCGCAATTTCAATTACTTTTTTACAGTGATTTTCTTTTCCCAAATCACCTTTAATCAGCGTACATTTTCTAGCGAAGGATTCAACCTCCTTCTGGGTTTGTTTTGCATCTTTTGTTTCACTAAGATAGGCTACAACAATATCAGCTC
Organism: Sphingobacterium ginsenosidimutans; assembly: GCF_039536865.1. NCBI lineage: Bacteria > Pseudomonadati > Bacteroidota > Sphingobacteriia > Sphingobacteriales > Sphingobacteriaceae > Sphingobacterium > Sphingobacterium ginsenosidimutans. Next base: position 1,584,583 of record NZ_BAAAZK010000002.1, read on the forward strand.
CCTCCTTCGCAAATAACAAAGCTACGGCTTTCCCGATGCCGCTATCTCCTCCGGTAATTAACGCTACCTTATTTTTTAATTTTCCTTCTATAGGATACCTTAATGGAGAAGTGTCAGGAACTGGTGTCATATTTATTTCCAATCCCGGTCGCTTTTGCTTTTGCAATGGTCTAATTTTTTTACTTGCTACTTTTTTCATGCTGCTTCCTTTAAATAACAACAAACAATATGCGATTTCCAGAATATGTAAGAAACAAATAGTCCTTCTACCGAAGAACTATTTGTTGTATATCAAGAAGGTACCTTTCTGGATTTTTCTCTCTCCCAAACACGGTGGCCTTTCATTACCGCTATAAAATCTTCTGTTAAATTGTCCTTGCTTTCGAAAATAACGCCTTTATCTTTTTTAATAAATGATCTTTCAGCTAACTCTTCAGCACCTTGTGCAAATGCCAAGGCCTTACAGTGTCGGTAACCTTCATTGATAAAATGAAGGTAATCGGCATTTTCCGCAAGAGTTTTGACCGATTCGCCTGCTGCTGTGTAGAATGCATCGTAACAAACTGATGCCTCCGTAAGATAGGAATGTTGGATATCTTCTTCTGTCCCTTCCTTGAACCGGATCTTTCCTACATGAGATGCGATTAGCACTGCTTGCGCCCCTTCCCTTTCGAGTGCTGTTTTCATTTTATCTATGGAGGATTTGCTAGCTCCATGATCAACAAGAAAAGCAACCTTTCTACTCTTGATCGTACCCTCGCCGTCTTTTACTTTCATACTCAAAGCAGCAGACTTTTCAACTTCGGGTTTGACTGGTTTAAGCGGATATTTGGGATGGTTCTGACGTGCAAATTTGAGGGTTAAAGGATCAAGTTCTTTTGGCGGTGTAAGCCCGAGGTTTGAACCAACATTTTTTGCTAATCCTTGGTCTATCTGGTTCAAAATAGCCAGTTCTCGCTTTCGTATATTGACATCGTTCACTTTCGAAAGCTCAAAACTCAGGGCATTGACCATGTGGTCCTGTTCTTCTGGACTCTGTGAATTAAAAAATAGTCTTGCTTGCGTAAAGTGATCTGCGAAGGAATCTGAGCGGGCCCTAACTTTTGCCCCCTCGATAGGCTGCTTGTGGGATTCAAATCCTACCCCATCATTAAGCATTGCATGGTAAGGGCAACCCACAGCCTTGCTGTTAGGGAAATAACTCACAGCACCTTTAGGAATATCAGATCGCGCGAAACCATCTTTTTGGTTATTGTGTTTACCCGTCACCGGACGATTGATAGGAAGTTCATGGAAATTTGGCCCACCTAATCGGTAATTTTGGGTATCCATGTATGAAAATATCCGTCCTTGCAAAAGCGGATCATCCGAAACATCTATCCCCGGCACCAACCTTCCGGGGTCGAAAGCGGCTTGTTCGGTCTCTGCAAAAAAATTCTCGGGGTTGCGATTTAGTGTCATCGTTCCGATAATCTGAACTGGCACCAGTTCCTCTGGGATAATCTTTGTCGCATCCAGAATGTCAAACGAATATTTAAATTCATCCGCTTCAGGAATCAATTGGACGCCGAGATCCCATTGTGGGAAATCGCCCCTGTCAATAGCTTCATAGAGATCTCTTCGATGAAAATCAGTATCAAATCCTGAGATCTTTTGGGCTTCGTTCCATGCCACTGAATGTACGCCCAATCTCGGTTTCCAATGAAATTTAACGAATGTACCTTTTCCTTGAGCATTCACAAATTTAAACGTATGGACGCCAAAACCTTCCATCATCCTTAAACTTCGGGGTATCGCACGGTCTGACATAGTCCACATGATCATGTGCGCAGATTCGGGCATCAGCGATATAAAATCCCAAAAGGTATCATGTGCAGATGCCGCCTGCGGCATTTCGTTGTTCGGCTCTGGCTTTACGGCATGGACGAGATCTGGAAAGTTCATCGCATCCTGAATAAAAAAAACGGGAATATTATTCCCCACGAGATCGTAATTACCTTCTTCGGTATAGAATTTAACAGAGAAACCGCGTACATCCCGGGCTAGGTCGGTAGAACCTTTGAAGCCCGCTACGGTCGAAAATCTTGTAAAAAGAGGCGTTACTGTTCCTTTTTTTAAAAATGCTGCGCTTGTATATTGGGATAGGTCAGCTGTTGCTTCGAAAATACCATGGGCTCCTGATCCACGCGCATGAACGACACGTTCTGGTATACGCTCACGGTCAAAATGCATCAGCTTATCAAAATAGATATGATCCTGCTGTAATGATGGTCCCCGCTCACCCGCCTTTAATGTATTGTTGTTGTCGGAAATAGGCACACCATCATTGGTGGTCATAATCTGTTCGGAATTGTCCACTAAATGCTGATCAATCTCAGCGGTTTTTAAATTCTTTTGTTTTTTCATATCCAATTCTGTTTTGGTTTATACTCGTAAGGAGAAGTAATTTATTAATTCGCACAAAAAATTATATATAGGAGCCTATCCTCTTTCCTATTGGTAGGCATTAATTCTTATAAGCTGTAATGTCCATGATGTGAACAAAGCCAAAGTCTGAAAGGTTTGGTCGGTATTTACATTTGCCCGTTGAGGACAGGTTTTGAGAAAATACGGCTGACTTTTGACTAAGTCAAGCACTTGATTTCTTTTATTGAACTAAAAGCGTCTAGGATCGGTTATTAAATAAGATAACAACTATAATTTTTTTATTATGGCTACTACAAAAATCTGTACAGGCAAAAAATGCCGCAAAAAAAACTTCCGGCCAAATTGGTCTCCCTTTCCTATAACCTGTGGAAAGTGCTTGTATTTCTGTGATAGAAAACTATTCAATAATCATTCAATTTAGTTCTTCAGTTTTCTAAAAATCTGACTTGCCGTTTCCATATCCAACGCTTCCATATCCACAAGTTTCAGGGATTTGACCATGTGGAGTGTACCAGTCTTATACTTTTGGAAATGCTCAGTTTTCAAATGTGCCTGATAGGCTTGCTTGTCTTTGTACATTTCTAGTATCCTCACTTGGGTTGGGTCGTTCTTTTGGAACATCGGGAAGATAGCGATAACACCCGCCTCAAGCCTTATGGATGCTTCGGCCTCCACTTTAAGTATCTCCTTATACTTCTCCAAATGTTCAGGGTGTATCTCAATTTCTGAAATCCGTACCATGATTTCTGCCTGTTGAGAATGGGCATAGTTACTCATACAAAAAAGCATTAGCGTTGCCAATATCGTTTGCAACGACCATCTAAGCCAAGTTTTGTGTCTAAAGATATTCTTATTCATAACATTACTACATTTATCTTAAATCATTTTACTTTTAATTGATTTCTACCAATGTTAATGCTTGATCTTGTGCGTATCGCGAACACTGCTAAACGTCAGTGCTAATAGTTCGACCCATCGGTTTCCTTCTTGTAGACCTCGGTTACTGTAAACTCATCCTGCGGTCATCTGATTAATAAAGGGTTGGTTGTAAAAACGTTTTCCTGTAGCCTGATATAATGCATTGGCCACTGCCCCGAATGTGGGTGGAAACGGTGGTTCGCCCATTCCCGTAGGATCTTGTTCGTTTTCCACAAAATGCACTTCAATCTGCTGTGGCGCTTCATTCATTCGTATCAGACGATAGGTCGTAAAGTTATTCTTTTGTGGGACACCATCTTTAAAAGGAAGCTCGCCATAAAGGGCATTTCCGATCCCATCGATAATCGCTCCCTCGGCCATGTTAGTCGCGGCATCCCTGTTCACCACAATCCCACAGTCTATAGCGGCCACCACTTTTTCAACCTTAGGTTCATTATTTTTAACCACGAGGTCCACAACCTGTGCCACATACGAATTGTGGCAAAAATAAGCGGACACACCACGATGAATTCCCGGTGCTTTTTTATCCCAGTTTGATGTTTCACGAACCAGTTTTAGTACCCCCGCATAACGGCTGGCGTCGTAATCATTGCGCTTGCCGACTGGATTTGTTTTTGCCCTTTCCAACAACTCAAGACGAAAGTCAATAGGGTCTTTTTTCATTTCCATGGCGAGCTCATCAAGAAAAGACTGCTCAGCGGCAGCGATAAAATTCGACCGCGGTGCACGGAATGCACCGATAGTAATATTGGACGGAATCTGCCAGCCCTCGGCGAGGTAATTGTCGATTGCACCTGCCGGAAAACGATCGGCATGTATGGGCGTTTCGGGAATCCCACCGGCTTTGACATGAAGCGCCAGCAATTTATTGTCTTTATCCAAGGCTGCGCGGTAGGTCGCACTGTAGGTGGGGCGATAAATTCCGGCTGTCATTTCATCTTCGCGTGTATAAACAAGTTTGATCGGTGCATTAAGATGCTTTGAGATTGCGGCAGCCTCTATAAAATGATGTCCATAGGCACGGCGGCCAAACCCGCCCCCCATGCGCGCAAGATTGATCTGTATCTTTTCTTTTGGCAAACCAAGCCGTTGGGATAAGGTACCAACGGTAAACTCGGGAGCCTGCAACGGCCCATAAAAGATGGCGCTGTCGGAAGTGACATGGGCAAAACAGTTGACCGGCTCCATGGTATTGTGTGCCAGGAACGGTGCGGTATAAGTACGTTCGATGATTCTGGCAGCAATGTTAAATGCTCCCTCTGGATCACCATCCTTGCGGAGGACATTGCCGGGCTTTTTAGAAAACTCTTCCATCTGCCTACGGTGTACATCACTGCTTTCCAGACCTGCGGGATAGGTTGCTTCGGTCGTTTTTGCATTCGGCTGCCCCGGATTACCCATTTTAAACCTGCGCCCAGGCTCCGCTTCCCATTCCAGCTTAAGTGCTTTCTTGGCTTGCATCACCTCCCAGGTGCTCTTACCCACGACAACAGCAAAACGTGTGAAACTGGTCGTATCGAAAAAGTTCTGTACAATATCTCCCGTGAGGGAGTCGATCACAAAGATAGATTTGATGCCGGGCATCGACTTTGCTATCCGATCATCCAATGATTTTAACTGTAGGCCAAATGCTGGTGGATGCACAATCATGGCGATCAGCATGCCCTCGGTTTGATAATCCATACCGAACAGCGGTTTACCTGTCACGATGTTGTTCAGTTCGACGTTTTTCCTGGAGGTGCCCACAATGCTGAAATCCTTCACTGCCTTTAACTTGACGTTTTGGGGCACCGGAATCTTGGCTGCCGCGGAAGCAAATTCGGCATAGGTTCCTTTTCGTCCAGTTCCGGGGTGCAGCAAGGTCCCTTGCTGCGTCGAAATTTGATCGGAAGGAACATTCCACTGTGCTGCTGCTGCTAAGATGAGCATCTGTCTTGCGGTAGCGCCTGCCTTACGCAGCGGCGACCAGCCCTGTCGTATTGACTGGCTTCCACCGGTAAATTGCCTTTTGTATCGCTCGGGATAAAAATCGGCCTGTTCGACGACCACCTGCTCCCATGCCACATCAAGCTCTTCTGCAAGGATCATCGGCATGGAGGTTTTTACATTCTGACCAAACTCCGGATTGGGGTTGAACAAAGTGACCAGGCCATCTTTGCCGATCTTGATGTAACTATTTAATTCGTATGATTCTTCGGCTATATCACTTGCCTTTATACCTGTGGCTTTTACATCGGCTGGCCAATGAAAATGCAGGATCATACCGCCACCGGCGAGTAGGGCGGCTTTCAGGAAGGATCTTCTTCCCATATTGTTATTAGCGCTGGTCATATCTTACTGTATTATTCGACAACAATGAAAAATTAATTCGAAGGTGCATAGGCCCCATTTTTTAACCAGGTAATCCAGGCTTCCTTAAACTCTTTATGGTTTAACGGCGGCAATGTCCGACCTTCTCCCGGTTGCCAGCCCCATTTTACCAGCTCATCGTCGGCATGGGCTATTAATGCCTTCATATCTTTATTGCCGTTTCTCGTTGGGTCCATAATTTGTTGTGCGAGCTCGCGGGGACTTCTACCTTCGAAAACCATTTTCATGTTTGCTGGCGGAAGGTGCCAGTTGGGACTACCCGGAGGGGTATGGGTACCGGGGGTATTTTCAGGTTGATGACAGTTGGCACATTTCATGGTGAGGATTCCTTTTCCATCCTTCCCTCGCTGGGGTAACATCGCATGTAAATGGCTATCATCTCCCTGTAAAGGTACTTCTCCAGCCGGATGACAATTCACACATCGGGGACTCATCAATACGCTGTAAACTTTGGAAAATGCCGCAACAGACTTCATACTGTCACGCTTCACCAATTCATGCTTTATTTTGTCCTCCCTAGACCTTACTGCTGCTGATCCGGAATTTGCGGCGATCGAAACCATGAATGTCATAATAATCGCCAAAACGGCTAATGCTACCACGATTTTATAAGGCCGTTTTTCCTTTTTATGTCGAGTGTTATATTTCATAAACAAAATATTTTGGGCTAGTTTTTACTTCGTTTCCTGTTGAATCTCGGCAGCTAAATGAATGGCTTTACGGATCCGGAGATAAGTGCCGCAGCGGCAGATATTACCGGCCATTGCCAGATCGATTTCCTCGTCCGTTGGATTGGGAATTTCCCGTAACAGGACAGCCGCAGACATAATCTGCCCGGACTGACAGTAACCACATTGCGGTACATCAACCTGTTGCCATGCCTGCTGTAGTGGATGATCGCCTTTTTCAGAGAGACCTTCAATCGTGACCACCTCCTTATCGGCTGCCCGCTTTACTTTGGTTACACAGGAACGTACAGCTTCACCATCCAGATGCACAACACAGGCTCCACAGGCCGCTACTCCACAGCCGTATTTGGTACCGACAAGGTTTAGATGCTCCCGTAAAACCCATAATAAAGGTGTCGATGGATCGACATCCAGTGCATGTTGCTTACCGTTGATTTTTAGATTTATAGTTGCCATGCTTGTATTTAAAATAAGTGTCATAAATTTTCGCTTATAAAGGGAATGCATTCAGGATCGCTATCTTCCGCTTTCAATCAGCATGATACAAATATGCTTTAAAAAAAATTGTTTACTGTATATAAATTCCTGAATTAATTACCATTATTACAGGTAGAAGTATCGTTTGCATCAGAAAGTTTTAACAAGCCCCGATATCGGATTAATTTAGCGTGATTATGAATGTTCACTCATTCATAGCCAGGCGGGTGAGGTAATAGTTGATGGTAATGTTTCCAATTCGCGTTGAAATACGTAACTTCAATACAATTGATCCATTGAATACAACATGATAGTTCTGAATGATAATCGCTTACCCCCATTAAACGGCCTGGTGCTTATCGGTGGCAGAAGCCTGCGCATGGGAAGTCCGAAAGAAAAGATGCATTGGCATGGTAAAGAACAAGTCTATTATTTGGCCGATATGTTACGGAATTATTGCGATGAGGTATACATTTCCTGTCGTGCAGAACAGCTTGATGAAATAGCAGGCGGCGAAGAGATGGCTTCAACCTACGCATGGCTTTCCGATCGTTATACAGACATTGGTCCTATGGGTGGAATACTGACCGCTTTTGAATTTCGCCCCGAGCGGGCTTGGCTGGTTGTGGCCTGTGATTTACCTCTAGTCGACTCAGAGGCTCTCGCCTATTTAATACAACATCGTGATCCACAAAGGATCGCTACCGCATTTAAAAGCCCACAGGACAGCTCACCCGAACCCTTACTCGCTATCTGGGAACCCAGTAGTTTGCCCATACTCCAGCAGATGCAGGCTCAACATAAACTTTCACCACGCCGGGCATTGATACAACATCAGGCCCTAGGTATTGAAGCCCCGCATGTCAATACCCTTGTCAATGTCAATACCCCTGCTGAGGCCGACAGCGTAAAAGCCATAATCAACAACAACGATTAAGGTCGTTGAAGTGCGCCCCGGTAAAGCATTTCATCCACTTTCTTATATACCTCAGGGTCATGTCGTTTTATTTTGATCTTCACATATTTGGAAGCCGGCATATTGCTTTCTTTGACCACATTGTTGACCGAAACCAATACATTCGTCTCCGGGAAATACGTGACCGTATTTTTTTCAGGAATGGCGTAGGAAACGATCAAAAATAAGGGAGCTACGCGTTCTATACCATCATCGTAATTATAAAGGTCCACTTTGTCTCCAGCCTTAAAACCAGCTTTATCAATATCTTTCTGATTCATAAACACCACGCGTCGCTCATTTTTTATCCCCCGATAGCGGTCGTCAAGACCATAGATGGTGGTATTGAACTGGTCATGGGTTCGCGTTGTTGCCATCATATACTCATCGGCATCCAGATGGTTTTCGGGGATATCTGTTAATGTGAAGGGTGCTCGCCCGCCGAGTTCCTGCGAAAAAGATTGCGCATCACGGGCGCCATTCGGCAGATAGAATCCATCGCGCTGACGGACCCTCACATTGTAATTCTCAAAACCGGGTATACATTGCTCAATTGCATCACGTACTGCGTCGTAGCTGTCATGATAACGCTTCCAGTCGACTACCGACCGATCTCCTAAGGTTGCCATGGCCATCCGGCAAACGATCTGGGTTTCGTTGACCAGATTCTTGGAAACAGCATCCAATACCCCTTTAGAGGATTGAACCACACCCATGGAGTTTTCCGTGCTGACGATCTGAACTTCACCGTTTACAATATCCTTGTCACTACGTCCGTAGGTCGGCAGGATAAGCGCCTCTTTACCATGGATCAGATGGCCACGGTTTAATTTTGTGGACACAGCGACCAATAAATTCAGCTTCCGAAGCGCATTTGCCGTAAATGTTGTGTCGGGTGTGGCGGACAAAAAATTCCCGCCCATGCAAAACAGAAATTTGATTTTTTCGGCGTGCATCGCTTTAATTGCCCGCACCACATCATAACCATGTTCACGGGGTGGATCAAAGCCAAAATACTGCTGCAGCCTATCTAACTGTTCGTCGGTGGGTTTTTCATCGATAAGCATGGTACGGTTTCCCTGGACATTACTGTGCCCCCGAACGGGACAGACACCGCCCCCTTTAATACCGATACTTCCTTTCATCAACAAGATATTGAGGATCTCGCGGATCATATCAACACCGTTGGGCTGCTGGGTGAGCCCCATTCCCCAGCAAAAGATAATTTTATTTCTGTAAGCGAGCAGTTCCGCCGCTTTTTGTATATCGGGAATTGCAATGCCACTTAGCTGGCTCAGATGTTCCAGGTTATAGTCCGATTTGCTGAATTGCGCCAAAAAGTCCGTATAACCCGTTGTCTTGTTGTTAATAAAATCGGAATGAACAACCAGGCCCGGATTTTTAGCTTCGAGGTCCAGTAAAATAAGTTCCAGTGCCTTTAAAAGCGCCATATCGCCGTTGATCTTCACGGGAAGATAAAGATCGGCCAAACTCACGCCTTTGCCGATGATCCCATTAACCTGCTGGGGATTATGAAATCCCATTAATCCAGCTTCGGGCAAGGGATTGATTGCAATGATTTTGGCGCCATTCTTTTTTGCCTTTTCCAGTGCACTCATCATACGAGGGGCATTTGTCCCCGGATTGTGACCAATGATAACGATAAGTTCACTTTCGTAAAAATCATCCAGTTTGACGGTTCCTTTGCCGATTCCAATAGTGGGGCGAAGTGCCGAGCCTGAGGTTTCATGGCACATATTGGAGCAATCCGGCATATTGTTGGTACCCAATTCCTTGGCAAACAATTGGTAGACAAATGATGCCTCATTGGAAGTACGGCCTGAGGTATAAAAGGCTGCCTGATGTGGCGATTCCAATGCATTGAGCTGTTCTGCTATTTTTTGAAAGGCACCTTCCCAGCTGATCGGTTCATAATGTGTTCCTCCCGGACGCAGATACATCGGATCTGTCAGCCGCCCCATCTTACCGATCTCATAATCGCTGAGTTGGGAGAGATCGTACACGGAATTGTTCTTAAAAAAATCTGGAGTGACCCTTTTTGTTGTGGCTTCTTCTGCCAGTGCCTTTGCTCCATTCTCACAGTACTCGCCTACCGGCGAACGCTCATCGTCTGGATCAGGCCAAGCGCAACTCGGGCAGTCGAAGCCACCGACCTGATTCATTTTGAACAGCGCCTTGGTGCCACGGATAAGCGTTTTCTCTTCGATAAGATCGGCAAAGGCCGCCAATACAGCCGGTACGCCAGCCGCTGATTTTTCAACGGGTGTCAATTTCAAATTTAAGAGCTTATAAGGGTTTTCTGCCTGTGGCTCCTTATGGACTGATTGATCCAATTTTTGATTATTGTTCTCTTCCATAACCATTAGATTTTGGGACAGTTCACACTATTTTTCGATGTGCCTAGCATTTGAGATTGGGATTCGGAAAGTTGTCGCTCTGATCCTCCACGGTATTGTCAATGCAGGCAAAATCCTTTTCCACGAGAATTTTAACTGGTCCTGACTGCCCTTCGAAACCTATCCGCTCTGTCGCCACCAATTCCCTTACCATATTGGCAGACAGTCCGATCACAATTTCATTTTCAACAAAAGAAGCAATGAGTCCGTCAGTATCCGTTTGCAGGATGCGGTATACAAAGGGCTGGTTGATAAATTCGGTTCGGGAGGCAACTTCGCCGGTATTGCCCAATTTATCAATTTCGGACATCGTCAATCGCAGTCTAACGGAATTATCTTTAATCCTTATTTTCATCTTTCTATTTTTTGATCTAATGCTGTAGTGTAGTCAAGCATTCCCGCTAATCCTTCTATTTTAACATGGTCTGCCAGGTTATAGATATTACATCGATGCTCGCGTAAAAAGCCCAATAAGGTGATATCGAATTCCTTGGCCAGTTCAACCGCTAAACTTGATGGCGCCCCGATAGCTGCGATAATCTGTATCCCAGCCATGGCTGCTTTTTGTACCAATTCAAAACTCGCCCGGCCACTTAAAACCAAGATATGTTTTTGCAGCGGCAACAAATCAGCGGACAATGCATGCCCGACAAGTTTGTCAAGTGCATTATGCCGTCCTACATCTTCCCGTAAGGCGATGAGCTGCCCCTGTAAATTGAACAGACCAGCAGCATGTATACCGCCGGTGGCGGAGAAATTTCCCTGTGCGGCACGGAGCAGATCCGGCAAGCGATAGAGTATATCTAATGCAATTGCACAGGATATAGGCGCAAGATCCTTGAAAATACTAACTGTTTTGATTGCTGCGATGGAGCCTTTTCCACAAACACCGCAACTTGAAGTGGTGTAAAAATTTCGGTCCAAAGCGCTTGTTATGGGGGTAAATCCGTCGTTCAGTCTCACAATAACAATATTGTCGTTATTTCTTGTGCAGGGCGCTTCCGAACGATCCACAGCTGCTACCTGGCTGATCGCAGAAATAAGGCCTTCGGTAAATAAAAATCCTGTAGCAAGTTCGGCATCATGGCCGGGTGTCCGCATCGTGACCGAAATATTTTTATATTCGGTCTTTCCGTCAACCGTCATGCATATTCTGATTTCCAGCGGTTCTTCGATCGATATGCTATCCATGACATGCGCTGGGATACGACCCGTCACTTTGACAAGGTCAATCTGTTTTAAAGTCGTATTGAGCAGTGCGTTGGATTCCATGGTTGCCAGTTCACATAGATTAAATATACTAAAATTTATGGTGCTTACTTTAATGCATTGTGTTTAAATACTTAGATCAATTGGCAAGGTATAGCTCCGCTTTCCTGTTGCCGCATAAATCGCATTACAGAGTGCCGGTGTAAATGGCGGTACTGGAGGTTCTCCTACTCCGGTCGGTTTTGCGTCGCTATCGATAATATCCACATGGATCTGTTTTGGAGAATCAGGCATTCGAATGATCTGATACCCGTCAAAATTACCCTGCTCTACCTGACCATCTTTTACCGTGATCGTACTTTTGAGTGCCAGACTTGCGGAAAATTGTGCGCCACCTTCAAATTGTGATTTGATACGGTCTACATTGACAGCTAGTCCGCAGTCCACCACATAGTAGACATTGGGAATACTGATTTTCTTGTGCTGATCCACATTGACCTCAACCACGCAGGCAACGTACGTTAAGAAGCTTTTATGTGCCGCAAAGCCCAGTGCAGTCCCTGCTGGCATGGATTTACCCCATCCGGAAAGCTTGGCTACCCGCTCGATCACCTTCTTCATGCGTGCTGTATCCCAGGGGTAATCTTCGATCTTTTCACCATAATTGGGATAGCTTGTCTTGATCAGTTCCTGCTCAAAGGTAATGTGGCGGTCTTCACCGAGGAGCTCCAGGGCATTCGAAACGGCATCCATACCTCTTGCTTCAGCAATTTCGTCTAGCATTGTCGCAGCGGCAAAAACCTGTGGAATATTACGCACAGACCTCAACCAGCCAATCCGCAGATGGGCTTTTGCATCATGCGTAGCAATATTGATCGCTGGAACATTGTAAGGGAAATCTGAGGCGCCCAACATTAATTCGCCGTCACTGGGCTGTACCACCGATAAATCCTCTGTCGCAGAGATAGACGGATTAGCAATATGATGGGCCCAGCCACTCAATTTATTTTGGCTGTCGATGGTGGCAACAATGCGCTGTACACTCATCGCATGGTAGTAGTCATGACGAATATCATCCTCACGTGTCCACTGCACCTTGATCGGCAGACCAGATTCTTTGGCCAATATTGCTGCCTCTAGGATAAAGTCTGGCTTTGACTTTCTACCAAATCCGCCCCCCAAGAGGGTTACATTCATTTTCACCTTCTCCACTGCCATACCCAGTTCGGTGGCTACTGCATCCCGTGCGCCCTGCGGATTCTGTGTACAGGCCCACACTTCGCAGCTTCCGTTTTTCACGACAGCCAAAGCACAGGGCGGCTCGATGGTTGCATGCGCCAAATAGGGGGCGATATACGTGTGTTCAATAACTTTTTTTGCATTCGCTTTTGCGGCGTTGAAATCGCCACGTTTACGACGGATTGTTCCCTCCTGTGCTACCACCTGCTTAAGTTCTTCGATTTGCTTGGCTGAATCGTAGCCGGCGTTGGGTCCCAACTCCCATTCCACCTCCAGCAAGTCCCTTGCTTTTATGGCGGCCCAGGTATTTTCGGCGATGACAGCTACGCCACTCAATGGTTTGGATAAGGTGGCCGGTAGTCCGGCACCTTTGATCGTAATCACCTTGAGAACGCCCGGAACAGCCAGGGCTTTACTGTCGTTTACGGCTTTTACTTTACCGCCCACCACTGGGCACCGCTTAATGACCGCAATTTTCATCCCTTCGACAACGGCGTCAATTCCAAACACGGCTTTTCCGGTGACAATATTGTGTAGATCAATGATCGGTGTTTCTTTGCCGATCATATTGAACTGCTGTCTGTCTTTTAGTTTAACTTCGCTGGCTTTCGGGATAGGAAGAGTTTTTGCAGTTTCTACCAGATCTCCAAAATCTTTTTTCTTGCTGGAATCCCGTTGGATAACCTGTCCATTTTTGGTATCCAATTGGTTTACGTCAACGTTCCATTCTTTGGCTGCCGCACGAAGAAGGAGTAATCGGGCTATAGCACCGGCTTCCCGCATGGGTTTATAAAACATCCGTACTGAAAAGGAACCGTCCGTGTTCTGGTTGCCATATTTTTTTTCATCTCCTTCAGCCTGGATGATTTCCACCTTCGTCCAGTCGGCACCCAATTCGTCCGCAATAATCAGAGGAAGAGAGGTACGGATACCTTGTCCCATCTCTGAACGATGTGCGACAATGGTCACTTTACCATCTGAACCAACTGTTAAATACACATTTGGAGCCACAGTGGCCACTTTTTTACCTTTGTCATCACAGCTAAAGAAGCTTACACCCAGAACCAAGCCACCAGTAAGCAAGCCGCTGGCTTTTAAAAAGTCGCGTCTAGAAACGGAAAAAATCTCTGAATTGACCTTCTCGGTTTTTCTTTTTTGAAAAGGAGCTAATATTTTCATCTTGTTTATATTTTTGATAATACCTAGCCGTTTGTAACGGGTGTACCAGCTGCTTCTAAAATGGCTGCTTTGATTCTATTATATGTACCGCAGCGACAGAGATTGCCCTGCATCGCTTGCTCGATCTCCGCGACCGAAGGTTTCGCATTTTTCTTCAAAAGAGCTGCTGCATTCATGATCTGTCCGGTCTGGCAATAGCCGCATTGGGGTACGACATATTTTTCCCAGGCCTCCTGAACAGGGTGATCCCCCTTCGCTGAAAGCCCTTCGATTGTTGTGATTTTGCCCTCACCGATCGCAGAGACCGGAAATGAACAGGATCGGATTGCGGTATCGTTGAGATGTACGGTACAGGCACCACATAGCGCTTTTCCACAACCAAACTTGGTCCCTTTAAGACCAATGATATCACGGAGTACCCAAAGCAAGGGCATATCCTCAAGCACATCAACTTCGTGCTTTTTGCCATTTACTAAAATTGAATATTTTGCCATAATCTTTGTTTTTTCTTGTTTATGTAAGCGATATTTATCGGTTCAAATGGGATAAGCTTTCTTACTTATACGCTAGCATTCAGTTTATTCAGTGGTACAAAATCGTTATTTAAATTAATCAAATAATTATACATTTTACGGATGTTTTTACCATTATTACAGTTTTGGTGTTTTTTAACGTGTAATTCATTAAATTTGATAAACGGCATTGTATTATATTGTTATTGATTTAATCATTATATCCGCGTTCCACTGTCTTGCCCGTATTTGCATGAAAGAGATTAACGACATTGTTTTAGCTGCCGGTGTAGCTGCTTCCGAAAATATCAGGATGGTGCTTGCCACTGTGGTTAAGGTTGAAGGTTCCTCTTATCGAAGACCAGGGGCCCGCATGCTAGTAACAGAAGACGGGCAAATGACGGGAGCCATCAGCGGCGGATGTCTTGAAGGAGATGCCCTAAAAAAAGCGCTCTTAGCTATCCATCAACAGAAAAACCGCCTCGTTAGTTATGATACGAATACGGAGGAAGGTTCGTCAATCGGATTACAACTTGGATGCAATGGTATAGTGCATATCCTTTTTGAATATGTGGACCTACAACGAAAGGATCATCCAATCGCATTGCTGCAACGCTTGCTTCAACAACGTGAAGAAGGCTTGTTGATTACATTCTTTTCTACGGACAGACAGGGGGAACAAAAAGGAACCCGTTTACTTATTAAAGATCTGAAGGAGCAGGCTTTTGCCCTAGACGCGCACTATTCGCCACTGAATGCGCATATCCAATTTGCCAAAAGAGAACGAAAATCGGTTCTCACTTCCTTTCCGGAGAACGGGCAAAGCAGTGAAGTACTCATTGAGTACCTGGTTCCTACCGTGCACTTGGTTATTGCCGGTGCCGGTAATGATGCGCAACCCGTCGTAGAAACAGCGCACCTGCTCGGCTGGAAAATTACGGTGGTCGACGGACGTGCCAGCCATGTCAATGCTCAACGCTTTCCAAGAGCTCATCAGCTTATTGCAGCCTCAGCAGCTGAAATCAAGGCTAAATTAAGCATAGATCCATGGACTGTTTTTGTGTTGATGACACATAACTATGCTTACGATCTCACGCTCCTTAAAGACCTGATGCACACATCGACACGTTATATTGGCTCTTTGGGTCCCAAGACCAAATTACTACGCATGTTTGACGATATGCAAAAGGCTGGTATGACCGTCACTGAAAGTCAACGAAGCATTATCTACGGCCCAGTAGGGCTCGATATCGGTGCCGAAACTTCCGAAGAGATCGCTATAGCAATCCTTGCAGAGATTAAAGCTGTGTTGAATAATCGGCCAGCAACTTCATTAAAGTTCCTCAAAACGAAAATACATACTGAATACCCCACAATAATTTAGAAGACATCATGCTAACGGATACATTTGGACGGATACACAACTACCTGCGCATATCGCTTACCGATAATTGCAACCTCCGTTGTTTCTATTGTATGCCGGAGGAAGAGTATAGCTTTACACCGAATGACAAATTGATGCAGGTGGACGAAATTGAGCAACTGGCCCGATTGTTTGTCGATCAAGGAATCAGCAAAATCCGCCTTACAGGGGGTGAACCTTTGGTTCGCAAGGATGCAGCCAATATTATAGCGCGTTTGTCCAAACTTCCGGTTGAACTTCATATGACGACCAACGGAATCCGTATCAACGACATGTTGCCTCAGCTTGTGGACGCAAAATTCAAAAGTATCAACATCAGCCTGGACACCTTGCAACCAGGAAGATTTTTTCAGATCACACGAAGGGATTATTTTCACCGCGTACGTGCCAATATAGACCTTTTGCTCGAACATGGAATCCATACCAAGATCAATATGGTGGTAATGAAAGGTATCAATGACGATGAGATCTTAGATTTTGTTGCATGGACAGCGAGGAAGCCAATAGAAATCCGTTTTATCGAATTTATGCCATTCAGTGGGAACAAATGGAGCAGCAACCAGGTGTATACACAGGCCGATATTCTAGCGACTATTCAGCGGAGCTATCCCATAGAACCGATCACTGCAGGTCCACACGATACCGCTAAAGCATTTTCGATTGCCGGACATGCTGGGCGTATTGCTATTATAAGTACAATGACCGCCCCTTTTTGTGCAGGATGTAACCGGATACGGCTTACTGCAGATGGTAAACTCAAAAATTGCCTATTCTCTACAGGTGAAACCGATCTGTTGACAGCATTACGTGCAGGTGAAGAAGTGCTTCCATTGATCCAAGCTACCATTAGCGCCAAAGCAAAGGAATTAGGGGGACAATTAACAACAGATTTTAAACATATAGACACCGATTTTCTCAAGAATCGGAGTATGATAACGATTGGTGGATGATAAAGCAAATAGGTATAGTCATATTGGCGGCCGGAAATTCTTCGCGGCTCGGCCTCCCGAAGCAGCTGCTCGAATTTGAAGGTGAAACTTTATTGAAACGTATCAGTAGGGAAGCGCTGGCTGTTCCCGATGCCAAGGTATCTGTCGTGATAGGTGCCTATCCTGACCCAATCAACTCGGCATTAAAGGACAGTAACGTCTCTGTCGTAATCAATCCGCATTGGGCGACCGGAATGTCTACCTCTATTGGTGTAGGCTTAGGGGATTTATTAAAACATCATCCCAATCTGGATCGTTGTATAATCAGTCTATGCGATCAACCTTTCGTTGACCGACATGTCTTTCAGCAGCTTATCCAATTGGCCGATAGTACTGATAAAGGTATTGTAGCAACCGGTTTTTCAGGAATATGGGGCGCTCCGGTACTATTTGACAGAAAATATTTTGAGCATCTGATGTGCCTGGAGGGACAACAGGGGGCAAAAAAAGTAGCCGAGCAATTTTCGGAGGATCGGGTCATATTCTCCTATGAGGACGCAAAGTATGATATCGATACACAAGACGATTATTTCAATCTCCCCCATCAATTTATCCGTGTTCAGCAGGCCAAAGATATCATCCATCATCATCTGCCTGCACCAAAACAGATACGGCTTCCCCTCGAAGAAGCCTTGGGATACACGCTAGCCCAAACTGTTATTGCTGAGCAGTCAATTCCTGCTTTTCCCCAGTCATCGATGGATGGCTATGCCATTCGATATTGCGACAAAGAGCGGGAACTTCCTGTCGTGGACAAAATTCCTGCAGGCACCACGGTCGAAAAAATATTGACAGAAGGACAGGCGATGCGCATTTATACCGGAGCTCCTCTGCCTCAAGGCGCAGATACAGTAGTGATGCAGGAAAAAGTAGATTTGAGCGATGCAAATACAATCCAGATTCGCGATGAAGCTCTCCAATTGGGAGACAATGTACGCCCCAAAGGGTCAGAAGTTAGGGCAGAAAGTATCGCCATGCTCCCAGGAACATCATTGACTCCGGCTGCTATTGGCTATCTCGCAGGCATCGGATGCAAGGATGTTCTTGTTACTGCGCCACCACGGATACAGCTTATTCTCACCGGAGACGAACTGAAACCTATTGGTACGACACTTGGCTATGGGGAAGTTTATGAGTCTAACTCCTACCAGCTAAAAGCTGCGCTGCGGCAGCAAGGTATACTGCATGTTGAAAGTCGGCATGTGCCGGATGACAGGAGCCAGCTCCGGGCAGCTTTGGAAAATGCATTGGATGAAGCGGATATTGTTCTTTTAGTTGGTGGTGTCAGTGTGGGCGACTATGACTATGTCGCGGATGTGGCTAAGGCCTGCGGCATTAAACAGCGTTTTCATCGTATCCGCCAAAAACCGGGAAAACCCCTCTTTTTCGGCACACAAAATGAAAAACTGGTGTTTGGGCTCCCCGGCAATCCGTCCTCTGCCCTAACCTGTTTTTATCTCTATGTGGTCCCCGCATTGGAACGTATGATGGAGCTTCCTCAACGAACACGTTCCATCAAAACCCATACGACACATGCTTATAGTAAAAAGCCCGGTTTGACTCATTTCCTTAAGGCACGATACGACGGACATGCTGTCGAACCCTTACACGCGCAAGAATCTTATCGTCTGCAATCGTACGCACAGGCCAATTGCCTGCTGATTCTCGAAGAGGATAGCAATGGCTGTGCGGCTGGCGACGAGGTTTATATCCATCTTTTAACCTAATCGAGCCATGCAATTTGAGCTTTTTTATTTTTTCCTTTTTATGCTGGCTTTTCTTTACGCGTCAGTTGGGCACGGTGGTGCAAGTGGTTATCTGGCATTGATGGCACTCTATGGAATTGCACCACAGGAAATGAAACCTACAGCACTGGTGCTTAACCTCTTTGTTTCTTTAACATCCTTTATACAGTACTATAGGGGGCATTATTTCAAAAGGAATCTGTTTTTGATGGTCGCCATCGCCTCTGTTCCCATGGCTTTTATAGGCGGCATGATTACCTTGGAAGATCATTTGTACAAGAGGTTGCTGGGACTACTGTTACTCTTTCCTATTTTTCGATTTTTCTTTTTTAAGAGTCCTGCCGAAGATGAGCTCAAACCTTATAATAGTTTTGGCGCCTTGGCAATCGGTGGGGCTGTCGGGTTGTTGTCAGGCATGATCGGTATTGGTGGTGGAATTATCCTCTCCCCTTTTCTGATCCTACTTAAATGGACCGATCAAAAACAAACTGCTGCTATTAGTGCTGCATTTATTTTTGTAAATTCATTGTCGGGACTTGGGGGTATGCTCACAAAAGGCATTTCGTTCAATGCCCATATGTGGGGATACGTTGTGGTAGCTTTCCTTGGAGGCCTACTCGGAGCCTATCTTGGATCAAAAAAATTAAAACAGGATGCACTGAAGTATGTACTCGCTACAGTTCTTTTGGTTGCAGCCTATAAATTATTGTTTACATCAGCTTAATAAATTTCAAAAAAATTGGCTGATCTATTTATCTAAATCGGATAACATAAAGAAAGTGAACAAGTCTTTCAATTGTGAGATGAACAGAGTAGGATGAAAAGAGGCGAAACTTTGACAAAAAATGAATAAAAAAATGAAAGTTCACGTAAAGACCTTTGGCTCCCTGACCGATATATTGGCAAAGGAGTTTTATATAACAGCTAACGATACGACAGAGTTATTGGCAACATTATCGCGCGACCATGCTGAATTGGCACAGCGTAGCCTATTGATAGCCGTGAACAATACCATTATTAAGACAGCGGTAACATTTCAGGAAAATGATATTGTTGCCTTAATGCCACCCTATTCAGGAGGATAAGCAATGCAGAATGAACGGTATTCGAGGCATTATGCCCTCCCTGGTTTTGGTGAGTTAGGCCAACAAAAGCTGCAAGCTGCACGCGTGCTCGTCGTTGGCGCCGGCGGGCTTGGCTGCCCTGTACTCCAATATCTGACTGCTGCAGGGGTCGGAACTCTTGGTATCATAGACCATGATCATGTCGATTTGAGCAATCTGCACCGCCAGGTGCTGTATGATACTAACGATATCGGCCGAGCTAAAGCTGAGGTAGCAGCAGGTAAGCTCAAGCAGCAGAATCCTGAAATTGAGATCCACTATTGGGTGGAACAACTGCATTCGAACAATGTCGCAGATTTGATCCGTTCGTACGACCTCATCATGGATTGTACAGATAATTTTGCTGCAAGATATCTGCTTTGCGATGCTTGCCGTTTATTGGATAAACCCTTGGTTTTTGCTGCAATCTACCAATATGAAGGACAAATAGCTGCATTCAATGTAGCCGACAAAGAAGGGATAAAGACAAATTATCGGCATTTGTTCCCGACACCTCCCACGTCCTTGGAAGCGCCAGATTGTAATGTGGCAGGGGTATTAGGGGTATTGCCCGGTATGATCGGAATATTACAAGCAACCGAAGCCATCAAGTTATTAACTGGTATTGGTACCGCTTTGATTAATAAATTAATGACGGTCAATATGCTTGACAATAGCAGTTATATCTTTGAAATCCCCTTAACGACATCCCCAGAAACCATTTACCCACAAACTTTAGCTGAGTTGAGTGCGTTTAATTATGAGCAATATTGTGCTTCGGAGAGCCAATTTATACAGGCCATAGCTGCAAAAGAGTTTGTTGAAATATGGTCTGCAGCGGATGTTGTCCTTGTCGATGTACGCGATCCAAATGAACTTCCGCGTCTGTCACAGCCGCATCTATCCATTCCGCTTTCAACATTACCAGCACAAATTAAAAATATACATAACACACGGGTTATTTTTATCTGTCAGAGCGGAAAAAGGAGCCTGATAGCTGCCCAGTATTTTTACGAGCAGACAGATGCTGGACAACAAATATTCCATTTGGACGGCGGCATGATCGCCTTAGAAAACTATTTAAATGACTAAACAAAAAAACGACATATTTTTTCAAGGACCGATTCCGGCTACTTTGGTTGCGGAAGCTATCTCAAAGCACCATAATAAACCTGAAATTGGTGCACATAGCATCTTCCTGGGACAGATCAGGGCTGATCAGATCGATGGAAAAATCGTAAAGGCTATTGATTATACGACAAACCGGGAACTGGCCTTGCTAAAAATGGAGGAGATCCGCGAAGCAATATTTGATAGGTACCCATTAGCCTGTATGCATGTTTATCATAGTGAAGGTGAAGTACGGGTTGGCGAAATTTGCTTCTTTGTATTCACATCGTCAGCACATAGACGTGCAGCGATGGATGCTTGTGACGAACTTGTTGAACGCATAAAAAAAGAAATGCCCATCTGGGGGAAAGAACTATTTGAAGACGATACGCATCAATGGAAAATTAATAGATAATATGGTTGATATTACACATAAAAGTGCGACTTTGAGGAAAGCAATCGCAATGGCCACGGTACTTGTTTCTTCTGAAAATACCGTCAAGCTTATTGAACAGCGACAGGTTCCAAAAGGTGATATATTTGAGTTTGCACGTGCTTCCGCCTTACTGGCGATTAAGAAAACTGGCGATATGATCCCTGATTGTCACCCTTTGCCAGTAGAATATGCAGCAATCCGGTATACCATAGCGGGATTGCAAATTCATATTGAGGTTGAAGTACATACGATCTATAAAACTGGGGTGGAGGTTGAAGCCATGCACGGCGCCTCCGTTGCAGCGCTGGTTATTTATGATATGCTAAAGCCCATAGACAAGCAGGTGGAGATAGGTGGTATCCGATTACTTGAGAAAAAAGGCGGTAAGAGCAATGATTCCTTGCCTTGGGTCGCTGCACTTAAAGCTGCAGTCGTAGTTTGTAGCGATTCGGTAGCCCGAGAAGAAAAAGAAGATATCTCAGGCAGGCTTCTGTGCGATCTTTTGGAACAGCAAGGCTTGCACGATATTGCCTATGCGGTAATTGCTGACGAAACCAGCGCAGTACAAGAACGTCTGGAACACTATG
Source organism: Sphingobacterium ginsenosidimutans (assembly GCF_039536865.1). Lineage (NCBI taxonomy): Bacteria > Pseudomonadati > Bacteroidota > Sphingobacteriia > Sphingobacteriales > Sphingobacteriaceae > Sphingobacterium > Sphingobacterium ginsenosidimutans. The sequence goes on from NZ_BAAAZK010000002.1 coordinate 1,606,389, forward strand.
GGCAAGCTGGTATAGATCTTCTGATATTCACGGGAGGTACAGGACTCTCGGACAGAGATATTACACCAGATGCTGTGGCGCCATATATTACCAAAAATATTCCCGGAATTATGGAAACGGCAAGACAATACGGACAGCTGCGTGTTAAAACAGCGATGTTGTCACGAGGTATTTCAGGATTTGTCGATCGCATGTTGGTGCTTACCCTGCCCGGATCACCGAATGGTGTACGCGAAAGTATAGGCGCATTATTTCCACAGGTGCTGCATGTCTTTCAAGTGCGGGAAAACGTTGGACATTAGGTCCTCAGCTTTTCGACAAGCTGTTTGATCCGCAAAATGGTCTGGCTGATTTCCACTTCACGCGTAAATCGGCCCAGGCTAAATCGAATGGACGATAAGGCATCCAAATCTGATAACCCCATGGCCTTGAGTACATGTGAGGGCCTTGAGGTCACTGCTGAACAGGCCGAACCGCTGGATACCGAAATTGTTCCTAACTGGGTAATCAGCTGCTCTGACAGCACGCCTGTAAAACAGATATTCGTCGTGTTGAAAAGTCTATGGGTTTTACTTCCATTTATAAATGTATCTGGTATGGCGAGAAGTTCGCTTTCAAGATAATCTCGGAGCTGTTCTACACGGGCTTGATCTATTTTTAAATCTTCGAGCGCAATTCGCAAAGCTGCAGCCATCCCAATGATGCCGGTTGTATTGACAGTTCCACTGCGCCAGCCCTGTTGCTGTCCGCCGCCATGGATTTGAGGTATCAATTGATCTTTAATTCGACTGGCGATATATAGTCCCCCGATCCCTTTCGGTCCATAAAATTTATGTGCTGAAAAAGCCATAAAATCAACATCAAGATGCTGGAGACTTATGTTCATTTTCCCAATCGCCTGTGTTGCATCACAAAGGACAAGTGCATGGCCCTGATGCGCTATTTCACTGATCTGTTTTATCGGTAAGATAATGCCCGTTTCATTATTCACCAGCATGGTACAAATTAACAGCGTATCTTCGCGAATACTTTCCTTAAGCAATCTGAGATCGAGCATGCCTTGAGTATCTACTTTTAGATAGGAAACTTCAAATCCCAATCGCTCCATAAAAGCACAGCTATCCAAAACAGCTCGGTGCTCTGTGGAAATACTGATGATATGTTTCTTGGACGAAAACTGGAGTCCTTTTAGGACCAAATTAATTGATTCTGTGGCCCCCGAAGTGAAAATGATATTTTTTGGCTGTGTACCCAGTTTATCAGCGATGTCTTCGCTCGCCTGATCCATAGCATCCTGTATGGTTAAACTAAATAGATGTGAACCACTTGGATTGGCATACTCCGTGCTAAAAAATGGAAGCATTTCATTTAAAACACGCTCATCTACCGGAGTGGTCGCATTATAATCAAGATAGATAAAGTTTGAGTTTACACTGTCCATTTATTTAATAGTTATTGATGCAGCATTGATTCTGTTTAAACATATTAAACATGTAAATCCATTGATGACCTCTCCGATCCCCGGAGAGGTCAATCTTTACCATAGCCCACAACCAGCTCGATGACCTGAAAACAGCTTCGTGCTGGTTTTTTCTCCCCGGGAACAACAAGTCTCAACGGACCTTTTGTGGCTTCCAACGGCTGCTGTTCAATCGTATCCGCAAGAATAACCTCCCTGTCTGTGAAACTGTTGTCAATTTCTGCCAGTGAAAGCAAAACTTCATAACCATCGGCACATTTCACCAACAGATATTTTGAAAGGTTTGCTCCGCGTAATTCTCCACCCAATGTGACTCCTGCCTTTTGAAGAATTGCATACACTGGCACTCCCGTATATTGATGAACTTTCCCATCCCGATCCGTCAATGCGGCATTTTTCCGAGGTAATTTTGTTAGATCCTGAAGCGAAAGTTCGAGTGGTGTACCGACTTCTCCCGAAACTTTTAATTTAAAAGCCTGCTGTGCATAGATGCTTGTGGTTAATAACAAAGCAGCCAGTAGTGTTCCAATTTTTTCCATTAGTTAAAGTTAACTTTTTTATTATTGTTTCCTTTTTCAAAAGGGTCAGAAAACCTCTTGTCTTGAATAAAAGTCGAATCTGTAAGCATGTGCAGGAATGCAATCAAATCCTTCTTTTCGTTTTTTGTCAAATTCATTTGACTATTTGCTGTCCCTCCAGATAAATTCTGTAAAAAGGGACTTAAATATTTGCTCTTAACCAGATGATCACTATAATGATCGACAACCTCTTCTAAGGTTTTAAATCGCGCATCGTGCATATAAGGTGCCGTGAGTGCAATATTGCGGAGCGTAACGGTTCGAAATCTTCCTTTGTCATAGTCCTGACCTGTAATCGCTTCACGTCCAGGATCCTTATAAATGCTGTCCAAACCGTTATTCATATACAATTCACTATAGGTCTGAGGACCGCCATGACAGTGGCTGCAGGCCGCACTGCGGATGTTTCCTTGCGCATTGGGACGTCCATAGAACAAGGCGATGCCATTTACTTCGGAAGCTGTAGGTTGATATTTCCCCTGTAAATAACGATCGTATTTTGAATCCGCGGAAATCAGCGTACGCTCAAATTGTGCCAGGGCTTTAGCGATTCTGTCTTCCGTAATCTTTGTATCTCCAAAGGCTCGCCCGAATTTTTCGCTGTAGATGCCTAAGGCTTCAAGTTTACGGATTGAAATGGCTATCGGTTGATTCATTTCGTGAATATTTAAAAGGGGTTCTTTCACTTGTACCTCCAATAATTTTGCTCTTCCATCCCAAAAGAGATTTCTTGTCCACAGGAGATTCACCAATGCCATCGTATTACGTTGCTGTGGCGTACCGTTGGCGCCTTGGCTAAAGTCTTTGCCATCGGTAAACGCCAGTTCCTGCCTATGGCAGCTGCCACAGGATATTTTGTTTCCTGCAGATAATGCCTTTTCATAAAACAGCATCCTTCCAAGGCTCACACCTTCAACCGTAGCGGGATTATCATTTGGTATCAGGTAACGATTACCGAAATAGTTAGGATAGATCAGTTGATACGGCTCGGGTTTGAAAAAATCAATCGACATCGCAGCATTTAATGCTATCAATACGCTACCTAGAATAATCAGGCAAAAGATATATTTCAATCTATTCATTAAAGACGATAAATCAAATTAGCAAAGAAATTTCTGCCGGCTTCCGGATAGCCTTCAACAAGAGCATAATTGCGGTCAAATAAATTATTGACACCGGCCTCAATTGAGAACCATTTCCAAACATGAGCTGTGGCACTCGAACCAAAAACAGCAAATGGTGAAGTAGCAACCCCATATACTGTACTGTAACGCCCTGAATTGTATTCTCCATTTGCCTGAATACTTATTTTATTATGCCATGAGTATCTTGCATAGCCAAAAAGTTTGTCCTTCGGCACATCGGTAAGATAAACAGATGGATCTGTCAAGTTTTTACGCTTGATATACGTATAATTAGCCCCTACCAGCAAGCCTGAGACAACCTGATAATCGACGCCGACTTCAACGCCCATATTCTGTGTCCTGCCCACATTTTGCAATTGGCTTAGCCAGATGTCACCTGAAGCATTTTGAGCCACATTGGGCACTGACAAAATCGTATTGTGAATATCGCTACGAAATACAGAGGCAATAAAACTCAACCTATTATTCAGGAACTTTCCTTTGTAGGATAGATCATAGTTAATAGCATACTCGGAAGCGAGATCCGGATTAGGGATAGCCGTCCCCAATCGATAGGAGTAACGGTCCTTGGTGGTTGCAAACCTCGTTTTTCTAGCAACCGAAAGACTAATTAAATTTTCAGCATTCACACTATATTGCAATGCTCCCTGTATATTCACTGCATTATTCCGATTTGACGGATAGTCTGTGATTTCCTTACTGCTGCTATTATAGTCCTGCGCCTTTATGCTCGAACGGCTATTAAAACTTAATCCAGTCAGGAACATTAACTGTCTGGTAAGATCCAATTGGTTTTCAACTCCGACACTAAATGTGCCATCTGACATGGTCCTACGTGGTTCGCCAACATTATTTTCCCGATGGACATCCTGCTTATATTGAACACTAGCCTGTAAACGATCAATCCGACCAAAATTTTTCCCGTATTCTACGATCCCACCAATCGTAAAATCATTATAGAGACTAGTAAACGCATAAGGTTTGCTGATCGTTGTATAAGTCGCATCATCATATGAATTGAGCTTATTGATAAATTGATCATAATAAAACCTGCTTCGGATATATTGCGTTGTGTCAATGGAGGTATTTGAGAGAAAATATAGACTTTGTTTATCCCATTTTGGCCATTGCCAATAGCGCGGTTTACTAAAAAGGCTATTACGCGTATCCTGGCCCGCGTATACAGGTGAACCTTTTGAACCGTGCTGGTATGCATAGCTCAAAGCATATTCAGAATTGTCTGTAGGTTTATAGGCAACTTTTAAACTGATTTTTTCATCGTCTGTATAAGAATTATCCCTGTGACCACCGTCTTCGTTTGCTACGGACACGAAGTCTTTTGATAGCGGAATATAATTTCGCTTATATTTAGAAATTCCGGTCTGCACATAGAATTTACCAAGGTTGCTACCGATGTTAAAATTACTACGATACCCACCAGATTGCCAACCGGTAGCACCGTTGACTTCAAATGGTTTTATAGGTTTTTTAGTGATCAAGTTAATTGCACCACCCATTGCATTTGGTCCATAATTGACAGAAGTATATCCTTTAGCTATTTGTACCTCTGCCAAATCAAAGGTGAGAAATCGACCAAGATCAACATATCCGTCATAGGGAACATATACCGGAATGCCGTCGATTAGCACTGGAACGCTTCTAAGATCAAAACCACGTATGTATAGCATTGTTTCATTACGTGGACCGATCTGGGATTGTGAAATACCGGGAAGTAGATTTAATGCTTTGGCTACATCGTTTTTAGCAAAAGACTGGAACTGATCTGACCTTACAGCATTAAAGATAGGACTGTTTTTATTTCCATAAATGGTAACTTCACCCAGGGTGAATCCATTTTGTGTAGAATCAACCGATATTTTCGTTTCAGATTGAGCTACAACGCAGTTCATTCCAAACAAAAGCATACTTAATGGTAGTATAATCTTAATCATTTATCTTAAATGTATGTATATTAAATCTAAAGCTTACACAAAGAGTTCTATTGGTTTATCATTTGATTAAAGATACTAAGAACCTGCTTTTTATTTTTATACATATCACTGATATTTCTACCATTATCACAGAATTCACTCAACCGATCATTTCACGACTTCCAAATATTCTTCGTCAGTAACTGGTTCCAGCCAAATATTCTCGTTTGTTTGCGGATTACAGGCTACACCGATATGTGAAAACCAGCTATCGGGTGCTGCTCCATGCCAATGCACTACATTCGGCGCTATCTCCACTACATCTCCGGGATTTAATCGGCGGGCTTCTTTTCCTCGCTCCTGATAATACCCTACACCACCGACACAAATAAGTATCTGACCACCTGTGTGCTTATGCCAATTATTCCGGCAGCCGGGTTCAAAAGTAATATTGTTCATTGGAACATTCAGGTCCTTGTTATGCGTAAGCGGTGCGTTCCACGATTTTCCGCTAAAATATTGTGCATAGCCTGTGTTTTCATCTCCCAGTGGGAAATCACTGTTTTTTGGTACTGTTGTATCCATTTTATTTGATTTGATTTTATCTGACTAAATGCCTGTGTACAAGCAAACAATTCTGGATTTGTAAACCTCAATTCAAGACAGTAACAGATCGCTAATTTTTCAGTTTTCTAAAAATCTGACTTGCTGTTTCCATATCCAACGCTTCCATATCCACAAGTTTCAATGATTTGACCATGTGTAGCGTACCAGTCTTATACTTTTCGAAATGTTCGGTTTTCAAATGTGCCTGATAGGCTTGCTTGTCTTTGTACATTTCTAGTATCCTTACCTGTGTCGGGCTGTCCTTTTGGAACATCGGGAAGATAGCGATAACACCTGCTTCAAGCCTTACGGATGCCTCGGCCTCCACTTTGAGTATCTCCTTATACTTTTCCAAATGTTCAGGATGTATCTCAATTTCTGAAATCCTTACCATGATTTCATTCTGTTGCCCCTGAGCAATGTTTGTCATGCAAAAAAATGTTGCCGTTACAAGTAAAACCTGAAACGCCCGTCTCAGCGAAATACGGTATTGAAAAGTATTCTTAGTCATATCACGATCTGTTTAATATCTTTTTTATTTGGGAAATAGCATAGCCTGTGTTTTCATCTCCCGTTTGGAAACCACTGATTTTTGGTACAGTAGTCTCCGTTTTATTTGATTTTATCTAACTGAATGCCTGTGTACAAGCAAACAGTACAACAATTGTTAGGATAAGATGTTTCATTTAGCTTAGATTGATTTAATAGTTTTTGCCGGTACTCCGCCCACTATCGTATTGTCGGGAACATCCTTTGTTACTACCGCACCTGCGGCCACTATGGCATTTTCGCCGATGGTGACGCCCGGCAGAATGCATGCATTTGCACCGATCCAAGCGTTCTTTTTGATATGAACACTCCCTGGAACAAGAGACTGCCTATCCGCCACGGCTATGGGATGCCCTTCCGATAATATACTGACTTTAGGGGCAATGAGCACATTATCTTCAATCGTGATACCTCCCAAATCCAGGAAGGTGCAGTCAAAATTGATAAATACGTTTTTACCTATGCGGGTATTTTTACCATAATTGATATAGAGTGGGGTAAAGACGGTAACGCTTTCATCGATCGTGCTGCCCGTTATCTGGCTTAGAAAACTTCTAACTTCCGCGGGATCAGTGCTGTTGTTCATCTGAATGAGCAGCTCTTTTGTCGCATGCGCGGCTTCAAGCATCTTATAGGCTTGCGGATCATTGGACGATATCGTTTCTCCATTTCGTAAGCGCTGAAAAATGTCTATGACGTTTGATTCCATGTATTCATGTAATTTAAAAACACACCATCATAAGGAAGGAGAGTTTACTTCCAAGATGGTTATACAAATTTCAGCTTTTAAGCAGATTGATCTTTTATACAGGATACGGATTTATTTACCAGTTTTACAGATTCAGCCTGATCATAGTAAAAACAGGTTCAGGTTTAGTAGATTTGAGTTCTAATTTCTTGTGTTATGGAACAGGTAGAAAGATATGATACGGTCAAGCAGTACAATGACAGTATGGGAGTGGACACCCTGCACCCCCTTGTCAGTGTGGTAAATTTCAATGAAATACCAACGGTTCAAAATTTCAGGCGTTATATGGGCATTTACGCCGTATTTTTGAAGAATATTAAATGCGGTGACATGCGGTATGGATGCCAACCTTATGACTATGAGGATGGAACACTCGTATTCGTGTCCCCTGGCCAAATTTATGGGATTGACAGAAAAGGTATCGCCATAAAACCATCTGGATATGGGCTGGTTTTTCACCCCGACTTTATAAAAGGAACCAACTTGGGAAAGAATATAAAAAATTATACTTTTCTTTCTTATGAGGTGAATGAAGCCCTGCATTTATCCAAAAAGGAACGTAAGACCATTGTGGACTGTATTGAAAAAATAGCGGAAGAGATTAACCAAAATATTGACAAGCATAGCAAAACGCTGATTGTTTCCAATATTGAACTTTTGTTAAATTATTGCCAACGCTTTTATGACCGGCAGTTTATTACACGTAGTAATGTCAATGGCGATATTTTGGTACGGTTTGAAAAATTAATGAATGATTATTTTAAATCAGATAAAGCGTTTGTGCTAGGACTTCCATCTGTAACTTATTGTGCCGATGAACTGCATCTTTCACCTAATTACTTTGGCGACCTTATCAAAAAGGAAACTGGCAGTACAGCATTGGATTACATCCAATCCAAACTCATCGATGAAGCAAAAGAACGCATATTTGATAGGTCCAAAAGCATTAACGAAATCGCCAGTGCGCTTGGCTTTAAATATCAGCAGCATTTTACCCGTCTTTTCAAACAAAAAACAGGTGTTACACCGAATAAGTATAGAAATTTAAATTCTTAGATCGTTAAGGAGATTTCGTGGCGACACATAAAATAGTCAAAATTGTCCGTATTAACTGGCCAATGAATTCTGAAATCATATGATCAAAGCCTCCGAAATCTCCATCCATTTATCTTTTTCTTACAAAATGATTTTGAACGATTGAATTTAGAAAGATTTTTGTACCTACAGCTTCAAACTTCAACATTTCAGAAAGATTTCCGAACAAAGGAATTCCTTCCCCTAGCAGATAAGGAATCAGGGTAATAATCATCTCATCAATCCGGTCTTCTTGCAAAAAGCCCTGAATGGTCTTTCCCCCATCGATATACAGGTTATGATATCCTTTTCCATGAATTTCAGCCAGTACATCGTTTAGGCAGCCTTTGACAAGAGAAGCTTTATCCCTGAATTTTGCGGGGATCTCCATCATACTGTCGCTTAACACAAAAACATGCTTATCATAATACCATTCGTCAAAACCACAAACCACTTCAAAGGTATTGCGGCCCATGACCAGCGCATCAATCTGTGCAGTAAATTCCTTATAGCCCATATCATCCTGCTCGGGATTCGGTATGGAAAGCAGCCAATCGATTTCTCCGTTCCTATCGGCAATATATCCGTCCAGACTGGTGGCAATGAAGACTTTGTTTTTCTGATTCATTTTTATGTATTTAAAGTTATATCACAAAATTAAATCCTTCGACACCGTTAAAATTGTACAGAATTTACCCTGCTCCAAATTTTGAAAATTCTTTTGGAGTATAACCACTGAATTTTTTAAATACCCTAATAAAATGAGACTGGTCATAGAATCCAGCGTTTAGCCCAATGTCAGTCAATCGTTCCGGCGAATTGTTCTGAAGCAATATGACCGCTTTATTCACTTTGTAAAGGTTCAGATATTCACTGGGAGTCAAAAAATAATGCTTTCTGAATTTCTGAATGAAACTTTTCTGCGAAATAAGCAGCAGTTTACTGAAATCCCTCAGCATTCCCTTTCCTGCCATTTCAGTAGCCAGATGTGCTTCGAACCTCATCAGGTGAGGGTCGGTATTTACAGTTTCGAATACCCTCAACAAACATTTTTCGGCTTGGGCAAAATCAGGATTCTCGGCAGTAAAAAGACAGTCAAATAAAACCGCAGCCACTTCTTCCAAAGATGAGCTCCCTAATTTTGGGAGCAGGATGCCATAGCAAAACGGTTTTAAAATTAACCCTATGCATGCGTAAGCTCCATGTGTTGTGGTCAGAAAAGGTCGATTTTTTAAACCCGATAGCACTTGAACTCCTGTACGACCGTTTATCTTTTCGGTATTGATGCCTCTGATATCGTAATCATCACCATAACTGAAAATAAGTTCGGTAAACAATGCAGCATGATGAACAAAATCCATGGTAAGATTAGGCGACTTTCCTACCCAGATATAATCTATAAATCCGCTGAGCGGATATTTTGGGCGGTAAGCTATTTCTTCAATCATTTCTATTGTTTCTGAGTAAGCCAATTGCAGTGATTCTATAGGAACAGATAAATATAAAAGTTATTTTCGAACTAAGCCCGATATGATTTTTAATGGTCACATCCTGCAGCCATATGAGATCTTGAAGGAAAGTGCTAAATTCTATACCATACAATTTCGTTTTTAAGAAATGCCTCTATTTTAGCCCGATCATTACCAACTGCTTCTACAGCCATTTCAATTTCCTTTGGGCTAACGCCCAATTCTTTTGCCAGATAATCTACTTCATACTTTTCATTCAAAGCAACCTTACCGCGATCTTTTGTCCTCTTGTCTTTATTATCACCCATATCAGCTTTCTTTTCTAAAGAACAGTATGAAATAATAATCTTTGATTTTTTTTTATTTCTCCAAACATCATCTTTATCCGTCTGAAGTACGTTAGGTTATAATAACGCTGCAAGCCAATGATTTATTCAATATATCGAGCCCCCTTAATGATAATATGTCTATTTGATTGGAGAAATTAGTAGGACGAAGCATATCGCCAAGGATCAGGGTTGAATAAACTATAGCTACAAAAATAAATGGCTTACATCAAATAAAAGGGTAAATCAAAGCTAATTGATTTGCCCTTTTTTGGTATACCTTACAATGCAATAATCAATATGAAAAGAATTATCCCCAAGAGAGTGAGTAGTTTTTTTATTTTAGGTGTCTTAAAGGTAAATGACTACATGAAATATGATAAAATTGACTGAAAGTGCATCAAAATACAGCAATCTAGAAGAGTTAAATACTGCTGAACTGTTAAACTATATGAATGATGAGGACAATACAGTGCCACAGCTCGTAAAGAAAGCGATTCCACAGATTGAAATACTTGTAAATGAGGTCGTCAAAAAACTTAAAAACAATGGTCGGTTGATATATATTGGCGCCGGAACAAGTGGCCGGCTTGGGATTTTAGATGCATCCGAATGCCCTCCGACATTTGGTGTCTCAAGCGATGTCATTGTCGGACTAATCGCCGGTGGAGACACTGCTATAAGACACGCGGTCGAAAATGCGGAAGATAATAAGAGTACCGCGTGGGAAAGCCTCAAAAAAATAAATGTTTCAGATAGAGATTTTGTAATTGGCATTTCGGCATCGGGCTCGACGCCTTATGTATTGGCGGGATTGCAGGCAATGGCTGCCAGTGGTATCACAACAGGATGCATTGTCTGCAATGCCGAAAGTCAAATCGCGCAGACAGTGGATTTTCCGATTGAAGCGGTCACTGGACCTGAGTTTATCACAGGTTCGACCCGAATGAAAGCAGGAACGGCACAGAAACTAATTCTCAATATGATTAGTACATCAGCCATGATTCAGTTGGGCAAGGTCAAAGGCAACAAAATGATAGACATGAAGATTTCAAACGATAAACTGATAAAAAGAGGCGTACTTTTTATCATGGACGAACTCGGCTGTACGGAATATCAAGCATTAACCAATTTGCAGAAATACGGTAGCGTACGGGCTGTACTGGAACATTATAATGATTAGCACATGAATAACCAGCCACATAGCTCACACTTGTCCACGTTATTTGAAAAGATCAATCAGGGCGATAAACAAGCCTTTAATGAATTCTATTCATGCTATGCGTCAAGATTACTGAATTTCGCAAAGCAAATGCTTGCGGATGCCGATACGGCGGAGGAAATCGTATCGGATCTCTTTGTACAAATATGGACAAAAAGAGCGATAATCCGAGATATCCAAAAACCACAGCTATATCTCTATAAATCCTTGAAAAATAGCTGCCTAAATGAGATCCGAAAGAACGCCAATACCACCCAAACAATTGATAACGAACTGGAGGAACGTACTGCTGCTCAAACTCCCAGCCCTCTCGATGCATTGATTGACAAGGAACTACATGCCATACTGACGGAAGCGGTGAATTCCTTACCTATACAACGCAAAGTCATTTTTACATTGATCCGAGAAGATGGCTTAAAACAGAAAGAAGTCGCCGAGCTACTGGATATTTCGCTGCGTACCGTAGAAAATCAACTCTACAGAGCGGTCAAATATCTCTCAAATTATATCGAAGTCTATTGGAAGAAGGAGCAGTCAATTATGAATAAACCAAATTTCAAACGCTTTTTATTATCACTTTTCTAGTAGGCAATTAAACAGTTATCAAAAAATAAACACAATGGACAAAGATGATTTTTTAAGATTATTCGCTAAAAAGTTAGCTGATGGATTGACCGCAAGCGAACAGTTGGATTACGATCTATATCTAGTGGAGCATAAGCAGGATAAAGAGATAAGTCTCCTGTTAGAAGAGTTTTACAAAAACCCGAGACACAACGAATCGACTAATAAGAACAAATTAGATGCTATATGGAAAAAAATTGATGCAACGGAAGGCCCTGCAGCAAAAACCAATAATTACCGTAAAATGGTCTTTCGTTTTGGAAGCATAGCTGCAGCTTTACTGATTTTTGTTCTTATTGGCATCAGATACTTCAATCCCAAAGCTATTGAAGAAACCGTAATCCAAGAATCAGGAACGAAAATAGTCGCTCTTGTATTGAAAGATGGGACAAAGGTAACCTTGGATAAACATGCTACATTAAGCTACAATAGCAACTACGGAAAAGGTAACAGAGAACTTCTCCTAGATGGCACCGCATTTTTTGACGTGGCAAAGGATACCTTGCATCCGATGCATATCACTGTGGGAGATTGGAAAGTACATGTTGTGGGGACGAGTTTTACCATAAAGCCAAACCTATCCAAGGATGAATCCGAACTTGTGTTGTACCATGGAAAGGTTGAGTTAATCCATAGCGATTCGCCAGATCGCGTTTTTACCATTACGCCGGGAGAAAGAGCTGTATGGAAGCAAAAAACGCAAAAAGGCGTTCCTGATCTAGTGATCAATAAAGTGAGCCTCCGTGAATTGGAGTTTAGCAGGCTATGGACTCAGGATTCTATTATATTCAAAAATCAACCACTAAAAGATCTGATGGAAAAAGTTGGTAAAACCTATGGTATGAAAGTAATCTTTGAAAACAAGAAATTGATGGACGCCAAATTCACTGGAGCTTTTGCAAGTAAGAATCTTAAAATAAACGAACTATTACACGCATTAAAAGCCAGCTATCCTTTTGAATATGAGATAAGAGATAGTGTGATCCTTTTACGCTAAAAAATGAAAATGTTTACAAGATCGATTTTATCACTAATAATCACTGTAGTTGGCTTGCAGTTGTGTCTAGCACAGGTAGGTCATATCCGCGTGGAACCAGGTACATACCCTTTGAAGGATGTCTTTCATATGATTCAAAGTCAATGTGGTTATACTGTATTTTACAGCGATGAGATTGTTATGGAAGACATGACCCTGACGGTAGACACAAAGCAGCTTACACTGGATTATCTATTAAACAAAAAACTAAAGGATTATCATCTTGCGTATCAATTTCTCGATAAACACATTCTAGTAATATCTGACTTGTCTCGCAGCACATTAGAACAAATGCGAGGAGCAAATAAAATCGAAGGACATATCAGTGATATAAAAAATAAACCCTTGCCTTATGCAACTATCCGGGTGTTAAAAGGAGATTCCATAATCGGTGTCACGGTTGCCGATGAGCTGGGACGCTTTAATATAGCCCTACCCACTGAACAAAGACATTTGCTGCTCGAGGTATCTTCCCTAGGTTATAAATCAATCAAAAAATCGTTTGATGGCCTTGATCGAACGGGCAAACTAAAGCTGACCTTGGATAACGACAATACCATATTGGAGACAGTAACGATTACGGAAAACCGATCGCCCTATGTCAGGCAGGCAGACCGTATGATCGTCAATGTAGAAGGGACGATGCTTGCAAACGGCTTATCTACACTCGACCTTTTACAACGATCACCAAATCTCTGGGTCGACCACAACGGCAATATCAGGATCAGGGGCAACCAGTCTGTGATCGTTATGATCGATGATATTATACAACGGATGTCTGCTGAACAATTGGCAGAATACCTCCGTTCCATTCCTTCGGAAAATATTAAGCGAATAGAAATTATCTCCAATCCGGGGGCTGAATATGAAGCACAAGGCCTTGGCGGAATCGTAAAAATAGTCATGAAAAAGGGAACAAATGATGGATTCAAGGTAATCTTATTGGCTCGCTATATCCAAAATGTCAAAGACCCCTATTTTAACGGCGGCACCTTGTTTGATTACAAAAACAAACGATTCTATCTGTCCGGAGCAGTCGCCTATACCAAAGATAAGCAACGCTATAAGACAGACTATAACATCCAGTATCCGGACGATTCGAAATACCTAAGCAATACACAACGTTTTAAGGATCTCAATGGCTATAATGCTCGGTTAACAGCCAACTACGAAATCGCTAAAAACCAAAATATTGGATTGCAGACCATCTGGACAAATTCTAAGTCTGACCAAGACTTCCATACCAATAATGCCCATCAAATGCAGGGTGATACTTTATACAAAACAACGGATAATGTCTGGAAGAATAGACCGACGATGGTGAACTCTACCTTCAATTATTCGCTGAAAATAGATACATTAGAATCTAGCTTTAAAGTGATTGCAGATTATTTGTACAATGACAATCGGGAATCGAATCACTATCGCATGACGGCACCTAATAGCCCTGCCCCCTACATTTATCAAAATCTTTCACCCAGTACAACTCATATCTACAGCATACAGGCCGATCTCAATAAAAAATATCAAAAGGACTTTAGTTTTTCGACAGGCATCAAATATGTACAGACAAAACGCAATAACACCGTCGAAAGGAATAATTTTATTGCGGATAACTGGCAGCTCGATTCTTTATATAGTAATCAGTTTATATACAACGAAGATCTGGTCATGGGTTATTTCACCCTGGATAAAAAAATCAACAACTTCTCAATTAAAGCAGGATTACGGGCCGAACAAACTTTTATCGACGGGCTATCGGTGACAAGTTCTGAAAAGGTAAAACAAAATTATCTCAATCTTTTCCCTTCTATTTTTCTCTTGCAGAATATAGGAAAGAAGGGTACTTCTATTCATCTTAACTACGGAAAAAGGGTACGGCGGCCTTCTTTCAAGGATTTAAATCCCTATACCCTACAGATCGACGACTTTGTGCTAATCCAGGGAAATGTCAATCTACAACCGGAATACATCCACCGCATTGAAACAGGGATTATGCTAAAAAATGGCATCTCTGTCGATCTGTTCTATTCCAATACACAGGATAAAATAGTGCAATTTACCACACAGGTTAACAACAGGCAGATCAAATATCAATCAATCAACTTCAAAAATGGTATTGACTATGGTTCAAGCGCATTTCTTCCATTCACAATAAACAGTTTTTGGCGGGTTCAAAGCAGCCTTTCGTTCTTCAAATCCAAGTTTGAATACCACAATGTCAACCTCTCACAACAGGTATTTGAAGGAAGCCTATTTAACTTCTTGAAAGTTAGCAAACTATTTGATATTAATCTATACTTGAGTTATCAAACACCATCTTACATTGGCAATACGAAATATGCGGACCAATTCTATTCCAGCATAATGTTTTCTAGGGGGATTTTAAATGGGAAAGGTAAAATAACACTGCAAGCCAATGATTTATTCAATACAGCGCGGGAGAGGGAGTTTTCAAGCTATGAAGGTACGATCATCAATTTTTATCAAAAACGCCCCACACGTACTTTTGGGCTATCCTTTACCTACACAATTACAAAAGGAAAGAAATTTGAAGATAGGAAGATTATCCAATCCAATGATGAACAGCGAAAACGTGTCAACTAAGGTAGTCTAAACTTTCACTCAAAATGAAATTGACTACATTAATTTTACTGATATGATCGCATCTTTTCGTAAGGGAAAAAGTAAATTATCACATTCATACTGATGCAATAAAGGAAAATCTCATTCCAGCAGAAATTACAAAACTGCAAGTAAGTTTCGTTTATGCAAATGAAGACGATCTGCTCAATGTTGCACTATTTGGAATGACTGCTAAGGAATGGAGAGATGCAAATCCGGATAAGAAAGGCAATATCCGAGACAACGCGATTATAGAACAGTTAACCATGCTAAGCAACATGGAAAGTATAAATGCGCTGCTAATCCAACAAGGCGTCCCCCCCTGTCCGACCTCAATTGCCATGATGAAGCTGCGCAACAACGTCTTGGCCTTTCACCCGTAGACTTAAACCCTCTTCCTTATTTATACAATAAATCCGTTTTTGGCTATCGCCCCAGCCATCAAACTATAGTCTTTATATCGGTTAACAGAAAAAATCCAAAACATTATACCTGCAATTCTGCTTATTGATATAAATATAAATTGCTCTTCGAGCGTAGACAAATATTGACAGTACATTATCGTAAAATATAGAATCATTAAAACTACATGGAAAACAATTGTACAAAAAAGCCTTATTCTTATGAATTGGCATCCAGTTTATTAGCCTTAACACTTATTCTCGCGCTTATGTATGCCACCCAAAGCGTCTTGCTTCCGGTGATATTCGCCATATTAATAGCAATTTCACTCTATCCCCTTGCGCGCTTATTTGAGAAAGTACGTCTTGGAAAAGCCTTTGCAGCTATTTTAGCAGTTATTGTATCCATCGCCGTAATTTCCGGATTAGCTTGGTTTATTGTTTATGAAAGTATCATCATCAGCAAGGATGCTTCTGCTATTACCCAAAAGGTAATGGTAGTATTGGAAAGTGGGCAAAAATGGCTCGAAACGACCTTTGGTATTGAACGGACAGAAGTGGTCGAAAAATTACACGAACAAACCAATAAAACAATGGAAAATGCAGGCAGTATGTTATCCAGCACTTTCGGTTCTATCGGCAATATATTAGCAAGTGCAATTTTGGTCCCGCTTCTGAGTTTTTTCTTATTGTATTACCGCGATTTCTTTCGTGAATTTTTCTTTAAAGCTTTTAGATCCTCACCACAACATAAAGTGAACGAAGTGTTGAATAAAATTTACAATGTCGTACAGAGTTACCTGGTTGGATTGATCACAGTAATGGGTATTGTAGCGGTATTAAATACACTGGGATTAATGGCATTAGGGATTGACTATGCATGGTTCTTTGGCTCATTAGCATCCTTATTAATGCTCTTACCTTATATCGGTATTGCTATCGGATCTATCCTGCCTGCGCTTTTCGCCCTGGCAATAAAAGATAGTGCCTGGTATGCTATAGGCGTAATAGCCTGGTTTCAAGTGGTACAATTTTTAGAAGGCAATATTATTACACCTAATATCGTGGGCAGCAAAGTCAGCATTAATCCCCTGATGGCAATTATCGGTATTCTTTTAAGTGGAATGCTTTTTGGACTGGCTGGATTAATCATCGCTTTACCCCTCATAGCAACCCTCAAGGTTATATTTGACGCAAACCCAAATATGGAGGCCATAGGTTTCTTGATCGGCGAACCTGAAAAAGATCATCTCAAACGAAATTCTACACAGCAACTCCTAATGAAATGGGGTATTGTCAAAATGCCCAAAAATAATAAGCATATTAAAATGGATGTCGATGTACACATTGAAAATAAAAGCTCCGGTACATCCAATTCAAAAATCTCCTACACCGAAATCAATGAGTCTGAAGAACTCCCTTATAAGGATCTATCGAAAGATGAAGACAATGAAGATCAAAAATGATCTAATAAATCCACAGCCGAAATCCATTATCGCGTTGAAGGCATATTGAAACGGGTGCAATAAACAATAGCTGGACTTGTCAATTGCCTATTTTTAAATCCTTAAAATTATGTTCGTTTCCCTCGGAATCTCTAATGAAAGCTTGATTACGGCCCGACACAATAGAATTGGGTCCATTTCATTATTAAAATCTAAAATTATGAAACGATCTGCGTCTATTTATTGTTATTCAAGATAGTTGCTATTAAATAAAATTATAAGAGATCCTATTAATACTCATTTGAGCAATTAGCATTGATCATCATGGCCTTCAGGTAAGAATAAGCGCGCAAGTCAAACAATAAACAATACGAGATATGACATCCCAGAATAAGACAAATCAACGGAACAAAAAAAATACCGACATAGGCCAGATCGATTCTAGCCAAAGAATTCTGGAAACGATGTGTAATCATATCCAAATGAGATACGGCTTGATACGTAAAAAAAAAGGTAATAAATGGGAAAATTGCTGTGTCTATGATTACCAATCTCAACAGATCATCGTTCAAGATAGCGATATCTATGTGAAAATCTATCAGGAAGTAAGAAAAGGTTTGGAACCAATTTATATTGACAATATAGACCGATGTGCAAAACAGCAATGGGGTGAAATCCTTCAGGAATTTGGATTAAAAAGCTACATTTCCTATCCCATACTCAATAAAAATAAAACTATTGTTGGCCACTTAAGTTTTATGAACGATGAGCCAGTTGAGTTTGACCGACCTAAATTGGAAACGCTATTTCCATTCTGTGGTGATCTCATTGCTATTAATTTTAGCGATAATAATGAAACACAGCATTTCAGAAATATGCTCGAGCAGGAACGCATTTATTCCAAAAACAGAGATCTTATTTTATTTTCATTAGCCCATGACCTCAACAATCCCATTAGTATAATAAAATTATTATCTCAATATCTAGAGCAGAATCTAGAAAATGGAACACAAAAAATTCTGGCAAAAAAAATAGAAAATACTTCTAGCCGTATGAAAGGGGTAATAGATGATATTTTAGATTTTAGCAATACCCGGTTTGGTCGTGAGGTTGAAAGTCTTACCGAACTTGTGAGTATGGAGCAGTTAATCCAACAAATATTGTCCGAATTTGAAGTAATACATGACAGAACGATCTTAACAACTCTGAGACTTCCCCTCAATGTGCACAGTGATAAAAACAAAATGGGACGTGCCTTTGTCAACCTCATCAGTAATGCGATAAAGCATGGGGCACCGCATAAAGAAATCGAAATAAGTGCATTTATAGAAAAGGACAATTTTATTTTCCGTGTAACAAATCACCTCTCAACCAGCCATCTTCCAAATACTCCGGATCTATTTAAGCCATTCGTGCGAGGTTCAGGTAGCAAGGGACTCGGTCTGGGGCTGTATGTGACCAAAGAAATAGCGAAATTTCATAAAGGGGATGTGGAAATAATAAGAGAGGACACGAAAATCACATTCAAATTCTGGATACCTATAAAATAATAGGTTTGTTGTCCAATGCAGCGTTAATCGAAATACAAAATCAGAAATTTTAAATCGGGGATTTAGGTTGTAACAAATCCCAAAGATTTCCGTACAGATCTTCGAAAACCGCAACCGTTCCATATTCATGCTCAGCAGGAGGTCTTACAAAATTTATACTTCTATCTTTCATTTTATTGTAATCCCTCCAAAAGTCATCTGTAAAAAGAAATAAAAAAACTCTTCCTCCAGTTTGATTTCCAATGCTCTTTAATTGTTCATCATTTGCAGCTTTTGCTAATAACAAACAACAATCATTTGAACCCGGAGGTGCTACAACGACCCACCTTTTATGCTCATCAAGTTTTGTATCTTCAATAAGACTAAAATCAAGTTTTTTCGTATAAAATTCAATTGCTTCATCATAGTCTCTCACTACTAAAGCAATACGGGCAATGGATTGTTTCATAATCTGATGGATTCTCGAAATTTAAAACATTCTTTTGTGTACCGGATAGGGTCTATCCACGCCATACTTAAGTCTCTAGAATAGCATGACAGGATTCAACTTTGATCATCCCTTGCGTCGGGGTCATTTCTGACCATATCCAATTGAAATAGGCTATCACCTGCTTAGCGGGGACCATTGGTCTGTCAGCAGTCGTATGTCCATCTGAAACTACGGTGATAAAATAATCCCTTGTTAGCGCTGATTTTATCGTGGCATCCACACAGAAATCTGTAGCACATCCGGTCACGATCAGTTCCTTCACTCCCCTACGCTGCAATATCGTCTGAAGATCTGTTTTATAAAATGAATTATTCGTTGTCTTAGAAACAAATATATCTTCAGGACCTCTGATCAATTCAGGCAATAAAGACCAATCTTCTGTACCAGGAAGGAAACAGTTCTCCCTTGTGCCATCATGTTGGATAAAAATAACCAGATTACCGTTCTTTCTGAACTGTTCAGAAAGTTTGTTTATCCGATCAATGACACCAAAGGTATCATACCGTAGCGTATAGGGCTTAAAACTTCCCTGTTGCATATCTATAATCAGTAAGGCTTTCATCCTAAACTTGCTTAGCGATAATTTGAAGGATAAATATAACAAATGTTTATTATCAAACAGTATATTCGACCACGAACGAGATGAAATGCCTTATATATGCAGTTCTATTTATTATCCTATGCCAAGTTGATCAAAGAACAGATCTGTTAGATTTGTAAGACAGTAACTTATCATAGTTCAAATAAGTAGATAATAACCAAAAAATATAAAGCTATGCAAAAGATAATTCCAAACCTATGGTTTGACAACAACGCACAGGAAGCCGCAGCATATTACCTATCGGTTTTCAAAGATGGAAAAATAATCAATACTACGTATTACCCGAATTCTGAAGCCGAAGGGCTGGCTGATTTTCAGAAGGATTTTGCTGGAAAAGTGCTTACCGTAGAGTTTGAGCTTTTGGGAATGCGTTTTATTGGGATCAATGCCGGACCGATATTCAAATTTAACGAGGCTATTTCGCTGATGATCCCCTGCAAAGACCAAACTGAAATAGACTACTACTGGGAAGCTCTTACATCGGATGGAGGACAGGAGAGCGTTTGTGGATGGCTGAAAGACAAATACGGATTAAGCTGGCAGGTTTGTCCCGAAAATTGGGAGGAACTCAACAAAAGACCCGGTGCCTTCAAAAAAATGATGGGAATGAAAAAGATCATTATTGCGGATTTCTAAAAACAAGATGCTGATCGATCACGACCCAACGATTCATAAATCTCATCAAGCGAATTGTAAATCTCTTCATAAACAAGACGCAAATCGCTATATATTTAAATTTAAGATGACTATGTTGAGAAATTATCAATTCAGTAAAAATCCGCTGCATTACGTTTATGCGCTGATCTGGTTGGGCGTGTTCATTACCTTTGCCTTTTACCTTTTCACAGGGAATATGTTCAGACCGGAGAACGGCAAGATCCATATTGTTGCAATTCTTATCGGTTGGGTGGTGCAATATCTTGGTCTAACACTGACTTGTCTGATCATCCTGCTTTTAGGAATATACAAAGCATTACGAACTGTGTTGGATAAAAAAGAAATTGATTCCCAATAATCTTTGTATAATATGATTTTAATTACCCCGAATTCGGGGTAATTAAACAGGAAGCGGGAACAAATAGATTCGTTATACCTGTGGGCCAATGGACTGTCAGAACTAGAGCCATAGGGATGACTGTAAAAGCTGGGAGATACGAAGTTACATTCGCTCAATCTGACAATATATTAGAAAAATTTTCATGTATTTTTAGTATTGAAAATAAAACAGGAGTTGAGCAATAATTTATTCAGAAAATGGGATATAGAAGTTATTTATATCTGAGAAAAACCGGTAGAAATTTGTACCTCTTTGAGGCAAACAATTCATTGCCCTTTTTTTGGATTGCACTTATAGACAAAACAATATTAAAAAAATATTTTCAGGATTGGCAATCGTCTCTCGCGGATCAAGAAATTGGTAATCAACAGAATTTTGAGCAATTTTCAGAACTTAATCCCAACAGTATTACCATCAGCGAACAAGCTTTAGATATGAACTCATCAAAAAGCAGGATATTTTTACAAAAGCATTTTCCAGAAGCAATTCCACTATTTGATGATTTTATAACGTATGTCAAAGCTCAATTTGAAACCGATGACAAGCTTGAAATTGATATAACTCAATTATCCGCATTTTACAATTCGCTAAATAATTTCTATACTATAATTGACAATGAATTGAACGCAATAGAAGCAGATAATCCAATCGACATAAAATTTTTAGTAATTGAAGATTTAATCGGACAAGGAACTGGGTTTGCGATGAGTGAAAACAATGAATTTTCATCATTTTTGTCCTATCAGAAAGAACTCAACAACAGAAAAACCGCAGTCATTGTAGAAAAACAAAAATTCAACAAGAAATCATTAACTATTGCCATTATCTTATTTCTGTTATGTCCTGTTTTTTCAATAATTGCATACAAAATGTATAAAGACGAAGGGCTTACAGCTATGATTGCATTGATAGGAATTTTAAATTTAGGGTTTTATTGTTTTTCGATTTGGTCTCTAAATAAAGAAATCAATAACTTACTCAAAAAAAGGAATTGACTTAATCAATAATGATTGACCATAGAGTGAGTAGACATCATCTTGGAAAGTATAACTTTTGACTGAAGACCTTATAAACGGATCATCGATCCATTGCCATATATTTATTTTCACAAAGATATTCATCTTGACAAATCCCACCAGATTGGATAAGTTTCAGTAGTATTTAGCCATCTAATGCCGTCGCACCATTTTCATTTCTAAGTTAGCATATCCAAAATGCCTTCATCTAATTTATGGGCAACATAGTTGTTGACAATGGGTAAACTGGGAATCAAGAAAATAGTGATTAGCACTATAAGAATTGTCTTCTCTTTCCTCAATTAAAAAAGTTTGGAGAAGACTTATAATGTACGTAAATTTAACGTACCTTTGTAAAGCTAGTACGAATTTTAATATGTTGATCTAGTTGATCGATACTATTGAATAACACACAAAAACGAAAAAAAACAAAGAACTCAAAAACTAAAAAAAACAAAAAGACGAAAAAAAAGAACTCAAAGACTGAAAAAAACAAAGAACTCAAAAACTGAAAATATAAACAAATAGATAATATAACCATGGGAGCAGTAATTAACGATAGAATTGATGTTCGTATTAGCAAAGAACAAAAGGAGCTTGTTAAATATGCCTCTACTTTAAGTGGTTTTAAGAGTCTTTCCGAATTTATTGTTTATTGTCTTTACAAAGAGGCAAAAACAATAATCAAAGACAATAATGAAATATTAAAATCATTGGAAGATAAGAAGATTTTCGTTGATGCTATCGTAAATCCAGCAGAACCGAATTCCAAATTGAAACAAGCTCATAAAAATTATAATAAATTTTTGAGCGAGCAAAATGAAAATACAGACATTTGATAGCGACTGCAATAAGGATAAATTTACGTGTGGAGAAGATTTACTTGACAGATATTTAAAGCTACAAGCTAGTCAGGATATAAAGAAGAAATTGGCGACATGTACCGTGATGGTGGATGAGAAAAATAATGTAATCGGCTATTACACGCTTTCAAGCAATTCAGTAGATAAAGACAGTATGCCAGAAGAACTTTCAAAGAAGTTTCCACCATCATACTCCGCTTTGCCTTGTGTACTTCTAGGAAGATTAGCCATTGATAACAGTGCCAAAGGAAAAGGATACGGAGAAATTCTCTTATTTGACGCATTATTTAAATGTTTAACACTTTCAAAGGATCTTGGAATATTATGCATTATAGTAGATCCATTAAATGATCAAGCAATCGAATTTTATAAAAAATATGGATTTATATACTTACCCACATCTGGAAAAATGATGATTTCTATAAAAACGATTGAAAGACTGGCAAAGTAATCAAGATCTTTCTTTAAAACACTATACAGCCCCCTCCTTTGCTATCATGTGGTATAGTGGCGTCTTCAAAATCGACCAATGATAATATTATCTCCGAGCCCCTGCTGTGGTTGATAAAAAAAGCATTCCACTCCAAACCAAGCAAATTGAGAGGACAGCCATAATGGAGAATTTAAGTATAAACCCTGGGATAATGAGTGTGTGCCAACCAGGAATAACCATATCCCGAAAAGAAATATAAAATCCTGTTAGTATTAAGGTCAGAATTAAAACGAATAGAATAAAAAATCGTTTTATTAATTTAGACTTCATCTCTTGATTATTATTTCTTAAATGTAAACATTTCTATAGCATTTAACAAAAATAACCATGGGATTACAGGTTTCGCGAATCTTGAAAAAGCTATGCGAACTAGGGTTTGATCTTTAAAGAATATGTATAATACCTCCGATTGCCAATATGGAGGAATATAAACTATTAACCTAAGCAAATGACTAAAAAATTACTACTCGCATGCATGTCCAAGTATGGCTGGATGAGCCTGGTGTTCGGGACAGTTGTATTATTTATGCCAATGCCGTTTAATTACTTCGGTATGATGGCCATAAATTATTCCTTTTGTCTACTGGGTCTTTCGATTGCGCTGATCATACACGAATGGGGACATTGGATTTTCACGCGGCTGGTCGGTGAATATCCGAATCGCATCGTTATTGGCACTGGACACATGCTGATGCGAACACATTTCTTTAAGAGTAAGCTGAATCTGAATTCCAAATTTCAGGGC
Organism: Sphingobacterium ginsenosidimutans; assembly: GCF_039536865.1. NCBI lineage: Bacteria > Pseudomonadati > Bacteroidota > Sphingobacteriia > Sphingobacteriales > Sphingobacteriaceae > Sphingobacterium > Sphingobacterium ginsenosidimutans. The sequence continues at coordinate 1,630,463 of NZ_BAAAZK010000002.1, forward strand.
GGCTATGTCATGCTCAATATAACAGACGGCAAATATTACAGACTCAAAACATTTGTAGCTGCCCTAGGCGGGCCTCTGGTCAATATCGCTATTGGAATTGCAGTCATAATCATGGTTCCATTTTCTATAGATTTTTCGGGAACAATCGCTTTCGGTCTATGGTTTGGCTATATGCAGTTATTGATAGGGCTAACCAATTTACTGCCCTTGAGAAGAAAAATAAATGGTTTCCCGATGGATTTTGATGGACGGATTATCCTGAACATACTACTAGGAAAATACAAAAAGGGTGCAAGCAGTGAAGCGATAGACCTCAGCCTGGAAGGAGATGATAATATGGCAGAACATCGATATAATGAGGCATTAGCGAAATTTCAGGAATGCCTAAAACTCTGTTCGGAATCTGGCCCAACACTGACCTGTTCCCTTCAGTTTAATATCGGATTATGTTATTTCAATCTGGGGGATTATGATAAAGCATTGTGCTGTCTGAAGGAAGTGGAAGATCAGCTGGCTATCTACATAATCTTTATGCCAATATCTATCTGGTTCAAGGCGATATCGAAAAGGCTACAGTAGCGGGACAGCAAGCGCTGCATCTGTTGCCCGAATTCGATCCTATACGCCATACCTGGGGCTGCATTTTGGTCGAAAACGAAGAATGGGATCGCGGCGAAGACATATTGTCCCCACAAATGGATTTTGATTATGTAAACAGCACAACACTATTGACAGCAATGTATTTAACTCTGGCCTATCAACAACAGGGAAAATCAAAAAAGAGGGAACGTTGCTGGGAATTTGTGCAGCTTCATCTGGCGGAACTAAACCTGGTAGACAAAGTGATATACGATCGTGTAAAGCTAAAACTAGAAGGACAATGGTCTAATAAATGTGATCACTAAATTAAAACTTATATATTCGTCCACGGCAACACGAACAATTTTCTTTCGCTGAAAATGTCCATAAATAGGCCAAATTATTGCGATAATAGCAATGAAAAGAAATATCGTAGCCATAGTCCATCAAATAGATTGTGGGACGAAAGGTAGTAAATTGTATTGTAGAAAAGAAAACATTTCGCCTCATTGAATCGGTGCAAGATCGTTATCTGAAGAAAATAAAAGGTTATGTAAGCGCGGGATCTGGGAGATACCGAAATGTCTCTGTAATTACCATACTAATGAATTGCTAAGTCTCATACTTAGACAGTAAAAAAGGGCCATCATACAAGATGTGGCCCCAATACACGATAAACATTGAAACATTTTTTTTGAATCGGATTAATATCCAAATATTTCACTTAGGCTGACTTTTTTGATATCACCAAAGCTTGATAGATTACTATCTTTCAAATCTTTCTCATCTCCTATAATACAATAGGTAAAGGGCTTATGGCTAATTTTATTCACGTGAAAAGCCTTAAGATCATTGTAAGTAAGCTTAGGAATTGCTTCAAAGATTGCTCTCCTGGGATCTGCTAAGAGACCGCGACGCTGTGCTTCCAAATAGCTTAAAAGAATGCCAGCTCCTGTGATGCGCTCACTTGCTAATGATTTCAGCAGATTTTCACGAACGGACTCTACCCCTATCTTTGATTCAGGCAAATCAGTGAGGAGTTCATTCATTCCACTGACAGCATCTTTAAACTTATCGGATTGCGTTCCGATATATGCTTCCACAATTTCATGATTTTCCTTCTTTTGAGGCTGCTTATAATAAGCATAGGTAGAATAGGCTAAAGCTTTGGATTCGCGAAGTGTCTGGAAAACAATACTACCTATTCCACCACCAAAGTATCCATTATAGAAGGCTACTGTAGGCATTAGCTGCCGATCAAATAAACCTGCGGTTCGAACCCAAAATATCTCCGTCTGCTTCATCGGATAATGTGCAAACAAAACCTTATTTTCAACCGTCGGCTTTTCCTCGAACTTTTCCCCCTTAGCCATTTTATAATATGCACTACTGCCATTTTTTAATGGTTTTAAATTTTTCATCAATTCGTTGACAGATTGGGGGCCATAGTATAAAATACGAGGTTTGACATCAGCTAGATTGTGCAATACAGTGACTAGGTCTTCTGCTTTTAGCATATCGAGCTCTCGGTCAGTTAACGTGAAATTAAATGGGCTTTTGGCACCATATTGCGCGTAAGCCTTTAATCCTTCCATAATAGCTCCCTTATCTTCCTTGTCATTGGCACGCATTTTTTTGACACGCTCAATGTAAGACTTAAAGGCAACTTCATCGGCAACACAGTGGTGAAGCAGATCATGTAATAAATCGACGGATACGTCAAAGTTACTGTTCAACCCAGAAATACTGATCATACTTTCTTCATTGCCGGAAGAAGCATGAAAGTCAGACGCAAGCTTATAGAATTCCCGACTAAATTTTTCGCTACTCTTCTCTTTTGTCCCTAAAAATTCAAGATAACCGATGGCAAGATCCAATAGTTTGTTGTCCCATTGGCCAATATCAAACTGATAGGTCAAGTTAAAAAGCTCGTTCTCCTGATTGTGTACGGCTAAAACATCAAGATCCAGCAATTTGAATTTTGACAGGTCTTGATTAAAATCAATCCAATGGGGCCGTATAGGCTGCTCAGCGATTGCACTAATCTGTTTAAAAAAGGTAGATTCGGCAAGTCGGTTAACAGTCACTGGCGTAATTGCAGGCTTGAATACCTTTACCACGCCGGTATCAATACCCTGTCTTTTATAAATAACGACATAATTGCTATCGGAAAGATACTTATTTGCAAAATGGATAATATCCTCTTTCGTTATCTTTGACAATAGATGCGTGTAATCCAGTTCTTTTGCCCAATCGAGCTCTGAAGTAAAATTGGATAATAGATCATAGGCTACACTAGGGCTATTTCCTAATTTTCTCATCTCAGATTTTTTCTCATTATTGACAATCGAAGTAATCAAATCTTCAGAAAAATCACCATGCTGTAATTTATAGATTTCACCTAATAACAGTTTTTTTACTTCTTCCAATGTTTGTCCTTCTACTGGACTACCTTCAATTGTAAGGATCGAATAATCTTTTAGAAGTTGGGGATATGCGGCAACACTTAATAGTTTCTGTGATTTCACCAGATTGATATCCATCAGGCCGGCAGCACGATTTGACAGCATGTCAGCCACAAGATTGAGCATTTGTGCATCGGGGCTTGATGCTCCCGGAAAACGAAATCCCATCGTCAGGTATTCAGCGGACGGGCCTGTAACTGTTCTGGAAATTGGATGAATAATAGGTTGTTCTTTTTCGAAAATATATTCAGGAACGGGTTTGGAAACCATATAACCGAAAGCTTGATCAATACGTTTGATCACCGCCTTAGGATCAAAATCACCTGACATAATTATCGCCATATTATTGGGCACATAATAGGTTTCATAATATTGCTGTATTGCTTTTAATGATGGGTTTTTAAGATGTTCGACCGAACCCAGAACGGTTTGTTTCCCATAATTATTATTAGGAAAAATTGCCTCAAACATAGCCTCCATCACCTTCCTATCGTCTTTATCCAAGTTGATATTCTTCTCTTCATAGACCGATTCCAATTCGGTATGGAATAACCGTAAAACTGGATTTCGAAAACGCTCCGCCTGCACGCTCAGGTATTTGTCAATGACATTATTGGGAATATCTTCAACGTATACGGTCTGCTCAAAAGAAGTAAAAGCATTGCTTCCTTTTGCGCCCATATTACTCATGAGTTTATCGTATTCATTGGGTATGGCAAATTTCGAAGCTTCCCCGGAAACCAGGTCTATCTGCTTATAGATAGCCCTGCGCTCGGCCGTATCTCTGCTATGGTTATACTTTTCATAAAGTGCATAGATCTGACCTAACAAAGGTTCTTCTTTATGCCAATCCGAGCTGCCATACCTGTCCGTACCTTTGAAAAGCATGTGCTCAAGATAATGTGCCAATCCGGTATGCTCTTTGGGATCGGTCTTACTCCCGGCTTTTGTTGCGATATAGGTCTGAATACGTGGTTGCTTGGTATTTTTACTGAGAATAACCGTTAATCCATTTTTTAATGTATAAAAACGCGACTGGGTAGGATCGTTACTTACATACCTGTAACTATAACCATCGGATGAGCCTGTCTTCCATTGATAACGGGATTGCGCCTGCATGCAATTAGCTAATAATACAAAAGCACATGCCAGTAAAACTTTCCTGCAAATATTGAATTTAGTTATCATTCGATTTTTATTTAATAATTCTGCTCAATTCCTTTTCAATGTCCTCTCCACGCAGGTCTTTTGCGATAATAACGCCTTCCGGATTGATCAGGAAATTACGCGGTATCGCCATGACCCCATATTTTAAGGCCACATCATTTTTATACCCTTTTAAATCGCTCAACTGAATCCAGGACATTTTGTCTTCTTTAATCGCCTTTAGCCAATGATCTTTCTTGCTATCTATTGAAACCGCAACAACTTCGAAATTTTTGTCTTTATACTTTTGGTAAATTTCATTAATGAATGGCATTTCAGAGCGGCAAGGACCGCACCAGCTGGCCCAAAAATCAAGCAATACATACTTACCTTTGAAGGAAGAAAATGAAATAGGTTGCCCTTTGTCATTGTCCATCACAAAATCAATGGCATGCTTTCCGATGTCAACCGTTTTTTGCGCATTTAACTGTTCTTGAAGAGCCTTCGCCAATGATAAACTGCGGGCACGCTTGCTCAACTTATTGAAACGCTCTTCAAACTTTGGATTTTCAACCCCCATTTGATTGCTGACAATAAGGAGACTGGCAAATGAATTTGGGTGCGTATCAAGGAACTTCAGCTCTGCGTCTTCTATGGCTTTAGCCATGTTGCTGTATTTCGGTCCGAGCTCTTTATTGGCCTCCGAATGACCAGCGGCAGCATTTTCCATCATCTGTTTTGAAATCAAATCTGCTTTTTGCTGAAGCGGCTTTACAATATCCGATAAAACCAAATAATCGGTCTGAACAGGACCACCGGTAATACGGGCTTGCTTGATATTGGGTCCGGCAACATGAAATTCGGCATTTTGAAGCATAAATTCCTGCTGATCCAGTTTATGATAATTTTTCCAGTCTAGCGGATCCAGTTCCTTTCCGACGGCAGTGATATGCAATTTAGCACTTACCATATCACTGGCAAGTGTGCCTTTCAATATAAAATTCCCATTTTTGACATAGGTCGAATCTACAATAAACTCTTTAAGGCCATTCGGATTCATATAGCGCAAAAAAACTTTATGCCCTTCGTGATTGCCCGACAATTTTCCTTTAATAATGTAAGCGTCCTGAGCGCTACCATAGAGCCCAATTAGGCTCATTATGGTAAATAATACAATCTTTATCATGTGTGTTTTTTTAGCGTTAAATGCTGAATACATTATTTTACATCCAGGACCTCAGCAAGTCTTTTGTCCAGTGCTTCTCCCTTTAGCTCTTTGCCAATAATAATACCATCGGGATCGATTAAAAAGTTTTGTGGAATACCCGTAATGCCGTAAAGAATCGCCGCCTGATTTTTAAGACCTTTTAAATCACTTAACTGTATCCAGGGGATTCCATCTTGTTTGATGGCTTTTAGCCAGGCTTCTTTTTTACTATCCATGGAGACTGCAACGATCTCAAAATTTTTATTTTTATATTTTTCGTATACTTTGATCATATGGGGGTGAAGATCCCGGCAGGGACTGCACCAGCTAGCCCAAAAATCAAGCAATACATACTTACCTTTGAAAGACGATAATGAGACTGGTTGTCCCTGTGTACTATTTAGGGTAAAGTCCAATGCCTTGTTGCCGGCAGCAACAACTTGGGTTGCTTTCCATGTGGAATCCATTTTTTTTCCAAGGTCTGAATTTTGAACGCGTGGGCTTAGTGCATTAAATTGAGATTCAAAATCCGGATGATCAATACCACCTTTCATATCAATCAGATAGAGACTCACAAAGGAATCGGGGTGGCTGATTCTAAAGTTATTTTCTATCTGTTCTATTTCAGCAGTAATTGGCTTCATTTTTGGCCAAAGCGCCTCCGCAGCCTTCTCCTGCCCGCTTCTGCTAAGTTTTAAAGACTCTTGAGAAAGTAACTGCATTCTCTCTTTCCAGGGTTTGAGCTGTTCATTGAGCAAGTTAAAATCCGCTTGTACTTTACCACCTGTTATATGGGCTTGTTTGATCGTTGGGCCCGATAATTGAAAGCTGTCGTTTTCGAGCATAATATATTGCAGGTCTCTTTCATAATATTTCCAATATTCAGAAAGATCTACATTTTCATTGGGCTCACTCAGAATCAATATGGCCTGTTCTACATCTTTAAATAGCTTGCCTTTAAATTTGAACGCGCCGTTTTTGACATAGGTGGAATCTTTTATAGGGTCTTTCAATCCTTCTGGATTAGGATACTGCAATAGCACTTTTTTCCCGTCATGATGGCCAGAAAGTTGGCCTTGTATGGAGAAAGATTGCTGCGCATTGGCGCAAAGCGCGGCCAGGCTAGCTAATGTAGCGATTGTAATTTTTATCATTTTTCAATTATTTAAATGAAACTTATATCTTTTTTTTAAGGGTTATTTTCCATCCCGGGGTTTTGATCCATTACCTTTTGTGGGAAGCGTAATACCAAACGTTCGGGTTTAAGTGTAAAAGTACCGGCGACAGCCCCCGTCACTGCATAAAGTGTGTGGGTATAAGTCTTTGCCTTGAATAAGGGATCGACAGACAGACGGCGCATATCAAACCATCGGTATCCACTCAGGGCAAACTCCCGTATACGTTCTTCCAATATAAAGTTGAGCAGTACAAGCTGTTGCCCTTCAATTGCCGCCGGAACAACTGCATTGGCCGATGGCATTCTGTTTTTCCGCAGCTGTTCTACATCAGCCTTTGCCCCCGTCAAATCGCCTAATCTCGCTTTACACTCGGCCCGTAACAAGTACAGGTCCGGAAGCAAGATTCCATACTGAAAAGATGTTGGCCCCATTTTACGGAGCAATCCTGTGGGATATTCTGGCCCATAATAAGCATTCCTTGAGTAAAACTTAAGTCGTAAATCAGTGCTTTCAAAAAGGTTCACAGTCTTTTTGTCAATCACAAACTCATTATAGAAGAAGGTCCAAAAATTACTGGACTGTTTATTATAAACGCACTCTCTATTGTTTACAGCACTGGGATAAGATGGTCCATAAGATCCAATCGGCAAAAATTCACCTCCTGGAGCCAAGGTTTTATTGTAGTCATATAATGCTAAAGGAATGGCCGAATTTGCTGCTGCCAATAGTGAAGCATCAAAATGAGGCAAAGCTAATTCGGGTTTACCCATAAAAAGATAGACCTTGCCCAGCAAGCCTTCGGCCGCAGCTTTCGACATGCGCATGGAATGAGTTGTCTTTGCCGGCAAATCAGGTATCGCCTTATTTAAATCATTAATTATAAACTCGTAGACCTCTTTAACACTGGCCCGTGTAAATTTATTCTCTGTGACATCGGCTTTGGTCAAAATTGGAAACCCGGGATCTGTCCCAGCCGTATTGGCATCATAAGGTTTACCAAAATAATTCACTAACAGAAAATAAGTCCAAGCTCTTCCAGCCATAGCTTCGGCAGCAATGGACCGTTTCTGTTGTGCTGTGCCATCAGTGGCCGCCGGCAGTTCTTGGATGATCTTATTGAAGGTGTAGATATTTTTCATCGGCATGTCCATCTCAGTAGCATTCTCCGAAGCTTCATAAATAACCGCTTCCCAACGAAATAGGCGTTGTGTTTTTAGACTAGCTCCATCGAAATAAGGCTGAACAGCCGCTATTTCATCGCTCATCGCCACCTGGGAATTGGTACTGATATTGACCATATCAAGATTGTTCAGTAGTAGGTCATAATCTGAAACTTTCTGCGCTATCAGGCGCCCTTTTGGTGTGACTTCCAAAAAATCCTTTTTACAGGCGGAGGTAAAACTTATAGCAGCCGCCAGAACTACCCCAATTTTAAATCTTTTTGTCATTGTCATCTGCTTTACATTAAAATTTTACATTTACTCCGAATGAAAGAGTCCCCTGGCTAAATAACATACTGCGTATACCAGTCGTGGCATCGATAAATTCTGGATCAATATCTTCCTTATTGGCCTTCCACAGCATCAGGTTCGATAGCTGCATCCGTAATGTAATTTGCTCGGTATGCAATTTATTCATTAAGGATTCCGGCAAGCTATACCCTAGGGTAATATCCCGTAATTTTATATAAGACGCACTGACGGCATTGACATCAGCGTAGGTGTAATATTGAATATCTCGACGGCTATAGCTCAGCGATGAATTGGAAACATAGGATGGAATATTGGTATTCAATTCGTCTCCGGGCTGCTTCCATCGCTTGGCAAAGTCACTATGCAGATTTCCGGTTGTTAACCCATCCCGAAGGGCATTAGCGTGATACAGCCGATCGGTATAGACGGTATTTACATCACTTCGCATCACATGTCCCAGGTTAAAAATTGCATTGGCACTTAAAGTCAGTCTTTTATAGTTAAAAACGTTGGCCATTCCACCGCTCCAGATGGGTTGATAGGTGCCCTTGAAAATCACATCTGTCGCCTTCGCCGCATTGGGTGTTTTGGTCACAGAGCCATCCGCAAGACGTATCTGTGGATCTCCCAGTTCATCCAATCCAACAAAATTGTACGCAAAGAGCGCAAAAGCCGGAAACCCTTCCAGATAATTTTGCCAAATGCGGTCCATACCGGAGTTGACCGGCGACTCTACATTTAGTTTGGTGATCTTATTTTTATTGTAGGCAACATTAAACACAGTACTCCACTTAAAGTCGCCTTTTTTGATATTTAGGGTATTTAAACTCAGCTCAATTCCTCTATTTTGCATGTCCCCAAGATTTCCAATGATGGTCGAATAACCGCTAAAAGCATTGGTCGGAAAAACACCGAGCATATCCGTTGTCTTTTTCTGATAAAGGTCAAGTGTACCGCTGACACGGTTGTCAAATAGCCCAAAATCGATCCCCAGATTTATATTTTTCGTGCTTTCCCAAGTAAGTTTTGAATTGGCGGGTGTACCGATTACAACGCCTGTCCCACCCGGTAAATTGCCATTCTGAATGGCGTTTAAGATATCCTGCGAAGCTGCGATACCGGGGTCGGGTGAGTTACCGGTCAATCCGTAGGTAGCCCGGAGGGCTAAATTATCCAACCATTTTGTACTGGCCATGAAGCCTTCGGAGCTCATGATCCATTTCCCACCGATGCTCCAGACAGGTCTGTTCTGAGCGGATTTATCAAGCCCAAATAAATTACTTCTATCTATACGAAAACTACCGTTCAATGCGTACTTGCGATTGTAATTGTACGCAAGATTAGCATAATAGGAAACAAACCGGGTCAGGAACTCGGTCCGGATAAAGTTGTCGTTGCTCAATAGACTTTGGCTCCCACGATTTGGCATGACAGGATCTGCGAGACCTTTGACACCAAGTGTCGCATAGTCAATGGCGCCGTAAGTCTGTAAGAGTTCGTTATATCCTCTGACCGTGCTGCCATTGTTGTTGACCAATAGCTCCTGTGCTTCATGCCCCACTAATGCACTTAGCTGATGCATGTCCTCATCCCAGCTCTTGTTATAGCTCAACTGATTCCTTACCGTCCAACTCTGCCTATTTTGATTATTGATACTATATTTTCCACCATTATTGGGCAGGTAATAAACAGGAGTGGATTCCATCGTCGGTGCAACAGTAAATTGCACAAGCTCGTTCCGAACCAGGTAGCTTCGGATATCATCATAGATCTCGGTTTTTCCTGTTCCTTTTGTATAGCCATAGGTTCCTTCAAGTTTCAATCCATCCCAGAGCTTTATACTTAGGCCAAGTACATTGCGGCTCAGGAAATTATTGCTTTCGGTATGGCCATAATTGGTTTCATCCAAAGGATTGTAATCCAAGCTAATTCTGCTGCGTGCTTCAAAATCGTTTCGTACCTCTTCACTGACTTCACCCATGTAGGGCATGGACAGATTTCGCCCTTTCTCGTCCCGGAGCAATTGATAAGGATAAAAATTCGGCGTAATCTGAACATTCCTCTTTGCGCTGTTAACGCCATAGGTAAGGTCATTAATAAGATTCAGCTGGATAAACTTACCGACCTGTAGATCTTGACGAAGATTGAGTTTATAGGTACTATTCTTATCACCGGGCTGGCTACTGACCAAATTTGTGTAGGCTCCAGAGCCATACGCTGAATAAGCTTTTCCGCCTTTCGAAAATGACAGTGTATGATTCATTAGGGATGCATTTCTGTAAGCCAGATCCCTAATCTGCTTTCTATTATCTATTGTTGCCAGACTATCCAGACGTTCTTTTGCGGCAGCAGAACTAATCAGTCCCCGGGCCAGATCATATTGAATCTGCTGATGAGGTGCAACACCGCTACCACCAGACACGTATGGAAATACACTTTCCCAAGGATAGATCTCTGCATCAAATGTTTCATTTGATGCCTGTATAAATTCTTTACTATTGAGGGTTTTAAAATAATTCAGGTCTGGTCTACCCTGGAAATTGACAAATGCATCATAGTTTATCCTTAATCTATCGTCATTGGCTCCTTTTTTTGTTGTGATGACGATGACGCCATTGGAAGCTCTTGCACCCCAGATGGAGGCAGCTGTCGCATCCTTGAGCACCGTAATGTCAGCGACATCTTGTGGATTGATACTGGATACATCATCAATAGGTATACCATCAACCACAAAGAGCGGATTTCTATTGGTGCCAACATATCCATTGCCTTCTGGACTACGTACACCAATTGTTGACAGTCCACGAACAAGAAATGGATTTTGTGAAGCATTTGGTGCATTATTCACTGTCAGCCCCGCAATTAATCCATCAAGACGCTGCAATATATTCATGCTGCCGGTTCGATTTTCCAGGATGGTCATATTGGGCTTGGCATAGGATCCTGTACTGCGCTCTTTGGAAATCGTTTGATAACCGGTATTGATCACCTGAACTTCCTGCAATTGACCTACAGCTTTCTGCATCTTGATCTGTCCGATATGAGAAGATACCTTTATCTGTTTTGGTTCGAAGCCCACATAGGAGATCAGTAAAGTCCCTTTTTCATCAACGCCTTTGAGTGTAAACTCACCATCTCCATTTGTTCTGGTCGATTGAGTGCCCCCCAATACGGCAATTGATGCATCAGGTAGCGGTTTGCCATTTTCATCTACCACTTTGCCGGTAACGTCAATAGGGTTATTTGAGCCAAAAACAAGGTCATTGGTTCGGCCTGAAGCTTCTGTTTTACCAGTCTTGTTACCGTCCGGAGAGACGGGTTTCGAGTTGGCATCCTGAGTACTTGTAATCACGACCGATTTATCCTCAATAGAAAAGCTGAGATTTCGCCCTTTAACAATGGACTGCAAGGCCCGTACTAAGTCAACATTTTTCAAGTCTACACTGATCGATCGATGTTGTCGCAGAATATCTTTATCCAGCAAAAAGTCATATCCGGTCTGCTGTCGCATCTGCTTTACAAGCTGTTCCAAAGTAGCGTTTCGCTCCATTATCGTGACACGTTGTGCATACGTAGCCCCATAGGTATGCATTAGTAGACATGTCATGATAAATAAAACTAATTTCATAATCAATAAAAATTTAGGTAGTGACCGCTCATGGTGAAAAGTACCCAATAGCGCATTTTTTTTCATACTTTTGTTTTGGTTAGATGGTTCATAAACTGATTTGTGTCGTTTGTCTTTAAGTTGGCATTTTCAGCTACAGCATCATTTTTCTTATAACCGCGAGGTGGTAGGACACCTTGCGGTCTTTCTGAATTTTCTGCAGCAAATGCGCTCTTATTGATCTCATACGGATCAAGCTAGTCTGTTACAATAATTGTCCTTTCTTTTATTTTAAATTTTACTTTATTAGTTCGTTCAATCTGTCGAAGTGTTGTAATCAAGTCATTCGACCTGGAGACAAAACCCCATAATTTTAACTCTTTTGGCGTATTTTCGGTAAATTGAACTTCCATATTGTACCAACGGCCTAAGGATAACATCACCTCGGAAAGTTCCCCGTCAATTTTAAAATATCCGTTCTTCCAGGCAAGTATGTCTTCGGTATCTTGCTCGTGGACGTCGATATCACCGCGTCGGTTAACAGCCTGCTCCCCCGGCTTGATCAACTGCTCGCCCTTCGTAGTCACCACATTGACCCGCCCCTCGACAAGGGTGGTCCTGACCAGTCCCTTCGATTCTGAATATGCATTGATATTAAAATGGGTACCAAGAACGCGTACCTGCTGTGATGCTGTCCTAACAATAAATGGTTTATCACGCTTACTTACTTCAAAATACCCTTCTCCTATTAATTGAACAATGCGTTTTTCACTATTCAGCAGATCAGAATCAAAGGTCAAACTGGATCCGGCATTAAGCCAAACTTTAGAACCGTCGGGTAGAACGACCTGGTAGATTTCACCATTTCTTGTCGTAATCGTATTTTTGATAACTTCGCTTACACCTTTAATGGAACTGTTTTGACTGTAAACCACCACTCCCTGCCCATTCTTAGAAATTGTCATCCCTTGTTTAGTCAAGAGTTCGCCAACTTTAGCGTTGGAAAGATCTATAGTAGAACCATCTGACAAGGTCAAAGTCGCCCCAGTATGACCTGCTTTAATTGTTGGTCCAGCGTAAGTGTCTATGGTATACACTTGTTGTTTTTCATGCAGTTTGTAAATTCCGACACTCCCCACAATCATTAAGATCGCTGCGACATAAGCTAGCCACCTCCGTATTGGCAGAACTTTAACATGATGCTTTGATTGATGATCGATTGCATTCCACATTTCCGACTTTATGCGTATAAAATCCTCAGGGGAATCAATAGACGGCTCCTCGACGCGGTTAAAAGCATACCATTCCTCAACAACACGGGTTTCTTTGTGTGTTGCCTGACCAGAAAGATATTTATTTATAAGCTGTGTTCCAAGTTCCTTATCCATAAATCGAAATCGAGGTTTATATCCATTAACTAGTATAATACAGTTGGAAAAAGCTTTGGGAGTAGAAGAACTGAAAAAAAATAAAAATTCTTAAAAAAGAATAAATGATGGTATATATTGGTTTAGTTGCTTCGGAGAAAAATCAACAGCATGATGCCAAGAGAATTATAATGGGCAAGTCTAACCTTTAATAACTTTAGCGCATTTTGTACTTGCTTTTTCACTGTGGATTCACTCAAATTCAACCTTTCCGCAATTTCGCGGTGGGACAAATCTTCCAATCTACTCAATTCGAATACTTCTCGCATCTTAGCTGGCAGTTTTGCAATTTCACTTGTTATCAACAGCATAAGATCCTTTTCGTCTAGCTTTTCAAGTGTTTCATCACTAACCTGTAGGCTATATTTTCCTATTTCAGCCAGATAGTCGCTTTTAGTTTTTCCTCTTTGAATATAGTTAAGGACACGATTTCGCGATGCAACGTAAAGATATGACGAGATCCCAACATTATCTCTGATAAGATCTGACTTTTCCCAAATTGAGGTAAAGAGATCTTGTACAAGATCTTTGGCTGCATTCTCATCGCGGAGCATCTGGTTGACCTTGTAATAAATCATCATGCTGTATCTATCGTAAATTTCGGCAAAGGCATTCCGATCTCTTTGTTTAAGCAAAGAAACAAGATTACTATCTGTCAAAACTTTATACTTGTTCATTTTATTTGTACGGCTGCATTAAAAAACACAACTCAATAAGCATAGGAAATGTCAAAATTCATTTATCTACTACAATAGTAGGAAAATAATATAAAATAAGATTGCATTTTGAAATTTTATTGTCATGGGATAATATATAGCTTTTCTAAATTGCACACTTACCGTTATGCTCTATTTTAATATTAAATAAAGCTGCGCTAGAATTATTTACGCCACAATATTTTACAGACATAGATAGTGAAAACTTTGAAACAATTTAGCATTGCTTCCAACACTGATAATACCTCCCCTATTATCATTACCAATGTCTGGGACAGCTGTGCTAGTTCGTATAGCAAAAGAAGTCTGTAGATAATAGGATCTGGGGAAAAGACGCGGTATGTGAGGAGTATCTGAGCGATACCGAAAAGTCGAGATTTGCCATACAAATGAATTTGACGATATTTGAATATGGCACTATCCCTTACCTCCGACAATGTGTATAAACTATACAATATTGATCGTTCCAAAAAGATAGAAGGAATTGCTGTGCTCCAGCAAAAGCACGTCAAGGGGCAAGCGTATGCAGAACATCCACGCCTATTTGATGGATTGATTCTTGCGTTCATGGTCAATGGTTCTATGAAAGCCCGTATCCATTTCTTGGAGTACGAACTTTGTGCAGGCCAGATTGCGATTGTGCAACCTCAATTAATGATAGAGACGCTATCCATGACTGAAAATGCAGAGATCATTACCATCGGTCTTTCTTTGGATTTTATTACGGCATTTCCGATGCTGCATGAGTTTGTCATGAACAACCAGATTCGCTGGCAGCCTGTACTGAGTCTTCAAGCTGAAGAAATGACCATAAAAAATGAATTGCTAAGCCTTATACAAAAGGTATATCACAAAAATCAAAGTCCTAAAAAAATCGAAATGCTGCGGCATCTTGTCATTTCACTGATGAGCCTGATCTCGGAGTCTTATACCGCGCTAGCTGATCACGATAATCCCGTAAAAAGCCGTACACATGAAATTATTGATGACTTCTATCTGTTGATTTCAAAATATGCCACCCAAGAGCGTAGTGTTTATTTTTATGCGGAGAAACTCCATCTCACACCGCAATACCTCTCTACTTTCCTCAAACAGAAAACAGGAAAGTCTATCTTACAATGGATTGATTATGTCACACTCATGCATGCCAAGACCTTACTCAAATCAACCAGTCTGTCGATCAAACAGATCAGCAACCAGCTAAATTTTGATGAACCAAGCGTATTTTGCCGGTTCTTTAAACGTCTATCTGGTACCTCACCTGGTGTTTTCAGAAACCGACCATAATAATCTGCTCAATCTTACAAATTGTACATACAGACCATAAAAGTGTAAAACATCTGCGATGGATTGCTGCCTACTTTTACAGCATGAAAATCGCAACAAAAAAAGCAGCTATCGGTTTTATATTTGTGACCTTGCTGATCGACATTACAGGATGGGGAATCATACTTCCAGTGGTTCCAAAACTTATTCAAGAACTTATACATGCGGATATCAGCGAAGCGGCTACCTACGGCGGATGGCTTGGTTTTGCCTATGCCTTTACGCAATTTTTATTTTCGCCTATCGTAGGTAACCTCAGTGACAGATACGGACGACGGCCAATTATTTTAATCTCACTTTTTGGATTTGCCGTAGACTATATTTTCCTGGCACTAGCCCCCACGATAAGTTGGCTATTTCTGGGAAGGGTAATTGCAGGGGTTACAGGTGCCAGCATGTCGACCGCTAGTGCCTATATCGCGGACATATCAACAAATGAAGATCGGGCCAAAAATTTTGGGATGATCGGTGCCGCACTCGGGCTTGGTTTTATAATTGGTCCCGTAATCGGTGGCCTGCTTGGACAATTTGGGGCGAGGGTTCCGTTTTACGCCGCCGCAGCTCTATGTCTGCTGAATTTCATGTATGGCTATTTTATTCTACCTGAAAGTTTGGATAAGGAAAAACGGAGACCATTTGATTGGAAACGTGCCAATCCGATTGGTTCATTTAAATTTTTAGCGAGATATCCGAAGATCTCAGGCCTTGTGACGGCATTGATATTGACTTACATCGGTATCCACGCCGTGCAGAGCAACTGGCATTTTTTTACGATGTACAAATTTGGATGGGATGAGCAAATGGTGGGTTATTCGTTGGGTTTGCTGGGATTACTATTGGGACTGGTGCAGGGAGGGCTGATCCGGTGGACCTCGCCTAAATTAGGTGAGCAACGAAGTATTTACTATGGTTTGTTATGTTACGCCGTAGGCCTGCTTTTATTTGCATTTGCCAGTGAAGGCTGGATGATGTTTGCTTTCCTGATCCCCTATAGTCTCGGCGGTATATGTGGTCCTGCCCTACAATCGGTTATTACAAAAAATGTACCTGAAAATGCACAGGGGGAGCTTCAGGGAGCCTTGACCAGTTTGGCAAGTGTCACGGCAATTGTAGGTCCTCCAATGATGACGAATCTGTTTTATTACTTTACGCAGGATAGTGCACCGTTCACATTTACCGGAGCCCCTTTCTTTCTCGCCGCGCTATTGATGGGCATCAGTGTCGTGATCGTACGTATCGCTTTTAAAAAAGATAATCGGAAACAGGGATAATGTGTACTTTATCCTTTATAGTTTACTGCGTTGAATAGGGATTTCATTTTTTTATACTTCCCAATTTATGAACTTTCTATGTAAAAGAAATTTTGATCCTAAGATAGTTGGTTTTATTGAAAACCGAAGATTGTGAGAAACCGGGCCTAGCCCCGAAGCCACACGTGCACAGGCCCGGTTTCCCATCCTCATCTTTCAAAATCAGATAAAAATTATTGGACTTTGGGAAAGCATCTATAACCCGCTTTTTAATTATGGCGAATTCGCCATAATTAAAAGTCAGGCAGGACTCAATAACTATAAAATCAGTGCTAAAGATTGGGTTGAAAAGACAAATGCCATCGGCTTAAAAGCGACCGCAGGAAGATATGGAGGGACTTATGCACATCCTGATATAGCTTTTCAATTCGGCATGTGGATTAGCCCCAATTTTAAAATTTACCTGATCAAAGAATTTCAACGTCTCAAAGACGATGAAAACGATCGTTTAAAATTAAACTGGAATTTACAAAGAACCTTAGCCAAGCTGAATTATCAAATCCATACAGATGCTATCAAAGAAAACCTTATTCCAGCAGAAATTACCAAGCAACAATCCAATTTCGTTTATGCGAGTGAAGCGGATCTGCTGAATGTGGCACTATTTGGAATGACAGCGAAAGAATGGCGAGATACTAATTCCGACAAGAAGGGCAATATTCGAGAATACGCGATCATAGAACAGTTAGTCGTGCTAAGCAAAATGGAAAGTATAAATGCGTTATTAATTCAACAAGGTCTACCTCAAAATGAACGGTTTATACAACTGAATAAAGTAGCGGTGGTCCAAATGAAGTCACTCATAGAAAATAAGGCCGTTAAAAAATTGAAATAAGAAGCTAGCACGAGTTTTACCAGTCAAATTTGACTCAAATTAGCCAGTCAGAGATTTTAGAAATAAATATCTTCTGATATAATAAATTCATTAAATTAGTTCAAGTGTCTATTTAAAAATCTAATTACCCGAATTTAAAACTGCTTTATACCAATTATATGGCTACGCAAAAATTTATAGTACTTGTACTTATATCAGTTGTTTTGTCATTGTCCTCTGCTTCTGCGCAAAACAACGTCCCTAGAAATTTGAAAGAAACAGCTTCATTCTTAAATCTTAACGTTCCGGACAGCCTAAAAAATTTAATCAAAGGTATTAAAGAGGAAGAGTTCGAAGAATTTGCCAGCGATGAACTTCAAAACGATTTTGAATTAATTGATTCACTTCTTTCTGCCCGAAAATCTTTACTATTTACATATTTAAATAATAAAGGAATCCATAACTTCAAAAAAGACGTGGTTTTGGAATACTATAAACTACAGCTATCAGAGGGTTATGTAAAAGAAGATTCTCTCCTGAAAGTATTCAAGCTGAAGGGAAACAAATTGAAAAAGGAAATTAAACAGCGGATGAGCGCTGATACAATTGCGGGCATTTATATTCCGAAAAACCTTGAAGATTGTTTTGTACAAATAGACTCATTCTGGGATGATAGCACCAAGAATAAAGTAAGAGAAATGACAGAGTCAGAGTTTACTGCTGGTGCACATTTCGGATTTGGAATGTGGATGAGAAATAACTGGGGGCTCTGGGGAGGTTCAAGGCTTTCTGTATATTTCAACAAACAGGGAATAAGACATCCTGACGATATGTCTGGTATCATTCTAACGAGTTATTATAGAAAATTAAAGGGGAAAGATCCCGATGTAAAATCGCAGTTAAAATATTATAAAAAGTATTGGACCTCATAAATGAAACAAAAGGCATACTTAGATACCCTATTGTTGAAGAAGACCTGTACTTACACACCCATGGTTATATTTAAATATAAATCCCATTAATGACCAAAAAATTACTACTCGCATTCATGTCCAAGTATGGTTGGATGAGCCTAATTTTCGGAACAATTGCATTATTTATGCCAATGCCATTTAATCACGTCGGTATGATGGGCATAAATTACTCCTTTTGTCTACTGGGTCTTTCTATTGCTCTGATCATCCACGAGTGGGGACATTGGGTTTTCACGCGGCTGGTCGGTGAATATCCGAAACGCATTGTCATTGGCACAGGTCATATGCTGATGCGTACACATTTCTTTAAAAGCAAGCTAAATCTGAATTCCAAATTTCAAGGGGGTTATGTTATGCTCAATATTAGGGATGGCAAATATTACGGGCTCAAAACATTTGTAGGTGTACTGGGAGGACCTCTGGTCAATATCGCTATCGGAGTTGCTGTAATAATGATGGTTCCGTTTTCCATTGATTTTTCAGACACAATTACTTTCAGTATATGGTTTGGTTATATGCAGTTATTGATAGGACTAGCCAATTTACTGCCCTCGAGAAAAAAAATAAATGGTTTCCCGATGGATTTCGATGGACGAATTATGCTGAACATACTACTGGGAAAATACAAAAAGGAAGCGAGCAGTGAAGCGATAGATCTTAGTCTGGAAGGAGAGGATTATGTAGCAGAACATCGATATGACGAGGCATTAACGAAATTTGAGGAATGTCTAAAACTCTGTTCGGAATCTGGCCCAACACTGACCTCTACCTTTCGGTTTAATATCGGATTATGTTATTTTCATCTGGGGAATTACGACGAAGCGTTGCGCACACTGAAGAAAGTGGAAGATCTATTGACCCTGAAAGAGGTTGAACACTTAGCCGGATATCTACATAATCTTTATGCTAATATCTATCTGGTCCAAGGTGATATCGAGAAGGCTACCGCAGCGGGGCAGCAAGCGCTTCATCTGTTGCCCGAGTTCGATCCTATACGCCATACTTGGGGCTGCATTTTGGTCGAAAACGAAGAATGGGATCGCGGCGAGGAAATGTTGTCCCCACAAATGGATTTTGATTATGTGAACAGCACAACGCTATTGATAGCAATATATTTAACTCTGGTCTATCAACAACAGGGAAAATCAAAAAAGAAAGAACGTTGCTGGGAATTTGTACAGCTCCATCTGGCTGAACTAAACTTGGTAGACAAAGTAATATACGAACGTATATTGCTAAAACTGACAGGACAATAGTCTGTTAAATGCTATAATAAAATAGTGTACGCTCAGGATAGAAATACAAATCCACTGGAGACTGGAAATGATGAAATGAGAAATTGTGACACCATTGGACTGCTAGGTTTTTGGGGATTATTTACCAGCTTAATATATACCTATCGAATTCGATGGGTATATATTAAGCTGGTCTCAATAGCGTTGTGATACCCCCCATTCATAAATAGCCTTTACCACATACTCCAAGCAACTTGTTAAAGGTCTGCAATTTTTACCCAGTATTAGAGGAATAATTAACACTAGATATTTTTGGGAAATTCATCTTTCCACCACGTGAAACGCCAATCATCCGCCTCCTCCTCGGTCAATAAACAAGATTCCAATTCTGTAATATATTTCTCTTTATCCAAATGTTGCCCTATAAACACCAACTCATTTTTACGATCCGCCCATTCAGGATGCCAGCGTTTTAATAGATCCGCTTTTATTTCGGAGTAAATTGGATGTTGGTACCGCATCTCTTCTGGCATGCTACTCCACCACGAACCAGCGCTTTCCAAACGGATACTTCCGCCAGCTTGACTAAAACTAAGTGCAGTATCTGGTCTCGACGCTAGCCAAAATAATCCTTTAGCCCGTATAATATTATGAGGATAATCGTCATTTAAATAACGGTGTAATCGTTGTGGATGGAACGGTCGCTGGGAGCGAAAAACAAAAGATGAAATCCCATATTCTTCAGTTTCGGGAACATGCTCCGCCCCTAGTTCTTTTATCCAACCCGCAGACGAAGAAGCTTCTTCAAAGTCGAACGCACCTGTTCCCATAATTTCTTTTGGATCAACCTGGCCAAATTGAGTACGGATAAGCTTCGCTCCTGGATTAAGTTTACCAATTGCTGCTTCCAAAGTCCCAATGGTCTCCTCCGACACAAGATCTGCTTTGTTCAAAATAATCACATTTGCAAACTCGATCTGATCGGTCAATAAATTTACAATTGTCCTGTTATCCATAAGATCGTCTGCCAACGCCCGATCTAACAAGGTTTCAGAACTGCCAAAATCTTTAGCGAAATTAAAACAGTCCACTACAGTGACCATTGTATCAATATAGCTGAATGATGAAAGGTCAATATTATCATCAGAATCAACGTAACTGAAGGTCTGAGCAACGGGAATTGGCTCTGAAATACCTGTACTTTCAATCAGAAGGTAATCAAATCGATCTTCCTTGGCCAAACGCTCAACCTCAATCATGAGATCTTCCCTTAATGTACAACATATACATCCATTACTCATTTCAACAAGCTTTTCCTCTGTCCGGGATAACACATTCTCACGCTCAACGGATTGTGCATCAATGTTTACTTCACTCATATCATTGACAATGACAGCAACTTTCTGACCTCCTTTGTGATGAAGTATATGATTCAACAAGGATGTTTTACCTGCCCCTAAAAAGCCACTTAGAACTGTGACTGGTAGTTTTTTTTTCATTTTCGCCAAATTAATTTATATTTTTTTCTCTTCTGACCCCAGCACAATACGCATCCAATTTTTTATGTTCTCAAGGTGCTCCATGCCATAATTTGAAATAAAACGTTGCGTCTCCACATTGGAATAATCTTCATAAACTGCCAGGCGTTGCCTGGCAAATTCTACCGTTAAAGGAATACCGCATTTTTTTTCAATACACCATTTCCAGTCATCAAAGTTTTTAGGAATTATACTCATTGTCTTCTTATTTAAAAACAAAACTAAGAACAATAATCCATAAAAGCAATTTAGTTGCATTTGTATTTTTTTCTCTATATTTGAATTATATAGCGCAACGAGCTATGCAATGAAGCTTATACGATTGATGCAACTCGATAAAAAATATTGAAATGAGGACCTTTTAGCTCATCTGTCCAACTGATTTCCTGGAAAGGATAATCCCAGGTTACGAGAGGGCACTAGTCGTTCAAGGTTATCCTCAATAAAGGGATAATAGGTACAAAAATCATTACATCACTATAAATGAATACATTAAAAGATAAAAACACTTCCATAGATGACATAGGCGACTCACATGTCATGACCTCAATAGAAACTCCGATGCGATCAGATGCCTTTGCGGTCTCAACATCAGAAAAAATAAACAGAATTGCCAAACTCTTCTATGGTATCATGCATGAGCTTGGGCTTGACCTAAACGATGATAGTCTGAGTGGAACACCCCATAGAGTTGCTAAAATGTATATCAATGAGTTATTCTACGGGTTAAATCCGCTCAACAAACCCAATCTATCTACCTTTAGCAACAAATATGGCTACAATAAAATTTTGATCGAAAAAGATATCCGAGTGAATTCGGCATGCGAACATCATTTTCTTCCAATTGTAGGGAAGGCACATATTGGTTACCTGGCAAAGGAAAAAGTAATCGGTCTTTCTAAATTGAACCGAATAGTCGATTATTACGCGCATAGACCACAAGTGCAGGAGCGATTAACCATTCAGATATTCAACGAATTAAAATCTATTTTACAGACGGATGATATCATTGTGGTCATCGAAGCAGATCATCTCTGTGTATCAGCGAGAGGAGTAAAAGACATCACAAGCAGTACGCTCACGGTAGAGCACGGTGGGGTCTTTTCAACTGCAGACAAAAGAGCTGAATTTTTTAACTTAATAAAATAAGTGCAGTTGCTTTCGGAGTTAAAGTGATGGAAAATAAGAAAATACGCTAATCAGTCGGGTATCCTTAACTCCCAATGAAAACTTATTGCTTATATCAATAGGTTCCATTTGTTTCAAATCAATAAAAATGGTATTTTAGGATAATTTTCACACATATAACCTATCAGAATGATCCAAAGACTCTTTGCCTTATTTTTATTTGCAAGTTTCGTCAGCCCGATACCGGCTCAGACAAAAGTCTATCATGAAGAGCAAATTAATACGTTTTTCACTGAGCTAAAACAAGCCTCAACCAGAACATTTAAGCTGTGGAACAAAAACCTATATGGTCCGATCTTATTAGTTGATCCGGGAACACGAAAGCTATACGCAAATGAGCCTGATCTACAAGGTGGTCTACAATATTCAACGCATATTTATATAGGTATTCTACCGCAGGAGGTCAATTTTTCAAATACGGCATTAGACTGGAACGGTAAGAGATGGGCTATGATTATGTTGCCGCTTCCTGAACATAGAGATGACCGTATCAATCTACTCGCCCATGAATCATTTCATCGTATACAACCTGAGTTAGGATTTAAATTAAATAATGCTAATAACAACCATTTAGATGAAAAAGATGGGAGAATCAGTTTACGTCTTGAATTTGAAGCCTTAAAGAAAGCGTTGGCTTCATCCGATAAAAAAGAGATAAAAAAACATCTCCGTAGCGCCCTATATTTTAGAAAATTCAGGCATCAGCAGTTCGAAAAAGCAGCTGAAAATGAAAATTTGCTTGAGCTCAACGAAGGAATTGCTGAGTATACTGGAATAATTGTCAGTAGTCGTGATGATCAGTCAACAAAATCTTATCTCACAAAGGGTATGGACCGATCGTTACGTAACCGCACTTTTGTAAGATCATTTGCATATCAAACGATTCCCTCTTATGGCTATCTACTTTTTAAACAAGATAAAAAATGGAATAAAAAGATCAATGCAACAACCGACTTAACGGACTATTTCATGAAGAGATTTGCTACTTTGATACCCTCTACCACAGAAAAAGATTTTAAAGATCTAGCCCTGAAATACAACGGTCAAGTTATATTCGATGAAGAAAATGAAAGGGATTCAGAAAATAAGCGCCTTATCAAAGAGCACAAAACTAAGTTTGTTGAATCTCCACATTTTGAGATCGCCTTCGAGATGATGAATTATTCCTTTGATCCAAGGGCTATTATTCCGGTCGAAAACTTTGGGACATATTATCCAACTACGCGAATTACAGATATTTGGGGCATTTTGACCGTTGAAAAAGGGGCTTTAATAAGTCCTGATTGGAAAAAAGTTTCGCTCTCAATGCCAATATCTATTGATAATAACGTAGTCAAAGGTGACGGATGGGTGCTCGAGCTTAGTGGCAACTACACAATAGAGGTTGATCAGCAAAAAAACAAGTATCTAAAAAAAATGGAAGTGAGATAGATGTCAATGAAATCACCGGCAACTAGATTCTGTAAGGAAAATTCAGTACTGAAAAAGCACTGTAAATTCATTCAAGTCAACATTGATCTATAATATGAATTTTATCAGGTGCCTTTTGGCCTAAAAACACAATTACAATTTATCAAAGAGGATAACGGAAATATGCTAAAGAAATTCAATAACAGGTTTAATTTTTTATCTTCAATTGAAAAAGGAGCAATTCTTTTAAGCATAATACTGCTTATTGCCTCCCTGACGATGCCCGCTGTCTTTGTCGATCGCGGTGGGGAATATCCTGAAGAGATAGGTAGCCTAGTCATGTTTTTAATGGGTTGGTTATCGCCTTTGGCTGGAGCTATTGTATTATTCCTATTTTGGTGTGCTAACCCGATCTACCTGTTTTCTATTTGTACCATATTAAACCGTAACAAAAAAGCTGGTTTTTATCTAAGTCTTGTTCCCTGCTTAATCGCGCTTGCATTCACGCAAATGGACACAATTATGACCAGCGAATCGGGATCCGAATCGACCATAACAGCACTAGCTCCCGGTTATTTTTTATGGCTAAGCAGTTTCCTAGTCTTAACAATAGGAATCGGAATAAAATTGAAAATTTAACCCATTGGCTTAATGGTCAACAAGCCCCCCTGTTTTGCGATAAGCTTTAAATATCCATCTTTTTTACGCTCGATCTTAAATCCATTATTTTGGACTTCACGGTAATCAGCAAAAGGTAATTTCAAGATGGTTTCCCCTCCCTTTTCGGCATAGATCTTCACTTCGGAAACCAATCCATCCACGCGTTTGGCACTCACCAAAAATGCTCCCTCAGCACGCAACTGATCAAAAGCAATGTTCTTCCACGCTGCTGGTACAGCAGGCATAATCTCAATAAAGCCGGCATAGCTTTGTAAAAGCATCTCCTGTATACCGGCCGCAAAAGCGAAATTTCCCTCCAATGTAAAGGGACGATACGTAAACTTAGACAGACCTGATTTTGTCTGATCACCATTCAAATGGAAGCTATTGATCGAACAAAATGCTTCGGCAAAAATCTTTAATGCCTTGGCCGCCCCCGCACCGTCTTTAGCTCTTGCCTTAAGGTTCCCCAACCAAGAATAAGAGTAACCACACCAATAATCCGGTCCCACCGCATCTAGTCGTGCGATGCTATGACGGATGATAGACTGCGCTTTAGCCCCATCTTCCCATTTGATCAGACCTAGGGGATGAATCGCCATCATATTCGAAAAATGGCGATGTGACTGATTATAGTCCATCGATGGCGCAAACTTAAGTTCATCGTTAGCTGTCAACGCATAGTCGCCAAACTCATTCAAAATAGTTGTCCAATGTGCAGCTTCACTCGTAAGCCCCAGATCTGTGGCCAATTCCGCCGCGATCCCAAAAGTATACTTCATCAATGCCAGGTCGTAATTTGTATTCTGCAAAAACCAAGCATTGAGACTATTATCGTTGATCTCCGGGCTTGCACTAATTTCCAATTGGCGGTATCCTTGGGCATCTTTAACCGTCAGCTTTTCCAACAAATTAGCGGTCTTTTTTAGCCATGGATATGCCTTGTTCTTTAAAAATTCACGGTCCATACTATATCGCCATTGCAGGTAATAATGCTGTGCGAGCCAAGAGGATACCGTCGGTGATAATGAATACTGTATCCATCCTCCCATTTCAGTACCATCCAAAGTCGTCACTCCAGGCACCGCTAAACCATCTATACCGAAAAACATCTTGGTATAACGCAAATAATTGTCTTTATTCTCTTCTAAATGATTGATATAGCCCATTGCTTCGTCCAGATGATTGGCACCATAAGCGGGCCAATAACTCAACTGTGTATTGAGATCGTGATGGTAGTCACCTTTCCATGGCGGTATCCGTCCATTATCGGCTGTCCATACGCCTTGCAGTGAAATAGGTGGCGCATCTTTACGGGCCAACGAACCAAATTTATATTGTTCAAGATACCATTGTTTTTCCAACTTTTGATCGGGAATCTGTATTGCGGACTTGCTCCAGAAGCTTTTCCACCAAGAGCTATGAGCCTTCAAATCTTCCTTGAATGATTTTGCGAGTGCAGTTTCGCTTATACGAGAGGCTTCAGTCATGACCTTATTCGGGTAATGACTAGAGATCGTCCAGACTCCCTCTACAGTAGTGTTTCCGACTTTTTTCCATCTGACCGAGATGATATACTGAAATCCTCCCCATCCCTCCTGCCGATAGGTGATGTGGTCACCATTGCGCTTGATATCTCCTTGTTTATAACCCAATCGAGCCAAATCATCTCCACCTACGGGATTTCCTGATACTGTCACAGCACCTTGGTACCGAGGTGCTACGAGTTGCGGCTCAAAATTATCTTTTACATTTTCAAACCGGAACCATCCGTATTGTTTCTCCGCATTTACGAAGGTTTGAAGTTTTGTTCCGCCCGACCACTGTACCTCACAAAGTGCATTGTTTAACGAAAGATGCGCGCGCTTTACCTCGCCCCAACCCTTGGTATCAAACTCCAATGCTCCTCCGGGTATTTTGGTCGGCCCTGGTTCCCGATCATATGGCTCGTCAAAATACTCCTGAACGGGCAGATAATCCTTCTTCTTAACCTGATCGATAACCCATTGAAAACTAAATTCTTTTCTATGCAAGCCCTTCATTGGACGCATATCCCACAGGTCTGCCCTATCCAATGAAAAACGAAGTTTGTCTTGCTTTTGCCAGACCAGTGCTCCTAACCACCCATTACCTATAGGTAAAGCTTCGTCCCATTGATTTGCCAAAGTAGTAAAAGAAAGGTCGTGAGCGGCTTTCGTTTGAGCCTTTGATAGCAATGTGAACAGGCAAAAAAAGAGTCCAAAGCTAATGGATAGTTTCATGTTCATAATTTATTAGGATTATTACGATCATAAACTTACTATTTACGACTGAAAATCCTGTAAACGTAACTGATAAATCACATTAGTCATTAATGGCAGTTTATTGGAGGGCAGGACTTTTTCCCTTCGCATTAAATTCGTTATAAATTTAAATCCGCCGAAAAGCAGTAGAGGTAGTCTAAATTCCCCCTTATTTAAGTCTATTTTACACGCTCTAAAACTCCCTGTCTATCTATATATTTGTGTAGACAAGCTTGAAAAATCATTTTTTAATAAACGGTTATGAAGATAAGAATTGCAAAGGCCTCAGATAAAGATAATGCAATAAGTACTTTGACTCTTGCATTCAGCATGGATCCTATGGTGCGCTGGTCGATACCACAACCAGCAAAGTACTTAGCAGTCTTTCCCGCAATAGCAATAGCTTTTGGCGGAACTTCATTTGAGAGGAAGACAGCATACGTTGCCGAGGATTTTAGTGGTGCCGCCCTATGGCTTCCACCAGGAGCAACATCAGATGAAGAAGCATTATTAGAAGTATTTGATCAGAATGTTGGGAATGAAGTAAAACAAGATTTACCCAGAATTTTTCAGCAGATGGAAAAATTTCGTCCGACACAACCGCACTGGTATTTGCCAATGATTGGCGTAGACCCCACATCTCAGGGTACCGGAATTGGATCAGCGATGATGACCGAGGCCCTAAAAGTAGTTGACGAGGATGGCCTGATCGCCTATCTGGAATCTTCAAATCCCAAAAATATTTCTTTATATGAGCGTCATGGTTTTGAGGTTATTGGTGAAATTCAATCCGGTAGCTCCCCCGTATTAAGACCAATGTTACGTAAGGCACAGTTAAAAAAAGAATAGCCAGAAAAAATGAGACAAGGTGAATTTATTGTACTCTCGGCTTCGGCCATGATACTGACAGCTTTAGGGATCGACATTATGCTGCCGGCATTTAGCGAACTGCGCCAAGACTTTGGACTTGATCCCAAGTCGACAGAGACGGCAAAGATCATTTCTTATTTTTTCTTGGGTCAAATAGCGCAGATTGTATTTGGGACTCTTTCGGATCGATTTGGAAGATTGCCCGTGCTCCGCATTGGCTTCCCTCTTTATATCCTCGGCGGAATTGCTGCAGCTTTAGCTCCTAGCCTTACCCCAATGTTAATTGCACGATTTGTGGCCGGAGTGGGAGCATCAGCAGTTTTTATGACTACGATCGCTGGTGTACGGGATCGCTTTATTGGCAATGAAATGGCTCGAATAATGTCTCTTATTTTTACCGTTTTTCTATTGACACCCGTATTTGCTCCCTTTTTGGGATCAGCTATTTTGCATATTTCTTCCTGGAAGACTGTTTTCTTAATACCGCCTACTTTTGGATTGATCATCTTTTTATGGTCTATGCGTCTTGAGGAATCGTTGCCTAAAACCAAAAGGATACCGCTAAGCTTATCGAGTTTACGTAAGTCAGTGAAAATCGTTCTCAACAATCGTACTTTCCTAAGATACATCACGATTACTACACTGCTTTTTTCAGCGCTCAGTGCATACGTGGCCAGTTCAGAGCATATTATCGGTGAGATCTATAGGGCTCCCACATTATTCAAGTGGATTTTTGGAGGTATGGGGATGTTTATGGCTTTATCGACCTTTACTAATTCGTACCTTTCCTCTCGATATGGAGCAAAGCGTACGGTAAAATTCTTGCTTCTTTTCTATACTTTTATTGCACTTGGTCTGGTAATCTGTGTCTTCCTTTTTGGAGAACCACTCAACATGACGTTCTTTTTTAGTGCCGTTACGCTCTTAATGGCGCTTAATCTAGCTTTAGAGCCCAATAGTAGTGCGCTTGCACTGGAACCGATGGGAGATAGAGCAGGAATAGCATCTTCGATCTACGGTACCATTTTCTTTTCGGTAGGTTCGGTATTGGGATCGGTAATCAGCGCCCGAATGACGGATAGTGTTGTTCCATTAATTGTTGCCTACTTTTTCATCGGAATTATCGCACTGACCCTTGCTTTATGTGATTCCCGTAGTCATCAACAAAAGATTACCTAGTCTCAATAGGTATCTATTTGATAACCTATTAAGAGA
The DNA here is from genome assembly GCF_039536865.1 of Sphingobacterium ginsenosidimutans. Lineage (NCBI taxonomy): Bacteria > Pseudomonadati > Bacteroidota > Sphingobacteriia > Sphingobacteriales > Sphingobacteriaceae > Sphingobacterium > Sphingobacterium ginsenosidimutans. Next base: position 1,659,082 of record NZ_BAAAZK010000002.1, read on the forward strand.
ATCAGTAAACTTTAGTATTTTACTAAAGTCAATTTAAGAACTCGTTTAATGGATTCCGATACCGCAAAATTGAAGATTCAAATTCGAATAATTAGCACCAACTTGATGTTTTTGTCTAAAATCAAGATTTTTTTCAATGCTTTCTTGTTCTTATTTTCAGCTGCGGTTTTTTCTTTGTGTGTTACCTTCAAGAGATAACTAACAACAAAAAAACAGGCACAAACATAATTGCCAGCAAGGTGTCAACGCTGGTGTTATCTCCTACCCTTTGATACTTCCTGTGTTGATGTCCGCTTTAAAATCCAATCCAATGCTGGATCCCTGCCTTCGCTATAGGCTTTAAATAATGGCATTATTGTTTTATCGGGTAGGACACCATCTGTATTTTTTGCTGAAAACTATAAAATAGTAGTGAGCAGGACACCTCCAGTTTAGAATTAGGCAACTTGAACCACTTGATTTCCTGATATCCATTGGGTCTTGCTCCGGTAGGCTCACCCACCAAAATCGCATTAAGGCAATCTTTAAAATGTACGGCATTGGACATCCCGGCTGAAAACGTACGCCGTCCGATCAGAACATAATAACTGGTTCCGGGATGTAGCGCATTATAGTTTAAAAAAAGAGGAAGCATCAGCTTCAGACCTTTGTCAAAATTTCCGCCTCCATTTAAACGCATATCAATAATAATCTTGCGCGCTTTTTGATGGTTCAAGCTATCATAAATCGTTGTGGTAATTTTTTCAAAATCTTCCCAAGAAGGATATCCCGCAAAGTTAATATAGTACGTATCTGAACGGATAGATTTATGTGCAATAGGCGTGCTCGGTTCCATACCATTCTCCAAAAATAACGGTAACGGCCGAAATGCCCATTGCCAATCTACGGACTGATGGGCAGGTATTGCAGCCACCTTGAGTTCGATGGTCTTTTTGCCGTCCTGAAATTCAAATACAGCAGAATCCCGATTCGAAATAAAACCAAAAGCGGAAAGATATTCGTAGACGCCTAACCGATCTGTCTGCTGCTTGAGCAGATAGGTCTTCGATTCGCCATGATCTATAATGCTGTTTAATGAGTCCCTGATCTGAGTGATCGGAAAGTTGTTGATAGAAAGAAGCTGCAGCCCCAGCGCTTGCTTATACTTTGCCTCACTTTGGATTAAGATCACCTGCTTACCAAAAATAAAAAAATCCAGTGGATACCTGTGAAAATCTCCTGGATCGGAAAGCATTGTATGCCCATCCCCAGCGAGTGATACAAATTGCTTATACCTCAACAGAATCTGTTCATTGCTGAGTTTGGCTATTTCATTAAAAATAGCATGGTATTTTTGATCGAAAACGGTCTTTGGTGTAAAATGGTATAAATTGAGGTGGTTTGTACGGAGGCTATCATATAAAGCATGAAAATCTTCCTGCCATTGTTCTTTTGTCAGCTGACTGTACGGAAGATCAACCGTCTTGTCCTGCCCATAACTATTAAGACCCAACCAAAGCAACAGAAAAATGAAATAACACCTTATCATACGGAATTTTAAAACAACTAATATTATTTATTTCACTACAAGATACGTACCTAACTTAAAAACACACAATTTCATTCCTTATTGTTTCTGATCGGATACCAACAAAATTTTGATAGGTTTAAATGGCCAAATTCATTTTGTTGGACCAGCAGTTTTTAGATCAACTGGATGACATATCGATCTTAAATCTAAGATATTTTTATAGAACGATAAGATCGTTGACAAGATTTAGCAACGGATTGAACAAGGTATTCATAACAAAGTAAATTTAAAAAAATGGAAAAGAAAAAGTTAACAAATCGAACGGGTGCTCCTGTAGCTGATAACACAAATATTTTGACAGCAGGGGCGCGTGGACCTGCACTTTTACAGGATGTGTGGTTTTTGGAGAAGATGGCGCATTTTGACCGTGGTGTCATTCCGGAAAGGAGAATGCATGCAAAAGGCTCGGGTGCTTATGGCAAATTTACTGTAACGCACGATATAACGAAATATACCAAAGCAAAACTTTTTTCAGAAATAGGTAAGGAAACTGATCTTTTTATGCGTTTCTCTACCGTCGCTGGAGAACGTGGGGCAGCAGATGCTGAAAGGGATATCCGAGGATTCTCCATTAAGTTTTATACCGAAGAGGGAAATTGGGATCTTGTAGGAAACAATACGCCGGTATTCTTTCTACGAGATCCATTACGATTTCCAGACCTTAACCAAGCTGTAAAAAGGGACCCCAAAACCAACATGCGTAGCGCAGACAATAATTGGGACTTCTGGACATTGATCCCCGAATCGCTTCATCAAGTAACGATAGTAATGAGTGATCGGGGTATCCCAAAATCATACCGAACGATGCATGGTTTCGGTAGTCACACCTTCAGTTTCATCAGTGCAGACAAAAAACGATACTGGGTCAAATTCCATTTCAAGTCACAACAGGGGATTGAAAATTTGACCAACGAAGAAGCTGCTATTTTAATCGGAGATGATAGGGAGAGCCATCAAAGGGATTTGATGGACAATATTAACAATGGAAATTTTCCTAAATGGACTTTATATGTACAGATCATGAATGAGGAGGATGCTTATTCATATCACATCAACCCCTTTGATCTCACAAAAGTATGGCCCCATAGGGACTATCCGCTGATTCCGGTCGGTGAGCTGGAGTTAAATAGAAATCCAGAAAATTATTTTGCTGAAGTGGAACAGGCGGCCTTCAATCCAGCTGCGATCGTGCCCGGAATAGGATTTTCACCAGATAAAATGTTACAAGGGAGGTTGTTTTCTTATGGTGATACCCAACGCTATCGCCTCGGAACAAATCACCATCAAATACCTGTCAATGAACCGAAATGTCCCTATCACTCCTATCATCGGGATGGTCCAATGCGCGTTGATGGAAATTATGGTGGTACCATCGCTTATCAACCAAACAGCTTTAATCAATGGGAAGATCAGCCAAATTTTGACGAACCGCCATTGAAAGTGACCGGCGAAGCTGCACATTGGGATCATCGAGAAGATCAAGATTATTTTAGTCAACCTGGTGATCTCTTTCGATTGATGACAACAGAAAAAAGAAAATTGCTTTGCACAAATACAGCCAAAGAGGTTGGCAAAGCACAGCAGTTTATCCAAATTAGACATGTCAGAAATTGCTATAAGGCGGATCCTGAATATGGGAAAGGTGTCGCTGCAGCATTGGGCCTATCCATGGAGACCGTCTTCGAATACGAAGGATACGAAATGAAAAGGTTTGAATCTAGATAAACAAACAGAGACCGGTGGACTAGACCGGTCTCTGCTTAATAATTTTGATATAGAAAGCTTCTATTAATAGACCGTTACTTCAGCCATAGCTGCATTTTGCGTACCATCAAATGCAGATTTGAAGATAAGTTTAAAATAACGGAATGATTTCACTGCCGGCAAGGCGACATTTTGTGGAGTGACGACATTTTGTAGCACAAACTGACCTTCACTATTCCAATTTACATTATCCTGGCTCACCTGGATCTCTATATCTTTAACTCTTCGCGAACCATTTCGCTGTGTAAAAGTAAAGCCTGTTACTGCAATATCTTTTTTCATATCAATGGTAATAAAATAGGGGTATGTACCTGGGTTGCTCGACCATCTTGAATGCCAGTAACTCGCAGCATTACCATCAATCATATTTGCTGCTCTTCCATTTTCGGAAGCTGTTTCTTGATTGGTATAGCCTATAACGAGCCATTTGTTTTCCCAATTTGGATCGTCAGTTTTGCTCGTAAGATCTTCTGCAGGTGTTGGTAAATTGAGATTTTCGATTTCAGTATAGACAGATTCATTCACTTTAAGCCCCCATTTCCGGAAAAATGCACTCAGATTCTTGCCAGAAATAGTACAGGCCTTCAACATAAAATAACGCATCTGTTGTTCTCTTGTAGAAAACGTTGCTTGTTCGACGCGTGTTTCCTTGTGCAAGGTCTGGTAAAAGTTATCGCCAAATGCCAACCACAACTGTTGGAACATCGCCAACCGAACAAAAAGCGAGGTACTACTTGCATTGAAATCCTTTTCAGCGTAAGGAATTACCAAATAATCCATCGCATCAACCCAAACGTTATCTCGTGTCAGCCGAGATGTTAGATGTCCCATTTTTCGCTCCGCTGCAAGGGAGTAGATATTAACGGTAACCTCGCCAAGTGCATCCCAGGTCCAGGCTCCTTGCTGATGCATATGTCCTAGTTCGTGCCACGGCCCCCATCCATTATTACGTGCTCCGTCAACAGTCAATAATATATTCATTGCGCTACTGATATAAGCTGTACGATACCAGGTTGCTACCATAAAATAGTCTGTATTATCGGTCTCGGTCATCAAAAGTTTATGGACATTTTCTTTATGTTCGGCAGAAGAATTGTCAATACCACTTATGGAATATTCTGCTTTGGTAATCTCATCAAAAGTCTGCATCAATTGTTGCTGATTTTCCTGTCTATATTCCAATGCTTTAGTACGAGAAGCTACCAACATCGTTTCATTACTTTCCAAAATAACATCGGGAGCTGTTGTCCATGTGTCTAACATCGTTTGCCATTGTGCATTTGTTGTCTTTCCTAGCACAAAGTGCGGCGTAGGTCGATGCCCGCTTCTAAATTCAAGCTGAACTTTACCACTTGCTATACTATTGTCATTTGAATTATACCGGATGTATAGAAGACCACCATACGCATCTGCCTGAATGGTATTAACTCCTGCGGTCAATGGAACAACTGTTGGATTCCACTTCGCTTTATACCTAGAATAAGTGCCTATTAAAAGTGTAGGAACACCACTACCATCTTCCAATTGCTCCATATGAATCGTTAAGGTTTCATTGGGAGCAACATAGAATCCCGTTGCTGTAAAATCTGAAGCGGGATTTCGTTGTCCCAACCGTTTGGCCTCCTTTGTACCAGATGGAACTTCATTAAAAACTTGGATAGTATCATAACTGATCGCTAAACTATCAATCGGAACTTCTTCCATTACTACTACATTTTTCTGACACGCAGAAATGATTAAAACAGCTGTCAAAAACCATAATTTAATTGCATTTTTTAACATAATAAAAAAGTTAATGTTATATAATTGATTAAATAATATTACTAATTTAGCTAAAATTAAAGTTATTACCACTCTCTTAAACATTATAACTACAGAATTTGCTATACTACCGGATCTGCAAGGGTGTATCCTTCTTTGTAAAAACCATTTAACCATATGCCCGAATAGAGGAGATATGTTCCCCGTAAACTGACAATATCACCGACGGAGAGTTCTTTCGTCTACTGTATCATATTATTAATTAAAAATTGATTTTTCCTACCGAAAATAGGGATTTCATTTTTTCTACTTTCTATTTTTTGTATTTTACATAGTTAATTTTAAGATTGCTAAATGGAACAATTACTTACAGCTGGTGCTGAAGCACTGAGGAAAGCTGCATTAAATGAAGATGCTAAAGCTTATATTTTGAATAATGAAGCACTTTACAAACTAATGAAGAAAGCCGCTGACCGATATATTGGCGGTGAAAATCTTACGCAAACCCTAACCAAAGTACAAGCTTCAAATGATAGTGGTTTTAAGTGCTCGATCGAGTATATGGGCGAAAGTACACGGACTATTCATGAAGCTGAAAAAGCAACTACTGAATTTTTGGGCATCTGCGATGCAATACAGCAACACAATCTCAATTCAACGATTTCACTTGACCTTTCGCACATTGGACTGGAAATCTCTGAAAACCTCTGTTATGAAAATCTTTCCAATATATGTGAATCAGCCAAAGGTAAAGAAGTGATCATAAGTGCCGAAGGAACGGAAAGGACTGACAACATATTAAAGCTCTATCAGAAGGGCTCTAAAGAATTCTCAAACTTGTCCATCACATTGCAGGCTTATCTCCATCGAACAACGGATGATTTTGATGCGATGTGCAAAGAAAGAGGACGTATCCGCATCGTGAAAGGAGCTTTCGAAACAGCCAAAGGCTTATCGCTACCACGCGGTCAGGAACTCAATGAACGCTATCTTTACTACGTCGAACAGCTGCTTTCAAAAAGTCATTTATGCTCCATTGCAACACATCACCATGAAATTCAACAGGGGGTCAAAAAGCTTATTGATAGATTACAGCCTGCAAAGGGATGCTATGAATTTGAAAGTTTATATGGCATACAGACAGAGCAGCTAGCACAATTGAGAGATGAAGGGTATCCAACAAAACTGTATTTCGTATATGGTCAAGAATGGTATCTCTATCTTTGCAACAGATTAGCCGAATATCCGCTAAATTTATTCAGAGCACTACAGGACATTGTCGAGACGCAGTAATCATTTAGGTTATTAGTATAAATCTCATTAATGATCAAAATTACTACTACAAGAATATTAGGAGTAACTCCATTCAAACACATATCAATAAAAGACGAAAGGCCTTAGAAAAAACTTCGCCTTTTTGTAGATAAATAAGATAGTCTTTGTATCCAATTATTAGGCTTTGAATTTAAAAAGAAAGTGAAGTTTCTATCAAACTTCACTTTCTAAAATCGGAGTAATATCTAAAGATCTACACCATAATAAATTTCAATTTCCCGATAGACAGACTGATGTGCTCGCTCTATTGCGTCATTTGCAGAATAGCCATATTTAAGATATACATCTAAGTAAGCATTAAAAAGCTGTGTCCAATATCCAGGGCCTCTTCTTCCCTGAGCATCCATCTGATTATCCAACTTTTGTCTTGACTGAAGATCTAACTGAGGGGTGCTTTCTGCTGAAATCTCTAAACTCTGTTTTGACGCGCTCTGTTGAGCCTTTGCTACGTCAGGGGTCAACGCCGCAAATGATACTAAGGCAATGCCTGCAAAAATTAATTTCTTCATATTTCTATCTTTTATAATTAAACTAGTTTGGATGCTTTTAAAACAAGCTAAACCATTAAGCTTCTTTTCTATACGGATAAAAATCAGATTAAATAATTGCTCTTACAACCATGGTTCTATATTTGGAGTGGATACACTTATATCCGTCGCATTTGGAACAAAATATGTAATTCCTTATAAGCTAGCGCATATCAAAAACAATTAGATTATCAACATTTGGAAAAACAGGGATTGATGTTCGGGGAGGAAAATGGTTTCATTCAAGATCATCAAGATTAATCATTTTCGACAACGATCAACATTTTGCTGTCCATGTTTTTTTGCGAAAGAATAATTTTATGAATTGGAGTCATGCGCTCTGGTTTGGAATTTTTTGAAAAAATAAAGTACCCATAGAAACTGGGTGTATCCATAAACAGCATCTTCAATAGGAATGGTGAGTACCCGAATACCCATAAAATCCGCTGGATTATAATTGACTATTGGTGATTCCAATCCTGTTCCTGTGAGTATACCATTGACGGGCAAAAATCCTAACATGAGTACTGTAAAAACCAAAGAGGCCTGGCTAATCCATTGTACCCGCATAACAAAGTGAAACACCAGTAATGTCAATATCGTGACTACAGCAGTCACCAAGGTATATATTCGATCAGCATAGCGAAGTGCTACCACTGCGCATACAATTATACTGACAAAGACAATAATATTGTTAAAAGCACTAAGATGTTGCCATCTAAAAAATTTATCCAGACAGAAATAGGTGAATACGCAGGAAAAAGGAATAAAGATAAAAAACAACCACTCCTCCAGAGGCAAACCAGCCAAGACAATGCCCAAGGTATACTTTGTATTAAACCACCAAACACCACGACTGGTAAACCAGACATCCCATGCAATAAAAAACAGGGCAACAATGACCGAAGCTTTTAAAAATGGGACAAACTCTCGATCAAATCGAAGCCGCTTGTCGAAGGAAGCGACAAAACATATTACGACCGTAAAAAATAAGATAAGCGAATAAGTATACTGCATCATGTTTTTTCATTATTACTGTACATTTTAAAGTATTTCAACGGAACATATAAAAAGCCAAAGCATTCTCCTTCTTCCTTGACCAAATGTTTGTGATGTTGCTTGTGAGCACGACGAAGTGCCAAAAAGTATCTATTGTTTGTTTTACTCAAAAATTTGAAACGCTGGTGGATAAAAATATCATGCACAAAAAAATAAGCCATACCATAGAACATAATACCTAGACCAATATAAAATAGGTAATTATAATCTTTTAGCGATCCAAAATACATCAGCGCAATGGTAGGTAATGCAAAGATGACAAAGAAGTAATCGTTCTTTTCCAAAAAACCTTCATTGCTATGATCATGATGGTCTCGATGCAAGATCCATAAGAAACCATGCATAATATACTTATGAATAAGCCAGGTAGCACCTTCCATGGCAACAAAAGTGATTAGTACGGTAATAAAATTCATATGTTTATTCGCTGATGATTTTAAATTTGCGCAGAATTATAAATAAGCAGCCTTGTATCTCAAATAGCTTTTGAGAGCAACATAGGCTTTCTGAGTATTCGGTATTCTAATTCTATTTTCTAAAATTTCCTTCGATGATTTCTTTCGGATCTTTGCAAAAAGTAAAAGATAGTATTTGTAAGCCAAATAAACACCAAACTTAGCTGAGGAAGGCAATTTTTTAATGCCTAAAAGTGCTTCTTTAAACTCCTTGTGGATTTCATCTTCAATCTTGCTCTTGAGTACATTATCAAATACAGCCATATCCAAATTTGGAAAATAAGTGCGACCGAGGATATGATAATCATCTTTGAGATCCCGCAAAAAGTTTATTTTTTGGAATGCAGATCCAAGTTTCATCGCATATGGTTTTAACTCCTCATAGCGCTGTTTATCTCCCTCGGTAAAAACCTGTAAACACATCAGCCCTACAACCTCTGCTGAGCCATAAATATACTCTTTATAGCGATCTGAATTATAATCTATCTTTTTCAGATCCATCTCCATACTATGCAGGAATTGATTGATAAGGTCAATGTCGATGTCGTATTTGCGTACGGTCTCTTGAAAAGATTGCAAAATAGGGTTCAAGGAAATTCTTTCTTCCAAAGCAGCGTTTGTTTCTAAATATAAACGGCTCAATAATCGTTGCCGATCATATCCATGAAAACTATCGACGATTTCATCTGCAAGTCTAACATAGCCATAAATTGCATAAATACTATGACGGATGCTTGGTTTCAAAGCCAAAATGCCAAGCGAAAAGCTTGTACTGTATTTCTCAGTTGTTTTTTTGCTCACTTCATAAGCGAGCTCATCAAATAACTTCTTCATGGGCTGATGATTTATGATATAATTCAATGGCTTCTTTAGCGACTATCTTTCCAGAAATAATGGACGGCGGCACACCAGGACCGGGTACGGTTAACTGACCTGTATAAAAAAGATTGTGCACTTTTTTATTTCTAACCTTTGGTTTCCATACCGCAGTCTGCTTAAGTGTATTGGCCAATCCGTAAGCGTTTCCACCGTAAGCATTATAATCGTTCATAAAGTCGCTGACACAGTAACTTCGTTTGTATGAAATCTGCTCGTATAGATTTTTTGTACCCGTATGCTTTTCCAGACGTTTTAACATGTGGATCAGATATTCCTCACGTGTTTCTTCGTCATCTGCAATACCAGTTGCAAGGGGCATCAACAGGAAAAGATTCTCACCGTCTGAAGGGGCCAACTGAGAATCGGTTTTGGATGGACAACAGGCATAAAACAACGGATTTTGCGGCCATTTTTTTTCGCCATAGATACAATCAATATGATCATCCAGATTATGTTCAAAAAATAAAGTATGGTGAATCAAATTAGAAATAGTGGATTTCATACCAAGATAATAAATCAGACTGGAGGGGGCAAAAGTCCTGCTTTTCCAATAGGCATCATCATAATTTCTCAATCCTTGGGGCAATAGCGATTCAATATGGTGATAGTCCGCCGAAGCAACAATAAGATCAAATTCTCGATTTTCGCCATTAACTGTGATCGAGGAGACTGCTTTGTTTTCGATGTTAAGTGCTTCAACACTGTGCCCAAAATGAAAATTTGCTCCTTGCTTTTCAGCTACTTGTTGCATAGCTTGCACAAGCTGAAAAAATCCTCCCTTGGGGTAATACGTTCCCAGTGCATAACCACCATAATTCATCAGACTATATAATGCCGGAATATCTTTAGGAGAGGCCCCTAAAAAAATGACGGGAAATTCCATCAAAGTCCTTAACCTTTCATCTTTAAAATATTTTGCAACGTAAGCCCTAAAGCTTGATAATAGATCTAATTTGAAGGCGCTGCGCGCAATTTTTGGAGAAGCGAACTCCAGCCAACTATGGCAAGGTTTATTGACAAAATCACGCATCCCAACTTCATATTTGAATTTAGCTGCCTGCATAAATTTGTCCAGTTTCCTCCCTGCCCCCACTTCAATCCGTTCGAATAACTGTTTTAAATCCTCGTATGGTTCAGGCACACTGATCTTTCCGGAATTAAATATCATCTCGAACTGTGGATTCAATGAAACAAGTTCGAAGAAATCAGCTGCGCTATGGCCAAAGTCCGAAAAGAAGGATTCTATAATATCAGGCATCCAATACCAGCTGGGGCCCATATCAAACCTAAAGCCTTCAGGCGTAGAAAACTGACGCGCCCGCCCGCCTGGCTGTATATGTTTTTCAAAAACATGTACGTCATAACCCGCCTTAGCTAAATAAGCTGCGGCCGAAAGCCCCGAAAAACCTGCTCCAATTACAGCTACTTTCTTTTTCATTTTCTTCTGATTAAGGATTCTATTCTACTAATCATCTGTTTGGCTATATTTTAACTTTGTCCAATAATTGTTCTGTCGCAATGTTTTTATCGTAAATCACCTGATGGAAATCGCTCAGTTTAGTTAATAAGTTGATAAGTATCATTTTTTCCTCATTCGTGAGATCTCCCGAAACAATCCGTGTAGCATGTCGTATGCTTCCCATTTGCTGCTCTAATACCAATAAACCAGTTTCTGTAATGTAGATCATCTTACTTCGCTTATCCAGTTCAGATTCCTCCTGACTTACCCATCCCTGTTTGAGCAAACGATTTATAATAGCCATACCAACTGACTTTTCATGAATATTTCGTTTGATCAATTCCATTTTTGTCATCTCTCCAAATGATTTTAGCGTAATCAAATAGATAAATTCCTCTTGGGTAGAAAAATCAGATCCCCAAATTGCAGCTTTTGAATAACTCTTTGCGAATCTGTTCATATGCACAATTAAAGTACTGATGACACTCTCCGGACTACGTCCATTTTCTTTACCTTCCCAGTGTGGATCAACAAGCTTATTACTTTGCACATTTGCAACCCAGCGCTTAAACCCTTCAGCATCATTGGCATAATTACCGTTTACATTATCTGCCTCGAATTGCTCAATCAATGGTAGGATTTCTTCTAAAAGCTTATACTTCATAACACCAAATTAGAACACTAATATACCATTAAAGTTTTATTTATTTTAAAATAATGATTTTTTAGAATAAAAATACACTAAATAACCAGAAATAGTTCTGGAAATGAATTGATAAAAACATTAGTACCAGGGAGGCTTAACTCTTAAACTAGGTTAAGGTTATTTCTTAAGTTTACGGCTTCCCGAACTACCGCATATGGGCAATATGAGGCATATGCGCCTATTGCGCCAAATGAGTGGGTCAAATTAGAAATGTATGTAAAAGGTAAAACAGCCAAACTATTTATAAATGACACCAAACTACCTCATTTTATTGTCAGTGAGCTCAAAATGGGCGTCCATAAAACTGGAGAATTTGTCTTTTTTAGATATCGGAACCGCAGGAATTTTCAGAGATTTGAAAGTGACAAGTAAAACTAAGGGTACACAATAGCAAAAACAATAACTAAGAAATAAATTGTATCTTACCTAGAGTATTGCTTTACTACTGTTATGTCCAAATAGAACGTCGAAAAGATCAGTCTATTAGTAGAGAAGATTAAGGACTGGAATAGGTTAAATGATGATGAACTATTTCAGTTAATAAAAGAGTTTGAGAAAATGCCCAGGCTAGAAGTTTCCAAATTCTATAATGACCTTTTTAACGACGCCAAATTGGTGGAAAACCTTTTGACTATTTATGACAAACATAGCGACAATATCAAGCTTGTTGTCCTTCTCATCTCTTCTATCGGAAATATGATACAGCGATATCATCTACCTGAAACGAAGGCTATTTATGAATTCATGTTGAAAAATAGTGATAGAAAAAATGTAGGTGCTTATGTCGCTTTATTTCTGCCAAGATTGACTTCTTTTAAGGCTTACAATAACAAATGGAAGTATATTATGGATATCAAAATGATGTCGCCAAAAAAGATAGCGGAAAGTGCTTTTGAAGTCTTAATAGATTTATATATTGATAACATTCCGGCAGAATATAAAGTTGAGGCTAGCAATTATTTTAAAAGCAAAGCGCAAAAGTCCAATAATGAATATGGAAAGCAGTATTATTTAGATTTAGCCAGTAAAATTCAATAAACGTCCAAGAAATAAGGATAATTTCTGTCGCAATTTTCAATGAATTTTAAATTTAGGATTTAAAGACCCCCTTAAAAATGTTAGACTTTTATATTATTAATGATCATCAGCCAACGCCAAACGATCCAACTGAGATGGGATTAGAGTTTGTGGGAAAACTTGATAATGGAACATTTAAGAATCTTCAGAAGAAAAACATCATCGATAAAAATTTCGACTTTTACTCGGATTTCAGGTTAACGACTGTAGTCATCAAACAGATTAAAAACAACATCTTGCAAAAGCATCTACAAACTGATACCGATGTACAAAAATTAATCAACATCCTTAATACGGCGATCGAAAAACAAAGTGGACTGATTGCTTATTGCGACTAATTAATTATGACAGGACAAGATAATAACTTGTTCGAGTTCTACCAATATTACCTACCTAAAATAAACATACGATATTAAATCCGTCGAATCTGATGCGCTTAATTTTAACATGCTATAACTAACCGGCAAATTAGAAATATCTTTTGATATACTATTTCCATCAAGTATATTTGCCGACAAGTTAACCCTTTTATGAAACAATCGTATATCCTTTGGTTAGTATCATTGTGCTTTCTTTTTTCCTGTAAAAAAGTAGAAAAAGTCGTTGAAACAATCCCTGACACCAATCCCATTGGTATTGAAACTTTGATAAATGACAATGCAAATGAGTCAACAATTACATTTTCTGGTCGCATACTATACCTGAATGATGAAAGCATTATTGATCATGGCTTTGTTGTTGAATGCCAAAAATATTACGATACAAGCATAAAAGAACTAGTCTATTCGTTAGGCTCAAAGGCAAAAACAGGAAAGATTACACATACCATCCAAACACCGGACGAAATCCTAAATTCGAATTCCGTTAAATATTACTATTATATCAAGACAAATAAGGGTGTTTACAAAGGAGAAACGACACATCTAACGTTTTATTGGTACGACATCGACTATAGAGATGATATTATCGCTTCTCCAGATGATAAAATCACCCTCAATGGAAATTTCGAAAAGGTAAAGGATAATTACACGCTGAATATTAATGAGGATAACAATCGACAGGAAATTCCTTTTACACTGGGTAAAGACCTTAAAACATTAGTGTTTCAGTTACCTGCTAATCTGACCCACGGCAGTCGTATAAGTTTTATCCTTCAAAATAAGGTACATCCGACTGGGCTGTATAGAAATTCGTTGTTAGCAACTGTGAAAGTGGTAGGCAAACTGAATGAACCGACCAACTACCATTTCATGTACAATGACAAAATTACGTTGACAGGTCCGGGGATGGGGCCTGCTCTGAAAGAACCTTTCTATATCCTATTCGGCAACCGATCCTTTCCCTACGAACCCGAAATGAATCTAATAAACTTGACTTATGGACAACCTGCAGACAAGTATACCATAGGTTATTTCAATGGAAAAGATACCGTCATTTTTAAAGAAAAGATCCAGCTTAAACAGCCCGCCCCCTATGCGCTCTACTTTAATGACACTGAATTCCATCCTGGAAGTATAGGCAATTTCTCAGGAGTGGACTTTTCAACATTCGGGCGACAAGATCTCACAACCTATAAAGTAGGTAACAAAAATGCGTACGTCAGTTTCAATTGGACAGGTATACATAAACTGACTATCGGGGATCTTCCAGAAGGTGATTATGCTCTTTCGGCAAGCAGCCCTTTTTTTACATTTACGAGCCAAGCAAAGTTAAGAGTGAAAAAATTACAGGCGACAGGTATTGAGCAAAGTAAAGGCTACTACGGGAACCTTGTCAGGATCAATGGCAACTTTAGACCAAACATCCCTTACCAAGTTAGGTTAGGCAATCAAGATGCTGAGCTTGTGTCGATACAAAATGGTCAGATCGGTATGGTTATACCTCCAATTGCCGCTGGGACATATCCCATTACTGTGGGGTATCGAGGAAGCGAAGGGAAAGAATACATGGACAAAACGAATCTGAATCTCGAAATCTTAGCTCCGGTTTTTTCGGATTTTTACCCAAAAAAGGGTAAAGCTGGTGATCAGATTACTATCGTAGGCAAAGGGATTTATTATGGTATGATCTATTTTGGAGGCCGACTGGTATGGCGGGAATCAGGTGAAGAGGAAATCAAATTTACCATTCCTCGGGATATCACCTATAAGGGAAAGATAGAAATCAATCTCCTTTTTGGTAATAAATGGATAAAGGGTAAGGAAACTTTTGAATTAATTTAAGATTTTAATAGAGATATGCTCCGCAATATAAAACAGTCTAAAATATTATTCTTTCTAATGGTATCCAGCCTCACGCTACTCACTGTTGCGTGCAAGAAAGTTCAGGAGATAGAATATGTTCAATCTGCTGAAGAGAAAATTGTCGTTCGGACAGGACACATGGATGCATTGAGCAAAAAAAGCGTCACCTTATTTGGCCAGATAGATTCAATAGCAGATCAGAAAATACTCAGTTATGGTTTCGTAGTCAAAACCATTGATCAATACGCTATAGAACGGAAAGAACAGGAGATCGAAGTCGGTAAAAATATTGCAGGTCCCACGATCAAATTTACTTATCAACCGAATGAACCCTTCGATCTAGATCTTAAATATACCTACTGCTTTTATGTTAGAACTGAAAAAGGATATTACAAGGGCGAATTTAATTCATTTCAGATCGGTGGCTTTGCGATTGATCAGGTCAAAAAGGTAAAAGCAAAACCCGGTGACGAAATTCTTGTCAATGGTGATTTTAAGTTGATAGACAAAAATTACAAATTTTTCTCCTACTTCGCTAATGCCAAATCAGACGCTAGCGAAAGCATGGAGACCTCCTACACCTTGTCTCCAGACAAAAAATCTATTCGTTTTACTGTTCCGAAAACGAACGGATTATATCATGGACAGGAAATTAGCTTTTCGTTTAAACGTAGAGAGTATCCTTATGGCGACTTTTACTATAATATTGCTCAAGTAAATATTCTAGGGCAGCTGCTTCCACCTGTTAAAACAAGTTTTACACCGATGGAAGTGATGGAAATCATGGGACTCAACCTCCCCGATTACCGCAATCCGAAAGATGATTTTAAAATTATATTAGGCGATCTACAGATTCCATTCACGAGCGAACTACAATTTAGTCAGATAGAAAATCTTAAGGGATCCCGTTTCAAGTTCGGTTATACAAATGGGGTGGAAACGGTAATTTTCAAAGAGGAAATCATATTTTACGTTCCAGATTTAACAAAGGTCAGTACCGAACAGTCTTTTGTCCATCCTGGAGCGAAATGCATGATCCAATGGCCAGGATTCTGGGATTTCCAATCGGGAATGTACTTTGACTATACATTTGGAAATCTACCTGTGGAACCGAGGCAAACCGGAAACGAATTCTTCTATTTCGAAGTCGGCGATTTAAAAGAAGGCATCTATTCCTTTCAATTCAAAGACAGATTTTATGATATCAGTCTACCCCAAAAGATTAAAGTCAAGAGCTTCGATTGGGTATCAAGTGATAAAACAAACGTATATGAAGGAGATCGGATTACCCTTTATGGTAACTTTTCAAAAGGGAATATGTACAGTCTACTGGGTAACAATAACATCTACTGGGATGCTATATGCGAGAAGGATGGAGAAGCCACTTTCACTTGGTTTCTGTCAAACTTCGGATCCAATAAGATCAGTATAGGTTACCAAAACTCAGCAGGATCGTATACATTCAGCAGCAAAAAACTCGAAATCAATCCAATGGGAATTTCATTGGATAGTTTTGCTCCATCAAGTGGGCTACCTGGATCATTAATTCGTATTAAAGGTAAGAGCATAAAATATGCACAAAAAATCCGTTTCGGTGACTTTGAAATTGTACCAATACCTGTTAGTGCTGATGAAATCATGTTTACGGCCCCCATGATGTCAGGCAAAGGAAAATTTAGAATATCAGCAGAGGCGGCAAACAAAATCTATCAATCGGATGGTTATTTTGAGCTCCTGTAGCTTATCCGATTATTACATCTAATACAAGCCCAATATATCCCAATGTATTGGGCTTGTATTTACCTCCAATTCAGCCGATATAATACTACGCTTCTCCCACATTTTTTTGATTTCCTTGATTAATGCTAAAACTTTAATTTTAGACAGTTTATAAGGTGTATACAAGCAATAAAAAATGGCAATTTTCTTTCTTTTAGGTACCGCATATGGTAAATATTATTGATTAAAAATATCCTATAATTGAAAAGCAACTAAAATAATATGTTTAATTGCATAACCTTTATAAAATAGAATTAATGATTGTATAAATCCCGACAATCAATGAAATCAAAAGGAATGCGAGTATAATACAGCAACCTATTGTTACAGCGCTATCTTTCCAGCTCGATTTAGTTGCTTCGGTTTCACTAACCCTAATCATCGAAGGATCTTCAATGTGTTTTAAAACAATCTCAGAATCTTTAAGCATCCAAGAGACCTCTTCCAATGCAATATTCTGAAAAGCCTGTTCTTGTTCCTGATGTTCAAAATCCTTGGCGGCACATAACAGCTGATAAGCAAACAATTTTAGTCCTTCTTTATTCGCTTTAATGAAGTATACATCATCCCTTTCCCGATAGTCGGAATAAATACCAAATTGCCCATTCTTAAAAGATCCTTCTAAATCCAGATCACTTTTCAGCGACTCCAGTAATTCATCGTTCATTTTAGGCTTTATTATTCTTTTAATTGTTTGTATTATTCGGTTATATTTATGACAATTAACAAAAGATCGTTCAACCTCCTGGCTACGAACTAAAATAGCCAATATTTGCTAAAAGATCCTCCTATTTTTCAAATAAATCTATACATTTTGATAAGCTAATGGAAGGGGCCTTGATATTGAATGCAAAATCAGGGAATTGAAGCCCCTATATTTACAAAGATTTCTGTAATTTCATCACTAAGTATAGCTTTTCCTGTAAATGAGTTTTCGAAAGCAAGGTTTACCGAATATCTCTTTTATTCAACATGTTCAAAATGAAAAATACGTTTATTTTGCCGGTTCTTACGATAGGTTTTCTAATTTGGGTTTTAGCAACGATAGCTTTCCGATTTGTGGGACAATTCTTTTTTATCACAGATTCATTACCAATACTTACTAGTTTATATGTAGTTGTAATACCCGCATTAGTATTGATTTCAGTTCTAACTTTCAAAAGATTTAAACTTTCAGGATTCGAAAATATCGTCGCAGGCGTATTGTTGGTATTACCAGGAATGGTTCTCGATACGTTCATTATTCAGTTTTTTGAACACATCTTTCCTAACATGGCCCCAAACAGTGCGACAACTTTTGGTTCTTGGTTAATGTGGGCATATAGCATTGTATTACTCACATCGATTGTGGTTGGATTGCGAAAGAACAGTTAAATCCAAAACCTAAGAAGTACACATTGGACAACTACCGAGCTAAATGGATGCATAAATTATTTTATCCATTTAGCTCTGCAGTTAATTGTCTAAATTACTACAAGATTAAAGGCTTTATTCTGTCGACTTTGTCATCCGCTCACGTAAAATCTTTTCACGATTGGCATCCCAGTATTTACAATCAAGTTCAATAAAAACTGAACTATACGGGATAAGTGATTCTGTTTTCACGACAATTATCTGGAAAAGGTCTGCTGCTTTATCTATTTTCCCAAAAACATCTTCGTGTAAGAGGGACCGTTTTTCTATATGCGGTAAAAGTTTGGTTAGGCTCTCTTTGTATTCCTTTAATCCTGGTGCAAGCCCATCGTCTAAATAATCAAATTCTTTATCAAAATAAAAGATAGGTTTTACATGATGCTGTTTATTGAGCAATTGTACGACATCGTCCAATACTTCCGGTATCTGTTTTTTTGAATCGAGAACAAGTATATTCGCTCCCGTTGGTGCGGGATAAGCTTTATCAACGATCAATATCCAATTGCGATGTCCAAGCAAGGGTATTTTTTGCGAAAGCACCTCTCCCCAATCGGATTTCGGCACAGATCCGGCCTTTTGATCTGCTGATGACATACATCCCATAACCAAGAAAAGACTTATTATCACAAGCAGTTTATTCACTATTTTTTTCATAACCATCGAATAGTTAATGTATCATCTTTTTCTAGTCCTACTTTGTCTTTAAAATTGATCACCAAACGTTCTCCTTGACGTTTCACTTTATGAAGTGCTATTTGTTTATCATTTTGTAGAACAGTAATCTGCTTAGAATCAAGTGAAAGCTCTTCGGCATCCCCCAGATGAAATTCTTTAAGTTCCAACGCGCCATAATTTAATGTTAACTGGCAAACACGCTTTCCTTGCATTTGCTGCTTTTGAATGTAGGTCCCCCATCCCATCGCGGTGGTAAAAGGCGCTTTAAAATCTGAAGATCCTATTTTTGGGGCAAAACCAATTTGCCCTTTTGGGCCGTGATAACTAAAGCCACAGGCATTGATAAAGGTTCCGTAACTCGCCATCGCACGTGCATAGTGATCACTACATTCAATTTCGTTAAAGGGATTTCTTTTTGCCGCATGGTAGCGGTCGTGAATTACCCTGGTCATGACCAAACTTTCGTCGATCATACCTTCGGCCATCATGTGTGCAGCAACTTGATGTTCAAATCCGCTCATACATTCATGAAAATAACCCAGTTGCCAAGTCGTATTATCGCCATAAGCTTTTTCCTCATTTTTTGGATTTGTATTCATGACCATCCCCCCTTCGCCTGCCAATGCATATGGCCGTCCCCCGAGGTGTGTCTTAATATAGGGTCCCACATCCATCGCAAAATTATATTTCCAAAGTGCCTTCAGGGCGGATAATGTTTTCTCTCTGTCATTAATCCGAGGCATATCCACTTGAAAACACCAGGCCTGTCCATAGACCTGATCTATATGACAAGTATTGTAGGAACCCAGCTTTTTCCTTCCCTGAATCGTATCTGGCCGATGGATATAATATTCTCCGTTAAAAAGATATTTATCCATGTTTTCAGTTCCTTTTCTGACATAGTTCATGCAGATCTGTTGAAATTTCTTATCGCCAACTTCCTCAGCCATCAATGCCGCAGCTTGTATGGCAGCGAGACAAAGTCCTACAATCCAGCCGATCTCTCCTTCCCACACGGCGTCCAATGTATTTTCCATTGGCGTATCGGTCATACCATCTCCGTTTTTATCCTGGTCGAGAACAAACTGAATCGCCTGTTTAAGTTTTGGCCAATTACGTTTTAAGAATGTGTCATCAGTACTCATCTGATGATCCCGATAAAAACGAAGGATAACACCAGCCTGCCCATCGATGGCGGGTCTTTTTTCATATTCTGCCCGGAAGATAATTGCGCCAGTTTCTGGCTGAAAGCCCACCCCAAGGTCAGTAACCTCGCGCAAATTGCGCTCAATATCAGGAAATATACGTCCCATAGACTGACCATACTGCCACACATGGGTGCAAGTACCGGCACAGGCACCGATACCTTCCCAACCCCAAAACCTTCCTGAAGCAAAACGCATCGTATTCGCTGTCGCCAAGGTTCCTATATTAACAAAGGTACGGTCCATAAACCAATGGGGTAATGTCGAATCATTCCAGGTCTGTTGCCAGGCCAGCGTTTCCCCATCAAGCTTTTGCCGATGCGCCAGATAATAGTCAATGACTGCTGATGCATCATTGAATTTTGCACCGTACCAATAGCCATTTTGGGCATCCTTTAAATGCGCTTTCAACTTGGGATGTGGATTATTAAAATGCCAGGAGATTGCATACGAAATCCGACTGGTCTCTGTTGGTTTTATAACCCGCTTAACGGTATAGGCACCCACTTGTAAATCAGCGAAGTCGACGACCGAATCATTATGATCCGATTGTAATGAGTGCGGTGTCACCGGCCAGTGTTCCAGCTTGGTATGTACCCATGCCTGAGGATCCAAGCAAGTAAAGGCCATCGTACCATAATCACCAGCTTGCAAAGCACTATCGGGTATTTGTTCACAACTGTAGTTTAAGACCTTTACGCCTGCTTTATCTAATAGGCGGGATATTTTACAAACTGCATTGAGATCTTTACGTCCCTTAAACACACCGTTTTCCATCCAGCCTGTTAGGCTTACTTCGACCGGTGTATTTATTTTATTACGCAATTCCAGATGTAATGTCGTTAATGGCAAGGAAGAATTATCCTGGTCCAACGGAATAAATGGTGAATAGGCGGTCAGTACGACTTCCACAGGAAAGTTGGCGCTACTATATGTAACACGGCAAGTCGGATAAGTCGGTTCAAACACAATCTCGTCCCAATGATTTTCGCGGAGTTCTTTGACGACTTGTTTTCCTCCA
The DNA here is from genome assembly GCF_039536865.1 of Sphingobacterium ginsenosidimutans. NCBI lineage: Bacteria > Pseudomonadati > Bacteroidota > Sphingobacteriia > Sphingobacteriales > Sphingobacteriaceae > Sphingobacterium > Sphingobacterium ginsenosidimutans. The sequence goes on from NZ_BAAAZK010000002.1 coordinate 1,680,010, forward strand.
ACAGCAACTGATATTGCAAAACCTTGCTCGATGCTACGTAAGTTGTCCGCAATGGCTGGCTCGATATAGGCTGCCCCATCACGTGGACGGACAGTCGCCAGCTCTTTCCCATTATTCCATTGCACATTTTTGGGTTCTATACCTTCGCGTTCACCATCATAAGCTGTATTAAATATCTGCCATAACCACAAACGTCCATCGCCTCCGATATACACTGTACCTGTATGCAATCCACCAACTGGCATACCAATATAACGCAGTTCATTTTTACTCTTTCGGTAGGCAATTTTCTCGCCCCGCTGATGCAAAGAGGCGAGCCATTGCTTATCTATATCCTTCTGCTCAGGGATATTGTGTATCGGATTGTCCCAGGAAAATATTGATTTGGACCACACTGTAAAATGACTGGTCAGTACACCTAGACCTATTAAACTCGTTTTCTTAAAAAAGCTTCTTCTATCCATACGTTTTATATAATTACCATCCGGGATTTTGTGGAAGTAAATTTTTGTTTCTATCAATTGCATTCTGTGGAATTGGCCACAAATAGTGCTTATTTTTATCAAATACTCTTTTTTGTGCAAGAAAACGCGGTTTGGTCCAATCACCTATCGCATCATTCTGATTACTGTTAATTCCTTCCGCTGGTTTGCTCAAAACATCTTCAGCGATTTTCCAACGCAAAATATCGAAATAGCGTTTGTGTTCGGCGACAAATTCATGCCTGCGTTCCTCCCGGATTAATTGTCGCATTGTCATTTGACTGCCTAGTTCCGCCGCGGTAACAGCGGGGAGTCCAGCTCTTTTTCGAACCTGATCGAGGGCGGTTTTTATTAGCGCGTCTCCAGGCCGAAATTCATTCAATGCTTCGGCAACGATAAGCAAGGCCTCAGCATATCTATAAATTGGCCAGTTAGCAAAACCTTGATCGGGCTTAGCATATTCAGGTTCGTTGAATTTAAGATACATAAAACCGGTGATTCCTCCACCCTCGCTATTGATTTTTTCGCTTTTATTGTAGGCCGGATGTGGCTGATAAGCAACATATTGCCCATTCGGACGCAACACAGGCACCCCAGCCAACATAAATGTTTTTTTCAACCTCAAGTCACGCTTCTCCCAGGGATTGGCCGGATCATACATTGAAGATTGACGAATACCTTTTCCGTCTGTACAGAGGTAGGAATCTACCAGATCCCTTGTAGGACAAAAACTCGCCCATCCATTGCCTGTAATCCCTGTACCTGAAGGTGATGCCAATACCGGCGTCATGTGTGTGATCTTATCCTCTACATATTGACGGGCGAGAATAACCTCGGTTGTATTCGCATTATTGGCTTGTTTAAATACTTCGGCATAATCGTCAACTAAAGAATAACCCATTTTCTGTACCTCAGCAGCAGCCTCATAAGCCTGCTGCCAAAGTGTTGCGGCCGATACATTTTCATGAAACTGTTTGATGCTAGCTTGATACAAGTAGATATTTGCTTTCAGCAAATAAGCTGCAGCTTTATTTACTCGTCCAAGGTCCGCTCCGGTAAATCTTGCTGGTAGATGATCAATGGCAAACTGGGCATTTTCCAATGCATAGGCTAAAACCTCTTCTTTATTAGCTCTCGGCAAACTACTTTCACTTATCGTAACAGGACTTTCTTTAATTAACGGAATATTGCCGAAATGCTGCACCATCCGCAGATATTTCATGCTTAATATAAACCTAGCCTCAGCTTCAAAACGGTTCTTTTTGGCTTGATCAAAGTTCATTCCACGCAGCCGTTCCAAAAAATACAAGCATTTACGAACATCGTCATAGCGCCATTCCTCAGCGATATAACCTGTCGCTGCGTTTTGGTTCCCCATACTGATATAACCTAGGCCTCCTTCACCCCATGCATTGGTCATGGCCGAATTATCGCTCTGACAATCCCGCCAAAAGTCTCGGGCAGTTGGTAAAGCGGTATACACAGCATTTAATCCGACCAATGCATCGTTTTCGGATTTCCAATAGGTCGTCTCGGAAGCCTGAGACAAAGGATCACGGTCAATAAATTTTTCACAGGCTGAAGTACCGAGAAGAATACCTATACAAACAGTCGATTTAAGTATATATTTGTTAAACATTGTATTAAAATTTAAGGTTAACACCAAAAGAAAATGTCCGTGAAATTGGGTAATAAGAGCCTTCTGGATCAAATCCCTTATAATCGGTTATCGTTGCCAAATTTTGCGCTGATACAAATGCACGTAAGCTTGCTATTTTTAAACTGGATAATAAATTTGCTGGAAATGTGTAACCAATCTGCGCATTCTGAATCTTTAGATAGTTGGCCTTTCGTAGCCAATAATCGGAATATTGTGTATCGTTTGATGTATACTGTAAAGAGAGTCGAGGATAGCTGGCATTTGGGTTTTCTGGAGTCCAGTTGTCCAAGTGCATAGGTCTGGCATTCTGTGTCAGGAAAAAGGCCCAGCCTTCATAACCACTGATATATCGCGTATTCTGCAAGGCACCGTACATATTGACCGATATATCCAAATTTTTCCAACCCAATCCCAAATTCAGTCCATAACGTATGACAGGTTTATCACGCAATATCACACGATCATCTCCATTGATGACACCATTTCCATCCTGATCTTTGTATTTAATATTTCCCGGAAAAATATTAGCTCCCTGTGATGCGCTATTGGCAATTTCTGTTTCAGATTGGAACAACCCCTCGGCTTGATAGCCGTAGGGAAGATTATAAGTATATCCTACATTCGTAAAGGTCTGGCTTCCAATCCATGGCCCTGTCCCCGCGAGATTCTTAACTTTATTTTTAGAAAAGGAAGCGTTAGCATCGACTGACCAGTACCAATCATTTTTGCGATCATTATACCCAACCTGAAACTCCATTCCCTGGCTCCGCAAACTCAGCAAATTGGCCAAGGGTCCGGCTAAGCCAAACTCTGTAGGTACGGGCGGTGCATATAAGATATTATCACGATTATTGATAAAATACTCTGCGGTTATATTCACTTTGTTGAATAGCCCCAAATCAACAGCTAAATTGGTCTGTTTGGACTCTTCCCAGCTAATATTTGGATTGATCGAGACATTGTTCCAAGCACCGGGTACCACAACGCCATTGAATCCATACATGGCCGGATCATAAGTTAATACGGTAGCAGTAGCATAATATCCTACCTTTTCGGCATCACCCAAAATCCCCCAAGATCCTCTCAATTTTAAAGTGCTCAGGAAATCAGCATGAAAGAAATCTTCCTGATGAATATTCCACCCTGCAGAAAACGATGGAAATACACCCCAACGATTTCCTGCTGCAAACCGTGAAGATCCGTCAGCTCGAACATTGGCCTGAAATAGATATTTCCCTTTATAATCATAATTCAACCGCGAGAAGTAAGATTGGATAGCCACATCGTTGGCATCCCCTGTCGAAATCATATTGGTCTGGGCTCCGCTATTTAGCACATCAATGTTCGGAAAAGGCAAATTATCCCGAAATGCTGTAAAACCTGAAGTATTAAAATACTCCTGCGAATATCCGCCCAACAATTTGAAGTGATGATCACCGAAATCCTTTTTGTAGGTACCTGTAAATTGTAGCATATTACGGTAATTGTTGCTCGCTCCATCCGTTAAATTTGTGACCCGATTTTGAACAGAAACTACATTTCCAGCATCGTCATACAAATTGTAACTCAAGACACGGTTTTTACTCCAGTTATCAAACGTATAACGGGAAAAATTCCCTTTAAGCTCCAAATCTTCTATCGGTTTATAGGTCAGCTCGAAAATACCCAATAGTTCCTTGTATTTTTGTCGATTGAACCCAGATTGGTAAACTCCCGCAATGGGGTTGTTAACCATCGAAGAACCTGGACCATACTGTCCTAGTTGATTTTGTACAGAATAAATAGGTGCAACACGCATGGCTTGTGTCTGCCAAATTTCTGTTCCGCCCTGAGGAGCATCAATATAGGTCTCCGTATATTGAATATTTGCCCGCGCATCAATCTTTTCGGAGATATGAAATGTCATATCTGGCTTTAAAATAATACGGTTATATTTGTTGTTGGGCAACGTTCCGTTTTGGAAATCGTGTGAGGCCGAAAATCTATATTTTACGCGTTCGTTGTTGCCGGAAAGCGACAAATAATTATTGTTAATAATTCTGTTTTTCTTATAAATCTCTTCGTACCATTTAACATTGGCATATTTTCCATCGTGTAAATCTTGCAAACCTTTTTCACCATACAATGCAGCTTTGCCATCATTTACAAGTGCTTGATCCCACAACTTCATAAAGTCTTCTGAGCCTACGAAATCAATATGTTGTTGCGGTGACTGAATACCTATTCCTGTATTGACTTCAATAGACAGTTTATCAAATGCTTGGCCACTTTTAGTGGTGACTAAGATTACACCATTTGCCGCACGAGACCCATATATTGAAGCAGATGATGCGTCTTTTAAAATCGAAACACTCTCGATATCATTCGGATTTAACGTATTGATATTACCCGGTACTCCGTCGATGAGTACCAATGCTCCTGAGCTGCCACCAATTGTTGATGTTCCGCGGATGTTGATTGAGGCCCCACTGCCTACAGCCCCACTACCCTTACTGACATTGACTCCAGGAATTGTTCCGGCCAAAAGCTCCTGAACGTTTGTAACCGGGCGTGACTTTAGAGATTTCCCAACATCCACTATCCCCACAGAGCCTGTCAAATCAGCTTTCTTTTGTGTACCGTACCCAACAACGATAACTTCGTCCAAATTGGTAATAGCCGTAATGAGCTGTACCATCATTGGTGCATCAGAATTAATTTCTCGACTAACAGCCTGATACCCCAAAAGATTGAACTGTAAAGTACTCCCAATGGCAGCTTCTATGTTAAACTTCCCCTCAATATCCGTTCTAACTGCTGTTGTTCCCTTTAAAACTTTTACTGTAACGCCAGTCAAAGGCTTTCCATCTGTATCAGTTACAGTCCCATTAATATATTGCTGATTTGTAAAATTTTTCTTACTTAATGGGGTTCTCTCCACCGTATTACTGGTCGATTGCTCAAATTTTTCGATAACATATTGTTTGTCCGAGATCTTGACCATCCGAAGATTAGCTCTCGCCAAAATTTTAGGTAGCGAGGACAATTTCACTGTCAAGGGATCTATTTCGCCAATCGCCAACTTTTCAATAAGGACATCTGCATAGGCAAAATAAATTTTCTCCTGTTTGGAAACAATCTGCAAAATTTCAGGAACACGCAGGGATCGAAGCACTATTTTGTCAATTCGTTGTTGCTCAAAAGACAGTTCTGCAGCATTCGTATTCCAATAAATCTCCGAGGCTGAGGCGCTATTGATCAGCGAAAATGATGACAGACCAATCCCAGCCCAGGCGAGTTGCCGAATCCATTTGTTTTTCATAATGTAGGGGTATTTAGATTATATTTTTTTGTTTATTCGCTCGTTTTGATTTCGAAGTGGTCTTTTTCTTCTGAAATACTAACCTTATACAAGTTGCCTATTGATCTCAATACAATTTCCTGTTCGGAGACATCTATCTTGCCACTCACTGTGACCTTCATCATACTTGAAGGAAGCCTGCCAACCACTTTCTTTCTGTAGGTTAATTCCATCCAAATAATAATTTCATTTAAAGTAGTTTTATCCAAATCGAGTATACCTGTCTGCCAACTATTTACCAAACCAGATCGTACCGGCAGTCGCTTCAATACACCCCGGTCTACGTTTACAACTTCACCTGGCTTCATAACCATATTCCGACCTTCGTAACCGGCTCTTACACTCCCTTCATCCAAAGCCACTAATTTAGTTGTCGGTGTATTGATAATATTAAAACGTGTTCCCAGTACTTCAACTTTTAAACCATCGTGTTCGACAACGAATGGTCTTCTCTGACCATTGTGAATCTGTTTTGTCACATGTAGGTACCCTTCCCCAATTAGATCCAATTTTCTACGAGATCCATCTTCCTGATAAGTAGCAGTACTCTGTTTATTAAGCCATAATGTACTACCATCTGGCAAGATAATTTCTTTCTTGTTTGTCGATGTTGCGTAAGTTTCACTCATTCTTGGTGTGGCTTGTTGCAGATAGATCCATAAACTAAACGCACTCACAGCGATCAAAATCGCCGCATATTGCAACCACTGGCGAATTTTTAATTGCCTCAATCGAGGTTGAACAACATTTTTCTCTTTATTTTCTAAATGTGCGACAATTCCTGTCCAAACTTCTGAGCAATAGGTTTCATTGACAGTTACTGTGGATTCATAATATTTTAACTCGTAAAGTTTTCTAGCCACGAGATTCACCTCTTGATACCTCGGATACTCATCAAACCAAAGTTGCCATTGCGCATCGTCAACCAAAACTTGTTGCGCAGTTAATTGCAAAAAGGAAGGTTCTCGGAACAATTCTTCTAAGAGTTGGTCGCCGCCAAACATATCTGTATTAGTTGTCATGTATCAATAATTCGGTTTACTTAATTTAAAGACACCATTTTTCCATTCTGTCACCCAAGAAAAATTAAAAAAATTCATAAAACACTGTAAATGAGATAGAATTATTTAAATTTAAAGTTCATTTCAGCAAAATATAGCAGGGAGTAATGTCAAATTGACTTATAGCTGTTGATTTCGATGGTCAGATGCAGGACTTCTATAACGAACAGTGGCAGCTATTTTAGCTCTTAACGAATTGTTTTTTCATCGGATAAAATGTATATTCTTGATGAGGATCATTTACAAATCTTCTTTTCGCAAAAAATTTTATTTTCGTTTCAACTTCCGTTTCAGGTTACAAATGGCGATCTTGAAAAAGTAAAAATAAAGGCTGTAAATCCAAACGATATACCTGTATATTTGTCTCATTACTAATAGCTAGTCATATAACGATGCAAAATGAAAACACATTAGAAATTGAATGGGAGAAGTTTCTGAAGGGAGATAGAAGCTCTTTTGAGAAAATTTATAATTCCAATTTCAAAAGTTTATTTCTATATGCCCTTCGTTTTTCAAAAGATGATGACTTAATTAAAGATGTAATACAAAATGTTTTTATCAATTTTTGGGAAAAACGGAATTATATTAAAGAGGTGAAGAACGTGACGGTGTACCTACACCGATCTGTTCGCAACGAGCTTTTAAATCGGAAAAGACAGGAGGATAAGTATGCTTTTGATGTTTTGGATGAACAGGTTTACGCGTTTGATTTCGAACTCCCGCTTGAGGCCAGAATTATAAAAAAGGAAGAATTAAAGGAAACGCGCCAACGCCTAAAACATGCATTAGAAAATATTACTGATCGGCAAAAAGAAATATTGTATCTGAAATATGTCAAAGGCATGACTTTCGAAGAGATATCTGACACAATCGGTATCACCGTTAAGGCTTCTTATAAGCTTCATGCTCGAGCAATCAGCTCCATTCGACAAAATTTCGGTAACAACCGTTATTCTATTGCTTTCCTAATATCGCTGTATTTCTCTTGACAAAAGTAAAGATAATATCTGCTTGAATAGCGACCTAAGATGTCGGCTAGTAGCTCAGACAGAATCAACTAAAAAAAATCTATTATAGCTAAAATTCGTCGTAGTTTATCTTGATTGTGTTACTTACAGGCGCCGCTACGCAAGTTAAAATTAAACCTTGCTGTAGGTGAGCTTCTGACAAAATAAAATTTCGTCTCAAACGTACTTCTCCTTTCTCTAGCTTGCACACACAAGTCCCACAATTACCACGGCAGCAGCTATGTGGTGCAGCAATACCTGCATCGAGGATAGCATCAAGCAAGGATATTTTCCTGTCCCAGCGGATCTTGCTGATAGTTTCATTCAAGGTTAATGAAACTAATACACAATCCGATGGTTCGGCATCAGTTTCGGTAGTTTTTGATTCTTCGTCCAGATTCATACTTTTTCACTTATAAAATTACAACAAATTCGGTTTACAAAGCCCGAACGCTCGCAGCGTTTCGGGCTTTAAAATCGTTATTTTAAATCTTCAATAGATGTCCTAAAGCCAATATGTTATACATTTTCATTAGCTCCGTTTTTCTGCTCTATTGATATTGGTATTCTTCACTTTTTACTGAGGCGAGTATCGTTTCTAATGTTGCGATATCATGATCACTGAGCGGTCCCAAAGGACTTTTAAAACCACCACCACCTATTCCCAAAATATCTAATCCGGCCTTAATGGAACGCGGCAACCCTTTTGCTACGATGAATTTGAGCAGGTCAACCTGTTGATAGAAGAGCTTTCTTGCCTTTTCCAGATTATTCACTTGAATTGCCTCGTACAATGCTATATTCAATTCGGGGATAAGGTTAGGAGCCGCAGTACACCAACCGGCTGCTCCAGCCGTAAAAGCAGCTAATGCTAACGGATTGGATCCGTTGAAAAAGGCAACTTCCTCTCCCAATTCTTTCCTTAAATAATGCATGCGCTGAATGTCCCCTGTACTCTCTTTGATCATGGTCACATTGGGAATTTCGAGCAGGCGTTTCAGCAATGTTGGCGACATATCAACCCCGCCTGTTGCGGGATTATTGTATGCCATTATTGGGATAGAAATTTTGGATGCCACGGCATCGTAATGCCTTACTATTTCATCGTCGGTCAATTTCCAATAACTCATCGGTATAATCATCACGGCAGTCGCGCCAGCTTTTTCTGAAAACTGTGCATGGTAAATGGTCTTTTCCGTAGTCAGATTGGAAACGCCGACTAACGTAGGGACACGCCCTGATACCTGCTTCATGGTGGCTTCAGCAATAGCTTCTTTCTCAGCGTCATTCAAATAAGGCAATACGCCTGTACTCCCTAATGGCGCAATCCCATGTGAACCCGCGGCAACTAAACGTTCAACCTGCTTTTTAAACAAAGGAATATCCACGACCTCATTGTCGTCGAATGGCGTAACAGGATAAGCGATTATCCCTTTAAATGGTACATTATCCATATGGTTTCTATTTTAATGTATGCTGAACTAAAAATCTCTTCCTTCTTCTTCGCGCAAAGCAACCCCTAGATTTTGCAGTTGTGGCGCATTTTCACAAGCGATGTATTTTGCACTTTCGGTATCACTGGTGTTTTGGTGTTGATGCCAAGCCCAGGACGGAATATAAACGGCATCGCCGGCTTCCCATTCTACAATTTCATCCTCCACTTTGGTCCAACCTTTGCCCTCGATCACATACAGGACAGTCTCATAGGTATGACGATGTAAATGCGTTTTTTGTCCGGGTAATAGCCCTCCGATCGTCAAACTGACATTTTTGCTTGGTAAGTCTACAAAGAAAACAGGATGCTTTCTTTCCGCTGAGAATTGATTGTGTACCCCAGCGTTTTCAACATTCTTATGGATAACATGTGAAGGTCTTACATAGGTAGGTCTTGCAAAGGTCTGATGAAAATCTTTAGAACTAAATTGCTTTTGTTCGGCATGAATTGATTTTTTCACTTCTGTTGATGCTTCTAATTTTGACATAACTTTAAAAATTTTAATGTTCATTGCATTATTGCATAACAAAAATATGCTAACTTTGGACTAGCGTTATGATACAGTTTTTATAAAAAGAAATAGTCCAGATGTTACGAGAGTGGGAATTTCAAATTCAATTAGATGAACAATCAGATAAGGCCATTTATCTACAGATTGCCGATGCCATCATAAACGATATTCATTCCGGCCGATTAAAGGCGGGTGATGCTTTGCCGGGCAGTAGAAATCTGGCGCAGCGACTGAAAGTCAATAGAAATACCATAGTAGAAGCATTGAGTGTACTATTGATAGAAGGTTGGCTTGTTTCCAGAGAGCGGCAAGGCACATTCGTTGCTTCGACCTTGCCCGATTTTAAGGAAACGCAGACTACAGCGCCAATCGCTGAAGCAACAAATGATGCCACGGGTGGATCTACTCAACTGCAAATTGATGATGGATACCCCAACAGCAAAATTGCACCTGTTAATGAATTAGCTCGGGCATACCGTCAAATTTTCAACCAAAAAGCGAAGTGGCAATTAATGGGCTACAGTAGCGAATTCGGGAATCTAGAATTTAGAAAGGCTGTGGTCCAAATGCTCAATCATCAACGGGGAATGCGGGTGAATGAACAGCATATCTGCATCACAAGGGGGAGCCAAATGGCCATGTATCTTGCCGCTCAATGCCTGCTTTCAAAAGGAGATTATGTGATCATTGAGAATCCCGGATATAAACCCGCTTGGGAGGCCTTTGACCAAAGCGGAGCTAAGTTGTTACCTGCGGGGGTAGATAACGAAGGTGTGATAATCGAGGATATAATAGCGCTTCTGAAATTGCACAAAAACATAAAAGCCATTTATGTGACACCCCACCGCCAATACCCAACTACGGTCACAATGAGTCTAAAAAGAAGACTGGAACTGATCAAACTGTCCAATGAATATGGATTTACCATTATTGAAGATGATTATGACAATGAATTTCATTTTGGTTATCGTCCCATTCTTCCGCTGTCAAGTTTTACGGAGCTTAAAAATTATGTGTATATCGGTACCATGAGCAAGGTCGTAGCTCCGGCGTTACGTATCGGTTATATAGCAAGTAATGATTGTACTTTAATCAACAAGGTCGCTCGTTTGCGCAAGATTATCGATGTGCAAGGAGACAGTATTATGGAACAGGCCGTTTTGCAATTGATCAAGGATGGCACCATAAAACGTCATATAAAAAAAGCAACAAATTATTATAAGACAAAAAGGGATATTACCGAAATATTACTACAAAAACACCTTGGAAATAAAGTATCTTACCTTATCCCCGAGGGTGGGCTTGCCTATTGGATCGTGCCAAAAAAGCAGGTCGACTGGGTACTGATTTCGGAAAAACTCAATATGAAAGGTTTCAGCATGATCACTCCAGAGAGCTACAGCTTTGACAAAATAATGAATGGTATGAGATTGGGATACGCATCGCTGTCTGATCAAGAATTGGAGGATTTTATCAGCGCTTTGGCAGACTTGTTTTGATAAACAGTACGGTCGATATTTAGCGTATATCTATCCCGAGCTTTATTTCAGTAAAATAAGTTGGAGAACTGGGAATTTTAAGTTCTCTATTAAGCTGGGCAATATAAAGATGAGTTGCCCAGCTAATTTTAAGATAATATTATCAAACTATTCCACCTTAGTCTAATTGTGGCTTATATTCAAAGTAATTTATTTTTTTGTTGTCGTTATATTAAAACAATAGATATTACCCGCAAAGTCCGCAACAAAGACTTCATTTCCATGAATGGAGACTTCGGCTAATATCGGTGTGCCCAGATTAACCTTTTGCACCAAAGTTCCATCTAAATTCAACACATATAAATAACCGTCTGATCCGCCGAAAAACAACTTTCCAGCCGCATAGCGGACACTGGATTCGACAGTTGCAACTTTCTTATGAAGATCAGGAGTTGAATAAGCAGAGCTATAAATAAGAGCCTCCTCAGTCTGGAAACTCCATTTTTCGGTTAATGCATTACGATCAAATGCTTTTATCCCATTAGTCGCTGTGGGCATAATCACTCGTTCCTCTGTTAACAAGGGTGAGGCCATAACCTTAAAATCATCATCAGTTTGGCTTTTAGTTAACAGGGTCCCCTTCTTTTGATCCAATCTAAAAAGATTGTTCAGCCCGGCTACATAAAGCGAATTTTCATCTGCACTGGCTCCTCCTGTTCTAAATCGCAAACCATCTTCATTTTTCTTCCATAGGAGTTTTCCTGTCTTACAATCGTGAACAAATAAGGCATTCCAATTAGCACCAGTAATTAGATATCCGTTGGTGATCAGTAGTTCTCCAGGCATCCCTTCACCACCATTCCAGTCACTATTCCGCCATACTGTTTTCCCATCTTCGACTTTTATTGCTGACAGATAATTACCTGCGCCAGTATAATAAATACCATCGCGAACAACTCCAGCACTTACGTATCCTGGAAGCCGTCCCCCACTGAGATCCTTCTTCCAAACGAGTTTACCCTCTTTTTCATCGATTGCATACACCGTACCTCCCATATCTGTAGCCAATACCAAACCATTGCTATAGGCCAACTTCTGCTTGACGGAGTTCTGGGTATGGAAAGTCCAGATGGTTTCCCCCGATTGGGCTTTTAATGCCTGAATTTTACTTTTACCACCAATGGCATCATCGATACTGGCCACATATACCCGCTGTCCCTGTACCAGAGGTGAACTCTTCCACACATTAGACCCTATGTTTTTTGACCAAGCCAATTGAAGAAAAGCGGTAGAAGTGGGTTCATTATGCCAAGCAAATTTCTTAAGCGCCTGTGTGCTGTCGCCATAATTTACTTCCAGCATAATATCATACTGTTGATCGGCACAGCGTGGAACTGTAAAATTTCCACGCCAGTTCCAGTCACTAACGGGTTTCAATTTAGCCGTTTTTATCGCAGTTCCAAATTTATTTAATAGTGTTGCATACACAGAAATAACATTCTTTTCCGTATGATACACACTTGTGCTAATTTCTATTTCTTTTCTGTTTGAAATCTGCATTTGCTTACTTTGTGGGTAAATTAACGCGATGTGATCTGACAAATAAGGATACTTTGGCGTTATTTTGCTAACCCCTCTTTTATCCACATCAATAACCAGGAATTGAGCTGCAGAATTATCTATTCCTCCTTTATTAGGAGCATTTGTGGATATAACCGCAACTCCATCTCTGCTGCCAAAACTATAATTATTGTGCCAATGGCCATACAGGTATGCTTTTAGATTATACTGCTTCAAATCGATAGAATCGGTCTTTCCTCTCATCACGAAATCCTTTCCGACAAGCAGGTCGTGGTTAATAAAAATGAGCGGTTTATCTTTTGTTTTTAGAGCGAGATCTTTTTTCAACCAAGCGATTACCTGATCCTGACTATAGCTGGGTGCATAATCACCGCCAGGCATGGGCGTCACCACAAAGTGTGCTGGTCCTGCCTCAAATGAATAGTAGACCGGACCAAATAAATCCTCAAATAGTTTTTCACCATACTCACCTTTGACAAGGTCGTGATTGCCTACTGTATAATAGGTCGGAACACCCATCAGTTCCGTGTTTACCTGTCGGGCATGAAACTGCATCCCTGGCTCGTAGCAGATGTCGCCCGTGTGCATAATCAGTGTCGCATTTTGTTGCTGCGAAAACTTACGAATATTGTCTATCCATTCCCCATATAGTGGTGTTTCGGTATCTGTAATCTGAATAAACCGAAGCTTATCCGCCTCTTGCTTTTCATCCTGGATTAGACCGAAATCATAATTTTCTCGTTTTGGATCAATCTTAATATAATGAGTTCCACTTGCTTTATAACCAGCTGGAACCCGCACGAAGAGAAATCTGGCTTTATCGTTCTTTTTTAGGTCAAAGCTTCCATCTTCAGCAGTTTTTGTCACCTCGTAGCCATCGGATAATACAATATCTTTCATTCCTTTTTCAGCGCTTTCCATCTTTTTGTTCTTATCAAGATCCAAAAAGACATGCCCCCTATATTGAGCATAAATGGCATTACTACATAGTAGTAGCAGTGATAGTATAAATTTATGTGTAAAACTTTTCATATAAAAACTCTAATTGCAAATAAAGATAGGGTGCCATCCATCGATTGGATGTACCCTATCTTTAACCTTAAAATTTGTAAAAAATAACTCTTTTAAATTAGTCTTTTAGCATATTATCTAGCATAAAACCAATTCCTTACCAAAAGTTTGTCTGTACCAACTTGCTACCATCCAGAACCATCTGACTATTAGCAACCGGATAATAGTAATACTTTGGTTTTTCAAATGTCTTCTTCTTATCTCTGGCTACAGTAAACATAATATGTCCATTGTTCCCATTTTCAAGATAAATTGAAGTATTATTACCATTGGCATCTTTTAAATAATACAGTGAAATGTTCTTCTTTTCCTCTTCTGTCAAGTCTTTAATCGGACCGGTATCCTTTGCTGATTCAAGTATCGCGATATCTATTTTACCGTCTCCGGTTACATCCATTGGGCCTAATGCCTTTACATACATCCCCTGTTGTTGATCGGCCAGGCGCTCGCCCACTTCCCAGCGAAAAACGTCCCTGTATCGCTGGCCTTCACAAGCCAGTTCGACACGTCTTTCTCTGCGGATTTCAAGGATAAGTCCCACATTGCCTCCTTTCACATTTGAGTAGTAAGCTTGCAATACCGGATCCACATTGGCATTTGCCTCGCCCAGCTGCATGCTTGGCATCCCAACACGTTGACGTAGCAGGTTGACCGATTTGTCAAGATCAGCCTGGCTCGTGAGGATTCCCAGCTCCGCTTTGGCTTCAGCAAAGATTAATAAGATTTCGGCATAACGAAATACAAATGCATCTGTATAGGCTGCCTCCCAACTGATCATATCTGCTATTTCGGGATAGAATTTGATCTGGTTGTACCCTCCGAGCGTTGGTTTGAGGCGCTGTGGTGTTGTTGCATTGACTGACTGAAACCCAGGCTTCATAAAAGTCTGCTCAAGGCGCGGGTCTCGGTTAACAAAAATTTGATCTATATTCTTCGTTTTATAATCCGCTTGGTCCGTAAAACGCTTTCCATCTTTCATCAGATAGTTTTCCATCAGCGTTTGGCTCAAGGCCCATTCATAATCCAATACCGTGTGTGTATTACGTCTTCTTCCTAAATCCTTATCGTAATCTATAAATAAGATGGTCTCAGGATTCGCCTGCAGGTTAAGACTTATAAATAGATCCCGATAAGCACGGTTAACGCCACCAGCATTACTGATTGAAAATTTATTTGACTTCATAATCTCCTCAGTAGCAGAAACCGCCCTTTGCAGAAAAGTATTGGCCGATCCGCTCAGATTCAAATAAGAGTGATATTTACGGAAAGTTCCTTCTTGCAAAGCGAACTGTGCTAATTGCGCCAAGGCTCCCCATTTCGTAACTGTCGACTTGTGCCCATCGGGTTTGATATTGGCAGCGGCAAATTCGAGATCAGCCATAATTGAATCCACAACAAGCGACCGGCTGTCTTGTTTTTTGTGCAAGAGTTCAATATCTGATGTTCCCATTGTCTGACTATACCAGGGAACATCACTGTACTGGTTGACCTTATCGATATAAAACCGTGCACGAAAGAACTTTGCAATGCCGATGTAATGGTTCACATCGGCGGCACTAGCCCCTTTCACACGCCCAGCATTTTCAAGAAAGAAATTAATATTTCTCAATGCGGACCAACTCCATACTGCTGCATTCTGCGCGCTCACGCCACCACGCATGATCTCATCAATTGTACTCCCAGAATTGTAATGTGCCAGATTATCTGTCCCAAGATCCGCTATCGGCGCACTCAAACTACCGTAGAAACCATCGGTATAAGTTTTAAGATCGTTTACATTGCTAAAAAACACTTCCGGTGTAACCGATGTCGTGGGATACCGATCCATGAAATCATCGTTACAGCTCATGATCAGGAACAAGGCCCCCAACAACGCTCCAATCTTGATAATTTTTCTTTTTATATTTTGCATGATAATAGTCATTTTAGAAATTAAAGTTTAACCCAAACGAGTAGGTCCTTTGGAAAGGATATGCCGTCCGATCGCCAACAATTTCAGGATCGAGATAATCCATTAGTTTGGTAAACTCAAAGAGGTTTTCACCGCTGACGAACAGACGTAACCGGTCTATCCCCCATCTATCTGTCATCAACTTGGGAAGCGTGTAACCCAAAGTCACATTTTTTACCCTTAAATAACCTGCATTCTGCAGATATTTGGTCTGCGTCGCGGCTAGTTCAATACCACTCTGTTCGGCCACATAGGATTTTGGTCTTGGCAAATACGCATTTGGATTTTCAGGCGTCCAATGGTCCAAGTTAAACTTAGTTAAGCTCGCCCAAGGTTGAGCATATATACCCCAAAAATAGTGGTCACCACCTGGAGGATAATAATTTCTTTTTCCGACACCTTGCAGGAACACGCGCAAATCAATTCCGTTCCAGCTTGAATTCAAATCTATACCGTAACTGTAACGCTGTCTCGAATTACCGATAATTTTATAATCTCCATGATTATCCAAGGTCCAATCCCCCCGGTTTATTTTGCCGTCACCATTGATATCAGCAAATTTGAGGTCACCCGGTTCCAATCCTCTCGTACCAGGATAAGAAGTGACATCATTTTGATTAGCATGTGCCTTGATCTCTTCCTGAGATTGGAAAAAACCCAATGTAGTTAGCCCCCACATCTCACCTAATTCCTGTCCAACATAATAATCGCTTAAGTTATTTTTAGGATTATTGTATTTTGTAATATAAGCTCTACTGTCTGCTAAATTAACTCTTGCGGAGAATGAAAACGGTTTGCTAGCCACCATAAACTCTTTATTATATCCAAGTGTTAATTCCCAACCGTTGGTTTTGAGGTTCGCCGCATTTTCAAGAGGAACCCCCGTACCAAGCACGATTGGCAGTGTCCTACCTGCTGTCAACATATCCTTGGTATCACGACGATAGATATCAAATGAACCAAAAAACTGATTTTTAAATAAGCCGATGTCCACCCCAAAATTAGATTGTGTGATGGTTTCCCAGGTCAGGGTCGATGACACTAAGCCCGGACTACCCACAATAGGTACAATCTTGCCATCCAAAATTGCTCCACTTCCTTTGGACATATTGGCAATGTAAGGGTAATAGTTGTCCCTTAGATCCTGATTTGCCAGTGAACCATACGATCCACGAAGTTTAAAATTGGACAGGGTCTCTTTAATTGGCTGGAAGAATTTTTCTTGCGAAACTACCCATGCAGCAGATACGGAAGGATTGAATGCAAAACGATCTTTTTTAGGGAATCTGGAGGAGCCATCATAGCGGAGGTTAGATTCCAGGATATATCTATCTTTATAAGTATAGTTTAATCTGGCAAAAGCCCCTCTTACCGACCAGGCATAATCAAAAGCACCAACAGAGGGAGTTTGACCAGTCGCGAGTCCTATTGTCGGTAGCGAATTGGAAATCAACTGATCCCGGGATGCCGAAAATGACTCGTATATCCGTTCTTCCTGATTGAAGCCCAGCATCACTGAAAAATAGTGATCATTGAGTGTCCGCTGATATTGTGAATAAATATTGTACACATTATAGCGCGTTTCATTACTTCCATTGGAGGCATAGCTATTGAAATTTTGCCTGTTCATCACATTTGGCCCTGTACTGTAGGCAAGCGGCACCTGAAAGAAGTGTGATTTTCCTGAAACCCTTCTAAAGGTCGCGTCCCCATTTAAGGTCCAAACATTTTTGATGAAGTCAATTTTCGCACCAAAGCTAGTCTGAAAATCGTTGATGCGACTGATACTACGGCCCCCTTCGGCTACAGCTCCGATCATATTCACCCCAGCTTCTGTATAGGTACCATCCGGATTTCGGACGGTATTTAGCGAAGGTTGACGGTTAACATTATGCCAGTAGAGATACCCCTGATCAATTGCTGAGGGCTGATCATACTTATCATTTGTAAAGGTTGTATTATTTGATAAAGTAAACCAGTCCGTGATTTTGTAATCACCTTTTGCCCTGAAATTATAACGGTCATAGGTATCGGGACTGATTCGCAGCATACCATTTTGTCTGTAGTATTCACCAGAAAGGTAAAATGAAGAGCGTTCGTTCTTCTGCGCGATGCTTATATTGTTGGTATATGAGGGTTGTATATTTTTATAGACTTCCTTAAACCAATCCGTAGATCCTAAATAGATATAAGCATTTGGATTTTGTGGATCGACGATCACACGAGGCAATGAAGGGTTTTCACTCAGCTGTTTACCATATTCGAGCATTTTCTCATCGTAAAGATTGTACCATGGTGCTGACATGATATTCCTGTATTTCATTACCTGATACGGATCATCCTCTATCTCTACTGTACGTGTTATTGCTTTTGCCGCAAAGATTGAGTTGGCCGTGACCTTAATTTCCTTCGTTGTACCCGATTTAGTCGTAACCAGTACAACCCCGAAAGCAGCGCGACTACCATAGATCGCTGCTGACGCGGCATCTTTCAATACAGTAACGCTAGCAATGTCCATTGGATTCATACGATTGAGCTCCTCGTTCGTTGCTGGAATCCCATCAATAACAATAAGTGGCCCACCACCTGACAGTGATGTATACCCTCGCACATTGATCCCTGGCGAGCTATTGGCTCTTCCAGAGGTCGGTGTAATATTAAGATTAGCCATAGCGCCCTGCAATGCTGTCCCCACATTTGTAATCGGTCTACTTTCCAAAAACTTTTCACCAATCTGATCTACAGCTCCCGAAAGATTGATCTTTTTCTGTGTACCATAACCAACAACAATCACTTCGTCTAGATGAGACTCAGCAGTTTCCATCAACACATCTACTCTGTTCTTGTCAGAGACATTGATTTCAACATCTTTATACCCCATAAAGCGAAACAAAAGGATTGTTTTCTCTGGAACACGTATGTTGTAACGTCCGTCTTTATCGGTTTTTGTTGATATTCCCGCTACCCCCAATACAGTCACGGTCACTCCTGCCATTGGTCCGGAAGCATCTTTCACAGCTCCTGATACTTCACGATCAGTCTGCTTTTTTTCTTTAATGACAATCGTACTTCCCATGATATCAAAGATCAAATTGCGACCACGCAATGTCTTTGCCAATGCAGCCCTTACATCAGATCCTGCCACAGAAATATCTACACGTGAGGCATTTTCAAATAACCTTTCGTCGTAAAACAGTCGCAACTTCGTCTGGTTGGAAATCTCTTTAAGGACAGTTTCAATTTTGGCATTCTTCAAGGACAGATTTACTTGTTGCGCATATCCAGATGCTCTAACACCTACCGTAAATGCCAGCAACAGTACACAAATCAACTTCATAGTCAAAATGACTTTAATGCTTAGGGTATAAGAATGACTTCTCCGGTCCCCCCATGCTATTAATGGAGAAAAAAATTTCATAACTTTGAATTGTTAAGGGTTTAATAATCTATAGAATTCGTACTTCGATAAATTTGGCCTTTTACAACAGGGGATGCGTCAACATCCCCTTTTCTATTGTATAGAACCTTTTGGTTAATTCGTCTGGTTATATCATATCTTATAAATTTTAATTGGTAAAAAATTTAACTGTGCTAACGAATGATTATATGCCTTCCATCTATTTCAAACTTTCGGTTTGTCGCAAACGACAGAATGTTCAACACCTCTGAAAGTCTGGATTCCCGGCTAAGCGTTCCATTAAACCTATTGCTTACGGAGATATCCTCCACATTAATAAAATCCACATTATACCACCTAGAAATTTGACTAATAATTTCCGAAAAGCTGCTACCCTCAAGTGAAAACTCTCCCCGTTGCCAAGCTGTATTTTTTTGTATGTCTGCTGGCTGTATGCGTATTTTATCCGTACTAATGATGGCTTCATTTCCTGGGAGAAGATAGGCTTCGTGCCCTTGACTTATAATTTTCACCTTACCTTCTACCAATGAGGTATTGATTTCTTTATGGTAGGCATTTACATTAAAACTTGTACCGAGGACCTCAATAACAGAGTTTTCAACTTCGATCCGAAAAGGTTTTTTGGCATCTTTGGCTACTTGAAAAAAAGCTTCTCCAATCAATTTTACTCGTCGTTCATGCCCTTCGAATTGATCAGGGTACTGTAATGTTGAAGCAGCGTTTAACCATACCTGGGTACCATCGTTCAACACAATACTATAGGTGCCCGCTGCTGGTACCTCTAATTTCAGATTCCCCTTAAGTTCTGCGGACTTTATGTTTTCGACCTGATCTTCCTTTCCCAAAGAATGTGTTTCCCCATGCTCGTTGGAAAGTCTCGCATAACGCTCACCAGGCAGAATATCATTTTTATACAGGCCTGTTGTATCCGGAGCGATGGCCGCAAGCTGTGGAGCAGGGCTCGTTTGTTCTCGTTGCAAGAATAAAACAGCAATAGTTAACACAAAGAGAACTGAAGCTGCAATGGCAATCCGTTTCCAGGTAAACACATTTTTGTTAGGTTTCATCTTATTCATCTCCCCTTCAAATTTGTGCATCAAAACATCTTTGGATCGACCTAACAACGCCTCTCTTTCATCCTTTGGCAATGTTGGTTCATCATCTAATGAATAGAACCATTTGGTTACAAGCTGTTCTTCTTCTGGATTGCACTCCCCTCTCAAATATTTTTTTAGTAATTTTTGAGCATGCTCTCTTTGATTATCTTCTGTCATATATCTATATAACCTTAGATAACGGATAGAAGTACCGAAAAAAAATGATTTTTATTTCGCCTTAAGCTTTAACCGACTTAAAGCCAGTGAAATATTATTCTTCACGGTCTGTTCGGATATTGATAGTCGAAAAGCGATTTCTTTAATGCTTAAGCCTTCGATACGGCTGAGATTAAATGCTGACTGCATTGTGGAGGGCATCTTAGCAACTTCATTATCCAGCAAAAATGAGAGTTCTTTAACCATCAATTTCTCATCGCTGTTACTTGCACCAACTGGTTCGTTGGTCAGTGGAAACACAAGTCGCTCGAAATATGAAATCCGTTTTTGATCCCTTGCCATCCAGTCAATGACTTCGTATTTAGCAGCTTTGAAAAGATAGGGGTAAATAGATTCCTCGATTTCTATTTTATAGCGTCTGTTCCATAAAGATGTAAAAACCTCCTGAAGGATATCTTCGGCATCTGTAATAGAACCAATCCGCTTTAATATAAAACTTAATAAAATATCCGCATAGCGATCAAATAACACCGAAAATGCCTGTGTATTGCCTTCTCTCACAATATCAAACAATTCTTTATCAGACAGATCTCTCATGACACATTGATTATTATGTACACTATATCAGATTTCCAGAGGATTTTTACAAAGGTATAATTGTGATGTTAATATAACATTAAATTGTACATCCTGCAAGCTACAAAATAATAAATTTTAAAATAGAGCATTTAAATTAGGTGAAGATCGAGTAAGCTTATAATGCTCCATTTCTGATCAAGTACAAGTTTTCCAAATTCTACAGTTATGCTGTAAAAAAAACTAGGAACTACTGGGAACTGCTATTATTGGGGCAGAAATAGCTTCATATTGACAAAAAACATTGTTCAGAAGTATGACTAACGAATTATTCAAGGGACTTACCAGTGTTAATTTTATGGAATTACACCCATTAAAAGTGGCAAACTTTTTTATTATTTCTGCAAAAGGCTCTACCCACAATTCGAAGTCTATAGACTGTTGTTTTTCTATATGCAGATGGATCAGTTCAAGTTGCCTATTTTTTCGATGTGCTTTGCAGTCTACTCTGCCAATAAATGTATTGCCAAATAAAATAGGTAAACAAAAATATCCGTATTGTCTTTTCTCCTTTGGTGTGTAACATTCAATTCGATAATCGAAATTGAAAAACTGCTGAACCCGATCACGATGAATAATAGCATTGTCAAACGGTGATAGCAAATTAATTTCCTCACGAACCTTAGCTATTCTTCTGTCTACTAAATCTCGGAGAACATAAACTGACGGATAGCCTTCAATAGTAACTTTTTCTATTATATCATCCTCAATCAGCGCATTTAAAACGCCATTTACATTTTTCCTGATCGTTTCGCCCGCTTTAAGATGAGTAATCTGTTTGACAGTAGTCCATCCATATGCTCTTAAATAAGTTTTCACTAAATACTCGGCAAACTCAAGTGAACTTGGCTTTGTCAGGTCGATATCATTTGGTAGCACCCTTTCTGCGATATCATAGGTCTTTTGCATTCCTTCGCGTTCAGAAATCATTAAATCCCCCTGCAGGAAAAGCCGTTCCAAAGCAATTTTTGCAGGTTTCCAATTCCACCAGCTTCCCAGTTTTTTAGTTTCATTTTCGAAGTCTCTTGCTCTTTTGGGACCTTCCGCCCGAATGGTATCTATGATATACTGCATCATTTTAGGGTCCGCATTATAGTAATGTGATTCATTTTGTTTTACTTCCAACATTCGTGGTAAAACAAAGCGAAAATCTTTCATCGGAAGATAAGATGCAGCGTGAAACCAATATTCAAATACCTGATGCTCCTTTACGAGTTCATCCAAATAACTTGTTTTGTAATCTGGGATCCTTGTCCAAAGCGTATGGTGATGGGCCCTTTCAACAATTGATAATGTATCTATCTGTAAATAACCGAGGTGATCCAGTGCATTGAGCACGGCCTTTTTTCCTTTTCCGAATGCTGATCTGCGAAGTAAGCCCTGGCTTTCCAATGTGATATTTTTCAGCTGCTGTATGGTCAATTTTCGCTGCATTTCTTTAAGTTTATTTTATTACAGAAAGATAGGTGTCTACTTCTGCACGCTATCCAACATTCGTTTAGTCTTTAACTAGTGCTAACATCGATATTAATCCCGACAACCGCTATGTATTGTTATGGCTCAATGGAAACGATCAATGAACCTTCTATGATTCAATCAAATTTACGAAATAAAGTGTGCCGGAATTACCATTTGTTTACTCTCCTATAATTTTTATCTCAAAAATAGCAGTTCGATCTTTTCTATAGGCAAAAAAGCCGGGTTCCATAGCAGAAAGAGATAACAGATCCTCATCTATGTTCAATATCTCTTCCATAGAAATAACTTTATAGTCCGATTCCCCAACTTCTCTTTCACCAATAAACTCCCACATACCATCCGCTAGATGATGATATACTCTTGTTATTTGATCTGTTTTATTCAAGACAAACGATGTTGTCAAAACGACCGCATTAGGATCTGAAAAATAATTATTCACTATGATTATCTATTAAGAGCTAAAATAAACTGGTATTCTGAATGTAGTTCTCACAAAATTGTTGTTCTTCTTCGCAGGGATCCACTTCGGCATTTTTTTGATAAGACGAATGACCTCCTTGTCACATTCTTTATGAAGGGGCTTGACAATTTTTATATTTGATAGTTCACCAGTTGGCTCTACAACAAATTCCACCAAAACATTGCCTTCAATACCCAGTTCTAATGCCTCATCAGGATATTTTAGATTGGTTTGGATAAATTTTTGAAGGCGTTCAATTCCACCCGTATATTCTGCAGGGACGTCAGGGATAACACATGTAGTGTCAGGCGATGACTTTGAGACAGGTTTGACCGTATCATTTAGCACGTTGGGATACTCCTTTTGAGATTGTCCGTTTACACCAAAAATAGTAAACAATACAATAACAAAAATTGTATTTAACCCAATCATAAAATATCTTTTTTTCATCTGTATAAATTATTTGATCATCAATTATTTTTAGATTAAGGCATTCACGCTGCCTTCGGCGGTATAAGTGTTTGTCTCATCGGTATAAATGAGCTTGTTTTACTCGGTTTGAATAAATCATGATAGTTTCATCTATCTCAATTTTTGATATTTTCAAATGGGCCAATATTTCCCCTTGGATAAAAAAGGAGGTATTACCCGTCAAAAATCACAATTATAGAGACCATTCCGCTCGAATAGATTAGTCTGCGTTTTTTAATTATGATGGAATATAAAGGTAATTTACAATAGATAGCAGGTCAGTTTACAATTCGTTAAGGAATATTTTAAATTCGATGGATTTAAAAACTAGACAAATATAAAAACGCTAGATTTTATCGAATAAAAAAAGGAATTAAAGAAACAAAATCTGTCTATAGAAATAACCTTAGAACGCTCACAATGTTTTTATTACAATTTATGATCAGGAGATTATATCTCAAAAAAGAATCTGCAAAATCGGAATAAAACAATAATGATTTATTATTTTTAAAGTAAATAATGTAATTGATTATATAACCAGTATATGGACAAAATCACTAAAGAAGACGTTTCTGAAGCAGAAAACCAGCTTTTCCAAGCTCAGCTAACAAGCAATGTAAATGCCCTTGACCAATTATTGTATGATAATCTCATTGCAGTTGCACCAACGGGACAAATGCTAACCAAAGAAATGGATTTAAATGCGCATAGAACAAAAGCAATGATTATTGAAGAGGCTTCCACAGAAATTGATGATATCAGAATAACCGGAGATACCGCGCTTTCCGTCGTTACGATGACGGCAAAAGGCAAAGTAATGGGAGCTCCATTGGAAGGAAAATTCAGGTATTTCAGGGTTTGGAAATATGTTGATGACAAATTAAAAGTCATTGGTGCAAGTTTCATGCAATTGCCGGAATAAAGATGTGATGAGTCGCTTGCATCTATAGCTCGTTGATGTTAAACCAGACGCTATATGGAACCAATCGGTATACCTTAAGAATATCATGTGACGCACTTGCTTATAATGCGATATCTGACACAACAAATGACTGTATTGAATTTAAGTTTGAACTTGACACAAAGTATTACATTATCTTATTGATTAGATTATTTGAAAACCGTTTAATCTACAATTTACTTCCTCCGACCTTTAGTGAATACAGCCCTTATCGTGCGGGGAAATGGACTTCACATAGAATAGACCGCATCCTCACACTCTTTGGGAAAATAAATGATGCCTATGATGAATATCGTGCTTATGGGGATACTTGTATGGATTGTACCGTCGGTTATTCAAAAGAAGAACTCGAGGACATGTAGGCCAGTTATATACTAAGACCTAACAAAAGTTGAGTTAAAAAGTCATCACAGTATGGAATGTTTAATTGGACTCTGCTATTTCGATAGCACAACCTGTGTATGATTAAAACCTTTCACTGATTGCTGTACCTTTAACACCCCAAAAATCGATTTTGGACATTATTTGCTCAAAATCGAAGGACACTTTAATTAAACAACTGAATAGTTATTGTTTCATTGATTGAAAAACAATATTTTTGTCAAAACCCAAATTATGAAGAAGTTTTTTAAAATTCTTAAGTACGCATTTGTTTCCATATTAGCCGTTCTTGCACTGGCTTTTAGCTATATATTTATTTCCAACAAGATTTTCATCGGAACAGTTAACAAGAAAAATACAGATTACCTCAGCTTGCACAAAGTGCAGATTGCGGATAGTATTGCAAGTAAGTTATTCGACGATAACTTCTATAATTCGGACGTCATTTTGCTTGGGGAAATCCATGGTTATGCGGATAACCAAAAACTGGATAAAGAGCTTCTTTTATACTTGAATAAAAAACTCAACATTAGGTACTATATCGCTGAGATGGATAGTACGAATGCAGACAAATTAAACTGTTTTCTTTCAAAATCCGTAAAAGATGAGGCATTGCTAAAAGAGGTTGTTACTGCTATACGCAAACGCATCCCTCAACAATCGAGTGTCGATTTATATCGTAAATGGATCGAAATATATGACTATAATCAAAAGCTAGCTGACGGTGCAAAAATCAGCGTCATTGGCATTGACAAAAGCTTTACAAACGATAAATTGACTATATCCCGAGATTCGGCAATGGTGCTGAATCTGGAGGACTATATTAAAAAGCATCATCTAGAAGGTGAAAAATTTTATGGATTATTTGGCTTCTTCCATGTATTGCAAAAAGGAAAAGATACAGCTAGCCTCCCTTTCGCTACAAGGTTAAAGAACAGCGGGCGCAAAATAACAAGTTTCGTAAGCTATACCCTTGATAGTGAAATGTATCTCCCCAAAAATCCGCAATTCCCAACGCCTCCTGACGAAAAAGTAGATTGGATAAATGCAGATGGCCCCCTGATGCTCGTGAAAGGAATTAACGATCTAAAGGAAATGAGCCAGCCGAATAGCATTTCATTATTTAAGCTAAATGCGAAGGATTCGCCTTATTTGGATTCTCAAGATCTAATATCGGTGAAGTCACGAATGTTTGGTGAAAATATTATCCCCAGCGATAAGACCCATACGACAGATTATTTTCAATATGTATTTTTATTGCGAAACTCTAAAGCGCTTAGGAAATTAGATTAGGGGCTGATTTTATTGCCAATTTGGCCAAATTTGATTATTGATAGCGGTTATAAGATTATTTTTACAGATTATATCTAGATTCAATTTAGATGGTCACTTCGCCCCGGAGACCGATGATCTAAAACCTCTAAAGATTCGGTAATCTATTACATGAGAAAAGAAAAAGTCTTTTTTTTACCGATATATTGGTGCTTTCACCGATTAAAACAAACACTTCACCTAAATAATACCAAGAAGGGAACTCGAAAATAACTAAGTTAGATGCACAAAATAATAGTTCACCATTGACATTTAAGCAACATAACTTTAAAAATAGATCCCCAATGAAAAAACACTTAAGTATAGCGTATTCTTATCATAAA
Source organism: Sphingobacterium ginsenosidimutans (assembly GCF_039536865.1). Classification (NCBI taxonomy): domain Bacteria; kingdom Pseudomonadati; phylum Bacteroidota; class Sphingobacteriia; order Sphingobacteriales; family Sphingobacteriaceae; genus Sphingobacterium; species Sphingobacterium ginsenosidimutans. The sequence continues at coordinate 1,706,382 of NZ_BAAAZK010000002.1, forward strand.
TCGCCGACTCAATATGCGAAAGAGAGATTATATAAAAGCGTAATTTTATTCTTACTTTTTCTATTATTTACAACCAACATAATCGCCCAGACTACAATATACACCGTAAAAGATATAAAATTTAAAAGTAAAGGGATTGAATTAGCGGGGACAATTTTCACCGCTTTAAATTCGAAAATTGGAGTTGTCATAGTCCACGGATCTGGACAAGAACTTAGATCGAATAAGTTTGCAGCACTGTTGGCTAAAAATGGGATATCTGTATTGACTTATGATAAGAGAGGGGTTGGTGAATCAGGAGGGGAATATGCCGGTCCCGAAGTTGGTACGAATAATATTGACTCAGCAAACCTCAATCTTCTAGCGGAGGATGCCAGTGCAGCAGTTTTAACCCTTAAAAATTATTTTGGAAAAAAACTAACACATATTGGTCTCTCGGGGGGCAGCCAAGCTGGCTGGATTATTCCTTTGGCATCAAATAAATCAAACAATGTGGATTTTACGGTCATTTTTAGTGGACCAGTAGTTCCTACATTGGAACAGCTCCGTTTTCAATTTTTTACCCAAGGAAAGGCAAATTTTTGGTCAAATCACACCGAGCAAGAGGTAAGGGACCATATCCGAACTGCCCCCGATAGATATAAATTTATTACAACCGATCCGCAGGTATCCCTCCGCAGTTCAAATACACCAGGAATCTGGCTTTTTGGTGGACAAGATGTCCAAATCCCTGTCGGTTTATCCATTGATCATCTCAATTTACTTAAAATTGAAGGGAAACCCTTTGAATACTGTCTATTTCCAGAAATGGGGCACTTTCTAACAGCTTCGGACTCTTCAGCTCCTATTAAAATAGCTATAAATTGGATCAAAAAGCTAAGCGAAAAAGCAAAATAGAAGCGAAAAAAAGCTCATTTCTTAAATAATTAGAAATCAACAGATCGTTCTGATAAAGTTCCACCACAGCAAAAGGTATATGTATACAAATTTTTAAGTATTTTTATTTAAAAATTATAACCGACATAATGACTTTAATAAGAATCTTGGCCCAAATCTGGTTTACAATAATACTGATTACTGTCAATTTATTACTCCATACACAAGCCGCTTCTGCGCAACAGGATTTCCAAATTATGGGGATCGGAAAGACAATGTCAGATAACGATATTATCTATCTCGTCTACAAGCAAGATGGGAAGCTTGTTATAGATTCGACAAAGGTCAAGAATAATTCCTTTCGATTTAAAGGAAAAATTGGAAACTCTCCCCTTTCCGCTTCATTGTCCAGAAATCAGAATCCTACCAATAATAATTATAATTTCATAAGTGACAGTAAGAGCATTTTCCTGGAGGCAGGGAAAATAATCTTGAGAAGCAATGACACCCTCAGCAATTCTGTTCTTTCAGGTACAGACTTAAACCGAATACTTCAGTTGAAAAATGAAAGGTTGTTTCGTATCTTAAATGAACTAAAAAGTATAAAAGACCCCTACTTTTTTAATGCCCAGGAATTGAAAGATACTATTTTGGTAAAGCAAAATCAACGGATTGTAGATTCGTTGTATTTCATTTGGAAAGATCAGGAATTGGATTTTGCCCGAGATTTTCCCGACTCCTATATTAGCCTTGATCTAGTCGACCAGATTTCAAAAATAAACAGGTTATTAGATAAAACCGAAATGGTCTTCAATGGATTGAGTGAGCGACTTAAAGCGATGCCACAAGCAGATATCGTGAGAAATAATATCAGAGAGAAAAAGAAAATAAGAATAGGAAATAACGCGCCTTTATTTGACATGAAAGACATTCATGGAAATATTGTTCAATTGTCATCCTATAGAGGGCAGTTCGTCTTAATCGATTTCTGGGCCTCCTGGTGCCTACCATGTCGAAACGAACATCCCAACCTGATTGAAATCGATAGATTATATGGGAAGCGAAATTTTTCTATTATCAGCGTTTCCATTGATCATAAAGAAGATGACTGGAAAAGAGCTGTCAAAAAAGATGGTCTCACATGGACCCAATTGTCCGATTTAAAGGCTAGCGATAGTGACGTTTACAAGCAATATGGAATTACAACAATACCTGCTAGTTTTTTGATAGATCCTGACGGAAAAGTAATAGCGAAAGATCTGAAAGGTGATGCGCTAAAAAATAAAATTCATGAAATCGTAAAGTAAATTTAACGACGCTCAATTTCACAAATTTCTACCAGTCGAGGGGCCTATTGAATATGCTTGATAAGAAAAGAGCTAAACGCCATCCCAAACAGAACGATAGGGCAATTTATCTTGGACGCGATCATTTAGCTTGTGAAAATTAGCACTTATCCCAATAATTCTTCACGATGTGTTTTAAGAAGGCCGTGTAAAAATTCAAATGTGGGGGTTGGCTAAATACAGAGAATTGATCATGAGAGGTGTGGAATCCCATGTAAAACAGCCAAAACCCCAATGAAAGATAGGGTACCAGCGCTAATTCCTCATCTTCGACAGGGCGTATAAGACGATATCCATCCAAGAAGATGCGATAGGAATCATGAGCAGCCTGCTGTGTCATCCTCCCAGTATATACATCTAAGATGAGGTGTTGCCAAAAGGTCATGATATCATTCACCAGCCAGCCGTACCCCATGAAATCAAAGTCAAAGAAAGTCACCGAATCATTTTCGAAATGAAAATTTTTGGGTAGAAAATCAAAATGGCAATAGCCTTTTGAAAATACCGATGGATCTATTTGCGACAGTTTTTGTTCAATACGATGAGCCATCTCACACAACCAGCTATATTCTCCAGCGTTTTCTTTAAAAACAGGTCTCAGTTTTTCCAAAGGCTTAAAAACTGTTGTCTCAAGATCGAAAGTCCATCTTTCTCCGCCCAAACTAACTGTGGATGAGGTATGGTGAAAACGTGCCATTTCGTTTCCCAAAACACGAAGCTGATTTTCATTCAAAGACCGGACGACCTGACCTCGCGCAAAACTGAACAACACCGCATAACGCTCCCCCTCTACTGCTTCAATTTTCTGTATTGATTCTCCCAAAATATCAGTGATCGGATAGGATATGGAAACCTTTGCCTCCTTTAACACTTGCAACAATTTCACTTCCTCTCCTATCTGGGGTAAACTTCGATGTGATGAACGATAAACCCGCAATATAAACTTGGCTTCAGAAGCTTCTACAAGATAAGTATCCCCTACCCCGCGAAGCAGAAATTTACATTGAACATTTTCAAGTCTATATTTCGCTGAAATCAGCGAAGATAATGCGATTGGACAGAGTGTAGAATAAGTAGCAAGAAAAACAGGTTTCATTTCATAAAGATACCTGAATATTTGGCAGATCACAAATACACATCCATTGCAAAACCAAATATTCCAAAAGGTTTATTGACCTAATATTAGATTTGGTTCTTTATAATTTTACAAGAAAATTCCCTTTTTTAAATTCCACAGTGTAAATTTATATAAATGAACAATATAAAGAAGATGGCATCGATTCTACCAAACAGGCAAGTGAAAAAATACTTTTTTTTCCTGGCTTGCATTTTACTCAGTTTTTGTACCTCATGTAAAGATATTGGCAAACTGGTTGATAAGCAAAAATCGAGTTCCTATTTTATCGATTCCAAAGGACAGGTAGTCTATTGTCAGAATGGCAATTGGTTTAGCTTGGGCATATTGCAAATGCAGGCTGATGCGAAATCGTTTGAGGTTTTGGCGGAAGATATAGGCAAAGACAAAGACTCCGTATACTTTCGTAATATGGCACAAAAACTGGTAGACAGGAATTCCTTTTATGTCGACAATCAGGTTCCTAAAGATCGTTTTCACGTATATTATATTGATCAGGTCTTGGGCTTTAATATCATTGAAGGAGCGGATCCAAAAACCTATGAACTAATCAGCAATCATATCAACTGGGCCCGGGACAAAGACCATTACTTCTACTCTAATGATATGATACAGGCCGATCGGAAAACTTTTGCATTCGTCAATGACTTTTTTCTGAAGGATAAAGATTCTGTTTATGTTTCGCCTAATATTGGGGACTTTAGGTCAGTCATGCCTAACACCGGAAATATTGAAGCCATAAATAAGTATTACATGAGAGTCGCAAATACAATATGCTATCCGCCTTTTCAGCAAGGCTCTACTGCCCTAACGAAATCATTTGATTCCATACATACCATTCGGGTGCTTGATCAGGATATAATTTGTGTCAACAATAAAACCATCCTATTCCGGGGCAAAGATTTTAAATACACAAATGTTGATGCCTCCTCCTTTCAATTATTTCCTGTACATGAAAAAGATGGAATATATGCAGACAACCCTTATTCAAAAGACAAGAACCATATATACTATGATCAAGAAATAGTTCCGGATGCGGATGTAAAGACATTTATACCCGTCGGTCGTGATTTCGGAAAAGACACGAAAAATGTATATTATCAGAAACAACGGCTAGAAGGTGTAGATGCAGCAAGCTTTAAGAAAGACGGGGATTTTTATAAAGACAAACGAGGTAATAAATTCAGCGCTTTAACAGGAAATAAAGTGTAAATAAATATCTCCTCCCGAGGGAGCTTGCAGGAGGGAATAAACTTTAAATTATGTTCTTTAAAAGATCAAATACTTGCTTTTGATTCGCGAAAGTAGCGTCGAAAATACAATCCTCCAATACTTACTTAAAGTTAAACTGCTGCTGCATCTATATTTAAAAAGTCTCTCCTAATTCCGAAGCAACATATTGTATGTGGCCAAATAAAACTCATCAATCAGTTGCTTAATTAAATCATCTTTTTTACAATCTACGGCCAGTCCGACCCAATTTTTGGTTGGAAGATATTTACTTCGAATCCATTGAACAGGCAATTCTACTTGCTTTTCCGTGCGCAACCATTCTAATCCACATTCGTTGAAATAGATCTTTTCATTAAATAAATCCATAACAAGGAATGGTCTTTTTTTGAAATAGAAAATACTCATATCAAGATCAGCAAGCTCATTGAGGCTGATATATTTTTTTAGATGCATATAGGCATTTATTTCGGTCAACATAACGGTCTATTTATTCTATTGGTTCATTAAATTATCCATTGGTCCAGATCACTAATCACAGTTGATTGGCTCGCTTATCAGTTGGGATTAGTTACCAGTTTCCCTCTTGGAATTTGGATTATAATTCAGTTACGAATCAAATCTAGGTGAATCAGAGCTGTTGGTTGGGGTAATTTTTGGTCTAATAGGTGGAAAAACACAATTTTATATTGCCAATTGGTTTCTTAACTGAAATGCATTTGAATATCTTGGTATTTGAAATAGTTAGGGTGACAACATCCATTCTGATAGGAAAAGCGATAGTGGTATTTTTTCAGTACAAATTTTTTTTTAAAAAAAAAGAATCTCCGCAATCCAAGCAATCCAAAAAGTCGTAAATGCTTATAAGTACAGAAAAATTATAAACTAAAAGACTTTTGTTATGAAAAAGATAACACCAAACAATGAGTCACTATTGACCTCCGATAGTGAATTTGAAAAGAAAGATCTCGGACGTAGAGATTTTCTAAAATTTGCAGGCGCCAGTGCCGCCTCACTTGCCATTCTTAGCGTGGCAAGCTGTAAAAAAGATCGCGATGACGATATGGATAATGGTGGTAAAGGCATGTACTTCGGTAGTGGGGACATAGCCATCTTAAATTATGCCTATGCATTGGAACAGCTTGAAGCTGCTTTTTACATCCAGTTGGTCAACAATCCTTATTCAGGCATTTCGGATATGGAAAAAGCCTTCTTTACAGATATCCGTGACCACGAGATTGCCCATCGAGAGTTTTTTAAAGTGGCTTTGGGAGCAAAAGCCATATCCAGTCTTGAATTCAACTTATCAGGTATTAATTTTAGCAGTCGAGCATCGGTCTTAGCTACCGCTAAAACATTTGAAGATCTGGGTGTTTCGGCCTATAATGGTGCCGGTTGGTTGATTAAAGATCCTAAATATCTCCTTTTAGCAGGTAAAATCGTTTCCGTGGAAGCCAGACATGCCGCTTGGGTGCGTGATATGATCGACAATGGTAGTTTTGCCAACCAGGAAGTTGTCGATTCCAATGGACTTGACCTGGCCAAGAGCCCTAGCGTAGTTTTGAGTGCAGCGGCACCATTTATCAAATCAAAAATAGATGTAAAGGATCTACCTACCTATTAATTCACTTAAAATCTAATTATCATGAATCTCTTAAACGTATTTGACCAAATAAATGCTGTAGATCCAGAATTTAGCGATCGCATCAGCCCACGTCGTGAAGCTATCAAAAATCTGGCCTCTATAAGCGGAAAAGTCACGCTAGCGGCAATTCCTTTTTTAATCAGCGAACTCTTTAAAAAGGCTTATGGGGCTACCGCACCCACTGACGTCAACGGTGTACTTAACTACGCCTTGACCTTGGAATATCTCGAAGCGGAATACTATACAATGGGGGTTGCCAAAGCTGGTCTTATTCCATCGGGTAGACCACTTGGTGCCATCACCACCATCCGCGACCATGAAGTTGCGCATGTCAATTTCCTCAAACAGGTACTTGGCAATAAAGCTGTTTCCAAACCTACATTTGATTTTACTGCTGGGGGTACTTTTGGTAATGTCTTTAGCAATTACGACACCTTTTTAGCTGTTGCACAAGCTTTTGAAGATACTGGGGTACGCGCATACAAAGGACAGGCTGGTATACTCCTCGGTAATCGTGTTGTGCTTACAGCAGCTTTACAGATTCATTCGGTAGAAGCGAGACATGCCTCCCACATCCGTCAGATGCGACGGGCCCGTGGTGGAGGTGCAACTGATCAAAAACCGTGGATCACAGGAAGCAATGACACCGGTATCGGCGCAGTTGTAGACCCTATATATGCTGGTGAAAACAATATTACACAAGCTGGAGTGGACATCACAGGCCTCTCTAGTACTATGGGAAAAATATCAACAAATGCGGCTACCCAGTCTTTTGATGAACCACTTTCTGCAGAAGCTGTACTTAATATTGCAGGTTTATTTATTAAAGCATAACAAAAAAAACGTAGTTTATCTGTTTAGCATGTCCTGGTTTGTTTATCGAATCAGGGCATTTTTTTAGATACCGCCCATAACATAGAGTTCACTAAGCGTAGGCACATCTTTGCCGCCTTCATCCTCCAATGTAACAGCAAAAGCTTGCGCTTTGGGTATGTCCAGCATTTTGCTTGTGCCATCTACCTTTGCATCCAATGGAAATACACCCGCATTCACCGGCTTACCATCAACCATTGCCCACAATTGATATTGCTTACCTTTAGGAGCAACAGGCATCTGCTCAAGATTTAGGTACACTGCTTTCGAAAGTTGATCCCAAAAAACCAAAGCATGAAGGTCTGGTTTATTTTCAACCCCTTTTAGCGGAATTGTTTTTATTGCAGGATTTTGCACAAGGCGCCATTTATCTTGTAAGGTGGCTAAGCTCGCTTGTTGCTGATCAAACGAAGCACTCGTCTTTGTCAGTTTATCTTTCGTTTCATTGTTTTGCTGATACAGCAACACATTAGCGCCGACACTGAGTACAAGCAACACGCTCGCGGCTATTGCCCAATTGTAGGACTTACGTGGTACAATTATATTACTCGGATCCTCCTTCGTATTCAGTTTTCTACTGTTATCTATTTCAGTCTCTTTTCCTTTGGAAAGATCATTAGCAGCAACTAGATTTTCTGTATTTAGCTTATTCCAGATATCCTCTTTTAGAGACACAGGCATAGCCATCGCTTGGATATCAGCCAACTCTTCGAGCGTTTTCTCCGCCTCGGCGATGGCCTGTTCCACTTCGACATTATTTTTTCGAATACAGTTCAAGATGCTCACTTCCTCTTCCGAAGCAAGCCCCAAAACGTATGATTCAATAATCCCTGACGATATGTATGCTTTAATATCCAAAACTAACGATACTCCTTTAATAATTGTTGTAGCTGTAAAAACGCAGCTCTGGTACGTGTTTTGACCGTTCCCAAAGGAACGTCAAGCTGTTCGGCAATTTCCTGTTGCGTATAGCCTTCATAGTATGCCATCTCGATTAAGATACGCCATTCAGGCTTTAATTTATCCAAAATATTTCTGAATCCAATAAAATCTGCTTTGCTGCTCTGTTCGATTTGAGCCTGATCCTGTTCTTCCTTACTATTTACGATATTTGAAAGCGGTTGGTTTTTTTGTTCGTTTAACACAGCCTTGGATTTTCGGTAGTCTAGGGCGGTATTCCGGGCAATACTGATCATCCAGGTGTAGAGCCTGCCTTTTTCAGCGTCGAAAAGATCCACATGCTTCCAGATCTTAACAAATACATCCTGTATCACTTCCTCGGCATGCTCACTTGAAGCCACCATACGACACACCACTCCATAGAGTGCCTCCGAATAGTTATCATAAAGATAACTAAAAGCCTGTTGGTTCTTTTTTTTCAATAAAAGAATCAGTGTTTCTTCAGGAAGGTTGTGTAAAGGACTCAAATTTTACGTTTATAACTGGGTAAAGATCAAAATTATATATTATAAAACCAAGCCGCTGTTATAAAACAAGTTAAAATACCTAACCAGCCGCATAAAATACTTAAACTGCAGATCGATTAATAATGATCTCATCCGTTTTATTGTTCTCTGCTATAATCCATTTTTCTCATCTGAAGAACATTCTAAAATAGACTTCAAATGATCAACGTTAGAATATAATATCTCTGTAAAAAAGAACAACTGATAGCTTAGTAAAAAATGTAGTGAGAAGAGGACAATGATCTGGCTTCACTATTTTAAATAGTATTTGTAATATCTTTACTTTTATTCGCAAAAAAAAATAGAAAGATGCGCATATTAGTAACAGGTTCAGCGGGAAAACTAGGAAGTACAACAGTTCAGACGCTACGTCAGGCGGGACATCATGTCACAGGAATTGATTTATTGGAAAGTAACACGACAGATCACTTTCTAGATATCCAACAACTTGATTCTGTCATCGAATTTACTGTTGGTTATGATGCAATTATTCATACGGCAGCACTACATGGAAGACATATGGATTTAAATTATATTCGACAACATTTTATAGATACAAATATTACGGGGACATTAAACTTGCTAAATGCCTGTGTAAAAAACGGTATAAAACGATTTCTTTTTACTAGCACAACTTCTATATATGGCAACGCCATGGTTGATGATGAAAAAGCGGTATGGGTTACGGAAGAACTAACAATCCAACCACGTGATATTTACGACATCACAAAACAAACCTGTGAAGAACTCTGTAGAGATTTTTTTGAAAAAGAACAAATAATGACTAGCGTCTATCGTGTAGGTAGATTCCTTCCCGAACCTGAGAATCTCATGTTAAACCATCGTTTGTATAGGGGATTAGATGAAAGAGATGGCGCTGAAGCTCTTCGACTCGGTGTTGAATTCAACTTTACAGATTTTCAGATTTTCAATGTGTCCAGTGGATCCCCTTTTGAAGTTGATGATTTAATTGAATTAAAATCTAATCCTTTGCAAATTATCACTAAGCGTATTCCCAAAGCCATTGAAATATACAAACAAAAAGGCTGGAACTTTCCAACCTCAATAGATCGAGTATACAGAAGTGATAAGGCAGCTCATGTACTTGGCTATAAGCCACAATTCACATTCATGTTTCTTTTAAATCAACTATCCTAGAATTTTAGTTATTTTCAATATCTAAAATTTCATTTAATATAGCTTAGTTTTGGACAATAATTACACAAAGTTTTATTAGTGAATTCAATCAAGGAAAAATTATGATACATAAAGTTCTCATTTTGAGTTTAGGAATTTATAGTCTGGCAAGTTGTATCTCCCAAAAGACTGTTAATACTTATGGAAAAGAAGTAGAAAGTATACATCTAACTGAGGGACAACAAAAAATATTGAAAGAATATCCATTGCAGATTAAATTCAACCGTATTGTAGAAGAAAGCCGTTGCCCCGAAGGGGTGGATTGTATATGGGCCGGAGTTGCTGTTGCCGAAATTGAATTAACGGATAAGGCTACCAAACCCGTAATTTTGAATCTCGCGACAACGGATATGCAAACAAGGGATTATCAGAAATCTACTTATTTTAACGGCTATACCGTTACATTACAGAATGTTGCCCCCTATCCCACGGCAGAACGCGGTGCACAAGATTTAAAAGGAAACTATAAAATTTTCATTTCTGTACAAAAAAAGTAAAATAAACGATGTTTAATAAGTGAATGATGATCACCGCACTGTGGGATAACAATGAACAAAAACGTGGTCTTTCAAGATATAATACGTATGCGTAAAGAAAATTCGACCAATGCCGTCAATGAAAAAGCACTCCAACAATATTGCAGTGCCTTTAAGACATTATCATTAATTAGCGGACGCTGGAAGCTTTCCATTTTATTCAAACTGCTTAAAACCGAGACAAGCTATTCGGAGTTCAAACTCCTTCTACCTGAAATAAGCGACCGAACGCTTTCTAAACAATTGAACGAATTAATGGCGGATGGATTAATTTTAAAGAATAAAAGCAAGGTTTCGTCGATATATTCATTGACAGATAAAGGCCTGAAGCTCGAAAAAATTCTAATAGACCTTTCCGCATTTCATGATCAAGATTAACCAAAATCTATTTTTTCCAGAAACTCTATCACTTCCCCATTAGGACTGTATACCAAACTATTTCTCACAGGAATAGTTTTTGTACCATTTGATAAATCTAGCTCAAACAAGCCTTGACTTAGGTCTTTGGCCCCATATTCAAGGGCTTGTTTTCTTGCCGCATCCGCATCTTTCACAACGAAACATATATGAAGCAAAGCATTTTCTATGTATTCGTCATCCGGTCTTCTTTTTCTGCCCTGTGTTGGTATAGCTGCATTTTCATCACATATCTCCAAATAATAATTGATGGCTCTGTTATGAAGCATAACACATTTTTCTAAATTGAAATCGGGTAAGGACCAGCTGTGTACTATTTCGAAACCAAAATTCTTATAAAAATCCACAGTATGCTCAAAGTCCTTAGCTTTAATAGATATATGATGAAAACCGATGATGTTATTTTTTAAATCCATATTGCTAAGTTTTGTATTTTCAAAGGTACCCATCAATAGATAGCAATAAAAGGACTTACAAAATTGTTAGTACATGAAACCAAGGGCTAAAGTATAGCAATCTTTACCTTCTTGGCTTAGGGAGCTCTTTGATCCAGATATTCTTAAAATCTACTGGTTGCCCCTCACTCTGCAAGGCGATAAATCCGCTACTCAACAACTTACCATCAATCTTAATTTTGGGGTCATACCCATTTGCTGTTCCCCCTCCGATCTGCGGTTTTGAGTATTCAAGAACGGTATCGCCGTTAATAATATGTTTAATAAGTGAATCACCCAATACTATCAATTCTCCCTTAACCCATTGATCACCATCATAGGTCTTGGAAGTCGAATTTAAACAATGTGAAGAAGCGATCTTACCCTTGTAAACCACGTTAGTCCCCGGAGAACACATATTACCTGTAGGCCGTGGCTCGCCATCACTTAATCCGCCCAAAAGCTGCATTTCTACAGAGATGGGCCAATCTTGTTCTTTCAGCATCGTGCGGGGATCTTGTGAATGAAACATGACACCACTATTGCGCAATGTATACGAAGGTGCTCCTTTGTGAAGATCACCCACAAACCGATATTCAAATTTTAAGTGATAATAAGAAAACGGTGTTTTATAATATAAATGACCAAACTGATCATTGAAATCACCATATTGATCGTATCTGATTTTAATAATTCCATCTTCAACCCTAAAGGTGTTCCCATAATTCTCACCAACTTCATGGTGATGAATTTTGACAAACCAATCATTAATATCCTTTCCATCAAATAATGGTTTCCAGCCTGCGTTATCAGACTTACCTTTTATGCCGGCACAACCACCAAACACCAGAGCGGCGGCTAAAATTATATAAAACAATCTTTTCATTGAATACTTATTTGGTTTAAATCGGATGGCAATATACGACATATTCCATTAAGCCTCATTGAACAGGCTTGTTCTTCGTATTTAATAATTGCTTTTAAACATCTTATCTTGATTTATAAAAGTTTCGAGTGTAAACAGCTCCAAGGCGACACTGCTGAAAAATTTCGAATGCTTTTCTCTGCGGAGAAGAGCAGGTATCATTTTTCCCGGATTTAGCAAATCTGACAGAATTCAAGTAACTATAGGAAAAATCACAGTAGAATAATTTTTATATAAGAGATACTCCCGAGATTTTGATCCCGAGAGCATTTTTCGCGTTAATAGGCGACCAACTTCTCTTCGATTTCCTTGACGGCTTTCACTGTTTTCATAAAGGAATCGGGTGTAACGGAAATAGAATCTATACCTTCTTCGACCAGAAACTGGGCAAAATCTGGATAGTCGGATGGACCTTGACCGCAGATACCTACCTTGACTCCCTGTCTCTTTGCAGTGCGAATAAGGTTCGCAATCATTATTTTGACCGCAGCATTGCGCTCATTATATAAACCGGAGACTAAGGCCGAATCGCGATCCAATCCAAGTACCAACTGGGTAAGATCATTCGATCCAATGGAGAATCCATCGATATAACGAGCGAACTCTTCAGCGAGGATGATATTGGAAGGAACTTCCGCCATCAGATAAACCTCCATACCCTTTTGGCCCCGTTTAAGACCAAATTCATCCATCACCTGATAAACCCGCAGCAACTCATCTACTGTACGGCAAAATGGGATCATAACAACGACATTGTCTAGCCCCATTATTTCGCGAACCCTTTTTATCGCTTTACATTCCATCCCAAAGGCCTCCTTATAGGCCGCTGAATAATATCTCGAAGCTCCCCTCCAACCAATCATTGGATTTTCCTCTCCGGGTTCAAAGTGCTTTCCACCGGGCATATTATAGTATTCATTAGTTTTAAAATCTGAAAAACGAACGATTACCTTATTTGGATAATAGGCCGAAGCGATTTTACCGATTCCGTAGGACAGCTTTTCAATGAAATATTGCTGCTCATCGGCATAACCGGTAATAAGCGAACTGATGTAGTTGCTCAATTCGATATCATTCAGTTCCCGATGTTTTAAGAGCGCCATCGGATGAATCTTGATATAGTTGTTGATAATAAATTCCTCCCGTGCCAAACCTACTCCTTTTGCCGGATACTCCGCATATTGAAAGGCGATGTCCGGGGATCCAATATTCATCATTATTGGCGTACTCACATCAGGTAGGTCAGAAAGATCATGTTCATGCTTACTATATGGAATCTGTCCTTGGTAAATGAACCCGGTATCCCCTTCTGCACATGAAACAGTAACTTCCTGTCCGGTAAGCAATGTTTCTGTCGCTCCATCACAGCCCACGATAGCGGGCACCCCCAATTCACGGGCAACAATAGCAGCATGACATGTCCGCCCACCTTTGTTGGTAATTATTGCAGCTGCCTTTTTCATAATTGGCTCCCAGTCGGGATCGGTTATCTCCGCAACCATGATATCACCTGTATTAAAGTTGATCTCTTGTATATTTTGCTTATTGACGCCTTTGAAATTATGAACTCTCCCGGAAGCAATCTTGTCTCCCACCGCAATACCTTTTAGCAGAACCTGCGAGGACCTATTTTTCGCATTGATTTTGTATTCCGTGATACAATTGGATTTTTTTAGTGAATGAATGGTCTCAGGTCTTGCCTGAACAATATATAAATCGCCTTTCAAACCATCAAGAGCCCATTCTACGTCCATAGGACACCATTTCCCTTTGAGTGCGGTATAATACTCTTCAATAATACACACCCATTTGGATAACTGAAGGATTTGCGCATCGCTTAGACAAAATCGCTCCGTGCTTTCCACTGGCGTATCGATCACCTTCACTGTTTCACTTCCTGAAACACTGTAAATCATCTGTAATTGTTTGCTCCCTAGCTTCTTTTCTACAATCGATGCGTAACCTCTTTTTAACAAGGGCTTGTATACAATAAATTCGTCCGGATTCACCATCCCCTGAACAAGAAGTTCGCCCAATCCATAGGATCCATTGATAATCACGGCATCTTTAAAACCACTTTCTGTATCAATAGAAAAAGCAACTCCTGAAGCCCCTAAATCGGATCGTACCATCTGTTGTATGCATACAGAAAGTCCGATATTAAAATGTCCAAAATTAAATGCTTCTCTATAACTGATCGCTCGATCCGTGAAAAGAGAGGCAAAACAATTTTTAATCGCTACCAACAGATCTTGCCGCCCCCTAATATTTAAATAGGTATCCTGCTGACCAGCAAATGAGGCATCAGGGAGATCTTCAGCGGTAGCAGAAGAACGGACCGCAACACCAAAGTCCTGTATATGCTCTAAACCGATAAGCGCTTCATAGGCGACCAGGATCTCCTGTTCCATTGCCGACGAGAAAATACCTTGCTGAATCAATGTTCTGATCCTAGCCCCACAACTGGTCAGCTCCCGCAGGTTTGTACTGTCAACACCCTTCAGTATATCTTTGATTTTCTGATCCAGTTGATTGTCGGTGATAAACTGAAAGTAAGCCTGACTGGTCACAATAAATCCATCGGGAATATTTACTCCTAAAGGTTTCAAATGCTGTAACATTTCTCCTAAGGAAGCACTCTTCCCTCCTACCAAATCAATATCCTCAATAGAGGCTTCAATCAGGCGCATTGTAAATCTGTTGTTGTTCATTATACCATTATTTTATACGAAGTTAGGCTGCATTTTTTGAAGTCATTTGTTAAATATTAAGACAAACTGATATTATTTTAATAATTTTATTTACATCATAAGAATATTTGTATTTATATTATATAAATGGAAAACTACTTTGGGCAGACCATCCTAACGAAAAACTCGATGTTTACCTTAGCTACGGCTGATGTTTACCATGCCGCAAACAGCTTCCATAGTCATCGTGAACTCGAGCTGATTTATATCTGTTCGGGGGAGGGAACTTTTTCAATAGGTCAATCGTCCAAAAGAATTTCCAGCGGTACGATCATCCTCATTGGCGCAAATGCGCCACACATGTTCAAATTCGAAACGAACCGCTATTATGACTATGCCATGAAGCACGGCAGGACGCCGGTACCTCTCAAGCTGTTCACATTACATTTTGATCCCAACAAATTAGGGCAAGATTTCCTCAATCTCCCTGAAAACAATTTATTAAGCAAGCTACTAACCGCTTCAAAGGTCGGATTGCAACTCGAAGGACGGACAAAAACGCTTGCAATAAGGAAGCTCAAGAAGCTAGAAAGCTGTAAAAGCTACGAACAGCTCCCTTTGTTACTACTGCTAATAAATGAAATCAGTGCAAGCCAAGATATTCCCCAGAGCTACGAAAATGACGCTATCAAACCCTTTAAGAAAATAGACGAAACACGTTTAAGCAGGATCTACTTGTACACCATGGACAATTTTTACAAAGACATCAAGCTAAGTGACATTGCCGGTATAGTATACATGGTTCCGAATGCTTTTTGCCACTATTTTAAGTCTCGTACCGGAAGAAGCTATTTTGACTTTCTCATTGAAGTTAGAATCGAACATGCCTGTAAGCTATTGCGTGACGGAAATGAGAGTGTCTCTGCCATCTGTACGAGCTCAGGATTTAACAATCTTTCGAACTTCAACCGCTATTTTAAACAGCAAACCGGAAAATCTCCGATTGCCTATCGGCAAGAACATCGGCAATAAAAGTATTGTCATAAATAGCTGCAACTCGTTATCTTTGATATAACCCTACCTGATATAGTCATGCCTGCCAGCAATAACTACGACTCTTCAATCGCCAAGATTTCCAACATTAACTTCAAGCTGATATCTTCTATCATACACAACCATTAAACAGGCACGGGATCCAATTTACATCCGATATTGAGAAAAGCATCTCTATCTTCAGGCTGTTTTTGGTAGCGATAAATAATTAGCTGATAATCAAATTGAATAGTTTTCAATTTGGAAGTATGGTTGTTATTAAAAAAATGAATTAACTTTAATATAGTCTTTTTTTGTTCATTTTAGACAGTAACCGTTATGAAGCTATCCAGTCGCAAAACCAAGTGATGATCCTCAAAATTTATCAATCAATCTAGTCGTAACCGGAGAAAATGAAAATGTCAATGCTATAACTGCCTTACGCAATAAGTTTGAGGCCTGGAAAACAGATGTTAAAAAAAGATAGTGCATAAATTTTAGTCTACCATCAATAGTCGTATGGATAGCATAAATCTGTTTTTTATCCAGCGAATTGACCATGGTTACAGACTGAAACTCTGTAAGGGTAATTTGTACTGATTTGACCGAACCTTTAATCTAACAAAGTTCCTCCATGGCGATACCATTATACGGAAGATACTGCAATTCTTTAATAGCTAATTGTTGACCATGTGCATAAATTGCCAGGCACAAGATAAAAATGAATGTTAAATTTTTTATAGTCATCTTTATATTTTAAAACATCGGTGTTATTCCATTACGATTATTATGCTTTCTTTTTTTTAGCCAGCGACCCACAGTAGTAAATACAAGGGAAACAGCAAAGGCAAAAACAACATCTATGAAAAAGTGCCAGGGGTGAAATTCCGTTAACTGTCCAATTGAATTAGTTGTTACGAAAAAAACATAGACTGCTTTATGATAAATCACTAATGGGAAACCGAAACTAAGGCTACCATCATTATCTGTATCATTATGATAGCTCAATGCACAAAGAGCTAAAAATACAACTGTGGCATACAATAACCATTTGAGCATTGTTTTCATCATCTATTTTGTAATTGTTAATTTACTTCTATTTCTTTCAGCTTTTCATTTCCATAAAAAACAGGAAAATACATCAGTTCTGCTTTAGCCGGATTCAATGTATAAGTTCCGGTATAACGTGGCAATAAGTCAATCTCAAATAAGTGTGCCCCTTTGCTCAGTTTATTGCAAAAGATAACAACGCGATCTTTGAAATGTTCACGATGTGCTTCTTTCCAATAATATCCATTTAATTTGCTCTCATAGGAGCAACCCGCTGGAATTGGCACTTCAATCTGTACATATTCGGCTTCGCCGGTTAACTCTAGCGAAACTTCGAGTTTGACCGGCTTTCCCTCTTTTAACAAATTACCCTGTCCCGAATTGCCCTTAAATCGTGTAGAGATCTTGAAACCTTTCGTTGTCTCAATAGTAGGATTCGGATTCCAAAAGCGCTGATATGCGGTAACAAATAATGGTCCTGTTCCCTCCTTACTAACTTTAACCTGATCTGATGGCGCAAATTTCTGGGTATACGGGAATGTAGTTACACGTTTGCCATTGACTATTGCTACTGGAGCTTGAAAAGTCGTCCCATTGGCTTTCAACAAATCAGGAAGGATGGTTTGTATAATACGTGAAGACTCATATATATTACTCCAACTGCCTTGTTGCCGCTGTGCGAAAAAATAGTTTCGTATTTGCTCCAGCACTGACTCTTGCTCCCCAATTGTTTTTAAAACTCGGTATGCCAATAAGGTATTCTCGGTATTAGTCTCATTAGGACGAAGGAATACTCCCAGTTGCTGATCCGCAAGCTGTCTATTCGTCCAATACATTCCTCCTAAAATAGTTTTTGACGCATATTGGAGTACAGTATCAGCAATACCGAGTTCGTTTGTAATCCCCAATTTAGAAATCAACAAAGCACGTAATAATTTATCTTTGATAGTTTTACTTTTTAGCCTTTTATCGATCGTGTAGAAATACTCCTTATAGTTTGCTTTGGGATCCAAACGATTTAGAAAAACCAAGGAACTAAACAAGTTTTCTTTCGCTACCGTTAATCTATCTTTATCTAAAAGCACCTCCAGCGAAGCTAAACTATTTTTAAGATTCAATTCCTCCTGTTCAATATATTTACTTCTATCCAGCACGGTTTTATAACCTGCATCTTCGGCATCCAATAGCACACTGACCACATAATTACTGATCCACGGAGTGGTTTCACTTTTGTTCCACCAGCCCCAGCCTCCACTCGTGTTCCTGTTTTTTCGTAATTCCTTTAAGAGACTGAGTATCTTTTTTTCCTCTCCAAAAGGTTTGCTCAAAAGAGTCGAAAGCATTTTTTTCGAAAGGAGCGCACTTAATTTAGATGCCAGTTGCTCATTACACAAATATTTATAAGTTCCTATCTGCTCGATTTCCCGTTGGACCAATTCCAATGAATTTGCTTCTGCATGCACTGTAATCTCACCTAATGCAGAGGATGTTTTTAGTTCATAAGGATTGGAATCATTGAGTACTTTAAAATCTCCCTGATGTTGTTCAAGTCCTTTCTCGCAAACAGGAATACTTCGTTTTTCGCCATCAAAGTAACCATTGGAAAGTCCAATAGAATAGGAAAGCCGCACACTGTCTCCTTCGGCAACCTGAACAGCGAAGGGATCGCGATATGATTTACCTATTTTTAGTTTCGCTACAGTTGAATTAATCCCATTATTAATGGTCCGGGATACCTCCAAAGTATCTAGTAGATAATTAACGATCCGTCCCATCGCCATAAATCGATCACCCCGAATAGCGAATCGCGGGATAGCCAGATGGGCTGAAACAGCTTTGAAGGATTTAATTTGCAGTTCCTTAGTATCTGTAAAATCTTTTGCCCCTTTAGCGATAAAAAAAGTCTTCCAGTTTGTGATATCATCAGGATAGGAAATATCAAAGCTCGCCTTACCCATGGCGTCAGTTGTTAGTTTAGGCTGCCAGAAAGCGTCATCATGAAAATTGACGCGCATGGCATTTACAGATTCCAGGTATGGCATAGTGATGGGTGCTGGCGAAACCGCCGCACTGCCACTTTTCGTTTGTACCATGATTACGCCATTCGCAGCGCTTGATCCATAAAGTGCAACCATAGACTGATCTCTTATGGTATTCAATGAAGCAATGGTTCCTGGAGCAAGGTTAGAAAGATCCCCCGTATAAGGTACTCCATCTACTAATATCAATGGCCGGGCATTTCCGCCAGTATTGCTCCCACGAATGGTCACTCCCGCAACACGTCCCTGTAAGGATTGTGAAATATTATTTTCCATATGCTGTGAGCTGATCGTCGTTACTGATCCTGTCATTGCTTGCTTCCTTTGAATTCCGTAACCTACGACAACCACCTCCTCTAAATTATTTTCAGATGGTCGCAATTCAACAAAATAATCCTTGCCAGTAGAAACCTTTACAATCGAGGCAATATAACCAACTGAGACAATCTCTAGGGTAGCATCGTTTGACTCCGTAAGATTCAATTCAACACTTCCTTCAAAATTCGTAACATATCCTTGCTTCGATCCTTGTACTTTTACTGTCGCACCTATCAGAGGTGTATCACCCTGATATACCAAAACCCTCGTTTGCTGTTTATCCTTACGTTTGGCAATAAAACCTGCCCGATCTAATTTTAGTCCTGTCTCCACTCCCGTTACTTCATACTGAATAGAATCCCGCAACGGATTTGCCACCCGCTGTATAGTGGTTTCATCACGAACAAGTTTGTAAGCTAAAGCGGCAATATCTGATGTTTGGCTCCACGAAATAGCATCTAATTTTAGATAGTTTTTACCATGAGGCTTTAACTTTACTGGTAGGCTGTATGATGTAGAATCATCTTTAACAATATGTACTATAATATCGTTGACAGGCAGGTTATTGAAATTACGTTCAGCGCCATAATACAACCTAAAATAACCGCGATCGGCCTCTTTTGCTGGCTCGATAAAAATCAATGTTGGCTTAACGTCTTTTCTGTCTGAATCCTTTCCCAGGATCAGATTTAGATTAAATACTTTGGACTTTGGGTCCTTTTTTATCGTAACAAATTGTGCCAGTCCGCCACTATTTTGCATGAGCTGAGAAAATTTATCGGCTACGTTTTTCCTGATGTCTCCAACCGCCCATATTTTTTCATCGAAAGTCAGTTTTGGCTTAAAATCATAGGCGTCTTTGCGAATATAATTTGCATCCCAGTTTTTGAGTTTTTGATAGTCCCGGTAAAGAGTGTATTGGTACCCGCCTTCAATTTCAAAACGTCCAATTTTTGTCGTATCTACGATTAGCGCAGCTACTTTTGGAATATTATTATATATGTCTGTTCTTGGGAAAGGGCCTACCAATACAGGTAAAGGAACCTGGGTTCTCAACTTATTGTTATAAATGGTATTTGATTCAGGATTTAAATAATAAAGATCACCTGCCGTCTGGATAAAGGCAGGTAGCTCGATCTGCGCGTTTAGATTAGGTAATTGCCAAGCGCCAAAGTTATTCGTTACTGAAATAAGCTGTTTTTTTAGTTCATTGATTTCAGCAGTACCAAGATTTCCGATCTGTTCTTTGGGAAGCATACGTGTTATAATCTGTCCTTGTCGCAATGTCTTGTCCGAATAGGAAAAAACAGTATCTCGCGCAGCATTAAAAGAGGCTACTATTCTTTTTCCTTTTTCAACATAAAAGCCCTTGACAGAGATCTCCCTATCCTTGGTTCTAAAACGGAGATCATGCTGCCCGGGATAAATTGCAAAGATATAATCAGCCTGATGTTGTGTCTGCCTTGAGTAGATCAAAGTACCGTCGATCCATAACATGTGTACCCCCTGTACTTGACCATCTACCACGATATACGGAGAAAGTTGGCTTTGATTTCCTGTGAGCGGCCGCGTTGCCTCATAATAATTAGCTGGAAATAGGAATTGATAGAAAGCAATTGTATCCAATTGCATTTCCTTCGACCATCTCGCCCAATCTTTTAATGCTTTATTGTGCTGTATCTGCTCCTCATCCAAGTCAAAGTCGTCATTTTGAATTGGTCTTGCACTCCGCATCAGACCTCCAATGGGAATATTCGGGAATCTGGTATTCTTGAATTTTGAGGTAAAACCATATGCAGTAATGTCAATATCCTTGACCGGCTTACCTGTCATATCTGTTACGGACAACTGTACTTCGGCTTTCTGGCCCGGATAAACTGTTGTTGCTGTATTGATGTCCAGATTCAGTTTTTTCTGTATAAAAGGTAGCTCTTCCTTAATCACCTGTGACCTTCCCCCAAAGAGATACGTAATCTGCATACTATAGCCATCGTTTCCTTTTCCGGCAAATGCCTGATTTAATTGAGTTGTATAACCCGAAGCAATGGTTCTTTTTGCCTTGCGTACCTGATACCAAAAAGGGATAGCAGCAGGGTTATGGACATTTAATATCACAGAATCAGCAGCGCGATAAAACCGATAGCTCAATTGTCTTTTTTGTTCATCCTCCAGATCTATTGTCTTGGTTATTCCGTTTGTTTCAACAGTTATGCCCGAGGCCTGCCAAGGAAGCGGAATAGTTGCGGGTAGCTTGCTGTTTTCTGTTCTTAAAATTTCACCGCTTTCGCCAAAGACCTGAACTTTTGCAGTTCCTATTTTTTCTATCCCCCGCTCAAAATATTTTGCTTCGGCAATTCCATCATTGGTTGAGAGTTGAATTTCCTTTTCTGTTTCCAACACGGAAAGATCAAGTGTTTCGCTATATCGCTCATTATCTGAGCTCAGATAGGTGCCAATTACCTGAAAAGAAAGACCAATATCTGCTGGAAAAATAGTATCGGGCAATATGACTTCTTTTTCAGCTACTTCCGTGAGCGATATGCTTGTATTCCAGAGTGTATCGGGAACAAAATTTACACGATTAGATTTCATACTTGCGGAAAATTGTGGCATGGGCAAAACCGTTAATTCTACCTTGCCATCGTAAATTGGCATATCGTTTTCATTTACAGCTTTTAATTTTAAACGGATACTGTCACCTTTAGCATAAATAGTTTTGTCGGTTTTCATGCTAAAGGTGATGCTTTTTAGCTCATAATCTTCATAATGTAATACTTCTTGATGTAATATTTCTTTGTCTCTGGTCGATTCCAATACAATCTGGTACGATTTATCCAACATAAGTCCTAATCCAGCATTCAGGTCAAAAGAATAGCTATACATTCCCGGACGATATGGTCCGAGCCTAGTCAAAACAGTATCTTTGGCAAATCCATATCCACCCATTAGTCGTACGTTAACTGAATCTCTATAGGGTTTCCATTTCCCTTTTTCGAGATAAGCTTTAAATTTGACCTGATCATTTGGTTTATACATAGGTTTATTAAACACTATAAAACGCTGTGTTCCACGGGGATTTTTCTTACGAAAAATATTACCAATCCGATATTTCGTACGTACCCAGCTATTCTTCAAGCCTCTCCATAGGGATTGTCTATATTTATAGGACGAGTTTTTTTCTACACTGAGATAGTGATAAACACCTTTATGTAAAATCTTAACAATATCACCATCGTGAGCATTTTTGGTACTATAGTAACTATGCCTTTTGTCATAGGACATGCGATGTTTGCCTAAATTCAGTTTTGCATCTGTGATCAGCTTGCCCAATGAATCATATAAACAGACCGCAAATTTCTCCCCTGGTATGATTTTAGCATATAGATCATCCACAACAAATTCGCGGTACAGCAGATTGCTTTCCTCAGCCCGAACCTGTACATAGTTCCCCCTGGGTAGATCTACTCGCCTTTCTTCTTTTTTAGTTTTAAGTACAAAATCTGTAAGCATCGACTCTTCAAATTTCACTTTATCAATATGGATCTTTTTTAAAACTTCAGGGCTGAGTTTATAAATGTAATATTCAGAAGATCGACGTTTGCCGTCAAACAAATTAGTTTGGCCAAGCAAGGCTGTTGAATAAAAAAATGCTAAAAGGCTAATTGCGAAGAGTCTCCAGTTCATATTTAATGCTATTGGCTATAGTTTATTTAAAAATAAAGAAATTAAATCAAACAAACTTATTGATTTAGTTTCGCTCAATTCGATTTTTTCAAGAAAGGGATGCAGCAAATTTTCAAATTCCACAACGACAAAAAAATATTTTTTTGAAGACCTAATATAACAACCTAAACCTGTCAAGTTCGATAGCTTAAAAAAGAGGAACAATAAAGTCCATTCATTACCAGAAAAGCCCACATTAAAAATATCTAACTCATAATCTGCCCTGTACAACGAATGTAAGCAGAATACTTGCAAGATATCGCTGAGGTTTATATATTTGCGACATCAAAGAAATCCTAATGCGGAAGTGGCGTAATTGGTAGCCGCACCAGACTTAGGATCTGGCGCCGCAAGGCGTGGGGGTTCGAGTCCCTTCTTCCGCACTTAAATCCTCCTGAGTATAAAATCTCAGGAGGATTTTTTTATTTTAGAATATCCCAGAATTATCTGAGCCCCCCTACTGCCTTAATCTATCTCTTATTCAATAAGATATTTTGAATTACGATAAAACCCAATAAGGCGAACAATTACAAAACTAAATTCATTATATTAGTGTTAATACTATTAACTTAATAACCTAATTATTAGCTATAACCGATTTGGATATGAACCTTTTATTTTTAAACATTGGAACCCAAGAACTCATTCTTCTCCTCTTGTTTATTCCGCAGTTCTTGGTCATTTATACACTATACAATATTGTTACCAACAATAAGTTTACTAATGACAAGAAACTTCTTTGGGTTGTGGTTGTTTTCCTTTTCAATATTATCGGCAGTATCTTATACTGGATGATTGAAACAAAAAAGCCAGAAGCTTATTAACAATAAATAGCCATTCTCGACAACTATTGACATACTGGTGTCATCGTCGAATTTATCTTTGAGGTATTCAACTAAAATAATATTATCATGGCATTATTACACGCGTACTTAAATTTCAATGGCAATTGCGAAGAAGCATTTGACTTTTACAAAACAGTATTTAATACTCCACTAATGGGCGTTCATCGTTTCGGCGACATGCCTGCGGATCCCGAACATCCTATTGCAGAAGCTGATAAGGATAAAATTATGCATACTGCACTCAATATTAACGATTCGGTTATGCTAATGGGCTCAGATTGTTTGGAGAGTTTCGGACAGAAAGCGACCTTTGGAACAGGCAGTTATTTGATGTTGGACGCTCAATCTGCAACAGAGGCAACAGAACTTTATGATAAACTTTCGGCAGGCGCCCAAACTATGGAAATGCCTTTGGGCGAGCAGTTTTTCGCCGAATTATTTGCGTCCTTTCAGGATAAATTCGGCATTGCATGGATGATCCACTTTGAAGGCAATAAAAAAATGGGAGCATAAGGAATCCCTTCAAACAATACAGCTAAACATATACGGTCTATTACTCTATTTCCTGCAAATACATCGTTTGTGGGGAATGGATTAATAGTTATTTGCACTTGGTTCGGGAGTTAAAATATCATCAGACCTCTCTCTGAGTTGTTCCACCAATAAAACCACATAGGCGTATAGCGACAAACTGTATTATTAATAGGATGATAAGATAACCAACTGGTTTTCCTAAAAAAAGGCCAATTGCTATTTTTATCATTCCTGAAACAAGAATGACCATCATAAAGTAAAATGTTGTGTTCGAACCAGTCTGCCGTAAATAGTTAAGACTAAAAACTGAAAGGTAAAATCCGGATAAAAGGATCAAATAAAACTTTAAAAATTCAGGTCCTTTCAAAGAAAATGGATTGTAAGTTTGATGGTTTATTACAAGCCAGATCATACTTATTACAATTGTGGCCGAGTGAAATAGTATTCTTTTCATCTGTCTGAATTATTTGTTCATCAATTATTTTTAGATAAGGTATTATTCATGGGCTCAATCGTTCAGCTCACTTGGCTCAGGTTGCCTTCAGCGGTATAAATTCAGGTCTTAACCTCCACAGCCCCCGCAACCGCCACAGCCACCGCAGCCACCACCACAACTTCCACCTCCGCTACAGCTTCCCCCTGTAGTAGCACAACTTCCGCCATCAGAATTAGTATTGTTACCATTTTTTGGATTTTTCGTGATAGTACCACCAAAAATCCAGGAGAAAAAACCTAGCAAGAAGAAGATACTAATCACCAACACAATCATGGCTGCCAACGTATTAATCACTTCTCCTAGGCAAGACGTCATCATCAACAGCAGCGCAAAAAAGGGAACCAGCTTTAATCTTTTAAACCAACTCAGTCCCGAAGGTTTCAGATTATTATTCCAAATATCTTGGGGTGCATCTTGATTAAAAATTTCTCTATAGCTGGCCAACGTATCTCCGAACCATTTTTTGTGCCTACTTTTTTCTGTGACGCCACCTTTTGATGGGTGATGATGTAACTTTCTTTTCAAAATCTCCGGACAGAATTCCTCCCAATAGTTTTGAGTATACATAAGATGCATATGCCAGACTTTATCTACGGTTTCACTTGGTGAAGCACCGTCCGGCAAAATACAGCAGAGATAGACAAACTTCTTATACTCTTCTATCGCTTTTTTTGTAAAGTCCAAAGTCCAGTTTTCTTCTTTGGCCAGTTTCTTTGAAAAAGGAAGATCAACATCTGGACTGTCTAACGAAAACTTCTGAAGCCTGCTCCAGAGAGAATCGTTCTGTAGTATGGTGTTTGTTTCCATTGTTTTAAATTTTAAGTTCTATTTCTTATTCAAATATGCTTTGATTAGAAAATATAAAAGTCCTACAACAGTCTCTTTATGTTGTAAATAAATCTTAAATTAGTCTTATACAAAGACGGATGAAAAAAGAAGATATCCTGCATCTTGAGAAATTAATGAATTTTCTGAGCATGCATTTTTTGAAGAAAAATCATTGGGAAGATGTCACAAAAACCGAATGGTCTTACATCGTTGCAGAGCTTAATGAATTAATTATCAAGGACAATACAGAAAAAAGCATCACCAAAGAACCTGAAATACTGGGTTCCAACTATCTTTATGAGCACCTGATAATCAACAAACTAAAGAAGTATTACCAGAATAAGACCACCATTCTAAGCAAACCTAATTTAGCAAAACTGAGCTTAATCGTCAGAGTTTTAGGCTATGCAAATTATATTGATTTTATTAATTCAAATACGGAAGCATTTAATTTTAATGATCTACGGATTAATATGAACAATGCAAAGCAGAACACATTGCTTTTGGATCGGTTGGTGGGATGCTGGTATTCCTATAACAGGAATCTTCCAGACAATATTCTACAGGCTAAAGAGGATCGGATATGGCGTTCCGCGATGGAGATCTACAAGTCTGAAACTTCTGATGAATATTTTATTGAACGAAGTGGTGGTGATCATCACAAATATTTTGGGAAGGTAACAGCATATTCAGACTTTGTCTTTATCATAATGAACAGCAATACATTTATTCGTCAGCGGCATTTTATTTCAAGAATAAAAGACATCAATGAAAAGCTTAAAAACCCAGAATATAAGCTCTTTGAATTGCATTTTATAAGTACCTGTATCAGCTTTAATCAGGAACCGATTGCGCTATTTGAGATATTTCAAAAAGCAGAAAGAAAGACCTTTATCTCCGATTCGATCAGCTTCCCCATTGACAGCGATGAAATTCCTCAATCTATTTTAAGGCAGCTTGAAGATACTGAGGCAAACAGAATAGATTACAGATAGGTATTAGGTGGGATGATATCCGGAAGGTAATACCTCAAATTGGTGTTCAGTATCTTTCAAAAAAAATCAGCATGGAATCTTCCATGCTGATTTTTTTCAATCGCTGTGCGTGTTAGCTCCACAGATTCAAAATTGTTGTTATAACTTAAGCTGACCAGTCGAAAGGTTTTGTACAGGGGTCGCACTCAAATTTTAATACCTTACCCAGGCTCTTTGCTTTTTTACCTTTTTTTACAAACACGTAAGCTAGGTCTAAATATTCTTCAACTTCCTTTCCACTTTCATCTCTACCTTTTAATATGACAGAATAATATTTTCCATCGCTATCTTTTTTAAAAAACACCTCGTTAACGGTAACTTTTTTCGGTGTTTCATTATCACAACAGCTGCACCACAAAACAACAACTGCTTCCTTCTTGAGATATCCAACAGCTTTCTCGGCCTGCGCCTGTGTTAGTGCCGAAAGTTGATCTGCTTTTGAAAAAAAAGCAGTGCAGAGCAATACAAAAAATAAAATGGTCTTTTTCATCTATTTAAATTTGTCTTTTAATTGTATAGAAACTTTTCAATTTTTTAAAGAATAAGTTAAGCAAATACTATGCCCTTTAATAGTAAAAACGCTGCCCCCTCTCCACAAATTAAATATGCATTATTATAATTACTTTTCCCAAACCAAAGCACTGGCTCCTAGAATGGCTGCATCTGCTTCCTCCAGTTCACTGAAAACCAGTTTCACCTTATTTCTAAATAAAGGAAAAAGATTTCTTTCCATGTGCAACTTTGCAGGTTTTAAAATAAAATCACCAGCTTTTATTACCCCACCAAACAGCAAAATAGCTTCTGGAGAGGAGAACATCACAAAATTTGCCAATGCTTCCCCCAGTTTCTGACCAGTATACCTAAAGACTTCAATGGCAATGGGGTCACCTTTTTCCGCACATTTATGAACAGTTTTGGAGTTGATGGCGTCTTCGGGATATTGATTCAGCATTGACTCCGGAAATTCAGCTCTCATTTTTTTCGCAGTAATTGTGATTCCCGTTGCAGACGCATAGGCTTCCAGACTTCCTTCAGAACCCGTGCTCCAATGCTTTCTTCCTCCAGGTTTGACGATCGTATGCCCCAGTTCTCCTGCAAATCCATCATGTCCATAAATAAGCTTCCCGCCAGCAACAATGCCGCTTCCAACACCTGTTCCTAAAGTGATCATAATAAAATCCTTCATTCCTCTTGCTGCACCAAAAAGCATTTCACCATAGGCTGCGGCATTTGCATCGTTGGTGATTGTACAGGGAATATTGAATTTGGCAGTCATTAAATCACTAAATCGAATCACGCCTTTCCAGGGAAGATTAGGGGCATGGTCTATTGTCCCAGTATAATAATTCGCATCGGGAGCACCAACTCCAATTCCATCAAAGTTCTCTTCACCACCAAACATTTCGATAAAAGGATGGGCTTTCTCATACAAAGCGTCTATAAACGCTTCAACATGTTCATAATCATTCGTTCTTATACTTCCTTTTTCAAGTACCTCACCCCGATGATTGACTACCCCAAATTTCGTATTGGTACCTCCGATATCTATGCCTAGCGCTACACGTTTTGATAAATCTATTAATGACATTACTATTCCTTGTTTCTAAGTTTTAAACTTAGAAAAGATAGTATTTTATAGTGAATTAAACAAGGGATTCGTGTACCAGTTTGGATACTGACGATGAAACAATCGAATACAATGATGGTCTGTTTAAACAGATATTACAATAACAGCCTGTCGATTGTCGATGCTAGTTCGATTATTTAAGATCATGAGCCTGGTTTTTAACGCGTCGAGTTCGACGCGTTAAAAACCAGGCTCATGTATAGATCGTGCTTTATGTCTCTAGTTCGTATTTTCAACATAATAAAGATCTGAAAAGATCTTTGCTAGCTTTGAAGGATCTTCTCGCCAGGTATTGTACATCCCTTGCCCCATCTCATCAGGCACAATATCA
The DNA here is from genome assembly GCF_039536865.1 of Sphingobacterium ginsenosidimutans. Lineage (NCBI taxonomy): Bacteria > Pseudomonadati > Bacteroidota > Sphingobacteriia > Sphingobacteriales > Sphingobacteriaceae > Sphingobacterium > Sphingobacterium ginsenosidimutans. The sequence goes on from NZ_BAAAZK010000002.1 coordinate 1,735,009, forward strand.
AGTTTACCCTTAGATACATATTCCAATATTTTTAAGGCTGTGCTATCCGGATCCGGCATATCCCAATCACTCCCTTTGTTCATATCCGTATCAATTGCTCCGGGATTGACCGCAAAAACAGCAATCTCCTCTCTCGCCAATTCGATTCTGACAGACTGTGTTGCTGAAAAGAGGGCTGCTTTTGAAGCAGCATATCCCGCAATAGATGGTAAGGGTGAATAAGCTGCAATCGAAACAATGTTGATCATTTTTGATGGCTTATTTTTTCTCAGAATAGGTGCAAACGCACGCATCATCTTTATTGTTCCAAAATAATTCACCTTCATATCGTTATCCATTCCCGACAGGTCGCCATCCAAAATATTTCCTGCACTTAAAACGCCCGCATTATTGATAAGGATTTCAGTATCCTGAGTGGCAGCTGCAATCGTTGCGATCTGCTGATCATCTGTTATATCCAAGGACAATGGTACGACACGGCTATCATCAAATAACGGCATTGTGCTCAAATTCCTACAGGTAGCATATATCTTTCCTGCCCCATTGTTTAGCAGCGCGTCTACAAGCGCCCTACCTATCCCTCTGTTGGCTCCCGTGATCAGGATGACCTTATCTTTAAAAATCTGCATATCGATTGATGTATTAGTTAATACAAATCTATCTGGATAGATAAAAAGATAAAATCCGAAACTTGCTACATTTGTTATTCTTCACTTTGAAGTCAATAAAAATTCCTCCAAAAAAATCGAGCATTAAAGATCACAGCACTGATTTTGGTCACCTGCGTTTTTTGATCCTATTTTTTTAAAGTCCAAACCTGCGTTTTTTTATCATATTGACCTGATTTATCATTTTGCTTCAAATCCGTTAGTTTATAATCTCTGCATGGATCAGCTTCATCAATTTTAGCTGTATAGTTTATTCTGTCTATTACACCGGGTTTGAGTTGTATATAGAACGTTCCATTTTCCATTTTTTCTAAATTAACGGCAATAAACTTTTGCCTTCTGTTTATTGTAAAAGAAAGGGAAATATGTTGGTCGTTTGGCGCTATTTTATATATTTTAATTCCTTCGGCAGGATAAAGCGGGTTGTCACTAAAAATTAAATCCTTTCCATTTTCATTTAGGTAATTAATGTTGCTTACCATTGGAATATAAATCTCGGCACAGTATACGTTATCGTCATTGCTTTTACAAGCTCCAACAGTAATAAAAACTAGGGATAGGAGGAATAATTTTAGATATTTTTTCATCTGTATAAATTTGTTTTTAGTTGTAATGAAGCTATCAGATTTATTCATAGAGTGTATGCTTTATGCGGCATTCATGAGCTCGCTTCACTCGGTTTGAATAAATCATGATGGTTTCATAATACATCTATTTGATTAGCATAATATCAAACGCCAGTTTCCATTGATTCGCTACAACATGAAGTAACAGATAGATACACCCCGTCAATAGCCCCTGCAATAAAGTTGAAGCTGTTGATTGAAAATTATTTGTGGCAATTACGTAATCTTAATATTTCTCTATATATTCAATATTTAAATAAACAGATGTTTATTTAACAAGATTAACTCCCTACCATTTAGAGGTCTGGGAAGTGGCTAAGCCTACCATTTTATCCGACATTTAACACAAAAAAATACAACAAAAAGTTAACTATGTTAAAAAGCTTACCTTCCAGGTCATTATTGGTTGTTTTGACAGTTTCACTCTCACCTCATTATAAAATGTATTCACTGATTCCATTCCAGTCTGAGAACTATCATGATAGGACACATATCTTCGGAGTTGAAGCTGGTTTAATCTTTAACATTCGCAAATAAAATAATAGCACTACAGTTTAGTAGCTTTTAGCTTCTAACCCCATGTGTAGGATAGGGTATTCTTTACCCTGTCCGTCCAATGCGGACCTTTCAAGAACTTTAAATCCGATATGCTTGTAGAAATCCACGGCTTGGATATTTTGCTCATTTACATCTACTTTAGCCACCTCCAGATGTTTTATTGCATGATAAATCAGTTGTTTACCAATTCCTCTACCACGAAAATCATTGTGAATAAATAACATTTCCAGGTTCTCTCCAGCAATTCCCATAAACGCAACTAATACGCCATTTTCCTCATAGCCCAACAGCACAACATGCTCAAAATAGGTTGGAATTTGCGCCTTATAATAATTAAAATCCTCCTCTTTCAGAAAATCATGTGTGTTCAACACAGCACTCTCCCATATTTGGATCAGATTTTGATAATCGCTCGTTTCAATTTTTCTAATCATACCTGTAAATTTTGAAGGGTAAAAAAAGCACCCCGCCCATTCATTGTAATTTAAAATAAAATTCTTTAGAATAAAATTACAATTATAGCTATATTTCATCTGTATAAATTTGTTTGTTCATTCGTCAATTTTCCCTTTAAGGCATTCATGCTGCCTTCGTCGGCTTCAATTGTGATGAAGTGATCAGATTGATTCATAAAATAAATTATCTCTATGGCAAGCCTCAAAACATTCATTCATAAAAAAACTTGGATTTTCAGTTTTTTAGCATTTGTTTTTAGCTTAAATGCATTTGCACAGCAAGTACCCAAAACCTATTATGCGACACTGTCTGAGGGAGTGAAACTTTATGAAAGTCCCAGCGAACAAGCAAATGTCCTAACGATCGTCACCTATGGTTCTAAAGTGACCTTCAATAATTCAGATGTAGATAAGCTGACCATGCTAGACAATTCAGTGGTCGTAAATGGAGCAAGAACTTATTGGATGAAAGTAACACATAATAATGTCAAGGGGTATGTTATAAAAGATAATTTGGCAACCATACAGCCACCGAAGGAGAATACGGATAAGCTTTCTGATTGGTTGAAACAATTCGCTCAACCCTTCGGCAATAAATGGGAAAGTGGCAAAATAGCTGAATCCTTGAGCGAAAGTGAACATGACAATTACATTTCAAGGCAAATATTTCAAAACGGAATACTTCTAACGGTGACCTCAGGTTATGACGTAAATTCCTCGGAGACTGTGCAGATACCAAATACCAATATATTCGCAGTTTATAACCTGATACAACATATCGGAAGTTTTAAATCGGTTTTTAAATTAAATACAGTACTGCGTGAAGGGACATCTAGTTTTAAAGATAGCGAAGGCAACGAATATAAATGGGAGGTCTTCTATCAGAAAGGAGAAGAAATTGAAGACAAAATCCTACAGTCAGTTGTAATAACCTGGAACAATGGAAATAACAATACACTCAAAATATCCACGCTTGGTAATGATATTGTTGTTTTTTATGAAACCACACTGTAAATTCTGTTACGATCCAGTATAATTTTTAAAATATGATAAACCTGAATTACAGTCTTTTTTCCCGTTTCATCGGTATCTTAGTATCCCTTGCTCCAATGACCGGAAGCGCTCAAGTACCATCTTTCTATCTGGTTACTCCGTTTGAGATCGAAGGTTATTTCACAAAGACAATATTCCCGTTTAACCCAACTTTTATGAAGGAAAATAGGGTAAAAAATGCAACCCTCAAAAGTCAGGAAAATGGAATTGCCAATCACTATGCATTTGATTCCAATGGTCTTTTGGCGAGCATAAGTATGACCCGATTCAATAAAGAAAAAATAGATACTGTTTTTTATACAGCATATCACTATAATACCAATGGTCTTGTCGCTAGAGAAGCGAGAATTGATTATCATAATGGCACCGTAAAAATAAAGCTGTATGGGTATGACGAAAAAAATCGAATTGACAATATCAGTATCTTTTCCTTGAACGCTCAAATGCCCAATAGAACACAAAATAATGATTGGATGGGCGAACCTGTTCCCGGTTTAGATCAAATCATTCTCAAAGGATCTTGGCCGGATGAAAATCTATTAAACAACATGATCAATGAAAATAAGTTTTCTTCCTGGCGATATCGTTATTTTACAGAGAATAAATTTGAGGCAGAGGAACGTACAGAATTCTTCGATTTTGTAAAAAATGGGGGTAGTCAAGATACCTGTCACCAAAAGATAACGTATTATTATCTAAATAATCAACCTATTGTTCAATTTCTCCATGCTGGTTGTGCTGCCAAGACCATACCCTCCGAACAATATGATTTTAAAGATGGACTTCTATTGGCAATAAATGAAACAAATGCCAGTATTGAGCCTAGAAATGAAAAATATACCTATGACAAAAACAAAAATCTGGTATTGATGGAAAATAGCTGGAATGGGCAAAAAGTCAGCGAGTTGATTATGACGTATAATAAAAAAGGCTTTCTAACGACAATACAACGAAAATCTGAAACAGCTAAAATGGCTCATTATTTTGAAGATCGCATCCTCGATCTGAGCTACTCCTTCTATTGAAAAATAACATCATATTAACCGGTTTCGTTGAAATATCCCTTCAAAAATCTTTAGATAGATATCACCACGAATTGGTCGACCTTAATTTAAATTTGCAGTTCTGTATTCCCCCGGAGTTTTTCCGATTGTCTTTTTGAAAAACCTATTAAAATGTTGTGGGTATTTGAATCCGAGTTCAAACGCTATCTCACCAATACTTTTTTCAGTATCAAATATTTTCTGTTTTGCAAGTTCGATCAATTTGAATTGAATAAATTCCTGTGGTGATTTGCCAGTTTCCTTCTTGATAAGATCGCCAAAATAGTTCGGAGAAAGATACAACTGTTCAGCACATTAAGATACTGTCGGAAAGCCATTCTCCTGAGGTTTTTCAGAATTAAAATAGTCGTCTAAAAGCGTCTCAAATTTTTCTAATATTCCTTTATTTACATTGTCGCGGGTGATAAACTGTCTATCATAAAAACGCTGACAATAATCGAGGAAGAGCTCAATATTGGAAACGATCAGCTTCTTGGTATGCTTGTCGATGTTATGTTTTAATTCAAGTTTGATTTTCTCCAGACAGTCAATGATGGTCTTCCTTTCCTGCTCTGATAAATGTAGCGCTTCACTGGCGGAATAGGCAAAATAAGAATAATTGCTAATGTCCTTGGCGAGCGAAGTCCCATATAAAAGCTCCGGATGGAAAACCAAAGCTGTACCCTGGGGTTGATAATATTCATTTCCATTCTCCCCGATCACCTGTCCCGGTGCGAGAAATATCAAAGTACCTTCCTCGTAATCGTAATTCTTCAGTCCATATCTCAAGTCTCCACATTTCACTTCTTTAAAGAATATGGTATAAAATTCATACCTAAGCTTCGACAACTTTCTTGGATCCGCTTTGCTCAAATCAACAATGCTAATCAAGGGATGCAACGTTTCATTATTATTGAAATTGTTGTATTCTTTGATTGTTTTAAAATTGATAATCTCTTCCATGGCAATTTCTTATTTATTCAAAATTACAAAACTGAAATCCAGTATTTTATTAAACAGGCTATCATCAGTAATAATGGTATCAATATAAGTAATCCATATACCATATTCCGCTGCTGTAAACCTGAGATTTGTATTGTGAGCACATTGTATCAGGATAAACAATTAAAAACTAAAAGTTTGGATAAGTAATATTGGTAGTAATACCTGTAATCCGTATACCCAAAAAGCAAGCCAACATGCTGAACTTTGCATAAACACTGAAAGCAGCGATGAAGGCACTAACGATAGATTGGTTTGTAAAAATTAAATAACAGGAAATAACTTTAAAATCACATCAAATGGAACAGATAAAATATATTATAGTAGCCATGTTTATGGCAACGGGCATGATCACAGAAGCCCAGAACAAGTCCAAAAACCCCTTTGGTCTTGTCTATGGGGATGCCATCAAGGAAAATATAAAGGGTGAAGTAAATATCCATCCCGTCAGCTACAAATTGAATGGAATCGATATCGCTGCCAACGTATATACTCCTGCGGATTACGATAGTTCAAAGAAATATCCGGCGGTTGTTGTCGCCCATCCTAACGGTGGTATCAAGGAGCAAACCGCGGGCCTATATGCACAGCGTTTGGCAGAAGCGGGGTACATTACCATTGCTGCCGATGCAGCTTATCAGGGTGCAAGTGGTGGCACTCCACGTCATACAGACAGACCCCAATTCCGTACCGAAGATATCCGTGGAATGGCAGACTTTATAAGTTTGTATGCTGGCGTAGATGCAAACAAAGTAGGTGCGTTGGGAATTTGCGGTGGTGGTGGTTATACACTTAAAGCAGCACAATCGGACAAGCGTCTAAAAGCCATAGCTACCCTGAGTATGTTCAATTCTGGTGAGGTAAGACGTAATGGTTTTCAGAATTCCCAGATAAATACCATTCAAGAGCGCCTAAAACAAGCTTCGGATGCCCGCGCGCAAGAAGCTGCCGGTGGAAAGATCAAGCTTTCGGGGCTCGCCAGCGTAACGGATGAAGAAATTGCCAAAACACCAACCGATCTCTATCGTGAAGGATTTGTCTATTACTACCGAACCCACGCTCATCCCAATTCAACCTTTCTCTATACAACAAGCAGTTTGATGGATCTCATGACATGGGATGCTACTGATCAGATCGAACTTATCGATCAACCGCTGCTCATGATCGCAGGAAGTAAAGCTGACACAAAATATATGAGCGACGAAGCTTTTCCAAAAGCAATCAATGCAAAAAACAAGGAGCTTTTTGTAATCGAAGGGGCCACACATATTGAAACCTACTGGAAACCGGAATATGTTGAAGAAGCTGTAGGAAAATTGACCAGCTTCTTTGGTGAAAATCTGAAATAAGGGATTTAAAACGAATCAAACAAGATGAAAAAATTAATATTCAATATGCTATTCATCGTCATGGGGCTACAGTTGTCCTTTGCACAGCAATCTTCTCCCGATCAGGAGATCATGGCGATATCCAAAGAAAAATGGCAATGGATGGCTGATAAAAACACCTCCGAATTAGATAAGCTCTTTCATGAAAAATCCATGTTCGTCCATATGGGTGGCTCCTGGGGGAAACAACGGGAACTCGATGTCATCAAAAGTGGCGGTATCTGGTATAAAAAAGCGGATGAAACAGAACGGTGTCTGGAAATTGGGCTCTTTGTCATTCACAAAGCTACTTGTCCCTGATAGCAGGTAATTGAAAAAGATCAATATTCCAGAACGCAGATTGTATAATCAAGAATAACAATGACTAGCAATAAATTAAACAACATACTACTTATCTTATTTGTATCCTTTTCCTCTATGTTGAAAGCGCAAACAAACCCAAAGAAAAGCTTATCTTTAAAAGAACAGCATATTGTGGCCATCGCCGCATCCACTGCAAAAGGAGATCTCGTTATGCTCAAAACAGAACTGGAAACAGGACTTGACGCCGGTTTGACGGTTAACCAGATCAAGGAGGTCATTGTGCATATCTATGCCTATGCTGGGTTTCCAAGAAGTATCCGCGGCCTACAAACATTCATGGTTGTACTGGACGAACGAAAAGCAAAAGGTATAACAGATCCACCCGGAGCCGAAGCTTCGTCTATTGATAATAGTGAAAGTAAATATGCACGTGGGCGGACAATACTGCAGCAACTAACGGGTGCCCCTGAAATGGGAACGAAAACTGGTTATGCCGCTTTTGCCCCTATTATAGAGGTTTTTCTGAAAGAACATCTATTTGCTGATATTTTTGAACGGGATATTTTGAGTTATACAGAACGGGAGCTGGTCACAATTTCGGTACTCGCAAGTATCGGTGGCGTCGAGCCCATGCTTCAATCCCATTTGAAAATATGTCTGAATGTCGGCCTGACTGCCGAACAATTGCAACAATTCGTTACGATCATAAAGTCAAAGATCGGGGAAGGTGAAGCAATTGTTGCTGGCAATGTACTGGACGAGGTGCTGAAGACAACAAAGTAAAACAATGAAACAGCTATTACAAATGAAACACTTAAAAATAATTACTCCACTGATATTCACCACCCTGCTTTCGGCATGTGGAAACAAGGTACAATCCATCAATACTGATATGAACAGAACTGAAAATCTGATTTTTGCCAAAGGGAAAAAAATCGAAAATGATAATTTCACGGGAACAGCCTGGCTTAACAGCCTGGTCGATGCGGATAATACCAACCAAAATGCTGTTGGAAGTGTAACCTTCGAACCTGGTGCACGAACAAAATGGCATTCTCACCCAGCAGGACAAATTATATTGGCTTTGGATGGGGTTGGATATTATCAGGAAAAGGGCAAGGAAAAGGTGATCGTAAGGAAAGGAGAAGTTGTGAAGTGTCCGATCAATGTCCCTCATTGGCATGGAGCGAGTGCGGATACAGCCTTTGTACAGATTGCGATAACTGGGCGGGAAAAAGGAGAAACAGTCTGGCTAGAGCCTGTAAGCGACGCGGAATACTACGGCGGGCAGAAATAAAGGTAGCCCTAATCCCTGTAACATACTTCGTATTAATGAGTCTTGACGATCCAATAAGCAGTAGCCGGTATTCTGGAGATCCCATTAGTCGAATTGTAAAAGGGATATCACGGATTGTAAATAGATAAGATTTAATTTTATAGTAGTCATTAATTTTAGTTTATAAAGGCTGATGCTATTTGTTCAGCTCGTTAAACCTTCGACAAAATGACAACAGCAAACAACGTTCAGGCAATTGCAGAAAAAGTTAAATCCTTTGCAATGGGATTTATTGGCGCATTTTTTTTGGTTCTTGGAGTCAGTTATTTTAATGAGCAATCATCGTATAGAATCCCAAGAATATTACTTCCTGTTTATGAATTTTTAGGAAATATAGGTTTAGCAATCGGTTTACTTATATTGGGAGGCATACTTTTATATTATGCTTACATCAAATTTAAAAAATACGGTGGCAGACCGCTTATCATGCTGATTGTTCTACCCCTGTTTACACTACTAGCTTTTGGTTTAAATACATTCTTCAACAATAATCAGGCTGGCAAAAAAGAGGACAATGCCCAAAATAGACAAGCGACAGAACAGGTAGGAAACGCAAATCGTCCCGAGTTAAACAATGAGAAAGCAGAAAAATATTTGGATAAGCTGGAAAACCTATTCGCTGAAATGACCAAGGCTAAAGAGCGTGCTGATGAAAATAGGTTTAAGCTCCTGGAGACACAGTTTTTAGATTTGGGTACTGAATTAGCCATTATTATCCCAGAAATGGCTAAAACAGATCAATATCCAAGCTTCATACAGTATAACGCTTATGTATCAAACAAGATCCATAAGATGCGAATGAACTAACAGACTCCTAGTATAGTGATTGAAACGAATAATGTTTCCAACAAAAGTTCTAACACTTTCAGTTTAAGATATACATTTTCCTATGCTCCCGACAAGGATGAGAGAAATGATAAATACAGCGATCTTACATTAAAATTAGAACCAGTGTAGGAAAATTAAAACCAGTGTACGATCTTTTTCGCTAGATAGGATTGAACGACAGATAGACCATGAATTGATCATTGATTAAAACAATACATAAACAAAACCTTCATGCTCTTGTAAGCACCAACAGCCATGAAAATCAACTGAAGGTCCTTTCTGACCAATAGAAAACAGACACTTTCGCAAAAAAAAGGTTTTCAAACGGGGAGAATGAAAACCTTTAAATAACCAATTATAAACCTAAATTATGATAGTACAAATATAAAGATCTAAAATCATAAAAACAAAAATATCTACCAAAATAGTAGATATTTTTTTCATTCTGTTTTCAATCCTTTACACGTATGCTGTTTTCGAGCTAAAAAGAACAAAGAGGCTACGACAGACAGAATAAACGGTTTACATTAAAATATTATTTTCAGCAACAATAGGTTGTGGTAGAGAAGTCTCATCCAACATATCACGCATATCAATTTCGATCATTCGGCTAATTTGTGTAATCGGTATATCATTGGCACTACCTTCAAATGGATTGACGGAGCTCTCTCCTATGGTATCCAAAACGTGAAATGCCCATGCTACGATTGTCGAAAACAAAACATTAAGCCAAATACTATATCCTTCCAGAAACGTCCCCTCCCCCAATTTATCATACTCCCGGAGCAAACCAAAAGGCAATAATAAAATAAACACAAACATCAGATAAGTCGTAACCGAAGCGAAATTGCGCGGATAAGGAAAGTTTTTGATACGCTCGGCTTTTCCCTGATCATCGATCAGCCTGATGATCCCCTGTTGCAGCTCCAACCATTGAAAATCATTGATATGCCCCTCTTTTTTCAGGGCTGCAACCTGTTCCGACTGTAATGCCAACAATTGGGTTGCCCTATTCTTTTTGGACAGAATATAAGTGAGTTCCTTTTCTTCCAGGTAGCTTCCCAACACCTCTTCCAACTTGCCATCCCATTCAGGAATACGATAATGTGTACGCAGAAATTCTTGATTGCTCTTACGACCGGTATTTTCCCAAATACGTGGTTCCCTAAGTTGGTATCGCAATGCGGTAAGCCAGGCAAAGTGCCGGTAGAACACTTGTTTTACAATCGGGCTCTGCTTTCCACCGGCCGTATCGCGTACCAAAAATGCGAAATTACGACTGTCGTTGATCACGCTGCCATAGATCTGCCTCGCTTCCCAAATACGCCCATAACTCGCATTATTTTTAAATCCGACAATGAAAGCCAAGCCAGTCCCCAACAGGGCAAGGGGCTGCCAGGGTAATGCAAGAAAATGCCAGCCAAAATAATATAAAGCGGTAGGGACTGTAGCTATTAAAAGTATCCACAAGGTATCGCGGAAAGTCCATTTGAAAAATTCCTGGGGACTGTATCTTCTTCCGGTATGCATAGTCTATTTGATCATATGTTCTCTTGAAAATACGAAATATTCTGCATTAATCAACTGTCATTCATTAAGATCCACTATCCTTCTACAGCATACTTTATTGCATACAGTTGTGCCCGAATCAAGCATGATGATGTATCCGTATAACAGTATAGACGATTGAAACAATCAATTGTCCCTCTCTTTTTCTTTCGTCCGACAGAATTATTCAGCTGTAAACATGATCAGCTCGATGCTTGACCGGTATACTGACTATATCACAAACTCAATCCCAGTGTAAACGCGACACCTTTTGATTGTAAGTCCACATTCCCATATCCTATTCCTGTTAGAGGTATCTTAACAAAAGGTTTTATGCCTATATTAATCTTGTTGCTGATTTTCTTTTCAACCGATATCGAAAAGTCTGCTACACCAAAAATATGCTGGTTTTCGCCATTAACCTCATAGCCTACACTTTTTTTATCGTCGTAACTGCTTTTGGCCCCATAGACTGCACCCTTTTTGTCTCCATAACTGGCTTCACCTTCATAGTCAAATGTATATTTTTCCTTCAGCATAAAATAACTGGACAGACCAGCACTGACATTAAACTTTACCTTTTTACTTTTCAATACCGTATAATTTGCTGTCAAAGGGACATCGATCACATCACATACGGCAGTGACCTGGCTAGGCAACTGTGTCAATTGAGGAGGATTCGACGGAGAATAAAAGCTGTATGCTGACTTATAATTCTTCTTGGCATAGACAGCGCCAACAGAAACACTCAACCCTTTAATTAGTGGGTAGGAATACGCCAAACCAACGTTCTGACTTAAGGAAGATTTACCGGCACCTTTTACACTCGTTAGATCAGGTCCCGCCAAAAGTGTTAACACAGACGGTTCTCTTTCTGGTGCACTGGACTCCTCAACTTGCTTTTGATTATACAACGCGGCTAACCGATCTCCTGTTGTTTCAACCGGATCTACGGATAAATTAAAACGGGATAGTTGCCCAGCTTTAAATTTCATTTTCGGAACTGTAAAATCGGTTTTCGTTTCAATCCGCCGTAGGATACCATGATTTGTTTCCGGGAGTGCTGCTATCGTATTATTTTGTGTCAGCTCTCCAGCAGTTTTTTCCCCCAGACTAAAATCAATACCTTCTTTCAACCCGGATTTTATATTTTCCGTTTTTCCCTGAGGGGTTATCCGTGAAAAATCATGCGGAATAATCCTATCCCCTACCTGCTGCTCAGATTTTTTTATAGCAGCAGATTGACCAGAATTATCCATTTTTTTGCTTTCTACCGGTACATCCTTATTCCAAATAAAAAAAAGAGCGAGAACTGCGGCAGCTACCATAGATAGTACTGTCAGGAAATACAATGCTGACTTTCTCTTATTTCGATCACTGTTCAATCGAGACTCCATCTCCTCCCAATGCGATTCATTAAAGTCAAAATTGGCTTCATCGAGACCTTTTCTAAAGATCTCATCAATCTTGTTCTTGTCCTTTTCCATCATGTATTCTCCCCAGTTTTACCTTTTGTCTCCTCTTGGCTTTTTACCATTTCAGCAAGTCGTCCGCGGGCTTTATGCAAATTGGATTTTGAAGTTCCAACTGCAATCCCCAGCATATCACTGATCTCTTCATGTCCATACCCATCAATCGCATAAAGATTAAACACTGTACGATAGGCCGGTGGAAGCCGATGTATCATCCCTAGCAAATCCTCGTAATTCAATTTTTGAGTTATCGTATCATTATCGGCAATAGCATGTTCAACCACAGCAATATCGACCAAGTAACCCTGTCTAATTTTCGCGCGATAGAAATCTATTGCCGTGTTTGTCATGATTTTTTTTATCCAGGTAGATAAAGGCTTCTGATAATCATATTTGATTATATTTTTAAATACTTTAAAAAATCCCTCGTTTAAAATACCTATTGCATCTTCTTTATTATCCGCATATCGTAAACATATACCCAGCGCCAGTGCATAATATGTGGTATAAAGATCTTTTTGAGATCTGCGGTCCTCATTTATGCATCCCTTAATAATATGGATAGATTTTTCGTCAACTTCTTTTATCGCCACTCGATATTGTTGCTTTTCTTTTGATAAATATAGTATAAAATGTAGTACGATGAGATAATAAGAAAGGTTGCCTGCAATGAAAAAAAACATTTTTTTCATTGCAGGCAACCTTTTCCAGAACATGGTCGTAATGGCTAGTATCAACAATTAAAACTTAGTATAATGGAAATCAACCCAAAAAATGTAAAAACAACCCTAATTGCCGTCCTCATGTTGTCCCTTTTTTCGTCTTGTTCTAAAGATGACGATAAAGCCCCTGAGGATAAAAAGAGAGGAATACAAACAGCTGCAAATGCTCAATTTGGTACCATTCTGACAGATGCTAATGGAAAAACGCTCTATTTCTTTTCAAATGATACCAAAGGCATGTCAGCATGTACAGGAAATTGTCTATCAACCTGGCCGATTTATCATAACAATGAGACTAGTTCTGATATGAAGATCGATAAAAGCCTTCTAGGTGAAATTACGAGAGCTGATGGTAGCAAACAAAGTACCTACAAAGGTTGGCCACTATATTATTATGCTGGAGACAGCCAATCTGATCCTGTAAAAGGGGATGCCGTAAATAAAATCTGGTATGTGGCAAAGCCCGATTATGTGCTGATGGTTGCCAATGCACAACTTGTCGGGCATGATGGGAAAAACTATTTGGGAGATTACACGGAAGGTACGAGCAGCACCTTGTATTTAACCGACGATAAAGGCCGAACACTTTACGCCTTTAGCCCTGACAAATTCAATAAAAATACATTCACCAAACCCGATTTCAGTAATGATAATATCTGGCCCATCTATCAAATGGACAAAGGAGCCTTACCGTCCCTCATAAAATCGGCAGATATTTCGGTTATCGATGTTTTTGGTAAAAAACAATTGACTTTCAAAGGATGGCCTATGTACTATTTTGGTCAGGATCAACAACGTGGTGACAACAAAGGAATTAGCTTTCCTCGCCCCGCAGTATGGCCAATCTTGAATGACAAATCAACTATTGCACCTGCTAGCTAAATTATAATTTATGAAGCTTCATGATTTATTCAAATAAACGGCCAGCTGAACGGAGTCCGAAACATTCGAACGAGTCCCTGAAAGCACAAGCAGATAAAAATGTGTAAAAAATAAAGCTGATAGCTTCATCAACTTCGAGAAAAAAATGATAAAGATGAAAAAACTAAAAATAGCTAGACCGCTCATCCCGAACAATAAGTTCATCTTGACTATTGCGACTATTGTTATAATAGCGATTGCACTTACAGGTTGTACAAAAAAACAAGCGGAGGAATTATCTCCTGAACCTTCGGGGCCAGAAGAAGTTACCGTAAAAAATGTATCCTATACAAATTTTGCAAAAGCACTTTTTGAAACCAAATGCAGGTCATGCCATACCGCCGGACGACCTGCCAGTGCACGCTGGGAATTTAACGGATATAACTCTGTCAAAGATCATATTACAAGAATTAACAACGTCGTACTCGTGACCAAAACGATGCCCATCGGGGGCACCTTGACAGCGAAAGAAATAGAATTGCTGGATGCTTGGATCAAACGCAATACTCCGGAAAACTAATGCAAAACTCATATGAATAAGATACATATCTATAGTATACTCCTGTTATTGCTATGGAGTAAAGCGGCATTCGCTCAGCAGACAAATTCCTTAGTCTCCAAAGCTGCAACCATTTCTTTTTTCAGCAGTGCCCCCCTAGAAGATATAGAAGCGAAAAGCAGTTTAGCGGGGTCTGCCCTAAATATCAAAACAGGAGAAATTATCTTTCGGGTAAAAATTACCTCATTTCAATTTGATAAAAAACTGATGCAGGAGCATTTTAATGAAAACTATATGGAGAGCGATAAATATCCGCTCTCTGAATTTAAAGGTAAGATCGAAGAATGTGAAAAATTAGCCAAAGATGGCACCTACAAATTGAATGTTTCAGGTACTTTACAAATTCACGGTGTCGGTAAATCCTATTCTACCGCGGCAACTTTCAATGTGAAGAATGGTGCAATAAAAGCTATCGCAGCCTTTGATGTCAGACTGGCAGACCATAAAATCAGTATTCCCTCCATCGTCGGAAAGAAAATTGCGGAGGTCGTGAAAGTAAAAATAGAAGCTGCTTATAACTAATAATTATTCCATTCAATTATGAAAAGTATACTATGCATAATGCTATCTATTATTTCGCTGAAAGTAGTTGCACAGGAAGATCTCGATAAAATGATCAAGCTTGAAGGGCCAAAGAACGAAAAAGTTACGGCGACATTTAAATCAGGCAACTTGATCAATCTAAAAACTACTGAAACCATTCATCGAAATGAAATGGACTTCAGAGTAGATCACCGGTTTGGGGATATTGGAGGAAGTGCCGGCGGAGCAAAAAATTTCTTCGGTCTTGACAATTCAACAGATATCAGGATCGGTTTTGATTATGGTTTAACGGATAATATCAACATCGGAATCGCCAGAGCGAAAGGTGCTACAGAAGTCAGACAACTCTATGAAGGTAATATCAAATACCGCTTTGTTGAACAAACAATAGACAATAGTGTACCTGTTTCGATCGCCTTTTTTGGAAGCACAGTCGTATCCGCGATGGAGGCTTCGGAAGAAAAACATTCAGCGGCAAGTTTCGAACGGTTCAGCGACCGCCTGAGCTATGTGACGCAATTGATTATTGCTCGAAAATTCAGTTCGAGTTTGTCTCTTACCGTTGTACCCTCCTATCTTCACCGTAATTATACAGCTTATAATGATCAGAATAACATGTTTGCAATCGGTATTGGTGGTAGGGCGAAAGTCAGTAAGAGGATAGCATTCGTTGCCGACTATTTCCTTCCTTTCCTTCAATCCTCGAAAAAGAAGTACCGTGAAGAGGTAACTGGCCAACGCTACTACAATGCTTTAGGAGTTGGTCTGGAAATGGACACAGGTGGACATATATTTCATCTCAATTTTACAAATGCCACAGCGATACAAGAATCACAGTTTATCAGTGAGACCAACAGTTCATGGGGGAAAGGACAATTTAGATGGGGATTCAGTATTGCAAGACGTTTTAATTTTAACAAAAAAGATAAAGGATAAAATCAGTATACACGCTGCGCTTATTGGTTTGCTATCAATGATATTAATCGTTTAAAGCTGAACTATTATTCCCCCACCGATAAAGGTGGGGGGATGATAGTTTTTTAAAAAAATGCCCATGAGAGGCATTCCTTTGAACAGCTACTTAAATATTTTTAAGTGTGGTGTACCATTGGTAGCCACCATTTAATCTGATTTTTATTTTTTCTGGCTTCGCAGAGCGTATGGTATACTTGATCAATTTACCCTCTTTCCATTTCATGTCTACCGTATAATTACCCCTCGCTTTAAGGCCTTTCACCTCGCCATTTTTCCATGCATCAGGTAGAGCAGGCAACAGATCTATACAGCCATCGTGACTCTGCAAAAGCATTTCAGCAATACCAGCTGTAGCACCAAAATTGCCATCGATCTGAAATGGAGGATGTGCGGAAAATAGATTCGGATAAACACCGCCACCACCGCCCATATTATTGGGATCAGCTACCGGTTTTAGCATTTCCCGGATCAATTTGAACGCTCTGTTTCCATTATGAAGTCTTGCCCAAAACAAGGTTTTATAAGCGATAGACCAGCTCGTACTATTATCTCCTCTTACCTCAAGCGTCTTTTTTGCAGCTTCCGCAAGTTCGGGAGTAGATAAAGGCGTGATTAATGCTGCTGGATAAACCCCATATAAATGAGAAACGTGACGATGAGTCGGTTCGATTTCCTTATAATCCTCCAACCACTCCTGTATACGTCCATCTTTGCTGATCACTCCGGCCGGTGGTATCGCCTGCAGCAAATTCTCCAAATCCTGTCTAAACGCATGATCAATTTTTAGCTTTTTGGAGGCTGTGATCACATTCGTAAACAGCTCCCGCACAATCTGATTATCAATGGTAGGTCCCATACAGATGCTCGCGGTCTTTCCGTTAGCCATATAGAAAGTATTCTCTGGCGAAACCGACGGGGAAGTAACCATCCAGCCTGTTTTAGGGTCTTTCACTAACACGCTTTTATAAAATTCTGCCGAACCTTTCAGCACAGGATAGATATCTTTTAGATAGTTTAAATCATTTGTAAAAGCATAATGATCCCATAAATTGCTACATAACCATCCTGAGCCCGCATTTGATGCTCCCCATGATGCACTTTCGCCAGGCTCAGTAAATCCCCAGACATTTGTAATGACATGCGCAATCCAGCCATCAGCATTATAGTAAGCCTTGGCGGTTTTCTTTCCCGGTTCAACAAGACTTTTCACCAATTCCGCAAGTGGCAGATTCAGTTCAGATAGATTGACCACCTCCAGAGGCCAATGATTCATCTGTACATTCACATCCAGGTGATAATCCCCATTCCATGGTGTGTTGATCTCCTGCGCCCAAAGACCCTGTAAATTTGGTGGCAACAATCCCACTCGGGTGCTACTGATGCTCAGGTATCTCCCATACTGAAAAAACAAAGTCGCGAGTGATGGATCATTATTGAAATTGTTGTAGAAATTGGCTATCCGACGGTCTGTTGGTAAATCTGCAGCTGCCCCTTCTCCAAGATCAATATAAGCACGTTTAAAGAGCTTATTGAATGTAACTATATGACTGCGTTTTTGCAGATCATAACTTTTTTTCATCGCCGCAGACAAAAATTGACTTGTCTTTTGTTCAAAGTCAAAGCCCTTGAAATCGGTTCCGGCAGAAATGTAAATCAACACCTCAGTAGCATCCTCAACAACCAGATTATTATTTTCCGGACGGATCGTTCCGTCTTTCAATTTCGCCTGTACCCGAGCCAGATATTTCATCCCCTTACCATCGGTACCATTATTGAGCTGGCCGGACATCTGCAATTCGTTGCCCACTGTATTAACCTGATAACGTTCAGGTCTATTCATCGCAATACGACAATTGAGCTGCCCCGGCTTGTCTGCTGTCAACCGAATGACATCGACATCATCGTCAAAACTTGTAAAATACTCGCGTTTATAATTTACACCATTACGTGTAAATGTACAGTTCGCAATGGCTTGGTCCAATAGGAGCTCGCGACGGTAGTTCTCAACTTTTTGTTCCTTTCCCTGATCCCCCTTATAGGTGAAATCGACCTGCAATGCACCCATTGTTTGAAATTTACCCCACCGTTCTCCTGCTGAGCCTTCACCTTTACAGACAAAATTGCTGTTTACCAATGCTTGCGCCTCATCATTTTTACCCTGTAAAATAAGTTGCCGGATAGCCGGAAGGCTTTTGTAGGCCTCGTAATTATTGGCATCCTGCGGACTTCCAGACCATAGAGTAATATCGTTCAGGACAATGCGCTCCTTTAAAATACCGCCATCGGGTGTCATTCCCAACCTGCCATTGCCCATCGGCAATGTGGCTTCCCAAATTTCCGCTGGTTTATCATACCACAATTTTAAGGGCTTTTGCTGAGCAGATACAGTTGTAAAAGCGAAGCAGCAAAAATAAAATACAGTTAACAGTTTCTTCATGATATATCGTGTTTCAAATCCCTCATTTTGTTGTGGAAAGCTAGTTAATCTCCATAAACCTTAAATTCATAGATATTGGCAATAGTCTTGTCTTTGGCAGGTAACACTGTCAATCGTACCCATCTCGCTTTGGCATTGCCCTCATCAGCAAAACATGGAATTGATATTTTAGCGTTGTTGGTTTTATCTGCAAAAACAGACCATTTTACATTGTCGGCGGAATACTCAATTTTATATTGTGCTCCTTTATCCACAAAATCCGTGAAGGTTTCACATCTTTTGATTTTCTGTACAGAACCAAGATCCACGACCAGATGCTGCTCGGTACCATCAGCTTTTGGACTCCACTTGGAAAGGCTATTTCCATCAAATGCACCAATCAAGCTATGTCCCACGGGATCAGCTGGAGAGGTCGCTGGTTTCCATGCAGACAGCAATTGGCCTGAGGCCGGAGTGTAGTTGAGGACAAGGTTGTCGAATCCAGCAAAATTAAAGCCCGATACGTAACCTGCCGCACCAATTGAATAGGTATCATCCTGTACATCAACAACGAGTTGGCCGTCTATGTAACCTTTGATATTGCTTCCTTTTCCGGTCAACTTCAGCTTATGCCATTTACTCGTATCCACATTTCCACTTGCAAGTATATTTTTCTTTGTCTGAAGTTTCCATGTACCATCTTTATAGATATTAAAACGATAGCCGAAAGGAATATTTGATTGATTGGCTTTATCATAGGCTCCTCTCAAAATTAGTCCGGCATAGCCGACTCCATTAAAGGCATCATTTTCGACAAAAACATCAGAAGAAATTTCACCCTGCTCCCATTCCGTATTTTGCGCAACAAACGTATAGGCACATTCATCCGGAATCCAGTGAGTGATATCGTTTACGAGCAATTGTCTTAAGTATTTATTATTTCCCTCAGATTGCGCCAATTCAAAAGCCCCCGAGTTGTCATAAAAGTATTTTGGCGAAAGCGGGGCTCTTTCTAAAGAGTAATTATCAAAATTATCACTGTATTTTGTTGGGAAGGCTTTTTCTTTAGGAATATTGTGCGCTCCCTTTTGCTGACCTGTCGTTGTCGTAATCGTATAAATACTCTCCGGATCAATAGCTAATGTAACTTCTCCGTTGACTACAGAAACATCTTCCTGTTGTACAAATTGGCTTTTACTGTCCGACTTCCACACATGCAACTTATCTTTAGGAAGATCAGCGATATTGAATGTTAATTTCTGCCCCTCTGAACCGCTGACCACCACAATACTATAATCATTGCTGCCATCCATGTTTTTATAAGTACAGTAAGCACCATCACCACTGAATTCCCCACAGCCACTATCGAGGTACTTCCATCCCGGTTTGGCAAACTGGTTAAAATGCGCTACTGCCCAAATCGTTGGCCACACCTCATAATATCCTGACCACGGTGTAGTCCCTTTCATCAAGCCTACGTTCGAAAAACAGGAAATATCGGGCATTGAAGCAATCGGACACCACATATTTACTTTCACTATTTTCCATTTGATGTAACACTTTAGAATGTTCTTGGCTAAGTATGTCGTGTTTCTCCAGGATGCTCCGGGCAATGAAAAATCCTCACCGGACCATAAGGGTAATTCTGTCAGAACAGAATTTGGATTTGGTTCTTCACCTCTATATCCCCACATATAGGAGTCCGGATAGTGATAGCTGATCGATGAAATTGTATTTCTGAACACAGAGTCTTTAACCAGCAAATCACTGATTTCCCATGCTTTACCAGCACCTTCGGGTGCATTTATTTTAATATCTTTAAAGCCATTCCGATCGAGTGTAGGTCTTAACACATTGACAATCCAATCCCTGTTATAATCGCGTTCATTCCAACAACCTGAAATATACTTCATCTTGAGGCCCCAGTGTTTTGCACCTTCAATAAACTTGACCAGGTAGTCTGCATTATCCTGTGACCATACCCCTTTAAACCATCCGGGCATGCTCCATTCCAGGGCATCGAGTTCTATATTCGGATTTCTATTTGCAGCTTCACGCATCAGCCAGTACTCAAATCCACGATTGTAATGAGGTTTTTCCATTTCCGCCCTTGTTCGTGCAAAACTTGGTTCCGAACCACAGGTGGTGTTACCATCCCCTCCAATTTCAGTCTTAAGATAAGTAAAGCCTGCACCGAAGTTTGGCTTGAACAGGTAATCTAAAATATCACTTCTGGATTTATCGGCATAATCTATTAACAATCTTGAGGAAGAGCCTGCACTGACAGCTCCGACCCCATCAAAAAGCCGTCCGGTACCTTTTCCGTCGATCTTAATTATTTTAGATGAACCAGCATTCGTCTGTGCTAAAGCGGCACTGACTGCAAGAGCTAAGTAAAGTGTTGTAATTGTGTTTTTAAACATAGTTGGTTTCATTGTATTACCTGTTTGAATTTCGTATAAATTTCAGGGTAAAATCTGATGGTGTTACCCCAAATATTCTTGTATTAGTGTATGCTAAAAATTGGTTACTATTTAACGATCCGATCACTTGTCCAGAAGGTCAGTTCACCCATCGTGATAAATGTACCTCCGCCCCAAGTTTCCAGTACTTTAATTCGGATATACCTCGCTTTGGGTGTTCCCGGAGGAAGTTTAAATTCTTCGCCTGCTTTTGCGTAGTTGATATCTCCATCGGTTATTTGTCCAACCGGTAATCCTGAAGGTTTTATGGATTGACATTCGGCCAGTTTTGTCCAGCTTCCCCAAGAGCCATCCGAAGAAGGACTATTGCTACCCCATATTTCGAATTTCTTCACATTCTCAGCCCTAAAGATACGGTCTGCCGCCTGCCAGGTTTTAAATCGGCTTATAGAAACAGATTCCCCCATATCAAAAGTAAACCATTGTGAAGATCCATCAGTGGAAGCAAAGCCTTTACCGTCATAATCTTTATTCCAAAGATATTCCATCAGCCACCCCCAATTATCCCGAACATCTGTAGGAAGCGAATAGACCTTAAAGTTAGCCTTATCCACTTCGCGCTCGAATGCTGGAATCCCGGTCTCGACCTGATCGACAGTGAACTCGTCTATTGCTTTAGGCTCGGGTAGAAATATAGATCTGTAGACAAGTTTAGTATCATTCTTATAACTTGGCAACTCTGTAGTTGTACTTCCTCCGGGAACAATGGCTGTCTGTGCCACACCCGCTTCGTCTGTATACTTTAGTTCAATGGATTTTTCGCCATCTAATGCAGCATTCCAATTGACAATAAGCTTGTTTCCATCCGGAGAAAAATCAATTGATTTAATCGTACGGTTGTACAATGCACGTTGATAATTATCACCATATGCTGTACCAGTCACTTTTTTGACGACTGATCTCGCGTTATTGGCGGTATATGTATATACCTCAAAAGAATAGGCTCCTTGGGTAAGGTTATTGAACATAAAATCAACCACATCCTTACCAGTTGTCTTTACAACATTTGCTTCTACGGAATCCGTATTATTTTTCCAGAACACCTTGACTTTAGTGACCAGTGGGTCATTGCCCAGAATAATCCGCAATTGAATCCTGTTCCTTCCTCCATTAGCTGCTACACTATCTGCTCTCCCAGGATAGTAAATTTCGCCATCTTTTGTAATCTCCTTATAATCGTCTTCTTTTGTACAGGAAATTATAATAGTCCCAGCAACGATAAAGAAAAAAAAGCAGGTTAGATATTTTATTATTTTCATATTTTCTCTTTTAAAGTATGATTACTACGGATTAGGATTCCCCCACAGAGTCAGTTCCGTGAAATTTACATAAACACCATTGGTCCAGTTTTGTAAGGTCTTAAACCGGATATACCTTACAGCAGGTGCTTCTATAGGGATATTGATGGTTTCTCCTTCCAAGGCTGCTTCATTATCAGCGTTAGAATTCTGTCCGACAGGTAAACCAGAAGGTTTAATCTGTTCGTGTTCGGCAAGCAATACCCAATTGGTGAAACTGCCATCCGGACTCGGATCATTAGAACCCCATATTTCCACTTTTCTCGGATTATGTAGATTATAGTACCATCCCTGCCTCATAAACCAGACTAAACGGCTTAGTTTTACGGTCTTCCCGATATCAAAGGTAAACCACTGCGGCATCTTTACAGGATCTGTTGTATGATATGCTGTCGTATTGCTTACATCACCATCAAAAAGATATTCGACTTCATTTCCAGGATAATTTTTCGCATCCGTGCCATTAATATTTAGTCCTTTCATCTTTGTCCGATCTAGTCTAGCCTCAAAGATGGGAGTTAATGTCACGTAAGTCGTGTCCGATAGGTTGCCCCAGCGATCCCGTACCATCAGTCCGAATCGGGTTTCCACAGATGGCAGCTCTCTGGCGCCAAAGCGTCCTGTTTTCGCTTTTGTACTGAGCGTTTTTACAGGCACAAAATTGCCCAGCTTATCATTGGTTAAGATCACAATAGCGACATCTGAGCCAATATCGTTCTTATAGGTAACATCTATTCCACCAAATGCCTCGCTCGCGACTAGCTTTTCCTTGACAAGATCAAATGGAGGTGTTTTGGGCTGTACTTTTACGACCAATGGCGCCGACACATTTTCACTTTTGTCGACCGCGTATAATCTTGCTTCGTAAACATCCGTATCAGCAAATCCTTCCAAGACCACACTGTCCAGATACCGGCTCACTTTTGTCGCCCGAACAACACCCTCTTTGGTGGTATACTCGGCTCTTATATAGAGTAAATCTTTATCTTTTGGTAGACTATAGGTTATTTTAGCCGCCCCATTTAAATTTTCAACCTCAGCATGGCTTACTGGCTCCGGTGCCTGCTTATCATTTTTATCCATCGTCCCCACCTCGGTTTTCCGACAGGATCCGATCGTTCCAACGATCAATAGTCCCGCAAATAACACAGATATTATTCGTTTCATTTTTTCTTTTCTCACTAGTTAGTCATTCATATTAAATTTTCCTTGGCTATTATTACCACCCCCCATTTTGAACCAGATTCGGATTTACCAAAATACTGTTGTCTTTTATTGGCCAAAAATAATCTCTTGGACTATTAAAGCTCTGATTAAACAATAATACCCTGCGGTTATAATCCGGATAGCTCGTTTGGATGACATCCCAACCATAGATAGGTTGGTTCAAAAATTCTCCCGCTCTTTTCCAACGTCTCAAGTCCCAGAAACGACTACCCTCAAAAGCCATTTCAATTAAACGTTCCTGTTGGATAATTTCCCTCAAACCGTTCTTATCTGTATATTTATTCGGGTTTTTCGCGAAGTTTGTCCATGACGATTCGACAGATTTAAGTCCTGCCCGGTCTCTTATCATATTAACATACTCCAAAGCAAGAGCCTTGTTATCCGTTTCATTTAACGCTTCAGCATAAAGTAAATAAAGATCGCCTAAGCGCACCACAGGCCATGGATAGCGCTCAACGGTAATATTGGTCGCACTGGCAACCATTTTCCAATTGACCAATTTTTTAGTGTAATAACCTGTCACCGAATAGATACGACTTTGCTTTTTCCCAGAATGTTGCCCTGATTTGGCTTGAATGTTAAAATTTCCATTCTCCATATACCATTTAGAACCATCAAAGGCCATATCTGCATAAAAGCGGGGCTCTCTGTCAAAATGTAAGCCGACGGATTGGTATCCATTCTGTATCCCAAGATCGTCAGCTGTTGCAGTCCTCAGCTGGAATCTATTGGCATAGTCCCATGTTTTATCTTCTATAATAGGAACACCATTTTCTGTGTAAAACAATTCGGCCATTTTCATGGTAGGCGCGAGCTGCCCTTTTAAACCGGAATTAGGAACATTCGGATCCAGCTGCGGACTCGCATAGAGTTGCAGCGTCCAGGTATCATTGGGCTTGGTTGTTGTTCCCCAGATTAACTCCGAGTTCCACTTCTCACATACGGCATTACGGATGCTCATTTCCGTTTTTGTGAAATCATCGACCGGCTTTGTTGGCGAAATAAAACGATATAAATCAATATCTGCATTTTTTGCTGCCGTAATTGCCAATTTACATGCCTCTGCGGCTCTTTCCCATTTTTTCTGATCATAGGTGGCGCTAAATAATGCTCTTCCATCGCGATTCTTGATATGGGCAAAATCTGGGTTTCCGTTAAACAAAGGACTTGCTGCCGTAACAAGCAATCTTGCTTTTATTGCAAGTGCGATAGGTTTAGTAATTCTCCCCAATTCAGTACTTTGATTTATAATCTTATCCGGTAAGCCTACACTACCTTCTCCTGCCGCCGCCTCATCGAGTAGATTAACAATATAGTTCACGACGGAGTCAGCTGACTGCCGACTTACTTTAACCTCCTCTGGCGTAGCATAAATTGGTAAGTTCTTATCGACAATAGGGATAGGACCATACATTCGAAAGAGGTACCAATGAAAATAAGCCTTCAAAAATTTAGCTTCAGCAATCCAGCGATCTCTCATATAGGGTTCAACATCTTTGACCCTGTCGATATTTTCAAGAAATATATTGCAGTTCCGAATACCGTTCCACATCGACTTACCGTCATAACCGTCCCAGTAGTTTAATTCAGGTTCATCTTTATTCTGAAGCCCCCTGGCAATATTATAAGGGGATAAACTTGAATAATCCTCGCCCGTTGGCATTGGCCAATAAATCCATAGCTCGTCTCCAGTATTCAGCCCCGCATTCATTTCTGGATGACCTTCCCGTGGCAGGCCGTCATAACAGGTAAACAAAAACTTCTCTGCTTCATTCCGGTTGGAAAAAGCGTGATCAATGGTAGAAACATTGTCCGGAACCACATCAAGAAAATTTTTCTTACAGGAATTCATCATCAATAGCAGCAAGGCCGCCGAAAGGGTAAAACGAATCGTATATCTTTTCATATTGAATTTCTTTTTTTATTAGAATTGGACATTTAATCCGAAATTGTATACTTTTTGTAGCGGATATCTTAGACCATTACCCCCCATCTCTGGATCCCAGAGATCAAAGCTACTTTTGACAAATAGGTTACTGGCATTTAGATAAAATCTGATTGGTCCCACGCCCATTTTATCAAGCATTTTGCTCGAGAGGTTATAGCCCAATTCGACTGTTTTTAACCGTAAAAAAGAACCATTACGCATCCACCAGCTGGAAGGTTTGAGGTTATTTTGATTTAGATTCGGACTTAAACGAGGCCAAAACGCATAAATATTGCCATTCTCTTCGGACCAGTGATCATCAGCAATGGCTTGTAACAAACCATGTTGATAAGGTCCATTCATAACAAAAGGACTAGTTTTATCGGGATCAATCCAGAAAGAAGACCGGCCGGATCCCTGAAAGAATCCACTAAGATCAAAGTTCTTATAGCCTACCGACAATCCAACACCATAAATAATTTCAGGTACCATCGGTAAACCCAATGGCACATAGTCTAAGGAAGAGATAATACCATCCCCGTTAATATCCCTGTATTTGATGTCTCCACCCATAACCTCACCGAAAGTCTGAACTGGAGAGTTTTTCACCTCTTCATTATCGACAAAAAGTCTCTCTGCAATAAGACCATAATATTGGCTAAGCGGATTACCGACTTTAGACAGATAAGCTAAACTGGATGGATAATTGGGTTCCTCATTGACAAGCAATTTGCTCGTGGCATAGGTAAATGTTCCCCTTGCCTGTACCCACATACCACCAAAAGTCTTATTGTAATCCACCGAAAGATCAATACCCTTTCCTTCTGCCTCACCCACATTCGCTTGTATGCCTGCAGATAATCCCATTGTCGTTGGAACATAAGCCCGATTCATCAGAATATTATTTCTGCGTGTTTTGTAAGCATCCAAAATAATATTGACACTGTTAAACAGGCTAAGATCCATACCTAGATTGACTGTTGTTGCCTGTTCCCAAGTAATCGTCTCATTGGCATATCTCGAAATCGAAACACCATCTTTGCTATAGGTGTAGTTTGTACCAAAAGCTGATCCATGACCTCCATCCCTCAGATTCACTTTAGACAGATAAAAGAAGCGGTCATCTGTATTGCCGATCTGATCGTTACCGATCAGACCATAAGTTGCTCTAAATTTTAGTTTCGTTATAGTCTGTCTTAATGATCTAAAAAAATCTTCATTCGATGCATTCCAAGCTACCCCGATTGAAGGGAAGAAGCCATAACGATGATTTTTCGCAAAACGTTCAGAACCATTTAGTCCAAAATTTGCTTCAAGTAGATACCTGTTATCATAGCCATACGTAAATCTCCCCGACAGCCCTTGATTGCGAAAAGGAAGCGAAGCCTGAAGATCAGCTGCATTGCCCGTAAGAAAACTCCGCAACTGGGTCACTAATAAAGCACCGACACTATGCTTTTCTGAAAAAACACGATTATAATTAACCGCTGCCTCCATATAAGAGACTGTGTTTGAAACTTTATCTCCTCTATTATAATCAAGATACTCTGTTGCATTTTTCTCATTGAGCAATTCCAATGAATATTTATCACCTTTGGCATCTAGCGCATTTGCCCGATAATAGAAAGGATTGTACCTTCTGTTCAAATCAAAATAAGAATAGCGTTGTGTATAAGCCATAAGTCTTGCACTCAGTCCTTCTGTAAGGAATTTGAAATCCTGCTTAACTTCAAGTTGCACATTCAATGTTGAAGTGTTGTACTGCTGAAATCCTGATACCATTTCTGCATACGGATTAAAATATAAAGCTTCTCCCCTTTCACTAATTTTAGCATTGCCAAATAAAGGATGTTGCGCATAAGGCATATCAGATGCAGGAAAAACAGCTGGAAATTTAACAGGATTTGCAGCTATTGCGCCCTGAAAGATATTACCCCCTCCACCAATTGGTCCTTGATAATCATCGAAACTGCCCGAAGTCCGTACAATTCCCTCCGTGGTTGGTGTCAGTTTGACATTGACATTTGACCGGATCTGATAACTTTTCAGGTTAATATTATTATCGAATTTATTTCCATTATCAGACTTTAATACGCCATTATCCACGTTATAAGTTCCCGCAATATAAAACTGTGCGTTTTTCCCGCCACCACTCATATTCATATTAAATCGCTGGTTGAGGGTGTAATCTTTAATCAACAAGCCGATCCAATCATTATTTGGATACAGTAAGGGGTTATCTCCGGCAATTGTCCGATCAATCTTGTTTTGACTGTATGGCAGCTCTCCCAAGCGATCCCTGGTCAGCACAGCTTCATTCGCCAACTTCATATAGGTGATATTGTCCGCCAGTTTGAAATTTTGCGTATTGGAAGAAAGCGAATTCTCAACCCTCACATTGAATTTTGTTTTGCCTGAGATACCAGATTTCGTCGTCACCAACACCACGCCATTAGCTCCTCTAGCCCCATAAAGCGATGATGCCGCTGCATCTTTTAAGACTGAGAAACCAGAGATATCATCGGGTTGCAACCGGGCTAACGCATTGGAAGAGGATTCCATACCATCAATCAAAATCAATGGGTCTACCTTCCCACTACCAAATGTTGTGATACCGCGGATAAAAAACTGTGCATTATCGGCACCGGGTTCTCCACTCCGTTGAAAGGCGACGACCCCAGATAGTCTTCCCGCAAGCATCGTTGTCAGATTGCTGGTTGGCCCCTTCAATTCTTTCGGATTGATTGTTGTAATGGAACTGACCATACTCTCTTTTTTCTGATGGCCATAAGCCACTACGACCACCTCATCCAATTCGCTCTTATCTTCCGTTAATTGTACATCTATCTGTTGAAGTCCATCAATCGGAACTTCTTTTTTTGCATAACCAACGATAGAGAAGACTAGAATTCCCTTGGGGTTTGACACTTTGAGACTATAATTTCCATCGACGTCTGTTGTCGTTCCATTGCTTGTCCCTTTTTCTACGACAGAAACACCCTGTAGTTTTTTATCTCCTTCTCCTGAAACGATACCTTTAATCAAATTCTGACTGGACCGGCTCTCCCTTCTTTTGGAAATAATAATCATTCTTTCCTCTATCGCATATTCCAGCCCTAAATTAGCCGTAACTTCCTTCAACGCCTCGTCAACTGTGGCGTTCTTAACTCGAAAATTTGTCTTTTTTAATGGGTTGATCAAATCTATATTATAGAACATGTCGTACCCGGATTGTTTCTTGATCTCTTTCAGCACAGTTTCTATAGCTGCATTTTTCAGCTCGAGATTGATACGTTGGCCATAGCCCTCCGCAAATGCCGAAATTGAAAATAAAAATGTAATTACAAATGTTAGCTTCATTATGATTAGATGCTTGCGAGTACATATTCCAGGCCCAAATAGGCGCTGTAATAAACAATACAAATGCTTGTATTGAACTTTTAAATTCATACTTTTGTGATGTTAGGTTTTTAGAAAATTTTGTATTACCCTAATGTTCGCCGACGGTATGGCAGTACTGTCGGTTTTTTTGATTAAGTTTTTTTCCCCATTTATTTTTCAAATTTTAGTGTAGTTCCTGTTCGGTTAATCTTAATATTTGCTGTCCGCGCAATAACACTCAGTGCTTTGTCCAGCTCATAATTTCTTGGTATAGTTCCGCTAAATGTAAGTGCAGGAAGGGTTTCAAGGTCCACATCAATATTGTACCATCTGGCAAAATCCTTCATAATTTCCTTTAATGTTGCATTCTCATAAACAAATACACCATTCTTCCAGCCCAATACCTGCTCCTCGTTTTCAGTCTTATCTTGTTTCAAAGCTTTGGATTTTTTATCGAGGACAATCTGTTCACCCGGTTTAAGGATATACTCCTTCTGAGGCGATGATCCGATCAGATTCTGGACAGACACTTTACCATGAAACAACGTGGTTTTAGTCGTTTGTTCATTTTCATAATTGTTGACATTAAACTTAGTTCCGTATACCTTAATCCGTTGATCGTGTGTTTTAACGATAAAAGGCTTCTGCTTATTGGTTTCCACGTCAAAAAATCCTTCGCCCTGAAGTTCGACCTCCCGTTGATCCTCTGCATAAAAAAGTGGAAATTTAAGTTGGGAATCAGAATTTAAAACCACAGCACTACCATCGGTAAGATAAATACGTGATTGTCGGCCTTTGGCTGTCCGGAGTGTTTGATAAATGATCTGAGGCTTAAGATTAGGCAAACTATCCAGTACTTTAACGTGAATATCCCCCAGACTATCCTGTAGAATCACAGTTCCATTTTCCCGCAATAATTCAACGTTGGAGGTACCATCCAGTTTTATCTCTTTTCCATTACTTGTTATCAAAGTACTACTGTTATCCGCTATTCCTATACCACCCGATTCTTCGCCCCCACCTGTGTACCATAATACCGAAATTGCACAGATTATTGAAGCTGCAGCGGCAATTGAAATCCATGCGAATAGTTTTCTGTTGTTCTTTTTTCGGTTCTGATAAAAATACTCGCGGTCAAAATATTCATCAAGCTGCTCAATAGCTATTTTGGCCTGATCATCTAACTCAATTTCTTCTTCTAGCTGCAAATCTTCTAAAATCAGTTCCTTGAAAAGTTTTGCATACTCCTTTTGTCGCATGTAATGCATCAACAAATGGATTTCTTCATCTGTGCACTGTTTAGCAAGATATTTTCTATATAAGTTTATTAATTTGGTTTGTTCCACAGTATAATTGGTCTTACTTTAACTCTATATACGTAAGCAAAAAAAATATCAACTATGCCAAATCAAAAAAAATTAAAATACCTGCAAATATGTTCTACGACTTGCAAACGCAGAGATACCCAATGGATATTTACTGATTTTAATGTGTAATGATTTGTAGCAGGATTGTGCTGATGTAGCTGAGAAATACAAGCTGGAGTTCCGCTAATAATATATAAGGAAACAACAGTGATTTCGATTCTTAAATGGAAAATCGAGGTTAATATTCCACAAATAATATTATAAGAAAAAAGTACTGATCCAAATCCTAGTTGAGAAATACAGGATGGTATTCCGCAAATAGCACCATAATGAAACAACAGTAGTTCCAATTCCAATGCGATTTAATAATACCCGTAGCTTTAACAATATGATTATTGATTGTGGCTGTAGAAATATTCAAAAGTTTGGACACCTCATCATAGCTTCTACCTTCGAGCTTACAGAGTACATATACTTCCCGACATCGTTCGGGAATAATATCCAAGATATCATTGAGATATTTCTCCATTTCTTTATAAGAGACCTCCGCTTCAATATCATTTGCGCATTTTCCCTTCGATAGAATCATCAGCTGTTCACTCTTAACTTGATCCGAAGCAATTTTTCGAAAATAATCGTAGACTGTACTTTGTGCAATTGTATAGAGATAGGATTTAAAATTTTTTGAAACATCAATCTGCGCTCTATTCTGCCAGACCTTTACAAATACGTCCTGAGTGATATCCTGTGCAAACTCCACTGATCTTACCTGCTTTAAAATACGGCCGAAGATCTGTGCCCTATAGCCATAATAGAGCGTTTCGAATGCCTTTTGATTTCCCTCAGCCAATTGTACGAGCAATATCGCGTTGTCCTCTAGACTCATAATTCTATTTCTATCGAAGTTCAATAATCCATGGTTTTTCAATTGCATTACGATGTGCGGAGAAAATAATTCATACTTTCTGCACATGTGCTTTTGCTTTTCTAGGTACTTGACGAGTTGAAAATAGCAGCAAAATTTCGTTAGGCCACCTGACAGTCGCCTGACAATTGATCTTTAAACAAAAGAAATAATATAAATTAAATCAGAGATGTATAAAACACGCAAAAACATGTAAAATATTACGATACAGCCAATGCATTTCTCTTTTTTAAAAAGGAAGTGTCAAATCAGTACTTACATTACTAAATGAGTGAGCTACTTTTCTCCGACAATAAACTGTTTCACTTCAGGAGCAGTATCATGCAAGTAGCTGAGCCAATGAACCTGTCGCCTAGAAATATCGAAGGTAAAAAGCTCAAAACTGGCACGAAATTCGATATCATTTGACCGGACATAATTAATCAAATACTTAATAAAACTTGAAAAATAACAAAGTCATTTTTAGTCGTAAAATAATCTAAAACCTATGATCGTATCATTAAATACTTATTTAATTATTATTGGGATATTTTGTCTTTTAATAGTTATCAAACCCCTATATACCCGATTTATCAAAAAAGAGGAAAGTAAAAATGATGCGGTATTGTTATTGCTTCTGCTAACTATTCCGATCAATTGGTTTACACCAACGATCCTGACAATTACAGACTGCAGTAATTACACAAAAGAGGTTGTGCTGTTCCCAACAACGAAAGATGGCTTTAAAATTAACTATGGAAGAGCGACCTATATCTTGAATAAATCGGATCGGAATTTAACATTTGAATACTACTATTACGGAGATAATACACCAGCGAAGGGAGAGGAAAATAAGGAAATTGGACCGAAACAAAATGCGAAAGTAAATGTTATTTCAATCGATTATATTCTTTCAGAACCGGCAGAGCGTGTATCTACAAAATCGAGCGGTGCAACAAAAACTGTATTGAGATGTAAATAAATAGGATATAGCACATTCGTTATTCCTGCTGTATCCAGGCAAATTTCCCCTTGTTTAAATAGATAACACCTCCACCACAAGATTCAGCCTGGTGAATGAAAATACCATCGTTTACCAATTTGATTTTATCTGTTTCATTTACTTCTTCATCTGTGATTATTTCACCATCATCATTTACATTGTTCCAATAGATTTCCCCTTTGGGCGCCTTTTCAAAAACACCCACCCAACTTATATCATCAAAGCCCTGACCCAAGATATCAGTGCCCATCCCTAAGTATTCAATCTTTTTGTTCCCAAAAATAAATCTTAAGCCATATTTCTCATTTTTTGTATTTTGGACAATCTGCACTGTATCCGTCAAATTGTCTCCGTCCAAATCACAGTGTACCGTACTCGGTTTATGTATGTGGGATAACACTATCGTGTCTGGAACCGTCCGGTCTACTGTATTTCGAGTGGGCTTATCATTATTTAATTCAATCTTATTTTCGAGCTGTTTGGACCTGGAATTTTCAGTCTTTTTATCTTGACAGCCCAGTATGCATAATGCCAAAATGAGAGAAACTATAAAACGATTTCTTGCCATCATCTATAAATTTTAAGAAAAAATGTTCCCAATTAGATTAGTTATCACAATTCGCAATGAATATAGGATTGGGCAATATCTTTACCGTTGTCTGGGGTTCTGACTTTCC
The DNA here is from genome assembly GCF_039536865.1 of Sphingobacterium ginsenosidimutans. Lineage (NCBI taxonomy): Bacteria > Pseudomonadati > Bacteroidota > Sphingobacteriia > Sphingobacteriales > Sphingobacteriaceae > Sphingobacterium > Sphingobacterium ginsenosidimutans. The sequence continues at coordinate 1,767,692 of NZ_BAAAZK010000002.1, forward strand.
CTTAATCTGGTCAAACTTCATTAATATACCATCGTAATGGTAGTCTGTGCTTTTATAGTCCAGTTCTTTTGCAGGTATTGCCCGATTGAGATATAGATTTTTGCCGGCATCATATCTGTAAGCTGCCAACTCAATTTCCTGATCCATATCATCATGGGTATTGTATCCATTATTTACCAACTTGAAATCCGCATCAAAGGCTCTATCAAAAGATTGGTCTAAAAATTTCAGTTCTTCGAGCATAGAAAATTCTTCCTCTTTAGTAGATTTGCGAATAGGCTCATCCGACTTATCACTGACTGCATATAATCCTTCTTTGCCTATTTTGAGAACAAAGTCATTGTGATACAAGCTACTTTGCATATGCTGCACAATAAAATCATTAAAATCGCCACTGGCAAAATGATACATCAATTTAGGAATCTCAATACCACGATCATTGTCCTGGTTTTCTCGCTCCAATAAGGTAATCGTATCCATCTTTTCATTAAACAGATGAACACTAGGAAAGTCCTTACAATTCGCATCCTCATTAAAAAGTGGCTGCATCTTATCCGGGAACGTTCCGACCAAAATCGCACTGCTCAAACGGTCCCCCATGAAACAAACACGCATTCCACTTTTGATGGTCGGATTTTTCCGCGCATAGACATAAAATTGAGCGGCAGGATTTTTAGGCTGTAGATAAATAAGATCATTTTCGATCTTCCAGTTACCTTTTATTAATGTTCCGTAGGCTATTATCAAAAATGTCTTGTTTTTGTTTATAACAAAAGCAGCACCCGAAGATTTATATACCCCATCAATATGTTGTTCGCTTTGTTGTGCACAGACAAGATTAACGCATAATGTCAATAACAGCACAAGTAGTTTATTAAATTTCAATTGCATAGTTCCAATATTTAGTTAAATATCGTAAAAATGCCAAAAGATAAATTGGCTATTAAAAATTAAATGGTGGGAGAATAAATTTTCGAAGGACTATCACCAATATTTGATTTATCGCTTTCCCAACGAATATATTTCAGTGTGCAGGCTATTCTCCACTTAACAGGCAGTTTATGAATGAGATGGAATGAATCTATATCACTATTGAGACCAAAATCGGAAAGATAGCTCACGATCAGCAATAAAACTAAAACTAGTCCATTAGCGTAGGCTAGATTATGTTGAATATAGTTATAGTTATCCGCATTGGTCTATGCAAAAGATTACTGTGATCTTGTCTCACTATTTTTCAGTAATGCAATCTCTTTATTTGTTAAATCAATTTTCTATAAAAATCTCCCGGCCTTGTCGCCTTCTGTACCGACATTTTTATTTATAACATTTTATAATTAACTCAAATCAATAGCGTAGTCATTATCAATTTTAGCCAATGATATAGTTTTGCAAAGATATTGAATTATCATAGAAAGTTACCCGATGCAAAATTGTCAACCACATGCCCAAAATGATAACTTGCCTATTTCAGTAATAATTTTAGCCAACCACAGACACACGGGGGATACATTTTTTTATTAGCATTTATCTCTTCGACGCTATTATGATATCTCTAAAGAATATGGTCTTTCCGCTTTTGGTTATGCCTTGAATAGTAATCCAAAACCCTTCTGGGTTACTATTATTAAAAAACGAGATCTCCATTCCGCTACTTCTCCCATCCAATTTGACCTCCGGATTCCAATACAAGGTGGGGCGTGCATCAAATTGTTCATTTGCTAAATCATCATTATAGGTTACCAATTTAAAATGTTCTTCTCGCATATAACCTTCAACTTCCTGCTCGTCCAAGGCTCTGCCTATATATGAGTCCCCTTCACTTGGATCCATTTGATAAACATACAATACAGAAGTAACGGAACCGTCTACTTTGAATTTCTCAAAGTACTTGACATACGGAATCCGATCCATGGATGTGTTGAATAAATCTTCCAGCTTCCTTCTATTTGTTCTTATTTCATAGTTATTAACAAATACACGATCCCATCTGGTTGAATCTGCAATTTTAGTATAATTTAAACGAGCATATTCTCCAAAATTTAACGGCAGAGCCTTGACGAAACGGTCGTTATGGGGATCAAGTACGGCATCAGCAAGTCCTTTAAATTTTTCTCCTGCATATCTACCCTCAAGGTAATCAATACGCCTCTGCTGCACACTTCGATCTACCTTGACTTCCTTTAATCGGATCCACCCGTTTTTATCACGATAGCTCAATGGTGTATAGGCCCAATTACTTTCGTTCCATGCCTGAGGTATTAAAAACTTTTGTTGTAAAGGGGGAATAAAAAAGGTAGAATCTACTTTTCTCGGTCCAAAATTGTACTTAACCAGAAATTTATCAAACATCATCTTTTTTTCAATAGCAGACAGCTTAGTTGTTATCGTCCCCCGGATAATCAAATTATCCACGATAAAGTATCCTGAGAGATCAGGTATAACTGTTTTATAACGCATAACCTTATCTTCCGGAAATTTGTATCCAAAAGACATTCCACTAGGTTTTCCTTTCCCATTATTTTTTGCTATCTGATCAACAAGCTTCTTGTGGAAATGCACCCATTTATTTTCTTCCATTAAGATCTGCCCTTGTAGGTAATAAACGGAGTCATTTGTCGACCGTACCTTATTAAAATTCAAATTGGATGGAGAATTCCAAGCGCTGGTGGCTATCAGACCGTACTGCAATTTATCATTCCGGAATAAATGTGTTGAATGGACAGGTCCCTTATGCAAGAAATAGGGCCTAAAGTAAATATCCTCAGTAATATCTGGGACGCAATCATTGGGTACTTCCAAAGCTGTGATCGAGATAGATAAGTTTCCCTCTTCACCTGAAGGCAAACTCAGTCTAAAACTATTCTTTCCTCTGTCCTTTCGCGTTATCTGCAACCATTTGATACTAGGCACAATTTGAATATCTCTCAATCCGCCCACAAAATGAGCGGATTGAGAGCGTATGCTATCCTGTTGATCGCGCAGCTCAAGCCGCAGCACACCATAATCTAGATCATTTCGGTTTAAATAAATAACAGTCCGCCGATCAGGTCCAATTGTGATCGTATCTATCATGACCAACCTGTCATTCGAAGCCAATATGATCTTTACCCTTTCAGCAGGAAGATTACTTTCTAAATAAACAGCTATAGTGTCACCTATATCCCTACTATATATTTTTCGTCCAAGTTCGGTCTTTAAAAGGATGTCAGGTTTACGCCTACCATTCACCTCCCATTCAAGGCGACAATTCCCAACGAAAGGGGGAACATTGACAACACCATAACCGGAACTATCTAACTCAAAAACCGACAGTAAATCACCATCACTTTTTAAAATAGTCCCTTTGACAAGTAGTGGTTTTTCACCAGCCTCTATCGTCTGCAAATAAAGCCTATTATCTTTATTTTGCAGGAAACGATTGCCTTCAGGGCGTACAATCAGGGGGCAATCCACCGTTATAGCTCCACTGTCTAAATCATTTTTATTCTGGTTATTTATTTGAATAATCGGAATTTCCTTGAAATAGTATCGTTCAATCATTCCTTTATCTGTGCCCACGTAAGCATTAATATAGATACTGGTCTGCTTCCAATCCAGCGGAAGTAAAAATACACCATCACTCATACCTCCACGTTGTAAGCTAAACATAGATCTCACAATATTACCCTGTTGATCCGCAAGATTTAGATGGAGATTGATGGCAGAAGAATCCAGATAGCCATGCTGCACAACATAGCTTTTAAACCACACAGAATCGCCAGGGAAGTAAGCCTCCCGATCAGTATGAATGTATATTTTTCGTACTTCCTGTTGTCCATAAACCGAGCCCGAAAAGAAGGCAAAAATCAAAATTATTTTACTCCAGACAACAACGGTTGAGAAAGTACGGTCCAAAATCATTATGCATAAATTTCTAGTTGGTAAAAAAAATAAAAAAAGTCAGACACTGTAAATTAAGCCATGGCCATAATTTGCACTAGGACAGATAAGGATGTTGCCAGGGCATTCGATAAGGTCTTTTTAATAATTGGGTTGCTTCGGGATCATCGATGCATATTTTTTTCAATGGATCATATTTCAATGGTCTATTTAATTGCATAGAAATATTGGCAAGTATACAACAGGCTGTGGATATATAGCCCTCTTCGATGTCAGCTACAGGCAATCGATCATGTTCTATTGCAGACAGTAGATCCAATAGATGTTGCCGTGTGGCAGGAGCTGTATGCAATTCAATTCTAGGTTCTTCCAGATCAGCTGGAAATTTATCTTTTTCATAAACCACATCTTTTTTTATGGGGGAACCTTTACCAACTGGAATAAACTCATATTTCATCACACTTCCTTTTAGTGTTCCTTTATCTCCATAGATAATAAACGCCCAAGGATATTCGGGATCCACGGGATTGCCCCAAGTGCGGTGTTGCCATATACAATTAAGCTCATCATATTCAAATACTGCTGTCTGTGTATCGGCGATAGTCGACTTTCCCTCCTGTTGCACATAGATCCCTCCAGTTGCGCTAATTTTATTTGGCCATTTGAGTTGTAATAGCCAACGAACAGTATCAAACATATGCATCCCCATATCACCTGTGATACCATTTCCATATTCCATAAAAGTTCGCCACCAACCGCCATGAGGTAAACCGTCGTAAGGACGTAGGGGAGCAGGACCAGTCCATAGTTCATAATCGAGAAAGTCCGGAACTTGCTCCAGTGCCGGATTACCGTTCCTTCTCATATGATAGTAACAGCACATTTCCACGTGCGATATCTTACCGAGTAAACCTTGGTCTATAATCTGCTTTTTTGCATCAATCAGATGTGCTGTACTCCGTCGTTGTGTCCCTACCTGCACTTTTTTATTATATTTTCGTGCATATCGGAGTATTGCTTCGCCCTCTAATACATCAACACTAACGGGTTTTTGCAAATAGATATGTGCTCCCGAACGTATCGCATCTATCGCCTGCCGCGCATGCCAATGATCAGGCGTACCGATCAGAATAAGATCGAATTGATTATCGGCAAGCATTTTCCGGTAATCTTTGTAGAGCTTTGGAATCTGCCCCGAGCGTTGTCGTTCTCCGACCAATCGCCCTGCCTCCTGCAAATGACGGCTATCAACATCGCAAATCGCAACCACATCGACGTCACAAACCTGCATCAGCCTAAAGAGATCACTTTTTCCATACCAACCTGCCCCGATCAGTCCGACCTTGATATTTTTAGATAGACGTTCAAAGGATAATCCTTTTGCTTCTATAGCGGATAAAGTAACAAAAGCACTTGCACCCAGAATGAAGTTTCTTCGGTTCAGCGTATAATCGACCATAATTTACTGGCTTATTGTTTAGTTTGTTATAAGACAAAACAATAAACTGAAGATAATGTTTATTGAGTTATCATTTTTCAATTGTATCCATTATTCTATAGCGCCTTATAACTTTATAAACTGTTCGTATTTCCATTTTTTTCTTATACTTTATACACAAGACATTGTGAAGAAAACGGACCATCAATATACCTATTTCGTCTTCTCGGATAAAAATACGATGTGATCAACGACATGGATAACACCATTATTCGGAACTAAATTAGATGTGCGGATTTGCCATTGGTTGTTGGTCCCTTCATTGATCAGCCCCACATAGGTACTGGTATGGGACAAGTACATGATTTGACCTTTTTCAGTCGTATAAGCAATTGGCTTGTTACTCGGAGCCAAGGCAGGATCGCTAAAATTCACTACCGCCTTTACAATATGGTAACGCAAAATATCCTTTAATATTGGTACTGGAATAGCGGCCATATTGTCGTATTTATTTTCTTTTAGATATGCTGTAAAAGCTTGATTGGTGGGCAGAATAAAGGTCGCTTTTTCCTTACGTTCATACAATGCTTCATCCTTACATTGCAAAATGGCTTGTTTCAGTAAGGATAATGAATCCTTCCCCTGAATATATGTCCATGCTGACATATTCAGTTTACTATTGTCTTCTGCGTAGTCATATTCAAAGCTTTCCTGTATTTCGCAACTAGAAAACAATGACAGTGTAGCAAAACCACATAGAAAAAAAATAACGATATATTTTATCTTCTTCATAAGATTATCTATAAAATTCATTTTGTTGCAAATTTGGATTTTTAAGAAGTTCACCTTCATGTATTGGCCACAGCAAATTTCGTTTATCGGAGAGACCATTGATCGGTTTCATTGTCGAAATAGCAGTTTCATTTCGCAGGAGATCAAACCATCGGTGTCCCTCAAAACAAAGTTCTACAGATCGTTCATGCAAAATACTGCCAACTAAGCTTCCGAATTCGCTTTGCGCCTTATTTTGATCCAAAACTGGCAGTCCCGCACGAATACGGATACGGTTCAGCAGGTCCAATGCTTCAACAGGCTGATTTAAATTGGCATGTGCTTCAGCCTTTAGTAGGAGGATATCAGCCAATCGCGTTAATACAATATTACCAGCGGACGGTTCTGGACTTTCGTCATTAAATCCTTGCCCAAAAAACTTCCATATCTTACGGGGCTGAACTTGAGACACATCGTAAATACGAGCTTTGCGAAGATCGTCAGGTTCGATTGACGCGATAAAACCCACACTGGGTACATAATCACTATCCGATCCATTGGCATACCATACACGTAGGTTATTGGGTTGCACTTCATTGTATCCTACCTCAAAAATACTTTCGGTACTGCTTCCTTTTACAAAGATGTTATTCCAATCCTCAATTGGCACCAAGGCATATTGCGGGTCCGCGATTACTTTTTCAGCCATTTCTATTGCTTGTGCATACTTTTTTTGCCACATATAGAGCTGTGTCAGAAAAGCATAAGCCGCCCCTTTGGTAATTAGCACACGATTTCCGGCACCTGAATAATTTGAAGCACAATTCTCCGTCGCAAAAGTTAAATCTGCTTCCGCCTTAGCCAATACCTCCGCCTCAGTGTTCTTCTTGACAAACAAATCCTGATCCAATCCCTCATAGGGCTCCGTAACCAAAGGTACTTGCCCCCATATCCGAACCAAGTAAAAATAAGCTAATGCTCTTAATGCATGGGCCTGCCCAAGTAATTGCCTTTTCAGTTCACTATCTTCCGTTCCAAATGCCTGTGGAATATATTTGATCGCATAGTTCGCACGGGATATAACTGTATAAAAATTATCCCAACGCGCCGAATTAATAACTGGAGTCAGCGTGTTCTGTTGCAGCGCGGCAGGATCACCGGCATGGCGGGTCACAATATTATCAGCCCGCCCCTCGCCCCAGTAAGCAAAGTTCTGACGGAAAAGAGATTGCAAGCCATTATAGATGCCATTGACACCGGCCTGGGCATCACTGGGCTTTTTATAGTAACCCTGTCCAGAAACATTGCTAATAGGCTCCTTATCCAACAACGAGTTCGAACAACTGCTAACGGATAAAAATAGAAGAGAATAAAATGTATATTTTAACAATTTTTTCATCACAATTTATTAAAGACCAAGGATTAAACCAAACATAAATGTGCGGCTCTGTGGATAAGACCCCTCATCCAGTCCTACACGAAGACCAGAATAGGAATTAACATCGGGATCAAAACCGGTATACTTTGTCCAGGTAATCAGATTTGTAGCCGTAACAAAAGCATCGAGCTTACGCAAACCGATACGTTTGCTCCAAGCGGGGTCAAAAGAATACCTCAAATTGATATTTTTTAACTTCAGATAAGAACCATCTTCCACCCACCTACTTTGCACCCGACTATCAGACTGTTTTGGATCATCCCGAATCAATCGGGGAAAATCTGTTTGATCTCCCTGTTCCCGCCACCGGTTAAGGGCATCAGTAGATAGATTATTATAACGAACAATTGAATTGCGCTGATGGTTCAACTCACTATAAATCTGATTACCCACCGAATACTGAAAAAACACATTCAAATGAAAATTCTTATAGCTGAAATCATTGGAGATCCCGCCGAAATACTTCGGTTCAGCATAACCGATAATCTCGCGGTCATTTTGATCGATAATATTATCATTGTTCACATCCTTCCAAATGGGATCTCCACCGGCAAATACAGGTCCATTCGCACCATTTGTCAACCCGCTTGTATTGTCTTCATCTCGCGCATACACACCAAGATAACGCCATCCATAAAATACACCGATAGGCAGGCCTTCCTGTAGAATATGGAAAGCCCCATTTTGAATATGACCGCCCGTCAGTAGATTCTTAGGCAACGATGTAACTTTATTTCTATTTAAACTAACGTTAATATTGGTGTTCCAACTAAAAGCTCCCTCCAGATTACGGGTCTGTAGGCTAAACTCTAATCCTCGATTCTCAATAGATCCTATATTTTGTGTAATAAATTCAAATCCCGTAGTCCCGGGCATGGGCACATTATAAAGCAGATCTTTCGTTTTCTTCAAGTAAGCATCCGTAGAAAACAGGATTCTGTTTTTTAAAAAGCCAAGTTCTAGCCCAAGGTTATATTGACGCGTTGTTTCCCAAGTGAGGCTCGCGTTGGGCATCACCGTTGGTGCCGCTCCCGAAAAATCCAGATAATTCGTTCCCAAAGTAAATTCTCCTCTCGCGGCATAATCACCGATGGCCTCATTTCCGGTACTTCCAAGGCTAAAACGAAGCTTACCATCGCTAAGCCAACCCAAATTCTTGATCCCTTTTTCTTCGACAAAACGCCAGCCCGCTGACGCAGAGGGAAAAAATCCAAACCGTCGGTTACGGCCAAAACGGGAAGAGCCGTCCGTACGAAGGTTGAATTCCAATAAATATTTTCCGAGATAGTCATAGGTTACCCGACCGAAATAAGAAAGCATGGCATGTTCGGAAGCGATATTTACACCTTGGTTTGAAATAACAGATGCACCATTCAATGTACGGATATCATCACTTGGAAAATATTCTCCATCGAGACCTGTCCGGTCATAACGCCATTTCTGAAAACTTATTCCCAATACCGCCCCAATATTGTGTGCATTAGCTACACTTTTTGCATAGGTAAAATAACTCTCATTGCCCCAGGTAAGGTTTCCAGAAGACCGCACAGCACCTTTATTATACCCCTCGCGGTAATCCAATATGGATGGCATAAATTCATCTTCTTTCATTGAAATATAATCAAGGTTTACATTACTTCGGAATTTAAGATCTTTATAAAGATCAATTTCCAGGTATTGGCTTCCAACGATACGATTGCTCTTGTTCAGATTGGTTGCAAACAAAGCCATCCCAACGGGATTCCGCTGTCCGATCATATAACCATTCAGTGATCCATTAGGTAGATACATCGACATAATAGGTGGCCGTATCAATAGACTCCGGATAATACTCAGATTCCCTGAGCCCGCGGCATTTGTCCGGTTATTCACTGCATTTGTATAGGAAATACTCTGACCTATCCTGATCCGATCGGAAATCGTAAAGTCGACATTCAATCGGGAGGTAAATCGCTTGTAATTGGAATTCAAGATCACACCATCCTGGTCCAAATAAGATGAACTCCAGGCATATTTTGTTCCTTGATTCCCTCCCCGTACAGAAAGGTCCAACTTATATTGCTTTGCTGAACGCATCAGCTCATCCTGCCAGTCCACGTCACCACTGTTCATGGGGTTGAGCGAATCTATAATAGTATAGAATGGCTCCTCGGGCTTGGCCATACCCCGATAGGAATCCAAAACTGCCTCTCGATATTGTCTTGCGTTCAAAACACTTAGTTTGCGGGTCAAAGCGCTCACTCCCGCTGTTGCATTTAATATCACTTCAGGCCTACCTTCAGCACCTCGTTTCGTTGTAATCATCACGACTCCATTGGCAGCTCTAGAACCATAAATCGCGGTAGACGCAGCATCTTTAAGAATCTCAATCGAAGCGATATCGTTCGGATTGATATCCGTCATCGGATTCAGCCCGGAATTTTCAGTACCATTTAAAGAAGAAATGGAATTGGATTCCAATGGAATACCATCCACAACGAAAAGGGGATTATTCCCCGAGTTCAATGAGGAGCTCCCCCGAACGCGTATGCTCATCTCACCACCGGGCGCTCCAGAATTGGACGAAACCTGTACGCCCGCTGCACGTCCCTGTAAAATTGAAATGGGATCCTGCAAGGTTGTCTTGGCAATTTCTGAAGCACCTACGGAAACAATAGATCCCGTGAGGTTTCGCTTTTTCTGACGCCCATATCCTACCACAACAGTCTCTTCCATCAGATTGGAAACAGCAACTAGTGCGATCGTATAGCTTGCACGTGAATCTACTTTTATGGTCTGACTCGAATAGCCCACAAATGAAAAAGTAATGGATTGCCCTATTGCTACATAGTCCAATACAAAGCCCCCCCTTTTATCCGTACTCACTGTCACGTTTTTTGTGTCGCTAAGCTTTACGGTAACTCCAAGTAAAGGCGACTTTGTGGTCGCATCAATCACGTTACCAGTGACCGTCTTTTGCTGAGCGACTACAATGTCAGGAAAAATTAAAATGCTGCACAAAAAAAATACGGATAGAACATAATATGATCCTTTAAGGTTACACTGGTTAGCACTAATTTTCATATGAAGACTTTAAGTTTATATCACCTATTAACTATCAATAAGGATTAATAAAAAATATTTTAATGAAAACATTTACATTAAAACGTTAAGCATTATCAAATAATTAACGTTTGAAAAAAAACAATAGTATGCGCAGTGTTAATTTTAGTAACATTTATGTGACGAAGACGCTTTCAAGAAACATTATATTGTCTCACTATCTATTTCATGGATACTGTTTTCTTTCCCAACCAAGTCAATAAAAATTCCAAATGGGCTCCATAAAAATTAGACTAACATCAAACCGTAGACTGCATTGCTTACGGAAATTATCATAATCTCAAATAGAAGGTATAAAGCAGGTCATAAAAAAGCCCTAGAGCGGGGAACTCTAGGGTCTTAGCCATATATTAACCTATTTTATGAAAAGTATTTGCATTATTAACGCATTATTGTGGCAACTTATTTTGTGCTATATTGAAAAAAATTAATAATTATAAAAAAATCCCATTTATAGCGCTATAAATGGGATTTTTCATACGATCCAAAATAAGATTTTGTTATTTGATCGTTACTGCAAAAGCATATTCATCTGGAGGAAGACATTGTGATGCATCACACGCTTGCCATTCCACACTACCTTTCACAGTTGCTGTTCCTTTTTTCAAAGTCACCTTTTGTTGGAAGATCACCTCATTTGTAAAATATCCTACATCCATTTTAAAAACCTCCTCGTGTTTTACTTTCGGTTTTGGCTCAGCAGTTTTTCCGGCCAATACATAATCAGTCGCATTAGCAAATGTGAAAGAAGTCGGAATAGGTCCGCCATCCTTTACATTTTGCGAATAAATATGCCAGCCATTTTGAATGGTAGCTTTTACATAGACGACTGCCTCTTTGCTGTTCAGCTTTTTGCTAGCTACAGTCCATTTTACCGGTTTGTGAATCTGAGCAAAAGCGCCAGTTATCATAAAAATAACTGCAGTCATTAACAATACTAATTTTTTCATTTTTTTATATTTATTTTGGTTTATTACACGATGTCCATTCTCCTACCTTCATATCCATTTTCTTCTATATGTAAATATGACGATATAGAAAGACAAAAAACGCTACAACAATATTCGCTATAAACAATATAAAACACAACAACAGGTTGATAAAACAATAAATTTTATTGAAAACAATATAAAAAACAATACGATTTACATTTATAGAGCACGTTTTTCAATATTCTCGCCTTATTTTTTTTGTGTTCTAAAAAATGAAAATAACAACTATATCACACTGGCTATACCACCCAAAATCTGTTATTATTTATTTAAAATCAGAAACAACAGATTTGTTACGTTGCAGTACCTGTCAAAAATCATCTTTGGCACAGAAATCGCATAATATAAAACTCATAATTTAGGTTAATAATTGGTTAGGTTAGACCGCTTGAAGTTCCCCGCTTCAAGCGGTTTTTTTATTATAAATCGTCATATTCAAATCCATACTGACACAGAGCTGTCAATATCCAAACTTATCTTTGACGTAGGATACAAAAAAACAGAACGACCTATCATTTGTTCAAAAGGATGGGTATAAAAACAAGGGCATTGTATAAAAATATTAAACTAATATATTCCAAAACAAGATGAACACACTTCAACAACTAAAATCTGAACTTGAAAATGAGTATCAGATCACGAAAAATTTTATCGAACTTTTTCCAGAAGGCAAAAATGACTATGCCCCACATGAAAAAAGCATGAAAATCATGCCCCTTGCGACCCATCTCGTAGAGGTATTTGAATGGCCAAGTACAATTTTGAAAACGTCTGAACTGGATTTTGCCGATGGTGGCTACAAGCCCACTATTCTATCAACGCGGGAAGACTTACTCCAGAAACTAGATCAAGATTATGAAGCAGGAAAAATAGCCTTAGAAAATGCTACCGAAGATGATTTAAATCCTGTTTGGACCATCAAAAGTGCTGGTCAAAAACTCGCTAGCTGGACAAAATATGAAGCAATCCGTCATTCATTAAATCAGATCACACATCACAGGGCACAATTAGGTGTTTACTATAGGTTGAATAATATCCCCTTACCGTCGAGTTACGGGCCTTCTGCCGATTCACAGAATTTTTAGTATGGTCCAAATAACTATTGTTTTTTGAACAAGATTGCATAAAAACAGTCCGCGATCGACCTTCGTTTATGATCTAGGAACGTTTTTATATAATTTCGCTATGCACCCTATCCCAACCTGCGACGGACCTCAGTCGGGACGGTGTCAGGATGAATCCATGATATTTCCGTAGTGAGTCCGTGGTGAGTCCGTGTTATACTCGCTAAAACCACATTCACATGATGGTCAGACTACCCTAACATCTGCTCTCAGGTATGTTTAAAGCTCGATTCAGGCCGGAATGGCCCTCGAACAGTTACCGAAAATAGGCCAAATACTCGGACTCACTTGCTGGAAACGCGGTTTTTTGACGTGAAAACGTTAATATTTAAAAAAAGACGCGAACTTAAAAAACATAAGAAATCCGAATAGTAATCTAGAGTTTTTATGTATTAATTACTAGCCATTAATTGTCTATTAGCATAGTAAGATCTACTTTGAGTTGGGACAAGCTCATATTCCGAATAACTTCCTGCATTTATCAACCACGCTAAGAGTCAATATAATGGCATAATTTTTGAAAAAAATATCCACAAACCAATTAAATGGTATGCAAAATGGGCTAAAAATCCCATAAGCCAAAATATAGGAACAGTATATTTAAACCTTGAATATGATTATTTTCGGAACAAGAACAAAGTTACTACAAAACAGCTCCAATGCAGCTGTTGGAACTTGCAATTATTGCAACACAGCCGGATCCTTATATGCCTACAAACAGGTAAAATACTTCCACATCTTCTGGATCCCCATTTTTCCATACAGTACGGAGATTATTAGTGTATGTGATCATTGCAAAAAAGTAAATTACCAACGTGAGATTGATCCACAAACCCTTGCAACAATCCGTTCAAGTGGTATGCCGAAGACGCCTGTTGGATATTTTTCTGGATTAATACTCATCGGTCTTTTCTTTGGATCTGCGGCCGCAGCGGGAATATCCGGATCCATTAAAACAAAAAAATACCTGGAAAGTCCGGCCACTGGTGATGTATATGAAATCAAACGGAAAGAAAATGGGAAGTCCATGTACACCTTATACCGCGTTGCCAATGTCACGACGGATTCCATTACTTTCGACGTCAACGACTACGAGGCAGAGGGAACGAAAGGTCTTCGCAAATTGAAGGAACAACGCAGCGATAATTACTCAGAAAAGATTACTTTAGCCCGTGCAGAAGTGGCCAAAATGAAAGCTGACAATCAGATATCAACGATAGAAAGAAAATAGAACTGAAGCTTACGGACAAATCCGTTCTTACATGAAAAAACATCTTATTCTAGTAGGCCTTATCCTGCTGAAATTTATCATTCAATATCAATTGATAAGTCCGATATATGATTTACATCGGGATGAGTTCTTACATTTAGATCAGGCCAATCACTTGGCTTGGGGATATTTGTCCGTTCCGCCGTTGACCTCTTGGCTTTCCTACCTCATCAAGATTTTAGGAAACTCCGTGTTCTGGATCAAATTCTTCCCTGCACTGTTCGGAGCGCTAACCATTCTTGTCGTCTGGAAAACCATTGAAGAACTCAAAGGAGGTCTTTTTGCCTTGATATTTGGTACAAGTTGTGTTATTTTTTCGGTCTTATTTCGTCTAAATACCCTGTATCAACCCAATTCTTTTGATGTGCTGTCATGGACATTGATTTATTATTTTATCATAAGGTATCTCAACAGCGGACATCATAAATGGCTATACTTTATTGCTGTCGCCTTTGCTTTGGGATTTTTAAACAAATATAATATCGCCTTTCTAATTGTAGGGCTCATACCGGCTATTATAGCTGTTCCAGAACGTAAAGTACTATTCAATAGCAAATTTTATTATAGTATTCTAATTGCTTTTTTAATCATTCTACCTAATTTAATCTGGCAATACATGAATAATTTCCCTGTTTTATATCATTTCAAAGAACTTGCGGAAACCCAGCTCATCAATGTCAACAGATGGAGCTTTATCCGATCTCAATTTCTATTTTTTTTCGGAACTTTTCCTGTTATCGGATTTGGATTATATGCTTTACTATGTTATCCTGCATTTCGAAAATATCGGTTATTCTTGTTGTCTTTTTTTATCACAATTGGTGTTTTTCTATTTTTAAAAGCTAAAGATTATTACGCAATCGGTATCTATCCCATTTATTTTGCTTTTGGTGCAGTCTATATTTCAACACTTTTGGAGAACAAGGCTGAAAGAATTCTAAAACCTCTTTTAATTGCTCTACCTCTGGTTTTCTTTATTCCTGTTTATTTGCTGACATTCCCCAACAAGAGCCCACAATATATTGCGAACCATCCCGAAAAATACCGCAAAATTGGAATGTTGACCTGGGAAGATGGTAAGGACCATCAACTTCCACAAGATTTTGCGGATATGCTAGGCTGGCGGGAGCTCGCCCAAAAAGTAGATGACATTTATGGCAAAATTCCCAATCCACAAAATACACTCGTCCTTTGTGATAACTATGGTCAGGCGGGCGCGATAAATTATTATTCCAAACGAGGAATCCGTGCAGTCACCTTCAATGCAGACTACATCAACTGGTTTGATTTCAGCCATGAGTTCCGCAACTTGATTCGTATAAAGAATTCATGGGAAAACCAATCTGAAATGAATGAAACCGCTCCCTATTTTGTACAATCTATACGCTCAGATTCCATTACCAACGAGTATGCAAGAGAATATGGAACTGTGATTTTCACCTTCATCCATGCAAAAATCAATATCAACCAACGAGTCAAGAACGAGGTCGAACAAGAACAACGACAACATCTATTGCCCGTTAAATAATTACTTAATATAACGATCAGATGAAAACAGTATTATGGCAGGGAGTCGCTTTCCATTCCCTGGAGTATTTCAATATACAGGAAAATAATGACCATTATGTTGTAGTATCAAAAATTATAGGTTCCTATCAAAAGAAAATTTATTCGGTCGCCTATCAACTGATGATAAACAAACAGTGGGAGGTCGAGAAATTTCTTATTGATTCCGAGGTCAATATGACCCAAAACACCCTAACCGGAAAAAAAACAACTACCAACTGGGAAATCAATCATTTCGACAATCCAGACTTTAAGGGTTTTCAATATATTGATATCTCTTTAACTCCCTTTACAAACACGCTACCAATAAACAATCTACAGCTTAAAATTGGTGATTCACAAGAAATAGATATCATCTATATCGACCTAATTAACAACGACATCACACCTGTCCGGCAACGTTATACAAGGACAGATTTACACGAATATCTGTATGAAAATATCGTCAGTGATTTTACAGCTCGTATCCAGGTGGATGAGAACGGACTGGTCCTAAACTATCCCGGTTTATTTAAAAAGATAGCTGGAAACTAATTTCAATCATCCCGAAATAAAATCAACACAAGCCTTCCCTCAACCTTGTCCTAACGATTTTTCTAATCAAAAAACAAATCGGTATGTGTATAGGCTCTACAGCTGTGCTACTAGATAACAGTGCCACTAGCATACATTTTTTATTACCTCGGTTTACATAAAATATTTCTATATTGGTTCCGAGTTTTTCATGCTAAACCGACAAATTCTATTTGGCAAGCTCCTAAACACATAATTATTAAGAAATAACAAAAAAACTTTATGTATAAAGCTATTTCACTGCTCCTGCTATTGTCTGCTTTCTATTGGCCCGGTACAAGTTATGCGCAAGAAAAAAATCATATCCCCCAGCTGATCCCTTTTCCCGAACAACTGGAATCATCTACGGGTTTCTTTCAAATAGCCAAGGGAGAACTCTCCTATACGATTGATTCCGACATCTCCTCAAACTCTCTAGACCAATGGGTACGTCAATCGTTATTCGGGAAGATTCCTAAAAAGAAGGTGACACATGCTGATGCAACACTACGATTGATAAAAAAAAAATGGTCTTTCCAAGGAAGGTTACGAGTTAACGATTGATAAAAAAGGAATACAGATTTCTGCATCTTCGGATCAAGGGCTATTTTACGGGCTACAAACAATACAACAGCTGTATCTTTTAGCAAAACCCAATGGCAGTATTCGTTTGCCCTATCTGTCAATTAAGGATCAGCCGGCGTTTCAGTGGCGCGGTGTGGAATTAGATGTAGCACGGCACTTCTTCTCAAAAGATTATTTATACAAGTTTATCGATCTTTTGTCGTCCTATAAATTCAACAAGCTTCACTTGCATCTCACAGATGATCAAGGTTGGCGCATCGAGATAAAAAAATACCCAAAACTTACTTCACAAGGTGCTTGGAGAACGTATAATAACCAAGATTCAGCATGTTTGGCCAAAGCAAAAGATAACCCCGATTTCAATCTACCCAGCGAGCACAAACGTATCAATAATGGACGAGAAGAGTATGGTGGATTTTACACACAACAGGATATCAGAGATATCGTCACCTATGCATCGAGCAGACATATCGAGATTATACCTGAGATAGATATGCCCGGACACATGATGATCGCGACCAAAGCCTATCCCGAGCTAGTCCTGGACAGTGAAACTGCAGGCTGGGGAAAACAGTTCTCAGTACCAATCAGTCCATGGAAAGAAAGTAGTTATACATTCATAGAAAATGTACTTAGTGAGGTCATCGAGCTTTTTCCGTCCACTTATATTCATATTGGTGCTGACGAAGTGGAAAAAGATTCCTGGTCAAATTCAGCTATGGCCACAGCGTTTATGAAGGAGAAAGACATAGCCAATCTACATGACCTACAAAGTTATTTTGTAAAACGCGTTAATAACTTCATACGTTCGAAAAACAAACGCAGCATCGGCTGGGATGAAATACTTGATGGTGGTTCGGATACATCGATGACAGTTATGTATTGGCGGGGATGGGTAAAAAATGCACCTCGTGAAGCAGTCAATCGTGGTCACCGTCTTATCATGACACCTACAAACCCTTTGTATTTTGACTACTTACCCAATAGTAGCAGCTTGGATGCCGTGTATAACATGTCTGTCATACCATCCGATATCCCAGGCAACAAATCAAATTTAGTTCAGGGCGCGCAGGCAAATATATGGACAGAAATGATCCCATCGACAGCTCGGTTAGAATTTATGATTCTGCCAAGATTGAGCGCATTGGCAGAGCGGGTCTGGACCAACAAATCGCTATATGAAAGCTATAGAAATAGATTAATCGCTCATTTTGGGCTCTGGAACAAAATGGGGCTACGTTACCGTATGCCAGATTTAAATGGCTTTGCCGATAACCAGGTCATCGTTGATGGACGATCCACGCTGAAAATTGAAAATGAACTCCCGGAAAATGCGATACATTATACCATTGATGGTAGTCTACCAACTCAGAAAAGCCCAGTATTAAGCGATTCACTTATTGTCAAAAACGAAGGTGCCATACGTTTCGCAACGATATCCTCTTCGGGAGCGAAAAGCGAGTTGTACCAAGTAAATTTCAAGAAAGACACCTGGAAAAATGGTGTTACCGAAGATGTAAAGAATATGCCTGCAGGATTGACCGCAACCCTATTTAACGGAACATTTGCAAACACAGGAGCAATAACAGGCAAAGCGGTACGCCAAGAGATTATCAAGAATATCCATTTGAGCGATACGATTAAAATGCCTTCTTTTGGTGCGAAAATTAAGGGCTATTTATACGTGAAAGAAAAGGGGATCTATAATTTCTATTTCACTTGCGATGACGGTGGAGTTTTACGTATACATGATCAAGTGGTCGTAGACAACGACGGACAACATGCTCCAATTATGAAAAGTGGACAGATTGCTTTAGAAAAAGGATATCATCCGATTAGCATCGATTTTATAGAAGCGGGCGGTGGTTTTACCTTGAAACTTCAATATCGTGTTAACGGTTCCAAAGTTATCGACATACCCGACGAAAATCTATTCCGAAAAAATTAGACGTCATGGCTGTTCCTCCTATAAAAAGGGACAGCCTAAATCATACCTTCCATTCTATCATCTTACTCCTATTCTCCTTTCTATAGAAACTGAAAAAGATTCAGCTTCGGATCTACATCAAAATCTTTGGTATTATCTATCGTTGTATTGTTGCACAATCAAAACTTTTGCTATCTTTATTTTACTTAGCCAGAGTTGTGATAATGACGAATAAAAAGCCATCTGGTTGAACCAGATACAACCAAGATAATTTGTTAAGATCAGCTCAAAAATATATTAACAAGACTATATGAGCTTTTTAAATTTCTTAAAAGGACAACATAATTTAAAGCAGATTGATGTCAGTGAGGACCAGGACTTTGTTGATTTGCAACTAACGATAACCAAAAACTGGGAGGATGAAAACCTAAATCATATTATCCAGGCAAAGGGTCTTTGGGGCAAAGAAACAGTCGGTATAGAAGTTTCATTTCGACGCGATATGAAATTAGGTATCGTCAACACAGAAGTAGACAAGAAAAGATTTTATCGAGAAGGGGTCAACTTTTATTCCATAGGGGAATTGAGTGATAATTTCACTAGGGCTTTAAGTACCTTGTTTAAAACTGAAGCCAGTTCTTTCAAGATGCTTGACACTATAGGTTCCACAGCATTTGTACTTAGCGGCCAGCCGGAGTATTTTGACGAAGAGTATATAAAAACCAAAATTTTCTTTGACGATACAAACGAAAAGGATAGTTATGCAGAATGGTATGTGAATATCGACCTCAAAAATAGAATTCTTGAATTAAGGGAAAAAGATCAGGAATATCGAAAAAACATCATTAATGTGTTGACAAATAACTAGCTTTTCGAAAATTTAGAAATTAATACATGTCTATTCAGCCTTTAACACTTGAGTCTGACCCCTATTCTATTCGTCAGTTATTGGAAAGCGAATTTGAATATTATAAATCAATTCGTCTAGAAGCAATTCAAACGGAGCCCACCTTATTTCGATGGAGCAATCCAGCAGAAAGCGATCTCTCCGATTTGGACTGGCAAGAGCGTATAAAATATCCCCGGATTGTCTTTGGACTTTTCAAAAAAGACGACCTGATCGGGATGACCAGTATGTTATTATTAAACGATACTGAAGCATATTTTGGGCAATCTTTTATTCGCCCTGAACATCGTGGACAAGGGCTTTCAAGCCTCTTGTACAAAATTAGAATGACCTGGGTCAATACACAGCAGATCAAACGGCTCATCATCAGTCATCGGGAAATCAATACGATTTCAAAAAAAGCGATCCTACGCGCAGGTTTCGAATATAGTCACCGGGAACTCGTACATTGGCTGGACGGCACAACTGGTTACTCATTGTACTACCGCTTAGAACTTTAACACAAATCTGATCTGATTTCGGAGATAAGCTCACAATAATCATTTCACTCGATTGAAAACCTATTGCGGATATAAAACCTCCTATATAGCAGCTGAGTTAGTCCCGTCTTTTTGATAAAGTGTGCTTCTGTAAGTGATACCCCATTTAGCTATTTCATCAATAATGGGACCTAATGTTTTACCACAATCAGTAAGTTCATACTCCACAGTAAGCGGCTTGGTATTCAAGACGGTTCTTCTGATAAGATGGTTCATTTCCAGATCTTGCAGTTCTTTGGACAGCATCTTTGCCCCGATCCCATCAACTTCCCGCAACAATTCCATAAAACGTAGCTTTTCAAACAGCATTAATGTCCCAATAATGTGGAATTTCCATTTACCTGCCAAAATCTCCATGCTGTCATTTATCGCCAATATCCGCGTTTTACAGCCGGTGGAGGAACTTGATAGTGCTTCCTTTTTCATTTTACTTGATCTCCTTCTATTGATTACAAAAATACTGAATTACAGCGTCACAGCGCACTATCTTTTTGGAAAGTAGTTTCTTTAAGGAAACTAATACCAAAAATAAACTATCTATCATCTACCTTTGTATTCATAAATTAAAATGGCATGATTGATGCCGACGATACAGAACAATACAAACATCTTATTAAAAAATAAAACGATTAAAAAATGAAAAAACAATTAATCTCGGGTTTAGCCCTTATTTTGTTATTCGCTTCATGTCAAAATGCAACTGGAGACAAAGCCAAAACAACATCAGCGCAAGAAGTGACTGAACAAAAAGGACAGACTTATACTGTAGAGGCTGACAAAAGTACATTAAAATGGACAGGTTACCACAAAGGTGGTTTGAATCCAAGATATGGTGTCTTAAAAAGTGATGGTACACTTTCAGCTGAAAACAATGCTATCACTGGTGGATCTTTCACCATTGACGTCAATTCAATTGTAACAGACAGCGCTTCTGTAGATCCTACTACTGCAGGCGGTAAAAAATCAACAGATTTGGATGCACACTTGAAAAGTGCGGACTTCTTTGATACAGCGAAATACCCTACAGCTAAATTTGAAATCACCAAAGTTGCTCCATTTGATGCTGCTCAAGGAAAAAGCGTTGTTGCTGATGCCACAAACACTGTCAGTGGTAACTTGACAATCAAAGACAAAACAGTAAACGTAACATTTCCTGCCAAAATTACTTTCAATGGCGAAGAAGTTACTTTCTACTCTAAATTTACGATCCAAAGACAAGATTGGGGACTTACTTATGGTACCGAAGGTAACCCTCAAGATTGGATGATCGCACAAAATGTTGACATTGAACTTAATGTTACAGCGAAAAACGCAAAATAAAATTTCTGATGGCTGATACAGCCTTCTAGAATTCTGGCTATAATCAAGTTGGCTCTTCTGTAAGCCAACTTGATTACTCTTTTCCCTATTTGTATCTTTAACCTACCAAATCCGTATTATTACCCATCCTGATCAGGCACATCGCATTAAATTCATGTGGATTCATCTCCTAATCTCGCAACTCCATTTTCTTCTTTAGACGCTGTTTTGCTTTTTTGATTGCTTCGGTAGATACACAGAGTAGTTCACTCATGCTACTGTTGTTTAGATCCAATTTTTGTAGAGCAAGTATGCGCAGATCGTTATCTGTTATTTTTGAATAGTTTTGTTTCATTTGTGCTAAATAACCCGGATGGACTTTGTCAAAAACATGCTTGAATTTTAGCCATCGTTCATCGGTCATGATATGTGTCTGCAACATTGCATTTAAGCTGTCGGAAACCTGAGCCATGTAAGCAGGATTTTGCACTGACACCTTCACAATCTCCTGTCGGAGCTGTTGAATAGTTGTATCATTTTGTTTGATCGTATTGGTAAATTCACCAAGAGAATCTTTTAAAATCAAAAGCTCCTGATCGAGTAATTGCTTCTCGTAACCTAGCTTGAGCCGATCCTTTTCAAGAAGGGCATTTCTCATTTTGATTTTTGCTTTGGATCTGTTTATTAAGAGCAATACAATCGCAAACACCAAAATCAAACAGAGCCCAACAAATTGATAAATCCGTTTGGTGTGAAGTCTTTTTTCCTCAGCAGATTGGATAGTTCGATTATATCGCTCAGTCTCCCTTTGCCAAAGAAACCTTTGAATCTCTTTATCATTTATTCTTTTTTCTAATGAATCTTTTAATATCAGATAGACATGTAATTGTTTGAGTTCTTCCTCCTTTTGATTTAAACCACGAGCAATATCAGATAACAATTTTGAGGCCTCCATCTTATATTTCAAGAAATAGGGCTTTTCCTCCATCAGGCTTATGCTGGTTACAGCATATTGCTTGGCCAGTTTCCATTCCTGAAGCACAATATACCACCTTGCCAGATTAAGGTTTGCTCGCATGGCATCCTTTCGTTCATTAAACCGCATAGAAAGATCGATGTTCTTCTGAACTAAGGCAATCGCTTTTTGCCGATCGCCTGTTTTCCAGGCCTGATCGGCTAGATTACCTGAGATAATGCCAATCCATACCGAATCCTTAGCCAATTTTGCCTCCGTCATCGCCCGATTGAAATAAGTGGCAGCCTGATGATTAAGCGAATCATTTGCTAGATACACGGCAATAGCATTGATTAGATCCACACGTTCTCTTGATGCTGCTTTCGAAAAAGGTAATGCTTCCTGTAAGTAATCAACAGCTATACTATGATCTCCAATATAACTATAAAAATTCGCGATGAACTGGTAATGCTTAACTACCAATGGTATTTTTTTAATGTCAATTTTGGATTTCAAATCATTTGCACGCAAGAAGAATGGAAATGCTTCCTTTACCTTCCGATAAACATAGTTATAATAGCCTTGTCGTGCATAGCCTATCATTTCCAATTCAATATTGGGATGCTTTTGAAGCAATTGCTCCGCAAGCCGATAATATTGATCAGAAACAGCATTAGTCCGATCAAACGCAATCGAATACCCATCTGCCATACGCATATAGTATCCCCATTTTAGTATACTATTATTTTTCTTATTAGCGAGCTTTAAAACAGGATCTAGTGCATTTTTCAATGCAATTGTATCCTTCCCAAAGTTAGCTGGAAATTGGAGGACAGCTTCCAACTGAAGAACAGGGTCTTCAATATGCGCTATTTTTTCTATAGATTGCCCAACGGCTATATTCGTACTTTTTATCGTCAGAATAGCTAGGAACAACATACAAAATAAATAAATTTTCATTTTTAAAAAGGTCAAATTTTATTAAAATGGCTAACGGTAACAGGCCAACTCGTAATAGATATAATTTCCAGATCAGCCCTATTAAAATCTGACATTACCAAAATACAGTTGGGTGCGCCAATAGTTATCGGAATGACTTTTTAATTATTTAGCAAAATGGTTAATATGGACTCATAAAGCGAGGATATAGGCCCCGATTCACTGTCGTAAATATACAATTTATCCACGTAAGAGATCAATCTCTTTTTGTTAAAAAATTATTAGCACATTACGCCTATTTTTAGATTTGGTGGTACATCTATCTATTTTTATACCATTATCCAAATGTATTTATCTTTGTATATGGAGATATCAATACGAAAGGGAATATTAAGCGAATTACCCCAAATAAAGGAGCTATTTGCTGGGACTATTACTTCAATATGTCAGATTGATTATAATACAGAACAAATCGAGGTATGGAAATCTTCGATCAATAACGTTGACCGTTGGAATAACTTAATCATAAATCAGTATTTTATTGTCGCAGAAATAGACAAAGAAATCGTTGGTTTTGCTTCATTGGATCATGGCAACTATATCGATATGTTATACGTACACAAAGATTTTCAACGGCAGGGCATTGCACAACGGCTATATGACCACTTGGAGCATAAGTCTAAATATTTAAATATAGAGACATTAACAGCAGATGTCAGTAAAACGGCAAAACCTTTTTTTGAACGTAATGGTTTTACAACAATTGCCAGACAGGTGCAAGTTCGGTCAGCCGTTGAAATTGTCAATTACAAAATGCAAAAGACTTTTTAACATCAACTGGTCTAGCTAAAGATCAAAACTTTTCACCATATGCTATGATTTTGGTTTCCATAAGCAAAAGCTGATGTTCAGCATTTTTTAATTGTGCTGTCGCCCTGCCATTTTGTGTATCTATGGTAATTTCCATTTCAGCCTTTATATTTTTATCGCGATCAAAAAAAGCCTTGAATTTTTTAAAAATATCCGTTTCATCAAATTCAAAATTTACAGCACAACGGTTTTGATTTTTATCATACCATTTGATGTATATATGCTGTGGAATTCCCCTTTTTTCAACTGTTATATTTTGTGTTCTTTCATCGAAAACAAAACGTTCAGCATTAAAATACCGAAAAATAGCATCATAGGTTTTTATTTCTGGAGCGATCACAAACTTTGGGTTCCAAGTATAAGCTACGCCCAGTTTATTCCAATAATCATCAGGAACAGGTTGATTTTTTTTTGCCATTTGTATTGCCAAAGGAACGATCATTGTATCTGTCAGAACCTTATTGCGCCACTCCTGATTAAATAAATCACCATAAACCATCTCCTTATTATCAGAAACCTTCTGGTCAATATCGATTTTCTTCGCCTGATACTGACCTATTTCGACCTGACGATATCCTGATCCTCCTGCCCATATCACCAGTCCCCCAGCGGGTGCAAACCCGAAAATAATCTTGTTATAATGCTCCTCAACATCACTAGTTGCCCTTCTTTCTACATAAGGCTGTTTAAAAAGTGTAAGCAATTTGTTGTAATCTATTGCATCATGGAATCGGTAGAACGCATTCTCTGAAAACGAATACCAGGTAACATCAATTGCTTTGGGCAATGACATCATACGTTTATAGGTCTCGGCCCCTGCCTCCCCCCATTTTCCATGATAATTCACCGTATTTCCCTCACTAAATGTAAACTCATAATCCTCATCTTTCGGGAAGATGAATGTCCCTTTGTAGAGTTGTACCGGATAACCTGCTGGACTACTCATTGCACCAGCCCATTCAAATCGACCTTCTTTTAAATTATCTGCCTGATCCCGTCGCTCCCGTTCAGCTTCCCGAACTTCACGGCCAACAGTCGAAAAAATAGACACAAGCACACTGATTAAAATATTGCCCAAAAATGTTAGTATCAACGCTGTCCACGATCTTAGGCCCCAAACGAACATAATGCTGCTGAATAAACTCAAAAAAATACTCAAAATTAAAATCAATGGGAACATTTCAGAAATTACTCCTCCTAGATCAGCATAAATCTTGTGTTCATATTCATCGCCTAGTGTACTGACAAAAAGCAACACCGGTAACAATGTGGAAAATATAAAGTAATACAAAAAACTGTAAATACCCTCAAAGACAATACTGGGCTGGTCAAATACATCAAATCGTTTCCGAAGCTTATTGAAATGAAAATAAATAAGGGTAATTACAAGAAAATAGGGAGAAACACAGAATGCCCCATAAACCAAGTTCATATCGGCATCTTGTGTTAACAACATTGCCAATAATCCCAAAAGAGTCACAACAAAGGCTGAAATTGTAGCTTTAAGAACCATGTATAGATTTTACTATTTATTGATCATAATATATTGCAGTATCCTGTCTACATTTTGCTTCAAATTCACAATTTGAAAAACAAGAACAACTTTACTCAAAAGTAATAAGAAATGAAATTATAAATACACAACAATTCATATTCAAAGCAAACCAATGCATATTCGTTCTATTTTTTCAAACCTCTTAAGAGCTCCATGCTCGCAATGCTCAAAAAGAAAACAGATCATTTTGTTATCTTAGCCCACAAATAGAAAATACGAGTTATGCATTTGACGATTAGACCCGCACAACAACAGGATGCCGCAGTTGTACCTGAAATCATGTTACAGGCGATGGAAGATATCATCTTTCGTTTTATACAAAAAGAAGACAAAAAAGAAGCAATTCGTTTTTTAACAGATCTTTTTCAACAGACCGGAAATCTATATAGCCATGAAAATACTTTTGTTGCTGTAGATCCCGAAGGCAATGTCATGGGATCATTGACGGGATATAATGGGGATCATTTTATTGCGCTACGACAACCAATCCTGGAACTCATCCAAAAACAATACGCAAACGACCTAATCCCTGAACCGGAAACAGTGGGACAGGAATTTTATATAGATTCTGTTGCAGTATCCACTGCCGCCAGAGGTCAGGGCGTAGGAACTGAGCTATTGAAACATGCGATAAAACATGCCAAAAATGAAGATTTCAAACAAATAGGCCTATTGGTTGATTTAGATAATCCGAATGCCAAGAAGCTTTATGAACGCCTTGGTTTCACCTTAGGAAACAAAATGCCTTTCGTTGGTGGGGAATACTATCATATGTATATTCAATTTGTTTAGGTTAATCTACGACATCTAGTTCCTGAAAAACATCAACATTATTATTCAAATATTGGTTTCTTCCAAAATACCAAAAGTGTCAACTCAACAAATGGGGCAAAATAGAGCCCAGAACAATTTGATAGTCTATCTTATTTATAAATACCACAAAGATTAATATAAAAGATCTAAAAAGGAATTCTTAAAATTCCCTATTTTTGCACAGATCAACATGAAAAATCAACTTCATCGGCAACTCCGTATTTACAGATATGTTATCTATCGGGAAACGTTAATAGATCCCTGGGAACATTTCTGGTCTTTTATCGGTGCATTCGTAGGCATATTTATCATCGCTTTTATTCAATCACTTCATTTCCCACCATTGGAAAATGTGTTTCTGATCGGATCATTTGGGGCCTCCTCTGTCCTGGTTTATGGAGCTATACAAAGCCCACTTGCGCAACCTCGAAATTTAATCGGTGGTCATGTGGTTTCAGCGATAGCTGGAGTTACCGTAGCACAGCTACTCCCCGATATCATCTGGCTCACTGCCCCCTTTGCTGTAGCCCTGTCTATCGTATGCATGCAACATACCCGCACATTGCACCCTCCGGGAGGAGCGACCGCGCTAATCGCCGTAAGTAGTGGAACCAAAATTTCTTCCTTAGGGTATTGGTATGTATTGAGTCCCGTACTCTCCGGCTGCCTGATTTTATTTATAGTAGCACTTATTTTTAATAATATCACCAAAAATCGGCACTATCCTGTTAAAAGATCACGTTTACGGCGTTCACGGCGACAACATCTAAAATCACGATTTGAACGAACCAAAGGTACATCAACCTAATCTGAATTAGCTAACTCTATCGTACTATTCCCACAGTACGCATATCCATCTTGCTAATTCGTAGACATTATTATTTACGTCGATGTGGGATATGTTCCATTTCTCGTGGACTCTTTTCCGCTGTTCCTTCTTTTTGTCTGCCGGCACCGAATTTCCAACTAAAAGAAAGACTTACCGATCTGTTGTAATAATTGTTGGATGTTGTACTTCTGAATGAAGGCGACACCGCCATATTCCTTTGTTTCATAGCTCGTTGAAACGGATTACTTACTGTCAACACAATACTGGCTCTATCATTCCAAAGTTCCTTTTGAGCAGAAAATCGATAAGACCATTCGGCCGTATTCCGTCCCTGCAAAGTCACATAACCATTGCTATAGTCTCCTGAAATCTGAAGACTGTAACCTTTAGACAGACCATATGAACTGCTGAGATTAGCAGCATAAAACCCATTGCTATTCCTTACCTGTAACGCTGGGCTCCTAAACCAGACATAATAGAGTTCCAGTCCACCATTGAGCATCCAATTCGATTGCAGTTCCATGGATAGATTGACCTGTGCACCCAAACGTTTATTTGTCGCAATATTACTGGGTGTAGTACGTGAAATTCCGAGACTGTCGACGACAGTAAGCTGCTCTATCGAATTATTGTTGGTACTATAATAGACACTACTATTCAGATTAAAACCAGATGCTGCACTGTAATTGTGTCCCAATTCCACTACGCGAATCCGTTCAGGTCGCAATAGCGGATTTCCCGACAGCAGATTTCGCGGGTCACTGGCGTTGACATAAGGATTGAGATCCCATATCCACGGTCTACGTATCCGCTCTGTATAAGCGAATTTGAGTTCGTGATGGTCATTTACCTTTTTAGCGACTAACAGAGTAGGCACCCAGTTGCCGAATTTAGATTTAAATGAAAGTGTGGAACTCCTGAAATGAGCCCCCAATACTGTTGTTTCAAAACGAATTCCGGGCCTAATTGTCCACTGATCATCGGTTTCGATTTTTAAACTCATATAGCCCGCCAATATCGTACTGTAGTAATCCATTTTATCCGACCGGGATAGGATTTCGACCAACTCTTCACTTCCCGGAGCATGTTCATTATTGAAAACGGTATAAAGACTACTGGAATTACTTCGCTTCAATTTCATTCCCGTTTCAATGACATTTTTCCCGGTCGCATCTATCGGGTGCGTATAGTCTGCCTGAAAATCAAAGTCCCAGGAGTCACCTTTATTTGGTCCTTTCTCCTTAAAAGAGCTTACTCCGGACATTTCTTTTTGACTGGTTATGTATTCCGATCTATCGTTTGATCGGGCGGCCAGCCCAATGATCTGCAACTCCTGTGACTTGTGTCTAAATTTTTTGAGATAATTCAGCGAGAGTTCATAATACTTTACCGAATTCTGCTGCTGACTAAACTGATTATATTCAGCATAGGTATTTTCATCCTGAAACAAGTTGTAAAGTGAACTATGCTCAGGCCAACTGCCATACCAATAGGACAGGTCTGCGCCAATTTTTTGCGAGCTGTCCGGGCGGTACACAAATCCTAGACTTGCAGACGCCCCCCTATCCTTTTCAGTTGCATCATTGTGCTGTAAAAGTTCTCCGACCGATACCCCATTGGATAAGGAGGTTCTTTGCAGGGTCGACCTGTTTCGTTCTCGTTCAGCATTCATCGTTGCGTTAAAATTGAAATCAAACTTTTCAGTAGTCATAGCCCAAGAGCCACTTCCAGATTGATCCAAGTTACCTAAACTAACATCCAAACTTCCATGTGTTCCCCGGATGGATTTTTTTGTGATAATATTAATAATAGCAGCAGCTCCTTCAGCTTCATATTTTGCAGATGGCGAAGTAATTACTTCAACAGATTTAATAGAACTTGCAGGAATCATTTTTAAGGCATCTTTCAAGTTCTTAGCCATTATTCCAGAGGGGATACCATTGAGCAGAACTTTAATATTCGTATTCCCGCGCATCCGCAATTCCCCATTACTCCCTACTGTTAGCAGAGGAACTTTCCGCAATAGATCTACAGCCGAACCGGCTTTATTACTGATATCAGAGCCCGCATCATAGATCAGCTTATCACTTTTAAAGCGTATCGGATTTCGCTTCCCTTTCACAACAATTTCTTCCAAGGATTGAAACTGACTGACAAGTCTGACCTCCAATACCTTTGATGAAGTTATCGACTTAGACAGGTGACTTTCATATCCCACATAAGTCACCAAAATACTTGGACTCTCAGTCTGCGGCATAACGAGCTTAAATCCGCCTCTCAAATCGGTAGTGACTGTCTGTAAAACTTTTCCCGCAGAAATCAGAGAGACTGTTGCATGTTCGATCGGAAGGGCATTGCTCGCATCGACAACTTTTCCTTTAATTTCATAAACGGCATTTTTCCCAACTTGATGCTGAGCATATAAAGAAGGTAAATATAGGATAGACACAAAAAGAATTGCAATTGGAAAATGCTTCAAAACACGGAACATATTGTTTGGATTAAATACAATACAAAACAATAAGACTATGTTCTTTTTAAAAATTTTAATGAGGAATAAGGCGAATAAAAGGCCAAACGACCTTCATCATCAAATTAGTAGCTTTGGTCATTCTCTCTTGGGTAGAGATTTAATAATTGCCATCGTCCATCAGCCATACAATTGACTAATTGATCAGATAATATGGATGAACGATGGCTGGTCGAAAAAATTTGCTTTCGTATGTAAATATTAAGCTCCTGGAAATTTACTCATATCCATATAAAATATCTCCCAAGTGTGGCCATCATAGTCTTCCACCTTTCTTAACTGCATAAAACCATGATCCATCATTGGCATTGGCTCTATTCCTCCTGCTGCCAGCCCTTTGTCAACAATTTCATTTACCCGATCCAGACTCTCCACGGAGAGCGCAAATAGTCCAGCGATATGACTTTTTGTATCGGCTATGGGTTTATTCGTAAAGGATTTAAATTTATCATGTGTCAAGATCATGACAAAAATATGTTCACTCCAGACCATACATTTAGCATCGTCATCACAAAATTGTAGATTTACTTCAAAACCCAATTGAGTATAAAAATCCATTGATTTGTTTACATCCGCCACAGCGAGATTAATAAATACCTGTTTCATCTTTTTAAATTTTTAATTGCTATTGATAACACAAACTTGCGCATTATGGTTTACAAAGATCTTAGCATAAGACAATAAAATTCGTCCCTGATCAAAATCCTCTATCAGTTGGCAGGGAGAAGCTACAAAAGTTATATTTGTCTAAGTGTTAAGTATAATGTTATCATTTAATTATTAAACATGATCATCATAATAGCTTTCGGTGTTATTTTGCTCTTGCTAGGTTTATTTCTCGCATACGGATTATCCAAAGACAGCAAACTGATGCTCTTTGGCAGTAAAATTAAAGCTGATGTCATTGGGATAGACAGTGTAAAAAGCAAGCGTTTTGGATATGTACATTATCCGATCCTCCAATTCAAGTATAAGCAAAAACAAGTTCGTCTGGTGAATGATTTAAGTAGCATTAACCCCCAAGAAGTACCTGCTCATATGGAAATATATTACAAGGAAGGTATCGGTATAAGTGATGGTTTTACTGTTATATATGCAGTCTTTTCCACTATAAGCATCGTCATGATCATCTTTGGCATCATAACCCTTCGCACCAAACACGTTCGTTAACTTATATCAGCTTATTTGGAAAGTTCGGCAAGGTCTGCCTGGGAGAATATATGTTCCCCTTTGAGATAGCTATTTGCTTCTTTCAGGTAGACATAAATTATTTTTCTGGCTTCTGGATTAGGCAACTTATATAGGTTATGTATCAAAAACTCTTTATCCCGCAATCGGTCTTTACTGTAATTCAAAAAAGATGGTGCATGTGTCTGTACACTCCAACGGATAAAGCGTAAATCGATATTATCAGGATATTTGATGATAACCGATTCCAATAATTTTTTACCTTTTTTAAACTGGCCCAGCTTCGAAAAGGGATTTCCCATATGCTTTGCCCAAAGAATCTCATAAGCAGCAAGATAGCCTTTTTCTGTCGCCGTATTTGCGGCTGCCTCTAGCGTTTTCAAATTGGCCTCACAGAGTTTTTTATCTTTGACTGCTGCGGCATAATCGGCTCGCATTTTGTCTATATGTATTTGACCAAAACAACAAATTGTGCTTAATATAAAAGAGAAACAAACAAAAAATCGTACTACCATCCCAAATTCAATTAAATAAAATCATGCATTATCCAGATGAATTTAAACATAAAATATATCATCATATTAACCAAACAGATTGTTACGTTCATATAAAATTCATCCTCAGACCATACTCGGTCTTATTCTAGTTCATATAACAATAGTTTAAGCGCAAGAGTTTTTTTATTTTTCCATTAAACAGTTTCAACTGTTAGCGTTTCTACCCCTTGAGATTGGTAAGACGCGATAGCTCATCAAACTCTGCGGTGATCGTTTCTCCGCCTTTTGTTGCTATGAGCTGGGCTCCCTGTTCCGATATTTTATAACTTTTTTCTTCCAGATACCACTGCAAAGCAATCTTATGGTTCATTTCAAATTGGGAAATTAACTGTGGGAAGACAGACAGTATCCGAAGATGATCATCTTGACGTTGACGGTCTACAAGATCACTTTTGATCGTCACCAGCATTGCCCCCTGTCCATAATCAGCAATATAATAAGCGCTCGCATCAAACATTCCCGAAGCGATCAAACCGATGCGGTGCAACTCATCTTTGGAAAAATCGACGCTGCTATTGCTGAAAAGATCAATCTCTTGCTCTTCACCATATTTTTTTAGTTGAAGAGCTTGCTGCGTAATATGTTCAGAAAGACCAGATTTGGTATTTGCCCATGCCCAAAGCCAAGTTTCGGACGAATGCGAAAAAGTCCCTAAGACCTGGATCGGAAAATCAAGGTTCGGTTCAAAACTAATCACCTCTTTGCCCATATCTATATTCCAATTATTATTACCGATGACCGTAGCAAAATCATACTGCTTATCAAAGGCAATTCCACCAAATCTTTCAATCAGTTCCTTCTCTGTGCGATAGGGTAAGCTATCATCGGGCTTCTCTGTAGACCTAACCTGTTCCACTTTAGCGCCAAGTTCCGCTCCTGTAGTAACTTGATCTACTTTTGCTCCTTGTTCTACTTTAGTGTCTTGCTCTACCTTAGCTCCTTGTTCTGATTCGGTACCCTGTCCTGTTTTAGTACCCTTTCCAAAAAGTTTGCTTAAAAATCCCATAATTGTTTCTCTAATTTTTCAATTCAGCCAGTAATTCAGCCCTTCTATAGCTCTCCCCGTTAATTGTCAGTATGATTTCATCGATCTGTTTTAAATCAGCTATTATTTTAAGTAACTCATTTTTTCTATCTATTTTGATTTTCTTATTGATAAAAAATTCATGTATATAAAGCGTATTCAATTTCGGAATTGTCTTTAGCTCAGCCAGACCTTTCAAATGAAACATATTGGTTAACCTCAATTCACCTAATTGATCCAATTTAGCAAAATCAACTAATTTTTTTGAATTGAGTTCAAACAAAGCAATGCGTTCCAATCCCGAAAAATCATGCAAAAAAGATAAATCAGCCATCTTTGATACCGAGGAAATTTCGAGATTCCGTAATGAAGGTAGATGCGGAATGATTAAATGATCACTTTTGGAAGTAAAACTTTCCAGTCGCAGCGACTCTAGCTCCAATCCCTGTACAAAATCCAATGTATTCACAGCTCCCCGATTACTTATATACAATTGCTTAAGTGACTTACAATTGGCTATTGGGGATAAATCCTTAACACTTCCCGCAATTAATAAATTGCGCAAATTCCTTATTTTTTCAATAAATTTTAGTGAAATGCTCGTATAAAAAAACAGTTCCAATTTCTCAATCTGGTCGATCGGTTGATCTTTGAGAACATCCAAATCTTTCGCGCTATTGATCTCAATCGCTAATTCCATAGTACCTATTTTTATGCTTAACTCAAATATACTGAATGCAATAACCAACCCAATTATGCATTTACAATCCGTCAAAATCGTTTATGATTCGTGAAATTACTGAATATATCGACTGGTGATTTGTATCATATATTGAAAAAAACAGCACAAATATTAAATGAATAAGATTTTTTTACTCACAATTATTATTTTTACCGAACAGAAAAGTTTGAAAAATGATAACAGTAGCGATAATAGAAGATGAACCCGCTGTTCGTAAGGAGATCAGTTACCTTATACAAGAGGAAACCGACACAGCACTAATTGGTTGGAGCGACAGTGTCAGAACTGCTGTAAAACTAATTGAAGAAAAGAAACCGGATGTGATCCTAATGGATATTCAGCTAAAGGATGGTACTGCTTTCGATCTTCTAAAAAAACTCAATGTTATCCCACAAAACGTCATATTCATCACCGCATATAATCATTTTGCGATCAAAGCGATCAAGTATGGTGCGCTGGACTACTTGTTAAAACCTGTTGACCAAACTGAATTAAAAGAAGCATTAGAACGCTACCGTCGTCGCAGTGATAATAATCCACAATGGATGCAACAGCTAAATATGGCACAGAATGCAATGCACCACGGTGATTTGCCCGAAAGTATTGCTTTGACATCCATTCATAATGTGCGTATCGTTGCTGTTCATGAAATCGTCTACTGCAAAGGTGATGGTCCATATACTTTTTTCTTTCTGAGTGATGGTTCCAAAGAGCTCATATCCAAACCGCTGAAATATTATGAGGAATTGTTACCCGCCCCCTATTTCCTACGTACCCATCAGTCCTATCTGGTAAACCGTAAGTATATAACCGGTGTTAACCGTTCAGAGTATATCGTATTGAAAAACAAGGAAGAGATACCTATTTCGTCTCGACGGAAAAACATAGTTTTAACCCAGCTTTTCCCAGAGAAATGAGATATCTGTTACGAAGTATTTTCTTTTTGCTGCTTATTTTACATATTGTAGCTTGCGACAAAAAACCGACTTTTTCTTCCCGAGACCATGATGCTGTTTTAGCACAGATAAAGGAGCTCGAAGACATAAGGTTGACACCGACGAACGGCGACTCACTCAAGAGAGCTTGGCGACAACTCGGTGAAAATCCTAACGTAAAAAATGACACCGTATTCTTTGCAAAAGTTAAATACAACACCGCTAGGCTATATGCCATGCTCCAGCAAGATTCCGCAGGCTTTTTTGTAGAGCAGGCACTTGAATTGATCGAACCTACCGCCGGTAATCTAAAATACAAAGCACTTATCTACAATGGTATTGGCAATATCCGTAGTGCCGAAGCAAAAGAACGCGAAGCAGGCTATTACTACAACAAAGCAGCTGCGATCGTTCTCTCGGACAGCACCGCAGGACTTTCTGCCGAAGCGAAATCGGCTATATTGCTCTCTGCGGCACAAAATAACCTAAGTTCGTTTCAATACAATCTCGCTGAAAAAATGAATCGAGCGGCCCTCAATCTCTCAGATTCGCTTCCAAAGGAGCATATCAATCGCCAGCGTGCTTTCGTGCAGATGATTTATACACTAAATTCATTGCAGAGGCCCGCCAAAGAAATAGCGCCATACCTCCACAAACTAGAACAACTCCACCGACTATTTCCAGATAAGTATAATATCAGTTTTTTATACGATTCGAAAATACAATACTTTGAAACAACACAACAGCAAGATTCTTTGCTACATTACCAGCTACTGAAAATAGAAATTGATGAGCGACTGAGCAATATCAAGGAGTCCTCTGTGTTGATGAATAATCTATTTGTAAACTACTGTAATGTTGCAGTAATTTATGTGTTATTTAAGAAGCCTGTGCAAGCAGCTCAATATATTACAAAAGCTAAACATCTTAGAAAACAGTTCACCAAATTGATCTTTCCGCATAATGAAATACTCTTTCAAAAAAGCTTAGCCGAACTGTACCGCTTACAGGGCAAAAAGGAAGAAGCAATAGCCGTCCTAGATAATATCGTTCAATTACAGAAAAATGTCTATCATTCGGAAAACACACAAGCTATTGCCGAAATGAATGCATTGTATCAACTACAGGCCAAAGATCAGTCCATTCGCACATTGAATGAAAGCATTAAGATCAATAAACTACAATTACAGCAAAATCGTCTGTGGCTGGTCATATCCTCTTTGGGTCTTATCTTATTGATTATTATATTATTCTTTCTATACTATAGTTTCCGTCAGCGACGCCTAAGCCAGGAGAAAGAAAAAGTCCTGCTGCAACAACAACTATTGCGCACACAGATGGAACCACATTTTATTTTCAACACCTTAGCAGCAGTACAGAGTTTTGTGCGATTAGATAAGAAAGAAAGTGCCATCAAATATCTCAATCGCTTCAGTCGTCTGTTGCGGAGCAATCTGGAGTTAAGTCGAGAAAATCTGGTGCCTTTAAATGAAGAGATCGAAACACTGGAAAATTATCTGACCTTACAACAAATGCGCTTTGAAGATGCTTTTACCTATCATATTACACAGCCAGACGAACAGGATCTGAGTGCTATCATGTTACCTCCGATGTTGATACAGCCTTATGTAGAGAATGCCCTACTACATGGCATTGATCTCGAAACCTGTAAAGGCAATATCGACATTCATTTTCAATTGGATGGCGATATTTTATCGGTGGACATCCTTGATAGCGGTAAGTCTGAACCAAATATCCAAGAAACTCCACATCGCTCACTCTCTGGAACAATCAGCCACGAACGGATGCAACTCTTGGGTAGGAAAGCAAGCATAAAAATCACGAAAAATCCTGAAGGCGGGACACTTGTCAAATTGCAGATACCTGTCACCTCCTGAATTTTTTAAGACAATGATTTGGTTATTTTTTATATTTCAATTCGGACTCTTTATACTTGCCACCATTATCGCATTGGATTTGGCCCGTATTGCAATTTTCCTTTTTTACCAAAAAGATAAAACTCGCTTACTTAGGAATACCATTGTAAAGACTCCTTCTCCTATTCCATCGGAAAAATCAGGCTACTATTTGTTATAGAAATATGCCTGCTCATTGCCTTGCTATTTTTTGCAACGAAGGTTGATACAATGAATTTATTTCAACAAACGAGCATATAGACTACATGTCGACGCTGACTGCAGTGTATAATTGTCCGCATCTGAACAAAAACATGTTCGAATATGAACAGTCTCTCTCTCCAATAACACAAAATAAATCACTGAAAATCAATACACTAAAACAATGGCAAATCAATTGCAATTCTATTTTCACATGAAATAGTCATCTATTTATAATTGATACCGCTATGTTAAAAAACTACATAAAAACTGCTTGGAGAAGCTTAAAAAATCAACGCTTCTTCTCATTAATAAAAATAGGCGGTTTTGCCTTTAGCATAGCGATCTGTATGCTTATTGTTTTATATGTAAAGCATGAGTTGAGCTATGATAAATTCTACAAAGATGCTAACCTACTTTTCAGGGTCGTAGGCGTGGTCAATAAAGACAATACTGTTCTAAAAGGATTATCGCTACCGGCTCCGGCCGGTGCTACTTTAAAAGAAGAATTTCCAGAAATTATTGCCTCCGGAAGATTATTAACAAATCCACTTTTTGGTGCAGGAACCAATCAAGTCGCCACAACTGGTAATGCCGAATTATTTTCCGAAGAAGGCTTCTGTTTTGCGGATCAAGCGATTATGGATTTCTTCCCAACCAAGACAATCTTCGGTTCATTAAGCCATGCGCTTGACAATCCAAAGACCATTGTCATCACCAAGCGGAAAGCAGCGAAACTGTTTAACGGAAATCCGATCGGAAAACGCATCTATTTAAATAATGATAAGTCAAACGAGTATTCCATTACGGCAGTCATCGATGATATTCCCACAAACTCCAATCTATATGGATTTGATTTCTTTATGACTTTAAGTGGTCATGAGCCTTATGAAGGTGAAAAATTAAATTGGCTGGCCTCCAACTATACAACCTATTTTAAAGTCAGAGAAGGGACCGATATACAACAATTAGAAAAGAAAATAACAAAATCTTACATTCAGGATCATTATAAACCCGCTATGATTAAAGCAGGTATGACGGTCAATGAAGAGATTTGGAATACTGCAAGAATGACCTTACAGCCCTTGGAAAAGATTCATCTATATTCCAATGATGTGCAAACGCATAAGATTGAAAGCCAAAATCGTGGTGATATTCGATTGGTCTATATTTTTGGTGGAATAGCAATATTTATATTGATTATCGCGATGATCAACTTTATCAATCTGTCTACTGCCAATGCTACTACACGTGCGAAAGAAGTTGGTGTCCGAAAAACAATCGGTTCCGGTCGAAAGGCCCTCATTATACAGTTTATGACGGAGTCATTTTTATACAGTGGAATCTCGATTGCATTTGCCTTATTTTTCGCAGTGCTTCTACTTCCCTTTTTTAATCAGATTGCTGGCAAATCCTTGGCTTTTCCTTGGACAACCTGGTATTTCATCCCCGCCCTGGTCGTCTTCGGTTTATTGATCGCTGTGATATCCGGAATTTATCCTGCAATGTATCTTTCTAAATTTAAACCGATTGCTGTATTAAAAGGAAACCTAAATCTAAAATCTAGCCGCAACTGGTTTCGAAATGGACTTGTTATCTTCCAGTTCGCAACATCTATTATCCTGATCATTGGCACCTTGGTCATCAACCAACAAATAAAATATATTTTAAATAGAGACCTGGGGTTCAATAAAGAGCAGGTGCTCATATTAAGAGGAACAGGCACTTTGGATGGAAAGCAAAGATTACTAAAAAACGAATTAAAGGAATTGTCCAGTGTGGCTTCTGTCTCTATTGGTGATTACCTACCAGTTACAATGGATGGCGTAAAGCGTAATGGAAATTCATTTTGGAACGATGGTAGACAAAATCAAGACGTGGGTGTAGGCGGTCAGAACTGGATTGTTGATGATGATTATATCGCCACCTTTGGCATCAAAATCCTCGAAGGACGTAATTTCAACATGAACATGCCAACCGATTCCGCAGCGATAATAGTCAATCAGAAGATGGTAAAAGAGTTGAATATCAAAAATCCGATCGGTGCAAAAATTCGAAATTATGCAACTTATACAATCATTGCTGTAGTCGAAGATTTTATCTTTGGAAACATGCGCAATGAAGATGTTAAACCGCTGGCATTGGTTATTGGTGGTAGTCCGAATATGATGTCCATCAAACTTAAATCGGACAAAATGGAACAAAGTATTCAGGAAATCACGAACGTTTGGAACAAATTCTCTCCAAATCAAAAGATCCAATACACCTTCTTGGATGAAGGATTCGCCATGTTATATGCAGATGTACAACGTACTCAGGTTATTGTCTCAACCTTTGCAGGATTAGCGATATTTATTGCCTGTTTGGGCCTATTTGGACTTGCCGCATTTGTGACCCAGCAACGGACAAAAGAGATCGGCATCCGGAAGGTTCTTGGAGCCAGTTTACTAGGAATTATAAAATTGTTATCCACTGATTTTATAAAACTTATTTTCATCGCCATTCTAATCGCCTGCCCTATTGGCTGGTGGGCCATGAACACCTGGTTACAGGACTTCAATTACAGAATCAGTATTCAGGCTTGGATATTTATACTCGCAGGAATTGCCAGCATGTTGATTGCTTTTGGAACCATCTTTTACCATGCGTTAAAAATAGGACGAATAAATCCGGTCAATAGTTTAAAAGATGAATAAATACCTTTCATACATTTCACCGAAACAGGGTATATCGTATTGCTGTCGGTGAAATGTTGTTATTAAAAAACCTCTCTTAGTAATTTCAACTAAATTACTTAACTTAGCATATAGACCAAACGATTACGTTTTGAACACAATTCTTAAATTTATAGTTGCTTAGTTAGCCTCACAAACCACAGGCTAATCATTCTTTTATTTGGATAATCCTATCCAAACAGGTTTTCATTTGATTTTATTATTCACCCTACTGTTATAGCAAATATTTCTTTTTTGCTATGCAAGCTATCCATACCCTCGTGTTGCAATAGCAGAAACATCGTGAATAATATCAAAAAAATTAACAAAGAATATTAAGCACGACTATAAATAATGCAAAAGGAATATTCATGGACTGTCGGTCCAAACAATACACCACTACTAAAGAAATCATGTAGCCACTGCGATAGTAAACAATTTTATTGCAGTGAAAAATTCAGAATAAATGCACAGAAAAAAAACGTTGACGTATGGTTGATTTATCGATGTGTTAAATGCGATAGCACATACAATTTGACTATATTTTCACGTACCCGACCGACTGCAATAGACAGTATATTGTTCAACAAATTTCAAAATAACGATACAGAACTGGCTTGGAAATATGCGTTTTCCGAAGAAATGAGAAGAAAGAATAAGGTGGAAGCCGATTTAGCTACAGTAGCCTATGCTTTGCAATATGACCAGATTTCAAGCGATGAATTGCTGTCTTTGAATGAAAGGATCTTAACATTCGAGGTTGATTATCCCTTTGACTTCCAACTTAGATTATCAACCCTCATTCGTACCTGTCTCAACCTTTCCTCAAGGCAGCTCGATCAACTAATCATGCAAGAAGCAATTACAGTAGCGGGAAAACACCTACAGAAAAAGCATAAGCTAAAAAACAAAGACCGCATAGAAATTGATTGTAAAAAACTAAAAAGCATACTGTGTAACAAGATCCAAAGTATACAGTAACGGATTGGTTAATTTGGGTTTCCCTTAAATTCAATGAATAACAAAAAATAGGGTTTAAATTCATCAAGAACTTAAACCCTATTTTTTTTATCAGACTGAAGATCCAAAATATTATTTGGTATCATTTATCAAAATTCACCTTTTTATATGCTCCTTAATCCTGCGAATAATTCAAAAAAGCAGTCCAAAGAATAAAGGCATCCTCCTACGATTTGAATAGTTGACAATTTAATCTTTCAACTGCATTTTCACCGCCAAGACATGCTTACATACACCGCGTTTTCCCTGATGATTTGTATACCAATTGCAGGTACATCGCGCCTGTTCCCCTTCAATTAAAACGGTATGCTGCACACCCGAACCTTCTACCCGAGCCTCCAATATCCGTCCTTCCCGCCGTATAATCTGTACGCTATCAGTTTGCAATAATTTTTTCGCATTCTTTAAACGGGGATTAAGCGACAATATGCGTTCTGTTTTAAATGGCAGCCGTCGATAATAGTGTTTTGCCTCATGCATGTCATACCCCAATAATCCGATGGACGATAATGAGGCAGTTAAGCTATCCATGGTATCAAAGGCGATATCATGCTCTATCGACAGTAGGGTTGGGTTGAATAGTTCATTAGATTTCAGCAGGCTATTAAGTCCGTAAATCCATTCCTGCGGAACCTCCTGCACCATATTCTCCAGTACATTCCCTTCACCTGAAAACCCGCGATAATTGTCCGGAGAGAGCGCCAGAGTCATGCGCATTTTTCCAAAATCAGCCACCACACAGACACATTCGCCACCTGCAGCCTGATATACACGCATCAGGTCAACATAAGGTAACAATGATTCCAATAGTCGCAGACGTTGGATACCACCAATTTGTACTGCATCGGCACTCTTCAATGGTGAAAACAAGAATTTATTCCCCCTTTTGCTCAAGTAATAGTTCCCCTTGACCGAACCTCGTGGAATACTTTGAAATAACTGGACGACCTGCAATTTCTGTAAGACAAAAACTTCTTCCATTTCGGCAAGATACCACTGTACACTGGTCAATCCTTTGACCCATCGCAAAGGTAGCGTGACCTTTCTTTCTACGACAGTCCCCCCATCACTGTGCAGTGAAACTTCCTTTTCGCCGACTCCCATCACCATTGATTCTGACTTTTTGATGCTATTCAATGCATTTAACATCGGTTCATTAAAATCAACATTTGTTGTACCAGCGGCCAAAAATTCTCCATCTATCGCCTCTTCCAAAAGATCCAGTCGTGCATACACACCGTTACAGGAGGAGAAACCTTCAAAGCGAAGCTGCTCAGTTCCAGCAGAAACAATTGGATCTCTTAAACTCGGTGGTACAGGGCCAAAACTCGACCGAACGACCTTAGATAACGTCAATAAACATTTTGAACTCAATAAAGGATCAACCAATTTGCCCCAGAAAAAACAGGGCACTTCATTGACATCTTGCAACTCTGCCTGATGAGCAAGTACGAGCTGTTGTATTCCATTTCGTTCGGCCAGCATCGATGGTCGTGCAAAGCTTACTTCTAAATCTTTTAATGCCATTTTACAGTTTATTAAATTTTAATACAATGGGTTTTAACGCTGCAACTTTTTCCCATTCCGCGATTTTTTCCTTCAATTGTTTATCCTCTTTTTTGCCCAGACGAAGCGCAAGGTCGTACGTTTGCTCGATCAGCTTTTTAAAATTAGCTGGCATTTTTGTTTCCCAGCTGACACGCAACAGCAGGCTTTTTAACAGTTGATATAATGCATCGTTGTGAATCGGGCTGATGTCGCGGACTACTTCAAACAAATCCAGAAAACGGTTTATAGGTGCGTAGGCTTTACCTATTAAATCACCCAGATAATCACCCAGTGTCTGAACATCCAGCTTTCCTTTCTCCACCCATTGCATGACCAATTCCGCTGCCAAAGTACGTGTATTCTTTTCTTTCGTCAATAAGCTACAGGCGATAAACAATTGTGTGCTTGGATCAGTAGCGCCATGATAATCCAACAAGGCCGTCAACAGCGCTGGTATGGTCTTCGAAGTCTCCAATGCATAGGAATTGAAACGACAATTTAACACGAGACTTAGCGGTTCAGCCACCTGGGGAGTCAAGCTAAAAAAATAGCGGATATCAGCCTCGCTCACGTAATAAAAATATTCATTTTTCCGGGTGGCATAAACATCCATTGCATACAATAATGGTGTCGGTGTTTCCTGATAAGTAGGCATTGGAATAGCCAATTCCTGACCGATCAAATATTGCTCATTCTGTTTTGTCTTATAATCGTAGCTCGTATTGTAATTCGGTTTAATCTGATAGCTGGGACGATAAGATTCGACCACAAAAGGAAAACTGGCTAAGGCTCCGGTCTCGAATACAGGAAACTTTCCGTCCGGCTGCCGTGTCCGCGCAGCCGTTGCCCATACGGCCAGCCACTCCTTTTCATCGCCTTCTTTTTTGAATAGACGTTGAAGCCAGTTTTTTCCTTCCCCAACCTTGATATTGTCAGTATATCTCAAGGCGAATGCGAGCAACTCACGTAATTCCGCCGTTTGGATATGCTGTAATTGTGCCTTGATATCTTCGCCATCTATACGTGGCATCCTACTGATTGCAATAGCTATATCGACAGGATCTATGGCAACCTCTTGTTGCTCATGCGCAATGATCCGATCGATTAAGACCTCGGCTGATACCCAATAAGGCGCATGACTTGGCGTACTGAGCAATGAAACAGCAACATTTTGCTGTAAACGACCTTGAAATATAGCCAGTAAATGATCCAAAATCGAAATCGATCTGAATTCACTGTTATAACGGCTCTTATAGCGATATATCGTCTTGGGTTGATAAATAATATTCAGCAGCACGTTACCAAATAAACTGGCATAAGAAGCCTCATTGTAACCACTCTTTAACTGTTTGAGGTAAGGATCCAGTTGTCTGACATAATCCGCTGGAAATTCATCCCGCTTGGTTAACCAGGCATGGATAAGCAATTCCATATCCAAAGGATCCCCTCCCTTGATTATCTTTCCCCAATGAAATAAGATATCACTCCAATTGGCGAGATAAGTGATTGGTTGATCGAGGTGTATATCATTCCCTTTTGGGGCTTCATATTCATACACTTCATCCATTCCCCGCAATGGGGACAATACTTCTGCTTCACTCAACGGAGCCTCTTCCAGCCAAGGCTTTAGTTGACTACTGATATCCCCCATGAGTTGCGTGGCATACATCGTCAACCTCATTTTAATCTCCTCATCCTCCACAGCAGCATATTTGGCAATCAATTTTGCCGCGCGTTCCTGTAGCGAAAGATCAGATAACATAAAGATGGGAGTAATCGCCGAACATACAGCCGAAGCAAGTTCTTTTTCCTGTTTCAGCCATTTGTCAAATTGGATCAGAAGCGTCTTGATACCTCCTTTCAAATCATTACGCATAAAAACAGGTTCCAACCAAGATAAAAGCTCATTGCTGTCCAATTCCGAGCTTCCGATCAGAGGCTTCAGTCGATCAATGGCAAAATTAACGACCGCAGCCTGCTCATGATGCAATAAGGGGAAAAGATGGTTTTGATGTTGCAAAATTACCGCATCATTAATATTCAACTTCGTCAGAAGCTTTCGGAAAAAGCTTTTGAGATTAATATTCCAATCTTTTGTCTGCGTTTCAAAGAGTTGTTGTATAAAAAGATCGGTATCCAATTTTCCTTGTTCCAATAATCTCGGGAAAACATAGTCCCATACCAACTCCGATTCCTGCGTCTGATAATCATAACGCAAATAGTTGTTTTGCAGATTCGTTTCGTAGGCAAGCAACAAAGGTACATCACGTGTATAAGCCTTCTCGTCTTCAATCAATCTATCCAAATAGGCTTTCTTCTCCGGTTCATTATAACCTAGATTTGGGGCGTTGCCCAATGAACGTGCGTAGACTTCAGGTTTAAATTCAAAGTAGCCCCACTCTTCCAATAAACGGATGTTGTCATAGGTAATCGCCATCCATTCATTTTTAACCATTTGTTCCGCGGCATAGTCTGCCAACCAACTTGGTTTTGCCCAATCCAGTACCTTTTTTACCGAGGAGATATGCAGTGAGTTTAAAGGATCTATCAATTCAGTCCAGGTCGTCGTATCACTCAACGAAAAAGTCGCCAATGCACTCAATGCAATCAGTCGTTGTTGCGCCTGATCCGCACGTTGCCCCCAATTGTAATTGGCGTGTTTTTTAAATTCCGGTTCTTTGGAAAGATCCGTCCATGATAACCAATATTTCTTTGCTTTTCGGATTTCTTTTTTGATAAACTCGACATTCCCTTTTAAATGTCGGTCAAGAAATGGAATCAGACCATCAATATTTGTCTGACGAATAAGTTCAAGGTATTCATCGGCAATAGCTTGCTTGGATTGGGCAGCTCCTTTTTTCTCTGTGGGAGCGACGATCGACAAGCCATCATCCGAATAACCTTTTTTTATTTTCTCCGCAATCAATTTCTCAGCATCTTTCAAACAAGTTTCATCTGAATCAAAGGCTTTTGTCTTCGATTGTCCGTCGGTACCGTTTCGTCCGTAAGTTACCGTATGA
Source organism: Sphingobacterium ginsenosidimutans (assembly GCF_039536865.1). Lineage (NCBI taxonomy): Bacteria > Pseudomonadati > Bacteroidota > Sphingobacteriia > Sphingobacteriales > Sphingobacteriaceae > Sphingobacterium > Sphingobacterium ginsenosidimutans. The sequence goes on from NZ_BAAAZK010000002.1 coordinate 1,812,440, forward strand.
CTATTTCCCTTGGTTTCTATTTGCCAAAATTTATCCGATGATCCGTCAATTAATTTTAAATGTCTAAACATAATGATTCCGATTTATTAAAGCTGACAATCCTGTCACAACACAACTCACTATCAAATGGCAAATTGGCTTTTACGCAACAGGTGACTCACTCAAAGATACATTTTCAATGTATCTACAAGATAACGGAAATCAGTGATTTTTAAAAATTTATAGTCTACCGCAAAAAAATAAAGAAGTCGTCTATCAAGTGAAAGCGAACCTTCCAAAAATTGAATAGTTGACAAAAGCTTGGTGGAGAACGCAAATACCAGATTTAAAAAAAAGCCAAACAGAAAAGAGCCCGGCGGAATACCGGGCTCTGCTATAAAAAAAGGTAATTTTGTTTATCCATCCAATGATTTTGGAATCAATCCATTTTTTGTACTTCGTTTAAAGCATGGATATTTTCGCTGCTTATTTTTGCTGAAGTTTATCCGATAGCATCTTCATATAAAAACCACCTACAACACTACGTGCCTTAAAATTCTCACGTATCCCTGTATTCGCGTCGTAAAAATCATTTAGTGGAACACGAGATTCTGTTTGGATCGCATGGTTGTAAACCGGATGCACCAAAGCTTCGAATTCATCCCGTGTTGGTGCAAATGTAGCAGTCCACAAAATCCAGTCGTTTTTGGTATATGCTTTTCGGCTATCCAATGGAATTCCAAATCTACTTTGCTTGGTGAGGTAATACTTGATCTCCGTGTTATAGACTTTCTGTGGAAACAGATTTAGTCCCAGCACCTTGTCCCAAATCAGATTATATTTTTGGCTCCAGGTATTTTTATCGTCAAATGTCAGCGCGTAATGGTCTCCGGCATCTGCCATTTCCATCCATTTTGGCACCATCTCCTCTGCAATGGCACGATATTTCTTCGCCGTCTCAGTTTCGCCGATTGCTTCAGCCATTTGCGCATAACAGGCGATTCCCACAATAGCCTTTACCGATAAGTTTACGTTACGGGCGAGATGGCCTGCAAAATCATCTGTACATAATTGCGTTTTAGGGTCGAAACCATCCTTTACAAGATAGTCTACCCAAGTGGTGAGCGTCTTCCAGTGCTTGCGTGCATAGCTTGCATCCCCCTGTACTTTTGAAATCGCAGCGGTCAAAATAATCATATTTCCAGACTCTTCGACCGGCATTGGCTCACCATAAGTCTGTCCATTGGCCAATGGATATGTACCTAGATCATGTGCTGCCCAAGGGTGAGGATATTTGCCACTTTCACTAAAGTAAAAGATACCCGTCAACATGCCCTTCAACAATTCCGGATTATAGATCAGGTATAAAGGTGCCGATGGATAAGTGACATCGACCGTATTAATAAAACCACCACTGTTGTTCTCTTTGGACAACCAGAGCAATTCGTCCTGTGGACTTTTCACCAAGGTGTGCGCAGCAATACTCTGACGATAGGCCAGCGTTGTTAAATGGGCATATTCCTTTCCGCCAGATTTTAACGCATCTGTGTAAACCTGTTTATCAAAAGCAACACATCTGTCCATTACTGAGCGATATTCATTGGCTGCTAAGGTAAGCTGATTTTCAATCGTTTCCTGACCAGAATTATTCCACCAAGGCCGCAGATCTTTTTTGAAATATTGGATAGCATAAATCTCATCATAACCAAGTTCAACAAAACGTTCAACTTCTTTATTGCCCACCGTCCCAAAAGGAATGATTGTATTCAAAGATAATGCTGTTCCCTTTGTACTTGTTGACTTTGTATTCCCTTTTCTAAAGTCATCCACAGCTGTTGCCATTGGACTTACAAACTGCTTCGACTGATCTTTTTTGGGTGCGGCAACATAAAAATAGCCCCAGTCAATACGCATATCATCGGCTCCTTTTTGCAATATAGGTTGTTCGACTGTTCCTGTTTTCAAAATAGCTAATTTGTCAGTCTCATATTTTTTAGCAACGACCTCCTGTGATGGTTTATAAACCGCAATGTTGGATGCCGCACTTAAAAAGACTTTTACAGCATGTTGTTTTCCATCATTTGCTTTTACCTGATAAGTAATATAAGATACAGGACGAGCCAATAGATTAAGATCATCCATCAACAGCGGCGATGTAAATGTGAGCTTCAGATCGACTTTGCCTGCCTGGAAATTATATATGGTACGCGTGGCTGTTATCTCCACATCTTTCTGTACGGCAGTTTGTATTTTAGGTCCCCCCTCTTTAAGCCTATCTACTAGTCCAAAGTCAAGAAAACGGCCTCCGGCAGTATTGCGCAGATGAATAGCGATCTGATTTTGACCCGCCTTTAGGTCCGACTTATTTATCGGCAAATACTGAAAGCTGTTTGTCCACCCCGCCTTTTCATAAACCTTTTTCCCATTTAAAAACACCACGACATTATCATCATGGTTTAATTTTAAGAAGAGTTCGTTGATGCCTTGCGGGTCGGTCACATTAAAGGCACGACGTACCCAGATATCATCCGATTTCCACAAAGTCTTGACATGTTTTTGATCGTCTCCCAGAGGAGCAGCACCTGATTTCCAGCCACTGGCTTTATAAGAAGAGGACTGCCAATCTCCTTCGGGTTTAGACTCGGTATATTGTACAGTAAAAGACTGATCTTCCGCAGTGGGAAGAATCGTTTTATAATTGGGTTCCTCCTTACCAAGAAAACGATAAATATTGCCGTCGACATTAATCAGTCCCAAGAGCGAATGATCTGCTTCGGTCCAATGTTTGGTGGTTGATGCATTCAACTGATCCGTCATTGACCAGATACTAAAGTTTGGATTGTGGGTAATCAATGGGTAAGCTGGAGCTTTTCTTTGTTGCGCCTGTGCATCAAAAAAGCTCGATATACAAGCTAACAAGCAACAAATACTCACTTTTCCGAGTTTGTTCATCTTAAAAATAGGTTTTTTAAAAGGTTTAATCATATATTTTGATAAAATTAGCGATCTAGCTGTTTTCAGGCATAAAAAAGAATCATTAAAAATGCCTAAAGAAAAATATAAGCTTCACAACAAATAACGTTGGAATAACTGACATTCAGCAGCCTCTTCGTATCATTTTATATGCAATTTATATCATATTGCAGCAAGTCCCCCACAGATTACCGGATAAAAAAGATAATCGAAAAAAGATTAGAACATCCGATAACTGGGTTCAACAAAAAACATTATTATCTTTGGCTATCCGATCAAGATCAGATTGGTCAGGCTGATAGATTGGAATCAATTTTACCTTGGAGAATATGAGAAGATTTTACATTTTTTTCTTTACAATTATACTGTGTTTTTGTTCAACAATCGTTGGGCTTTATGCACAGGAGAACGATTCAATCAATAAAAAAGAACTTGGTTTAAGCACCTTATTAAATGATATCCGACAACAACAGATCAACGATTCACTCGAACGTCAGAAACTACAGCATGAAATCGCCAGTCTCAAAAGTCAGAATAGTCCCAAGAAAGAAAATCTAAAACAGCAGCTCAATAATTTTGACGAAGAAAACAATCTGCGCAAGCAACAGTTAAAAATCAAAGTTGACTCGATCAAAAAAAACACCAAGCGTTATGCTGTCGCACCATTTAATGACACCCTCTTTTATATCTATAACAAATTAGGTTCATCCCTAGCCAAAGATCGCGCCTACAATGTGGTCAGCAGAATTGAGAATCTCTATGAAGATGATTTTGTAAAAGTAGATTCCTTCAAAATTGAAAACAACGAAATCAGCGCCGATATTGTTTACAAAGATCTGATCATTACTTCCATCACAGAACTTGATGCCCTACTGGAAGGGAAAAGCAAAGAAGAGATTGCCACACAATACCTCAAGCTTATCCAACAGGCCATCAGTAAGGAAAGAGCGGACAATAGCATTACCAAAGTGCTGATCCGTACAGGACTTGTCCTCCTTATCCTTGTGGTCTTTTCGATTTTGGTGTATTTTATCAATAGACTAAAAAGATATGGCACGAATCGTCTATTGGCCGAACGTACAGAGCGGATCAAAGATGTTAAGATCAAAAATTACGTGTTCCTTACCTCCGTTCAGAAAACCCGTATTTTCATTAACACAATCAATATTGCGCGTTGGGGACTGATTGTATTGATCGCTTTCATCATGCTTCCCATTGTTTTCAGCGTCTTTCCGTTTACGCAAAGCTGGGCCTCCAATCTGATCGGACTTTTTACCAAACCCCTGAAAAAAGCGGTATTCGCCATTTGGGATTATATTCCAAATCTGATCACTGTTTTTGTCATTCTATTTGTCATGCGTTATGCGGTAAGGTTTGTAAAATATATTTTTAATGAGATTGATAAAGGTAAATTAGAGGTCAATGGCTTTCACCGGGAGTTTGCTATGCCTACATTTACCATTGTCCGGTTTCTATTACAGGCCTTTACATTGGTACTTGTATTCCCTTATCTTCCGGGCGCCAATTCAGACATCTTCAAAGGGATATCTGTTTTTATCGGAGTACTATTTTCTTTGGGATCATCCTCAGCTATTTCCAATATTATTGCGGGTCTTGTCATTACCTATATGCGCCCTTTCCGTATCGGTGACCGGATCACAATTGCGGATAAGACAGGTGTTGTCATTGAAAAATCACCCTTGGTAACCCGGCTAAGGACAATTAAAAATGAGGAAATCACCATTCCAAATTCATCCATCCTATCGGGCAATACGGTTAACTATTCTACTTTTTCAGAAGAAGGAATATGTTTTCAGGTTGAACTCACAGTGGGCTATGAAGAACCTTGGCAACGTATACACGAATTGCTCTTAAATATTCCCACACGTATAGCACGTGTCAATCAACTTCCGGCACCATTTGTATTACAAAAAAAACTAGACGATTTTTATGTCCTCTACGAGCTGAATGTTTATATTTCCAAATCTGGGGAAATTGAGCTGGCCAAATCCGAGATTTATCAACATATTCTCAATGACTTCCTAGCAGCAGGTATTGAAATGAATGGCCCACATCTATTTGCAAAATTGGATCATGTACCACAATACCAGCCTAAAAACACAGATAAATAATATTAAGGTCTGTGATCTATTTCTGGATCACTTTTATTGGCATGTAGCATCATTTTGGCGAGATTTCCCAACTGTACCAGTGCAAAACGTAGTTCATCCGTCCAGGGTAGTCCCAAGCAGAGACGCATACAATTTTGAAATTGATTTTGCAGGGTGAACATTCTCCCCGGAGCAATACTCATTTTCTTTTTTAATCCGTAGTTGTAAAGCTTTGTCGTGTCTATGTTTTTTGGCAACTCGACCCAAAGTGCTAACCCTCCTTGGGGTCTACTGATCCGCGTCCCTTCCGGAAAAGATTCCGCGATCACATTGGCAAACCGTTGATAGTTTTCCTGCAATGTTTTCCGAAGATCATAGAGATGATGATCATATCTTCCGGTCATTAAGAAATTACCCACTGCCTCGTGAATTAATGTTGTGGACGACAAGGCATGGATTAATTTCAAGCGGAGAATCTGATCCTTGTATTTCCCCGCAGCGACCCAGCCCACCCGGTAACCGGGGGCCAATGTTTTTGATACCGAGCCACACCATAACACATTGCCCTCTTCGTCAAAGGTTTTACAACATTTGGGTCGTTCACTCCCAAAATAGATATCGCCATAAGTATCATCCTCAATCAGTGGAACAGCGTGCTTAGCAAGTAACCTGACCACTTCCATTTTATTTTTATCGGGCATACAATAGCCTAATGGGGTATTGAAATTGGGCACAAGTAGACAAACATTGATCTCGGGCAGTAAGCGTTCAAGCGAACGGATATCAATCCCCGACATTGGATCGCAGGTCAATTCGATAACCTTTAATCCCAAACTCAGAACCAATTGCAAAATACCGGGGTAGCAGGGACTCTCCAATGCAATGGTATCTCCCGGCTTGGTCAATGCCATCAGACAGAGCGACAAAGCATGCATACAACCATTCGTTGTGATGACATCATCCGCTGTCAATCGACCATCCCAGCCCAGGGAACGGGCCGCTACCATCCTACGCAATTTCAGATTCCCCTGTAAAGGTTCATATTCAGCGCCGCCGGCATCTAATTCCCGGGTGGCAAGTACGATTTCCTTTTTTAATTTAGCCAAAGGCAGTAAATCTCCTGAGGGAACACCGATGGAAAACAAGGTTAGGTCTTTACGACCCATATTCGCGTAGACGCTACTGATCAGCTCATTGGGCTCAACACTATCCGCTATAAGCTGTATTTGACCTGTTTCCGGAAGTTGTAACTTATGTTGATTCAATGCGTTAACAAAATATCCCGACTGCGGTATCGAATAAATTAGTGATTGCGCCTCCAACGCGAGGAATACCCGCTTAGCTGTATTCATACTGATACCATGTTCTTTACTCAACACGCGCACCGATGGTAACCGTTCATTGGGTCTGAGAACACCATTTTTTATTTTACTCGCTATATTTTGAGCCAAAACACTGTATAGAAAGTCTTTTCCCATCTTGTAAATATAACTGTATCCATCAATTAAACAAAAACTGTAACTGTACTCAATCTTGACTATTCGCGAGATTTGTATCAAAATTTAGATAATCTAACAATGAGCATCAATACAGAAACAACGGAATCATCAAATGGCTGGCTAAACGGTTTACTTGGCGTCATTATATTTAGTGGATCATTGCCTGCAACACGGATAGCAGTCCTAGATTTAGATCCATTCTTTGTGACCGTAGCCCGCGCTACTATCGCAGGTATACTCGCCCTTATCGTATTATTGATCAACAAGGAAAAATTCCCTCAAAAAACACAGTTTTTATCCCTTGGTATTGTGGCGTTGGGCGTAGTTATTGGTTTTCCCTTATTGAGTGCCTTGGCCCTACGTTATGTGACTTCCGCGCATTCCATTGTCTTTGTAGGTATACTTCCCGTATCAACTGCAGTTTTTGGTATCATTCGTGGTGGCGAGCGTCCCCGTCCGGTGTTCTGGATATTTTCGATATTAGGCAGTCTTTTGGTTGTCGGGTACGCCCTCAAGCAAGGTATATCTTCCGCTCCTGCTGGTGATATACTCATGCTATTATCTGTTATTCTTTGTGGACTGGGCTACGCCGAAGGGGGCAAGCTTTCAAAGACATTGGGAGGCTGGCAAGTAATTTCCTGGGCACTGGTATTTTCATTACCAATAGCTCTGCCCTTGACTTATATTTTTCTTCCAACCACTGTAGCCCATGTAAGCATCGGAGCCTGGATAAGTCTTGTTTACGTTTCCCTCTTTAGCATGTTTATCGGTTTTATCTTTTGGTATAAAGGATTAGCCCAAGGTGGAATCGCCTCTATTGGACAGCTACAGCTCCTTCAACCCTTCTTTGGTCTAATCTTAGCTGCTAGCCTACTTCACGAAGAAGTGAATATCGGGATGTTATTCGTTACCATTGGTGTCATACTCTGCGTGGGTGGCGCTAAAAAATTTGCCAAATAAAAAGACATGAAGCGCAACAGACCTTGTCAGCTGACAATTATAAAACCAACACATACATCAGTTCAGCTGCGACAGTACCATCAGGCCATTCAACCTCACGGGAATGCGTATAGGTAAAATTAAAGGCTTGATTTGCTGCCTTTGACGATTCATTCCCCGCGCGATGCGATACGGTGATCTGTGCACATCCTTTTTCGCGGGCCCATGCAATACGTGCCTGATAAAATAATTTTGACAGTCCTTTTCCGCGATGAGGTTCGCGAACAAAAGAAGCAATCAGAATAGCATTTGAGGCATCATCACGGTCCACGACCACGCCCGTTAATCCAATGATATCCTCTTGATCATATAGTCCAAACATCGCACAATTTTGATTCTCAAGTAGTGCCACTCAATCCCGCTGGCTGTAAGCCCCCTCTCGTTGATAATTACTTCCAAATACCCCGGGATCTGTATGTAACGCTTCTAGCCTAACCTTCTTGTAATCTTCCCATTGTGCTGGAGCCAAGCGCTGCAATACGTAATTTTCTTTCTTCATTTCTTCTTTTACTATCACCAAAGGTAAATATAACCAACAATCTCGATTAAACCCACGAAAATTGTCACTGGACTATCCGCTTTATTGAATTTGGACCATTTATTCCCATCACTTTAGCTCTATTTTTGATATGATCAAAAAAATACCCATTGTATGTACGTACCCAAACATTTTCAATTTGAAGAATATACGGAACAGATCACATTTATGAAACAATATAGTTTTGCAACGATTGTATCCATAAAAGACAATATCCCTATAGCAACACAACTTCCCTTTCAGATCAAGGAACATGCAGATAAGCTCTTTTTAAGTTCGCATTTTGCTGTTGCAAATGAGCAAGCCAACTATATCGTAGAAAACACTTCATTGGTTATTTTTTCAGAACCACATGCCTACATATCCCCTATGCATTATGACAAAGAGGAAAGCGTCCCAACCTGGGACTATATCGCTGTACATGCCTACGGAACAGCACGGATTATAAATAATGAGGACGAAAAAACAGAAGTGCTTGAACAGATGATCAAGACCTATGACAGTGCTTATTTAAACCAATGGCGAGGACTTTCGGATCGTTTTAAAAAGGGCATGATGCGCGGCATCGTCGCCTTCGAATTGGAAGTTACGGATCTACGGGGACAAAAAAAGATCAGTCAGAACAAAACAGCTATCGAAAGGGAACGTATTGCGACATATTTAGAAAAAGGAGGCAATCCGATCGAAAAGAGCATCGCTAAATCTATCAGAAACTTACAGTCTTAATTTATTACACACGGTCACATGGACAAAAATTCAATAAATATAAAAATCCTCAAAGTGAAAATGACTAATATTGATCTATTGCAAAGTATAAGTCAGCAGACCTTCATCGAGGCATTTTCCGAAACCAATACAGCAGAAAATATGAGGAAATACATGGCGAAAAAATTCTCGAATGAAACATTATTGGCTGAATTGAGCAATCGAGGGTCGGAGTTTTATTTTGCACAACTCGGTAATAGGGTCATTGGCTACCTCAAAATAAACAGTGAACAGGCGCAAACAGAACTACAAGATGAGCATGCACTGGAAATAGAACGTATCTATGTATTACAAGAATTTCATGGAAAAAAAGTAGGGCAGCTTCTTTATGAAAAAGCATTGGATATCGCAAAATTAAAAAACGTAGACTTTATCTGGTTGGGTGTATGGGAGAAAAATCCCCGTGCGATTAGTTTCTATAACAAAAATGGTTTTGTCGCTTTTGATAAACATATTTTTAGATTAGGAGACGATGAGCAAACTGATATTTTGATAAAAAAAAGTGTCATTAACAATTAATTTCAAACTATGAATGCGACTATCAGTGACAATATAAAAACGATACTCCAGCGTATCGAAAAGGCTTGCCAGCGTAACGGCCGGGATCCGCAAGAAGTAACATTATTGCTCGCAACAAAAACTGTAACATCGGATCGTATTAAAATTGCGTTAAAAACCGGACAGACTTTGATTGCCGAAAACAAAGTGCAGGAACTAAAGGAGAAATACGAAGACCTGAAGGAAATTCCACATCGCAATCATTTTATTGGACACTTACAGACCAATAAAATCAAAGAAATCCTGAAATATAATGTCTCCTGTGTGCACTCTGTAGACCGCTTCGATTTAGCTCAAAAGCTCCATCAGCGACTCACAGCCGAAAATAAAACCATTGATATACTCATCCAGGTCAATACATCTTACGAAGAAAGTAAATATGGTGCTGACCCAGATCAGGTCATTGACCTCGTCAGGCAGATCGCCCCTCTGAACAGCTTACACATAAAAGGATTGATGACGATCGGCCTCCTGAGTGCCGAAGCTGATCAAGTCCGTAAGTGTTTCCAGTTGCTCAAACAGATTCAACAACAAATCATTATGCTCGATATTCCGAATGTATCGATGCAAGAATTATCCATGGGAATGAGTGGGGATCTGGAAATAGCGATTGCCGAAGGCGCAACTATTGTACGCGTAGGTACAGCGATATTCGGACAGCGAAATACCCCCGATAGTTATTATTGGAACGAGAATTTGATTTAAAAATAGCGCTTATGAAAGTACATTTTATACAGCATGAAGATTTTGAAGCTCCGGGAGCCTATTTGCAATGGGCATTAGCACGACACCATAAAACGAGTTTCTCCAAGGTATATCAATATGAAGCGCTACCACAAGACGGCACGATGATAGACTTTTTAGTTATTATGGGTGGTCCTCAAAGTCCGGATTCGTCTCAACAGGAATATCCCTATTATGATGCACGGGCTGAAATCGCATTAATCAGGCAATGTATACATGCTGGAAAAGCCGTTGTTGGGGTCTGTCTAGGATCACAATTGATCGGTGAAGCCCTAGGGGCAACATACGAACCGAGTCCGGAGAAAGAAATAGGTGTCTTTGGTATCCAACTTACCCAAGACGGTTTGGCAGATCCGAAAGTTGGGCATTTTGGCGAATTTCTACCTGTCGGTCACTGGCATAATGATATGCCGGGACTCAGTCTAGCCAGTCAAGTTCTTGCGGTCAGTGCAGGTTGTCCACGACAGATCGTAAGGTACACCGACCTGGTTTATGGCTTTCAGTGCCATATGGAACTCAATGCGGAAGTTGTCGAATTGCTGATTCAGGCAGAGACAGATCTTTTACACAAAAGCAAACTACATAAATTTGTGCAGACTCCAGATCAAATCCGCAGTTACGACTACACCGAGATGAACAATAAGCTATTTCAGTTTCTCGATCAGCTGGAAATTGCCTATCAACATACAAAAAACAATTTTTAGAACGGATCGAAGCAATCCAAATCCGGTTCCTCAGCCATAGATAGCAATCCAACATTACAGTGCATGTACAACGGATTTGAAAATGACCGACGGCAAATCATCTGTAGTAGATTTAGCAGATTTTAGGAACGAGGTATGAAACCATCATGATTTATTCAAACCGAGAGAACCGAACGATTGAGCTCACGAATACCTTAAAGTACTAATTTAATGAGTAAACGAGTTCATGAATACCATATAAAACATACGCTCGATGAATAAATCTGATAGCTTCATCACAACAAAAAAAATTTATATAGACGAAAAAAAACTGTAGATTTAGTTATCAAACAAAACGTCGATGGATTTTACACTTAAGCATTTTTTTAGATCAGCCACGCTATTAATCTTCGGTCTACTGTTATTTTCATGTTCGGTCAAAAAGAACGATGAAAATCTCATTTGGTATGAAAACCAAGTGATAGAACAGGCTGTGCCCGAACAGGATTCAGTTTACAGAATACAGGTTGGTATGATGGCTTCTTCTTTTTGGTTGGATAACAAAGGCAACGAGCGGAAAGATCAGTTATCTCTTTTACAAGAGAGTCTGAAGCAACGGAATCCCCTTACTATAGGCGTTGAAAAAGGAACCAATAAAATCATTCGTGTTACTAAATAGCAATAAACGATTAGCACTCCGTAACGCTAACACGAATGATTTCAACAGTCTTTAATATAAAAACCCGTCTGATCCCAGTTTAAATTATAAATTTTGTCCTCCCTATCAAAAGGGAATCAGGCTATTTTTTCCATTAAGTAAATCTGAGGTGTCTCTTGCAGCTTCTCCTCAACCATTCGCCCAAATGCGAGGATATAAGGTTGCTGGTTATGTGCATCTAGTCCGGCTTGGCTTTCCCAGATTTCATAAAATATAAACTGATTCTCATCTTCAGCCCGCTGATGCAGATCATACTGTATACAAGCAGCTTCCTTTCGGCTCTCTTCGACCATATGCTGCAATGTATGCATAACCTCGTTTCGAAATCCTGGATTTGCTTTTAAAATAGCTGTTATATAGATCTTCATGATAACTGAGTTTCAAAATAAAACACCTCTTCCAAATATGCCTTATATTCCTTTTCGTAATTATCCACACGCTCCTGCGTTGCACCTTTCTCCATATCATGGAAATGAAAACTTCCAATACTTTCCAGTCCTGCAAACTGATTCATCTTATGAAAGCCAAACAGAACACCTTCATCAACAGAATGTTGGTCAAAAAACTCACCTTCCATCGTAAATGCCGTATCCGGCGCATTCCAACTTGAGGTTACAAAATACTTTTTCCCATGCATCAATCCACCGGTACCGTAATTGATTGCCGGATTCTTACGTGAACGACCATCACTCCGATAGATGCCATTATTGTGTCCAGCTGTAAACACTTCATCTATATAAAGCTTGAGGCGATTAGGCACCTGAAACCACCATACAGGGAAGTGATAAACAATGATATCCGCCCATTTAAAATTTTCAGCTTCGACCATCGCGTCAAATTCATCATTTACATTGGTCACACGGATTTCAAATCCATTTTTAACTAAGGTTTGCGCTGTCCAATTTGTAATTGTGGTATTAAAAGAACCACCTGAGTGTGCGAACTCCTGTCCGCCATTGATAATAAATATATTCATCTCTATTATTTTTATTATTGATAATACAAATTTCTATCATTTTTATAGATCATACAAATAATTTAAATTGTACATTTGTATCATTAAAATAATAGATATGAAATGGAACTTAGAATGGCTTCGTACTTTTAAGGCGATTTATGAGACCGGCACACTGTCAGCAGCCGCACAGGAATTGTTTATTTCGCAACCTGGCGTGAGTCTACATCTTAACTCTTTGGAAGCCTTTACGGGGCACAAACTATTCGATCGGTCAGCACGTCGGATGGTACCGACAGAGAAAGGAAAAATTTTATATAATTACATTATTGATCCGCTTAAAAAGCTAGAAATAGGTGAGCAACATTTTCACAATCGAGCTCTCGATGAACGTATTACCATTAGCATCGGTATGTGTTTTGAAACCTTTCAATACACACTTGAGGAACATATTGCCCAACTTCCCTTCAACCTCATTATTAAATTCGGCGAGTATCCACAGATGCAACAGGATCTGGACAATGGCCTACTCGATTTAATTATTACACCGCAAAAAGGCAATCAGCAGAATTTAGTCTATCAGCCCTTTTCAAAAGAGCGTATCGTGCTGATCGCAGGTTGCCAAACAGATACAACCGAGTTGGAAGCTTTATTGCAGGACAATAAGATTAAGGAAGCTTCGCAGCTCTTAAAAAAACAGCTCTGGTACAGCACCGCAGCGGATATGGATCACCTCAGGAATTTCTGGTCAACACATTTTGGCGAACATCCTGATTTCAGCCCCAATTACATTGTACCCAATATCAGTTCCATTATACGTTGTCTCAGCAATAACAAAGGCTTTTCTATTGTTCCTGATTTTTTATGTGCAGAAGCTATTGCTTCCGGCAAAATAAAACTGGTCTGGGAAGGTCAATCTCCAGTCGAAAATACACTTTATTTTGGTACACGCAAGAAAACAATGTACCAAGAGGAAATCAGCAAATTGGAAACATTGCTGCAGGAAAAATGGTAGATTTCCCTTATTGATTCAGCATCTTACTTAAGAATTCGGGGGTCACGCCAATATAGGCGGCCACTTGCTTTTGCGGAAGACAGGCTATCAAGCTAGGATAACGTATGCAAAATCGTTCATAACGCTCCTTTGCAGTCAAACGGAGATTTTCCATGGCACGGCTCTGGTAATATACCAAGGCGTTTTCCGCCAACACCCTGAAATAAATATTCAATTTTGGGATCTCCCTATACAATCTATTGAGATCCGTTTTTGCGATCATGGCAATTTCAGAATCAAATACAGCATCAACGGCAAGATACCCCGGCTTACCCGTGACTAGGCTATACATATCCCCTATCCACCAACCTTCGGGTGCAAACTGCTGAATATATTGATACCCATTTTCATCCACACAATAACTGCGCAGACAACCCGAAACGACAAATAGTGCATAACGGCTCACATCCCCTTCCAACAATAAAAACTGTTTTTTCTTGACCTTTTTTATTTTGACAAAGGAAAAGAAAAGGTCCATTTCCTCCTTAGTAAGATCAATCTGTTTCAGGATGTTTTCCGTTAATATATGTTGGTCCATGCGACAATACTCATTGATATTTAACAAATATAGTTTATCCCTAACCCCGAACCAAAGTTTCTATCAATTGTTTATTGTCTGCAGAAAGTCAGCGACAGCGACCTTCTGCAAATTTAAATTCAGTTAAATATTGACCGATGGTCGTCCTGATGCTATGGTATGCGCTTCCTTCATCGCTTCGGAATAGGTCGGATGGGCGTAAGAAATCCTGGCCATACTATCCGCCGTAATTTCATATTCCAGCCCTACGACTGCCTGCGCAATAAGATCTGCAGCCCTTGCTCCCAGCACATGCACACCCAACAGTTCACCATAGACCGGATCCGCCAAAACTTTCACAAAGCCCTGCGTGTCCATTCCCGCACGTGCACGGGCATTGGCAGAAAATGGAAAGCTCCCAACAGTATATTTCATTCCCTTCGCCTTGAGTTCCTCTTCGCTGAAACCGACAGATGCGACTTCAGGCCAGGTATAAACAACAGCGGGTATTCGATCATAATGTATATGCGGTTTTTGACCATTGATCTGTTCGACAACAAATAGTGCTTCCTCCTCCGCTTTATGGGCCAACATCGCCCCACCGATCACATCTCCGATAGCATAAATATTAGAGGCAGCGGTCTGCAACTGATTATTGACCACAATTGTTCCCCTGGCATCCAACTGAACATCCGTATTTTCCAGCCCCAATCCTTCGGTATAAGCTTTGCGACCTACAGCCACCAACACATAGTCAGCCGTTAATTCCTGCTCCTGCCCAGAACGATCTTTGAACGAGACCTGCGCGCTATCACCCAAATTTTCTGCTTTATAGACAGCCTTTTGAAGCAGTATGCGAATACCTTCCTTTGACAGGATTTTTTTGAGCCCATCCCCAAGTTCATGATCCATATTTGCAAGAAGATGATCCGCATATTCGATGATCGTAACTTCAACGCCCAATCGATTGAATATCGAGGCCATTTCCACGCCAATCACACCACCACCAATTATAACCATGTTTTTTGGCTGCGCCTTTAGGGATAAAGCCTCCGTTGACGTGATAATTCTTTCCTTATCAATCACTACCCCAGGAATAGTAGCCGGTTTCGACCCTGTGGCGATAATGATCTTATTGCCCTGAATAAGTTCGGTCACATTGTCTTTCTTTACAATGCTTAATGTCGAATTATCCACAAAGGAGGCTGTACCCTGAATCACCGTTATCTTATTTTTACGCATAAGAAAATTAAGCCCCTGTGTATTCTGTAGTACCACCTGATCCTTACGCGCATACAGCCGTCTAAAGTCTACAGACAAGCCATCCGTCGTAATTCCATGTGCCTCAAAATGATGTACAGCATCATGATAATGATGGGTGCTGTCCAAAATAGCCTTTGTCGGAATACAACCAACATTGGTACATGTTCCACCTAATGTATTGTATTTTTCGACCAATACCGTTTTATACCCCAATTGGGCAGCACGAATAGCCGCAACATATCCGCCGGGCCCAGAGCCAATAATGACCAGATCATATTGTTCCATATCTCAAATTATTTTTGTACCTAATTCCTATTTATCACGCTAACACCTGCCTTTTGAGCTACCTATATTTGTTATTAATTAATAATACCACTTGGTATATAAATAATCAAAAAAAAGCCTACAAACGCCCAATTAAAACAATTAAAAATTTAAAAACGAATAACATGATGCAAATATATAAAATAAAATACCATTAAGTATATTTTATTATTAACCAAAAAAGAAAAGCATGACCACTATATAAGCGAATTGGCGGCTCCGATACCTCTCCATAGTCAATTGGAATTTATGGCAAAAAATGCCGCTGATATTTTATAACTTCACAAGGAATAAGCAATAAAAACATCATTTGTCGATGAAAGAACATCAATATAAAGCGACTGTTGAATGGACAGGCAATTTAGGAAGTGGTACAGATCATTATAAAAACTATGAACGAAGCCACCAGATCAGCATAAAGGACAAAGTGATTATCCAGGGCTCTTCTGATCCTGCATTTCGTGGAGATCCCAACAAGCACAATCCCGAAGATCTTTTACTTGCGTCCTTATCCTCCTGCCACATGCTATGGTATCTTCATTTCTGTTCGGTCAACAATATTATCGTGGAATCTTATATTGACCATGCCACAGGAACAATGATGGAGGAAGAAAGTGGCAAGGGCTTTTTTAAAGAGGTCATACTTAGCCCCTCAATCCGTGTACAGCGACCTGAAATGATCGCCAAAGCAATAGCGCTCCACAAAAAAGCCAATGAATATTGTTTTATTGCAAATTCAGTGAATTTTCCAGTCCTCCATCAGCCCCATGTAAGTGCTGAAGGATGATTTTACCTGTTCCCTAAGCGTTCCTGTAATTCTCTTCTGAAAGTAATCCCAACGGGGAGACTCATATTATTGATCTGCACCATACCATGTTCATATTTGCTGACCTTGTTGATGGAGGCAATATACGATTTATGGATGCGGACAAATTTGGACGCAGGTACCTGGGTTAAGATCTGTTGGGTGGTACTGGCAGTCAGGTAAGTCTGCGCCGGTGTCACGATTTTTACGTAATTACCAAAACTTTGGATAAAATCGATCTGAGAAAGCTTCACCTCAATCAATCGACCATCCATACGGATACTTATTGTTTTTGGCTCCTCCTCCTGTGGTATTGTACTCTGGTTAAAAGATAGAAAGCGCTGTACAGCTTTAATAAAACGGGGAAAAGATATTGGTTTCAACAAATAGTCCACCACCCCATAGTCGTAGCTTTCCAATGCGTACTCCGAATAGGCTGTTGTCAAAATCGTTTTGGGTGGATTGTCCAACATTTTCAAGAATTCCATTCCGGTAATTTCGGGCATATCGATATCCAGAAAGATCAGATCAACCCGGTTATTGCGCAGATATTCCAGTGCTTCAAAGGCATTATAGCATTGAGCGACCAATTCCAGATCAGCGCTTCTTTCAATATAATTTACCAATACATAATGTGCAGCTGGTTCATCGTCAACCACAATACAGCGATTTTTCTCCATGGCTAAAGATTTATAACTAAAGACACCTCAAACTCCTCTTTACTTGCATTTGTATTTAACTGATAGCGATTGGGATAGAGCAATTTTAATCGCGCTATCGTATTTTCCAAACCTATTTTTGCCGAAAATACATTCCGTTTTTTCACGGGAACTGAATTTCGTACATGCAAATATAAGTTCCCTTTTTCAATCCTGATCGAAATTGCTACGTAACAATCTTCTATACTACAGGTACCATGTTTAAAGGCATTCTCTACAAATGTGATCAATAGCATTGGTGCGATTTGGTACTTAACACCTTCTTCACGCTGATAATCAAAGTCAATCTTGGTTCGATAGCCCAACCGTTCACGTTCCAATTCGATATAACTCGAAATAAAATCAATCTCATCATCCATTGAAACAAATTCCTTGTCGCTACTTTCCATCTGATAACGCAGCAGTTGTGACACTTTAATAATCAATTCAGAGGTACGTTCCGGAAATTTAAGGCTGATGCCATAAATGGTATTTAAGGTATTGAACAAAAAATGGGGGTTCAGCTGTTTTTTCAAATTAGACAATTGTGTCTGATTGGAGAGTAATTCCCGTCGCGTTTTCAATCGTTGAAAACGATAGAATTCAATAAATTGGATACTTCCCAAAATACAGATCAACGAGCCCAATAATACACCGACCTGATAATGGAATGTTTTCTGTGCGAGACTTTTATACAAAAAACAGTTTTTATAAATAAAGTTTTCCGTTATTTCTTTTAGCACTAAAGCAAACACCAGCAATATTGCGATCGACGATAGCGCATACAATGTGGCTTTATTCTTTTTAAGTAGAAGAGGCAGCAGAAAAAAACGGTTCACCTGCGCATGGATATATAAGATCAAAAAATAGATCACCCCCATCAAGAAGCCTTTCCAGCTCAAAATCAGAATCCAGTCATTCAGCGTAAAGAGGATAAACGAGAAAACCAGTAACATGGTTTCCTGTATGATCTTATTTTCCAGAACCTTTCTCATACTCCCTTATTTTGTTAAAAATCTGTTACAAAGTAAAAGTATTAAGTTTACAACCACCGAAAAATAAATGACGAATTACATTGGTCACTTTTAAACGCCATAGATCATTTTAAACGGACTATACAACAAGGTCCAGCCTTATCTTCGTTTCCATAAAATGATATATAACCTATGCTGAAATTGAATTTAGTGTTGTCATTGGCTGTATCACTTGCGACCTCAACCTCATTTGCACAAAAGCTTACCATCCGTGATGCCGTAGACCAGGGTCTTGCAAATTATGGAATTATTAAGGCAAAGGCGTATTATGTCCAGTCAGCACTACAGACCAACGAACAGGTAAAACGCGACTTCTGGCCTAATTTGACCGTTGTAGCGCAACAAGATTATGGAACTATCAATGGACAGAATGGCCCATTGTATGGATTTGGTGGACTCGGTGTTGCTTCTTCGGGTGCGGCGCTTCCGGAGCAAAATTGGAATTCCGCTTTTGGAGCGCTTTATCTTGCCAACATCAATTGGGATATCTACACCTTTGGCCGCAGAAAAGAGCGCATCGAATTGAGTAAAGCGGACAGCAAACGATTGGAAATTGATCTTCAACAAGAACAATTCCAACATAAGATCAAGATTGCCGCAGCCTATCTGAATCTTCTGGCGAGCCAGCGTCTTCAAAAAAATCAACAGAAAAACCTTGACCGCGCTCTGGTATTCTTTAACATTGCGGCTACCAAAGCCAAGAACGGGATTTTACCCGGTGTCGATTCAACCTTGGCCTCGGCAGAAGTATCCCGTGCGAAGATCAGTTTGAATCAGGCCGGAGAGAATGTGAAGGAGCAAAACAACAAATTAACGGTACTGATGGGGATCAACGCAACAGATCTTCAGATTGACACTGCGCTGGTAACAAAAACACCCACCCAGCTACTGACCACCGACCCGACGTTGGTGGACAACAACCCTGTGCTTCAATATTACAAAAGCCGGATTGAAGTTGGTGAACAACAACTGCGACTGTCAAACAAGGAATACCTGCCCACCTTATCGGCCTTCGGTGTTTTCCAGGCAAGAGGTTCTGGCTTCAAAAGCGATTACACGACAGACCTCCATGCCTTTACAAGAAACTACTGGGATGGTATCCGCCCCAACCGACAAAACTATCTTTTGGGCTTGGGAATCAATTGGAATATAACCACGATCGCCCGAATCAACAAAAAAATCAGCGCACAACGGTATACCAACGATGCTTTACGGGAGGAATATCAAACCACCGCAGCACAATTTGTTGCACAGCTGGATGCCGCCGACGTTAAGATCAGATTAGCACAACAGAGCGATATCGAAGCCCCTCGACAGGTATCAGCGGCCCAACAGGCCTACAATCAAAAGATGGCTATGTACAAAAACGGTCTGGCAACACTTGTGGATGTCACCCAAACCCTATATACACTTAATCGAGCCGAAACAGATCGCGAAATCGTCCATATCAACCTGTGGCAATCACTTTTGCTGAAAGCAGCAGCAGCGGGGGATTTCGATATTTTCAACAAAGAACTATAAATAACACCGCATGAATTTAATACGTTTTGCCTTACGTAAGCCGATCTCCATCCTTGTGTTGGTCATGGGCCTTATTGTATTTGGAATAGGCGCAGTACGCACGATCAAGGTTGACATTTTACCCAAAATGAACCTTCCTGTTATTTATATTGCGCACCCCTTTGGAGGTTATTCTCCAGATCAGATGGAGTCTTATTTTGCTAAAAACTACGTCAATATCCTGCTTTTTGCCAACGGAGTCAAATCCATTGAGACCAAAAATATCCAGGGGCTGACCTTAATGAAAATCTCCTACTACGAAGACACCAACATGGCTCAGGCTGCAGCCGAATTGAGTGCATTGGCCAATCGTATCCAGGCCTCCTTTCCCCCGGGATCACAACCACCCTTTATTATCCGGTTTGACGCGTCTTCACTTCCAGTAGGGCAGCTGGTACTCAGCAGTGATAAACGCTCCAACAACGAACTACAGGATCTAGCCAACGTCTATGTACGAGCTTCTTTTACCTCCATACCGGGATTACTTTCCCCGCCACCATTTGGAGGTAGTCCGCGTACAATCGAAGTCAATGTTGATCCCGATCTGATGCGCAGTCACAACATGACCCCTGATCAGGTCGTCGAGGCTTTAAAACTCAACAATCAGACTGCGCCTGCCGGAAATGTCCGTATAAAAGATAAAAACTACATTACACCCACCAACAACACCATTCGTAATGTGAAGGATTTTGAGAAAATCCCACTCTTTAAAGGTGGTGTACAAAATCTCTATCTGGGTGATATTGCTACGGTGAAAGATGGTGCCGATGTCACGGCAGGTTATGCACTCGTCAATGGCAAACGATCAGTCTACGTCAGCATTGCCAAAGCCGGTGATGCCTCCACTTGGGAGGTCGTACAAAATCTGAAGGCCGCACTTCCAAAAATACAGAACACCCTGCCCGAGGATGTCAAATTATCCTATGAGTTTGACCAATCCGTCTATGTCATCAACTCCGTCAAAAGTTTGATTACCGAAGGCGCTATTGGAGCAATACTCACCGGCCTGATGGTCTTATTATTTTTGGGCGACCGTAGAGCAGCTTTAATTGTTATCCTAACAATCCCAATCTCTGTAATTTCGGGCGTACTCTTCCTGAAACTATTTGGACAGACGATCAATCTCATGTCACTGAGTGGATTGGCACTGGCAATCGGCATCCTCGTTGACGAGAGTACGGTTACGATAGAGAATATACACCAGCATCTGGATATGGGCAAACCCAAAGCACTGGCAATCTGGGATGCCTGTAAGGAAATTGCCCTGCCAAAGCTGTTGATTTTATTGTGTATCCTTGCTGTATTTGCGCCAGCATTTACAATGACAGGTATTCCGGGATCCCTATTCTTACCCTTAGCCCTGTCCATTGGATTCTCCATGATCATCTCCTTCCTGCTTTCACAGACTTTTGTACCGGTCATGGCCAACTGGCTTATGAAAGATCATCACAAGACCGGTCCACATAAAATAAATCCAAAAGGACTGAATGCAGATGAAGTAAAATTTGCCGAAACGGGTCTATCCGTCGAATCCGAACAAGATACCCTGAATCAAAAGAAACTTCTTGTCGAACGGGAAGATTTTAACAACGATGGAAAGATCAGCCTGTTTGAACGCTTCAGAAATCGGTTTATGAAAATGATCGACAGACTGTTCAAACAGAAGAAAATTATCACCGTCGTCTACCTAGTTGGTGCCATAAGCTTGGTACTCGTTTTACTCAATACGATTGGACAGGACGTATTTCCAAAGGTCAATTCAAGTCAATTTCAGATGCGTCTGCGTGCGGTTGAAGGAACCCGTATCGAACGTACCGAAGAGAAAGCCAAACGCGCGTTGGCCGAACTTGAAAAACTTGTTGGAAAAGAACATATAGGCATCTCCTCTGTATACATTGGCCAGCACCCTGGACAGTTCTCTGTATCGCCGATCTACCTATTTATGGCCGGGCCTCATGAGGCAGTTTTTCAAATCGCACTTAAAGATTACGAGCACGATATGGACAGCTTCCGCGATGAATACAGAAAGCGACTCAAGGCCGCTCTTCCAGATGTTCAAGTTTCCTTTGAACCCATCGAACTCACCGATAAAGTCCTGAGCCAAGGTTCACCAACACCGATCGAGGTACGAATTGCTGGCAAGAACAAAAAGAATAATGAGAAATATGCAGGTAAATTAATCGAAGAACTGAAAGCTATTCCCTATTTCAGGGATGTACAGCTGGCACAATCCATCAAATACCCGTCCTATGACATCAATATTGACCGGGTGCGTGCCGCTCAGCTAGGTATTGACCTTGCAGAAGTAACCCGATCACTGATCGCGGCAACATCGTCCTCTCGTTATACGGAGAAAAACACCTGGATTGATGAAAAAGCGGGACTATCCTACAATGTCCAAGTACAGGTTCCCATTGATAAAATGAAAGACGAGAAAGAGATTGGAGAAATACCATTGTTAAAAAATTCGTCAAGGCCAATACTGAGCGACATTGCAACCATTACGCCATCTTATACTTATGGCGAGAATGACAACTTAGGTGCTATGCCCTACATTTCCGTCACGGCCAATATCGACCATACGGATCTGAAAACAGCCTCCAATGATGTACAACGTAGTATTAAAGCTTTGGGCGAACTTCCACGCGGTCTTTCGGTGGAGCAAATCGGATTGGGAAAAGTATTAAATGAAACCATGGACAGCCTACAGGCAGGTCTGGCTGTAGCAATCATTGTGATATTTCTGATGCTTTCGGCCAACTTTCAGTCGTTCAAAGTATCCATGGTTGTTCTCACCACCGTGCCAGCAGTTGTCCTTGGATCCTTACTGATGCTCTTAATGACCGGTTCAACACTCAACATGCAATCCTATATGGGTATTATTATGTCTGTGGGTGTATCCATCGCCAATGCCGTGCTATTGATCACCAATGCAGAGCATATCCGCAAGCACAATCAAAATGCATTGGCAGCAGCACGGGAAGCAGCCTCACTGCGTCTACGTCCTATTATTATGACCAGTTTGGCCATGATTGTCGGGATGTTACCGATGGCTATCGGTCATGGTGAAGGCGGTGAACAGGTATCCCCATTGGGACGTGCCGTTATCGGAGGCTTACTCTTCTCCACCTTTGCAGTACTGGTGATTTTACCTTTAATATTTGCTTGGGCACAAGAGAAAAGTAGCACCCAATCGATCTCCTTAGATCCCGAAGACGAAGAAAGTAAACATTATATCGCAGCATTAAAACCTTTATCATGAAACACAATCTCCTAAAAATATTATCCGCAGTAGGCCTACTCGCCTACTTAACCGGATGTCAGTCCGCTGCCGAGGAAAACAGTACAAAAGTAGCAGCAGTAACGGCAAGTCCAGCAATGGAAACATTTGCGCCGTCCAAACAGAAACTAACTAACAAAATGCAGATACCGGGCGAGATCAGTGGATTTCAGCAGGTGGAAATTTATGCCAAAGTGAGCAGCTACGTACGGGCATTAAAAGTTGATATTGGCAGTCGGGTTCAGGCCGGACAGCTGTTAGCTGTACTTGAGGCCCCAGAATTGAGTTCACAATTGTCAGCTGCAAAATCAAGGTTAAAGTCGCAGGAAGCGATTTACATGGCCACCAAAAGTACCTACGATAGACTGTTCGAAACCAGTAAAGTCGAAGGTACTGTAGCCCGACTGGATCTTGAGGTCGCCGAAGCGAAAAAGAATGCTGATTTTGCCCAATTTCAGGCGGCAAAATCAGCCTATGCGGAGGTACAGAATCTATTGAACTACCTCGAAATACGTGCACCATTTGATGGTGTTATCGCGACACGTAATGTCAATCAGGGTGCCTATGTCGGACCAGCGGGCAGAGGTTCGGAGATGCCCATCATGACCATCCAGCAACAGAGCAAGCTCCGTTTGGCTGTTGCCGTACCCGAACAATATGCCGGCTTCCTGGCAGCAGATCAACCGCTGCAGTTTACCGTAAAGTCCTTACCGGGCCAACAGTTTTCAGGTAAGATCGCACGCAAGTCAGGGGCGCTGGATAGCAGATTCAGATCTGAACGAGTTGAAATCGACATTACCAATACCAACAACAAACTCCTCCCGGGTATGGTCGCTGAGGTCGAGTTGCCCCTGACTTCTCAGGATAGCACCTTTGTTGTTCCCAAAGCCGCAGTTTTTACCTCAGGTGAAGGAAGTTTTGTCATCGCCGTTGTGGACAACAAAACAAGTCGTGTTCCGGTACAAAAAGGACGTAGCATTGACGGACAGGTAGAAATCTTTGGCAACCTTAATCCGACCATGCGGCTCGTGAGTAAAGCCGATGAAGAAATCGCGGATGGCACCACCGTTAAATAAAAACAAGAAAGCTGTCCTAAGAATAAAAACGTAGCCCATGCGCATTGATCGTTGAAAAGAGATGCTCGGGAATACGAATAGATTAAAAGCCAATAGGCTGTCCAAAAATATCGGACAGCCTATTGGCTTTTATTATTTTCACACGACTATATGCCCATAAATTTAAAGGCGTTGGCAGATTTAAATAGTCCATTTGAGATGCCATTAATTGCTACACCCTGTTTTAAATCCAGTTTCATTGCAGGGGCGCCCTTTTTCAAATCAAATTTAGTAAGATCCACCCATAAAGTTCCCGGAGTCAACACATTCTCAAAATAATAAACTTTATTCTTTTGATCTGCGACTGACCGCCATCGGGTAGAGGAAATATTAGGTTCAGTTTCCGAGCTGATACCAAATGGAACAGAGCAATTACGAATGACACTAAATACACTCGCGACAGCAGTTCGTGTATCCTCCGTTTGTGGGATGGCATTGATATAATACGAAGCACGCACAAAACGATCTGCAGCCCGATTGGTACCCGGAAGCATAATTGTCCCCGGGATTCCCTGCCAGTATCTGTTTAAAGCCAGCTGTTCCTCAAATACGGGTGAATTTGTCATCACCGTATATGCTGCATTATGGTGAATAACCAATTTTCCGTTGATGTATTCAAAGATGGCATTGTCACCCGTTGCATCCGAAAGGGATAGATGTATTGTTGTAAACTTTTCGGTTCCCGGAATATAGTCACTCACAATTACAAAGGGCTCGTCCTGCAAAACCTTCACCGCCTCAGCTACCGTCGCAAAATTGTCAAGTACATATTGTGCCCATGCCGAGATTGCTACCCCCTTTTTTGTTCCGGCGGGATCAAATTTAGGATAAGTAGACTCGACCAGCCAAAGGACATTGGCGACCAGTCCCTTTTCATTCAGTCCATCCACGGTCGCAATATCCCATGCGCTAGCAATCACACTACCGTATTGTGATGTCCAGGTCAGCGATTGCGGCCCCACTTCACCACTTCTTTGCATACCCCGCGGAAATACCCAAATGTTAGCAGCAATGTCATCCTTCCAGTCCATGCTACGCGCTGTAATAACCGTTTGACCGGGTCCTTTGTAAACCACCCTGGTGCAGGCATTCGTCTCTCCATGCAGGAGGACTACAATTAAGATAATTGAAAAAAGATACTTCATAAAATAGCTGTTTGACATATTAACAAATACTTAATGATTTTGTTTAGACAAAACTATTAAACAAAAAAAACACCATTAAAAGCAACTTCCCCAGACAGTTTAACATCTCATCCGCTGAAAGATCCTGTTTTCTAGTCTCAGATCATTTTTTTGTAGTCTGTTTTTTTTAGTTTTTAACCTTATTTTTTGCTATTTTCAAAATATGTCGCTACAACGACAGTGAATCATTTGACTAAAAAATCAATAGCTAAAGGACATGTTGAAGATCATTACATCAGGGATGAAACTTGGACTTATCTTATTTTTGATCCAAAGTATATTGATTTGTATCGATGGGCTGCGTGACAAAAAGACCAAAGCGGCTATCGGTATTGTTCTCGGTAATAAAATCAACCCCGACGGTAGCCCCTCGGAGAGACTACAGGAACGATTAAATAAAAGTATCCAGCTATACAGGGCAGACCGGATTCAGATGATCCTTGTCAGCGGAGGCTTTGGAAAGGAAGGTTTTTGGGAAGGCGACAAAATGAAAGACTATCTGGTGCTGAACCATATTCCATCGCAGAAAATTATTGTGGACAACTATGGTAATGATACCGAAAAAACAGTGGTCAACAGCATCCGTATCATGGACAGTCTACACTATAAAAGTGCCATTTCCATCTCCCAATATTTCCATCAGACACGAACAAAAGCGCTCTTTCGAAAAAAGGGATTTGTCAATATCGAAAGTGCAAGTCCTATCTATTTTGAATGGCGTGATGGCTATTCCATCTTCCGGGAGTTTGTTGCCTACTACAAAGAGGCCTTATAACGCTTATAAAAAGGAGCTGTGTAAATCCATTTATTGTACCTTATATTTGAGCGCATCTCCCCGCTGATAACCATCCACGAGTCATTCAATCAAAAAGAAGTTTGTTTTATCGTCAAAGCAAATTATATTTACGACACACTAAACCAATCAAATGAAAGAGAAATTTATTGACAGAAAAGACCAACAGGCAAATAAAATATTTGAAAGACGAACATTAGCAAACGACTATCGGACCATTCTCCCACTGTTAAAACCCGGTTTAGCCATCCTCGATGTAGGCTGTGGCACAGGAACACTGACAAATGAAGCCGCATCACTAATCGCGGACGGCACAGTGATCGGTTTGGACAACACCCAATCTTTTATTGATATAGGGAATCAACAGTACGGTGACAGCGCCAATCTTAGTCTGGTCTGTGATAATATTTTCAGTTATGAGCCACCACATCAGTTTGATCTGATTATGACGGCAAGAACAGTGCAATGGCTAAGTGATATTCCTGCGGCCTTACAACGGTTCAAATCCTGGTTGAAACCCGGAGGACAGCTTTCGATCCTGGATTATAACCATACCGCAATTGAATGGAACCCAGCACCACCGTCCAGTATGTTGGAGTTTTATCATACATTTCTGAAATGGCGTGCCGATGCAGGTATGAACAACCGTGTCGCAGATGAAATCGCCACTTTACTCCAACAACAGGGATTTACAGCCATTGAGACGATCAACGCCGATCTGACCTATACCAGGGGCGACGATCATTTTCAGACCAATCTTGGAATCTGGATCAAAGTTGCCCAGTCGCAACAAATGGTAATAGAAGGATATATTACAGATGAACTGCGTTTAAAAGCCATTGAAGATTACAGCAACTGGATCGAAACAGAAGCCCTATCAATGACACTCAAAATGAACGACGTAAGAGCTAAAATTTAATAAATTCAATATGATCCCTATACACACAGCATTCTTTTCTATTTTCCTGTTACTCTCCGCGTTTGACCTGTTTGCACAATCGAAAGATACGACAATCAGTGTTGGTCAGCATAGTTTACATTTTAATATTATAGCTGGAAAAGGAATTCCTATCATTTTTGAATCAGGAGGCGGAAACGATGCTTCTGTATGGCAGAAACTATTGGCTCCACTATCAGCTAGATTAGGTGCACCATTAATCACCTACGATCGGGCGGGTTTCGGAAAAAGTGGCATAGATACCGCAAATGTCAATCTATCGACTGAAGTCGCTGATCTAAAAAGGGCGCTGAATAAATTGGGTTATAACGAACAATATTTCTTTGTTGCACATTCCTTTGGTGGTAATTATACGCTGAAATTTGCCCATGAAAACAAGGGGCAGGTACTAGGTGCGGTGATGATAGATATTGTCTCGCCTTATTTTATGACAATGGAGCGTGGAAAATCATTAAAGATAGAATATGCCGACCGACTTCAAGAGATCAAAAAAGAGAGCTTAGGATTCTATCATTTGACGATGAATTATGAGAATTCAACAGCTATTTTGCATGAAGTAGCGCCACATGCGACCATTCCAATGACAATTATCGGCTCAGGCATTACCGCTTTTGAAGAACCCGATAGAAGTAAATGTGTTGCCGCATTAAAAAAGTTTGCAGACGAAAAGGACAACAGAAAGTATGTCCTGGAGCCGAACGCACAACATCACATCTTTTACGATAATCCGGCTTTAGTGATCGAAGAAATCCAGTCATTATACAAAAAAACAACCTCAACAGAATAATTTGATCTGTTTGGAAATAAATTTATTTGTAGCTTAGTATTATTGTCAATGTCCAATCAATACAATATTTTATGAACAATCAAGCGCAGAATGTTATCGATTCACCCAGCAACAATACCGTTTTCATGGTATGGAATTTTCAGGAAAATAAAGAGCTGAAACCGGTCTTTGAACGGATCTGTGCCCTGGTCGTCAATCTGAATAATTCGGCTCAGGTACGTTCGACTGGTATAAAAGCGAGTATTGTCATGGGGATCAGTTATCATGCCTGGAAAAAATTGGCACTACAGGAGCCATTACCTAAAGAATTGGTTCCTTTTGAGCCCATCGTAGGTCAAAAACATGTCGCTGTTGCTACCCCGGGTGATCTCCATTTTCATATTCGCGCTGAAGAGCAAAGCTATTGTATTGACATGGCAGCCGAAATTTCCGATGTACTGGCAGCAGTTGCTGACTGCAAGGAAGAAATCCACGGCTTTCGTTATTGGGATGGAAGAAGCATTCTAGGTTTTGTCGACGGCACCGAAAACCCGACAGGTGAAGACCGTGCTTTCTTTGGTATTATTGGAGATGAAGATCAAGCCTATCAAGGTGGCAGCTATCTTTTTGTTCAAAAATACATTCACGACATGAACAGCTGGCGGGCCTTACCGGTATCCGAACAGGAAAAAGTTATTGGGCGAAGTAAAACCAATGATATTGAAATGTCGGATGACGTAAAACCGGCCAATTCGCATTCGGCCTTAGCCAATGTAGGCGATGATCTCAAAATCGTTAGGGACAATATGCCTTTTGGTAATATCGCCAATAATCAAATGGGCACCTATTTTATTGCTTATGCCAGTAGATTTAGCACCGTGATACAAATGCTAAAACGAATGTTTATAGGTGAACCAGATGGTAATTATGACCGTATTCTGGACTTTAGTGCAGCTCAGAGTGGCACATTATATTTCTGCCCTTCTATTGATATGCTGAAAGATTTTGCCGGATAGAGCAATCTTTAGGGCTTAAAGACAATCATTACCACTCAATATATTACGACTATGCAAATCGACGTTATCCAAGTAAACGATAGAAATATCGCTGAAGTAAAAGACACTGCTATCCTCATCAACAATCTCGATGATGGTTTACAGATCATGGTAGACTGTGGCGCACAGGAAGCATACAAAGCAATCTTATACCAAGAAAATATTTCGGCTGATTTTTTTGAACTTAAAACGAAGTTGGCGGGGGAAATTCTTCAAAAATATACGCAGTACGATTTTGACGTTGCTATTGTTGGTGACTTTTCCATCTATAATAGCAAAAGTCTGAATGATTTTATCTACGAAAGTAATAAAGGCCGTAAGATCAACTTTGTTGCTACGCGAGATGAAGCCATTACTAGACTATCAAAGGGTTAACGGTACAGCTCGATCCATTCAAGGCGGCCTGTCAACCTCCTTTCATAAAAAATAAGCGGCTAATAAAATAACCGCTTATTTTTTATTCCTGCTGCAACCAATCCTCGTAGGACATTACCCCCAGTTCTGGCCTCCCCTCGCCTTCCAATAGGGCAATAAATTCCAATTGATTTCCATCTGGATCGTTAAAATAAA
The DNA here is from genome assembly GCF_039536865.1 of Sphingobacterium ginsenosidimutans. Classification (NCBI taxonomy): domain Bacteria; kingdom Pseudomonadati; phylum Bacteroidota; class Sphingobacteriia; order Sphingobacteriales; family Sphingobacteriaceae; genus Sphingobacterium; species Sphingobacterium ginsenosidimutans. The sequence goes on from NZ_BAAAZK010000002.1 coordinate 1,841,938, forward strand.
TTGCCAATGCCGGCATCCAGGCAAATACCATTGGTTTTTCTACACCATCTTTCAAAAAATTGTAAGGCTGCAAATCCCTTTCTTTGAGATAGTCTACTGCGTAATTCAAGATATCTTCTTTACTGGCTCTAAAAGCAAAATGCCGCGGTTGAAAATTTGCTTCCTCCTGCCAGAGTCCCAGCATATATTCCTTACCTGTACCGACCCACAAAAAGACGATAGGTCGATTGGGATCACGATGTGCAATCCGCAAACCAAGCACCTTCGTATAAAAATTGACAGACTCCTCCAGATTACGTACCTGGATATGCGTTTCATATAATCCTGTTATCTTCATTGTTTCAATAGTTAAATGTGATCCGGTTTCCATACATCATTCCAAACTTTTGTTGGCATGAACCGATGTATTTATTCCTCTATGACAATTTAAGTTAAATTCCGATCTCCCAATTGGCAAAATCAGAAATAAGACAGAAAAATGATTATTTGAAGTCCAACTTTTGATTTAATAGAAAAACAACCTTATCTTGTGTAGAAGACACATTAGCCATGTACAACACATTAGAATTAAAAAAATACACAGCCGAAGATTTCGCTCTTTTTAGAGAACTTACCAAAGACGATGAAATCATGAAATATATTTCAGGCAAGGGATTGACAGCTGAGCAGGCCGAGAAAAAATTCGCTTCAATTCTCGAAATCAATACAGATCCATTATTGGGCTATTTTATGGTGATAGATTCCGATAGCCAATTATTTTTGGGCGACTGCAAATTGGTCAACTATAGAAAAGATCCAACCGTCTTTGAGATCGGTTATTTGCTTAAAAGGGAGTTTTGGCGTAAAGGTCTCGGCACCAAAATCTGTGAATCTCTGCTGGCCATGGCCAAAAGCATCGACGCCAATAAGGATGTGATCGGCATCATTGATCCAGATAATGCGGCCTCCAGACAATTACTGACAAAGTTTGGTTTTCAAAGCTACTTTGTTGGTATAGAAGATGAGGTTGCTACAGAAAAGCTTATTTTAAAACGCACATAACCTATTTTATCCAACCGAAAGAATAAGGTCAATTGCACATGACAATCCCCCCTATGAAGTTTAGTATCAAGATCAATCCAAATACACACGACAGCCTACAAGACACTTTATCTTTCTTTGGTGTAGATTGCAATCGCCCTTACTACATCTCATCCGGCAATCCCCTTTTCGAATACCCCAGAAATTCCTTCCGTATTGATTTTTACGCCATTTGCATTTGCACGGCCGGAACGATTACAGTAGAAATTGATAATCAAGAATATACACTAGCACAGCATAGCTTACTTGTTTCAGCACCTTCCACCGTCATCAAATTTACAGCGGTCAGCAAGGATTTCAGAATGAAACTACTTTTCTTTGACAAGTTGTTTCTACTTAAAAACATTGCCAACCCATTTTTTATAGAAAAACTGGGACTATTCAACAATGCAACATTCGCAATTATACCCGAGGCAGAAAAACTCGCCGGAAAATTATTAAGGCTCCTCGAATATTTAAGCGAGGTAACCCTCAGGGCGACACGTTTTACCCCCGACATTATTCGCACCATTATATTTAACCTGCTGCTAGAAATAGCCGATGTGCTCGCCGTGGAGGACCAACATGCAGTTGAAACAATTCAGGAGGCCAATAGCCTCTACTTTAAGTTTACGGACCTGGTACAGCAACACTGCAGCCAATCCAAAGATGTGAAATATTACGCCGATCGGTTATTTATTTCAAACAAATACCTGATTAGTATTGTTAAGAAGGCATCTGGAAAGACGCCACATGAAATCATAGACGAAAATTTGCTCAAAGAAGCGTATGCCCTACTCGGAAATCCTGAGAAGACCATTTCCGACATCGCCTACGCCATAGGCTTCAATTCGATCTCTGCATTTGGACGTTTTTTCAAAAAGTACTCCATGTTATCGCCTTCTGAATATCGAAAAAGACAAAATATGTAAAAAAAGGAAATTCGGTAGAACAATAGCGAATTTGAGGGCATAAATGATCTAAGGAGTATGGCTAACTTTACTCAAGAATTAAAAACAATAAGAATCATGAAAGAAATCACCTCAAAATTCGACAAAGTATTAAATGCATCTGCTGAATATGGAAATGTAAATCATGAACCGGATTCAAGCACAGAACAACAACGTAACACGCCTAAAAAGGCAATGCCTTTTTCAGATCAGATAGGAAATTACCAACGCAATAAAGGTATACCGAACAAATCCTACAAAGACAGCAAAATCTATATTGTCGGTAGCGGGATTGCGGGGATGTCTGCAGCATACTATTTCATCCGTGATGGACATGTCCCTGCGGAAAATATCACCTTCCTGGAGCAGTTACATATCGAAGGCGGATCCCTGGATGGTGCCGGCAATGCCAAGGATGGTTATGTCATCCGTGGTGGACGTGAAATGGACATGACTTATGAAAATCTATGGGATATGTTTCAGGATATTCCAGCATTGGAAATGCCAGCTCCCTACAGTGTACTTGACGAATATAGATTGATCAACGACAACGATTCCAACTATTCAAAAGCAAGACTTATCCATAATCTTGGTGAAATCAAAGATTTTAGCAAATTTGGGTTGGCCAAAAAAGATCAACTTGCAATTATCAAACTCCTGCTAAAAAAGAAAGAAGAATTGGATGACCTGACAATTGAAGATTATTTCAGCGAATCTTTCCTGAGCAGTAATTTCTGGACCTTTTGGCGGACCATGTTTGCTTTTGAAAACTGGCATAGCTTATTGGAATTGAAACTGTACATGCATCGCTTCCTTCATGCAATTGATGGATTAAACGACCTTTCTTCCCTTGTATTTCCTAAATACAATCAATACGATACCTTTGTCACCCCATTACGCAAGGTGTTACAAGATAAAGGTGTTAAGATCCAGTTTAATGTACTGGTCAAAGATCTTGACATACAAAACAACACCGAAGGAAAAACCGTTGCGGGTATCATTACCGAACAAGATGGTCAGGAAGTACGTATCCCACTAGGTCCAAATGACTTTGTCATTGTCACGACCGGTTCAATGACAGAAGACACCTTCTATGGTGATAATACCAAAGCACCGATCATCGGTATAGACAACAGTACCAGTGGACAGAGTGCCGGCTGGAAACTCTGGAAAAATTTGGCTGCTAAATCAGCTATTTTTGGTAAACCCGAAAAATTCTGCAGCAACATTGAAAAGTCAGCCTGGGAATCTGCTACCCTGACCTGTAAACCCTCGGCTTTGATTGAAAAATTAAAGGGCTATTCGGTCAATGATCCCTATTCAGGAAAAACAGTCACCGGCGGTATTATTACAATTACAGACTCCAACTGGTTGATGAGCTTTACCTGTAACAGACAGCCACACTTCCCTGGCCAGCCCGACGATGTCCTTGTACTTTGGGTTTATGCCCTATTTATGGACAAACAAGGAAATTATATTAAAAAGACTATGCCTGAATGTACCGGAGATGAAATTTTGGCCGAACTATGTCATCATCTGGGAATCATTGATCAATTGGATGATGTCATCAAAAATACCATCGTTCGCACGACATTTATGCCCTATATCACATCGATGTTTATGCCTCGTGCTAAAGGCGATCGCCCAAGAGTCGTTCCAAATGGCTGTAAAAATCTAGGTCTCGTTGGACAGTTCGTCGAAACCAACAACGATGTCGTATTTACCATGGAAAGCTCAGTCAGAACTGCACGTATAGCTGTGTACGAGCTCTTGAATCTCAACAAGCAAGTGCCTGATATCAATCCTTTACAATATGATATCCGTCATTTGTTGAAAGCCGCACGGACACTCAATGATGATAAGCCGTTCATCGGCGAAGGACTATTGCGTAAAATCCTGAAAGGATCTTATTTTGAACATATTCTTCCCGGAGGAGATGAAGAAAATGAAGATCATGAATCATTTTTGGCCGAGCAGTTCGGTAAATTCAGAGATTGGTTAAAAGGAATTAAGGGTTAATTCTAATCCACACGCCAAATCGCCTATGTCTTTAGAAAAGACATAGGCGATTTTATTCTCAATCCGCAGACACGCTAATTCGCATAGACTGCATTTAGCCAGCCAAAAACAGATTTGTTTTGGGCACTTGGTCCCATGGGCTTAGGCAGTTTAAGGACAGCAAGCAGCGCGTCAAATGCATCCGCAATCAATAGATCATCACGATTGCTAAATAAAGTGATAACAAGGTCTTTCTGTTGATCTAAATAAACAATATTATGGAAGCCCGTTGATTCTCCCGAATGGAAGAACAGCCTATTTCCCTCCAAAGGATAGATAAACCAGCCTAAATTGTAGGAAACACCATCTTTTACCGGAAGGCGCTCTGTTTCCAGAAAATCCTGTATAACAGCTTCGGGAAAACGCTTATGAAGCAAATAATTGGCCCATTGATGGTACTCCAAAGCCGATAGATAAACTCCGCCATCACCTTGAGTCGCACTGGTCACACTCTGATCAGCAAACACAAAGGTATCCCCCTTAGGATGATAACCGAAAGCCCGATTGGGGATATTTGAATCAACAGTATAGACGATTCCATCGCGGATACCATTCGGCAGAAACAAATGCTTTTTTACGAATGCTGCAAAAGGCTCCTTTGCCACCTTTTCCACAATCAAAGCCAACAGGCAATAGCCCGTATTACTGTACCTGAATTGACTCCCCGATGGAAAATAAACAGCATCAGTCTGCCGGATATAATCCAGCACATCCTTATCCGAAACCTGTGCTGTTCGATCACTTGGTATCAATGCCTCATAATCCATTATTCCCGAACGGTGTTGGAGTAATTGAGCGACGGTAATACCCTGCAAAGCCAAGGGCAAATCGTCAAAAAAGAGTCCCAATTGATCCGTTGGTTTTAGCTTGCCCTGAGCAAATAAACTGCAAATAGCTTGCGCTGTCACCTGCTTACTGACGGAGGCCATCCGAAAATGGGTCTTTTCTGTGATCTTTTGTTTCGTTTTCAGATCCGCTATTCCGACTGCATAGTGGTAACGGATCTGTCCATGCTGACTAATCGCAACAGCTATCCCAGGTTCATCTCCCTTAGGATAATAGCTGGAAAGCGTTTTATCTAATAAAGATTTCTCCATATTTTGTCCCGTCGCATAGCTGGTTACACACATAAAAAATAAAACGAGTTTTAGGTACATGATACTATAGTGCTGCATTGCTTTTATTTTTGTGTATTAATACAATTTAAGATCTGTATAGGTGGTACCAATAGGTATTATTCTATCAGCTATCCAGATCTGGGCTCGATCAAACTTTGTCATTTTGCCTTTTGCAACAATAAACGCCCTGTGGCAACGCACAAAATCAGACTTTGGCAGCAATTCGCTGAGCTCACTGATGGTGATCCTTGAGCTAATCAGTTTATCCGACAGATGTATTTGCGTATAGTTACCGGAAGCTTCGATATAGTGTATATCTTCAAATTCGATCTTTACATGTTCATAGCCATCTTTTACAAAAAAATAGCCCTTGTTGGTCTCAGCCTTTGCAGATCTCAGATGGTACAATTCATGTGCTTTGTTGCAGGCCTTTAGAAATCGAGCCATGGAAAAAGGCTTTAACAGATAATCAATTGCGTCAAGTTCAAAGCTCTGCAAAGCATGTTCGGAATAAGCGGTTGTAAAAATAATCATGGGAACCGTACTCAGGCTTTTCAGAAACTCGATACCTGAAATATCAGGCATCTTAATATCCAGAAAAATCAGATCAACATGTTGCCGCTGTAAATAACTGATTGCCATAAATGCATCTGTGAATGTTTCTCTCAATTCAATAAAGGGAACCTTTGACGTGTGATGGCTAATGACCTCCAAGGCCAACGGCTCATCATCTATCGCTATGGCTATCATACAAATTATTGGTTTAAAATCTTGTCAAGCTGCTCGTAAAGCTGCTGTCCATGACTCGATCGAAGCGCTTTTTCAACGACCAATTTTCCTGTTTTATCAAATATAAAATATTGTGGGTAATATTCCGCTTCGTCCTTGGCATTTCGTAGCAGCTCCTTCCAAAAGGGATCTATCTGTTCCCTATTTTTACCTAGTCAATATGTAAGGTCAAGTGGACAAAAAATTCCTGTGCATTTTCACGAATGATCAGCTCATGCCTGTCCTTATACAACAGCAATAGGCGTTTCCGTACATTGTCAAACCCCACACCACTTTTTAACTTTTCAGGATCATTGTCATTTTTGAGATTGATACTGTTACTGACATCAAAGAATAGCACATTGCCCCTGACCTGTAAGGAAATTTTGATATACGAGGGTTTCTGTAAACTAATACCATGTTTGAACGCATTCTCAACAAAAGGAATAAGCAACATCGGGGTAATTTGGTAATTTTCAAACTGCTCTTCAATCAACGTTTCGATCTTAATATCGGCAGATTGTGAGGTCCGAAGAGTTTGCAAGGCGATATAATTATTCAGGTATTCGACCTCTCGGATCAGCGAAATCTTATCCTGTGTATTCTCATGAAGCATAAACCGCATCATGTCCCCCAGCCGCTGGATGCCCTCCCCTGTTCTTTCGGCTTTTTCCTGCAAAGCGGTACCATACAATGTATTTAATGCATTAAACAAGAAATGTGGATTGATCTGTGACTTTAAGAAGTTGAGATTAGCATCCGATTTACCCAGTTCGGTACGTAGTGAGGTCAACTCAGAATTTTGTAAAACACGTTTTCTATACAAAAACCATGAAAGTGGAATACTGACCAATAACTGTGTAGGTAGATGAAACAACGCTACGATAAAAATTACTTCGGAAGTCCGGTTAAAGAAGAACAACGCCAAAATACATAAGGGTAACATGAGGACCAAACTAATGACAAAGATGTGCCAAAAATAGCTACTAAATTTCTTTTGTTGCCTGTACAGTTCAGGCAATAGGTAATAAAGCGAATAAATCACAATACCGACCGCAGAGAGCACCACCATGGTCCAGAGGATTGCAAACTGAAAATTTGATCTGGATGTAATCCATAAAAATAATCCTACAAACCAAAATCCTATCCCGAAAGCCAGATCCATCTTCATCTGTCTTTGGACAGCTGTATTTCCGTCCATATTTTTGAGCAGATAAGCAATAAAATACTTGCCACAGGTATAAACCGAAATAAGGATAACCATTAATGCCGTCTTATTAAATGCATCAAAAAATAGACGATTATATCCCTGTTGAATTGTCTTATAGGCCAACAACTCATAGGTATGACTGTATGTCTTAGCAATACCTAGAACTAGGCTAACGACAGCTATCAGCAGAACGATCAGGGAGTAATTTAATGCTTCGCGTTTCCTATCAATAAGTGCGGGGATCAGTATAAAATTCAGCGCCAAAAAACTTAGATAGACCGCTAAAATATAAAGGAACTTGGGCACAAAAAAGTTAAAGAAATAGGAATAGCTTATGCCTACGGTATTGAATTGTTCATGGATACCACCATCATTCCTTTGATTGGTGTCTGATACAAGGTTATAGCTGAATATAATAAAAAGCAGCGTTGCTAACCAGAATTCTACTTTTCGAAAATCTTTTAGTTTCATAATGTAATCAATTATTCATTTGTGTTTGCATTTAATGGTATTCATGAATGCTTCACATTTTGTTGTTAAATGGTCAAATGGAATATCCAGTTTTTCTTCGCATTGTTTTTGCCTTTTCAACATGGATATTTCATCTACGATTGGTTTTGATGATACAATACTAATAGAAATGAAAAGTTAAATAGAAAAAATGTGACGAATGCCCTAAAAAATGGGATGGGTAATTATTCTAGGAATTTCTTAAGTTCCCGATTGAGGCTTCTGACCGAAATACCGAGATAGGCAGCCATATCCTCTTTCTTGATCGCAATATCCTGCTGGGATTGGATTTCCAATAAACGATGTAAACTATGTTCCAGACTGTATAACTGCTGGTAAGATGCCCGGCTCGAGGTATGCACAATACGTTGTGCCATCACATCCAGCAACATATTGCTCCATGTGATATCTCTTTCCAATAGCTCCCTAAAATACGTTTTGGAAAATGCATAGACCGTCACATCGGTCATGGCCTGTATACTACACAGACTGGGAATATGACGAATGCTTTCGATCTCCCCAACGATTTCCCCGACCGAAAGAAATTCAACGATATACTCCTTGTCATTGGCCTCGGTAAAATAACACTTGGCTATCCCTTCACTGATAACCATAACCTTGGTGGATGCTGTTCCCTGATCATATAAGTTTTGCCCCTTGGTATACTTTCTGACCACAATATCTTCCTGACGCTGCTGCTGAGCGTAAAGTGTTATCGTACGATCCAAAAATGATTGATTTGTTCTTAACATAATGATCCGGGACAAATGTCCTTTTAATAATGATTTCCTTTTGAGAAATTAGCTTCATAAAATTACAAAAGTAGATTTAAAAACAGCATGATTTATTCAAGACGACTCTTCGATGTGAGTGGGTTAGATGAACTCTTGAATACTATGCCGCCGAAGGCAGCGTGAACCGAGCGCAGCGAGCTCACGAATACCTTAAAATACCAACTTAATGAGTAAACGAGCTCATGAAGACCATTGAAAATAAATGATGAACAACTAATGATACAAATGAAAAATAAGATAACAACCATCGCTTTTGATGCCGACGATACCCTCTGGGCCAATGAATCCTATTTTCAGGAAGCAGAAAGACAATTTTGCCTGCTTTTAGAAAACTACCTTCCACAACATACCGTCTCGCAGGAGCTCTTCGCTACCGAGATGAAGAATCTGCACTTATACGGCTATGGGATCAAAGGCTTTATGTTGTGTATGATTGAGACCGCCAATCGAATCTCGGAAAACAGGCTGCCCGTTGAGATCATTAATCAAATTATAGCGATCGGACATGAACTCTTGCAGAAGCCCATTGAATTGCTTCCCGGTGTGACTGAAACGCTGACCCAGCTAAAGGGCAATTACAGACTGGTCGTTGCAACCAAGGGTGATCTCTTGGATCAGGAACGGAAGTTAAAAAATTCGGGACTGGAAGACTATTTTCACCATATCGAAATCATGAGCGATAAAAGAGAAAAAGACTATCGTAAGTTACTCAAGCATCTGGATTGCGCACCTGATCGCTTTATGATGCTGGGCAATTCACTCAAATCCGATATCCTTCCGGTACTCGAGCTCGGCGGGTTTGGTGTTCATATTCCCTATCATGTGACCTGGACACATGAACAGCATGAGGTTAATTTAGAACACGAACGCTTTATTGCCATTCAACGAGTCGATGAGATCCTGACACATCTGGGCTAAAGGCATTTGAACAGCGTAAGCTAGCACATTGTCTACAAAACACTAGCTTATGCTGTTTGACGCTTAATAGGTCATCTGCTCGTCCATTTCATATTTCATACCCGGATAACCGAGTATACGTCGCATCAATGCCATCTGACCGCAGAGATAATCCTGCCGTCCAATGCACATCCCTATAAAATTGAGTTTGTTCTCCTCGACAAAAGGAACGTTCATATCAATTTTGAAAATCTCCGCCAATTGCGCATCGTCTACTTCCAACAGACGCTGATAGACTTTTGGGGAAATGGCATAGAAACTATCTTTCAATTCTTTTAAACTTGGGTAGTTAAATTGTTCATCCAATGTTTTACCCATAAAAAATAAGTCGTGGTAGGGATCTTCCTCCTGAAGGCCCAAAATGTATGCAATCCCATAACGTACATTGACAAAATTACCGGCCATCCACACCATGTGGTTGGTCTGCCCGTTGATACGTTGACGTGCGTGCTCCTCCGTGATACCATCCAAAACATTGATAAAACTTTGACTGTGCATCCGATACGCAGGAATAATGACTTCTAATTTTGCTGATTTTGGTTTATCCATTGCTCATTGATCTATAGGTGCCAGGCACCTGGTTATTCATCAAAGTTAGCTGATTTAGCGCATGCTACTCTTGTCGTATGGCAAGAATATAAAAAGTTATGGCTTTCTGCTGTCATTGCATATCAGGGCGAATTTGTGTAGGTTTGAAGGACAAATTCTAAATTTCTTCAAATTTCAACGCTTATCTTAGCATCATGAAGATACTGATCATCGAAGACGAGGAAGAACTGGCCAAAGGTATAGCAACATACCTCTGTGAGCAACAGTATTTATGTGAGTTTGCCAACTCCCTGCATGATGCTTTGGATAAAATCCAGTTGTTTCAGTACGATTGCATCCTACTCGATATCGGTCTGCCCGATGGTAATGGTTTGCGTTTATTAGAAGAACTGAAGAAAGATAACAAGCAGGATGGTGTCATTATTATCTCGGCAAAAAATGCCGTAGATGATAAGATTGCCGGACTTCAACTTGGCGCAGACGATTATCTTACCAAGCCATTTCACCTTTCGGAGCTTGCTGCACGAATTTACTCCTTAATGCGCCGGAAACAATTTAACAATTCAAACGTTGTCAGCGTCAACGAAATTCAGATTGATCTGTTAGCGAAAACAGTACTTGCAAACAATAATCCTGTGATCCTGACCAAGAAAGAATTTGATCTGCTGATGTTTTTTATTGGAAACAAAAACCGGGTTATCTCTAAAAGTACATTGGCCGAACACCTGTCAGGAGATATTGCCGATATGCTAGATAATCACGATTTTGTTTATGCCCATGTCAAAAACCTCAAAAAAAAGTTGCAGGATGCCGGAGCCTATCCGTATATAAAAACGGTATATGGTACAGGATATAAATGGGAACATCAAAGCGATATCAGCACATGAAGCCACTACTCAAGAAAATAACCAATCCCTTCCTACTCTATGTGTTGATTGTACTTGGCGTTAGCGTCCCAGTTTATTATGTTGTTATTGATGGTATCTGGAAAAGCGAGCTTGACGAACACAATAAAATTATTGTTGAAAAGACGGCCTTCGAGCTCAACGGCCTACAGCTTTCTGACGACAAATTACAACACAGCATAGCGATATGGAATAGCATACAGCCAAGTACAGATATCCGCAAACTAGGGACAAACGATTCAGGCAAAGACAGTATTTACACCATAGAAAAACAAAAATCGTATGTTGCGCATGAAAATATAGATCGTTTTCGATGCCTCTCGACAGTGGTTCAAATCAATGGCAGCCCCTATCGCTTTACTGTCGAAACCAATATTGAAGAGTCCATAGAGACGATTGCCGCTATCGCTGCCACTACACTCTTTTTCTTTATTATGCTTGTTTTGGGGATACTGATCCTTTCAAGAAGGATATCAACAAAAGTCTGGGCACCTTTCCGGGATACTGTCGAAAAATTAAAATCATTTAATCTCAACAGTCAACATCAAATTACCTTTCAACAGACCGATACCATTGAATTTCATGAGCTGAATCAATCTTTGGAAAAACTGCTCAAAAAAAATGTAGCCGTCTACCGTTCACAAAAAGAATTTACGGAAAACGCCTCCCATGAACTGCAGACCCCCCTGGCTATCCTCAAAAATAAACTTGATATCCTACTCCAATCACCCAACCTAAGTACAGAACAATACTTACAAATTGAAGATATGCACAGGGCACTCAGCCGGAGTACACGTATTAATCGAAACCTCCTATTGCTGGCAAAAATTGACAACAGTCAATTTGACCATTCAGAGACATTGCGGCTGGACAGCTTGTTATTACAGTCCATTTCGACCATGCAGGAGCATTTTGAACAAAAACAGCTTACCGTTGAAGAAAATATCCAACCAGATGTGCTGTTTACAGGCAACAGCAGTCTGACCGAAATTCTGATCAATAATTTATTGTTGAATGCCATTCGTTATAGTGCATCAAACAATATGATCGCCATCCAACTGACCGAAACCTATTTAGAAATCGACAATCCGGGAGAAGTCGCCCTCGACCCCAACACCCTATTCAAACGCTTTTCCAAGCTTTCAAAAAATAATCTGGGCAGCGGACTGGGACTAGCAATTGTGCTGGAAATCGCGCGATATCAGGGATGGACAGTCCAATATCGTTTTGAAAACAAAAAACACATTTTTTCGGTCCAATTCTAAAAATTCCAAATATATTCTAAATTGCTTCGCAGCTTTACTTCGTACTATTTAAGAAGAAAGCTATGAAATCCACTACGCGCACAAGACCGCATCTTTGTTTATTTCTCTTCATGTTACTGTGTTTGGCGGGGTCCATGCCGACGACAGCACAGGTAAGCACAGCCACAATTTCGGGCATCGTCAAAAGTCAAACGACCAACAGTCCTCTGCCTTATGTCAATCTTGTCCTCAAACATACTACAGACAGCAGCTTCGTGACCGGAACAGTGAGTGATGATGCTGGACGATACAAACTTAGCAGTGTCGCCAGTGGCCATTATACACTGGAAGTTTCCTATACAGGATTCAAAACCGTCAAACAGTCCATTTTTGTTGGGACACTGTCTCCTTTCCTCGAACTGCCCACAATCGTTTTATCAGAGAGCGCTACCCAATTGCAAACCGTCGAGGTAAATGCAACGCGGAGTGGAATTAGCCAGCAATTGGACAAAAAAACCTATACTGTCGCTGACAACATCAGTCAAAGCGGTGGCTCAGCATTGCAACAGATGCAAGCGCTACCGGGAGTCACTGTTCAGGACGGCAAAGTGCTGTTACGGGGAAATGAAAAAGTAGCGATTTTGATTGACGGTAGGCAGACAGCCATGACTGGCTTTGGCAGTCAGACCGGACTCGACAATTTACCCTCCTCAGCGATCGAAAAAATTGAAATTATCAATAATCCCTCAGCAAAATACGACGCCAATGGGAATGCCGGAATTATCAATATCATTTTGAAGAAAAACAAACAGCTGGGATTCAATGGCAAGGTCGGTTTTACCACCGGACTGGGATCCCTCTGGGAGAGAAAGGAAAACCTGCCGACTATCCGGCCCCAATATACCCTGACCCCCAAAATCAACCCCACTCTTTCCCTGAATTATCGAAAAGATAAAGTCAACATCTTTGTCCAGGCAGACAACCTCTATACACATACATTAAACAAAAATGAATACGTAACACGTACCTACGATGATGGCACCCTGATCAAATCGCAGTTGAAACGCAACAGAAACACCAATTTTCTGACCACAAAAGCTGGAGTAGACTGGAATATGGATGCTCAAAACAGCTTAACCATCTCAGGCATGTATGGGAGTGAAAAAATTATAGATCGTGGTGATCAACCATTCTTTAATGGCGATTTATCCCAGCGCAACCGCCTTTGGCAGTTTTTGGAAGACGAGCTAAAGACGACAGCAATGGCGACAGCCTCTTTTCAGCATAAATTTAAAGAAGCGGGACATCTGCTCAATGCAGGTTTCAACTATACATTCCATCGCGAAGACGAAAAGTATTTCTACGATAATTATCTCCCGAATAGTACAGGGAAAGATGCGTTCAAACTACTGTCTGATGAACAAGTATATGATTTCAACCTCGATTACATCAAACCTCTTAAATATGGACGGATAGAGACCGGAATCAAGCTACGTGACAGAAAAATACCCACCAATATGCAGTTTATTCCCGGCACAAATTCCGTATTGGATAGCAATGCAGGTGGTTGGGCCACTTATAAAGAGTTGATTCCTGCCTGGTACGGAAACTACATCTATGAAAATGAGAAATGGGAAGCTGAATTAGGTATACGACTGGAATATGTACGTATCCAATATGATGTCAATCCCAACCATCCCACCTACAAAAGTGACGGATACAATTACACACAGCCCTTTCCAAATGTACGCTTAGCATATAAACTGGATGACAACAATAAACTGTCCATCTTCTATAACCGTCGGGTAGACAGACCCAATGAGGTCGATATCCGTATATTCCCAAAGTATGATGATGCCGAAATTATCAAGGTCGGAAATCCAGACTTACGGCCCCAGTTTACCAATTCCATCGAACTCGGATACAAACGCAACTGGACGAAAGGCTACCTCTACACAGCACTTTTCCACCGCTTTGCCGACGGAACAATCAGTAGAATCTCCACAACGAGTCCTGGTAGCAATTGGATTTATGCCGTATTCCAAAATGCCGGTCGTAGCTACAATACGGGTATGGAAGCAATCTGGAACCAAAAGGTCAGTGATAGCTATTCTTTTAATATCAATGGTAATCTCTACCGTAATCAGATCAATGCCTTTTCAGTTGAAAATCGATATCCCCAACCCAGTCTATTTTCAGCAGAGAGACAGACCCTGATTTCCGGTAACTTAAAATGGAACAATACCTTTCACCTCAAATCAGGTTGGGATGCTCAATTTACAGCGATCTACCTTGCTCCGGACCTGATCCCACAAGGCAAATTGTTTGCACGGTTTTCCATCGATGCCGGAGTCAAAAAAAGTATACAGCACAACAAAGGAGAAATATTCCTGAATGCCACAGACCTTCTCAATACGATGGTCAACAAACGTGAAATCCAGGGAATGGGCTTCCGCTATACCAGTGCCGACTATTATGAAACTCAGGTGATCCGCATCGGTTACAATTACAAATTTTAAGATTGATTAAAAACACTTTACATATGATCAAACCTGTCTTATTGTTGCTTGTGACAGCACTCTTCCCATTTAGCAGTGCTATCACGCAGATATTACAACAGCCCAAAACGGTAATTACCGAAGAACAGGGAAGTACCTTGGCATTAGTCAAAGATCCCCTTCGCTTAAATACGGTCACCGATCTTAATCAGCCGTCCCAGCGCTGGAAAAATGATTCAAACGCGAATTTATGGCCGATACAGGGCGATACGATCACCCATATGTTCAAAAATGCATCAAAGATGTCTACGAATTCGCCCTATAAACTCCGGTATACCAATTTTATTGTACCAACGGTGTTCATCGGGTTTGGTGTAGCCAGTTTAAGCAGCGATGCCCTTAAAAAGCTAAATTCGTCCACCAAAGACGAAATTGCCGAACATCGATTAAGCCACATGAAATTGGATAATTATAGTCAATATGTTCCGGCACTTATGGTTTACGGGCTCAATGCATTTGGTGTGAAAGGTAAACACAATTTTAGAGACAGAACAGTGATTTACCTCACCTCACAATTGATTTCCGGAGCGATGGTGATTCCGCTGAAACACCTGGTAAAAGAAGTTCGTCCAGACAGTTCCGATGCCCTATCTTTTCCCTCGGGACATACGGCGACGGCATTTTCTTCCGCCCAATTTATGTATCACGAATACCGGGACAGTAACTTTTGGCTAAGTATTTCGGGGTATCCCTTTGCTATATTCACAGGTATTTACCGTACGATCAACAACCGTCACTGGGTAGGCGACGTCGTTGCTGGAGCTGGCTTCGGCATATTATCGACCGAACTCGCCTATTGGCTCCATCCCAAAATCAATCAGCTGCTGTTCAAAGATAAACCGAATACCTCATCCATGGTCATGCCCTTCTATCAGAACCGGCAATTTGGGTTAAGCTATGCACGGCAGTTTTAAAGAATTCCACCCGAGGCAACAAAAGAATAGTCTTCAAATAACGAAACCAAGGTAAATTTGATAACTTTGTCCTGTACCGTCCATACGCTTTGGTCGAAGTCAATATTGAGGTTGAAGTATTAACGAATAATCTTTCGCTGTTGTATGAAGATTCTTTTAGTCGAAGATGATGTCCGTGTCGCGGGACTAATAAAACGCGGGCTGGATGAAAACGAATTTCAGACCGACATTGCCTATGATGGTATTTCAGGAAAGAAAATGGCCCTGCAGCACGATTTCGACCTGATTATTACCGATATCGTATTACCCAAGATGGACGGGCTTGATCTCTGTAAGGAAATCCGCCATATCAAACCCGACCTGCCCATCATCATGCTTACCGCACTCGGTACCACAGATGACAAAATAGAAGGTTTTGATGCTGGGGCGGACGATTATCTGGTCAAACCTTTCGAAATGCGGGAGCTATTGGCGCGGATACGGGTGCTGCTCAAACGCTATCAGAAACAGGACAGCACTACAGGAACCATCCTGCGCTATGCGGATCTGGAAATGAATCTGCATACCAAAAATGTCAGACGCAACAATATCGATATCAGTCTGACACCCAAAGAATTCAAACTACTCCACTACCTGCTGCTGCACCCCGAACGTGTATTGTCAAGAATGGAGATTGCCGAAAAAGTCTGGGAAACCCATTTCGATACCGGCACGAATTTTATTGATGTCTATATCAATTACCTCCGAAAAAAAGTAGACAAGGATTTTGATAAAAAATATATCCACACCAAATCTGGGATGGGCTTTATTTTAAAACAGGACTAATGCAGATCAGAACGCGAATCACCATACTTTTTACAGTCGTCACAGCGACCATCCTGATGGTATTTGCCTGCACGGTTTATTATTCGGCCGTAGAGAATCGGGAGAATGAATTTTATGCCCTCCTCAAAAAAGAAGCCTACACCAAAGCAAATCTGTTTTTAAATGCACAGGTAGACAGAAAAACACTGCAAGATATCTACCACAACAACCGAAAAATTCTCAACGAGGTTGAAGTAGCCATCTATGACACCCGTTTTAAGCTATTGTACCATGATGCCGTAGACATTGATTTTGTCAAGGAGACGCCGGCTATGTTGCGGGATGTTGTCAAAAAAAAGGAAATTGGCTTTTATCAGGACAAATGGCAGGTGATCGGCATTACCTATGCATACAACAATGCGAATTTCATCATCACTGCTGCCGCTTATGATCAGTATGGTTACAATAAACTTCAAAATCTGTTATCGACCATCATTATTGTTTTTATTTTTGCGGTCTTTTTAAGCTATGCCGCCGGAATATTTTTCTCAAAAAAAGTATTCCGTCCGATTCAGGCCATGACGCAAAAAGTCAAAAACATATCGGCCAATAGCTTGGATGCAAGACTTCAGAGCACAGGTAATAAAGATGAACTATCCGAACTGGCAAACACCTTTAACGATATGCTGAACCGTCTTGAAAACTCCTTTGATGGCCAAAAGCACTTTGTCTCCAATATTTCCCACGAACTGCGCACACCTTTGGCAGCAATGATTACCGAACTCGAAATTTCCACGAATAAAGACCGAAGCACCGCTGAATACAAGGTTATCATTGACAACACGCTAAACGACGCCCAGAAACTAAAAAAACTGTTTAATAGTCTACTGGATTTTGCCAAGGCGAGTTACGATAGTTCAGAGATTTCCTTCAAAGCACTACGTGTCGATGAAATCCTGCTTGACGCCTGCCAGCAGGTTTTGCAGGCCAATCCCGATTATAAACTCGACATTTTCATTGATCCCGCTCTGGAAGACGAGCAGATGATTTCGACTGTCGGCAATGGATACCTCCTCCAGGTCGCTTTTGTAAATTTAATTGAAAACGCCTGTAAGTTTTCCGATAACCAAAAATGTTCCATAGCGATTAAATCCAGTGGAACGTCTATACAACTAGAATTTAAAGATGACGGCATAGGCATCGAGCCTCAGGATCTTGAACGCATATTTACCCCTTTCTATCGCGGCAACAACAAAGCCTACAGTGAAGGGAATGGCATCGGTCTCTCACTGACCAAAAAGATTATTCTACTGCATCAAGGCGAAATTCTTGTCCGCTCAACGAAAGGCATCGGTAGTGTATTCCAGATCAATCTACCCCATCCATCAGCACTCTAATAAAATTCTAATATTTTTCTAAAGCCTCTCTAACTGCCTTCCAGCAGAGGCATAGATAGCTTTGCACCATAATTTTTTAGAAACAGAAACGCCGGTCATCAACCGCCCATTCGTTGAACAGTTCTTGAATGAGTAGAAGATGGCTTTTAGAAACTAAAAACAATGGTTAACCGCGCTATCAAAATTCCTATCCATCCCCTTAGATTCATGGGCTGGATCGCTGCCCTCACGATCATGCAAGCATGCACTCAACGCTCCGCTGTATCTTCGGACGAATCCTCGGCCCTGCATTTCGCAGGTGACACCCTGACGATCAACGCACATGCGCCACTGCTGTCCAAGATCAAGTGTACCGCCGTCGTCCAGCAACCGCATCAGTTGACATTCAGCACCGCCGCTATGGTCAAAATCATCCCCAATAGTTATGTTGAAATCCCCATGCCCTTTGCGGGGCGGGTTGTCAGATCCTACGTGAGCCTGGGGCAGAAAGTAGCGGTCAATACAGCCTTATTTTCAATCAGTTCTTCGGATTATTTCGATGCACAACGAACATACCTTGAGGCCAAACAAACCTATGCCCTGGCAGCAAATGTTTTAAAACGTCAAAAAGATCTGCTTAGCCACGGTGTCGGTACACAAAAAGAACTTGAAGAAGCGGAAACCAATTTTGCCATTAGCAACACGACGCTCAATAATGCGACAGCAGCTTTAAAAATATATGACAACAACCCGGCGCAGGTCGTGCTTGGTCAGCCCCTGCTCGTCCGTTCACCCATCCATGGTGAAATCCTCAGCAATACCATTGTCCTTGGCCAATACAATAAAGAAGACGCTCCAGCTTTACTCCGGATTGCCGAACTGTCGAAAGTATGGGTTTCGGCCTATATCAAAGAAAAAGACCTCGGTGCCATAGATCAGATCCGCAGTGTCGAAGTGCGCATTGACAACCAGCCCACAAAAAGACTGCAAGGAAAGATTGTCCATATCAATCAGTTTGTCGACGAAGCAAATCGCAATATCGAAGTGCTAGTTGAATGCGACAATAAAGATCGGCTGCTCAAACCCGGTATGTATGTCAATACGCAATTTGAACAGCTAGCTGCTGCCAGTATATTTATTCCTGCGAAAGCTGTACTCCAATTTAATGATAAAAGCTTTGTCTGGGTACAGCTAGCACCGCACACATTTATGAGGCGATATGTACAGACCGGTGTCACCGAAAATGAGCAGATTCAGATTATACAGGGTCTGTCCAACGGTGAACAGATCATCGGTGAGGGCGCATTTTATCTACTAGCAAGCAACTAAATCTTTATCCAAAAATCGTATTACAATGAAACAACTTGTTAGCCAGATCATCGCCAAGAGATGGGTTATTGCAGCTGCTTTTCTCCTTATTGCATTTTTCGGTTATTACGCTTGGAAACAGCTTTCGGTTGAGGCTTATCCCGATATCGCAGACGTGTCCTCACAAATCGTCACTCAGGTGCCGGGCCTGGCCGCCGAGGAAATGGAGCAACAGATAACAATTCCCATTGAACAGACCATCAACGGATTACCCGGAATGGAAGTCATGCGTAGCAAAACCACCTTTGGACTATCCATGGTCACCATCGTGTTTAAAGACGGTGTTGACGACTACTGGGCCAGGGCCCGTATACAGGAACGCCTGGCAGATCTCAGTCTCCCCTACGGGGCAGTACCCGGATTAGATCCACTTACCTCGCCGACAGGAGAAATCTTTCGTTATATTCTCGAAAGCAATACCCAGGATCTACGGAAATTGACCGAACTCCAAAACTTTGTCATTATCCCTAAAATCAAACAGGTGGCGGGAGTAGCCGATGTAACCAATTTTGGGGGCATCACGACGCAGTTTCAGGTCGAACTGGACCCTAAAAAACTTGATCAATATGAAGTTTCTCTAGGCGAAGTAACCGCAAAGATCGAAGCCAACAATGCCAATGCAGGAGGAAGCATGATGAACCGTGGCGACCAATCCTATGTGATCCGAGGTATCGGCCTTGTCAAATCGCTGGACGACCTCGGCAATATCGTTGTCAAATCGGTCAATGGAAACCGTATCTACATCCGGGATCTTGGACAGGTAAAGCTTGGCAACCTCGCGCGTAAAGGCGCTTTGGGCTACAGTGACAAACGTGGAGTAGACTATTCAGATAATATTGAAGGCATTGTATTGCTATTAAAGCATGAGAATCCCTCCAAGGTATTGGCCGGTGTAAATGCGGCGGTCGAGGAACTTAACAGTAAAATCCTTCCGAAAGATGTCAAAATACACGTGGTCCTGGATCGCACGAGCCTGGTCGACAACACCCTGCATACCGTATCCAAAACACTGCTCGAAGGTATGGTACTCGTCATTCTTATACTGATCCTTTTTCTGGGGAGCTGGCGTGGTGCTCTATTGGTTGCCATCACCATTCCACTCTCGTTGTTGATCGCCTTTATATTGATGCATTTTACAGATATACCTGCTAATCTATTATCGCTAGGGGCGATAGATTTCGGAATTATCGTGGATGGTGCCATTGTTATGCTCGAAACCATTCTGAAAAAAAGGGAAGAAAAACCCGATGCTCCATTGGTCGAGCAGACCTTAACAACGAAAATTGCTGAAGTGGCCAAACCAATTTTCTTTGCCACCATCATTATTATCACAGCCTATCTTCCTCTTTTCGCTTTCGAACGGGTAGAAAAGAAACTGTTTACACCGATGGCCTATACCGTTGGTTATGCGCTATTGGGGGCTCTAGCGGTATCCTTGCTGTTGATTCCCGGACTGGCTTACCTCATCTACCGCAAACCACAAAAAGTTTATCACAATAGATGGCTGGAAAAATTAACGGCGCTTTACCATCAGCGGATCAAAAAAATAATGCTGCGTCCCAGACGAGTGTTTGTTCCCCTCGGCCTTGTTCTTTTAGCGACAGGACTACTGACAGCATCCGTGGGTAAAGATTTTTTGCCTACACTTGACGAAGGTTCGATCTGGTTACAGGTCTCCCTCCCTCCGGGTATTACCGTAGAGAAATCCAAAGAAATGAGCGACAGTCTGCGTGCGCGTACCTTGAAGTACGAAGAGATCTCCTATGTCATGGTACAAGCCGGACGCAATGATGATGGTACCGACGCCTGGACCCCTTCACACTTCGAAGTCAGTGTGGGTTTGAAGCCATACAAAACATGGAAATGGGGAAAAACCAAAGCAGATCTCGTCAATGAACTGGCCGCAGAATATGCCCAAATGCCGGGCTATAATGTAGCTTTCTCACAACCGATGATCGATGGTGTCATGGACAAAATCGCGGGAGCACATAGCGAACTCGTGGTCAAACTTTTTGGGGATGATCTGAAAGAAACCCGGCGTGTTGCCGAAGACCTCATGACCACACTTAAAGGAGTGGAAGGCGCTGTTGACCTGGCCATTGACCAGGAGCCACCACTCCCACAGTTGCAGATCATCGTTGACCGGGACAAAATTGCACAATATGGATTGAATATTTCGGATGTCACCGACCTGATTCAAATTGCAGTTGGCGGCAAAGCTGTATCTCAGGTCTATCAGGGGATTAAAGTATACGATATCACCTGTCAGTATGCTGAGAACGAGCGAAACTCGCCGGAAAAGATCGGCAATCTGATGTTGTATCCCGATAATGGCACACGTATCCCCTTGTCGCAAGTCGCCACGGTCAAACTCAATACCGGAGAAAGTACCATTTCACGCGAACGCAATAGCCGCCAGCTGACCGTCAGATTGAATGTACGGGGGCAAGATTTAGGTACTTTCCTGACCAAAGCCCAGCAGGCAATCGACCAGAAGCTGAAATACGATCCACAGAAAATCAGACTGCAATGGGGTGGTCAATTTGAAAATCAGCATCGCGCCTACAGCCGACTGGCGGTCATCGTCCCCCTGACACTGGCGATTATATTTATCCTGCTGTATAGCACCTTCGGTTCTTTTGGACAGGCCGGCTTACTTATCGGTATTGTACCGCTGGCACTCTTTGGTGGAATGCTTGCGCTCAATATACGGGGTATGACCCTAAATGTATCTTCGGCAGTGGGTTTTATCGCTCTTTTTGGTGTTGCCATACAAAATGGTGTATTGATGCTTTCCCAGTTCAATGTGCTACGAAAAAATGGAATGGCCTTAGAAAAAGCTGTCATTGAAGGCGCTTTCAGTCGATTCCGCCCTGTACTGATGACCGCGACGGTGGCTACACTTGGCCTACTTCCAGCATCATTGGCGACAGGTATCGGATCAGATGTTCAACGGCCTCTGGCCACCGTGATCGTCTATGGTTTACTCTTTTCTACCCTGCTGACACTGTTTATGCTTCCACCCTTGTATTATCTGATGGAAAGAAGAAGGAAACACAGCAGTGGGTCCGGACCATCAACCGATCACATACAAGCGGAGACAAATTCCTAAAATCAAAACCACATTCTGTTTAAAGCAATACAGCTGCTTTAAACAGAATGATCAAGATAAAATTTCGATGAAAACACAGATCAGACTTCTTCTTTCCTTTATGCTGCTCATTGGAAATGCTGCTGCACAAACAATAGACTCAACTTTTACTCATAAAAATTTGGACTACAGCAGCTTTATTGCCCAGGTTGGAAAGAACAACCTCGGTTACGCCGCTGAAAAGTTCAACCTTTCAATCGCCGAGGCGAATATCATCAGTGCCGGTATCTTCCCCGATCCCGAATTCACCGTAGGGCTCTTTGACAATAGCGAAAGAAGCAAACAACTCGGGCGAGGTTATACCGCCGGATTGAGCTGGACGGTAGAATTGGGGGCAAAACGGCAGACACGTCGCCAGGTTGCAAAGGATGAGGCCGAAACCACCCGTCTCCTATTCGAAGACTATTTCCGAAATCTACGTGCCGATGCCACCCTTGCTTTTTTATCAGTAAGGTGCAACCAGCAATTGGCAGCAACCTATCGCAGTTCCTATCAACAACTCGCTCAGCTCGCCAGCTCAGACAGTATACGTTATCAACTAGGCGCTATTCCACAAATTGACTACCGCCAGTCAAAATTGGAAGCCGCCCATATGCGCAATACGCTTTCGGCAGCCGAAGCCACAGCCAATTCCTCCCTAGCGGGATTATCACTGCTTATGGGGGATAAGAGCCCCATTCTTTGGCTACCACAAGGATCTGATGTTTCTTTTGATCGCAACTTTTCATTAAGTACATTGCTATCAACCGCAGTACGAGAGCGTGCTGATCTTAAGGCTGCGCTACAAAACAAACAGCTCTCCCATAGTCTGCTCCAGCTGGCAAAGGCAAACCGTGTGTTAGATCTCGGTATTTCCATCGGCTTTACCTACAATGGTGAGGCCAGAAATGAAACCGCACCGACACCACAGTTTAATGCCATCAATGCCGGCCTAGCCATACCACTAAAATTTTCCAATTTTAATAAAGGCGAGCTGAAATCTGCTCAGTTCAAAATTGAGCAAGACGAATTGATCTATCAAGATGCAGCATTACGCATCCAGACTGAGGTGAATCAAGCTTATATGCAATATAAAGCCACTCAAAAACAGGTACTGCAATTTAATAATACAATGCTGCTCGAAGCAAAAGCAATCCTGGAAGGAAAGATCTACAGTTACAATCGGGGCGAAACCGCCCTGCTGGAAGTGATCAACGCACAACGCTCCTACAATGACACCCAACTTGCTTACAATGAAGCGCGCTACAATTATGCGGTCGCATTGGTGGAATTACAACGTGCCGCAGCCATTTGGGATATTGATCAATTGTGACACCGTTATACCGGTGAAATCTGATTCTTTTTAAGCTTCTTATACATGCTTTTCAAGGAAGGGGAAATCAGTATCAGCAGCAAGATGCTGATACTGATTATGGACATCAATTCATAGTAGTCCATGCCATACCGGACGAAAGACTGTATATTAACCCGCTCGCTGATGAGCTTCAATCCCGCGGCATGCTCCTTGTACTGCAATCCATGTTGCAGTACCCTGTGAGATTCCCGCTGAATATAGTCTTCAAATATCAGATTGCCTGATTGCAGCTGATCTCGAAAAACCTCCCGGTGCTGGGCATGTTCAAATAATTTAAAGAAATTCTGCAGACCGATACTACTGGTATAGCCCAGGTAACGGACGGCCAAACAAGCTGCCGCCGCTGAAGCTCCCAGATGAGGGCGTACACTGGCAATCACAAATAAGATTGTTGGCACCATGATCAGACCGACACCCAGCCCATGCAATACCAACGGCAACCAGAAGTGATCTTCATTGCCCTCACTTTCAAATGAAAAAAACATATATTGATGAAAGGTCAGCAGGCAACAGTAGCCAACAATCCAGATCCATTTCACTGTGCACCGTTTTAATAACCAGTAGAAGGATAACATAACACCACATACAATCCCGAGGATATTAAACCATTGAATATAGGACAGGTGAATGGGATCCAGGCGGATGACCTGTAGAAAATACTGATTGGAAATCGCCAGCGAAAACCGTTCGATATACATCATATACAGGACCAAGATTCCGAACAGGAACTTTCTATTTCCAAAGATGGACAGCTCAATATAAACACGTTTGATTGCTTTCTGCCTCATGATAAACAGCCCCAACAATAAAATTCCACCGAGCAATACGATCAGCATAGAACTGTCCGAAAACCAATAAAGTTCCTGCCCATAGACCATCAAATAACCGAAGCTTATCACAGTCAAGCTGTAAAGGACAAAACTGGCCCAGTCCAGGGAAAATAAAGGGTACGGTCGATTATGCCGGATGGGTTTCATTGTGACGATGATCAGTAGTAGCCCTGGTACAAAAGATAAGGCAGCATACAGGTAAAGTTCATCAAAGTTAAATGAATCTATAAATTCCGCTGTCACAAACGTATTGAAAGGCGAGCTACAGAGCAGCATACCAAAAAATATGGCATAACTTCCCTCCTTGGCCCTTTCCGTTTTCAGTCGGGAAAATATCATGGATATGGAGAGATTGACAGCCGATGCGAACAGCATGCCCTGAAAAAAGCGTAAGCCATATATCCAACTGATCTCGTTAATGCGATACATCAGGTAACAAATGAGCAGCTGTAAGAGATTGAAAATGATGTAGTACTGTTTGACCGGGAAATACTGAAAAAAGCGACGTTCCAGGACATAGAATCCGACAAATCCCGCATAGAAAAGAATAATGAGGAATTGAACATCACTGGGCTGTGCACCGTAGAACCCCGCGGTGACATTGACATTGGCACCGGGCAGAAAAAACAAGACCATGCTTGGCATCAATCCGCTGAATAAAATCAGCTTAATCAGCCATTCAGGTACCCAGTCTTTGAAGATCTCTTTCACTGTTATTGATTTTTTGAGACCGAAACATTGACATTCATTCCTGAGAGTAATTTTGCAGTTCCCTTATCCCTATCCAGTTCGATACGAACTGGAACCCGCTGTACGATCTTCACAAAATTACCAGTCGCATTGTCCGGTGGAAGCAATGAAAAAGAAGATCCTGTTGCTGGCGAAATAGAAATTATCTTTCCATAGAATGTTTCATCCGGGTAGGCATCCGCAACAACCTCTACACGCCCACCAAGGTTGAGATAACGCAATTGCGTTTCCTTAAAGTTGGCTGTCACCCAAGTTGGTGTCTCTGCATTGACAATAAATCCCAACACCTCGCCCGGATTTACCATCTGTCCTTTTTCAATGCTACGTTTCCCTACCCGACCATCATAGGGAGCCCGGATTACGGTATATCCTACATCAAGATGCTTTCGGTTTGCTGCAGCTGACAACCGTGCTTTCTCCGCATTGATCACCCCCTTTTTTACATCAACATCATTCACCCGATCCCGCGATGCCTCCAACTTATGCTGTAATGCGGCAAGTTCACTTTTGTACACCTCCAGTGTGGCTTTTATATCTTCCAGTTGCTGCGCCGTAGCAGATTTTTCATCAAACAGAAACTTATAGCGATCGTATTCCAGTTGCTGCTTCGTCATCCGCGCTTCGGCAGCAGCAATGGATTTTTCCAACGATTCATGTTCGGCCTGCAATATTTCCTTTTGGCTGCCCAGCACACTGATTTCCGCATTTTCTTTGTTTATCGAAGCCGAAGCTTGCTCAGCTTCATATTTGTATTCCCGATTGTCGATCAGTAGTAAGGTATCGCCGCGCTTGACCGATTGATGATCTTTAAAGTGAACCGAAACAATGTAACCACCCACACGGGAAATAATGGGATTAATATACTGGGTCACTTGTGCATCATTGGTATAGGTATACCGGATGCGCAGCCAGAGTATCCTTCCGCCCCATAATAAAAGTGCCAACAAAGCAATCCCAGCCAACCAATTGGTGATTCTGGTCAATTGTACATCGGTCATTGACCGGCCTGATTTAGGTTTCATTAGATAGTACCCTTCAAAAATTCAATAAAATAATAATGTTTCTGTATCGCGATCCGGGCGGATTCCAGATCAAAATTTGTCTTGAGGCATTGCATATCTGCATCCAATAGATCCGTAATCAGCGCCGAAGACTTGAAATACCTATTTTTTATAATACGGGCATTTTCTTTGGCCAGCGTTAGATTTTTTTGGCAGACAGCCTGTTGTTCCAGTGCTAGATTATAATCCAGATAAGCCTGCAACAGTTCATTTTCCACCACTTCCTCCTCATGATGGTGTTTGACCTCCTCTCGCTTTAGTGCGACTTGAGCTCCCCGGACAATATTTTTATTGAGGTACAATGCGGATATTGGGATGTTCAATTTAAGTCCTACTATATTTAAATTGTACCAGCTCCCATTATATGGATATAGAAATACCTGTGGATTCGCAAAAGTAAATGTATTGGTCAGGCCTAGTGCGGGTAGGTAGTTTGACTTCGCCTGTTTGATACTTAGTTTTTTCAACGCAACTTCCTGTTCGGATTTCAGCAGTACAAAAGCTTGTTGTTTGGCAACAGCAACGATTTCCGCATAGTTCAGCGGATGACTTTCCATCGTGGCACACATCGGGATAATTTCTTGTCGTATATCGGCGATCAGCTGCAATTTTTGGTTGATGATCTTGATATCATTAGCGATCTGTATCAAAAGCAGTTCACGCTTGGACAATTCGAGGGAAATCCTTAAGACATCACTATGCAGCACAACACCGGCTGTATAACGGTGTTCGATCTCTTTCAATTGTGTCCGCTGATCGTTGATATCCTGCTCGATCAGTAATTTGTTGCGATAGGCTAAATCTAGATCCAGAAACAAGTTACAGATCTCCAGCTTGATCTGTGCCGTGGAACTTTTCCAATCAATGTTGGCCAGTTCCATTTCGAGCTTTTTTGATTCGATTTTCATAAGATCCCGATGGCCGTTGTAGAGGTTCAGGTAGAAATCGAGTCCGGTATCATACAGGTAATGAATAACATCATGTTGTGATGGTTTGGCAAATATACCTTGATCGTAGACCGGCATATTGCTCGCATAACTGGCAGAAGCCCTGACACCGATTTTCGGCAGCAATTCCATCCGTTGCTGCCGCAGGGCTATTCCTTTTTCCTGTAATTGCAAATGCGACTGTTCGATATACTTACTGTTTTGCAACGACTTACTGATCAGATCAGCGAGTGAGGTGCGTAGCGAGTCCTGGGCCTGCGTTTCTAAAACCGAGCATACAAGTACCACGATGGTGCCCATTGCTTTTGCCCAATACGGCGAAAAAAAGTTCAATGTCTTTCTGTTATTTTTTTGCGTTGCAAACTTAGACACTAATTGGAAAATGAATTTCTTCACAAACGCCAATATGTTATGTAAAAAAGACATTTTTTGATCAATTTCAAATAAAAGATCGAAATCTGCCAAAAATAGAGGCAAGAAAGAAAACAATAAGATCGCTTTGCTTATTATACCTATATACTATTCACAGTAGCTATCGCGCTTATATCTTTTACATGCCAAATTGATTATGATTGATTATGAAAAAAGCTATCTTATTACTTCCATTACTTCTGATACAAATGAGCCAGGCACAAGAATTTCCATCCGCAGTGGATTCTGATCCCAGCAAACTGGGATGGATGACGGGATTTCCGCCACCACAGGATCGAATTATTTCAGCATTGGACGGTACATTTTTTAAGTTTCCGGCATTGCGTTACAGTGTTTGCCATATGCGTGAATTCTTTCCGTCGAAAGTCGTCCCTTCCGACCCCATCAACCGTTATTCTTTTTCCACTGCTGAGGATTCCGCCATTGATGCTTTGAGTTTTCAACCTCTTGGAGATGAAAAGTCTATCAGTTGGGCGGAATCTCTTTTAAAAAATTATACTGATGGTATCCTTATTCTTCATAAAGGGCGTATTATCTACGAAAAATATTTTGGTGCATTGACCCAGAATGGCAGGCATGCTGCTATGTCCGTCAGCAAAACATTAACCGGCACGCTAGCTGCTCAACTGATTGCTGAAGGCGTTTTGGATGAAAACAAATACTGCCGGGATTACATTCCCGAACTTGCACATTCCGCCTTTGGCGATGCAACAATACGTCAGGTACTGGACATGACAACAGGCCTGGAGTTCAGTGAGGACTATGCTGACCCCAAAGCAGAAATATGGGCCTTCTCCAGAGCAGGAGATCCCTTCCACTTCCAACGAAGTCCTGATGAACCGGCAAACTACTTTGATTACTTAAAGACGGTTAAGAAAAAAGGTCAACATGGTGACGCATTCGGCTATAAAACAGTCAATACAGACGTTATGGGCTGGATAATTTCTCGGGTATTAAACAAGCCCTTGTCACAAGTCCTTTCCGAAAAAATTTGGCAGCCCTTGGGAACCAATTTTGATGCCTACTATCTGATTGATGGTGCTGGAATATGCTTTGCGGGCGGAGGACTCACGACCAACCTCCGCGACATGGCCATGTTTGGTGAGATGGTGCGCAATAAGGGTTATTTTAACGGAAAACAGATCCTCGCGAAGGAAGTAATTGAATCCATCCGCTCTGGCGGAAGCCAGGCTGCTTTCGCAAAAGCCGGTTATACCAATCTAAAGCAGTGGAGTTATAAAAACATGTGGTGGGTAAGCCATAATGCCGATGGAGCCTTCTGTGCACGTGGCGTCCATGGACAGACCGTCTATATCGATCCCAAAGCAGAAATGGTTATCGTCCGATTTGCCTCTCATCCCCTGGCATCTAATTCAGCCAACGATGGATACTCCCTACCCGCTTATCAGGCGGTGGCCGACTACCTATTAAAAAAATGAAACCACTAATAATCAATACATTATAGTTAATCAACTTATTTTTCAGTTTTAAAACTGAAAAATAAGTTGATTAACTGAAAAATAAGTTATAGCTTTATAACTATGGAAGAATTAACAAAAAAAGAAGAAGAAGTTATGCATGCTGTATGGAAATTAAAGCAGGCTTTTGTCAAAGATATTATTGAATATATGGATCCGACACAAACAACGCCTTATAATACCATATCATCCATTGTACGGATTTTAGAGAAAAAAGGGTATGTGGGTTTCAATTCCTATGGAAAGACTTACCAATATTATCCGCTGATCTCCAAGATGCAATACCGAAAGTTTTTCTTTTCGCGTGTCATGAACAAGTATTTTGATGATTCTGTCGAAAATCTGGTATCATTCATTGTCAAGGAACAAAAAATCAGCGAAACAGACATCGAGAAAATCAAGGAAATTATCAATAAAAGTAAAGAAGATGAATAACCTATTTTCCTATAGCATAGAGGCCAATATCAGTTTACTTATTTTAGTCTCGCTCTTTGTCCTGGCTTTTCGGCAGCTTTCATTTTTTCGTTGGAACCGGCTTTTGCTTATTGCGTTGGTGAGCTTTTGTGCGCTGGTTCCTCTTCTTAAATTTAAGACCGATTATGTCAAATTAATCGATTCCAAAACAAATTCAAATCAGGAAATACAGTCGCAAGAGCAGTTGGGTTATTCCAATGTCCCTTTTTTGATCGAACCCGAAGAACAGCTCAATCTATGGGACCGAATGGAGTTTAAAAAAATACTCGCCTATGCTTACTTATTGATCGCCATCTTCTTTCTGACACGATTAGTTTATCGCAGCTTAAAGCTCGTATGCTGTTTAAAGAAGATGGATTTTCAGGAGCATCAGGGAATTAAAGTAATCCCGCCGTTTAATCGCTTCAATAATTGTTCGATCTTTCATTATATCGTTATGGATAAAAGCGCACTTGAAAGTCCCGAAGGCAAGCTCATCTTTGCCCACGAGGCACAGCATATTTTAAAAGGACATGCCTGGGACAAATTATACATCGAGCTGATGTGCTGCATCTTCTGGATAAACCCCGCCATTTATTGGGTTCGGAAAGAACTGCATCGCCTACATGAATTTCAGGTCGATATAGCGGTGGCTGAATACTATGGAAAGACCAATTATGCGAGCTTCCTGCTGAATATGACACAACAAAATCAACAATTAGATTATATGCAAAGTAGAATTTTAAAAAACCAAAATGAACTGGTAGAACGCATCGACAGGTTGATGCGAAATCTATCACCACGCACGAAAGGTTATCAGTATCTGCTGTTTGTTCCTTGTATATTCGTGTTAATTGTCTCTTTTTCTTTTATTGATCCTCCGAAAGAAAAGATCTCCACTACTAGCGCTGTCAAAAATAGCGCAAAGACCATTGTTCTGGATCCGGGACATGGTGGCAAAGATAGTGGTGCCACCAACAGCAGGGGCCTCAAAGAGAAAGATCTCACTTTACAGGCTTGTAAGATGATTCAAAATGAACTTGAAAAAGAAGGTTTTCAGGTTGTATTGACCCATTCGAAAGACGAATTTATGATGCTTAAAGACCGTGCGGCCTTTACTGGTGACGCATTAATTTCAATTCATTTTGACATTGATCCTTCAAACGCCAAGCAGCCAATCGGCCTACGGTATCCAAAAGCTGTTGAACTACCCAAGATACAGGATCAAAGCCGAGAACTTGCGTTCCGTCTCACACAAAATTTAAAAAATCAAGGATTAAGCACGCAGAAACCGGTTGAAAGCCATAATCATGCGATCTTACGGGGAGCAAAAATACCAGCGCTCATTGTTAGCTTAGGGAATATGAATACCTTTTCCAACACATTGGATCCACAATTTATCAGCGCTTTTACCCAAGCCCTAAAAAGGTCTCTGTCGGAATAGTTTTCCGTAAAATTATCAGATCAATTCTTTTTACAAAGAAGCCAAACAATAGAAGATTCCCTATAGGGAATCTTCTATTGCGTTCCAGAGTTCAATGCGCTTTTGAAGCGCCTCTTTACTGACTATTTTCATTTCTTCCCACTTCTCATCATCCTCTTTGGCCAGATCGCTGATCATCTGCATTGCCAAAGGGCCATGCTCATCACCGTCCAAATCAATATGACGTTGGAAATAGTAGATAAAATTATCTAAGCTCGATTCAGGGAAGTTGGTTTTCAGCTCCTGCAAAATGGAGGTAAACATACCCGGGATAAGATCCTCACGACCAAATGTGAAAGCGGCAGCAATTTTATGTACCTCCCCCTCTTCGATCAATTCGAAAGTAAAATTCAGAAAATCTTTGATCCTTTTATCCAAGGTTGTCAATGCAATGGCATCAAAAATACTTTTGGATTTCTTGGCGTTCACGATAAACTTGTTAACCAGGTGCAGGTCTGCCCCCATTTCACTCATTGCGTCCAGATACATTTCAAAATGGCTCAAACGGCGACCATCAATATATTCGTCGGATTCTTCCGCTAATACAATTTCGTTAATCAGATAGCGTGTCGAAGGATGCTCACTTGCAAACCAAGGCAAAGTTGTACAGGTCAATTTAATCTGCAAAGCTTTTAATAAAGACATAAAATCCCATACAGCGTACACATGCCCTTCGGTAAAAGAACGTAGATTCTTGATCGTTTTGATTTTAGGATACAAGGAGTGTTGCAATAATACCTCGCGTTCGGCAGCAATGTATTCGTTAATTTCCGCAATTCTATTCATGCCGCAAAAGTATTGTCTTATCTCTGTTTTTTAAAGTATTTTCGACGAGATTACAGTAACATGATAAATTATCGGGCAAGCTATCCACTTCATAACCAAACCACAGCCAAAAACCCAAACTCACTTTTGCCGGCCTTAGTCTTCTTATCCACACCCAATTACCAAAAAAACAAAAATATTTTTAATATTAAAAAATAATCTACTATATTTGTAGAGTATTCAGAATTGCATGATGCAATACCAACCGAGTGTAGACACCGCGGTGGTAAATTAATACGGGTTTCGACCAAAATAAACGTTATACAACGGTTATTTTCCCCAACAAGATCTGGATACAGTTTATGGTTTAATCCTTTAAATTTTTAAATTGTATGGCTACAACAACAAATCTTTACCAACACTTACTGGAAAAATTCAGCTACTATTCCACAGACGAACTAATACAGCTCAATAACGATACAATCTTGGGACAGGGTTGGGGCTCGGCCAAAGCGACCTTTCGGACAGCGCTGCTCAGTACTTTCTCCAAAAGAGGACTGGATCTATCCAACATCATTTCCAAGGAAGACGGTTTTACCTCAGTGAAGCATGTCCCTGTACGTTTGGAACACAATGTATTGATTCCATTGCAATCTTAAGACAGCAGTCATAGCACTTTCAGCGTAAAAGCACCGACTACCGTCTTGTCTTTTCTGTTTTTCATATTTACATGTAATTGTGAATAACACATGTTTATGCAATGAGATTTTTAAGACAAAAGGATCCCCGGCCTGCAAAAATTGCAGACTAGGGATCCTTTTATTTTTCTTTTGTATGATAGGCGACCCAGTTATGATCTATACATACCTGAAGTTGTTGTGATTTGGGTGAATAAATCTGATAATTCAGTATTTTACCATCTTTCCATTCCATGTCTATGGTATGATTTCCTTTGATGCGCATTCCCCTGACCTGACCTTCTTTTTTCCAGGCTTCAGGGATTGCTGGCAGGAGATACACACTGTCCTTATGCGACTGCACCAGCATCTCAGCGATACCAGCTGCTCCACCAAAATTACCATCAATCTGGAAAGGTGGCCCGGCAGTTAACAAATTTGCATAAACACCGCCCCCAGCGCCATAATTGATATGTGTATCGACACGTGGTGTCATCAGCTGCCGAAATAATTTATAGGCACGCTCGCCTTCATGCAATCTGGTCCAAAACAGTAGTTTATGGGCAATGGCCCAGCTCGGCCCATCATCTCCTCGTACATTCAGACTCTTTTTAGCGGCTAGCTGCCAGTCTGGATGTTCGTCATAACGGATCAGATAGCCTGGATACAAACCATACAAATGCGAGATATGCCGATGCTGCGGATCAACTTCTTCATAATCTTCGATCCATTCCATGATACGGCCATCTTTGGCTAGCTGCACTGCCGGTGCTAAGCGTTTCAATTGCGCTGAAACATTCGTTAAAAAAGGATCCGATTGTTTGCCTAATAATGCTGCCGCATGGATGACATTTTCAAATAATTCGCGTACGATCTGATTATCTATCGTTGGTCCCATCGTGACGTTTGCCTGGTGGCCATTAGGAAGCTTAAAGGAATTTTCGGGAGATACCGATGGCGAAGTCAACAACCAACCTTTACCGGGGTATTCAGTCAGGGCGCTGGCGTAAAACTGTGCCGCGCCATAGAGTATTGGGTATATCCGTCGCAGATAGTCCATATCTTCGCTATAAAGGTAATGTTCCCACAGATTATTGCACAGCCAGCCCGAGCCTGCATTGGCAATGCCCCAAGAAGCGGATTCCCCCGGCTCGGTATAGCCCCACACGTTGGTGATCACATGAGCCACCCAGCCCGGTGCGTTATAGTACGCTTTCGCGGTCTTTGCTCCTGGCGCCATAAGGCCTTCCACAAGACTCACCAACGGTTCATTGAGTTCACCCAAATTGGCCGCTCCCAGGTGCCAATGGTTCATTTGCACATTGATATCCAGGTGATAATCCCCATTCCAGGGTGTCTGAATCTGATTTGCCCATAGCCCTTGTAAATTCGGTGGCAGCAGACCTAAACGCGTACTGCTAATACTAAGGTAGCGACCATACTGATAAAATAAGGCTGCCAGCCCCGGATCCTGATCCGGTTCTTTACCGAAAGCCAGCAAACGTTGGTCGGTCGGTAAATTATCTTTCGAGCGGCCAAGACTGAGCGACAAACGGTTGAACTTTGTTGAATAGTTTTGTAGATGTTCGGCATATAGCTTGGCATAGGATTTTTTTAAAGCCTTTGTTAAAGTTTCGGTTGTTGTACGCTCAAAATCCTTGCCTTTAAAATCGGTATCTGTCGCCACATAAATCAGTACTTCGTCAGCCTGTTGAATGACAATAGATTGCCCTTGTACAAGCTGTTTTCCACCTTTAACTTGCGCCCGGACACGTGTTTTAAACTGCATACCTTTACCGTCCACACCATTATCCAATTGTCCCATCAAAATGAGCTCGCCATCTTTGGTCGTAGCAGTCGCCCTTTCGGGACGGTCGATCTTGATTGCTAGGTTTATCTGCCCTTTTTTGCTACTCTGTAGACGAATAATACCCACATCGTCTGCAAAGCTTGTCCAATATTCCCGGTTATATTTTACGCCTTTGAGCTCATAGCTCGTTTTTACCAGAGCCTTTTCAATATCCAGCTCGCGGCGATAGTTTTGTACCGCAGCAAGAGCTGTTTTTCCATCAAATGCAAGCGTCAAATTGCCAAGAACTTGATAACAGCCCCATTGCTTACCACCCGATCCCGGGCCTTTGCAGATGAAATGTTGGTCAATCAATCCCTGAGCGAGGTCATTTTTCCCGTTTTTGATCAGGTTTCGAATGCTATCCAAGTACCTACTGGCTTCATAATTATTGGCATCCTGAGGGCTTCCCGACCATAGTGTAATATCGTTGAGTACAATATGTTCATTTATTAAGCCACCGTCGGGCATCATACCGATCTTTCCGTTACCTAGGGGCAAGGTCTCCTCCCATTGCTTTGCCGGCTGCTGATACCAGAGTTTGCTCCCCTGCTCCTGCCCAAATAACTTGCCCGAAAAAAAGAAAACCATTAGCGTGTAAAGTAACTTACCTTTCCGAAGGTTTATTTTTGATGATCTATTCATGTCCCCTTAGTTTTTTGTCCAGTCATCTGTCCGAAAAGGAGATCCGGCGATCCCAGCATCATTATACAAAGTCAGGTCCGGGTTATCGGCCCAGCCGTAACGCACTGCCACCGGCGACAGCACTTCTTTGGCAGATACGATCAGCTTATTTCCCACCTGTTTGACCTCAGCGGGGTAAAAGACCTGATCTGCGCCAGCAATGGTAAAACTACCTTTCAGTTTATCCGCATCTTTCAACACCAGTTTTTTGCCCATGGGGTTAAAGCTGAGCTGCATCTCTGTTCCCTTTGTGATCCAATGTTCGAGAACAGGCCCCGAATAAGGGATCTTCTTTCCATAAAGCTGCGCTGTTGCAATCCAGCCTAGCCTTCTACCGACATCCTGTTTATTTTTTGGATGAATATCCACTACATCACCGATATCAGCAATAACAGCCATACCTGTGTAAGGCAGTTTGAGCGTTTGCCGCTGCGCCTCTCGTAATCTCGCCCAGGAAGAAGATTGCGGTGCCGACTTCTTCTCCTTATAATTTGCCAATTGCACAAAATAAAAAGGCATCTTTTCGTTGTTCCACTGTTGGCGCCAGCCCTGAATCAGCGCTGGCAACAGTTGCTCGTAAGGTGCATCTTTTGAATCAGCATTACTTTCTCCCTGATACCAAATAGCTCCTTTTATTTTAAGATCCACAAAAGGTTTAACCATAGCATTGTAGAGTACAGTCGGTCTATTGGGGCCCTCCATCGCGTTAGGCTTTGCGGGCAGCTTAGTCAGATCATAACCTACTTTGCATTTCCAGTCTCCAACGAGAGAAATCTGCTCCCCATTCGGTCCTTCCAGTCGTGGCTGTTCTGTACCGCCATATATTCCTCCGTCTCCAGCGCCATCAAATACCCGAACGGCAATATGCAACAGGCCACCATTGTTTGCCGCTGCAGGCACAGTATATTTCCGAATCTGGTTGTAACCGACAGTTTCGCCCACCTTTGTGCCATTGACATAGGTGATATCATTATCGTCTATCGCTCCCAAAATCAACTTGAGGGGTTTACCCTGCCAATGTGCCGGCAGCGCAACGTCTTTGCCAAAATAAACGACACCGTCCATACCCGGAAACAGGTTTTGGTCAAAAAAGCTGGGAATTGTAATCGTAGACCAGGTACTTTTATCCAATTGTGGCGCAAACCACTCGCCCTGCGTTGCTGTCTTCACCTGATCCTGCTGTTCGGCGACGCGATTCCATTCTGCCAAATCCTTCGCATAGACTTCCTGTGCATCTGGGCGTTGGATTTTTTCGATGGCCGCCGTATAGATTGAAAACGGTGTAAGTGCCTCTCGGCTCATCCAGGCTTCAATAATTGTTCCGCCCCAGGAAGAATGGATCAAACCGATGGGGATTCCTGTTTTCTCGTAGATCTCACGTGCAAAAAAATAGGCCGTCGCCGAAAACTCTGGAATACTTTGTGGCGTTACAGGATTCCATCCACCAGACTCAACCTTAACTGCTGTACTAGGTTGATTGGCCGTTGCTTTTGGAATCTGCAAAATGCGAATATTGGGGAAGTTGGCTGCTTTGATTTCCTGCCCGAAGTTATTGATCTTACCCCAACCCGCCAGGGGCATTTCCATATTTGATTGCCCCGAACAGAACCAGACTTCACCGATCAAAATATTATTTAGGATCAATTGATCCCCATCATTGATTGTAATTTGGTAGGGTCCACCGTATTTCGGTGTCTCCAAGAAGACTTGCCATCTCCCCTGTTGATCGACTTCTACCTGATAGTTTTTGTTATTCCAGCTGCTGTTTACGCTAAGTTCCTTGCCTACTGCGGTACTGGTTCCCCAGATCTTGACCTTTTCTTTCTGCTGCAGTACCATATTATCGCCAATAAAGGCAGGCAGCTGTACTTTGGCCTGTAGGGTAGAAAATCCACTGGCAACGCTGAGTAGCAGGGCCAGAAGAGTCCTCTTATACTGTTTAGGTTTTATCATGATTTTTGAGTTTATTGCTCAATTGGGTTTATAAATTTGGCGCATCCGAAGTCCAGACTGTTGGAATCGGAGCTTCGGATGTGCCACAGTTATTTTTTTAAAGTGCCGAGATCTTCAGCAAAACGCTGGTACGGTTGCTATTCAGATCAGGATTCACGCCGACTTTCATCAGGTAATCGCCCGAATAGGTTTGTCCCTGGCCTAAGCTCGACTTGGTTCCCGGATACAAGTTGATCTCCTCCACCCGGTATTGTTTTTGGGCATCTAGTCCTTTTAAACGCACTGGATCCGTTGAACCTATGCCATAACGGTTATTGACCAGATAGTTGAAGATGACAGCTTCTGTTTTTTTGCTATTCACATAACTCAGGGCGGCAAAGTCACCTTCACGCGGATCGGCCAAACGATACTGATCCCCATGCCAGATTGTTGCTTTAAGCGCCTCGTAATTCTTTACCGCCTGCTGGGAGAATAACAGATCCTGCTCATTCAGGTGACTCACCACAATATCAAAACCCAGTTTGCCCATCATGGCTACATCCGTACGGAATTTGAGGGACTGTTTTCCCCAGTCTGTCACATGGTTTGAGGTACTAATTGCCGGAAAAAAGTACGAATATTCGTACTGCATAAAAATACGTTCCAGGGGATCTGTATTATCCGAAGGCCAGAATTCGGTAAAGTACCGAAGCGCTGCATAGTCCACGCGGCCACCGCCACCCGAACATAACATCATCGGCACCTTTGGATACTTCGCACGAATACGTTCCAACACCTTATAAAGGCCTTCGACATACGAAATATAAAAGGCGCCCTGATCTTTCAGAAATGCGGAATGCGCATTGTATATCACCGCATTACAGTCCCATTTGATGTATGCCAATGCCGGATTTTTGGTAAACAGATCGTCCAAGATATGAAAAACAAAATCCTGCACCTTGGGATTTGTCAGATCCAGGATTAGCTGATTGCGGAAGTAATGTTCTTCCCGCTGCGGCTGTTTAACGACCCAATCCGGATGTTGCTCGTAGAGTTCGGATTTGGGGCTGACCATTTCGGGTTCTACCCAGATACCAAATTTAACACCTTGTTTAGTCGCTTCTTCCACAAGCGTCGCAATACCATTGGGCAATTTTGTGCGGTTAGGTTGCCAATCTCCCAAGCTCGAGTGATCACTATTACGCGGATATTTATTTCCAAACCAGCCATCATCCAATAAAAAAAGGTCTACTCCTAGTTTCTTGGTATCCTGAAGCAGTCCTTTCAATTTTTGCTCATTAAAATCAAAGTAGGTCGCCTCCCAATTATTAAGTAAAGTCAGGCGTTCGCCATTTCCATCCAACAACTGATATTTACGAGCCCAGTTGTGCAAGTTCCGGGAAGCCTCTCCTTTTCCCTTCGTCGATAAGGTATAAATCAATTTGGGCGTTGTAAACTCTTGGTTGCTGGCCAGTTTCACATTGGAAGCATAATTATTTATTCCGGCGATAATACGTAAGTTATTGAGGTAGTCGACTTCAAAATCCACCTTAAAATTTCCGCTATACCCAAGGCTTGCCATCAGGACGGTTCCTTCATCTTCGGATGCCGCCTTGCCCAATGACACCATAAAGGAAGGCGGTTGGAATAAGTTTGCGCGTGTTCCGAGTTTACTGTCCAACACTTTGATGCCGTGCGTCAATGGGGTCTCCTCCACCTGCATTTCTTTTGCCCAGTCGCCATGATACTGCCGCAACCAATACGCTTTTGAGCGCAGGGTCAGGTTGGCCGAAGCAAACTTTTCGAGGGTAACAACTTTTTTTTCTTTATTCTGGATAGTTGCCCACTGCTCAATGATATTTTCATTCGAAAATGATTTGTAGTGTAACACGACGTAAATATCATATACTGGATCTTTCAGCGTGATATCAAGCTGTTTAACATTGGCATCCAGGTCTTTCACCGCATGCTTTTCATAGCGCAAGTCCAGGGAGCGATTACCATCGGCATGGACAAGACTAATGGCAGGTTCCAGTAGATTTTTTGAACCTGAAGGGGTATAAGCCGCATTGGATAGGCCACTATAGTCTGTCAATTGTCTATAACCGCTTGCAATGGTCGCATACTCTTTTGAATCACTCAATTTTTCACCGTAATAGAGCATTTTCAGTGTTTTCGTGGAATCGTACTCCAATACAAGTGCATTTGATCTGGTTTCAATGGGAATCTGTTTGGACTGCGCCTGCACATCCAGATGGACAAGCCCTTGAGTCATCAAGAGCCCGAGTACAACATGTTTAAAATGATGGGTTGGCATATATAAATAGATTTAGGATTTGTTAACGAACTTGACTATTTTGTTTGCTTTCAGTTGAATCTTGTAAAGGTATTTGCCATTGACTTGCTCTTGCAATGCAAGACCTTCTAATCTGGAAGGACTTAATACCTGAATTGTTTGATCCTTCGGCGAAGAAAGGACGAGCTGCGTAATACTTCTGTTATTCCATTCCATCTTATCTAGCTGTACATTGCCCCGGGCTTTGAGTCCTTTGACTGTCCCGGCAGACCAACGATCGGGCAAGGCAGGAAGTAATTCCAGAACATCAGTTTGCGATTGTAGCAACATTTCACTCAGGGCAGCCACATAACCGAGGTTGCCATCAATCTGAAAGGGTGGATGCGCACAGAGCAAGTTGGCATACACTCCGCCTCCATTGTTATAATCGATGCCCTCTCCGCCGACGAGGTTAATGAAATTCGTTAAAATCTTATAGGCATGATTTCCATCCTGTAATCTCGCCCAGAAGGCAACCTTCCAGGCCATGGACCAACCGGTAGATTCGTCGCCACGTGCGGTCAGGGTGACTCGTGCAGCCTTGGCAAGTTCCGGTGTTTTCAAAACCGAGAATTGATTGCCGGGATATAGGCCAAACAAATGCGATACATGGCGATGTTTGTCCTGTGGATCATCACGATCGGTTTCCCATTCCTGCAACTGCCCCCATTGACCAATCTTGGGTTTGAGCAATGCATCGCGAAGTGCCGTAATATGTTTACGATAGTCAGCGTCAATATTTAAAACTGTGCTTGCCTGGATGTAGTTGTTAAAGAGATCGTAAATAATCTGATGGTCATAGCTCACGGCATCCTCCGTGGGGCCATGTTCTGGCGACCAACCCTGTGGTGCCACCACAGTTCCGTCCGGTCTTCGTACCAGACGATCATCCCAAAATTCACTTACTTCTTTTAAAATTGGATATGCAAACTCGCGTAGATACTTCCCATCCTTATTAAAGGCATAATGTTCCCACAGGGCCTGCGCATACCAAGCACTTCCAGGGGAGTTCCAAAGAAAACTCTCGCCACCGAAGATATTATTTTCGGTCTTTACGGTCCAGCCCCGTACGCCCGGAAATTCCTTTTGTGTATTTACTTTCTTTACCTCGCGCATGCTATTGATATAATCGAGGTAAGGCCAGGCCGATTCACTCAGATTGGCCACTTCGGCAGGCCAATAGTTCATCTGCACATTGATATTGGAATGGTAGTCCGAGCGCCATGGCGGATTGTTGCTGTTGTTCCAGAGTCCCTGTAAATTTGCTGGCAGGCCACCTTTTCGGGAGGAGCTGATTAAAAGATAGCGTCCATACTGGTAGAGCAAGGCTTCTAGCGCCGGGATCGGCTGTTTTTTATACGCTTCCAACAACATTTTTGTTGTCTGTTTGCCATCCAACTGACTATGGTCAAGATCCAGATCCACCCGGTTGAACAGTGCCGTATAATCTGCGACGTGCCTTGCCAATAGTTTATCTACGTCATATTTTCTCGCTTGGTTCAGATAACGTTCATTGGCGTGTACTGGATTTTCAGCCGACTTCCATTTTGTTGCCCGCGTATTGGCATAATCTGTTGCCGCACTCAGCAGCAGAACGATTCTATCAGCAGATTTTACCGTAAGGACAGCCTGTCCTTTTTCATCTTTTGTTTCGGAAAGTGAACCACCGACCACCTGTACCTTCACCTGGGCAGCATACTGCATGCCATTGGCTAGCTTACCCTGAAATCGCAAATGGCCATCTTCCACTTGTACGGTCTGCCCATGTGTATCCTGAAGAGCAATTACGGCATTCAGTTTCCCTTTTCTACTGTTTGTATAGTCAAATACCATGACCTGATCCGGCTGACTGGCAAAATACCGTCGATTGATCTGCTGTCCATCCTGCTGATAGGCGGTTTCATGCAGCCCCTTATCCAAATTCAATTTCCGGCTATAAGCTGTAAAAGA
Organism: Sphingobacterium ginsenosidimutans; assembly: GCF_039536865.1. Lineage (NCBI taxonomy): Bacteria > Pseudomonadati > Bacteroidota > Sphingobacteriia > Sphingobacteriales > Sphingobacteriaceae > Sphingobacterium > Sphingobacterium ginsenosidimutans. The sequence continues at coordinate 1,883,211 of NZ_BAAAZK010000002.1, forward strand.
CTTGTTAACATCGGAATCAAAGCGAACAAAAAGATCACCGAAAGCCTGATAAGCGCCCGTTTCCTGTTCATCACCAGTCCATAGGCTATTTTCATTAAATTGAATATGTTCTTGATTTACTCCAGCAAAGATCATGGCGCCAATTCGTCCATTTCCGATGGGGTAAGCTTCGGTCATCCAGTCCGTAGCGGGCTTATTATCCCAGAGGTAATAGCGTTGTGCATAGGTTGTGGCTGAGCAAAGGGTCAAGCATGTAAAGATGAGGTATTTAATTTTTCTGTGCATTAACATAGCGACTTATACAATTTATTGAGCGATGCCCAATGGTGAAAAAACAAAATAGATGACAATCATCAATAGAATGAGAAAGGTGCCGACCCCGTACCTCCCCTTCCAATAACTACCTTTGTCCTGACCTGAAAACTCAAATTGATAGACCGATAGGTAGTTTGGCTGGCTCAATTTACTTCCACTCCAGATGACCAGCGCAACAGCGATAAATAGTAATGCGAATAGGTGCAGATAGTGTAGTTCTGTCTTCCATACAAACACCAGCAGAAAATAACTAAACATATACAGGAACAAGCCAATTTGTGCCATCCTTGGTGTCACACGGCGGGAGAGAATCCCCAAGATCATAATGGTGAAGATCGGCATATTGAACAGCCCCGATACCGTTTGTAAGTACGTATAAAAACCATCGTGAGCAAAGAGAATAAAAGGTGCAATAAACATGGCCGAGATAGAGATGATCAATTCAAACAGTTTCCCTTTTCTGACCAGTTCTTTTTCATTAAGGTCTCTTTTCTTATATTCCAAATAAGGCTTGTAGATATTAAAAATAAATAAGCTACCACAGCTCTGAAGGCCGGCAGTATAGGTAGTCATTGCAGCACCAAAGACCAATGCCAAGGAAAAGCCAATCAGCACATCCGGAAAGATCAGTACAATAAGTTTTGGAAAAACGGAAGCTGTAGGCTGTACATGCGGTAATAAGTGTACCGCCAGGAGACCAGGCAAATTGATCAATAGTGGCATCAGGAGTTTTCCACCGGCAGCCAAAGTCATTCCCTTCTGTGCTTCTTTTAAATTTTTAGCGCTTAATGCCTGTTGCGCAATATAAGGTTCCATTCCCCAGTAATAGAAATTGATCAGCAACATCCCTGTAAACAAGGTGGAGAAAGGCACTGCATCCTGTTTTGATCCCACCGCATTGAGGTGATCTCTTTTATCGTGAAACAGTTGCAATACACCAGCCCAGATATCACCATTACCCAGCTGCCAAAACGCGAAAATCGGAATGAGCACAGCAAGTATAAACAAACAGAGCCCGAGTCCCATGTCGGACAAAGAAATCAGCTTCAATCCCCCCAATATGCTGTATAAACTACCGATGATACCCAATGCCCAAACCAATAGCCAGATACTCTGCCAATAACTGATATGCAGCAGTCCTGGCACATCAAACATTGTGGTCAGACTTAGCGCGCCACCGTATAATACCGGCGGCAATAAGTTAACAATATACCCGATCAAGATCAGAATAGAGACCAATATTTTGGTTTTGGAGTCAAACCGCAATGCTAAAAAGTCCGGTACTGTACGAAAGCCATGTTTGAAATAGATGGGCAGCAAAAATTCCGAAACCAAGAGCATGGCGACCACAGAGCTTACCCCCCAACCGATCACCGAAAGATTATTGATATAAACCGATTCATTTTCACCTATAAACTGATTGGCGCTCAGGTTGGTCAATAGCAAAGCCGAACCGACCATCCAAAAACTGTTGCTCTTTCCGGCAAGAAAGAAACCGTTTAATGTATTGGAATAATTGGTCTTAAACTTCCATAAGGATCCCAAAGCAACCAGACCAGTAAAAAGACAAAAACTAAAAACTATCATCGTAAAAACCTTTCCTATTTTATACGGAGTTGCGGTCTACCAATGTTGTTGGTACAACTTCCCTGATCAATGTTCTTTCCAGCACAAACCTGGCCGCCTCCGATCCGATCCGAGCAAAACTTGTCGAAAAGGTGGTAATACCGCCACTAATAATCTCTTTGATGACATCATCATTATGAGAAAGAATACCTAGATCCTGCCCCAAAGTCCAATCTTTTTGCAAAACTTCTTTCAGCATTTGGTACAGCTCTGGATTATGAATGGTAAAATAGAGCTTTCCTTTTTTTAGGTCGCCTACATGATATTGCTTTTCGATCCGACCTTTTACTTTATACTCTTTTAGAAAGCGTAAGAAAGCATCTTTGATTTCATTGGGTTCGGCTGTATTTTCCCGAAAATAGAAGATCACTTCTTTATATTTTTTGATCTTTGGGTAAAGTTCTTGAAATACAGCATAGGTTGCCTCCTCAAATTCCTGTGACACATAGGAATAGTCTTCGCCAAGGTCCACCAAGCGATCAATAATCAATAATTTGGAAGCCGGGATGGAACGTAGCAGCAATTCAGATTCTTTATTTTCAATTGGAGCGACAATATATACGGTATATCGTCCCTGGATACGATTGAAAATATCTTCAAAAGTCTCCATGTTGTTGTGATGGAAAAAGAGATCCACTGTTACCTCCTCCGGAAGATTGGCCCGCAATTCATTCACCAATGTATCTTGAAAGGTATCGTACGCATATAACAGTACCGCAACTTTTTGTTTCATCTGCGTATTGTTGCTCACCACAAAATATCCCTTTCTGTTTTTTGATTCCACGACACCATGGGCAATCAGATCCCGATAAGCCTTGGCAAATGTTTCGCGTGCATAGCCTAGGTATTGGATCAAGTTATTGACAGAAGGTAAGCTGGAATGTACCTCCAGCTCATTAGCGTCAATGGCGTCCAATACCCCTTGTACAATACATTCATGTTTTGACAGAGTATTCAATGCTTCCAAGCGTTTGATCCGATCGATCAATACTTTAAAATGTTCTTCTTTGCTTATCTTCATACGTTGTGATTAAAGCAGGGCAATTTTAAATAATTTTGCTCCTGCTTGCTCAAAGGCAATGGATTTTTCAGCGCTAAGCTCTTGATTTGTTTTATCAAACAAGTCCACCGCCTTATATTTTTTGTTTGGCGTTAGGCCAATCTGTTTAAAATCTATGTTTATTGCTGCCGGGATGGTATTGTAATTAAATACCGCCACATACAGATCTGTTCCTATCTTTTTGTAATAATAGGTATTTGCAGCTTTTCCTTCTACAAATCCTGCCGGACGGAAGCTCTTACCATCAGCTATAATCTTTAAAATTTCGGGATCCTGCAGATATTGATTCATCTTAGGTTGCCAGTTTTCCTTTTTCGACAAGTCATCGCCAAGGATAATGGTCCCCGTTACAACGCCTGAAAGCAATCTTGCTTTATTGACTTCAGGACTTTCATCGTGAAAGACCAGGTGGTCTGCATCAATAAAATCATAGAGATGGGTCTGCCACCAACCGTAGCTGACACTGTTTAAGGTATACTGTGTTTGGTCGATCGTCTTCCAGGCATCGCAGGCAATTCTGCGCATATGTGCAAATTGTGCTGTCGCCAAGGAAGGAGAAATCGCTGCATAGATCAACATCTTACCCTGCAAAACATCGACCAAATGCTTCATTCCTACAGCGTATGCCTGCATACCCGTCTGAATTTTATTATCATAGAAACCCGTGGATTCGATTGCGGCATGAGAAAGAAAGTCGATCTTGATCATTCTAAACCCACAGTCGACCAATTTCCCCAAGATCACATCCATGCGGGCCTGTGTACCAGGATGTGTTGGATCCAAAGCCCGCCCCCCGTCTAAATTATGGTAGCCTTTTTGTGTTTTGGTCCAAAGTTGGCCAAAGGTAAATTGGCTTCCCTCTGCCTTGCGGTCCGGTCCACTTCCATGGCCCCAGTCCGTAAAAGGAGCCCAATAAACACCGGGTTTAAGACCCAAAGAATCACAATAGCGAACAAACTGCTTCAATTGTGTATAGTCGCCCGACATTCCGCCTGGTGTCATATTATCCCAAAAGGAGTCCAGATCAATAAAAGCTTCGCCACCTGCATTACGGAAATAAGGTATATCCTTCGCAAAATATTCGGCTGTGGCCGTGGCATTCTGAAAATTGATTTTATCTTGTATCACACCCCAGCTATTCCAACCCACAGGGGTCGCACCTTGCCATTTTTTTACATAGGGCGGTGACAACTTACGGTGGATTTTAGCATAGTTTTCCAATCCCATACGCCAGTCATTTACATAAGACACCGCATATTTCGGCGAACGGATCACATTGCCGCTCACAAAACCATGGCCCATTGAATCCCGTGTAATAGCCACATCGGTAAATCCCGCTTTGGCAGCAATCAAGTTATACTGTCCATTGTCGCCTTTGATATCAATCCCCGATTTCCAGACCGATTGATCCAACGAACCGATCAATACGCCATGGCTACGCTCTCTGTCGTAAACCACAGCAACTTCTGCACTCACTTTATTGTTCGAAGAAATCGCCTTATTTTCATAGGAGATAAAGGTATCATTGTCAAAAGGAACAGCGACCTGATAAAGTGATTTCCCAAGCGATGATATGGTCGCATTGGACCATATCGGAACCAATTCATTACTTGACAGGTTTTTTCCTTTGACTTCCAGTTCAAGGATAACCATATCACTGTTGTCATAGAAATAAAAATGCTGTAACAACGTTATTCCAGTAGTAGTCTTGGAAGAAACGGTATAACGTGTACCCTTTCCCAAATTATCCTGAATTACCGTCTCAGTCACTTTACGGCCATCCTTCAGTTTGTCTGTACTAATTTTTTGTCCATTGGCAAGTGTTAGATAAGCACTGGCATCTTTTAAATAAGTGACTTGATCTTTGCTTAGCGAATATGTTCCGGTCTGCTTGTTGTAGGCCAAGGTTATCCCCCCTTTTTTTACCTTAAAGGACTGGGCCGTTAACATTACCGTACTGAGCATAAAACATAGCGCGAAAATAGCTATCTTCATTCTGTTTGATATTATTGTAAATTGATCTGAAACGCGTTAATCTTCATGTAATGGTCCGGTTGAAAATTGACCAGCATCCCCATATTTAAGGTGACTTTTTCCTTGATTTCAAAATAGACCCCATCGGATTTTACGTCTGCATGGGCCATTGCCTGTTGAATTTGCTCAAGATCTGGAATTCCACTATTTGCTTTGCTTACGACCAGTTTTGCTGGCGGTTGATCATAATTTGTCCAGGATAAGTTACAAAAAAAACGATATTTACCAGGAAATAAGGTTACTTTTTGCTCAATTTTACCATTTACGATCGCTGGAGCGCCCCATCCGGCTTCAATGTTAACCACACCCCCATCATCCGAACCAAAGCCACCATAACCATTGTGGTTTTTCATGCTCGTATTGGTTATCCAATGATCCAGATTTCCCCAACGGTTGCCATCGAAAGCCGTCGCTGTAAACGGAGTTTTGTAATTCTTCAGACACCAAATACTGATGTCGCCTTTTTTTATCGGTAGTTTGTTGCGCTGCACCATAAAGGTATCAATCGCATTGCTATCAGGCCGAAATACAGTCTGGTAAGCAATCTCCTGATTCGGCAGATAGTCCAAGAGATTAATTTTCTCATTCAGCTCTTTCGTCCGCACCACGGTATCCGTAGTTGTATTGTTTTGATTCTTATAAGTCATGCGAACGGCATAGAATCCCACACTCGGTGTCACATCCTGTAAGGCAAGTTGAAATTGTTGATCAGCCATAAAATTCTGATCCAATATTGTCCGCTGGAAAAGTCCTTCACGATAACGATCGCCATAAACATTTCCAACAAGAAAGGTCGGCACCGAAAATCTTCCTTGGCTATCTACTGTACGGATTTCGAAATTCATGGGCCCTTCCGGTAGATTTTCAATCACATAATGTACGGTATCGATAGCATCAGTCAATTTTACCGGAAACTTCATGGAATCCTGTCTACTGTTCCAATACACGCGCAGCTCGGAAACTCCGGCGTTCACCCGAAAGATGCCATCTACTTGTACACGATATTTTCCCGAACGTATTTTGATGGAATCCAGCTTCGCAGGATATACTATTTCCTGTCCATCGGTGAATTTGGTAAATTCATCCATCTTAGAACATGCGCCGAATAAACAAACGCCGAACAAGGCCAGTATGCATAGATATGTTCTCATCTTCATTTTCTTTTTAATAGTTAATAAACACCCCATACTTGTACTTGGGCAATCTGGATAAAGTAACTACCACGCCAGTTGCGCAGATTGCGGATCCGTAGATATTTGTATTTTGGTGCATCTTCGGGCATATCAAAAGACCAACCTGCGATGCCATATACTTCATCTGCGTTGGTATTTGTTCCAGCTGGAGTACCCGAAGGTTTTCGCACGGTACAGGTTGCCAGTTTAGACCAAGATTCCCAGGAGCCATCCAGATTTGGAATGTTACTTCCCCAGACTTCAAATTCACGCATGTTACCCTTATCGTAAAAACCATTTTCCCGACGTGGGAAAATCACGACACGGCTTAATTTTGCTTCCTTACCGATAGAAAAAGTCAGGGATTGCGGAGCACCGGCACTTTCAACTGTATATAAGGCTGGCCATCGGGAGGGATTCATGTTGCCGTCCCACATCATTTCCGAAGTCGTCCCGTACATATACTGCGCATCCCCCGGTAAGTGTAATGCTGCAAACTGCTGTCTCGGAAAAAGATTTTCTTCCAGAGGTGTCAGCGAGGTATACAACGTATCCGATTTATTTAACCATCGGTCACGCACATAAAAGGCAAATTTCATTTCACGGGATTTCAGTCCGCGGATATTATATAAGATCAGGGAATCCTGGCTATAATAGTTGTCCAAAGGCAAATATTCCCCATTATTCAGGGAGTCAACCATAGGGACAATAACGACATCACCTTTTTCCTGATTGATTGAACTTATCCGGACGCCGCCAAATGTCGGCGCAATTTTCATTTGCCCGAATACGAGATCAAAAATCGGTGTTTTAGGTTCTACTGTAACGTCCACAGCATCTGAAGCCACTTCGGCCTTATTGACGGCGTAAAGCTTTACAATATGTTTTTGTGTATCCGGAAAACCGTCGATTAAGATCTCATTTTTATAGGTTGATGATTTTACAATCCGTGTCTGTCCATTGGCCATGACATATTCGGCCTTTACATACAATACATTTTGACTGGACGGTAAACTGTAATGTATCGTTGCCTGTCCGTAGCCGTTGGTAACAGAAGTATTTTGCACAATACCTGGTTTCGTTTGGTCATCTTCAAGCAGCGTCCATCCCTTTTCCTCTTTACAACCAGCCAATAGATAAAAAAGACCGATCAGGACATAGCAATAGTTTAAATATTTTAGATTTTTCATAATTTTTCTATTTAATAAGGGATTACCAACCTGGGTTTTGTACTAAGTTGGGATTGACCAAAAGGTTGTTTTCCCTTATCGGCCAGAAGTAATCTCTCGGTGCCACAAAACGTTGTTGAAAAAAGGTCTGCTCTTTATAGAAAAGTTCGGGATGATCTTTATCCTGGTTTCTATCCCAGCCGGTAATGTTTTTATTCAGTTCCTGTGCCGCCAGCTTCCAGCGTTTCAGATCCCAAAAACGTGATCCCTCAAAGCTCATTTCAATATTCCGTTCACGTTGGATAATGCTGCGCAAGCCTTGCTTGCTTGTCGGTTTAGCAGGATTTAACGCATACTTTGACCAGGATTCTTGGATACCCTCCAACCCAGCCCTTTTCCGAATTTTATCGAGGTATAAAAAGACATCGGCTGTTGGTCCCTCGCTTTCGTTCAAGGCTTCGGCATACATCAAGTACAGATCCGCCAGGCGCATCATCGGCCAAGGATATTCTTCAATGTGTGAACTATTGCCATCTTTGAAAGCAAATTTCCAATTCACTAATTTTTTGGGATAGTATGTCGTCACAGGAATAGAGAGTCCGCTACCAAATAATCCCAGGCGCAACTGTGTGGTCCAGGTATTTTCATCACTACGGCTTGGACTATTTTCCATAAACCAGATCCCCCCGTCAAAACCAACATTGGCGTAAAACCTATTTTCGCGATCAAAATGTACACGTGCAGTCTGATAATTCTGAATATTATTGAACCGCTCTGCATAGTTACCCGAACGAAGCTGATTCTTATTACTAAAATCCAGGGTTTTATCTTCGTCCATTGGCACGCCATTTCGGGTATAGAATTGGTCAACAATCTTTAAGGAAGGTGCTAAGGTACCATGTACACTGTTATTACCTGCATTATTGGGATCAATATGTGCCATGGATGAATACTGCATCTGCCAGGCCCGTGAAGTCGGATTTGCCCAGATAATTTCCTTGTTCCATTTTTCAGTCACAGCATTGCGAACGCTCATTTGAATCATTGTCGTATCGGAGAGCGGAAATACAGTACCAGGAAATTGGTATAGACCCATTCCCAGGTTCTCGCATGCGGTAATCGCTTCCTTTGCAGCACGGGCGGCCTTCTGCCATTTTTCCAACTGAAAGCTCTGATTGAAGAACAGTGTCCCATCGACATTTTTAAAGGTCGCATAATCCGTATTACCGTTGAACAACGGACTCGCGGCATATAATAATACTTTTGCTTTAATCCCTAAGGCAATAGGCTTGGTAATACGGCCCAAATCCGTAACCGGAGACTGGACCGTATTGGGTAGTTTAGGAATTGCCTCGTCAAGAACCTTGACTATATAATCGACAACCTCATCAATAGGCTGGCGTTTAACTTTTGCATCCTCGATAGAAGTATTTACAGATAAGTTGACATCCATTGTAGGAATAGGTCCGTAATGCCGCATCAACATAAAGTGATAGTATGCTTTTAAGAACATCACCTCTCCTTCCCAAGTGGTACGCTCGTCCTGTGTCATATCACGTACTTTTTCGGGATTACGAATATTTTCCAGAAAAATATTACAATCGCGAATGGCATTATACATATAACCATCCCAATAGTTCACGTAAGGATTGGTGACATTCTGATTTCCACGGGCAATATTCCAGTTTGTTCCATCAATACTGAGGGTTGGGTAGTCCAGCCAGAATTCATCCCCTGCAAGGTAAGCTGGATTTCTGGTCGGATCACCATCCGGCGGCAGGTATGAATAACAGGTAGCCAAGTACTTTATTGCTTCGCTACGCATCGTAAATGCATTATCTATTGTCGCCACATTATCCGGCACGACATCCAAATAGTTGCAGGATTGAAAAAACAATAAACCTGACGCAACCAGTAATTTAATTAATCTTAGATTTTTCATGATAAACTGCCTTTTAAAATCCTACGTTAATACCTACGTTATACACAGCCTGCACAGGATAGCCTAATCCTTCACCACCCATTTCAGGATCCCACATCTTAAATTTGCTCCATACGGCAAGGTTGAGTGCATTGACATAAAAACGGACATTGGACATCTTAAACTTGTTGAGAAACTGATTTGGGAGATTGTAGCCCAATTCAACAGATTTCAATCGTAAGAATGCGCCATTACGCATCCACCAGGTTGAAAACTGATTATTATTGTTGTTAAAACCATCCGTCAAGCGTGGCCACAGGGCCCTAACGTCCTGGTTATCTTCGGACCAATAGCTGTTTGCCACTTCCTGCAACAAACCGTTTTGATAAGGTCCGTTGATCGCAAAAGGTGTAATATTTCCCGGATCAATAAAGAATGATGAACGGGCAGATCCCTGTAGGAATGCACTGACATCAAAGCCTTTGAAACCCACAGAAAAACCCATACCATAAATAATTTGGGGATCTGTCGGATAACCGATCGGCACTTTGTCTAAATCCGTGATTTTACCATCGCCATTGATATCCCTGTATTTGATATCACCACCCATGGTTTTAAAGGCGCCACCAAAATTCTGTAGCGGCGAGTTTTCCGCTTCGATATCATCGACAAACAGACGTTCAGCAATCAGACCATACGATTGTTTGATCGGATGTCCCAGCCGAGAGAGGTAGGATAAATTTGCCGGATAGTCAGGCTCTTCGTTAACCAGTAATTTGTTGGTTGCATAGGTCATATTCGCCCGCAACTGAGTCCACCAGGTATTTTGAAAGGACTTATTGTAATCCAGGGCCAAGTCAAATCCTCGGCTCTGCGCCTTTCCGATATTAGCCTGGATATCAGACTGAAAACCAGTTGTAGAAGGAATATTTGAACGCACCATTAGGATATTGCTGCGGGTAGAGTTGTAATAATCAAACACCACACCCAAGCCATTTTTTAGATTCAGGTCAAATCCAGCATCGAAGGTTTTTGCCCGTTCCCAGGTAATATCACGATTTTCATACCGCGATATGGAATAACCAGGCCGTGTGTAATCCCAGTTATTTCCCCAAGAGAAACCTCGGCCACCGTTATTCGGATTCACTTGCGATAGATAGAAGAAACGATCACGATCTTCGCCAATCTGATCGTTACCCACCAGACCATAGGTTGCCCTCAATTTTAAGCGGGAAACGACAGGGGTCATAAATTCAAACATTTTTTCCTCATTTAGGTTCCACCCTACACCAAAAGAGGGGAAGAAACCAAAACGATGATCTTTAGAGAAACGTTCGGAACCGTTGTAGCCAAAGTTAAACTCAAAAAGGTAGCGGTTTTTGAACGCATAGGTTGCGCGACCTGAAACCCCGAGGTTGCGAGCAGGCAAAGAAGCCTGCAAGTCGCCACCATTAGCGGTCTGATAATTACGGATAATACCGATCAACATCCCTGTGATATCATGGTCCTCAGCGATGGTGCGGTTGTAATTGACAGCAAACTCACCGTACGTCGTGGTATTTAGGATTTTATTTCCCTGGTTGTAATCCAGGTATTCCGTACCCTCATTTTCGTTGAGCAGACTTAAAACCGTATTGCTGGTACCTGGGATTCGGACCAGATTGTAATAAAATGGCTTAAAGCTCCGCGTGACAGAAAAATAAGAATAGCGTTGTGTATAGGCCATTAAGCGAGCGGATAGACCTTTGGTAATAAAATCGAAATTCTGTTTCAGTTCCAATTGCACATTGACTGTGGAGCTATTATATTCCTGAAAACCATTGACCATATTGGCGTAGGGATTGTTATATAGCGTTTTGGTGGTTGGGATAAAGTTATTTCCGAAAAGCGGATGCGTCGCAAATGGAGAATAGGAAGATGGATAAATTGCCGGAAACATTACCGGGTTGGACCAAATTGCTTCACGAAATACGCGCTGTCCACCATTGATCAGATTTCCCCATTTATCATAGCCCCCTATTGGTCCTGTATAGTCATCAAATTGGGCCGAAGTACGGATAATTCCAATAGTCGTTGGGGTAACATTTAAGGTAATATTAGAACGTAAGGAGTAGTTTTTCAGGTTGATATTATTATCAAAGCTATTACTATTTTCGGATCGCAGAATTCCCTTATCGTTATTAAAGGTACCTGCGACATAATATTGAGCAAGGTTTCCCCCACCGGTGACATTGAAGTTAAAGCGCTGGTTGTTGGTATAGTCCTTTATCAGTTGGTCGATCCAGTTATTATTGGGATAGAGCAACGGATCGTCCCCCCGTTCAGTATGATCAATTTTGTTTTGGCTATAAGGCAGGGTTCCTTTTGGATCCCTGGTCAATACCGCTTCATTAGCCATCTTCATATAGGTAATGTTATCGGCGAATTTAAAATTACGCGTGTTGGTTGAGATGGAGTTCTCAAAACGTGCATTGAATTTTGCCTTACCGACAATACCGCTTTTGGTATTGACCAAAACAACCCCATTTGCACCTCTAGCACCATATAACGAAGAGGCTGCTGCATCTTTCAATACGGAAAAACCAGCGATATCATCAGGCTGTAAGCGGGCAAGTGCCGTGGTATTGGATTCCATTCCGTCGATCAAAATCAAAGGGTCCTTTTTCCCTGCGCCAAAAGAACCGACGCCGCGAATAAAGAAGGAAGCGTTGTCATTACCTGGTTCCCCACTTCGCTGGTAAGCAATTAGTCCAGCTACCCGACCCGCCAGCATGGAGGTCAGATTGGATGTTGGTCCCTTAATTTCTTTCGGGTTGATCGAGGTAATGGAGGCCACCATGCTCGTTTTTTTCTGCGTACCGTAGGCTACGACAGTCACTTCATCCAGATTGGAACTTGATGAGGATAAGTAAATGGTCATACGGTTGGTACTCGTGACCTGAACAGTTTTGCGGTCGAATCCGACCGAAGTCAGGACAAGATGATCGTTGATGTGTGCATCTTTAATCAGAAATTGTCCCTGTGCATCCGTTGATACAACTGCATTCTTTCCCATAAAGGCAATTGTAACATTGGAAATTGGTAAATGTCCGACGCTATCCAATACAACTCCTCTCAATTCAAACGATTGGTTCTGTGCGTGCGCAAAACCAGCCATTAGCATAAAAAGGAAGACAAGACTACATCGCTGCCATTTACAGATTCGGTAATACATGTGGTAGATCATAAATTGGTCTTCTTATAGATTGGTTATTATACAGTAGTATGGCGAGTATTAATCTATACTATTCTATACTACTATACAATAGTAAAAACATTTTCCGACATCCGCAAATATTTTTTAATAATAGCTTCTGTTTGTACGATATACGGCACCAGAGGGCAACTCCAAAAGGTGGGATTTGTTATATAAATAAAGCGGTATATACCGTAAAGAGTGAGGTTATATACCGCTAGGGAATCTATTTAGAAAATTTTACACAAAAAAAAGGTAGGCCTAGCCTACCCTTTTGTCAATGAGTGGTGATATTTTAAGGTATGATTGAGCGAATGTGCAGTCTGTCGGGCATCGTCCTGATAAGACGACAGATCCCCACAATTTCGAATGTCTGCCACATCCACTTTCTTTCTTACTTTGCTGATGACCTGATTTAGTTCGGATTTCCAGTTGCCCGGATCACCAAAATCGTCCATCCAATTTTTATTGATAAACCTTTTGTAGTTCAAAAGCAAAATATACAATTCCTCACCACTACCGGCGCGATTGATTGACGTGCGCCAGTTCTCTAATTTGTCTTTAAAACTCATAACCAGCAATATACAAAAAAAATATTGCTTATCCAAATACTTGCCCTTATCGCGTCTCAGACCTAACACAAATATGACCGTACTTCCATAAAACCGTCCGCTTTGATGTCACATTATCTGTCAACTCTTAATTAGTCCTTTTGGGATATGTCATATATATCGGAATAAAAATTATCATGTATACTCAATTCAGGATTTATTCATGAATCGGTATAACAGGAACCAACCTACCCCCTCGTATGCATTTTCTTTACTTTTTGTTTACCGTTTTGATCCTATTTCTTTGCTATTATACCAAAGAAATAGCAAAGCAGAGGCAAGCCAGGCCCCTAGAAAGAACGAAGAAACGGCCTAGAATAAGTAATAAATAACCAAAGAATCACCAATAAATAAGCAAAGAAATAGCAATAAATAAGCAGAGAATAAGCAAAGAAAAGAGGCAATCTTTTTAAGAAGGGCTAGTTTTTCCGTTTTTAGCAACGGTACAACTTTGATAAAAGGTCAATGATTCACAAAAAAGAGAATCGGTATAAAATTAACAGAAAATAAAATCACCATTAAACCTTAAACAACTTTCTTTTGTCTTATCAATAAATAACAAAAATACGATTATTTTCTTTTAAGTTTACACAGAAGATTTATTTTATGATCAAGGCTACTTTAAAAATTCTCGCGCTAACACTGTCTATAACAGCTGTCACTATTCCCAATGTAAGCTTGGGCTATCCAATCGTTAAGGATCAGCCAAACCACTTCTTTTTACTCCCACAGGAACTGGGGGGTGGCTATATCAAAATCGGCAATCAGATCCTCTATAGAGGCCAAGAGGTGAAGGATGCCAATGCTTCTACTTTCAAATATCTCAAGGATGGTTATGCTAAAGATGCTTGGAAAGTTTATTTTCGTGGCAACATAATCAAGGATGCGTCGGCTTCTTCATTTCAAGTATTAACAGGTGGCTATACTAAAGATGCCTGGAAAGTATACTTCCGAGGGGAACCCATGCCATATGCCTCGGCTTCATCGTTTCAGATATTAGGTGATCATTACAGCAAAGATTCATGGAAAGTCTTTTACAGCGGTCAGGTAATCTCCAATGCATCAGCTTCTTCTTTCAAATTGTTAGGCAATGGCTATTCCAAGGATTCATGGAAAGTATATTTTCGAGGTGAGTTATTGCAAGAGGCGTCGGCTTCCTCGTTTCAGATACTAGGTGATCATTATACCAAAGATTCCTGGAAAGTCTTTTACAGAGGACAAGTAATCAAAGATGCATCAGCCAGTACCTTCACACTCGTAGGAGATGGTTATTACAGGGATTCCTGGAAAGTCTTTTACAGCGGACAGGTAATCCCCAATGCATCAGCCTCCACTTTCAAGGTCTTAGGGGATGGGTATTCCAGAGATTCATGGAAGGCATTTTATTTCGGGAAAGAAATAGCGGAAGCAAATGCTTCCAGTTTTGAAAATTTGGGGCAAGGTTATGCTAAAGACCGATGGAACAGCTACTACAAAGGTCAGAAGAATGGCCAACAAGGCGGGGCCGCAGTAAAGATACTTGGTGGCGGTTATGCCAAGGATAACTGGGAAGTGTTTTATAAAAGTGAAAAACTGCAGGGAGCGACAGCCTCTTCATTTGAATATATTACTGATGGTTATGCCAAAGACCGCTGGGAAGTTTATTATCAGGGGATCAAAATAACCGATGCCACTGCCAGTTCCTTTACCGTTCTTGGTGGCGGTTATGCTAAAGATCGCTGGGAAGTTTTCTACCGTGGTCAGAAAGTGGAAGACGCGACAGCTTCTTCATTTGAGTACCTTGAAAAAGGCTATGCCAAAGATAGGTGGAACCAATACTACCGCGGTGAAAAAGTAAAGTAATCCGGAGCCAACAGACTCCCTAAAAAAACACCCTCATTTCTTTCTATTTAAAAAGAAATGAGGGCAAACCGGGTCCTTCCGACACGAACCCTTACGGATTGATGACCAAGCTATTTCCCAGTCCCGTCATAAATCCCGGACCGATATTTTGTGCTTTCAGTAAATCCCGATGCTGGGCGTCCAATTTTGGAGCACCAGCATCTGCTGCTGCAGCAAAAGGATAATTACCGACAAAAGCACCCAACACCGGACTGGTACTGGTCGGCTCATAGATTCCATCAGCTGTCAACGTATATTTTGGATTTTGACGTGTAAAACCAGCTGGAAGCTGTTGGCTCGTCGGCACATCAAATACAATATTTCCCTGGTAGGTAAAATTAATGGGTTGATCTGTAAAGGTCAGCATGGTTGAACTTGCAGCTTGCGACACCACATTATTGGCGATATGTCCATCTGTTGGAGGCAAGGTGCGACTGTTCCCCCCTTTTCCCGAACCGATATCGAATGATTGCTTACATTTAATCATGGTGTTGGCCACCACCTTCACACGTTTTACTTGATAGTAACCACTTAACGGCGAATTAGGTACACCATCCATGACAGCCACCGGTGCTTTTTGTCCTGTTCCCGCCATATTTTGGAAGTAATTGTTGTAGACAACATGATCCTCCCCGATGATCCGGATACCACCAGCTGCACTATTGCCGTTACCGACAAAATAGTTCCCATAAACAGCAGAACCATTTCCATGTCTCAAACATAGCGTCCCTTCGCTCTCGTGGAAGAAGTTATTGCGAATGGTATCGCTCCCCATCTTGTTCGAGATAATTTCAGTTTCACCGTTGCAACGTTGAAAAATATTATCTTCAATCGTCGTGAATGCACTGGTCATAGACCAGTCACTTGTTCCGATACGGATGGTTTCACCGCCGTTATTCGGTAGCTCTGCCCGTTCCCCAAAGAAATTATGATCGATCCGGTGTTTCATCGTTTTATTTGTTCCCCAGACCACCATCGTAGGCCCCTGATGTAATTTCCCCTTAAGGTAACAATGATCAATACGATGATTCGATCCATTAATGGATACCCACCTATAGTCAGTCGTTGCTGCGGGCGGATTATAATCCACAATAGCCGTATTTGTCAACCGGCAATTTGATGAAGAAGAGGTAAAATCGACCACATTTTTTCCGGAGGTATATCCATTTTGGAAGACAAGACCATTAACCACGAGCCATTTACCCGTGATGCTGATGGAGGAAGTACCTTTCATGATCACTGCTCCGGGCTGTTCAGCGAGTAACACAATAGGCTGCTGGCTTGTTCCCTGCGCACTAAATGTCAATTCCTGATTTGTCCATTGCCCCGATTTCATAATCACCGTGTCGCCCGGCTGTAGACTTAAGGCCTGCAAATCGGCTGCCGATTGAATAGTATGGCATTGCACACAGGCGATACCATTTAGTTGCAATTTTACCGCAGCTGGTTTTTCACAGCTACTCCCCATCACTAATAACAGTGAGAGTGAAGCAAATACCGTTTTTTTTGTGGTCATATTTAAGTTTATTTAAGGTGTTTAATTTATTGTAAGGAAATAAAAGGATAGACGGTGGTGTTTCCCTTTACTCCGTAAACATGTACCACACCATTCGTAACACCATATCCCCCCGATCTATTGGTTGTTTTATTATTAATCTGAATCGGAGCCAAATCGTTGTTGTTCACCAGTTTCAAATACATGGCTCCCTCCTGATCAAAACCTTTCCCCTCATTCAAGTAGCCCAGCAGCGATCCTTTACTGGCGACAGTATTTGCCGGCAATAAGGTTTTTACCTTCACATTGGTGATGCTCAGATCAGCGAAGTTATATTTGCCCTGCAAGATGAGGTAAAGGAAATAATTCCGGACATCTTCTCTGCTATAATTTTCCCATTTCGTCGCAGGTTTGGTCAGTGGTTTTCCAGTACCATCCACTCCTGTTACGATAGGAAAATCAAAAAAGAGTCCACCCGTTACCTTTTTTGCCTTCGCATCCCAGATCTTAATGGCATCATTGTGCAAAAAAATAAATGTTCGATCTGCCTTTTCCAGTTCGTTAAGATCAATACCCGCGTATTCCAAACCAATGCGCATCCACTTGAAGGCAGTATCTGTTGGATTTTCGGGGGTTCCATAGGAACGATTTTCTAAAAACTTCTTCGCGCTAATGCCAATATTAGGGTCCAACGTTTTATGTTCGTAATCGTAATTTTCTTGCAATTCCATATCAAAAAGGGAACAGCCAGTTGTCAGTAAAGTCAGGAGTATCACTCCAACTTGTATCCACTTGATGTCAAAATTTCTTTTCATGATTTCCTTTTCTAAATTCCCGCATTAATCTGTATACCCCGGATTTTGAACCAACAAACTATTGGAGTTCAAAACATTTCTACTCAGCGGCCAGTAAGCTCTATTTTTAGGATCTAAGAATCCCGGCATTTCCAAGTTTCCGGCATCCTCTTGTCTACGTTTCAGAATAGGGTCCATTACAACCTTAACACGATTCGTTCGTACCAGGTCGAACCATCTTTTGCCTTCTCCGAAAAGCTCTAGCTGCCGCTCGTTTAGGATTGCGGTTTCCAGGGCATAGGGGCTTGCCAATTCAGGTGCACTCAGATCATACAATGGAAGTTGAGCACGTTTCCGTACAAAATTCAAATATTTAATGGCTCTTTCTCTGTCGCCCCTTGCGTTCAAGGCTTCAGCATAAAGTAGATAAATGTCACTCAGACGGTACATGGTCAGATAGACCGGAAGCAATTGATTTGTTGCGGGCCAGGGATCCGCTTTGGTTGGGTTTGCTTCTGTCGGATACCACTTAATAAATCGATCCCGTTTATTGCTTGGCATACCGAAATAAACATCCAACGTCTGTTTTGGTCGAATATCCGGACTTGGTGTACTCGTAGTTTGCGGCAAAAACCAGCTGGTCCAGATCCCTTCATCCACAATCACCTGTTTGTTATTTGATGTCCAGGAAGTTTGCATGCAGGCACAGCCATTTTTCAGATAATCCCAGTGGATACTCCAGATCGTCTCTTTGCTGGAAGATGGATTTGTAAAGATAGTTTTCCAGGTCGCTGCATCCTGTAGATTGGTTTCATTTAAACCAGCATAACTGACATTGGTCGGCGACTTTGCTACGAATAATTTTTCAATCCACTTTATCGCATTTTCATGATCTCCCTGCCACATATACACGTCGGCCATAATCGCACATATTCCAGCCTCACCAATAGTCCATAACGGGCTTCTGGCATCTTTGGTAATCAACGAATAGGCTTTTTCCAGATCTGGAATAATTATATCTTTTATGAGTTTCTCCTTCGGTTCGCGTGCCCTTCCAGCAGGTTGTTGCACATCTTCGTAGGGCTCCAACCAGATCGGTGCGTCACCCCAGACACGAACAATATAAAAGTAAGACATGGCGCGAAGCGCATAACTCTGTGCTAAATAATCGTTTTGCATTGCCATTGTTATCCGACTATCCAATTGAGCCGCCTGCGGAATATATTTGATGTTATTATTCGCTCTCCCAATTGTTGTATACAGGCCGCTCCAATCTGAAAAATCATTAGAAGGAGTAATACTGTTCAACACAATTTCATCGACATAGTCCTTTGTATAGCTAATAAAGCGATCGAAATTATCTGACCGATATTCTCCCCAATAAAGATATTTCTCGGTATACTGTTCTTTCCCGACCATTTCAAGCTGAAAAGCACTATACATGCCCGCCATTGCGGCCTGCACATCATACATATTTTTATAATGCTGACCCAATGTTCCATCTGCAAGTGGCTTTTCGTCAAGGAATTTTTTACAGCCACCCAAGGTGCCTAAAAAAAATAAAGCTGCTAAAATTTTTATTTTGTACATAATTGAAATCTTCTAAAAATTAACATTTACACCGAAACCAAACTCTCTCCTTCTTGGATAACGGCCATCGTCCTCACCAGGTGTCAATGGATTCGTTGTGCTGAATTCAGGATCGTAGCCATTGTAGTTCGTCCAGGTCAATAGATTTGTTCCATAGATATAGGCTGTAAGACCCTTCATTTTCAATTTATTGACCAAATTTGGACTAAACGTATAGGCCAGACGTGCACTGGCGAGTCTGATAAACGAAGCATCTTCGATGTACAGACTGTTTTGGTTGGTCTTCATGTTTCCACGGTTATTTCTTTCAGGATAGTAAGGATACTTAGCCTCATCACCCGGTTTCCGCCATACATTGTATACCATATCCGGTGACCCCGCCCCGGTATTTGAAGGATAGTTCTGGCGTTGTAACAAAGCATTATACACTTCTCCACCGATTGCGCCATTGAAAAGCACATTTAAAGAAAAACGTTTGTAGGTAAATGTTTGCATAAAACCAAAGTAGAAATCAGGGGTGGGATTTCCCAGAATCATGCGGTCATCGTCATTGATCAAGCTATCGCGTTTATTGTTGAGCCACTCGGCATCTCCCCCCTTCAACTTACCGTCTGGGGCATACATATGATGCACCGTACCGTCATAATTTTGACCATCTGATGTATAGACAGGTTTACCGTCACGGTACAATGGCTTACCTTGGTCGTCAAGTACAAGTGTCAATTTATCCCAATTGTCGTTATAGGCATTGGACTCATCCCAAGCATACACACCGATATTACGCCATCCGTAAAAATTACCGATGCGTCCGCCTTCTTCGAGGTACCATTTATTCCCCGGAAAGAAAGGAATACCGTCGGCCAGTTTCACGACCTTGCCCCGTTCGAAGGAGATATTTCCATTGATTTCCCAGCTAAAATTTGATTGAACGATTGGTCGGGCACTAACAACAAACTCCATTCCGCGGGTCCGGATTGATCCCACATTCACCTGAAGTTTTGTGTATCCTGTTTCTTTTGGTAATTCCCTTGGATATAACAGATCGGTAGTTGTTTTCACATAGTAATCTGCGGTAAAGCCCAACTTTCCATTGAGAAATGTAAGATCCAAGCCCACATTATTCTGTGTAGTCATCTCCCATTTGATCAAATAATTACCTAATGTCGGAGTCATTGCAGCTCCCCCCACTCCATTGTAGTTTCCGCCAAATGCTACCTTTGCATAAGATTCGTAATCCCCTATTTTATCATTTCCAAGCTGTCCAAAACTATATCTGAGTTTAGCATCCTGCAATGCCGGTTTAGCCCATTTCATAAAATTTTCGTCCGAAAAACGCCAAGCAGCGGATCCCGAGAAAAAATTCCCCCATTTGTTACTCGGTCCAAATCTTGAGGAACCATCTCTTCTGTATGAAGCTTGCAGGAGGTAACGGCTTTTATAGTTGTAGCCAATTCTGCTGAATAAAGAGGCTGTAGCATTTGCAGTCGCGGATGTATAGGTCTTTGATGAGGTCAGATAATCTGGGAATGTGACCAGGACTTCTTCGTTTACACTGTTCAGATATTCGGAATGGAAACGATCGAAACGTCTACGATCGGCACTAAATCCCAACAGGGCATATACGTTATGGTCCTGCGCGAATGTTTTGTTATAATTGGCAAATGCCTGAAATTCCCAGGAGAAAGTCTTTGTAAATTCATTCGATCCACTGTTCTGATCTTTATTGGCCGATAGAAAACGAGGCGAAAAACCTGTATTTTGCAAGTTATCCAACCTTGCATTAAACAAAGTCGTCAGTTTCAGATCATTCCTCAACTGATAGTCCAATTGGTTATTGAATTGACCAGAATAGGTTTCGTCAATATTTTGCTCATACAATGCATTGGCGATGGGATTTCGTTTGGATCCAACATAACTCGTTAATGATCCGTCAGGATAATAGATTAATGAATATGCCGGCCTATCCATAACGACGCGTACCGTATTGGCAATAGGAATGGTGTTGCCTTTTTGCCAGGCGAAGGAGATATTGTTTGAGTATCTCAGTTTCGATGAAGCTTGGTACTCCACATTGATCCGCGACTGTAAACGCTTTGCATAGCTATTCAGTATAATGGACTTATCATCCAAATAATTTAAACTGCTGTAATACCGAAGGTTTTTTTGGCCACCACCTATACTTAACTTGATCTCTTTCTTTTGTGCAAGATTGCCGAGAAGCAATTTTTGAAGATCATTATCAGCATTAAAGCTTGGATTTAGCGAGTCTATATTGCTATTTTGTCCTTGTATATTTCTAAACTCACGTACTTCAGCCGAATTACTCACAGGAATATAATGTGCCAGACGGCCAAAAAGATGGTTATAATTTACATTAATCAGAGGTTTTCCTTCCGCTCCACGTTTGGTTGTAATCAAAATAACACCATTCGCCGCCCGCGATCCATAGATTGAGGCAGATGCAGCATCTTTTAGCACTTCGATATTTTCGATATCCGTAGGGTTAATATTTGCACCGTCGGGATTGATAACACCATCGACCAGATACAAGGGTCCATTACCCCCATTCAAAGTTGAGGTTCCCCGCACCTGTATGGAGCCTGTTGCCCCAGGAGCACCACCGCCATCGTTAACGATCAGTACACCGGCTGCTTGTCCCTGTAAGACATCAAATAGATTAATGGGTTGTCTTTCCTGAATTTTTTTTGCGTTAACAGAAGATATCGCCCCGGTTAGATCTCGTTTTTTTGCAACACCGCCATAGCCGGTGACTACGATCTCATCCAAGGCATTGTCATTTTCAACCAGCTGTACGTCGATTTGTCGTTGAGCACCGACCGTACGCTCCTCGGCTTTCATCCCCACTTGACTAAAAACGAGTATACTTGCCGGAGCAGCCTCAATCTGATACTTGCCTGCAGCATCTGTACTTGTTCCTTGGCTCTTTCCTTTTACCCGGACGCTCACCCCCTGTAATGCGTCACCTTTGCTATTACTCACTTTGCCGGAAAGCCGAACATTTTGTTGGGCAAACAGCGGTAAGCCCATACTTCCCATTATTAAAAATAGGCAGAGTACAAAGCACCCCATTTTTGTGATACTTTTCATCATAAGTTAGATATTTATTAATTGGTTATTTATTATACTAAGGCATCCTGGCCATAAAGGCCACATTTCGTCTCAGCTTCCATATTGATCGAAGCTAATGACAGACTCATCTGTATTCCCTTATTTGGTTATTTGTTTATAATTCGTTATTACCCAAATATCGTTTACTTCCTCCTGTAAGATGGTGTAAATTCTGTT
The DNA here is from genome assembly GCF_039536865.1 of Sphingobacterium ginsenosidimutans. Taxonomy (NCBI): domain Bacteria; kingdom Pseudomonadati; phylum Bacteroidota; class Sphingobacteriia; order Sphingobacteriales; family Sphingobacteriaceae; genus Sphingobacterium; species Sphingobacterium ginsenosidimutans. Next base: position 1,905,420 of record NZ_BAAAZK010000002.1, read on the forward strand.
CTTTTTAGCAGTAAAAAATGGTCATTTAATCCCAAAAATCACCTTATTAAACCAGTAGGGATAAGCTATTTTGTTTTTTCTATTTTGTCATAAATTCAAATTGAACCCGCCCAAACGAATTTGGTTTTCCTGGTTGCGGCTTGGACATTTCTCCACTCAAGCTTCCTTTTTCATCTTTTTTGACCAACACCCGACGCCAGACATAACTTCCTTTTTCGTAATCAAAGCTTACACCGTCATCATCATATAGCTGATAGCTCCCTTCCTTCTCCCCATAATGACGGATGGTCAAATCAACTTTCTCATTGGGGAGTGGCGTGTGTAGACGACTGCCCATCATGGGTATAATACCACCATCTTTGACATAGACCGGTATGCGATCCATATCCGGATTGGCAACGATCTCCGCTCCATTGCCCACATATTTTCCGGTATAGAAATCATACCAATTACCTTTTGGCAATAACACCTTTCGCGATGACTCACCAGCGAATAGTGGCGCAACCAGTATATATTCACCACACATATACTGATCCTTTATTTCCCTATTCACAGCTTCCAGGTAAGGATTTGTTTCCAGATCCTGATTGTCCGCCACAGCTTTGGCCTGTCCTTGGAAACCTTCTTCCAATACCATCGCCCTAAATGGAGGCGTGCCATCAAAATGATACTTCGCAAATTCCGAATATAAGTACGGCATCAGTTCCATCCTTAATTGTGCATAATATTTCACCTGATCAGCGACTTCGGGAAAAGACCAGGGCTTTGTCCCACTGGACCAGGCATTGATCATGGCCATTGGCGAAAAGACAACGGACTGAAAGCGACGTAGCCACTCCTGTCCTGTCTTCGATCCCCGTACTTCCGGCGTCCATAGTACACCGCAAAATCCACTATTGACCAGTGCCGTAATAAAATCTTGATGACTGTAATAATCATTGTAGATGACATAAGGCAAATTATTGGCTCCGGCATTGGATGCGCGCACCAATCCATACGTGCGTTTATTCTGGTTTCTATATAAACTATCGGTCAGTTTCTGCGCAAGTACACCATAGGTTTGCCGCATCTGGATACCACTGATCCCCGATGGAAATTTGGCCATATCGGGCCAAAGATAATAATCATAGCCGTCGACCTCATCCATTTTATAACCGCTGACGCCAATGTTGAGCTGGGCATCCATAAATTGTTTAGCGAGGATTTTTTTAGCTTCGGGATGGTTCAAATCAGGCACTGTCCCATTCCAGACGGTATGAGAACCTGTATAAGGTTCGATCGCCTTACTAATACCAGCTTCTGGCGAGATATAAGGATTTGTCCAAAGATTTAGACGGATTCCCTTCGTGGCCAATTTCTTAATCAAAACAGCTGGATCCGGAAAACGCCCTTTGTCCCATTCAAAGGTACATGGATAGGCACGCGACTGCCATCCGGGCTCAAGCCCAATGAAATCAAGTGGAAAACCATGTTCCTCAAACTGGGCGGCTTCATGAATTACCTCTTCGGCGGTATAGAGTTTCTGTACCCGCTGTGTAAATCCCAGTCCCCATCGTGGCGGCAATGTACCACCACCACAGAATAAATTATATCGTTTGATTGCGTCCAAGGGATTGATACCTGCAAAGACATAAATTTCCACACCTGCAGCTGGGATATAAATCTCTACCGCATCTGAATAAGGACGCGAGTTCCAGCTTTTATCGGTATTACGATCCTTGGGTTCTGCCGGTTCCTTAGCATCTTTACGAACACCCGTACCCACGTAGTAGGTCAGATACTGCGCAGAATTAACAAGTACACCATAACCCTTGGAGGACACATAAAAAGGGACTGGAGCATGCGTCCGGCCATTATCTTTGCCACCATAGTGGTCGACATGCAGATTAAGGATCTTGCCACGTTGGTGAACAGTTTGAAAATTCAGGCCCAAACCATAGATCTGTTCATTTTTTGTCAATGGCATCCGCACATAGGTTTTCCCATCTATCAGTTCCGCATGAACTTCCATTTTCGGAAATGGAAAATCAGTTGATTGGAGCTGTTCAAGTATTGCAGCGCGCGGTTTACTATCGGCAGCACTCAGCAAGGTATATTTCTCGGGCTGACCAAAGGTACCTTTCCATACACCGGGATACTGTTCTTTCCATTGAATAGGTTGCGCTTTTGCCTGACTACAAAGCAGCAGCAAGAGGATAATCAGAATTTTCTGCATAATAAGTTATTTTTTCAACAAAGCATTTACACACCAGAGTATCGGTGCCTGCCCATGCATGTCACCTGTCTTTTGTTTTCGATCCAGGTAATATTGATAGTCATCTTTTCTATTCGTTCCTTCGCAAACATTGGAGATATCCCCTTGTTCGTTGATATAGTCAACGAGAGCTAACCAAGCTTTGCGTGCGATGGGTGTATATTCTTTGGCATCAAGCCAGCCGTTTCTCACGCCAGTAATAAGTGCGTAGGTAAACATGGCTGAACCCGAAGTCTCCACCCAGGATTCAGGTTTATCGATTAGTTGGCCCCACAGACCATCTTTACGTTGATACTTTTTGAGGCTGGCCATCATTTTTTTGTAAGAGGCTAATATCGCAGGTCTATTGGCGTTATCGATGGGTAAGGAAGAAAGCAGCTCACTCATCCCTGCGGCCATCCAGCCATTCCCCCTTCCCCAAAAGAAGGGTGCATCCGGGGCATGATAGAATAAACCGTTTTCCTTTTGAATGGTATCGAGATAGACCAGCATTTCATGGGCGGCCCGGTCGATGTATTTACGCTCTCTGGTCACCTGAAATGCCTTGGACTGCACCATGGTGATCATATACATATCGTCTATCCAATAACGTGTCTGCCAGGTGAGTCCCTTATCCAGAAGCTTTTGGTAGGCATTTTTCACGGTTTGGGGCGAATCAATGGGGAGGCTCCATTGGGCATCGGCAAAGCGCATTCCCATTTCGCGAAAAGTCTTGTTTTGTGTCTGCTGATAAAGTTCCAGGGGAACGGTTCCGAATACCGCAAAATCCACATGCCAAGGCCGTGGGACTAAATGTTTCTCTGTATCAAAAAGAGGCATAAAGCGTTGGGTAAGTTGCTCAAGCAGTACCTTGTCGTTACTGATGTCGGCAAACTTTAGTGCCCCGTACCAGGTACATACTTCGGGATAGGTAATAGATCTTGGGGGTGCTGGTGGTTTAAAGCTGTTATGTGGACTTTCGACAAAACGCTGTGCGACCAAACGCCCAACGGTTATGGGATTAGCCTTTTCGGGCCAGGTTTTCAAATCTATGTTTTGTGCCTGACCATATAGAGCCAAGGACACAGCAATACCCGCGAGTATTGACCTCACAATAGTTATCATTAGCTGGGTTTATATTTAGTTATTAGACCAAATATCGCTAAGTAACTACTTTTTTGAGGGGTAATTTTCGACCATTTAGGTGGAAATATTGACTAGAAAGCTGCGACAGATTTAACTCCCCCTTTTCAGGATATAGCGTTCGATACACTGTGCTAGCGGTTCCCGATGACTTCTACCAATCGGGAGCTGTCTATTATGTACCCAGATCATATTATTTTCAATACGATCAATTTTAGCTAGCGCAACGAGAAAAGACTGATGTATGCGAATAAATTCCTCTGCGGGCAGCTGCTCAGCAATGCTTTTTAATGTCAAATAGGCCATTATTTTCTTTTCAGGGAGATGGATGAAAACATAATTTCCGGCAGATTCTATAAAGAGTATATCCCCAAAATCTATCTTTTCGATCTTCTTTTCACAACGAACAAATAGAAATGAAGGTGCTGGTACTTCTGTCCGACCCGATTCCAGGTATTCTTTGGCTTTCAGCACTGCTTTCAAAAATCGTTTAAAGGCGATTGGCTTAAGTAAATAGTCAAGCACATCCAGTTCGTAGCCATCCAATGCATATTCGGGGTATGCCGTAGTCAATATAACGACAGGTCTGAGGTTGATTTCCCGTAAATACTGAATTCCTGTTTTTTGAGGCATTTCAATATCTAGGAATAGAATATCTGCTTTATTTTGTTGAAGCCATTGATCAAGTTGATTGGTGTTTTCAAATTCACCTACCAATTGTAGAAAATGAATATCCTCTATAAATTCACGCAATATTTTTCTTGCAATGGGTTCATCATCCGCGATAATACAACTCAATTTATTCATATCATAATATTTAATTTAACAGACCAGATTGCAGCATCATTTTCGATCTGTAATGTATGGGCGGCAGGATACAATAGTTGCAAACGTCGTCTGACATTTTCCAATCCAATACCACCAGTTTCCTGTACGCTGGGCCCATACGAGTTTTCACATTCAAATAAAAGCTTATTTTCTTTCTGCCGGAGTAAAATCTTGACAAAGCTTTCCTTTTCATTTGTATATCCACTAAACTTAAATGCATTCTCTACAAAAGGTAAGAATAATAAGGGTACAATCCGTTTTCCCTCATCCGTTACGTCGACTGTAAGTTCCACGGTTGACAGTTCATTTTTTCGCATCTGCTGAATTTCCATATAGCTTTTCAGGTAAGAAATTTCTTTTGCCAGATCGACAGTATCTGCATTAGCTTCATATAATCCATACCGCAATAGGTCTGCAAACTGCACCAATGCATCTCGGGCGGTACCATTATGTCTATCGATAAGTCCATAAACCGTATTCAGACCATTAAACAAAAAGTGGGGATTGATCTGTGATCGCAGGTAGTTCAGTTCGGAGTCCAGCTGTGCGATCTGAAAATTCTTCAATTGCTGGTCTTTTTCATAACGTGTTTGTGTAATAGAGATCATGCAGGAGACCACGACAAACCATAATGCATCCAAAAAGGAACTCCAGGCCAGTTGCTTATAGTCCGTAGTTGCAAAGTGAGGAAGTTTTTCGATAAGCTGATAATATTCTGTCAGCACAATGATCGTTACGTAAACGAGAATAGAAAAGAGCACGGCCGTGAGATAAGCAAATCCTCTTTTTGTCCGTTCAAACCAAGGAAACAATAAAAAGCCATTGACCAAAGTAATGGCGACCATTAGGCAAAAATGGACAAAAAAGATGGGTACAAAGGGCACCCAGTCGTCATCCGCAGCATATAATTTCCTGTTGAGCAGCATAAAACCTATATGGATCAGAATAAACAGAAAATAGTAAGTGTATTTTTTGTTTATAAACCAGTTCAGATAGGCTTGAATACGCATGGTATATTACGGTGATCTTATGAGTAAGATGAAAATTTATTTTAATCTCTTATGAAAATAACAAAATAGCCAATAAGGCCGCTTGAAAATCCGTCCAAGCGGCTAAAAATGGGCCTGCCTCTATTACACTTGCGAGTAAGACGTGGGTACCAGAAACGCGTTACTGATTTTCGATATTGTATTTGCATACTGGGCATCCGATATTAACCGTTTCCATTCGGGATCAGCTATAAAAGCTTTCCACCCTTTTTCATGCTCATCCATATTATCACAGGTGAGCAAATAAGTAATACGTGGCAACTTATCGCCTGCAATCACTTCCCCAAAAAACACGGGTTTTAATTTCGCCCGTACAAAAATCGGGAATTCCCCATCATGGAACATTTTGACTTTTCTTTTGACAGCACCTTCGCTATAACCTTCATAGCTTCTTAATTCAAAGATCCGAGGCTTGCCTTCCGGTACAGTCATCGTAGGCCAGCCTTCGAAGGCCAACATCAGGGAAGAGGTAAATCGGTTATATACCTGTTTGTCAACAGGTAAATTAGTATAGACTTCACTATTTTTAATATAATCGGTATCTGCAAGTATTTTTGCGTTTACAGTGGTATAGCTTTCGAAGGACGTATAGGGAATCAGCAAGTAAAGTTTGGCCGGATCAGTTCTCTTCCATTCTTTAAAAACACCTACTGTTTTTATGCCATATTTATTGAGCGCAGGTATCAGTGCGGATTTAAAATATTGTTCCAATTGGTCGATATCTCCTCCAAAGCGTATTTCATATTCGCGCCATTCATACAATTCCTTTTTTGTGGAATTCCCTTCCCCCGCCATCGCGGGGCCGACACCTACAGCCATACCGGCGGTCATTGCCAGTGAAGATTGGAGAAATTTTCTACGTTCCATATTTAATTTAAGTTTAATGGTTGACAGTCATCTAAGTTATATTCTAAAGTTAATTAATTTATTCTTTGTAATATATTTATTTTAAATGATTTACCTGTATTTATACTCCTAACATGGATTGCATTTTCTTTGCTTCTTAAAAATGTTCGTATTAATCTCTAGAGGGAACGAGGGTAAAGCGCTTTTTCAGTCTCAAAAATGGTTTTTCAAAAAAATGATAGGACAACATAGACAGCAGTACCGTGGCGATAAAAGCGATCACAAAGCCAAGCGTATTCCGCCATTCTTCTAGCCCCAGAGACTGGCTTAAAGTTGTCAGTTCTGTTGCAAATGTTTTATAGATCAGCCAATAAAAAGAGATATGAAATACATAGAGGCCATAGGAAATACGGCCAAGATAGATCATAGGTTTGGGTAAATAGCGTTCGGGCATCCCCAATAAACTGAGAAACAATAATACGCTACCAAGCAATATCAGCATCCAACCAATTACAGTTTGTGGCACATTCGAAAGATGGGGGGCATCAGCATGTATTCCACAGGCAATAGAAGCCAGCAACCAACATCCCAGAGTCGCGACAATCAGCAGAAAACGTGTGACCAGCGACCATTGAGGCATCCAACCTTTGAAATATAACGACAGTAATATGCCAACGGCAAAAAACTGAAACTGCACAAAACTATTGGTCCAGGCACTGTTAAACTCTTTGGTCGGGTGTAGCCCATAATAAATAAGAAAAATATAGGCCAGCGCGAGGAACAGATAGGCTGCCATTTTCAGACCACGACGACCACCATAGGCAGCCAACAAGGGAATCAAGATATAAAACTGTTCTTCTACAGATATACTCCATAGTGGATTGAGCGGATAAGCTGGCAACCATCCATGCGTATTGATGTATATATTGCCTGCAAATAGACTAAAAGAACACCAGGCCAGTGGCGGTAGCGCAAACGCAGGAAAAAAAAATGGGGTCAACAATACCCAACCAAAGAATACCACAAAATAAAGTGGCCAGATACGCAGTATACGTCGGATATAAAAAGCTTTTGGATGCACCCGACCAGTCTGCTCCTGCTCTCGGGTCAGTAATTCCGTAATCAAGAATGCGCTTAGTAAAAAAAAGACCGGAACACCGAAGTTACCTACCAAATTAATGTTATAGAGCCAGTATTGTTTAACAGGATCAAAGGGAGCAAGATCCATGCGGTGTACAAAAAAGACACAGAGGAAAGCAATAAAGCGTAATACATCTAATTCAGGGCGGTAATAACGTTGGACGGTCATCATTTTAAAAGGATTATTGATCAAATTAAAATACGTGATACCAGAAAGTTATAAAAATATTTTACATATAAAGTTCATTTAACGTGTCAAACGACAATTTCAACTTGATTTCTGTCTCCCTTGATAAAGCCCGCCTGCAAATGCTTCAAGCTGATTTTCTTTCCAAAATTGGATACCCGACGGAAAGTTGAGGATATTGGCACTTGTATGCTGAAAACTATGATCTGACGTTCGAAAGACTTACAGATCCATGAGTACCCTTAGGCTCATAAACGCCATTAACGCAACGATCGTTGCCCCAATCAATGTCAGCAGGATCGGTTGTTTATAGACGCCCACAATAGCAGGTTTGTAGGCAGCTATCAACATCACGGTCAACGAGATCGGCAATATAAAACCATTCACTGCACCAGCGATAATCAATAGATGGACAGGCTTACCAACAAAAACAAATATTAGGGTGGAAATCAATATAAAAGCAATGATAATCCAATTTTCATTTTTTGCGATCCGTGCATTGAATGTTTTTATAAATGAAACGGAAGTATAAGCCGAACCGATAATGGAGGTAATCGAAGCTGCGAACATGACCAGCCCGAACAGGCGATAGCCAAAAGTGCCTGCCGCAAGCTGGAAAACTGAGGCTGTAGGATTACCATCGTCAATCAACAAACCCTGACTCAGCACACCCAAGGCAGCCAAAAATAGACAGACCCTAACTAGGGAAGCAACAGATATCCCCATGACGGCACTTCTATTAACGGTCGGTAAGGCATCAAATCCTTTTACCCCAGCATCAATCAAGCGGTGACCACCTGCAAAAGTAATATATCCGCCGACAGTGCCCCCTACCAATGTTATGATCGAAACAAAGTCAATCTTTGACGGGGCAACTGTCCGAATTACAGCCTCACCCAGTGGCGGCGAAGATATCAATGTGATATAGATAAATGCTAAAATCATGATCGCCCCCATGAGCTGGGTAAAGCGATCCATGGCTTTGCCTATCTGTTTGTTTAGGAAAACAGCGATAGCAATAAATGCCGAGATACAGGCTCCGGTCATGACATTTACACCAAAGAGGGCTTCCAACCCCAGTCCCGCTCCAGCGACATTGCCAATATTGAATGCCAAACCGCCGAGGATAATCAGTAGCGAGATAAAACCACCCAATCCGGGCAACAGTTTGTTCGCGATATCCTGTGCCCTCATTTCGGATACCGCGATCACACGCCAGATATTTAACTGAACCCCGATATCAATTAGGATGGATACCAGAATCACGAATCCAAAGCTCGCGCCCAGCGATTTTGTGAAAACCGTCGTTTGTGTCAGGAAGCCCGGACCGATAGCCGATGTCGCCATCAACAATGCCGCACCAATAAGTGCTGAAGTATTTCTTTGTTTCATCGGATCAGTATATCGTGGTTTTTTAACGTTTGGTTGATTGTCTTGGCAAATTGTACTGCTTCTGGGCTATCACCATGCAGGCAGATGGTATCGGCTTGGATGTCCACCACATTACCTTGCAGGGAAGTCACTTTTCCTGTTCTGATCATTCGCAGCACCTGTTCCGCGGCCTGCTCAGGATCATGAATAAGCGCATTTTTATCCGACCTTGCTGTCAATGTGCCATCCTGTTGGTAAGTGCGGTCGGCAAAGACCTCACTATATACCTTCAAGCCTTTATTCCGACCGGCGTTAATGAGTTCGCTGCCCGAAAGACCATATAGGATGAGGTTTGGATCGATCGCGTAGATCGCTGCTGCGACGGCATCGGCCAATTCAGGTTTGCGCGCCGCCATATTATAGAGGGCGCCATGCGGCTTCACATGTCGTAATGCTGTCTGTTGCACCTTGGCACATGCTGCAAGTGCACCAATCTGATAGACGACCAGTTCGTAAACTTCCCGAGCTGTAGTCTGAACCTCCCGTCTTCCAAAACCTACCAGATCCTGAAAACCGGGATGGGCGCCTATTTTGACATTATATTTCAGGGCCAGCTGAATGGTTTTCATCATAGTCGAAGGATCTCCGGCATGAAAACCACAGGCAATATTGACAGCGGAAATATAAGGCAGGATAGCCTCATCATTGCCCATTGTCCAAGCGCCAAAACTCTCGCCCATATCGCAATTTAAATCTATAGTCAGTTGCTTATTCATATTTCAATGCGATTGCACTTTTCAGTTTAATTAATTGTTGATGCCGCTGTTTCAATAAATTTTGGGCCTCATCCAGGTCGACCCGTTCAAAACGGATAATATCCGATGGGTTCTTTTGCGCCAGGAGCGGAAGGTCTACAGTAGCAACCTGGCCAATGACGGGATAACCGCCTGTGGTCGGATGGTCAGCCATTAAAATAATTGCGTTGCCATCCGGTGGCACCTGTATACTGCCAAAGGTGACCGCCGTTGATAAAAGTTCCCTTTGTTCTTTGAGCTGTAGCGGTCTGGATTGTAAGCGGTATCCCATCCGATCCGAGTTTTTGCTAATGGTAAACACATCCGCAAAGAAGCTTTTCAGTGAGTTGCTTTCAAACTCATCCCGCTGTGGGCCGTCCATCACCCGGATGACTCCAGTAGAAAGGTCTGGATACAGCGCAGGGTCAATGCTCCAGGAGAATTGGGTTTCTCCACTATCATAGGGATGGTTGAAAGCAATCCGGTCCTGTTCTTTGAGTGACCGACCTTGCCAGCCACCTATTTCTCCCTTGCTATAAGTTGATCTGCTGCCAAGTACTTCGGGGATATCAAGTCCACCCCGAAAACAGATATAAGACCGGTTGCCCGAATTTGGTCTCCCGAAAGAAAGCAGTGAACCAGCCTCAATCAAGACAGGTTTCCACATTGGTAAGGGCAGACCATCAACCTTGGGCGACAGGTCTGCCCCTGTCACAGCGATAAGCTGTGCCTGTTCGAAATAAATGGTAGGACCAATAATAGTACATTCTATTGCGGCTTCGTTGTCTTCATTTCCCAGTATACTGTTGCCCAGCAGTAAAGCATAGCTATCCATCGCCCCACTAACGGCCATACCGTAGCGCTGTAGACCATAGCGTCCCAAGTCCTGTATCATAGTCAACATGCCCGCCCTGATGATCTTAATGCCCATAGGATGCTGCTTTTAGTTGAACAAACTCATCATAAGTGATTGGCACAAAACACACAAGATCCCCCACTTCAAGCAAGGAGGGTTTTTCACGTTTGAGGTCAAACAGCTGCAATGGCGTATGCCCAATGATCTGCCAACCTCCAGGGGTCGCGATCGGGTATACTCCTGTCTGTTGTCCCGCAATCCCCACCGCTCCAGCCTCAATCTTCAAGCGGGGTACTTCTTTTCTTGCTGTTGCGATCCTGCTGTCCATACCGCCCAAATAGGGAAATCCAGGAACAAAACCGATCATATATACCCGGTATTCCGGAGCACTGTGAATATGGATAACTTCTTCTTCCGTCAACCCATTGTATTGGGCTACATAAGCGAGGTCATCCCCATTGTAAAAGACGGGGATTTCCTTTTTTACAGCCTGATATTTCGGATCATCAGATATATCTTGTACGATTGTTTGTAACGCAGCTAATAGTCCCTGATAGGTAATCGTCAGCGGATCATAGTATATCGTGATTGTTGTATAGGCCGGAACATACTCAATAACGCCTGGCTGCGACCAGTTTTCGATACAGGCCACGACCTTACGAACCTGTGTATTGACAGCTTCGGAAAGCGAATCACCAAAAAAAAGGACGATCGCCTGATCTCCCATGGGATAATGCCGGATGGAATTTGGCAAGGCTATACCTAAAGACTGCTCGTGGGAACTTCCCATAATTTGTATGTTATAATCTATACAAAGATTATAAATACCAAACGATAATCAAACAACAGAATTTAAAAATCAGTTCACGAAAAACGCAAGATTTGCCTCAATCCCAGACTAGTTTTAGGCAGATATTATTCAACATTAACACGATTGCTTCCGATTAACAATCCCTATTTGCGTAATATATTTCAGAGAAAGCCGACCTTTTTCCGACAATCGGGTTGGTCGGTGACGTAAAATCTGTATTTAGGTCGTACTTAAAAAGCGCTGGAAATGTGCAAAAAAAACAGCTTTGGAATAGAATCTTATGTCAGGAAATGATGAGGGAGATAGATGACTTATATATAACTGGATTGTTTGCGAAAAAGTCTATTGAATAAAGCAAGCGCCCGCAATCGCTCAGTATATTTTGCAAAACACGAAGACAATTACGGGACATTTACACTTCCTCTAATCACTCTTTTTGCCTGGGAGGGTAGAGAAAGTAAATCATTGTCCATGATAACCTGGACAAATCTATATATTAATAAGTCTCGAACAAATTTATAGCTATCAATCGGGAACTGAAAGAAAAATAAGTTTCGAATTTCAATGATAAAGTTGTTATTTTCTATTGAACACAAGCTAATTACCTATACAAAACAGGTTGTTACGGACTGTTTTCTCCATATAGCAATCTTCCGTGTTACATGAGCAAAACCAACGCTCCTCTTGTCTAAAGCAGCACCGTATAGCTATTGCTATTCAAACATATGAAGCAAAAGAATCTACTGCATTATTTTATAGGATCGAAAGATATCGGCAGTACACTGATCTTTTGCAGTTGATTTGGTCAGTACAAATTCAAACGTAGGTTCTAACCCAGTAATATACATTGTTTCTCCATCCTGATTTTTGAAAGAACTTTCTTGCTGTGTGAGTCCGGCAAGTATACTAAGCTTGTACCAACCATTTTCCAGCTCAACTTGAGGTTTTCCAAACTTATGTTGGTGTTTGATCCGCTCTTTCACTTTCTCTGCGGTAAAATCTTTTAGTATCCACCAGGTGAATAACATGATCTTACCGTTCGCTACGTTCAAGATGTATCCGTCTTCCCGGATCTGAAGATCATTCCCCTCTTTCAATAGTTCGGGTGCTTCATCATCAGTTAGAAAGATAATGGTATAGGATAAATTTTCAACCTGTGACAAAGGAATCATGATCCCCGCTTCGACAACCCAGTCGCCTGTTTCTTTTGTTGTAAATTCGGTCGCAAGATCATTGGGTAAACCGTTTTTCACTTGGTAATCGTGCAGCAATTCAATATCTCCAAGTAGAAAATAAGATAATGTATCGTTTAAGACTTCCGTAAATTTTGCTTTCATAACTAAGTTTTTTTTGAGCACATAATTTATCGAACAAAAATGGGACACTTTGTTTCACTAATATATACAAAAAAATCCCTGTCTTGCGACAGGGATAAAAAACATCATAGTAGTCTAAAACACTAAAATATATATCTTACACCAACCTGCATCTTCCATGTAGTAGATAAAGCACTTACATTTCGGAATGGAGTTTTTGATAAATATGGCCCAGTTTCTCCCGTTGAACTATCATTTGTCGCATGCATACGGAAAGTAGGAATACCATCAGCTGGTACAGCTCCTGCAGTACTCAAAAATTGTCTTGCTGGCGTTAGGGTACTTTGGATACCCCAACTTTTATTCAATAAATTACCAAAATTGATAACGTCTACGCTTAATTGTAATTTGTGCTTGCGTGAACCAATATTAGTGAATAAATCTTGAAGAACACGTACATCAAAACGATTTAACCAAGGCATAGAAAAAGCATTACGAGGGAGGTATTTTCCGCGATACGATTCTAGCCCATTTTCTTTAATGTAAGCTTCAAGACCAGCTCGTTGTTCTTGTTCTGTAAAAGTTTTGGTATGTTCGACTTTATTATTATCCACATATTTCACTGAATACTCTTGAAATTTCAATGAAGATATCTCTTTTGGCAAATAGATAAGATCAGCATTCTGTCCATCATTATTAATGTCGTTTCCATAAGTATAAGAGAATCTGCCTTGAGAAGAACCATTATAATAAATACCTACAGTAGTCGATAAATGATTAGCATATTCAAAACGATAGCTCAAATTTGCTACCAAGCGGTGTGGAACAGCAAATGCTGACTGATATAAGTATTGATCATTCGGTCCGTGGATATTAGCAGAGCCACCCCATGCTGAGCTAGCATTTGACCCAGTATTACCCGTTACTTCTTTGGAATCAGAATAGGTGTAAAATAAACTTCCACTAAAACCTCTGTAATTTGGAACGGACACACCTAACGTCGCACTCATAGAGTGTCCTTTTACATTAGTATTAGTCAATACGACTGCATTATTAGCTCCTATTGCAGAGTTATAGGCTTGCACACCTTTAGGGTAAAATACTCTATTGTCTCCATAATCACCTACTTCACCCGATGAACCATAATTTAAGAATGTGTTTGGTGTTACTCGATTTGCTCCAAATTGGAATACAGCATTTATATCTTTAGTGTATAAGAAATCTCCTGTCAAAACTAACGGAGTATTAGGAATTTGATAATCCGCGCCGAAGCTGGTACGCCATATCATTGGCATTTTGAAATCTCTGTCGACTAAAGCGAATGAACTAGGAGCTCCATCTTTAGGCGTTTTGATAAATACATTTTCAGCTCCTTTAGGAACATTATTTAAGTGATAATAAGGATCTGTATTAAATGTAACATTTCCGATCCATCCTTGGACATCGTTGTAAGATCCAGGTTCAACAACATTTTGCAATACCCCTGCATTGGTAGGCATATTAGTTAACCATACAAATGGAACACGTCCTGAGAAAAATCCTGTTCCGCCTCGTAAAACTAAAGAGCGATCTTTAAACACGTCATAATTAAAACCTAAACGTGGAGATACTAATAATTTCGATTTAGGCCATAAACCAGAATCATAATTTTTAGGCATACCATTCACATCTAATAAACGTAATGCATCGATTGATGGATTAGCGGTCAACTTATTCATGTAGATAGGTAATTCTGCACGCAAGCCATAAGTCAAGGTCAAGTTATCCGATACCGACCAACGGTCTTGCGCATATACAGATGCAAGCCCAAAATTTACACGGGAATAAGTATCCTGCCCCTCATATGGATATGTAAGACCAAACATAATTGGCGCTTTTTCATTAGGGCCACCTGTGGAAAGAAAATCCTCAACTGAATTATAACGGTAGTATGATGTACCCATTCGGGTATAACTATTACCATAATTTTGAATTTCGAAAGCAGCACCAAATGTAAAATTATGTTTATCAGCTTGTAAATTTAAGTTATTGATAAACGAATAATTATTATTAACAACATCATTATTGTAAGAGAATAACTCTGTACCAAAACTCATATAGTTGTTATAGAAACCTGGCTGCTTACCTGCATTAGCAGGATTATCCAAAAATTGCTGATGACTTCCATCACCAATATCCACAAATGGGAATAATTGATCGCTTGGGGTACTTCTCGTATCCTGAATCCTAGTATATGTTGCTAAAAATTGGTTACTTAATCTTGAAGTAAAATTACTATTCAATTCCGCTGTGATTGATCTTACCACATTCTTAAATGCATAATTACCATTTTCAAAAGTGATGGAATTTTGACCTACACGAGCATATGAATCAAAATCTGCTCTAGGTCTTGGTCCCGAGTTTGCATTTGCAACCTGCATGGAATTCCCAACTACTTGATTGTAACGTAATGCAAACTTATGAACCTCATTAATATTCCAGTCTAATCTTGCTAAGAATTTTGTACTACCTTCCTTTGCTTCGTTCGCATATCCTTCATACCGACCGGGATCGTAGCCCCATTGATTAATTAAATGATTACGTACAGCATCCAAATCCGAACGTTTTGTTCTAGCAATATTATTAGCGGGATCAGCTACTCCGTCTTCAGAAGCTTTCCATAAATTTGCTCCAGAAGCATTCCCCCCTGTCGCCTCCTCACGTTCAGCATTAACAAAAAGGAATAATTTATCTTTAATTATTGGCCCACCTAAGCTAAAACCAAAATTCTTCTTTGCAGCATCAACTTTATCTAATGTTATATCATCAATCTTTCTTCCTTGTAAGCTTTGGTTTTGAAGAAAATAGTATGCTGTACCAGTTATTTTGTTCGTTCCGCTTTTGGTAACAGCATTAATACCTGCTCCTGTAAAACCAGATTGTGTAACGTCGAAAGGAGCTATATTGACCGAAATAGCTTCGATCGCATCTAATGAAATGGGCTGAGAGTTTCCACCTGGAATAGGCCCACCACTTAAACCAAATCCATTATTAAAGTTAGCCCCATCGATTTGTAAGTTATTATATCTTGCGTCTCTTCCTGCAAATGAATTACCATTAGCCTGAGGTGTCAAACGCATAAACTCTGTTATACTACGCTCTACTTGAGGCAATTCCTGCAATTGCTTTTGGCCAATACTCGTCGATGCTCCCGTCTTTTGAGTTCGTCTCACCTGACCTGTTACGGTTACTTCTTGTAAAGTAGTTGCATTTTCTCCAAACACAGGATTTAAAACAAATGGCTGCCCCAATTGAAGATAAATGTCATCGTAAGTCACTGGCTGTTGACCAACATATGTAACTTCAATTTTGTAAGGACCGCCAACACGCATGTTTGCCAAGTTAAACCTCCCTGCGGCATTAGCAGAACCGGAATAAACTGTTCCTGAAGGTACGTGAATAGCTTTAATTGTTGCGCCCTGTGTAGTACTTCCACTCGTTTGCGTTACTATACCAGTCATACTACTTGTAGTAACCTGAGCTTGTACAGCACCATAACTAGCCATAACAAGTGCAAAAAAGAGTAAAGATCTTTTCATATAATGTGATTTGTTAAAAAATGTTAAGCAAAATTACTAAGAGATTTCAAATAACAAAGGACTTAATATAAACTTAACACACTACAGCACATACACTTCATACTATACAGGAAGAAATTCTTATCTTCCTATATAATTTTTAAAGAAAAAAAACGTTATAACACCTTTTAAACCACCATTTCCAAAGAACCAAGTCTATATAAAATAGTTTTCCACAGTCAATCGCTCCGATTTATTTGTAACAACATTCTTCCATTCCCAACTTGAGCTTTTTTAAAAAAATTCATTAACTTTCTTTCAACCGAGAATTTTATTAATCAACTCGTTTTTTTGTAGCAATTGCGCTACTGTGCCTTGTATTTATTTAAAAACTATAAACTATTGTCCGTTCGAACTGGTTTCTTTAAAAATCTGTTTTTAAAAACGGAGAACTTTTTAGAAATTCGCACACCTTTATAATTCACTTTTTTCATGGAAGTCGGTATTCAAAATTCTTCTTTTCAGGAACCCGCAGACATTAAGTTGTCTCCAGCAGGGCTTTCTTTCTTAGCTTCAGCAGCTAAATGGGCTATTTTTTTGGCTATTCTCTGTTTTATACTTATTGGGTTATCGGCCATAACCATGATTAGCCTGATGTTCGGGGCAAGTGCTCTATCTCTAGATCAAGGTGAATATATATCCGCCAGCACAATATCAACCTTTGGTATACTTTACCTGCTGATGATGGCTTTCTCCTGCCTCCCGATCTATTTCCTCTATAATTTTGGATCCAAAGCAAAAAAAGCTATCGAAAACCGCGATAGCATCCAACTTGAGCTCTGTCTCGAAGCTTTAAAGAAACATTATAAATTCATCGGGATCATAGCCATCATCACCATCGGATTTAATTTCCTGGGACTTGTCGTAGGCATTATATTAGGTATCTCCGACGCAATCGCTGGCGTGTAGCGTAATATACAACTGAAACAAAAAAGGGAGCAAATGCTCCCTTTTTATTATAGTTAAATTACGTTTTTACTTTTTGTAATACCGCATTGCATTCGGAATCTGCTTCTCAATATCGGCAATACGTCTCGCATCGCTTGGGTGAGTGCTCAAGAACTCTGGTTGTCCTTTTTGACTGCCCGCTGCCATGCGCTTCCAAAATCCAATAGCTTCATTCGGATCGTAACCGGCCAATGCCATGATAATTAATCCTGCCTGATCTGCAGAAGATTCATCACTGCGTGAGAACTTTAACTGAGCCAAGCTTCCCCCCAAACCATACAGATTGTTAAAAATTCCAAGGGAACTGCTTCCAGTCATTCCTGCTGCTGAGCCCAGAATCTGACCGCCCATTTGTAAAGCCATTTGGTTGGACGCCTGTGCTACGGAGTGCTCTTCAATAGCGTGGGCAATTTCGTGTCCCATTACTGTCGCCATACCAGCCTCGGTACGCGTTACTTGAAGTATCCCTGTATACACAGCCACTTTTCCACCAGGCATACACCAGGCATTTACATCATCACTTTTCACCAGGTTAAATTCCCAATTGAAATTATATTTATTGGCGATGCCTTTGCTCTGCAAGTATTGATTGACAGCTGTTGCCAAACGGTTACCCACACGTTTTACCATTGCCGCATCAGCCGTACCGGTAATAACTTTTGTATTATTTTTTGACAAGAAATCTTTGTAAGCCAGTGCAGCCTGTTGGTTGACCTGGTCAGCACTGACCAGTTTCAAATATTTTTTTCCAGTAACAGCTGAAGTAGCACAACCTGACAACCCCGATGCCAGTGCCACACAGGCCATTACGATAGCCGAATATTTAAACATGCTTTTCATATGTATCTTATTATTCATCTGTGTTTGTTTCAATTGCATTCATGAGCTCATAGGCCCAGTCTCGTTTTTAATGTTGTATGGAATGTTCGGGCTAGATTTGGCAGGTTCTCTGTTTTTTCCAGCGCAGCTATTTCATAATAATCTCTTAAATACTTTTTTTAGGATGCAATTATTGTGCCTATTCTTTTGCCTTGTTTTTTTTCTTGAATAGATAAATCTTGGATTCATGTCCTTTTAGCAGGCGCTCAATATTCTTTTGATGGGTAATTAATAGCAGGGTACAGATGGCGATGCCATAAAGCAAAACCGAAGGAATGGTAGTCTTAAAAATAAATGCCAAGCTAAATGGAAAAGCAAAACCGGCCGAAATTGAACTTAGGGACACGTAATGTGTCGTCAATAGGATAATGATAAATACGGATACACAAACTAAAGCTGCCGGTGTATGTATCGCCAAAATCATCCCACACAATGTCGCTACCCCTTTTCCTCCCCGGAAGCCCGCAAATACAGGGAATAGGTGACCTATTACCGCAATCACTCCCAAGGCCAACTGAAAATTAACAAACTGAACATCACTGGTATTTTGGCCCAACTCAATCAGATAGGCGAGATTCGTTGCTGTCCAACCCTTGAATATATCTACAAACATCACGATGGAGCCGGCACGCGGTCCTAATACGCGAAAGGTGTTAGTCGCTCCAGCATTACCACTCCCATACTCACGAACATCTACGCCATAAAATGCCTGACCCAACCAAACTGCTGTAGGTATAGAACCAAACAAATAAGCTAGTAATACTGCAATTACTAAATAAATCGATATCATTAAATTAAATCAGTTCTTATAATAATTTGGCTTTCAGACTAAGATCTAAGCTCTTGACACTATGTGTCAAAGCACCCACCGAGATATAGTCTACTCCAGCCTCTGCATAGGCCCGAATAGTTTCAAATGTTATTCCCCCAGAAGCTTCTGTCTTAAATCGATGATCGATAATTTTAACAGCTTTAGCCACATCCGCAGGTGAAAAATTATCCAACATGATTCGGTCCACTTCGCCAAAGTTAAGAACTTCGTCAAGTTCCGCAAAATTTCGGACCTCTATTTCTATTTCAATTGGTTTATTTAATTTCTTTCGATAGTCATTTGCGCGTGTCAACGCCGATACAATCCCACCGCTATAATCCACATGATTATCTTTGATCAGAATCATATCGAATAATCCAAACCGGTGGTTGGTACCGCCACCTATTTTGACCGCTTCTTTCTCCAATACCCGAAGTAAAGGTGTTGTCTTACGGGTATCCAATACCTGCGTATCCGTACCTTTCAACAGCTCCACATATTTTTGGGTTGTCGTCGCTATACCACTCATACGTTGCATCACATTCAATACCAAACGCTCTGCCAGTAGAATACTCTGGATATTTCCGCGAACATAAAACGCGATATCACCAACTTTTACCTGGCTTCCATCAGGAATAAATACCTCACAGATCAAGGTTTCATCGATGTAACTCATGATCGCTTGCGCAACCGCTACGCCTGCCAAAATACCGTCGTCCTTAACAATCAGTTTTGCCTCTCCTTGTGCCCCCACCTCTATCGTGGATAAAGAGGTATGATCACCATCTCCGAGATCTTCCGCGACTGATTGTTTTACAAACTGCGCCAAATAATCCTTGATTTCCTTCTCCATAAATACAATTTATTGGGCTAAGATGTGGAATAATTTTTTAATCGAAAAATAGAATGATAAAAAAATAGCGTCTGACCTAACTTTTATCGATCCGAAGTTCTTCTATTGTCTGACTATTGGATCCCGCACTTATCTTGATAAATACCCGGTAATTGGCTTGTTCTGTCGCTAATGAAAAGGTGAAATATTGATAACCATTGTTTGCATTACTCGCTTGGGTCAGTTTAACGGTCTTGGGTTTATGTTGGTTAAAAAATGTGCCCAACATAATCTCGGATTGATATTTGGTATACACACCATTTTCTCCCAATAGGGACAAGGTCAGATTGGAACCAAAATACTTCGCGATATTCTTGGCATTCCCTTCCCTTAAATACGTTTTAAGTTCTTCGGAAATACTTCCCAAAGACTCCTCTCCTTCCCGTACAACAGGCTGTGATGAATAGTTTAAATCTTTCAAAAGATGCCCTGAGGCGTTAGTGTGTATAAAAAGACTATAAACAAATATAAATACGCAATAGCTTAAAAGTTTCATATAGCTCAAAATAAGACAGAACAGTTTCCACAATAGATGTAATCAATCATTAGGTAGCATAGTTTATACCAAACATAAACTATGCCACAAACCTATAAAATTATTGCATATAAACAAGGGAAGATTTTAAAGACGCATTGATAGATTCTAAAATTAAGGTTATCTTTGTTATACGATGAATAAGAAAAAAGTTGCACTCATGATCCTAGACGGACTAGGATACGGAAAACATGATAAATCAAATGCAGTTGAAGCTGCAAATACCCCATTTTTAGATCATTTATTGGAAACATACCCAAATTCAAGTCTGGAAGCTTCTGGTGAAGCCGTTGGCCTTCCTGATGGACAGATGGGTAACTCTGAGGTTGGCCACATGAATCTTGGCGCCGGAAGAGTTGTCTATCAAGAATTAGGACGTATCCACAAAGCGGTAAATGATGGCGTATTCAACACAGATATCGTTATCCAGGATGCATTTAAGTATGCGCTTGAAAATAATAAAAAAGTACACTTTATCGGATTGCTTTCGGATGGTGGTGTACATGCACACACCAAGCACCTTAAAGGTCTTTGTGATGCCGCCAAACATGCTGGACTAAACAGTGAGCAGGTCTTCATTCATGCTTTTCTGGATGGTCGTGATACTGACCCTAATTCGGGAATAGGCTATGTTAAAGATCTACAAGAATATCTAAAAACGACTTCAGGCACATTCGCTTCTGCCATTGGTAGATATTACGCGATGGACCGTGACAACAGATGGGAACGCGTTAAGTTGGCTTATGATCTTTTGGTGAAAGCCGAAGGTGAAAAAACCAATGACCTGGTTGCTGCAATCCAAAAATCATACGATGCTGGAGTAACAGACGAATTTGTTAAACCAATCGCCTTGGTCAATGAAGATGGTACTGCCGTAGCAACAATCCAGGAAGGTGATGTGGTCTTCTGTTACAATTTCAGAACAGACCGTGGTCGCGAAATCAGCATTGCACTGACACAGAAAGCTTTCCCTGAGTATGATCTTGTACCATTGAACCTGTACTATGTCACACTAACAGCCTATGACGAAACCTTCAAAAATGTGCGTGTTGTTTTCCAAAAAGATAACCTGACAAATACCTTGGGTGAAGTGTTGGAAGCCAATCATAAAACACAGACCCGTATTGCCGAAACTGAAAAATATCCACACGTGACATTCTTCTTTTCGGGTGGCCGTGAACAGCAATTCGAAGGTGAGAACCGTCTTTTGGTCCCTTCTCCGAAAGTGGCTACTTACGATCTTCAACCTGAAATGTCTGCACATGGAATCACTGAAGCAATAGTCAATGATATGGAAACTCTTCAGCCTGACTTTATCTGTCTCAATTTTGCAAATCCAGATATGGTAGGCCATACTGGTGTATTTGAGGCTGTCGTAAAAGCAGTAGAAACAGTAGATCAATGCACAAAAACAGTGGTGGAAACAGGATTGAAAAATGGTTATTCATTTATCATCTTGGCTGATCACGGTAATTCAGAATTTATGGTCAATGAAGATGGATCACCAAATACGGCGCATACAACCAATTTGGTTCCTTGTATTTTGATTGATGATCACTACAAAAAAATCGCAGATGGTAAATTGGGTGATATCGCTCCAACCGTTCTCAAACTTTTGGGCGTGGATATCCCCGTTGAAATGACAGGAAATGTATTGGTATCAGAATAAGAATTTATATAAAAAAGTAAGCAGCGCACTTCCACTATTGGTGGGAAGTGCGCTACTTTTTTGGAGCTGTAGCTCCCCCTCAGGCCAACAGAAAGCTAAAAAAACGACGGATATCTTTTCGGTAGACTCTTTTTTCAGCGCCGAAGCACAACGCTTGCAGCAACTCAACCCTTCGGTGTTAAAATCCGTCAACAAAGACGGTGAAAAGGAACAACGTGAGCTCAAAATTGAAAACTGGAAAAATGAACTTTCAGCTTTCCAGTCTGCGGATATCAGCAAAAATTTTGATCCCGCTCTCTACGATGTCAAAGCCGTAGATTGTGTAACGGAATTTACTGCCAAAAAGAAAGAACTGCAGATACAAAAACTCCGAATTGAGTTTGATCGTAAAAACGAAAAGGTTAAACATATCCAGATCGATAAAAAGATCGCAAACTCTCTTTATGATAGTGAGGAAAAACTGGATTATTATATCGATTCATTGTACAGTATTGTAAAACTCCAGGATGTACAAGGACTCGATGCAAACCAATATGAAATTATTGGGCGATTTGTACAATCAAAAAAATAACTCATGCCGAAAAATGTCTTTATACCCATTCATAAAGACATTTTTTTATTCCCCAATACAAATAAAGAAATGCAACATCATTGCTTTATTTATTATTTTTCTTATCTTTGCCTCATTAATGGCCTGCAAAGGCCTCGTATAGAAAAATAAAGTGCGCAATATTTCATTGAACAAATTAGCAGCGTTAACGCTTTTAATGACCTTTCTAATCGGTCAGTTCATTGTCTATACCCATTCCCATGAGTCGCCGGCATTAACTATAGTGGACTGCAGTCCCAAAAAACATCATGCGGACCATCCAAAATGTTCTATTTGCGACCAAAATTCACACCCGCAGTTACTCTTTCATTTTAGCCAACATGAAATTTCTCTTCCTGAACGGGAAATAACATTTGGTTTCTTTGTTCCCAGTGACCAAATGATCAGTGCATTGCTATCTGGCAATCGCGGTCCCCCCATTTGTTAAATTTCATCCACGATGCGACAACAAAGCTTTTATGGAAAGCCTTGTTTACTATGATCAGGAAACAAAGAACCAAAATTTTGGTGATTGCTACTGGCGAATTCATAATGGATTTTCCTCTTAATTTAACAATCAAGCAATTCAATGATGATTTCTCCGTATTGAACAGGTTATTTTTCATGACTGATGAAAAAGCAATTTTAATGCGACAGGCTATCATTTGGATAGGCACCATCTATTGATGGCATAAAAATATTTACAGATGAAACTCAAAATTAAAGGCGGCATATGTATGCTTGTCTGCTATTTCCTTCTATTCACGGTTAACGCTGCGACCATATCGGGTAAGGTGACAGATTCAAAAACAAATCAACCCATCGCGGGAGCGACCATATCTTTGCTCCAACTCCGCTCAAGTACGTCTTCGGATCAACAGGGGCGTTATACATTCAAATCACTGCCCTCGAGTGGACGTTATCTTGTCGAAGTACGTTTTATTGGGTACCAATCGCTGATCAAAACTATAGATCTGACATCAGCAGATGTATCGGTCGATTTCGCGTTGACAGAAAGTATAATCGAGACAAATGAGGTGGTGGTTACAGGTACCCTTGTGACTGCGCAAAGCCGTCGCAACAGTACCTCTGTCTCTGTTATTTCCAAAGACGAATTACAGGGTGGTGCGACAAATCTGATCGACGCACTAGCCCGTCAGGTACCTGGCTTAAGTCAGATTACAACAGGACAAGGTATTTCCAAACCTGTCATCCGCGGTCTTGGTTATAACCGTGTTGTCACCGTCAATGATGGTGTGAAGCAAATGGGCCAACAATGGGGTGACGAACATGGTATCGAGATCGACCAAAATCAGCCCGACCGGGTAGAGGTACTTCGGGGAGCAGCTTCGTTGATGTACGGATCTGATGCCATCGGCGGTGTGATTAATATCCTCGAGCCCAGCGTTCCCACTGCAGGTGAAATAAAAGGTGAACTGCTATCTAGTTATTCAACCAACAATGGACTCACCAACAACTCGCTGATGCTTACAGGCAATGAAAACGGCTTTGTATGGCGCGGACGTGGATCTTATCAAAATGCGTATTCCTACAATACACCAGCAGGGCGCTATATCAATAGTGGTTTTAATAATACCAGCTTCAGTGGTATGCTGGGTTTAAATAAGCAATGGGGATATTCACACCTTAATTTTTCCTACCTCAAAAATAATATTGGTTTTTACGATGGTGAAGTCGGCGATCCATTATACAATGAATCTAAAAGCCGGACATTGGATTTCCCCAAACAGGATATCCGCCATTATAAACTCGCACTCAATAATAATTTTGTAATCGGCTCAGGAAATTTAAAACTGGACCTAGGCTACCAGAAAAATCAACGTCGCGAACTTGAAGAAGCGACGCCTTCCCTATTTTTTGATTTAAATACCTACTCACTTGACGCGAAATATTACCTCGCTGAAAGAAACGGCTGGCAGCATGTCGTTGGTATCAGTGCTAGTCAGGAGCATAGTGTCAACAAAGGTGTTGAATTTCTGATTCCTGCTTATGACCAGGTCGAATTGGGCGTTTTTGGTTATGCCAAGAAAACCTGGGGCGATAACACGTTCAATATGGGACTACGCTACGATTATGTCAATAGCAAGGGCAAACAGCTTTACGTTGAGGATGAGGAGCAATTTCCGGGTTTTAAAAATAAATTCAGCAATATTAGCGGTGCTTTAGGTTTTACACATAGTTTCAGCGAAGATTTCAACTTCAAAGCAAATGCCGGATCTGCCTTCAGAGCACCTAACCCGGCAGAATTGGGTTCTAACGGTGTACACGAAGGTACATCACGCTATGAAATCGGTAATGAAAATCTGAAAGCAGAACGTAGCTTCCAAGCGGATGCAACCCTAGAATTTGGACATAGCATCGTCACCGGTAGTATCGGGATCTATGAAAATTATATTCATAATTTTATCTATGCTTCAGCAAAAAAGGGCGATACAAAAACCATCGTTGATGAGGACAATAATGAACAGACTTATGATGTTTATCGTTACGGTCAGGTAAATGCCAATCTTTATGGTTTTGAGGGAAGTCTAAACTTCCATCCGCTAAACTGGGTACACTTGGACAACACCTTTACCTATACCCATGCACAAAACAGGACTTTTGATAGGCCCTTAGCATTGATTCCGGCAGGTGTTTTACACAACACACTACGCCTTGAGCCCAAAATAAATGGATTACATGCTTTTTATGTATCGGTAGGTTTAGACAATTATTTTAAACAGAATCGCGTTGACGAAACTTTTGAGACAGCAGCAGATTCGTATTCATTGATCAATGCTGGAATAGGCACTACCTTACATTTAGGAAAACAACAAGTGAAGCTGTACGCGACTGCCTCTAATCTCACCAACAAGCGTTATTACGATGCTTTAAGTAGACTACGTCCGGGAAGATTATCGCAAGAAAATCCTACTTATGGCGTTTATAATATGGGCAGGAACGTTACTTTTGGAATCTACCTCCCACTTAGCATAAAAAAATAAAGCGCCGAAATTTTACCAAAAGGCAGATTTGGCAAATGTGCTAAGTAATATTTTGAGACTTCCTCTAAAAAATAATGTCCGAATTCTTAACGAATTCGGACATTATTTTTATGCGATCAGCGCACTAAAAATTATTCTCAGAATTTAAATTCCCACCCTACTTAGGATCATCTGCTGTGCCTTCCCGTGCCAAAGCCACATCGTCAGGCATGCTTTCCAATGAAGAATCTAATGCAAATAACGATTCATCTGAGGCCCGATCTCCACCGGCGATCTTCAATTTATCGATCAATTCAAGCGCAAGTTTCTCTTCTTCGATCTGCTCTTTGACAAACCATTGTGCAAAGTTCCATGTCGCCCAATCTTTCTGCTCCATAGACAGATTGACAATAGTATAAATCGCTTCGGTATTATCTACCTCATGTTTAAATACCCGCTGGAAACACTCCGTCAAGGTCTTTGGATCTGCTGGTGGTGCTGAAATAGCCTGGATCCGGGGACGCCCTCCTCTTTCCAGTATGTACCCCATAATTTTGGTCATATGATTCCGTTCCTCTTGCGCATGTCGATATAGGAAATTGGCGATACCACCGTAGCCTTGATCGTCGGCCCATACGCCCAAAGCCAGATAAATTTGCGCAGCTTCGGCTTCTTTTGTCATTTGACTGATTAAAATCTCCTGCATTTCTGCAGACAATCGATTCGTTTCCATATATTAAATTCCTGTTGATTCAATAAAGGAACAGTATTGCGAAGTATTTCGTTTGCAAATTTATCAAAGACAGACTGCAGAGCGGATCAGTCGTATCAGGAAAATCCTCAGAAGCTATTGGATAACCTAAAGAATGAAAAGAGCAAGGTGCTAGGTACCTGCATAAAAAAAGGGAAGCTCAGTTGAGTTTCCCTTTTTTCTCTCCTAGAAGATAAGCTTATTTCAAGTTATCTCTATATACTTTTGCTTTTTTGACTTCTGTTTGAATATCTTTTTTAGAAGAATCAAAGCTCAATACTTTTTCATAATCCTTGATTGCATTATTATAAGCATCTGTAGCCATTGCTTTGTTGTAATTAGGTGTACCAGCTGTACCGATCAAAATACCCAAATCGCGGTTTGCGATTGCTCTATTTTGATAGAACTTTGAGTCAGTAGGTGTGATAGCGATCGCTTTTGAATAATCTTCAATCGCTACGCGCAACAACTGTTCTTTGTTTGCCGCAGACACTTTGTTTGCTTGAATTGCAAGAGTATTGTTTGCTTTTGCTTTAAAGTACAATGCATTTGCATTTTTAGGGCTTAATGCAACAACCTTACCGAAAGTTTCAGCTGACTTTTTATAATCACCATTTTGAAATTGGGAGTAACCCAACATATACAAGACATCCGGATCTTTGCCTTCCTGCGGTAAAGCTTTTGTCAAGTATGACTCTGCATTTTTGAAGTCACCATCCAAAAGAGCTTTTTGGCCCATTCTCACATTGGCATTGCTATGCTCAGCTTGTTTTTGTTGTGCATTGGCACCAAGTGCAACCAAAGCAAAAACTCCTGTGAACAAACCTAATTTAAGTGATTTTAAGTTCATATCTAAATAGTTACGTTTTTTCAATATACCTTATTAATGATCAATATTGATCGTTTATTATCCCAAGAAAAAATAGTCCTGTTGCTTCACCTCTTGCAAGAATCTGCCATCGTTTATTCTTTCACATTCCAATATTACAATTATTATGCCTATTTATCCAACAAATGGCAGATAAATTTTATTTAACCTGCCTTTTTTGCATATTCTAGAAAATAGATTAGTAATTTTGCTACCTTTTAGCAATTGGCACTTCCCTTGCAATATAGGGGAAACAATATTTGAAGCTTAAAATTTGAAGGTCTGCCGACAACATGTCAGCGACTGCCAAATACACAAAATAAACACTATGAGCAAATTCGAAACTTTTGATTTCAGTCAGGCTATTCCAATCGTTACGGAAGACACAGAATTCTTCCCCCTATTGACACAGCAGGATGAAGACGATATGGCAAATGCTGAAATTCCAGAAGCACTATCTATTTTGCCTTTACGCAATACCGTATTATTTCCCGGTGTTGTCATTCCGATCACTGTAGGAAGGGATAAATCCATCAAATTGGTTAAAGAAGCTTATAAGGGCAACAAAACAATTGGTGTGGTTTCACAAAAGGATATGACAGTAGAGGACCCTGGGTTTGACGAGTTGAATAAGGTGGGTACTGTTGCCCATATTATCAAAGTGCTGCAGATGCCTGATGGAAACACCACCGTTATCATCCAGGGAAAGCAACGTTTTAACTTGATAGAGATCTTAGAAACCGAGCCTTATCTCAAGGCGCGTGTCGAGAAATTCAACGAGGCAAAACCCAAGATGACAAAACATTTCAAGGCGACAATATCCACCTTGAAGGAAATGGCATTACAGATTATCCAGCTTTCACCCAATCTACCCAGCGAAGCCGGTATCGCAATCAAAAATATTGAAAGCCCTTCTTTTCTGATCAATTTTATTTCGTCCAACATCAATGTCGAAATGATCAAAAAACAAGAGCTTCTTCAAATACCAAAGGTTGAAAACCGTGCAAAGCTCTTGTTGGAATTGTTGACCTTGGAAATCCAAATGTTGGAACTGAAACATCAGATCCAGAATAAAGTGCGTGTCGACCTAGACAAGCAACAACGGGATTATTTCCTAAACCAACAATTGAAAACCATCCAGGAAGAGCTTGGTGGAAATACACCTGACCTTGAGCTGGAAGAGCTTAAAAAGCGTGGTAAAACAAAAAAATGGGGCCTTGATGTCGAAAAACATTTTAACAAGGAACTTGAAAAGCTATCACGTATCAATCCAGCAGCGGCAGATTATTCCGTTCAGTTAAACTATCTTGAACTGCTGCTTGATCTTCCTTGGAATGAAACGACCAAAGATAATTTTGACTTAAATAAAGCACAAAAGGTCCTGGACAAGGATCACTATGGGTTGGAAAAAGTCAAAAAACGTATCATTGAATACCTCGCGGTATTGAAACTGAAAAATGATATGAAAGCCCCTATCCTTTGTTTGGTAGGCCCTCCGGGAGTTGGTAAAACCTCCTTAGGAAGATCGATCGCCAAAGCATTGGGTCGTAAATATACACGTATGGCCTTGGGTGGTGTGCGCGACGAAGCCGAAATCAGAGGGCACCGCAAAACGTACATCGGCGCAATGCCCGGTCGTATTATCCAATCGCTGAAAAAAGCAGGTGCTGCCAATCCAGTCTTTATCCTGGATGAGATCGATAAAATGAGCGCAGATTTTAAAGGCGATCCTTCTTCTGCCCTATTAGAGGTATTGGATCCGGAGCAAAACACACATTTCTACGATCATTATGTGGAAATGGAATTTGACCTTTCCAAAGTAATGTTTATTGCAACAGCCAATTCGCTAAGTGCTATACAGCCAGCTTTATTGGACCGTATGGAAATCATCGAAGTCAATGGATATACCATTGAGGAGAAGATTGAAATAGCGAAAAAACACTTGCTACCCAAACAACGTGAAATGCACGGTATGGCTGCCAAGGATGTTGCACTAAAAGGTAAGATTATCGAAAAAATCATTGAAGACTATACCCGCGAATCGGGCGTACGTGGACTGGAAAAGAAAATTGGTTCGATCGTCCGTGGTATTGCGACACGTATTGTCATGGAAAAAGATTATAATCCAAGTATCAACGATCAGGATGTTGTGGATATCCTGGGCGCTCCGATCTTTGATAAAGATATCTACGAAAACAATAATGTTGCCGGTGTGGTGACTGGCTTAGCCTGGACTTCCGTGGGCGGTGATATTCTATTTATCGAATCCTCTTTAAGTCCTGGTAAAGGACGCTTGAGCCTGACAGGTAATCTTGGTGATGTCATGAAAGAATCCGCTTCAATCGCCTTAGCTTATTTAAAAGCTCATGCTGCTGATTTCGGGATCGACTACAGGGTATTTGATCATTGGGATATCCATATCCACGTGCCTGCAGGTGCTATTCCTAAGGATGGTCCATCCGCTGGGGTAACGATGCTGACTGCGCTGACATCTTTATTCACCCAACGTAAGGTTAAAGAGAAATTGGCTATGACAGGTGAAATTACACTACGTGGAAAAGTGTTACCAGTAGGCGGTATCAAAGAAAAGATCCTTGCGGCGAAACGTGCAAACATCAAAGATATTATCCTTTGCAAATCCAATGAAAAAGATATCCTTGAAATCAAGGAAGATTATATCAAAGATATGCAGTTCCATTATGTGACCGAAATGGCACAGGTGATCAAACTAGCGCTTCTAGAAGAAAAAGTAGATGGTGCTTTGGATCTAACCCAAGGAATTGAAAACACAAAAAAAGAGGCTTAATCACCTCCCAAAAATTTAGATAAATTTATTCAGAAAAACGGGGATCCAAAAATATTGGATCCCCGTTTTTCTTTTATGCCATCCGTATTCCCCATTCTACCCTTTCAACTATTCAACACGCAGGGATTTACTTTTATTCTTTTGCCCCCTCGTATCACTCACTATTTAATTTCGAATATTCAATGCTCAGCACATTCACTTTTTGCTTTTGGACAAATCATTTCTTTTAAGTGCTTATCGTTTTAACATTACCACAAGTTAGCATAAACATGCAGTTCTATGCGCTATCAACCGAGTTTGTCATGGAGGACTTCCTCATCCAGGCTATTTTCATATTTGGAAATCACGAGTGTTGCCGCCGAATTGCCAATCAGATTGGTAATGGCCCTTGCTTCACTCATAAACCGATCCACTCCAAACACCAATGCCACGGACTCAACAGGCACATGTCCGACCACGGGCAAGGTTAGCGCCAAGGTCACAAAACCGCTTCCTGTGACACCCGCAGCTCCTTTGGAGGTTAGCAACAGCACCAACAGCAAGGTAATTTCCTGCTGCAAGGTCAGGTGCATATTGAGTGCCTGCGAAATGAATACTGCCGCCATGGTCAGGTAAATACTCGTCCCATCCAGATTAAAGGAGTACCCCGTCGGGATCACCAAACCTACCACGGACTTCGCACAACCTGCATCCTCCATTTTCTGCATAATGCCCGGCAATGCTGATTCCGAAGAAGAAGTTCCCAATACAATCAAAATCTCATCTTTGATATATTTCAGGAATTTGAAAATATTAACCTTCAGGTAGAAGTGTAATACCGCGCCAATGACAATAATGACAAAGATAAAACAGGTCAGATAGAAACTTAACATCAACATCCCTAACTTGGTCAGGGCTTGAATACCAAACTTTCCAATGGTAAATCCCATCGCCCCCATGGCTCCCAATGGAGCCAGATACATCACCATCTTAATAATGGAGAAAAGTACTTTTAGAAAAGATTGCAGCACATTGATTACAGGTTCAGCAGCTTTTTGACCGATCTTGGTCATCCCTATTCCAAAAAGCACCGCAAAAACCAGTACCTGCAATATATTATCTGAGGCAACCGAAGCGATAACGTTCTCCGGAATAATATCCATGATAAAATCCATGAAACTGTGGGGCTTCTGGGACTCGGTAATGTAGTGTGATACCGAAGATGTATCCAGACTCGCCAGATCAGCATTCATACCTGTTCCGGGCTGAATCAAATTGACAAAGATCAAACCGATAATCAATGCAATCGTGGTCATGACTTCGAAATAGATAATCGATGTCAGTCCGATCTTCCCTACTTTCTTCACATCTTGCATCCCCGCAATACCGATCACGATCGAGCTGAAGATCAAGGGTGCTATCACCATCTTGATCAATTTGATAAAGACGTCACCCAGCGGCTTTAGTTTAACGGCAAAATCGGGAAAATAGACCCCGCAGAAAATACCGATCAATATACCGACGATAACCTGAAAATAGAGACTCTTTACAATATGCTTCATGGCACTAACGATTAACGGCGATTCCTTCCGCCTTCAACATGCTTTTAAATTTGGGGTTGCGGATGTATTTATTAAAATCATGACTTTTCATACCTGTAAAATCCGTATACTTCATGATCGGATAATGCTTTACCAGCTCATTGCAGACGTCGGCTTTATACCCGAGATCTGTCGCTTTCAGCTTATTGGACAGAAAGCCGACAAACTTCTTTAACATGACATCGGTATTGTTGATCGTGATATGGATTTTTTTAACCTGTTTGCTCAGCGTACAGAAGGAATCTGTCCCCGATGTTACATCCCGGATCTTAAAGTCATCCAGTCCGATGGCGGGCGCCAGCATAATGCAGGTAATGTCATTGCCATTTTCAGCAAGCTTTTTCGCGGCATCCACGTCCACATTGTGGTTCTCCAATGTGCCCTTGGCAAAACTTTCACTAAAGGTCGCACTACTCAGGGCACTCAGTACAACCGATGCGCCGCGACTATGCGAAATCAGAATAATCTTTTTATTGCTAATGCTATTCAGGAGGTTGCGCAGACCAAATTCACCGGCCATCTGACTGAATGAAGTAGCCGAAAACCAAACCTTGGCCCCACCAAAGGGATTCGTTGTATGTAAACCATCCCAATAGAATTTTACGACCTC
Source organism: Sphingobacterium ginsenosidimutans (assembly GCF_039536865.1). Lineage (NCBI taxonomy): Bacteria > Pseudomonadati > Bacteroidota > Sphingobacteriia > Sphingobacteriales > Sphingobacteriaceae > Sphingobacterium > Sphingobacterium ginsenosidimutans. Next base: position 1,937,533 of record NZ_BAAAZK010000002.1, read on the forward strand.
ATCTTTGTTGGGATTAAGCTTCAGCAGCTTGCGCATATATTCATAGCTCTCATTGACTTCATCAGAGGGTGCATTGAACCCATGCACAAAGATAAACACACGGTCTTTTGCTTTCACTTTACTCCCCACAGCCAGCATACGGGTCTTTTCAAAACCTTTCAACTGGCTCTCAATACCCTTTTCTGTTGCAATCTTCATCAGGGAATAGGCATTCACATCACCACTTTTAGGTGGTTCACCATACGTTTTACGCCAATTGTCCGGATAGAAGTTTCCATTCTGATCCACAAACGAATTCACGATATTCGGTTTGTCAAATGAATTGGGGTAAGGATCCTTGGGCACGTTATGGGCTATATCACAGGAAACCATTGAAAAAAGAAGAAAAAGATAGAAAAGTTGTCCTCTCATGGAGCTATTTATTTACGCTGTTAAAAACCTTAATTTCAATAAGGCCAAAGGTTGATTGAATCATAAAAGTATATATTGGCAAAATACAGCAAATACCTTATGTTACTCCTGCTGTGTCATTATAATCAATTCCGTATTACGAATATATAAAAAAAGAAGCTGTACAAAAAGTAAAAGCTCTTCTTGGCGAATCCCTTGGGTCTAGCATATAAAAAAATGACTTCGCGGGGTAAAACAAGATGAAAGAAAAAGGGGGCAGTCCATCTTGAACGCCCCCTTCTCTTGATATTTTTATACTTAGCTACTGAAGTATGCACGTACATTTTTACCTTCAATCCAGTTCATATAGGCTTTATTAACAACCTTATTACCACCTGGGGTAGGGTAATCACCAGAGAAATACCAATCTCCGGTATGTGCCGGACATGCTTTATGCAGATTATCCAAGGTCTGATACACCACCTCAAGCTCGGCTTTCAAATGGTGTGGTCTGACGATACGGCCAATTTCTTCGGAAATCTCTTCATCTGTAAATGGCGCATAAATGGCTTTCACATAGTTTTCGATTTCATTGACATCCTGTGTCATCGACAACAGACATTTTTGATACACTTCATCAATAATATGTGCCATACCACGTTGTTTCAACAGGTTGATTGCCGCCTCGAATGCAACGAATTCACCCATACGTGACATATCAATACCATAACAATCCGGGTAACGAATCTGAGGTGCTGAGGAAACGATCACAATTTTCTTCGGATTCAAACGATCCAAGATCGTCAGGATGCTTTGTTTCAAGGTCGTTCCACGGACAATGGAGTCATCAATTGCAACGATGGTATCTTCATGATCTTTAACAATGCCATAAGTCGTATCATACACATGTTGTACCATATCTGTACGGTCCGCATCCTGTGTAATGAAGGTACGCAATTTAGCATCCTTTACATTCAGTTTTTCAAAACGGGGTTTGATGCTCAAGATCTCATCCAACTCCTCATCAGAAATTTTATCGGCACGTTTTAATAAGGTCTCTTTTTGGAAATCCCTAACGTAGGTATTGATACCATCCATCAACCCGTAGTATGATACTTCGGCCGTATTGGGGATAAAAGAGAAGACGGTATTCTTAATATTACTTTTGACAGATTCCAGTACCTGGGGCACTAATAATCTACCCAATTCTTTACGCTCTTTATAGATATCAGCATCTGACCCACGAGAGAAATAGATACGTTCAAAAGAACAAGAACGTTGTTCAACAGGTTGTCTAAACATTTCCTGTGACACAGTACCATCTTTTTTAGCGATCAAGGCATGGCCAGGTTTAATTTCTTTCACGGCACCGATAGGCACATTGAATGCAGTCTGGATAACTGGTCTTTCGGAAGCTACAACTAAGATTTCTTCGTCTTGATAGTAGAATGCCGGACGGATACCCGCAGGATCACGCATCACGAAAGCATCGCCATGACCAAAGATACCAGCGATGGTATAACCACCATCCCAAGTCTTTGCTGAACGCTTTAGGATCTTGGAGACATCGATATTTTTGGCGATCAATGAACTGATCTCGACATTGGAATACCCTTCTTTTTTGAATTGATCAAAAAGCTCCTGGTTTTCATCATCTAAGAAATGTCCAATTTTTTCCAAAACGGTTACGGTATCCGCTTTTTCTTTTGGATGTTGTCCCAACTCATACAATTGTTGCAAAAGTTCATCAACATTGGTCATGTTGAAGTTACCCGCAACAACAAGATTGCGTGACATCCAGTTGTTTTGTCTTAAAAATGGGTGACAGCTTTCGATACTGTTCTTTCCATGCGTTCCATAGCGCAAATGTCCTAAAAGTACTTCTCCAGTAAAACTGACATTATCTTTTAACCATTGGGTATCCTTTGACTCATCTGGAAATGCCTTCTGAACAGAAGCAAATTTTTTCTGTACATATTCGAATATGTCTGCCACAGCAGTTGAGCCCATAGCTCTGTAACGCGAAATGTAACGATTTCCAGGTTTAACATCAAATTTAATGGTTGCAATTCCAGCCCCGTCTTGTCCACGGTTGTGCTGTTTTTCCATTAATAGGTACAATTTGTTGATGCCATAGAATGGCGTACCATATTTTTCCTGATAATAAGATAAGGGTTTTAACAGGCGAATTAGTGCGATTCCGCACTCGTGTTTAATAGCGTCGCTCATATCTTGATTTGATGACGCAAAAGTAAGAATTATTTAGCACTTACCGATCCCTCCTCACACTTTTTCCGCAATAAAATTACAGTGAATAGACAGTGTCTCTTTGTGATAGGTTTCAAAGCCTTATTGTGCGATAAAAACCGGAACTTTTACAGCATGACGCAACTTGTTTACCGTCTCTCCAAACACAAAGTCTTTGACTCCGGTATGACCGTGACTCCCCACGACCAAAAGGTCTGCATGATATTTTTCGCAGACTTCGGCAATGCTCTTGATCCGATTATTGTAGCCAAGTTCATATTCCGTTTGATGTCCTTTGGACAATAAAAAGTCTGCATATAGCTTTAAGCGTTCCAAATCCTGTCGTGACTCAAAATCATCAGTAGATTCGCCTGTATATTTAACGGAAGCACTTTCGACAATGTGGACAACGACAAAGCTGGTATCGGCATGTGACAACTGCAAGGCATATTGTATTACTTTCTGATCTGAATTTGAAAAATCCAAGGCAATCACCACCTTCTTGAAAGATCCGCTGTCCTCAAAATGCAAGGCTTCAAATGGTGGGTGTATCTCCAACTCGATTGGTTTTGATTTGCGCATAATAGGGATTAAGACCGTCATGATCAGCAGAAAGAGCAGACCAACGGCTCCCAGGATAAGTAACACTGTGACCACAAGATTGTTTGCTTCGGTAATCCATCCAGTGACCTCGTCATAAACCAATTTAAAATTCAGTACCGCTATAACAGCAGCAATCAACCAGGCAAAAGCCTTGGTCAATGGTTTGATTGCAAAGATGCCCATCTTGGCCTTGTCGCTGACAAAGTGAATCAACGGTATGACAGCAAAAGCCAGCTGCATACTCAAGATCACCTGACTAAAGATCAACAGCTGCCCTACGCGACCTTCGCCGGAAATCAGGATCACCAATACGGCCGGTATAATCGCCAAAAGTCGTGTGATAATCCGACGCAGCGTTGGACTGATGCGCAACCTTAAGTAACCCTCCATTACAATCTGTCCGGCCAGGGTTCCCGTGACTGTTGAACTTTGGCCCGCCAAAATCAATGCCACAGCAAATAGCTTCGAGGCCCATTCTGTACCAAGTAAATTGCCCAATAAATGATAGGCATCTTCCAGTTCGGCTACATCATGCATACCATTTTTATGAAATACGGATGCCGCGAGAATCAATATTGCCGCATTGACCAAGAATGCCAAGTTCAATGCGATGGCACTGTCCCAAAAATTATATTTTAATGATTTTCGTATGGAGACTTCATTTCGGTCAATCTTTCGGGTCTGCACCAGGGCGGAATGTAGATAAAGGTTGTGTGGCATGACGGTAGCACCGATAATACCAATTGCTATATAGAGCGCAGCACTATTGGGAATACTGGGAATAAAGCCTGTGGCTACTTCAGAGAAATCAGGCTTAGCCAAAAACATTTCCACCATAAAACACATGCCGATCATAGAAATTAAACCGATGATAAAGAGTTCCATTTTGCGCATACCTAACTTCTGTAAGTAGAGTAACAGGAAGGTGTCGGCAAAACTGATCAGTACCCCCCAAAGCAGATCAATACCGAACAACAGGTTGAGGCCAATGGCCATACCCAATACTTCGGCCAGATCACAGGCAGCAATCGCAATCTCGGCTAGGACATACAGCACAAAATTCATCCGCTTGGGGTAAGTCTCGCGGTTACATTGCGCCAGATCCTTCCCTCTCACGATACCCAAACGTGCACAAAGGTTTTGCAGCAACAGCGCCATAATATTGCTCATCAGCAAGACCCAGATCAGCGCATAGCCAAACTGACTTCCCCCTGCGAGGTCCGTCGCCCAGTTGCCCGGATCCATATACCCCACACTGATCAGGTAGGCTGGGCCGAAAAAACTGAGTACTTTTTTGAATTTGGATTTTCCTTGATTGACATCCACACTTTCATGGATATCGGATAATGATTTATGATGGGAGTCGTCGTGATGCATAGTTTACATGAGGACAATATCTTTTATTGCTAGGGCTAAAGATAAAAAGCTTTACATTACTAGACAATTAAACAGCCATATAATTAGAATTTAAATGAAAGTTGCCCAGAATTTTCTTTCGACTGATTGCCAAATTTGACAAAATCAACGGGTTCATACTGTCCCATGTCCGGATTAAAGCGGCGGATATGCACACCGCTACACATAAAACTCAGATCAACCGAGCGCAATAGTTTTTTTGCGAAATCGAGCCGTTCCGGTTCCAATCTACGTCCAATAGAAATATGCGGTTCATCACTGATCTCGATCAGATCAAAGGAGTTGAGGGTGTGTACGACCTTTCGGGACCGATCCTTTAGGTAACTTCGGGCATGTACTGTGGGCGCAATATAAAAAGCTCCCCCAGCGAAGGAGGAAAAATGATCAAAATAAACATACTGACTACGTTCATAGAGCATTGTTTGTTGCAAAGCCGCAATGGCCTGAGCCAGTGTATCCTCATTTCCGGCAAAAGCACAGATGGTCACATGGGCTTTGGAATTGCAGCTGTGGTACCAGCCTTTGTCCTTATCTGGAAATTCTTCGGCCAAGGCGGCTCTCAACTGCTGTTTTAAACCGTCCACCAATACTAAACCCGCTTCATCAGGCTGAAAAACAAACGAATACTTATTGACACTACCCTCCATAACAAAAAATCACCTTTTGATCAGTAGGTAAGATACCAAATACGATGGAGATAACAAAACGATACTACCATCCTATTCCATAGTCCTCCCCATTGTTGCTGCTACCGCCCCAGAGTGTACCATGCTGCTGGTCGAAATAGATCGCATTGATCGGACCACTATTTCGTTCACCGAACTGTATGCTATAGCCCATTGTCTTAAGTTTTTCGACAACTTCCTTCGGCGTGCGTTTGTCCAGTAATAAGCTTCCGGCACGAGGTTTTCGGTCGTCTATTTTGGTGCCACCCAAAGATAGCCACAGTTGATTACTATTGATATTCGGGGCCTCACTTGCTTGCTGTGGTGTCATGCCGAACTCCACAGTATTCAGAAAGAATTGCAGCAAATTTTGATCCTGTGTGTCACCACCCTGTACCGCAAAAGATAGATATGGTTTTCCCTCTTTTAATGCTAGCGCAGGTGTAAGCGTTACACGTGGCCGTTTGCCCGGTGCCACGACATTAAAGGGATTGATCAGCGAGTCGAGGACAAAACTTTGTAAGCGTTGGCTCATACCCACCCCCGTGTTTCCGGCGATACAGGCCGGTAGCCAGCCTCCACTCGGCGTGATCGAAACAACCCAGCCTTCGGCATCTGCCGCTTCCACACTGGTCGTTCCACGCAATAACCTATCCATATAGACACTATCTGTTGCCAGCGAGGCCCAAAGGGCTGTATCCGGCAGGGATAACAAGGATGATGTTGAATTCGCATCGTGCTTGGGAACAAAATCTTTTTTTGACTCCGTATCCGGAGTGAATTGTTTGCTACGTTGTTGAAGTAGCTTGGCAAAAGGATTCTTCTTTCCTTCATAAGGATAAGGATCACCCGGAAGGACCTGTGGATTGTTCTGCTTTGGATCAATCGTAGCGGCCCGTGCCTTGGCATAAGACTCACTTAATAAACCCTGAATAGGTGCTTTAGGTTTGAAATAGGGATCCCCATAATAAAAATCCCGGTCTGCAAAGGCCAGATTCATGACCTGATATATTGTATGTATATAGGGCGCTGAGTTATAGCCCATGCCTTTTAGATCAAAATTTTTCAGCAGCTGCAAGCTCTGCAGCATAGCTGGTCCCTGCGTCCACTCCTGTAATTTATAGACGTCTATACCTTTATAATTGATATGTAAAGGTTCTTCTTCAATGGGTTTCCAGTTGGCGAGGTCTTCTTTGGTAATCAAGCCCCCCTGCTCTTTACTGCCACGGACAAATTCATCCGCAATATCTCCTTTATAAAAGCGGTCGTAGGCAGCCATGATGGCTGCTTTTCGGTCTTTACCGGCTGCAAGGGCTTTCTTTTCCGCTTCAACAAGCTTGGTTAATGTCTGAAGTAGATCCTGCTGTACAAAGAGCTCGCCGGCTTCGGGCGCTTCCCTCTCTTTTCCTTGATGGACCAGGAAGACCTTTTTGCTGTATGGCCATTCTTTGATACGCTCTTTACCACGTTCGATACTATTAGCGGTCTGTGCATCGATGGGATAACCGGCCGCCATTTCTAGCGCTGGTGCTAGTACTTCGGCCAGGCTCTTGGTGCCATATTGAGCCAGCATGTAACATAATCCCCCCGGTGTGCCAGGTGTAACCGCGGCAAGAGGACCGTATTCTGGTGGAAATTCATAGCCCTTTGCCCGAAAGAAATCAACCGTTGCCCCTGTCGGCGCAACACCGAGGGCATTGATAGCAATTACCTTTTTTAGTTTTGGATGATAGATCAGCGCCTGGGTCTCTCCACCCCAGCTAAGCACATCCCACATGGTACAAGTCGCCGCAAGCATTGCACAAGCGGCATCTATAGCATTACCCCCTTGGTGGAACAACTGGGCACCAGCAGTTGCCGCCAAAGGCTTACCTGTAATCGCCATCCAGTGTTTACCATGCAATGGCGGCTTCTCGGTACGTTGTATCTGTCCCTGAACTGGCGCAAATGCTGTTATCATTCCAGCAAAAGCAATAAATAGCGCATATCTTCTTTTCATCTGAGTTATTCTTTTTTGTCCAAAGTCCGCCTCTTTGGTCTCCTCCCCTATTGAAACAGGGATACCAAACCGGATTTGTGCCTCGCAGCACATGTAATAGTTATTGAAGACAAGATAGGAATTTTTTAAAAATCATCTGGCTATTGATGTAAACCATCTGGATAAAACGGTAGCCAAATTTTTTAAAAACAAAGAGCCCATCTCAACTGCGGTTGAGATGGGCTCTCTATATCGTCTTTTTGATAATGGGATTACCAATAGATGGAATACAATGCTGTCACCAATAAGGCAACAATCAATGCGCCTATCAAAAATGCTTTATGTGGTTTAAACATCGTTGTATCTACTTCCAGACCTGCAGGTACTACCCCACGTTTGTTGTCAATCAAACTGATAATGATCATACCGATGATACAGATCGCAAAGACAAAGCCCATCCGGTCCAAAAACGGAATTTCGTAAATCCCCGTTGTCGGATTTGGAATAGAGAAACCGGTAGAAGCCAAGAAAGAAAGATCTGCCCAATCCGGTAATTTTTTGAAAATAATGGATAAGATAAATCCACCGATCGTTGCAAATAATGCAGCATTTGATGTTGTCTTTTTCCAGAAAAATCCCAAGATGAACATGGCAAAAATACCCGGTGACACAAATCCAGTATACTCCTGGATGTATTGAAATCCACCTTTTTTGTCAATACCCAAATGTGGCGCGATAATCACGGCCAAAATCATGGCAACAACAACGGTTAATTTACCAATATTGACCAACTTCTTATCAGAAGCTTCGGTATTAAATACCTTTTTATAAATATCCAATGAAAAGATCGTGGCAATACTATTTGCTTTACCCGCCAATGAGGCAACTACCGCAGCTGTCAAAGCCGCAAATGAAAGCCCTTTTAGACCCGCAGGCAACAGATTCAATAAGACTGGATAAGCATGATCTGGATTTACTTCACCATGTTGCATCATTTCATTTTGAAATAAGCCATCTTTCCACATAACATACGCGGCAATACCCGGTAATACCACGATAATCGGCATCAACAACTTCAAGAATGCAGCAAACAAAATCCCGTTACGCGCAGTCTTCAAATCGGCTCCCAACGCACGCTGCGTGATGTACTGATTACAACCCCAATAGTTCAGATTCACAATCCACATACCACCGATCAGAACTGTCAGTCCCGGTAAATCCAGGTAGTTCTCGTTTTTACGTTCCAGGATCATGTGGAAGTGGTCAGACGCTTTTTCGGTCATCAGTTGGTAGCCCTGCAAGATACCAGAACCACCATAATGTTCTGAAACAAGGTTTAATGCCAAATAGGTTGTTGCCAACCCCCCCAACACCAAAAAGAATACTTGAATAATATCTGTGTATCCGATCACCTTCATACCGCCCAAGGTGATGATAACGGCAAAAATGGCTATAGCATACATACAGGCTTCCAGGCTTATACCAGAGATACTGCTCACCGCAATTGCTCCTAGGTAGAGAATAGAAGTCAGGTTGACCACCACATATAGTAGTAACCAAAAGACAGCCATAATCATGGCAACAGTGCCGTTATAACGTTTGTGCAGAAATTGCGGCATCGTAAAGATCTTATTCTTGAGGTATACCGGAATAAAAAACACCGCCACAACAATCAGGGTAATTGCCGCCATCCACTCGTAAGTCGCAATGGCAAGTCCCATCTTGAAGCCCGAGCCACTCATACCGATAAATTGTTCCGCAGAAATATTGGATGCAATCAGGGAGGCTCCAATCGCCCACCAAGTCAGCGATCCTTCGGCAAGAAAATAATCCTTGGAGCCTACAGATTCAGACTTTTTGCGATAATACACCCATAATCCATAACCTGCGACAATGACAAAGTATATCAGGAAAACGATGTAATCTTTTGTACTTAAATAATTATTCATGTATTGGTAATTGGTTTAATTTGATCGTCTAATATAGAAATATTTTGAATAACTATATATACCTGTTGATCAAATTTTCTAAATACTCCTGTCTTCCACTGATCGTTTGAGGCTCACCAAATTCTACCGCTAAATCTCTTAAAGACTCCAACGTCAGGGCACCTTGCTCAAAAGAGGCACCGTTGCCACGATCGAAGGATGCATAGCGGTCTGTTCTTATTTTGCGGTATTCACCGTCTTCCAAGATGCGTTCAGCCGTAAGCAAAGCCCGTGCGAAAAGATCCATCCCACCGATATGTGCGTAGAATAAATCTTGAGGATCAGTCGAGTTGCGACGGATTTTGGCATCAAAATTAACACCACCGCCCTGGAAGCCGCCACCCTCTAAAATGATCAACATAGACTCGGTCAGTTCATTGATATCATTAGGAAACTGATCTGTATCCCAGCCATTTTGATAATCACCACGATTGGCGTCAATGGATCCCAGTTTTCCGGCATCAATAGCAACCTGCAATTCATGTTGGAAGGTATGCCCCGCCAAAGTTGCATGGTTTACCTCAAGATTGAGTTTGAAATCGTCCAATAGGTCGTACTGTCTCAAAAAGCCCAATACAGTGGCGGCATCATAATCGTATTGATGTTTAGTCGGTTCACATGGTTTTGGCTCGATAAAGAATGTCCCTTTGAAACCATTTTTACGGGCGTAATCTTTAGCCAGGTGTAAAAACTGTGCAAGATGTTCCTGCTCCCGTTTCATATTCGTATTTAACAAGCTCATGTAACCTTCCCGTCCGCCCCAGAACACATAGTTTTCACCGCCAAGTGCAATGGTGGCATCCAATGCGGCTTTTACCTGTGCAGCGCCATGCGTCAATACCTGAAAATCCGGATTGGTCGCTGCTCCATTCATATAACGTCTGTGGCTAAAGAGATTGGCTGTACCCCAAAGAAGCTTGACACCGCTCGCCTGCTGTTTTTCTTTAGCGTAGTCTACGATCGTTGCCAGTCTTTTTTCGTTTTCCAGCACATTATCCGTGTAATCCACCAAGTCTACATCATGAAAACAGTAATATGGAATATTCATTTTGCTGATAAATTCAAAAGCAGCATCCATCTTATCTTTTGCACGTGTAATCGGGTCATTACTTTCATCCCAGGGGAATCTGTGGGTAGGCCCGCCGAACGGATCAGATCCATCACCATTGAAAGAATGCCAATAGGAACAGGCAAACTTAAAATATTCCTCCATGGTCTTACCCGCAACAACCTGTTTGGGATTGTAATAACGAAAAGCAAATGGATTTTTGCTTTCCTGTCCTTCAAATTCGATCTGTCCAATCCCTTTGAAAAACTCCTTTTGTTCTTTGATCATGTTCATTTTATTTAGTATTTATTTTTGTTTCTAAAATTTCTCTCCACTGTTGATAATTTTCTTCATACTGATCAACCCCCTTAGGTTCCACGGTATATACCGGTTTTAAGCTCTCGAAAGCCTCTACGAAACTGGTATAATAGCCACTACCGATTCCTGCACCTATAGCAGCGCCCACACTGCCATCATGATCGTAAACTTCCACAGGAACATTAGTCGCACCCACAAACGAGTCACGAAATACAGGACTCAAAAATAGATTGGCATTGCCTGCACGGATCATTTGTGGATATAATCCATTTTCGCGCATAATATCCAGTCCATAGCGAAAGGCAAAAGCTATTCCTTCCTGAATCGCTCGCAGGATATCAGCAGATTCATGTCTATTGAGGTCGATTGACGTTATCGATGCCCCCACCAATTGATTATTCAACATACGCTCCGCACCATTTCCAAAAGGGATAACCTGTAAACCTTTACTACCGATGGGCGAAGTCGCGGCCATACTATTTATCTGATCGTACGACAAATCCTTTCCCAGAAGCTTCCGACCCCAACTGTTCATAATACCAGTACCGTTAATGCAGAGCAATACACCCGTCCGGATCTCATCCGGCCCATAGTTGACATGGGCGAATGTATTGACACGAGACTCACGATCCGCTATCAACTGGTCACTCACTCCATAGATAACACCCGAAGTACCCGCCGTGGCAGCGACTTCACCCGGTTGAAGTACGTTCAGGGAAAGCGCATTATTCGGCTGATCTCCAGCCTTATAGTTGATTGTTACTTTCGGTGATAGCCCCAATTCATCAGCTACAGCTGGCTTAATCTGACCGTGCTCAGCAAAAACGGGCAATATGGACGGTATTAAATCGGCATCGAAACCATAATAGTCCATCAGTGCCGTAGACAGTTCATTGCGCTGAAAATCCCAGAATACCCCCTCCGATAAAGCCGAGATAGATGTACTGATGGTTCCTGAAAGTTTCATGGCTATAAAATCCCCGGGAAGCATGATCTTATCGATTTTCTGATAGATTTCCGGTTCATTGGCTTTGACCCACGCCAATTTGGAAGCGGTAAAATTGCCCGGTGAATTGAGGTGATGTTTTAAATTGAATTCCTTTCCAATCTCCTCAAAAGCTTTGTTTCCCAATGCGACAGCCCGGCTATCACACCAAATAATCGCATTGCGCAACACCTGTTGCTCCTGATCGACAACAACAAGCCCGTGCATCTGATAGGCTATACCGATTGCCTTAATCTGCTTGGGATCGTACAGCCCCGAAGCGTTTGCCTGGGATAAAGCCCATTTGAAATAGGTCCACCAGTCCTGGGGATCCTGCTCCGCCCAATTGGGCTGCGGCGAAATAATAAGAGCCTCTTCAGCTGGATATTGCGCCGAACAGACCTTACGTTGGGAGGATGCTTCAACAATGGAAACCTTTACCGAAGAAGTACCAATATCTATACCTAAAAAATACATATGAATTTCTGAAAACTGGTTATTAAAAACAATTGGCGGAAACAAAATTGCAACCGGTTGCATAAAAGTAGGATATGTTTCCGTATTTTCCAAAATATTCAATAAAATTATTTACTTTGGAGCGTGAATAAAAAAACAACGATTTATGATATTGCGCGGGCGCTTGGAATTACGGTTTCAACAGTTTCCCGTGCCTTGAATAATGTACCCACCATTAGTGAAGCTACGCGGCAGTTGGTCTTGGCGAAAGCAAAAGAGCTGAATTACAGTGTCAATAAAATCGCGTCTTCGCTCTCTTCGGGGCGCTCCAATACAATTGGTGTTATCGTACCTACAATGCAAATCCATTTTTTTGCCGAGGCTGTTCACAGTATTGAAAAAGAATTAAAGAAGCACAACTATAGCCTGCTGCTTTATCAATCGAACGAATCCTATTCGGATGAAGTAAATGGCGTCAAAACTTTGTTGGAAGCACAGGTGGATGGTATCATTGCCTCACTCTCCTTAGAAACGCAGCAAATAGCACATTTCCAGGAAGTCATCAAGCAAGGCAAAAGTCTGATCACCTTTGACCGTACCCACCAGGACATCGCAGCACCTGTAGTTAAATTGAATGATTTTGAGGCGGGCTATCTTGCAACCAAGCATCTAATCGAACAAGGGTATAAAAAAATTGGTTTTATCACCACAAACAAGGAAATCGCCATCTTCCAAGATCGCTTCAGTGGTTTTGAAGCCGCTCTAAAAGAGGCCGATCTTCCACAGTTAGATGATCTTATTGTCCGTGGAGAACTATCTATTGAAGCGGGGATAAAAGGTACGGAGCAGATCTTGCAATCTTCCATTCAACCGGATGCTATCATTGGTGGTGATGACTTTACAGCTGTTGGCATTATCCAGGCGCTTAAAGCAGCTGAGATTGCTATTCCAGCGACCGGTGTCATCGGTTTTGCAAATCAGACTTTCTCGTCATTTATTACGCCGACTTTATCGAGTATCGATCAACAGGCCAACAAGATGGGCGAAGAATGTGCTAAACTCTTTCTGAAGATGGTCAAACAAAAGGATCCTTATGAAGATATCGAACAAGTTGTACTCGATCCGATCCTAATAAAAAGGAAATCTACCTGTAGAATAGACAACTAATTGATATCATGATGAGGATATCCAAGAGTTTGTACCCGATCCGATCCTGATAAAAAGAAAATCTACCTGTAGAATAGACAAATAATTGATAACTTTGCCGAAATTTGAAATAAATGCAAGCCAGGCAGAAGTTTAGAATTTTAAGTATTTGCTTATTATTTGTTATCCAGGCACTCTTTCTAGTCGCCATTTTTGTTGAAAACACCAACTCATATATTGTACTGTCATTCATCGGATTACTTTCCTTATTCATCTTATATAGTTACCTCAAATCGCCGATACACCACCACATCCATGAATATGAGTCGATCAAAATTGCGGTTTGGGTGCCGATAGGCGCTATTGCGTCCTATTACTTCAATCAGGTTTTTGGTCTTGGCCCGGTCATGGGAGCCGCATTGACGGGTACATTGGCCTCGTTCATTCCCAATATCAATAAAGATTCCAGCTACTTTCCCCATCTTCCTGCTGCCATCTATTGTGGTGCTTTTGTGGGTATGTCAAGTTCACAGGTTGCTCATGGTTTTTCTTTTATATTGACAGCGAGTGTCTTTACCGCAGTCTTTCTCGTGATTTCAAAAAGCCTACTGAATGGTGTCGGTGGGAAATTGGGGACACTGGCTTTCCTCGGTGTTTCGTTGACCTATTTACTACTTTATCTTTTCAAATAACATGGAAACATTCATTTTATATCTTGTCGGAATTATCGGGAGCACAGCGACATATTATGTAAACACAAAATACAGACAGGGCGCAGTACGTTCCTCCGCACTGCTAACATTGATCGTATCCGGTTTCCTCTATTTCTTTCCCCATCTACTCTCCACTTATCTCACACAATATATTCCAGCCGTATTTATCGGTGCTTCTTTTATCGGTATGGTATCCAAAACGCAGCTGTCCACCTATTTTGGGCTTTCCTTGGCAGGTGTTATATTTACCACCATCCTACTCAACACCAGTAAGTTTTTCAATGGCTATGGTGGCGCATTGGGGACATCGGCCTGTATATCCTTGCTCGTCATATTAAGTATCCCCTATTTCAAATCACCAAGGAAAATGACAGTTGGCTTGCTCCTGTTGAGGAAAACAATCTTGAAAAAAGGACGTAAAGCATCCCGCAGAAGTGTAGATTTGTCTAAATAATATCCGTAGATTTACCCTAATAACGCGAATGAATTTGCTACAGTAATACAATTGAATCTAGCGTAAATTGATCTACTGCAATTATATGACTGAATTTAATGTACATGGATTTACGGCGAGAATAAGAACAGATCTAACGCAATAATACAACTGAATTTAACATAATTATGCAGCTAAATTCACTACAATAACTCGTATAACCACATGAAACCACTATTTCTTCTCTTTTTCATTCAGGTCTTTCTTGTCGAAAGTCTATCTGCACAAAAAAACACAATTCAACTCTTGAATCAAGAACGCAAGAGCAGTTATCGAGGACTAAGTGTTGTCGATGATCAAACACTTTGGGTCAGCGGAAGCAACGGCACAGTAGGCTTGAGTACCGATGCTGGAAAAAATTGGCAGTGGGTCAATCCGATCGGTTATGAAAAGATTGACTTTAGGGATATCGAAGCTTTTGATGAAAATCAGGCCCTGATTATTTCAGCAGGTTCTCCAGCCTTAGTATTGCTTACAACTGATGCGGGCAGAAGCTGGAAAGAGGTTTTTAAAGATACACGACCCGAAATATTTTATGATGGTTTTGCCTTTACCCCAAAAGGTGTCGGTATAGCTTTTGGCGATGCCATCAATGGGAAGATGCCCTTATTAAAAACAGTAGACTTTGGACAGACCTGGACGGATATATCCTCCAATCTTAAGTTTACTATTGCCGAAGGAGAGGCTGGGTTTGCCGCCAGTGGTACATCTATCTTTGGTCTTGCAACCGGAGATTTCTGGATCGCAACCGGCGGAACGGTTTCTAATATTTACGCTAGCGGTGATCAGGGGGACACCTGGCAACGTTATAGCTGTCCAATTACACAAGGACAAAATAGCACTGGCCCTTTTTCCATTGCATTTAGTTCCCCTAAATCAGGGATCGTCGTTGGCGGCGATTACAGAAATGATAAAAACAAGGATAAAGCCTGTTTTTTGAGCAATGATGGCGGCAAAACCTGGCAGGCCTCAAGCCAACCCATATCGGGTTTTAAATCGGCTGTAGTCTATCTTTCGAACAAACAACTGATCTGCACCGGAACCTCGGGAACGGATCTGTCAGCGGATAAAGGAAAAACATGGTATACAATCTCTCAAGAAAGCTACAATGCGGTGCAGAAGGCTAAGAAAGGTAAAGCCGTCTTTTTGGCTGGAGATAAAGGAAAAATAGCAAGGTTGGTCCAATAGTCCAACCTTGCTATTTTAAACCCGCGAGCAGGCAAGTCTCAGATAGTATCTAAGAGCCCAAAGCCTTTTCAATTTATCCTGTCCGGCATATTGGGACTGAACTTCACCACAGGTGCCAATGGCTTTTTTGAATGACTCTTTATCACGATACCAACGCCTGACAAAGCTTTATTACCGCCAGTTGTGTAAGCAGCCTATTTGCGCGTCAGGCGCGACTCTTCTAAATCCAATGAATATTCCAAATCTTTGATGACATCACTGTCGTACTCTTTGCTTTCCTTCATCTTCGCTAATCCGTTGCGACGTACCACCAGAATTTCCAGCATAATTTTATTGTACAATCCCCTAACGGCTGATAGCTGTGCTCGGGTATCCTCTTCTTTGGCACGTTCAGATGCATTTATACTTCGGATGAGCTGTTCTTTTACCCGTGCAATTGTCTCGTACTCCATCATCTCCTTGGCATAGTGCTTATCGAGATAGGCAATAGAGTCTCTACCGAGCCTAACACGAATTTCATCAATCTGTTCTTCCATCGGCACATCTTCATCAACCTCCTCGATCTTGATCAATTTTATCAGCAGGGGCAGTGTAAGTCCCTGAAACACCAGAGTCACCAGAATAACGACAAAAGTGATAAACAAAATAAGATTACGATGCGGGAAAGCTGTTCCGTCATATAATGTCATCGGGATAGCCAAGGCTGAGGCAAGCGAAACGACACCCCGCATACCAGCCCAACCGACGATCAAAGGCAGTTTCCACCCCGGGCCTTTTTCTCTGACACGGACTCTTTTGAACAATAAGCGCGGAACATAAGCCGAAAGATAAACCGCGACCAAGCGCAATACAATAACAATAACACAGATGGCTAAAGAAAAATCAATTGCCTCTTCCATCGAGTACTCACCCAATCCATTGATGATCACCGGAAGCTCAAGCCCGATCAGGATAAAAACAAAGCCATTCAATAGAAAACCTATTGTTGCCCAGACCTCCTTGGTTTGGATACGTGTATGGTAATTGAGATAATCACCTGCCCGGAAAGAAAGAAATAAACCACCACTAACGACTGCCAAGACGCCCGACCATTCAAAATGTTCAGCAACAATATACATCAGGTAAGGAGCAATCAGTGTAATCGGGGTCGATATACTGGAGGATTTAGCGACATAACGCAAGAAAAAATATAAGATATGACCGATCACAAGCCCCACAACAACGCCCATGACTGACAGGACTAGAAATTGTGTTGTTGCCGTCCCCATGGCAAATTGCCCTGTTAGGATAGCGATGGAAGCAAATCGAAATACGGTCAAAGAAGCCGCATCGTTAACCAAACTCTCCCCCTCCAGGATAGCAATACCCCGTTTGGGTATACTGACGCCTTTTAATACTGAACTTGCGGCGACCGCATCCGGTGGCGAAATAATACCACCCAGCAGAAAACCTAAAGCCAGGGTAAAGCCCGGAATAATACTGACTGAAAAATAAGCGATTGCCAAGGATGTGAAAAAGACCAGACCAAAACCCATAATAAAAATGGATCGACGCCATTTCAGAAAATTATTCCAGTTGGTATACCAGGCTGCTTCAAATAACAAGGGTGGCAAAAATACCAAAAAGACAATATCTGGATCTATACTTATCACGGGTGCTCCAGGAATAAGAGAAATCCCTAAGCCCCCAATAACCAATAAAATGGGATAGGATATCTTTAAGCGCTGGCTGAGTACAAACAGCATCGCCATAAAGAAAAACAGCACCATTACCAGGAGTACATTATTATGTACTTCATGACCAAGCTTCCCGCTGATAGCGGATTTAACGTCAGCATAAGGTGCAAGCATAGACAGATTATATTGTTGGATTTTCCAGTCATTGTCTATTTTGCTCAATACACCGGTACCCCTAAAGTACTTCGTGTTTATCTTAAAGGTTTCGTCAAACCAAGCCGTTGTACTGTCTGTATTAAAATGGACAGATCTGTTTTGGTAAGTATAGTTCCAGGCATACTTAGGGTTAAAATACTGTTCAGAGAATTTATCGCTATGGTTTTTATCCCAACGTTCCTCCCGATCAGCACCCAATATTACCGCATCTGCCGCAAGTGAATTGATAAAGGGGCCAAACTTCACCTCGCCTGAAGATTTATGCCAGGTATCTAATGTCTTATTGATTGCATCAATGGGTTCCTGGGCCATCAGGGGAACCGTAAATAAAAATAGACTCAAAAAACAATAAATCGCTATAAAGGTCTTTTTAATCATAAATTATGAAAACGTGTTTTTATTTTGTGGAAATATCTTTCCATGTAGATCATAAAACAAAAAGCTGCGGATGCAGCTTTTTGTTTTTATTTAATTATTTCTTCGATCTCGCGAATGATTTTTTGCGCAATCTGCTCAGCGGCTTCCGGTGTTGGTCCTTCAGAGTAGATCCGAATGATTGGCTCCGTATTGGATTTACGCAAATGCACCCATTCGTTTTCAAAGTCTATTTTCAGACCGTCGATGGTACTGTGTTCTTCATTTTTATATTTCTCCTCCATTTTTGCCAAAAGATTGTCGATATCCAGTTCCGGAGTCAGCGTAATCTTATTTTTGGACATGAAATATTGCGGTAGTGAAGCACGGTATTCAGAAGCTTTCTTACCCAGCTTAGCCAAATGTGTCAGAAAAATAGCTACACCTACCAAAGCGTCACGACCATAGTGTGAGGCTGGATAGATTACCCCACCATTACCTTCGCCACCGATCACAGCATCAACTTCTTTCATTTTAGTAACCACATTGACCTCACCAACAGCAGCAGCATAATATTCACCACCATGTGCTTTGGTTACATCGCGCAATGCACGTGTAGAGGATAAGTTGGAAACCGTATTACCTTTTTTATGTTGTAAGAGATAATCTGCAACTGCAACAAGTGTATATTCCTCACCAAATAGCTCACCATCTTCCATCATAAAGACCAAACGGTCTACATCTGGATCAACGGCAATGCCCAAATCAGCTTTATTTTCGATTACAGCAGCAGATAAATCTGTCAAATTTTCTTTTAAAGGTTCTGGATTATGCGGAAAATTACCATTAGGCTCACAGTGAATTTTATAAATTGTATGTACACCCAAAGCATCCAACAAGGCCGGGATAAATGTACCACCCGTACTATTCACCGCATCCAAAGCAACTTTAAAGTTCGCCGCTTTGATCGCTTCCTTATCCACATATTCCAATGCCAATACAGCATCAACATGTTTTTGTAGATAAGAATAATCTTTGTGTACTGAACCGAGTTCTTCCACAGCAGAAAAATCAAAATCCAGGGATTCTCCGAGGGCTAATACTTCCTGACCTTCCGCATCAGATATAAATTCGCCTTTCGCATTTAACAGTTTAAGCGCATTCCATTGTCCTGGGTTATGCGACGCTGTCAGGATAATACCACCTGCTGCTTTTTCCAGGGGAACAGCAATCTCTACTGTTGGTGTTGTCGATAATCCCAAATCAATCACATCAACACCGATACTTTGCAGGGTTCCGATAACCAGGTTGCTGACCATTTCGCCAGAAACACGAGCATCTCTTCCAACCACAATTTTCTTTATTCCGCTTTGCTTTACGATGATAGTTCCGTAAGCAGCTGTAAATTTAACAATATCTATCGGCGTAAGTCCTTCTCCTGCACGACCGCCTATCGTACCTCGTATTCCTGAGATTGATTTAATTAAAGTCATTTCCTTTGAATTGATTAACGTGTAAATTTAGCATTATGGCAATAAAATATCGAATTAAAATTATAATTATTGAATATTTAACGTATCTTTGTTGCAACAAAGTTGTTTTTAAAAGAAACAATCGTTTGCAATGAAATTATTTTTACTTTTGAAAAGCGAGTTTTTAAAAGTTTGGGAATTTTATTGTAATCAACAAGATTTATGATTCAACAATTAGTACACATCGACCAAGAAATTTTTCTTGCCATCAATCAAGGTTTAAGTAACCCTGTATTTGATTGGCTGTTGCCTATACTGCGTAATCCATACACCTGGGCTCCATTGTATCTATTTCTGGTTATTTTTTTCATTAAAACCTATGGAAAAACAGGCATACTGATTGTGGCGATGACATTGGTTACTTTTGGTATTTCCGATGGTATCTCATCTCATTTGATCAAAAAGACCGTCAAAAGAATCAGGCCCTGCAATGATGTGGAGTTTAAGGAAAATGTCAATATCCGGGTACGATGTGGCTCTGGATTTAGCTTTACTTCCTCTCATGCGGCCAATCACTTTTCCTTGGCTTTCTTCTGGATTGTGCTATTCCGAAGAAGATGGAAATATGTACTTTGGTTATGTATCGCCTGGGCATTCCTGATTTCAGTCTCTCAAATCTATGTTGGTGTTCATTACCCGTTTGACATACTCTGTGGCTCCGCGCTGGGAATCCTAGTTGGGTTGGCTACAGGCTATCTGTTTAAGCGGTTCGTGCCTAGCTTTTTTAAAACTGAACAAGTATAATGAATTCAATTTTATTGATTTTAATTTTATTCGTACCTGCATTTGCAAGTGGTATCGCTGTCTTTTTTGTACAGAAAAAAGGGACAAATTTTCTAAAATTGATCCTTTCATTTAGTGGAGCCTATCTATTCTCCATTACTGTACTGCATTTGATTCCCCATGTTTATCAGTCGACAAACACCTCACCCGAAATATTGGGTATCTATGTACTTGGAGGCTTTCTGTTCCAGTTATTCCTTGAGCAATTTTCGCAGGGAATTGAGCACGGGCATATCCATGCCGAAAATGAGCATGGTCATCACAGCCATAGTTTTCCGATCGGTATCATGTTTAGTTTATGTCTACATGCTTTCCTGGAGGGAATGCCATTGGCGGCAACACATCAGACCGAACTTGCATTAGGGATTTCGATCCATCATATTCCAGCTGCATTTGCCCTAGGCAGCATCTTGATTAGTACACATCTGAAAAAAAATACGATTATCATCACACTGGCCCTATTCGCGGCTATGACTCCTTTCGGCTTTCTATTAAGTAAAGCGATTAGCGCCGGTGAGGTGGGGAATATTCAACAATATTTTGATAAAATCATGGCTGTGGTTATTGGTATATTTCTGCATATATCCACAACAATATTGTTCGAGTCCGGATCTATAGACCATCATAAATTCAACAAAAAGAAGATGATTGCAGTAATTGCCGGGGTGGCCATTGCATTGGCAAGTTTTGCTTTCGTCGGTGAACACGACCATGCACATGGGCATAATGGAGGCAATCAAGAACTGCATGATCATGATCATCATGACCACGACCACCATGACCATGCACATTAATTAGCCTCTTAGCTTGTCCAATAAAGCACTGAGCTGGATTGCTTCCTTTTCACTGATTCTATCGGATAAAATATCCGTCATCAGCATCGGCTCTTCGAGATTTTCAAGGATCTTCAGGCCTTTATCGGTGATAACCAGATCAACGGCGCGTTTGTCACCTCCCGATTGACAGCGGGAAACAAGTCCTTTCGTCACCATCCGATCCATCATACGGGAGATATCGGGTGTTGTACTTAGCATTCTTGATTTGATCAGGTTATTGGTTGCAGGTTTTGGATATTGGCCTCGGAGGATACGTAAGACATTAAATTGTTTCAAAGTGATCCCTTCTTTGGCTGCTCTTTGTTCAAGTTCATTATTCAGCCAATTGTACGTATATAGAATGTTTACGGTACAACGATGCCATTCATTACTGAATTTACTTACTTTGATTTCGTCCTCGATTTTCATTTTGGTTGATAATTAATCCCTTTTTACCTGTAAAGATAGCTGTTTTTTGCGCTAAATACATAACTATGACATTAGAATCATTCTAAATGGTAGAAAATCTGTATATTTGGAGGATACAAAAAAATAGGTAGATGCGTAATAAAAATAGCTTAGATAAGCTAAAAAAAGGGGAAAAAGCGGTGATTATTGATTTTGATTCGCACGATATTCCAGCTAAATTTTTCGAATTAGGTTTTGTGCCTGGTACTGAAGTAGAAGTGAAACATATCGCACCTTTAGATGGTCCTATATGTTTAAATATTATTGCTAATAACGCCTTGATTGCCATTCGCAAATCAGAAGCTAAAGTCATCCTTATTGATCAGAAATAATGAATAACCCGATTATTGCACTTTTGGGTAATCCAAATGTGGGTAAAACATCCCTTTTTAACCGGATTACAAAATTAAATCAGAAAGTAGGAAACTATCCTGGTATCACTGTAGAAAAACGTGAGGGACAAGTTAAAGCCAACAACAAAACCTATCGTATTATTGACCTTCCAGGAACCTATACCCTGTTTCCGAGTTCAATGGACGAAGAAGTCGTCTTCAATACCTTGGTCAACAAAGAAAACAGTTTTAGACCAAATCTTGTTATTGTCGTTGCCGAACCAACCAACCTGAAAAGGTCTGTCATCCTTTATCAACAAGCACGAGAGCTTGGTCTTCCGGCCATCTTCGTCATCAATATGATCGATGAGGCCAAAGAAAAAGGAATAAGTATAGATATCCCAAAGCTTGAACAGTTACTTAATACAAAAGTTTACGAAACAAATGCACGTACGGGGCAGGGTATCGATCAGCTGATCAAAAATTTCGATGCGACCCCGCCGATGTATGTCAGCAAATTTCAGTTACCCCCAATAGCAAACGAAGCATTGGAAGAAACCAAACGATTGTTTCCTTTGGACACGGAGTACCATACCTGGCAGTATCTGGCTAAAGGTGAGGTCTCTTTTCTATCGAAAGAAAAAAACGATTCGATTCAGCAAATTCGCGACAAGCATCAGTTAAAAGCGGAGAAACTACAGAAAGAAGAGGCCATCCTACGGAGCAAATCCTTAGATGGAAACTTAGCTGAAATCTACTCCAAGGACGATGCTTCCAACAAAAATAAAACAAACGCGATCGACAAAATATTGCTCCATCCAATCTTTGGGTATCTGATCTTCTTTGGTATTCTCTTCCTGATTTTCCAGGCGATTTATACCTGGTCAGGGCCAGCAATGGACTTTATTGATGGTCTCTTTGGCGATCTTGCCGCTTATACACAGACCACGCTTCCTGCTGGTCCGCTCACAGATCTGTTGAGCAATGGTATTATCAAAGGTATCGGCGGTATCGTGATATTTATCCCACAGATCGTTATTTTATACATTTTTATTTCCATTATGGAAGAGACTGGCTATATGAGCCGTGTGGTTTTCCTAATGGATCGTTGGCTCAGACCTTTCGGGCTAAACGGAAAATCCGTAATCCCTTTAATCTCTGGGGTGGCCTGTGCTGTACCGGCGGTCATGTCTGCACGTAATATCGAAAATGCAAAGGAACGACTTGTCACCATATTGGTCACGCCATTCATGACCTGTTCTGCCCGTCTACCCATTTACATCGTATTGATCGGATTGGTTATTCCAGACACCAAATATGCAGGATTTCAATTGCAGGGTATGGTTTTATTTGTCATGTATCTTCTTGGGATATTTGCAGCTTTGTTTTCGGCCATACTCCTGACCAAAATCATCAAATCCAAACACAAGTCTTTTTTAATATTTGAGCTTCCGACATATAAATCTCCAGACTGGAAAAACGTTGCTTTAAATGTTTGGGAGAAAACTGCAAGCTTTGTATTCGGAGCAGGTAAGATTATATTGGCTATTTCTGTTATTCTTTGGGCTTTGGGTAGTTTCGGTCCAAACGACAAGTTTAGCAAGGCAAAGGAATATGTCACACAAAATAATCCCAACCTCTCCGGTGAGGATCTTGACCATGAGATCTCTTCTTACCGACTGGAACATTCCTTCCTTGGCTATCTTGGCATGGCAATTGAACCTGTTGTAGAGCCGCTAGGTTATGACTGGAAAATGGGAATCGGTTTGATCTCCTCATTTGCAGCGAGGGAAGTTTTTGTGGGAACAATGGCAACCGTATACAGCCTTGGCGATGAAGTGGATATTGAAGATGAAGCAACCAAAACAACAGTATTAAGCAAAATGCGGAGCGAGATTAACCGTAATACGGGTTTACCGGCTTACAATTTTGCTTCCGGAATATCTCTTCTCTTATTTTATGCTTTTGCCATGCAATGTATGAGTACAATAGCAGCGGTAAAAAGAGAAACAGGATCGTGGAAATGGACATTAATTCAAGTTGGTTTTATGACAGGCCTGGCTTATTTCAGTGCCTTGATTGCTTATCAACTCTTAAAATAAACTAGCTGTGCAAGTGAGATAGATGCTTTCACAGTTTAAAAAATAAAAGATCATGGATAATTTAACAGTACAATATCTCATCGTTGGAATTTTGGTGTTAGCGGCTGTATGGTATGTCGTTAGAAATGTCCGTAAATCACTGAAAGGTAAATCAGGTTGCTCCAAAGGTTGTGGATGCAGCTGCGAAACAGAGGAAAAACCACAGAAAGCAAATTAATTTATCTTTTACTGTATCATTTACAAACAAAATTTCGTTCTAAGGTGGAGTGGCCAAAAATCACACTAGCTACGAACAAATGAAACGCTACCATTCTCATGGTAGCGTTTTCTATTAAAAACCTGTCTTTCAGCAGTATTAATCAAGATTGCTTTCTGGTCCAGTAAAAAGCAAAGCCTTAGCTGCATAAAATACCTAAGTGTTTTATTAACTTTATGCGCTTAGGTCAAAATGCTGTAGTAGCAAATTAAATAATTTGTAGTACTTTGCAGATAAACCAATTTTCATCTCAATCCCGTGTTGGAAAAGAGATGAGTAGAATATTCAGGATCAAGACTGATCCACACTAAATAAGTAACCGTATTAACCATACAAATGGAGAAACAGAATAACAAGGATTCGAAACAATTAAAAAGGGGACTTCAAAATAGACATATTCAGCTGATCGCTCTTGGTGGCGCCATCGGAACTGGATTGTTTCTTGGAATAGGAAAAGCTGCCACACTAGCGGGGCCAGCGGTGATACTTGGTTATGCCTTTGCAGGGATAATTGCGTTCTTCATTATGCGCCAATTGGGAGAAATGGTGGTTGAAGAACCCGTATCTGGTAGCTTTAGTTACTTCGCTAATAAATATTGGGGTTCTTTTGCCGGTTATGCCTCTGGCTGGAATTACTGGGTGCTCTATATTTTAGTGAGCATGGCCGAACTAACAGCTATTGGAGTATATGTCCAATTCTGGTGGCCGGAAATCCCACTATGGGGATCCAGCTTATTTTTCTTCTTCGCTATCAATGCCCTGAACCTTGCCTCCGTCAAAATTTACGGTGAGACAGAATTCTGGTTTTCAATCATTAAGGTTGTCGCTATTATTGCCATGATTGTCTTTGGTGTCTATCTCCTGGTTAGTGGCACCGGAGGTGAACAGGCCAGCCTGAGCAACCTCACTTCGCATGGTGGCTTTTTTCCAAAAGGCTGGTTTAGCCAGACTGGAGATGGCAGTTATGAAGGTCTACTATCCGCCATGGCACTGATTATGTTTTCTTTTGGCGGACTCGAATTGGTAGGTATTACCGCTGCCGAAGCCGAGCATCCAGAAAAAAATATCCCCAAAGCGACCAATCAGGTTATCTACCGGATCCTAATCTTTTATGTAGGCGCTCTGATTATCTTGTTTTCCCTCACACCTTGGACAAATATCACCGCGGATACGAGTCCTTTTGTATTGGTCTTTGACAAACTTAATGGTTTTGAATTTACCCTATTCGGAAAAACATTCTACTTCACAAAAATTATCGCAAATGCACTCAATCTGATCGTGCTCACCGCAGCCTTATCGGTATACAATAGCAGTGTTTACAGCAATAGTAGAATGCTCTTTGGACTTGCCGAACAGGGTAATGCGCCTAGGTTTTTGTCCAAGCTAAACAAAAACCATGCACCTATAAATGCTATTCTGGTTTCAGCTGTGTTTGCTGCGATCTGTGTCTTTATCAATTATGTTGCACCTAAGAATGCATTGGAGATCCTGATGTCGTTGGTTGTTTCTTCGTTGATCATCAACTGGGTAATGATTTCAATCACGCATTTATATTTTAGAAAGAACAAGGTCGATGCTCATGTAAAAACGAAATTCCCTTCGTTTCTCTATCCATTGAGCAATTATATCTGTCTGATCTTTCTGATCGCTGTGTTGGGTATCATGTGGGTAACAGGCATGAAATTGCCGGTTGAATTGATCCCAGCCTGGTTATTATTACTATATATTAGCTATATATTGATCAAAAGAAAAAAATAGGGATTGTAAATCAATTTTATCAGCCTCATAATTCTGGAGCCATCGATCTCCGGACGAAATAAAGGGCCAGATTCGTTTAGGAATCTGGCCCTTTTGCAAAGAATGAATTAAATAATCAATCTTTATCGTTCTTTAATATACTCTAATCCAAGTAGTCCTGATCTAAAATTGCATATTCATAATTATCACTCCAACCGTCTTTTAAAGGCAAGATCTTTCTCCGATGAGCTTCCCTAATCATGCCTACCTTTTCCATTATCTTATAAGACGCGATATTTTCTACCGCACAGCCAGCTTCTATCCGATGGAGATTAAGTTGTCTGAATCCAAATTCAATTATTCGTTTTAATGCCTCTGTTGCATATCCCTTATTCCACATTTCCGGGACCAACTTAAACCATACTTCCGAATTTCTATATTTTACTTTTACAATACTGATATCAATCAGACCAACAAATTCCGCCCCCACAATAGTTTCAATATAAAAAGTATAGTTCTTTCTATCGTTGGATTCCTTTTCTTGTTCCGACCAGGTTTTTACCATTTGGGCGGTATCCCCTATCCCGTTAGGATGCCCGCTCGGATTAAATAAGGCCGTTTCCGGACACATTAATAAATAATGAATCTTTTCCAAATCTTCATTTTTCACTGTTCTTAACCGGAGTCGTTCTGATATAATTTCCATTTTTTAAAATTACACAAATAGCGTAATTTTCAGCGCTCATTTGACAATAATAACTAAAACAAGCCCAACTGCAACCCTGCATCGGGCAAGCGGAAAAGATCCCTTCTCAGGGGCGGAAGCACCCCGTTATTCATATATTTCTTCACAGAAAGCTTAAATAAATGCTGCAGGCTCTCTGCCATATTGCCGTCCCCTTTTATACGCCGTCCGAAATCAGTGTCATTAATTTTTCCGCCATGACAAGCCTCGATCCAATGCAATACCTTCTCGGCGCGATCGGGATAATTCTGATACAACCAATCTTTAAATATACCACCGATCTGCCCGTTGAGTCTAACAATGGTATAAGAGGCGGTAATTGCGCCCGCATCTGCTCCCGAACGGATCAAATCTGAAATCTCGTCGCTGTTGATCCCGGGAACGATGGGTGCCATCATCAGCATCACGGGTACACCTATCCCCGTCAGTCCCTCAATGAGTTTTAAACGGGCCGAGGCAGTAGCGGTCCTGGGTTCCATTTTTTGACGAACCTCCTCTCTTAGGGAATTAATGGTCACAGCAACGGATACCAGATTCAGTGCTGCAAGCTCACGCAAGAGGTCAAAATCCCTTCGCATCAATACATTCTTGCTGATGATGGAAACTGGATTTCGATATTTTAGCATCAATTCTAAAAGCGATCGTGTGATCCCCAATTTCCGTTCGATAGGTTGGTAGCAATCGGTATTGCCTGAGAGCATAATCAAATCAGGCTGGTAACTCGACTTCCGAAACTCATGCTCCAGGAGTTGAGCAGCATTGTGTTTGACCAGGATTTTGCGCTCGAAGTCTAATCCGGCGCTAAAGCCCCAGTATTCATGTGAATTGCGGGCATAGCAGTAAATACAGCCATGCTCACAGCCCTGATAGGGATTGATTGACCTTTCAAAGCGCAGGTCTGGACTATTGGATTTGGAGATAATGGACTTCGGGTGCGTCGGAATAAATTGCGTTTTTTTGGCCCCAAGAAATTCCTCATCCAAGCCTTCAATATGCTCCTGCACATACTGGTTGGAAAAAAATTTGTTATTGGGATTGATCTGTGCCCCTCTGCCCTTAAAATATTCTGACGGATTCATAAGTTAAAATTACTAAAATTATTAGTAAATAGAAAATAAAAAAATCTGTCTTTTTATATTCTCATTTAAACGATTATGGATACAATTTTGGCCACTTATCCATGTTCCAGATATAGATAAGATGAGCTGCTTCAATTATTCGTTGTAAATGCCGATGGAACTCATTCAGATAATCATCGCCCCTACTATCATCTGCACAGGTATAATCCATACTCACCACCAACCACCAATAAAGTGCATCCCGTACATGGGGCAGATTATACGTTTCCCATAACTGATAAAACACCTTTAGTGGATTATAACGCTCGTCTTTATCAAGGTAGATTAGATTATAAGCTTCCCACTGAAACTGTTTGGGATTATGAGAATTATTAAAATATCTTATAGCATTGTTCATTTCGTCTTTATCCGGCATAAAAGTTTTACTATGCATCTTATAGCGATGTCGAAGTTCGGAATCTGGCATCCAGTAACTTTTATCCAATCGACAAATCATAAAGACACCTTCAATCAAAATCTCTATAAATTCGTAACGAATGAACGTTCTTAACGTCTGCTCATTATTCATTCTATAAGATGGTCTGATTGCAGCCTCCTTCCACTCATCAAGGTGTTCTCTCCAAGCCGGGAAATTCTCCCAACCAAAGAAAAGATTAATTACATTAAATGGATTACCGATCTCCTGCGGATGCAATCTCCGCGGGAAATAGTCATAAGGTGTAGGGTTTGCAAATGGCATAGTTAAACAATTATTTTTCCTCCACTAGATTGCTATTCATAAACTCTCTATTCAATGCATATAGAATCTCCATAAGTTTGTTTATACTTGATTCGAGCTTTTCAAAATGCTCAATACTGTAATATTGACCCTTGGTTTGAAGCGCGTAATACAGAGCGTCTTCCAATGTCATTCTTCGATAATGAAACCAATCATTCGCTTTGTAAAAATTATGAAGTGATTTTCTAAGATTAGATTGTTCTTCTTTGCTCAAAAAAGTTAATACTTCTTCCTTGATATTCACTTTTGTTATGTCGAACTCCGAGTCCATCCGAGCCGGATCCAGCCAATGTTCCGGCATATCTTTGGTGTAAAGAATAAGCCAACCAATCTCAAGAAGTTGGCCGATATCTTTATATAAGCCTAAAAGCGTTGCCGGCTCATCCTTACTATAGATTTCTGTTTGGATTTTAGCGCAATACATCCAATATGAAAATTTGTTTTTTAATTCCGAAAGTTCATATCCTGTAAACAAATATGCCAATAGAAGAAACGGGTTATAACCGTCATACGTTTCAGAATAACAATTTAACATCATATAGTCAATACGAAATAACTGAGAATTCGGAGGGTAAAATAATGGACAAAACACAAAATCATCCATTAAATAACAGGCCTCAAACAGGCGTTGTAGATGACGAGAAGTTTCGGTTGGAGTATAATCATAGCATTCACTTATAAGCCCTTTCCCTCCCACGGAAAATTCCGCCCATTTATCCATTAACTTCAACCAATTTATCACATCCAGTTGGTTGAAAAAATCATCAAACACCAGAAAGAAATCCCGACATTCATATTCATTTATCAACGTTATTTTATCTTCAAAATGTCTTTTGAAAGAAATACGATATTGATGAAATTCTGAAATATTCTTCTTTTTTAAGGCATAAGGGTTCGGCTTCCATTCCATTCCAAGATACTCATGTTTGAACTCCATACGGTTCCTTTTTTGCAACACACACCATGCTTCTTCAATAATCTTTTTAATTTCCGAGACGAACGGTAAAAAGTCTTGGTCAACCAAATGAGTCTCGCAATAATTATTGGAAATCACCTGGACAAGTTCTTCAATCTTTTTTTTCCATTCAACTAGGCTATGCTGGCAATATAAACTACGTAAATCGTCAAACAAATAGTCCATTTTATCATCTTCGTCCTCAAAAGCATCAGGAAAAAAGTTAAAATCTGTATTCATAATAATTCATATTAAATTTTTAATCAAAATCTTAAGATAATTACAATACTAAAACCTTACGTTTAGACAAAGCGGTGGCTGCAGATACCAAACAGTATCTGTTTCTAAAGTCTTTTTTATATCGTTGTTTGTTTAGTCTTTAATTGGTTGCTGGTTCCATTAAAACCTTCAAATACACTTTGGCATCATCCTCGTTACCATAAATCTTATAATAACACGCCCAGTAAGTCCAATTCTGAGGACAATCACTCTCGGTTAGTAAATATTTGCCGAGTATTTTTATATATTATCTATACAAATGTACTAATAAAATTTTTATATAAAAATAAATTGTAAATATTTTCTATACAAATAGAAAGAAATATAATACAGATACTCACCTTTGATTCACCTGATAAAGATTACGATACCATCTTGGTATCGCTTTCGACCCTCTATCTTGAAAAAAGAAGTAGATATGCACTACTACTTAATTCGGTTGACTTAAATCCTGCCGGCATAATAGCAGCACAACCTTATGAAACTAGCGTAGCACGATCGTTTACACCGGTTGTAAAATAAAAATCCCTATACTGTAGATACAGTATAGGGATTAGAATTCTTATGCTGAATTTCAGATCAGCTTTTATTATTTCATCAAGAAACCACCGCCCAAGAGATCATTTCCTTCGTAGAATACGGCTGATTGTCCCGGTGCGATACCTTTCACATTGTGTACAAAGTCTATACGCACTTTATCGCCCTCTTGCGAGATGGTAGACAGAGCACCCGAATCTTTATAACGTACTTTTGAAATTGCCTCCATTGGCTGGTCAAGACCTGCATATTTGACAAAGTTCACATTGCGTACATAGGCATGTGATTTTTCAAGCTCATGCTCCTCACCCAATACCACCGTATTGCTTTCAGGGAGAATTTCAATCACAAACATCGGTTTACCCAAAGCAATACCTAAACCTTTACGTTGGCCGATGGTAAAATACGGGTAACCAATATGTTTACCAACAACTGTTCCGTCTGAAAGGATAAAATTACCCGGACCGATCTGCTGATCTAATGTAGGTACTTTATGTCTCAAAAACGCACGGTAGTCATTGTCTGGCACAAAACAGATTTCGTAGCTTTCCGATTTATTGGCAAGCTCTTTCTGTCCCATGTCAAGCGCCATTTGACGGATTTCCTTTTTCGTGAACGATCCCAATGGAAACTGTGTACGAGCTAGATTTTCTTGCGATACACCCCATAGGACATAGGATTGATCCTTATTTTCATCTTTACCCTTTGATATGACATGACGGCCATTATCATGCATACGAATATTGGCGTAATGTCCCGTAGCGATAAATTCACAATCCAATTTATCAGCACGCTTCATCAGAGCCTCCCATTTGATGTGGGTATTACAAAGAACACATGGATTGGGTGTACGCCCTGCAATGTATTCCTCTACAAAATTATCAATTACAAAGTCTCCAAACTCATCGCGTATATCTAATATATAATGAGGGAAACCATAGTTTACGGCTAATGTACGAGCGTCATTGATACTGTCGAGGCTACAACATCCTGTCTCCTTAGACGAACCACCTGCGGATGCATAATCCCAAGTCTTCATCGTGATACCTATGACCTCATATCCTTGTTCGTGGAGCATGACAGAAGCAACGGAGCTATCGACCCCTCCACTCATTGCAACTAAAACTCTTCCTCTTTTACTCATCTCTATTTATTGAAATGCAAAGATACAGCTTATTCCTTTTTCTCTATGTTAGTTTCTTGTAATTTTATCTCGATCAAAATCAACACTTTCGAAAAAAGAGCAAAAATAATCCACATAAAAATTTTAGAATTCAAATTATCACACTATATTTGCATCGCAATAGGGGAACAAACCCATAGCAGAAAGCGGTGCCATAGCTCAGCTGGTAGAGCAAAGGACTGAAAATCCTTGTGTCCCTGGTTCGAACCCAGGTGGCACCACGCTTCAATCTGATGATCACAGATTTAAATAAAAGGTCAACTGGTGCCATAGCTCAGCTGGTAGAGCAAAGGACTGAAAATCCTTGTGTCCCTGGTTCGAACCCAGGTGGCACCACAAAAAAAGCCTGTTCATTTGAGCAGGCTTTTTTTGTTTCTTATCCACAATACATTCGCAAAAGACTACAATCCCCTCCCCTGTAAAAAATCTGCTCCATAATGGTCTAATATCCGATTATAGGCTTCCGCTGCTGCACCATTGCCCCAATCGTAGATCGTAAACTCTCCTATACCCAGGCCTTTAGCGTTTGTCTCCCCACCATGACCATAGTTTTCCATCATAAAACCATAATCCTCTTTTCCAAAAAACGGCCAGGCTTCCTCCCATTGTGCTTTGGTATCCGGGTTTTCAGGACAATACATCATAATAAAGGAGGCCCGTAAAGCCGCCAAACCACGCTGAAGGTATTCCCTTTGCTTCAATTCCTTGCCATAGCGAATAATTAACTCAGCAAACAAACTCTGTCTGGCATCGTTCCATTCTCCATCTGCATTCATCACACCAAATCCGCCCAATGCTTTTATGGGAATGAAATGAGGTTGCCATGCGGCCTGTGTCATCAACAGTTCGTCCAAGGTACGCTGCCCAATCTTGAGGTATGGTTTCGCTTTAGTAGTTTGATAACATTCCAATAGCGCCTCCGCTGTCCAAAACATAGAAAAATTATTCTGCTTGTACATGTCGTTGCGCAATACCTTTTTCCCCACCCAATCTTCGGCACCGACACGGGAGCAAGACCAATAGGTTTCAAAATCTTCCCAGCGCCCATTGGGTATAATTTCCTTCATAATCGCTTGCATTGCTCGCAGAGCTGCTACTTTATACTCCTCTTTTTGCGTCATGCGATAAAGGGTCAATAAAAAGGTTACCGATAAGGCGCTTTCGGGTGAATCATTGAGGTGAGCAAGAGGCTTTAATGTTTCTACATCAAGCCAGCCCGGAAAAAATCCATCCGCTGATTGAACTTCTAGCAGAGACTTCGCATAATCTTCGGCATAAGCGAGCAAACGCGGGTCCTTTTCGAGCTCGTTGTACCAACGCAACATCAACAGCGCCGTCCAGCTCATATCCAACAGATGAAAAGGGGATTTACGGGCATCCCAGGTATAGGGATTTCGATTTGAATTTCCCCAATAATAGTGTTCCCAACCTTTACTCCGAGCGGATTTTTTATCGCCTTCCCCTGCAATAGTTTCTTCCATTTCAGTTCCGATCAGACCATAGAAAAATCCCTCCTTTTTGGGATAGGATAGTGCCAGTTCCTTGGTAAGATTCGCCTTATCCAAGAGCTCTTGGTCTCCTGTCCGCTTTGCAAAACGATATAGGCCACTGGCTGATCGTAAAGAACTAAACCAGGCCTGATTCCATATCGAACGGAACTCCCGTTCATTGGTTTTCCCAGGATAATTGGGGCTTTGTGTGGTATTGACGATAAAAGTTGGTGCGCCCACTTTTTTTCCATTAATTTCAAACGACTGCCATACCTGCTTGACCCAGGATTGAAATGCCCAGTGATAGCTATGCCGCACATAGGTTTCCATATCTCCGGAGATTGGTTCCCCCTTATCAAAAAGACCTGCGCCCCAATTTTTCCAATAGAAAGCCAGCGGCCTACGAAAGGGATTATCTGCGACTTCCCGATCGTCAAAGGCAAGAACATAAAATGCAAATTCAAATTTACCACGCGTGTATATATTGCCAGATTTCCGTTTGAACAAAACATGTTCGCCGACTTGCGCCAGCGACCGCCCCAGTGTTAACTGGTTTTTCGTCGCATCCATATCCATATACCAATCTCTGGCTAAAGTGCTATTCAACAGATCTACATCGGGAATAATAACCAGCTGCTTCCGTTGATCGGTTAGCATCATCATGGGAGCCCTAAAGACATGCTGTGCAATAATATGGTTATCCGAGGGCGTCAAATGTGGTGCCCAATGAAATGTGGGCTGAAATGCCGGCAAAATTCTGATCCGCCAATCATCGCAGCGCACATCTTCGGGCAGATCTACCGAAACCCGCACCTTAACAACCTGAGGTGCAATTTTCTGATAGCTCAATTGAGGTAGTTGCCCCCCTATACTATCAACTTTAATTGCTTTAATCAATGCATTTATTTTCCCTGGATCCCCATTCGCCCAGCACTGCTGGTATACACAACATAATGTCAACAGTATCGACAAACAGTAAGGAAATACGTTATTCTTGATCAATATCTTTATCATCACGCTTCGGTTTTGTTATAGGCATAAACTAATAGCCAGGATTTTGTGTATAATTCCCTTTCGCCCAGTTAATCTGAGGCTGAGGAATCGGAAAATATTCATCCCGACCTGCTGTAAAACGTCCTGCTCCCAGCCACTTAAACCTATTTTTTTCTACCGAAAAATAGGCATTCATCGTTGGCTCCAATATTCCCCAGCGTTGCAGATCAAAAAAACGACGCCCCTCCGCAGCCAGTTCAAGACGGTTTTCCCATTGTAATGCCTTCCAGGCAAAAGCTTTATCCCAAGTACAATTGACACCGGGTTGATAGGTTGCAATTTTGTAATTAAGTACCGGAGAGCCATCTTTTTTCACCAATCGTGCCGTGCTTTTAGCAGCCCGTTCGCGAATTTTGTTGATCAGTACCAATGATTCATTCCAACGGTCCAGCTGAATCAGCACCTCAGCTTTCCAAAGTAAAACCTCATCATAGCGAATCATTTTCTTGTTCATCGAATTAAATTGCCAACCATCGTATAGCAAACATTTACAATCTGGTTGTGGCAATTCCTTAATAGATTTCAAATAACCATATTCGGCACCATTTCGAATCCCTTTTGTTTCAAAAAGAAGATTCGGATTATATTTCCAAGGTTGCCCTGGCGCAGCTACTGTATGGCTAAATCGCGGATCAAAGCTGTTCCCGCCAAAAAATACAGCGTCCCCATCTGCGTAACTCCCATTATTGTATGTATCAAATAAAGGTAGACCATTTGTTCCGGTTTTAAATGCATTCGCCATGGTATAGCTGATCTGGTGAAATCCGCAACATTGAAAACCACCCCATTGGAAGGGGTGATTTAATCCCTCGCCCCGATTGATCTTACCTCCACTTGAACTTCCATCATCAATGGAATATTGAATCTCCCAAATAGATTCTTTTGTCTTGTTATCGAAATTTATATCAAAGTTTTCGGCAAAATCTGTCTGTAAACCAACCTTCCCCCCTTCCTGATCGGTCAATTTGTTGAGATAAGTCAATGCTTCGCTCAACCTTTCTTTATTGATATTGACAACAGCATGTTTATCATTTTGTTCATAGGCCATAAATAACAGGGTGCGGGCAACCATCGCTGTCGCTGCATTTTTATCAACACGTCCTTTCTCGGGTTGCGTCGCTGGTAGCAACTGTTCAGCCTCTTTAAAATCAGCCAATATTCTGCCCCATAGATACTGGTCATTGGGCTGCTCTTTTTCTCTATTCGGGACTGCTTCAAAGTCTGCACTGGTACCCATTACCTTTTCGTCGATATAAGGTATATATTTCCAAAATTGCTTTAACCTAAAAAAGGTAAATGTCCGTATAAATATCACTTCACCAAGACGGGCGTTCTTTTGTGAAAATTCTTCCTCCTTGATCAGTTGCAACTTTTGTATCGCCGTATTGCAGCGTTGAATAATCTGGTAAGATACATACCAGGGATAGTCTAGGGGCCATCCATTGGGATTGACTCCGACAAAGATTTCCATATTATGCCAGCCATCACCATCCCATGTGCCGCCACCACCTTTATAGGAATCATCGGCACGCATGGAACCCGACCACCAGGGGGCAAAAGGTGAATCAAATGACGGAATATCGGTCATCCTGGCATAGGCAGCTGTCACAAAACCGTCCATATCCTCTGGCTTCACCAGAAAAGATTCATCCAGCACCTGTTTGGGGGCAATATCAAGGGAATCAGTACAACTTACAGTAGTTAATAGGAAAAGCGCAAAGCATATTTTTATTTTAAACGTTTTCATAATAGGGAAGTTTAAAAGGTTACATTGATACCAAAAGTCAAAAACATAGGGGTGAGATAGCCATAGTCAGGCATCTCAGGGTCAAAACTGGTATATCGGTCTTTTCCCCAACCTTTTTTGAATGTTAGAAGATTACGTCCAGAGACATAAAATCTTAAATTATTCATGGCTGCTTTCTTGGAAATCGCCTGCGGAAGTGTATACCCAAGTTCTATATTCCTCAATTTCAAATAAGATCCGTCTTCAACAGTATAACTTGATGGGCGTTGCTCCGCATTTAATGTAGAATTTGAGATGGCGGGAATATCGGAGTCTGTATGATCAAAATACCATCCGTCCAAAATACGTGTGGGGTGATTTTTGTGTGCTGGAACATTGATATTCCACAGGTCAGATTCCAATTTCCACAGGTTATTTACCTTATTGCCAAAGACACCCTGGAAGAAAATATTAAGGTCAAAATTGCGGTAACTAAAATCAAAGGTTATCCCACCGAAAAACTTAGGATCTTTGACGCCAATATAAGTCCGGTCATAAAACTCCTCGATTTTTCCATTGCCATCGATGTCTTTGTAACGTATCCGCCCCACGGCCTTGCCGGGTTGCTCAGCATGATTATCGACTTCCTCCTGTGTCTTAAATATACCATCTGCTACCATGCCATACAAGATATTTGGCGTCCTTCCCAACACAAGGTCATTGACTCCATTTCCCGGGTATTTATTGATGACATCTTTAGGAAGACTAACGATTTTGGTCTTATAAGTTCCCAGATTTGCAGAGATGGTATACCGAAATGCATTTTGTGGATTGTTGTGATAACTAATATCCAATTCGATCCCGCGGTTATTCATACTTGCACCATTGATCCAAGGCTCCCCACCTTCACCCATGGCGGCAATGTATGGGGTCTGAACCAAGATATCTTTTGTTTTCTTAAAATAGTAACCAAAAGATCCACTCAGCCTGCTATCAAATAGACTAAAATCTAGGGCGACATCAGTTTGTGTTGTTGTTTCCCATTTGAGATTAGGATTGCCCAGCCAGGTCCGTCGATATCCTGAATACAATGGTCCGGTCTCATTCCCTTCGATCGGGTAAGATGTACCAAAATAATCTGTTGTGAATGGTGTTGAGGTATAACCTCTTGGCAGCCCCTGTACACTTCCATTAGCTCCCCATCCGCCACGCAGCTTAAGATCAGATATAAAAGTATACTTCTTCATAAATGGTTCGTTGCTGATCCGCCAACCAGCCGAAAATGCGGGAAACATAGCGAATTTATTGTTTGCACCAAAAAGTGAGGATCCATCCCGACGTAGAGTCGCTGACAGCAGGTATTTTTGGTTATAGACATAGTTGGCTTTGGCGAAATATGACAGGTATACATATTCGTCGGCCGTGCTTCCAAGTGAATATTTGGTTCCATTGGTTACACCAATATGTGCAAAGTCACGATCTTCCAGATATATTCCTTCCCGTCGGGCAGAGAAACCTTCCTCAACAAATCGTGTGTATTCAGTTCCCACTACCGCATCTAAGCTATGTTTGTCATTTTGTAGGCTGTAAGAAAGCGTATTTGTCCACACATAACTGAGGGGGTGAGACTGGATATTCCCCACATAATTCTCATCATCACTATTCCGCCCCCCCGTTTCCGACCATTTCTTTTCCACAATCCTTCGATAGGCATTTCCGTAATCGATACCAAATTGTGAGCGGGCGGAAATTCCTTTCCAGATATTTAAATCAACAAAGACATTACCGATCATCTTGACATAATTATTTACATTGTCTTTGTTATCGGTCAGTACACGCACAGGATTTGTGAAGTCGTCAAAACCTGCGGCACCAGCCCAGCCGCCGTGGATATCATATACTGGAACTGCGGGCGGATTGATCAGTGCCCACCGCATCTCGTTTGCATCACGGTATCTTAAATAAGAAACCGCAAAATTCTCCCCTACTTTTAGACGGTTATTGATTAAACTAATCTCATTGTTGGCCCGCAGTGAAAACTGCCTAAAGAAGGTATGGATCTGCGTTCCTTGGTTTTCAAAATAGCCCAATGAAAACATGCTCTTTGATTTTTCCGTCCCACTGGAAACAGATACCTGATGATTTGTCATCAGCGCTGGACGGAGGATTTCATCTAGCCAGTCGGTATCGGCACTTTTCACGGTTTTCTCGGCATTGAGATACTCAGCCGGTTTAACAGCATCCAGCACAGCGCGTCCTTCAGCATCCCTATGCCAGGTAAAATCGTACGTTTTGGGCAGCGTCAACGGCACACCATAGACCGCTTCATCGTAGGCATAGGCCCGAAAGGTCGCCCGCCCATACTCCTCGGCATTCATCAATCTGGGCTTGCGCACAATAGTGCTTACCCCGACGCTACCATTATAGTCCACTTTTGTCTGTCCAATTTTACCCTTTTTTGTTTGAACAAGAATGACCCCACCGGAAGCCCGTGCACCATAGATACTTGCGGAGGCCGCATCTTTCAGCACCTGAATAGATTCAATATCTGCTGCATTGATATCCCGTAAATTGAGATTCTCGGTAGGCATACCATCCAAAACAATGAGCGGTTTAACGCCGCCGGAGAGT
This sequence comes from Sphingobacterium ginsenosidimutans, assembly GCF_039536865.1. Lineage (NCBI taxonomy): Bacteria > Pseudomonadati > Bacteroidota > Sphingobacteriia > Sphingobacteriales > Sphingobacteriaceae > Sphingobacterium > Sphingobacterium ginsenosidimutans. Next base: position 1,975,894 of record NZ_BAAAZK010000002.1, read on the forward strand.
GACGATAAACCTCTGATCTGCACATTCACGCCTTCTGCCGGATTTCCACCATTGGTGGTGATGTGCACACCCGCTAATTTTCCCTGAAGTGATTTCATGGCATTCGCTGAGGGGTTCCTAGCAATATCGCTCGCATTTGCGATAGCAACGGATCCTGTTAAATCGGCTTTCCGCTGCGTCATATAACCGACATAGACTTCGGCAAGCATATTGCTCTCATCCGTAAGGCTCACATTAATCAAATCGTTTTCACCCACCAAACGTTCTTCAGTCTTCTTCCCTGTATACGTGAAAACAAGTATACTTTCTTTGGAGTCAATCGGGATTTCATATTTTCCATTTGAGTTGGTGACAGTTCCGCCTGTTCTTCCTTTAACCCGCACATTGACACCTGCAAGTGTGGTATTCGTACCACTTTCCCGCACTTCGCCCCTGATGATCCTTTGCTGTAATACGGTCGGGGATTCTATAGCTTTTGCCTGCCAAAAAAGTGTACAAAACAGAAAGGCTATACTGAGCCAGTGTGCTAAATTTAGGTAGCGTTTCATAGTCATTAATATTAGGTGTTATTAATCAGTTTATACTACGGCACAAAAATTTAATCGTTTAAGCTAAATATCGGTAATGATGCAGCAATTATATACTTAATACGTTCGATCACATAAAATCCTCTGCTCGGAAACTATTTTTTTATTAAAAACCCGTTACGCGGGAGGATTCGTTATTTCGCTGGCTATTATTTCGTCGGTTAATGCTTGATATGTTGAATGAATGCTTCGGGCGAAAGCGGTGTAATCCCAAAAATAAAGGAATCTCCTGCCTTAAATGGTTCCTTCAATTCAAAATTTTCAATGGAGACACCTCCGGGTATGGGTTCTTTACTCGCCCAATAGGTGAATCTTCCGGTCAGCAGCCCATTAAGCTGCTCGCTTGGATTCTTTTTAATCCAGTATTGAGTCGCCGGTTTACCCCGGTACTTCCAATGTTGGTTAGTCCCAGCTGTATAAACGATTTTGAGATAATCTACTTCATCCGGTGCTGCAATAAAATAAACATACCCTTTTTTGTCTCTGATCATACGCTGTTGCGGGAAATAGGCATGTGGTGTAAAATGGATGTCTTTGTAATCGGGCCATAGCTCCAGCGCCGATTCTTTTCCATCTTGCAAGAAAAGTGTCCTCAGCCTAGATTTATTGCCCATTGTCGCGGTTAGTATGAAATAATCCAGTTCTTGAGACCCTACACAGGTATAGGTCGCCAATTCAAATTCATAGGGTCTGGATGCAAAAAAACGAAGCCTAGCATAAACTTTTGCACCATTGTCAAAGGGTTCTGCAAATACATATACTGTTAGGGTCTCCTCGCCACTGTTTTGGGCAATGATTCCACGTGCCGGATATTCTCCATCCAGGGCGGATACCCCTGTCGGATGATCTGCACTCCAAAAATGCTTTCCCCGTTTTTCGGGATGGATACTACTCATTTCAAGTTCAGAAAATCCGCGGGCTTCTTTACCCTTGGGAATAGGCTCAAAGGCAATAAAATTCATGACTTCCGGAAACCCATAATTTAAATAAGGGGTATAAATCCGGATCAGCCCTCTTGGTCCCGGTAAAGGATCTAATCCAATCCTTATACCATTTACATGTCCCCAAACCGGCATCGCCGGCTTCCCCTGAACAGGTTGTACCCAAGTCCCCATTGTATCCGGTCGTGCCAACTGCTGCCAGGGCATAGCACTTCCCTGGCCATATAAAAGGTCTGCGACCAACAAGAGTAAAGGGAGTAATAGCCGTTTCATTTTTATTTTTGACAAGACTTTCGTGCAACGATTTCCACATCCAACATAACCTTCTGTTCGCTGGATGCTTTCCCACGTAATTGTTCAAGCAATATCTTCACTGCTTCTTTCCCGATCATGGACAACGGTTGTTTGACATAACTTATTGGGCAATAAAACAGATCATAGGCTTCGCTCTCATCAAAGCAAAAAACTGCTAAATCATCTGGAACAGTAATATTCAGTTCGTTGATAATCTTTAACCCCATAATAGATAGGGTATTTGTTGAAAAGAGAATAGCGTCTACACCCCGATCCGGCTGCAACAGTTCGATAAATTGCTCCCTAAAATAAGCCGCATTATTAAACTCTACCTCACATATCAAGTTGCTGTCCTCAGCATTCCCATGATCTAGTAACGCTTGCAGGTAACCGCTATAACGATCCTCTGTATGCTGTAGCTGGTTTTTATAACATACATAGGCAACCTTAGTATGCCCCTGGTTCAGCAGCAGCTGGGTAGCCTGATAAGTTGCATTAAAATTATCGATAACCACATAACTGGTTTCCAAACCCTTAAAATAACGGTCAATGAGTACGAAAGGAATATTGGCTTTTTTCAAATACTCCAATTGCGAAGCCGTACCCTCTGCTGGTGCTATAATAAAACCGTCTATCTGCCGATTGATAAATGTATCAATCAAGCGTTGCGAGTTTTCGAGATTCTCATCAGAACTTCCAAACAGCACACTATAACCATGTTTTTTAGCTTCATCTTCTATCGCACGAGCGAGATTCCCAAAAAAAGGATTGGAAATATCAGCTACCAATAATCCAATCGCCTGCGACTTACCGCTTTTTAAGCTTTTCGCAATTTGATTGGGTTGGTAGTTCATCTCTTTCGCCATTTCCCGTATACGTTTTGCCGTGTCTTTATTTACCCTTGTCTGTTCGTCTTTATCATTCAATACATAAGACACCAACGCAGTAGAAACACCTACCGCTTCTGCTATATCCTTCAGTGAGATCTTCTTGCTCATATTTTTTTATACTAAATCGTGTGGATACCGTAATCGTGTTAATTCCAATGTACTTTAATAAACTGCATTGCTTTAACGATGTGGTCACTTATTGTTGATGGTGAAATATGCAATAATTCGCTTACTTCTTCATAACTCCTTCGCTCAAATTTACACAGTTCAAACACCTGCCTTCTTCGCGGGGGTAATTTATTGATAATTCCTTCTAATTTAGAAAATTTGTCCTCATGGAATATACATTCCTCATCAATTTGATCCACCACATTGATAAAATCACGATAGATTAGGGTAAAACCTTGCTCCCGTTTTTGCCTACGGTAATGATCCATAATTAAATTTCGGCCAATCTGAAACAGATAGCTTTTCAATGATTTTTCGGTCTTGATCGTATCCCGCAATTGCCAGGTTTTCAAAAAAACATCTTGAAGAATATCTTCCGCTGTCTCTTGAAAATTGAGCAGAAACATAAACTTTTTATACAAAGTCCCCTGATAGGTTGTATAGACCAGATTAAAAGTATCATGATCTAAAACACCTTGTAGCCCGCCCCTATGGGCTTGTTTTTGCGTTATCGTTTCCATCCTAAAAACATTAAGTCAGTGCTTTGTTATCACGATCGTTTTGCACGGCGCCATAACGCAAATACTGTGCGTACCGACGATCAAAATGCGTCCTATATTCTGGTCTAGGCTGTACAATTTCCTTATCTCCCTTTCCCATACGGGCTGCCGCTTCTTCTATCGTGTCATAACTGTTGCTAACCACAGCAGCAAACATACAAGCGCCCAATGCGCAGACCTGTTCTGTAGCTGCGATGTGTATGGGTCGATTTAATATATCAGCCATCATCTGCATGGCGAAGGGAGATTTACTAGCGATCCCGCCGATCGCATTGATACCTTCCACCCTTACCCCTTCGCTTTCAATACGCTCCATAATCGCCCGTGAACCAAAGCAAGTTGCCTCAACCAAAGCGCTAAAAATTGCTGGTGCCGTTGTTCCTAAAGAGAGCCCGCCGATCAGACCTTTCAGTGTCGGCGCCGCATCTGGTGTCCGTCGACCATTAAACCAGTCTAAAGCAAAAGGATCGTCGATATGCATTGGTAACTGCGCAGCTGCACGATTGAGTTCCTTTAACAGTTCTGTTTCCAAATGTTCATAAACGGCACTGAAATCGGCCGAAGAATTTAATTTTGCTGGCCAGAGGAGCAAATCCTTAAACCAAGAAAATACATCGCCAAAGGCAGACTGTCCTGCTTCAAGTCCTACCATCCCCGGAATAATGGAGTCTTCGACCTGACCACATATACCTTCCACAAATACGCCTTCCATCTCCGGTTTGGGCACAACCATCATATCGCATGTCGATGTACCTATAACTTTGCTGATGTAGTAAGGCTTTATTTCTCCGCCTACAGCGCCTACGTGCGCATCGATGGATCCAATACCGACTTGCACATCGGTAGAAAGCCCTAGTCGCTCAGCCCATTCCGCGCAAAGGTATCCAGCAGATTCAGTAGTCGTATATACCCTATCACCAAATCGTTCGGCATAGGGACCTAATATCGGATCGATCGCATTAAAAAACGCTGCATCGGGTAAACCGCCAAAAGCGGGTGACCAAAGTGCCTTATGTCCTGCCGCACATACATTCCGCTTCATCTGATTTGCATCATTGCCACCTGTCAACAAAAAAGGCATCCAGTCACTGTGTTCTACCCAGGTATAACAAGCTTCACTGACGGCTGGATCGACACGAAGTACATGTAATAATTTTGCCCAGTACCATTCCGAAGAATAGATTCCACCGACATATCGCAAGTAACCCCGATGATCTTTTTTTCCGACTGCATTGATTTCTGCCGCTTCATGGATCGCTGTATGATCCTTCCAAAGCACAAACATTGCATTGGGATTCTCCTCAAAAGTATCAAGAAGAGCCAGGGCCGTCCCCTGGTCATCAACAGCCACGGGTGTCGATCCCGTCATTGCCATAGATAAGGCGCCGATGCTTTGTCTGACTTCCGGATCCACCGTTTGTAGACAGTTTTTAACTGCTGACGTCAATCCTTCTATATAATCCAATGGGTGTTGACGAAATTGACTGTTGCCAGCATCACAGTATAAGCCTTTATGCCAACGTTCATATAAACAAACCGATGAAGAAAGGATCTTTCCGGTGATTGTATCCATCAGCATAGCCCTGACAGAGTCCGTACCAAAATCCACTCCAATAACATATTTATTCTTACTCATATTTATGTTCTCCTTATTAATGGGACGCGCCCACAGTGATACGTTCCGTTTTAAGTTTACGCTTGATCCAAAATCCGTAAAACGCAATAAACAAATAACATAGTAATGGTATAAAAAAACCAACAGCCATCTTAGAATGATCTGAAATCAATCCCATAATAGGTGGACAGAAGGCTCCCCCTGCAACAGCCATCACCAAGAAAGAAGAAGCTTTCTTCGTCAATGTACCTAGATCTTGAATCCCTAGGGCGAAGATTGTAGGAAACATAATGGACATAAAAAAATATGTCGTAAACAGGCTGAAAACCGAAAGCCATCCGATATCAGCAATGACAACCGTGACCAACACACTATTGGCTATCGCGTACCACATCAATAATTTACGTGGGCTCACAAACCGCATAAAATATGCTCCTGTAAGACGACCGATCCAGAAGGCTCCCATCCCACCGATAGCGAGCAGGATCGAAGCCGCCTGTTCATTATTTTTTGGCATAAAAAACTCGCCAAAATAACCTAAGTGTACCATGATATTGCTGATAGGTGTTTGCAGATCATGAACAGCATCTATGACATAATTGATAAAAAAGGAATTCGTGCCTGTCTGCGCGGCGACATATAAGAATTGTGCCGCAACAGCCAATATAAAAGCTGGATATTGCAATAGCTTTCGTAATGGCGGGTTTTCCTCCCCATCTGTATCGGGTTCTTCTTTGACTTCAGGCAATTTGATGACCATAAAAATAAGCAGAACCACCACTACGATACTACCGATCATCATATAGGGCGTCACTAAAGAATCAAACTTATCATGTTCACCCGTTGACTCCATTCCAAAAACGAAAAGCCCGCCGATAAGTGGTCCTAATATCCACCCAAGTCCATTGAAAGATTGAGAAATATTAATTCGTCGGGCAGCTCCTACCTTGTCCCCCAATACAGTAGAATAGGGATTAGCAGCGGTCTCTAAAAAAGTGAGTCCACAGGCCAGCACAAACAAAGCGATCAGGAAAGGAATAAAAGCGCCTAATGCTGCAGCAGGATAAAACATAAACGCACCTATAGCAAAAATAGCTAAACCAAGGATAATACCTCTTTGATAGCCATAGCGTTTAATGAATAATCCTGCAGGGAGGGCCATGGCCAAGTATCCAATATAAAGGGAAAATTGCACAAAGCCGGATTGCGCTTTGCTGACATGCAAAAGATCCTGAAAATGCTTATCCAGAACATCTAAGAAACCGTGGGCAAAACCCCAAAGGAGAAATAGGCTGCAAATAAAAATGAACGGCACAAGATAATTGACTCCTTGCTCATTGACAAAAAGGGATCTTTTCTTTTTTCTTGGGGATGTCGTGTTCATGGTGATAAAAATTATATTGAAGCCTAAATCTTAGTTATACAGGGGTCCATATACCTGACATGCTCTATAGTCGCTGCCCTCGCTGTCCATTCCAAAAGCTCCCCATGCCGATGGCCGAAAGATTGCCTCCTGCGCAACATTATGCATATTGACCGGAATGCGTAACATCGCTGCCAACGTGATCAGATCTGCGCCGATATGCCCATAACTAATGGCGCCATGATTGGAACCCCAATTGGCCATAACGGCATATACACTAGAAAAATTAGTTTCTCCAGTCAAGCGTGGTACAAACCAGGTGGTTGGCCAGATTTTATCTGTGCGTTCATCCAATATACGATGGACATCTTCTGGTAGATCGATTGTCCATCCTTCAGCAATTTGCAAAACTGGCCCTACCCCCTTTATGAGATTGAGTCGGCACATGGTTACGGGCATTCCCCCCTCAGTGACAAACTTGGACGAAAAACCACCACCCCGCATATAATCTCGATTGGAGGGGTAAAATGTCGTGGCCCTGAGGCAGGCATCCACTTCTTTATCCGAAATTTCCCAATGTGGTTTCATTACAGGCTTGTCCCCAAGGCGCTGTTTCCCCGTACCATCAAGAGTCGCCGATCCGGAATTAATCAAGTGCAGAAATCCATCCGCAGCCCTTCCCTCCGGCTTCCAACCGGATACACGCGCCACAGCCTCAGGACTCCAATAAGTCCGTACATCAGCAAAGATCTGCGCAGTATTGGTCAATAGATAATTAAACAGCATGGAAACCCCATTCAAGGCATCGTTTTCAGTAGCCACCAAATAAGGTGCACGTATGCCATTCCAATCAAATGACGAATTCAATAGTGCTTCGGAAAAATCACCATCCGGTAAGAAATCTGTCCATTGCCGTTGCCCCTGAAATCCAGCCAAGAGCGCATGGTGGCCTTGTGCCTCTTCTCCAAAGCCTTGATCGACAAGTCTTGGATTACCGATCATGAGATCACGCATAATCATCGTCATCTTGACAACAAACTCCCAATCCTGATCTTTCTCTTCGCGGCTTTTGATATTCTTTGGTTGATTAAAGTCTTCACCCTCCTGACAATGGTCACGCGTCCACTTTAATGCTAATTTAAACTCCTCCGGATCAAAAATATGCTGTTGTATCCGGCGTAGGATTTCTGAGGAATCCACATACTCATTACGCATACCCAGGTAACTTTGGAAAAAGTCAGCATCAACGATAGACCCCGCTATTCCCATCGAAACCGAACCGATAGCCAAATAAGATTTGCCCCGCATAATTGCCACAGCTAATCCTGCTCTCGCAAAAGCCAGTAACTTCTCACGCACGTCTTCCGGTATATGCTGATCGCCCATGTCCTGTACATCCTTACCGTAGATCCCAAAGGCTGGTAAGCCCTTTTGATTATGAGCGGCCAAGGTGGCTGCCAAGTATACTGCCCCGGGTCGTTCGGTACCATTAAAACCCCAAATTGCTTTGGGCAACAATGGGTTCATATCCATTGTTTCAGAACCATAACACCAACAGGGTGTGACAGAAAGCGATACACCGACATTCTCCCGCTCAAACTTATCGGCACAGTCTGCGGCTTCTTTTACACCTCCAATACAGGTATCCGCGACAACGCAGACCACCGGTGTTCCATCTGGATATTTCAATTCCGCGTTAAACAAAGCCACAACAGCCTTAGCCATATTCATTGTTGTTTCTTCCAAAGATTCACGAATACCGCCCAGGCGACCATCGATAATAGGGCGAATACCAATTTTAGGATATGTTTTCATATTTGTTACTTTTTAGGTTGACCAAAAATTGTTGAAACACGGGCTAGGGAGGTTCCTAGCACCTTCTCAGCAATTGTATTCAGCTCAGTTTTGTCCCCAGTAAAATGGAAGACACTATGATTGTGTACAATCTGTTCATTGGGTGGAATAAAAGCCGCCGGAGAAACACTTTCAATTTCATAAAAAGGCCCCATTTGCGTACCGTCCGCTAACGGGCCGTCGTTATATGCATTCATTGCATCACCTAGGAAAGGATCTTTTTTTGTCGTCCATTCCTGGTTTAAGTAAGTAGCATTGTTAGCTACGTCAAAAAGGGTAATCGTAAGCACACCTTCATCAACAGCATAACTTCCGGCGATAGGCTTGGCGCGATGAGGTGGTATACCGAGTTTGCCTCTTGACAAACCATCAGCCTTAAAGTATAAAACGCCTTTTTCCATTGCAATCCGATCAGATTGAATCTCACCAAAGTAGTCTGTTGTGGCCACTTTACCTTCAGCCCCTTCTTTATAGGGGATTAAAATCACGGTTTCCGGAGTCGGTGTAAACATATCTAAATTCCATATACAGGGCGCTCCGGTCTTTTTATCCCAGGTAAAATCACCTGTATTTCGCAAGCTATTGGTTGTTTTAAACCCAACAGATTTCACCTTATCCCCTAATACAATGGAAAGCATACCTTCGATCTCCTTGCGTTCCAATATCTCGACCTGACGGTTAACGTTTATTTTGAACTGCGTCCCGGCATAGTTTTGTAGTTCCATATCCTTGGCAAGTCGCACACTTTTCGTGGAGGATGAAACCAAAGACCAACTTTCGGTGTCAATTGCTGCTGGGGTGCGCCAATGATCAAAAACCATCTCCTTTTTCGGTGCAAAAAACAAGGAAAAAGGCCCACCTTCTGGCCCCAGCCATAGCCGATCTTCACCGCCATAAGCATTCATATGTGGATCAACAGCCTGATCAAAAGCTTTGTAGTTGATCCAGCCGAAACTCTTCCCTTCCTGACCTTCTGCGGTAGAAGTAAACACTTTGCCTTGGTATTTGGGCGAAACAATAAGCTTCGCTTCACCTCCAGAAGCTGAAAGGACAATCAGTTGTTGATCCCATTTTTGCAGAAAAGTGAGATCAGCCGCGAAATTAGGCGCAGCTTTCTGCGTGTGCCCTGGTACTTTATTATTACCCTGACAGGCTGAGAACAATACGGAGAATATTATCATAGCTTTGAATAGTTTTGTTTTCATGGTCCCGACCTTTAATTGATTTCTATCCCATTCTTTCCTGGAAGTGGTTTAAATTTGCCGTGAGGCTCCGTTTGGTACCAGTAAGCCACCGAAATAATATCAGATTTCTGCGGCAGATACCGGTCTTCGGACCGCCAGCCCAGATCTTGAACGGTTACCTTTAGGTCACCGTCAAAACGTACAGGATCCAGAATATGCCAACGGTACATTCCAAATCGCTGCTGCGAATCATATATGCCATCCGGACGGATCACTTGATGCAGACCAGCATAAGGTGTAGTAAATTCCTGATATCTACGCGTTTCTTTGTTTTCGAAATTATAAGATCCACAGAAGTAGTCTTCCAGACCCGTGGTGACGATCGTAGCAAACTCTTTATCGCCATCAAGGAAGAATTTGACTTCACCTTCACCCCACCAGCCTGTGTTGTTGACGCCCACAGCCAAATAGGTTCCAACGTAATGTCCTTTCCCTTTTACACCGTCCAGAATGGTATGTAAAGAGCCTTCCGTAGGGTGAGATCTTCGGTATTGCGCATGGAAATAAGCTTCATCATTACCAACCTCAGTCTCGGCATAATTGACTTGATAATAGAGGACCATGGGATGAATACTGACATTCTCCATCGTTATCTTGCATTTTTTTCGAAAAGGCATTTGCCAATAGGAGTTAAAAGCACTACCCGGATTGACTGTCATCGCGAGTGAATTTAAAGGGGCGTATTTATTCCAGCCCATTCCAAAAAAAGCTCCGACAGGTGCTTCAACCGAAGGTTCGGTCTCCCCATCCCAATAAAATCGAATAATGGATTGACTCCAGTTGCCTGTCGGTGTCATCCAGATGTGCTGAATAATTCCCGACCCATCTATTTCGGCCAGCGTAAATGTCTCACCGGCACCGATATGGACATAAGGATTAACTTTCCATCCCACGCCGAGCTCCCGGGCAGCTTTAGAAGCATTTGCCTGGTTACGTACGGCTTCCTTTTCATTGGGGATAGCCATTCCACCTTTACCTTTTCCACCGCTAAAGTTCTCAGGACTGATTGACCTCGTTTTAGCATTCGATAGTTTCGATAGATTACCTAATCCATTTGAATTTTGAGCGAAAGATGTATAACCGAATAGGACTACACACCATAAAAACATGAATCTTTTCATATACTGTAATTGATTATCTTATTGATTGTATATTTTAAACAGTACAAATGAGTGTGTTGCACGCTCTTTTCCATCAGTAAGATGGAGCATTTCCTATTTAAAAATTACATTCAATGGTGTAATAAAATTGAAATTTTAACTATGGACGGTTTATAATCCATGTAATATTTATTTGGAATTTATTCTATATAATCAGTTTTGTAGGATCTTTTTACCTTTAAAGCTTAAACGTTTAAACAAAAAGGGCAAAAAAAAGCAAATGGATCCGCTAGTTTATGTTCAGTTTATAATTATCAGTTATACAAGTATAAGCTTAATCGATTAAATAAACAAAATAAAATTTATATTTTTTTTATTAACATCAAACCCCTCAGCAGATTAGCTAGAAAACCGGCCTTATTTGTACATTTTCACGGTCTTGGGCATTGCACCTACCATCAGCGGGTATAAAAAAACAAAAAAGTCGGAAGAGTAGTTCTTCCGACTTTAACAGGCACAGCCCTATTTTCTTATCGCGTATAGTTCAATAGAACATGGCTAAACGCTATACTTCAAATTTCTTATGTTTACTGGATACTATTCCGCAATAATGGAACGGTCCAAATGCACATAACCACCATCAACATGGATCAATTGGCCTGTTGTATGGCTTGACTTGTCAGATAACAAGAATACGGTTGTATCTGCAATTTCCTCAGCGGTAGTCATGCGATTTTCTAAAGGAATACGATCGGTAATCTTTTTTAATATTTCCGCTGGATTTGGCAGAGTCTGGATCCAGGTATCGTATTGAGGAGTGGCGCATTCAGCAACAACAATAGCGTTTACACGGATTGAATAAGGCAATAGTTCTACAGCCCATTCGCGTGTCAATGCATTTCGCCCGCCATTGGACGCAGCATAAGCTGATGTATTGCCCTGCCCAGTTTCTCCTGTTTTGGAAGATATATTGACAATACTTCCTTTAGATGCTTTCAATGCATCCAATGCATGATGCGCCATTAAATAATAATGGATCAGGTTTTTATGTAATGAAGCTACAAATTTCGTATAATCACCAGATGCCAGACCCACCCCATCATTCTGTCCAGCATTATTCACCAGGCCGTCTATACGACCATAAACTTCAAGTGTCTTTTGTACTGCTTTTTCACAATCTTCAGGTTTGGACAATTCGGCTTCTATACACAAAGCATCAATACCAAACTGTTTCACTTCTTCTTTGACTTTCTCATTGTCGGCCTGCTTACGCCCTACAATAACAGGAATAGCCTGCTCTTTGGCCAAAGCATGCACGACAGCACGCCCTATCCCCTTTGCACCACCGGTAACAATAACTACTTTATCTTTTAAATGAAGATCCATAATAATTTTATTGAATTGTATGTTTCATTGATGAGTGTCTGTTTTCTACATCAACGAACTCGTTTCACTGGTTATTGATTAAAGCTTATCCCAACAGCAGCGAGTTGATTAGACTCGATCTATCTGCCATGAAAGGACTTCAGTATGCATTCTTCCCTTTCATACATACTGAAGTCTTTTTTATAGATTATATATACGTATGGCATTCTCAGCCCAAAACGCATTTTTTTCCTTTTCTGTAAAGTCACCCAATTTATCTTCGACGATAGCGATACTTTCCTCATAGGAGGCCGCTAACAGGCATACAGGCCAGTCCGATCCAAACATAATCCTTTGTTTTCCAAAACGTAGGAAAATATGGTCGAGATACTGTTTGAAATCATCCAACTTCCAGCTGGACCAATCTGCCTCTGTAGCCAGTCCGGACACTTTACAGACCACATTTGAAAAGGCAGCAAGTTTATCGATAAACGCAGCCCACTCATCAAACTCCCTTGATTTAATCGGAGGTTTGGCAATATGATCCAGCACAAATTGAAGGTTTGGATTTTGCTGTACACATTGTAATGTAGCCTGATAATGACGCGGACGGATCAGTAAATCGTAGGTATAGCCAAACGCGGCCAATGCTTTTAACCCATTCAACACAGCTGGTCGAATCAGAAAATCTGGGTCCAGCTCTCCCTCAACAATGTGACGGAAGCCTTTGATCACCGGTAGTTCTTTATAACTTGTCAACTGCTGTTCAATATCTTCGGCCTGGAGGTCAATCCATCCGACCACACCTTTGATAAAGGGGTGGCTTTTGGACAGCTGAACCAAATAGTTCGTTTCCGCGTCAGATTGATCAGCCTGAACGGCCACACTACCTGCAAATCCATTTCGCTCCAATACAAACTGAATATCCAATGGTGTGAAATCTCGTTTAATAACGAGCATCTCGTCTGTAATCCAACTGTCTCTAACAGGATCAAATTGCCAAAAATGCTGATGGGTATCTATGCGCATAATAAAACCTAAAATAGGAGATAAATTAATTTTTTGAATAAGCAACCACAGTCTGACGTGATTCGCCAAGTCCATCTGCACCCAATTCAATCACATCACCAGGTTTTAAGTAAATAGGCGGATTAAATCCAAGACCTACACCCGCAGGAGTTCCTGTTGAAATCACATCTCCGGGCAATAAGGTCATAAATCGAGACACATAAGAAACAACATGTGCAATTGAAAATATTAAATCTTTGGTATTTCCATCCTGATAGGTTTTACCATTAACTTTCAACCAGATACGTACATTGTTAATATCCTTGATTTCCTCTTTGGTAGCCATGAATGGTCCCATAGGCGCAAATGTATCACAGCCTTTTCCTTTATCCCAGGTTCCGCCGCGTTCCAGTTGATACTCACGTTCAGATACGTCATTGTGAAGTACATAACCTGCAACATAATCCAAAGCCTCATTTTCTTCTACATAAGAAGCTTTTTTACCAATTACAATACAGAATTCCACTTCCCAATCCGTCTTTACAGAGTCTTTAGGAATCATCACATTATCGTATGGTCCTATTAATGAAGTCGTGGATTTCATAAAAATAATAGGCTCAGCAGGAATCGGTGCATTTGTTTCCTTAGCATGATCCATATAATTCAGTCCGATACAAACTATTTTAGATGGACGGGCAAAAGGAGCTCCGATACGCTCGTCTTGTGGGATTTCAGTCAGTTTACCTGTATTGGCCTTGACAAATTCCTCTAAACGAGCCAAGCCATCTTCCGCAAAAAATTGCTCATTGTAATCACCACCAAATGCACTTACATCGTAGTTTACTCCGTCAACCTGAACTCCAATCTTCTCTTTGCCAAAGGCTCCAAAACGTATTAATTTCATATTTTTTTATATTTGAGATATGAGATAGTAGATAGGAGAATCTAATGTCTCAAGTCTAACATTTAGTTATTCAATTTAATAAAACCACCATCGATAGGATAGTCATTTCCTGTAATAAACCCTGCATCGTCGCTACAAAGGAAAAGTGCCAGTTTAGCAATTTCCTCGGGTTGTGCCATACGACCTATTGGTTGACTTGCAGACAACTTTTCAAACATTTCAGCCTCTTTACCAGGATAGTTCTTCGCGATAAAACCGTCCACAAAAGGGGTATGTACACGTGCTGGAGAGATACTGTTGCAACGGATACCGAAAGCCATGTAATCACGTGCTACCGACAAAGACATCGCATAGATCGCACCTTTACTCATGGAATAGGCAAAACGATCCGTAATTCCTACCCAGGCTGCAATCGAAGCGAGATTAAGGATAGCACCTGAACCTTGTGCTTTCATAATCGGTACAATAGCATATAACGCATTGTAGGCACCTTTCACATTCACATTGAAAACGCGTTCAAAGTCTTCGGATTTACAATTTTCCAAATTGCCAACGTGAGCAATGCCAGCATTATTCACTAAAATATCAATTTTCCCGATATTTTGAGCTATGTCGATAATTTCCTCTTGATCGGTCACATTACAACGATTGAATACAGCCTGCCCACCTAGAGCCAAAATTTCCGCTACTACAGCATTCCCACCTTCTTCATTTAAATCCAGAATGTGGACTTTCGCTCCTTCTGTAGCAAATTGCACACTGATAGCACGACCAATCCCACTACCACCGCCTGTAATAACAGCTACTTTTTGTTCTAATTTTCCCATTGTTATTTAATTGTTAGTGTTAAGACTAGATCTGCCTCGTCAGTCGATGCCGGCAAATCCAGTCGTAAACTATTATCTTTATTACTAAATTTAATATCCTTATTGCCGATAAATGTCTTTACTTTCTTCACCTGATAAGGAAGCTTGGCAATATACAATTCCTTCTTTTCAGGTTTAAGGATATGCAGGTACACCTGATTTCCTTTTCTAGTCAACGCATAATCATCCGTAGGTGGTACTCCTCCCGCTTCAGTTCCATAGATAGTCTCGCCATAAACAGCTAGCCATTTACCAAGATCTTTTAAGCGATCTTGTTGATAGTCCTGAATCTCGCCGTTCGGCATCGGTCCCACATTGAGTAACAGGTTTGAACCATGTCCCGCAGCTTTAACCAAGTAAGTCAATACTTCTCTAAACGATTTACGTGTCCTATCTTTTAATTCAAAGCCCCAAGATCCAGCAATGGTACCACAAACCTCTTTGGGCAATTTACCCACATCATGTGCACTTGTCCCAAATCCTGTGGTATTTTCTCCTGGTAGATCACGTTCAAACATCTGAAAGTCCTCTCCTTCAAAAGGAGCTAAATGATGATTATTCCCCACCAAACATTGTGGCTGCAACTTATGGATCAACTCATAGATTTCTTTAAAATGCCAATCTTCTTTAGGTTTGTCCCAATGACCATCAAACCAAATTCCATCAACTTGACCATAACTTGTAAGAAGCTCAGTCAACTGACTTTTCATAAATTGGACATAATGATTCCAATCACCTTTTGTAGAATCACGCCCAGCGATACCACCTCCTGTTTTACCTGCAGGTAGGTAATCATTGCGGTTCCAATCCAAAAGCGAGTAATAAAACATGACTTTTATTCCTTCTGCATGACATGCTGCGACCAACTCTTTTACGATATCGCGTTTGAACGGCGATTTTTTCACGATATTATAATCCGAAGTTTGGCTATTCCACATGGCGAAACCATCGTGGTGCCTTGTCGTGAATGTAATATATTTTGCCCCAGCCTGTTTAAATAATTTAGCCCATTCTTTTGCATCAAAAGAAATGGGATTAAAAAATTTAGGCAAGAGTGCATACTCATCCAAGCTGATGTTCTGATTATTCATGACCCACTCACCATCACCCAACACACTATAGACACCCCAATGGATAAAGACCCCGAATCGAGATTGTTCAAACCATTCCCTATTTTTTAAATTTTCAGGACTTGGCTGGTACTGTTGTTGGCTATAACCATAAGAAAATGATCCTATGAGTAAGGCCAAACTGCAGATGACATGTTTTAATTTCATTATGTTCGATTTTTTGGTTATTTACAAAGAAACGCCCCTTCGCCAAGGAATAAAATCATCCTGTCCCAACAAGACTGCTTTAGGCTTGACCTCACCTGAAGCAACTTCAATGACATAATCAAGTATACGATGCGCAGCCTGTTCAATAGTCTCTGTACCTTCGATAATGGTACCACAATTAAGATCTATGATATCAGGCATTTTTTCAAAAGTCTTTGTATTGGTCGATAGTTTTACAACTGGCGTAATCGGATTTCCTGTGGGCGTACCCAAACCGGTCGTAAATAAGACAACATTAGCACCCGCAGCAACCTCTGCGGTAGTACTCTCCACGTCATTACCAGGTGTACATAGTAAGTTGAGCCCTGCCCCATTAGCCAGTTCTGGATAGTCAATCACCGCAGCGACTGGTGAGGTACCACCTTTTTTAGCTGCTCCTGCAGATTTGATCGCATCTGTGATCAGGCCATCACGGATATTGCCCGGAGATGGGTTCATGTAGAAACCCGAACCGTCCGCTTCCGCTTTCGCATTGTAGGTACGCATCAAGCTCATAAATTTCTCCGCAGTAGCTTCATCAACACAACGGTCACTAAGTTCCTGCTCCACGCCACATAGCTCTGGGAATTCAGCTAAAATAACAGAACCACCCAAAGTCACCAGAATATCCGAAACAAAACCAAGTGCCGGATTGGCCGAAATACCTGAGAAGCCATCTGAACCACCACACTCCAAACCGATACATAGTTTATCTAGCTTGGCTGGTTTGCGCTCATTTTTATCCGCCTGCATCATCCCTGCGAAAGTTGCTTTGATTGCTTTTTGCATCAATTCTTTTTCAGTTCCTTCTTTTTGTTGCTCAAAGATGTATAAAGGACGGTCAAAACCTGGATTCCTTTTCTCTATTTCAGCCTTTAAAATGGAAGCCTGTGCATGTTGGCAGCCTAAACTCAATACAGTCGCACCTGCCACGTTGGGATGTGTAATATATCCTGCCAGCAAACCGCATAGCGCATCAGAGTCCATACGTGTACCACCACAGCCCATTTCGTGGTTCAAAAACTTAATGCCATCCACATTTTTAAACAAACGTTCTTGCTCATTTGATGTTGAATTAGCCAATAAATCCTGCCCCAGAATTTGGTTTACATCTGCACCGGATTTATATAATCCGATCAGGTCCTCTACCTCGGAGATATAATTGTTGGCTTTGACCTTATAGCCTAGTTTCTCTTCGAAAGCAGCTTTTAGCGTCAGTACATTCCTGTTTTCACAAAATACCAATGGAATGACCAACCAATAGTTAGCCGTTCCTACCGTACCGTTCGAACGGTGGAATCCGTTGAATGTTTTATCTTTAAATGCAGCAATATCCGGTTTGGTCCAAGTGGTCTTGCGATCACCCATTCTAAAATCTTCGGATGCATGACGTAGATTTTCTGTTGTGATCAACTCACCCGCACCTAAATCACCATTCAGCTTCCCAACCAAAACACCATACATCAATATTTCGGCATCTTGCTTCATAGGCTGAATCGTAAACTTATGTTTGGCCGCAACGGCTTGCTTCAATGTAAACTCTTTACCTTCGAAAACAATTGCTGTTCCTTCAGCCAGGTCCTGCAATGCAACCAGGACATTATCCATTGGATGGATTTGTAAATAACGTTGTATGGCCATAACTTATACTAATTCAAATATTTTATTCATCATTACCCACTTTTCACCTGGTTTGGATCCCGGGATAGCGGCCTGATATTTCCACATCAACTGCTCCCATTCCTGAACTTTTTCATTGGCAGCATCCATAGCAGATTTGCGCTCAAATGAAAAATCTTCACCAACTTCCATATTCATAAACAATCTATTCTCAAAACGATAGATCTCCATTTGCGTTACCCCAGCATCCAAAATCGATCGCTTGATCTCTGGCCACACTGCACGGTGGTAATCCTCATATTCTTTGATCAATTGTGGATCATTGACAAGATCCAATGCCATGACATATTTTTTCATTACTATCTATTAATGTGATTTAAGATTTTCTGTTTCGGCGATGCTCACATTCCTATTCTGAAAGGCAAAAGCCAATACCACGATAAAACATACTAAAGGCACAAAATAACCATATTGAAAATGGCCTGTTGTATCCGATATTAAGCCCAAAAGTGGGGGTAATAACGCTCCGCCAACAATAGACATGACAATCAGACTCGAAGCAGATTTAGTATCTGCGCCGATCCCCTGTACTCCAAAGGCAAAGATGGTTGGAAACATGATGGACATAAAAAATGCGATTCCAATCAAGGCATATAATGTTTGTACCCCTGTTCCAAAAATAACGAACAGTGATAATGCAATCGTAACAAATGAATATATGATCAACAGTTTAGATGCGGAAACAAAACGCATAAAGAAGGTTCCTATAAATCTGCCTAACATAAATGCTAATCCTGCAAAACCGGCATAGTCCGCACCATCTTTCCCTGATATCCCTGCTACTTCTGTTGCATATAGCACTAGAAAGCTTAAGATACAGACCTGAGCACCAACATAAAAAAACTGGGCAATGACCGCCCATCTTACATTTTTATGTCTCAAGGCATGAAAGAAGCCTGCTTTACCTTCTTCCTCATCATCTTTGATATCGGGCAATTTGGTAAAGAAGAACAAAGCAGCAATCAACAGGATCAATACGCCCAAAACAAGGTAAGGCATTTTTACAGAAGCTGTTTCCGACTGGATGTAAGCCAGTTTTGCCTGTTCAGCCATCTGCGCCAATTCTTCTTGCGATTTCGGCTCGTGTGACAAGATAAATTTCCCACCAAATATCGGAGCCAAGAAAGCTGCAAGACCATTGAATGACTGTGCAAAATTCAACCGCTGGGCAGATGTTGCAGGATCACCTAAAATAGCGACATAAGGGTTGGCAGCTGTTTCCAAAATAGTCAATCCGCATGCGACCACAAACAAGGCTCCCAAAAAGAAAGCATAACTTATGGTATTTGCTGCAGGAACAAATAAAAAACAACCTAGCGCAAAAAATAACAATCCGATCAAAATACCGGCCTTATAGCCATAACGTTTCATAATAATTCCCGCAGGGATCGCCATTACAAAATAGGCAATAAATACCGCTGAATCGACCAAGGAAGCCTGGAAATGCGATAAACTAAAGGCATTCCTCAAATGTGGAATCAAGATCGGATCAAGGTTATGGATAAATCCCCAAAAGAAGAACAAGGAGGTCACCAAAATCAAGGCAAATGTGTAACTCTTTTTGTTAGTCATATATTCAAATGGTTATAAGTAGTTATTTTATGTAAAATAAGCCTAAAAAACCTAGACAATATTCAGGTATATTATCAATTTATTAAGCTATATTACCATATCTAAACAGGAATATGTAACTTTAATGCATATATTTCATAGTTATGAAAGCGCAATTACTTCATTTAAATAACAATCTCACCCATTCATTCAACGCTAGACGAGATAATACACCACAATATCACAACATTTGGCATTATCATGAAGAACTTGAATTGATTTATTTTGCAGAGGGATCTGGTACACAGTTTATTGGCGACAGCGTTCGTCGTTTTGAATCTGGAGATATTACACTGGTAGGTTCTAATCTCCCGCATTATTGGCTGTTTGATGAAATCTATCTAAAAGAGGACAATCCACAAGTGGCAGATATACGTGTACTGCATTTTAAAGAAAATTTCTGGGGGAATGAATTCACCAATCTCCCTGAGAACAAAAACATCAAAGACTTGATACGGATTTCGAAAAGGGGGATAGCGCTTTCTAAAGCAAGCAAGGCTGAAACAATAACACATATTGATGCCATACTAGACAACGCTGGTACAACAAGAATCATCCACCTACTGCAAATCCTCACATCTATTGCCACAGAGGAGCAGCATGATCTATTAACCAGCACAGGCTTTACGATTCAGTCTCAGGATCAGGATGCTGACCGCATGCGCATGGCCATGCACTACATCGGCGAAAATTATCGCGACCAGATCCGCCTAGAGGAGCTTGCCTCATTGACAGGAATGACGCCTAATTCATTTTGCCGTTATTTTAAATCGCAGATAGGTAAGACACTTTTTCAGTTTCTAATTGAAATGCGTGTAAAGACGGCATGTAATTTATTACTTGAAAATAAACAAACGATCAAACAGATCTGCTTCGAGTCTGGGTTTCAAAACTTCTCGAGTTTTCATAAATATTTCAAGAATATCACGGGCACAACCCCACTTAACTATCAAAAATCAAAAACGTAATACGATTTTTCCCAACAAATTCGAATCCTCCATCAATTGATGTGCCTTTGCAGCTTCATGATAAGGCAAAACACGAAACAGTCTGGGTTTGAAATCACCAGAAATGAGCTTAGGCCATACCTCAGTCCAGATCTCATTACGTAATGTTTCTTTAAATTGATGATCTCTTGCTCTTAGGGTACTTCCGGTAAGTAGAATTCTTTTTTGCATCAATTTGAGCAAGTTGATTTCTGCTTTAGCCCCTTGCATGGCGTTGATATAGACCAGGCGGCCATCGGGGTTCAAAAGATTGATGTTTTTTTCGAAATAGGCACCACCTATACTGTCTAAAATCACATCAACTCCCAAGTCAGCCAATACCTGCTGGAAGTCCTTAGTTTTATAGTTTATTACTTTTGATGCACCTAGTGATTGGCAAAAAAGACCTTTCTCCTCCGAACTAACGGTTGTATAAACTTCCGCACCGAATAACGCCCCTAATTGAATAGCTGTACTACCGATTCCGCCGGCCCCACCATGCACCAGGAAGTGTTCCCCAGATTGTAGTTTTCCCCTGCGAAAGACATTGTCCCACACGGTGAATACTGTCTCAGGGAGTGCCGCCGCTTCTTCAAAACTTAGATTGGCCGGAATAGGGAGACAATGTCCCTGGTAAACAGAAACATAACTCGCATACCCACCACCGGCAACCAGCGCACATACTGAGTCACCAATATTCCAACCATCGACCAAAGAGCCTTTTTCCACTATAATACCTGCCACTTCGAGCCCTGGGATACGTGGATCAACACCTGGAGGTGCCGGATAATTTCCCTTTCGCTGGAAAACATCGGGCCTATTCACACCCGCCGCCCTGACTTCGATCAATACCTCCATATCTCCAACCAGTGGTCGCTCTAGTTCCTCAACCCTTAATACCTCTGGATCACCTGGCTTGCTTATCACAACTGCTTTCATCTGTAAATAACTATTTATTATGTTTCTAATATCTCATCTCACATCCAGTCAGGATAACAATGTCTTGTTACGCCCGGATGCCTATCAGGATTTCTTCGGGTATTTTTGTAAACGAATATTCAGTGAGAGCATAAAATAACGGGCTAAGCGATTATTTTGAACATCCAAGATATCATTTCCGACAACAGCACGGGATATTCCAGTATTCTGATTCATTAAATCGAAGCCCTGAAACCGCAACATACCCAGATTATTTCGTCCAAAAGTATATTCCATATATGCATTGATGATCGTAGGACTAATATTGCTCCAAGAACTTGAATATCCCGCGTTAAACTTTTGGGATAGCTCCAGCCCCATGGTGAAATGCTTTCCTAAATACGCCTTGGAACCAAGCCCTACTATTCCAGAATGTGCCGTGATATTGTCCCGAAAAGGCCAATCAAAAGTCGCCCGATTCAACGAATAGTTACCATTTAATTCGGCCTCAAAAATATCATTCCAAGCATAACGAAATTGAATGGCCTGAGTAATTAAAATATGCCCACCAAAACTCTTCTTATCATTAATGAAAGAGATATTGTTATAGTAATCCCCATTTCCATTGAGACTCAGCTGCAAATTATCCGAGAATAAAGAGGCTGTAAAAAGGTAATAGCTTTTAATATCAAAATACCCATCCGTATTCCGATAGGTTGTTTTTTGTATGGTAGAGTTAGGCTCAATGGTTCGATCAGCAACAATTTTATCATTTACCAGATTATAAGCAAAACTTGCTTCAAAATACTGTCCTTTTCCTGTCATTGATTTGCGGTACTTCGAAACAATTGTATTTGCAAATTCTGATTTTAACTCCCCGTTTCCAACAACAATATTTTGTGTATTTGTATTATCTACCACGGGTTGTATCTGATAGAAGTTAGGTTGATTATTACGTCCATAGTAATCTATGGATAGATCTTCGTCTTTGGTAAACTTCCACTTTAATCCAGCTGAGGGTACAAAATTTACATTCGGATAGGAGGCTGGATTATCTTGACCGGTTAGGGCGCCTTTCAATTCTGAAGCCTGAACAGCAAAGCCAAAATTTAATTTGACGTTTTTCCCCACATCCTGCCGATAAATCATTCCGACCTTATTACTCGCAAAAGAATAATTATATTTTGAACTCAGTGAATCGATAAATATAGGTTCCTTCTCAGAATTCGTATGATCGAAAGTTGAACGGCTAGCATCTATTTTTGTGTAATCAAGGTCATAGTTGATCTCTAACACACCTCCCAGATCCACGGGTTCGACAAGAGACAGGCGGCTCTGAATATTTTTGCTCTCGTTATCCGTTCGGATCATTTGATTTAGAAAGGTCTCCGTTATTTTAGGCGGAGCTACTGTACTGTCTATACCCTTGTTGTTATCGCGCAGTACTTCGTCCTTATCCAACGCATTAAAATCTGTATGAAAAGTATATAATATTTTCCGGCCAGGCTTGTCAAAACTCCTCGTATAAAACAGGTCCAGGGCTGCGGCTGGGCTTTCCGTACTATTAGCAGCTTCATAATTACCTGTACTGCTCAACCTGTTATTCTTGATCCGTCGATCCTTTAATGTTCGACTTGTCGAATTAGTCCAGGAGAGCTTTGGAGAAATCTTCAATTGGTCTTTTGCTGAGAGTTTCATATCGAAATCCCAATCCATTTTATGTGTCCGATCAACAGACTTTATCCTATAGTCCTCATAATTACTGATCGAGGTATTCACTCCTTTTCCAGAACCATAGATGGACTGTAAAAGAGAATTTCCGACAGTATAATTGTTGCGTTGTGTAAAAGAATATTTTCCGCTGGCATTGACAGTCTTTGAAAGTGGGCTGGAAAAACTAGCTCCGACGGAACTTATTTTGTTGACACCATCTGTAGGGTCAGCAAAATCGGCCAACTCCCCCATTTCCCGTTCCCGCTCGCCTCCATTTGGCGAACCAAAAGAAAAGAGATTGGTATTTGTATTATTGATAGAGGATACAATAGAATATTCCTTTCCATTATCAAATCTATTTACACCAATACTTCCAAGGTAGCGGTCGGCGGTACCTCCACCCACTGTTGCCTGTCCAAAAGTGATTTTTTTCTTATCCTCTCGAAGTACAATATTCAATATCTTTTCAGATTCGGTGCTTTTGATTCCTTTGGCCGTCGCTTCGTCTCCATAAAAATCAATAACCTGCACGCTTTTCACAAAATCTGCGGGAAGATTTCGTGTAGCAGTCAGGACATCCCCGCCAAAAAATCGCTTACCATCAACTTTTACCGAAGATATGGGTTTTCCGAAGGCGTAGACAGATCCATCTCTGGATACTTGCACATTTGGTAAGGCTTTAAGCGCCTCCTCTAAAAGTGCACGCCGATCGAATTGAAAAGCGTCTAAATTAAATTGTACAGTATCTTGTTTATAGACAATAGGCTTATATTTGAGAATAACAATCTCCTTTAATAAAGAAACATGTGGAAACATGGTCAATTTCCCGACGTCCAGTTTGGCCGTACTACTATTGTAAAGTGGATAACTACGTTCGAGAATACTCAAACCTATTTGCGTACAGCTTATCCGAATATCGTTTCCTAAAACACGTCCGAAGTGAAAATATCCCGTTGCTGATGTTGACGAAAACAGTGTGTCCCGAGAGCTCGTCAAATGTACACTAACACCTTTGAGAGGATTGCCAGCAGTATCTATAACAATTCCATAAACCTCTTTTTTTGTCGCCTGACCAAACGTATTCCTCGGCAGAAAAAACAAGCTTATAATAGTTAACAAAAGTATAAACCGGATGATATTCCCGCCCCTTAGTTTCATCAAACAGACTTTGCAATAATACAATTCAATATAAGAAATTCTTAAGCTATTAACGTAAAAAGTTGTGATTTTGTATAAAAAAAACGAGTTGTCAGGAAAACAACTCGTTTTTACTACTAAAATTCTTATGATTTGTTACTCACCAGCAAAGGTTACCTTAACAAGGTGTTTGTCAATTTCCCAACGTCCAGTACCATCTTCACCAATTACATCAAATAGTTCCAGGATACGTCTTGCAACAAATTCCTCCTCTACTTGCTCTTCCAAGAACCATTGTACAAAGTTGAACGTCACGTAATCCTTAGCTTTTGCACATTTGTCAGCAATGTTATTAAATTGCTCTGTTACAAACATCTCTTGCTCTAATGTCTGCTCAAATACACCACGGAATGATTCGAAATCTTGTGGAATACCTGTAATCTCCGGAGAGATTGCACGACCACCACGATTATTGATGTAGTTGAAAAGTTTCAACATGTGCTCACGCTCTTCATTGGACTGTTTTGCAAAAAACTCAGCCGCATTTTCCAAACCTTGATCATCACACCATGAAGACATTGCCAAATATAACGCTGAAGAGTGTGCTTCAACTTTAATTTGTGCATTTAGTATATTTTCGATCTCTTCTTTCAAAGAAGATTTCAATTTCAATAAATCTTTCATATTTACCTTAAGTTTAATTTCTAAAACAACATCAAGTGATATACCTTATCATCTGATTACATTACAAAGATACATCGGATTTCGAAAATCTGTATAAATAATATGCAATACAAATTCAGTCTAAATTAGACAAATAAACCACAACTTGTTTAGAATCAATACAATTACAAATACCGATCATTGCTACTTTCAATAGCCCATAAATTTAAAGAATAGGAAAGTATTTAGGTGTAATAAATACCGAATTACAATAAACACAAGAGAGAGACAGCGAACACTTATTTAATTTTAATTTAAATAAGTATTTAGCATAACAGAAAAAAGCGGTGTATGCCCTGATTGGACATATACCGCTTTTCCGATATTTTTATATAAGGTATTCTTCTTTATGCTAAGACAGCAAATGGAGAAACTTGTAGACAGGTTCTGATGACGGAATTTAATTCCATCATAAATTTAGCTCCATCCAGTAATTCACGAAGTTGAAGCACATCCTCTACAGCAAGAATAAAACATCTTTCTGTACGAAAAGGCATAACAATTTCAAAATCAGAAGAACGTGTTGTATCATTAATCATCCGCTCCACATCAATTGAATCCATACGCTTCTTGAATTTCAAAAAATCCGACACCGAAAAAGATGTAGTCTCATTATTATACTCCAACCAGAAGCAATTTTTACGACTACATTGATAAACCTTACCAGCTGCAGTGGAAAACACTTCTTCAACATGTGCTAATGGACAAACCAATTCTGACATTTCTATTACCCTTCTCTTTTAAACTGCTCAAAAATAAATATTATTTATAATCAATCCAAGTAAAATAAGTGATTATTTTGATTTAATATAAATAAACTACTTTATTGTTAATACCATCGCGAAACTGTCCTCCTCTATCGTAATATAAACAGCGCGAAAAGCCCGGGATAGTCCTGAACCGGCTAGAGAGATCTATAAATTAACTGACTAGCCAATTCATAAAATTCCATAGCAATCAATACGACAAACTCCTTCCAAAAAAAAGGAGGTCAATTATAGATTGACCTCCTCCGTTAAAATGTATGTGTTATATTTTAATCGTATTCTTCCTCTTCTTCTTCCTCTACGGAAAGTACTTCTTTGCGATTAGTAACGACTGTATTTTTTGTCTTTGTTTTATGTTTATTAATCTGCCTACGTAAGGACTCTACGGCGATATCCGTTGCCTCCTCAAAACTCTTCGCCTGCCCTTTTGCGAAAAGTTGGCTCCCTGGGATGTTCAGTTTGATTTCTGAAATCTTATTTGCCTCGTCATCGACATTCTCCAATCGCAGGTAGCATTCACCACCGATGATTGAATCCAAAAACTGCTCTAATTTTCCTGTTTTCTTTTTAATGAATTCGATTAACTTTTGATCTGCATTAAATCGAATGGATTGCACAGTAATGTTCATTTTTCCTCCTTTTTTTAAGCTTTTGGATGAGCTTGTTTATAAATAGACTTCAATCGTTCTGCTGAGTTATGCGTGTAAACCTGCGTTGCAGCAAGCCCTGCATGTCCCAACAGTTCCTTAATTGCATTTAAATCCGCCCCATTATCTAATAGGGCCGTTGCGAACGTATGCCTCAAAATATGAGGGCTTCGTTTACCTTGAGTAGAAATCAGTGTCAGATACCGATGCACAATATCATAGATCAGCTTGGCATAGGCTGGTTTCCCTTCTTTTGTAACAATCAATAAGCTGTTATTAGTATCAACAAATTGCGACGCTTTTTGTTGCAAATAGTTTTTCAATTCTTTTACTAAAAGATCATTTATCGGAACAAGGCGTTCTTTGCTCCTTTTACCTAATATAAGAATATTTTTATTAAAAAAATCGATATCCTGCTCCTTTATTTTCAACAATTCAGCCAAGCGAATCCCTGTCCCAAAAAGCAATTCCATTACCAAATAATTCCGGCATGATTCAAAATCATCCTTCTCTTGTTCCAGATGATCCAACAGCTGAACTAACTTTTCCTTCTCCACAACAACGGGTAGCTTCTTCGCAGTTTTTAACGCCTTAATAAGGGTCATCGGATTTTTATCAAGGCATTCTTCACGTTGAAGAAATTTAAAATAGGTGCGCAGCGCAGACATACTTCGATTGACAGAACTGGCATTTTTACCTGACTCCATCATCTGAGCGAAGTAATGACGCAGATCCCGATAGACAACATCCGATAACACCAAACCCTCCACATTCAAAAAGGATTGAAACATTTCCAGTTCATGCCGATAAGCAATAACGGTATGTTCTGAATATCTTTTTTCAATCTGTAAATACCGGATAAATTCCTTTTCCAACATAATTTCCCTCACTATACTATCCTTAAATTACAAACTTAAAAGCACAAAAAAAAGGGAGAAGCAATGCTTTTCCCTTTATATTTTTAAATTCTCAGCGAATCAATTAGTTAGCCACATCTTGATTCAAAGATTGTTTGTAAATCGCTTTTTTCACTTGAATGCGACGAGTTACAGATCTCTTTTCATAAGCTTGACGTGAACGCAACTCTCTTAAAACTCCTGTTTTCTCGAATTTCTTCTTGAAACGTTTCAATGCTCTATCTAAAGATTCTCCTTCTTTTACATTTACGATAATCATGCGTTGTATATACCTCCTTTCGTCGCTTTTAAAATTTAAAGTGGGACAAAGGTACAATATTTCCATAGAATATGAAAAGAAAAATATTTTTTATAGCAGTCCAAATTCTGTTAGAATCGATTGCAATGGTTTTTCCTTGGTACACAGTGCTGTATGCCAACCCAACTGCTGTGCTGCAGCCAAATGCTGCGGGCTATCGTCAACGAACAATGTTTCTGCGGGATTCAACTGCTGCTCCGCCATCAGCAATTCGAAAATCTCGGCGTCGGGTTTGCGCATGCCGACTAAATGCGAATAGTAAGTTTTTTCAAAAAATCCGGCATTATCGGCCACACCATATTTTTCTTGAATATCATTCATACAATAGGCATAGTGAATCGCATTATTATTACTCAACAAAAAAGTACGGTACTTATCTTTCAATTGCAACAATAGTTCGTGATACCCTTTAGGGACTCCAATCAACAGACTGTTCCAAGCTGCATCAATTTCTGTATCGGTCAATGCTGGATTTTTAGTAACCTCCCGGATTCCATCCCGAAATTGCCTAGCATCAATTTTTCCCTTATCAAAATCGTCAAAAAGTGCACTTTGACCATGATGCCCAAAAACTTCGTCAACATTTTCTATACCTAACTGAGTAAAAGCAACTTTCAACTTTACAAAGTCGATCATGAAGATTACATTCCCATAATCAAGAACAATATTTTTAATTTTTTCCATCGAATTATTTTGAAATACCGATACAAATATCGATAATTGCATCGTCAAAACAGCACAACCAATGCCAAAATTGACAAAACAAACGACCTGCTCCTATAGCTCAGTCGGTTAGAGTAGAAGACTCATAATCTTTTGGTCCCTGGTTCGAGCCCAGGTGGGAGCACAAAACAAAAAGTCGCTTTTCTGAATAAGAAAGCGACTTTTTTGTTTTAATACCCACTAAAACGGCTACTTCAATTTATTCGCTTTGGGATAGCCCCGTTGGCCATCAAAGACAAACGAACGTATGTCCTTATCATTTTCTGGAAAATATACTATCGAAAATACAGATCAAACAGCCCAACAATAATCGCAGCGACCAAAATAAAAAATTCTATTTTGTTTACTTTTATAATACCAAATTTCCTGACAGCAAACCTATCAACAACGATAATCAACATCACAGGGACTAAAAGCCAAAGTCCATATAAAGCCGTCAGTTTGCTCTTCTCGCTACCGGAAAGCAATAATTCTGCTGAGTGATAAAGGACAAAAACCATCCAGCCTATTCCAAGTACCAGAAATAAGCTGATTTTTGTCCCAAAACGACTGCCTCCGCTCATAAATATTCCCCGCTTAATTCCAACCGTTTTTACGATTTTTCCCATTTAATTCTCTGAAATCTGATTTTCATCAGGCTATACAAAGCAAATGACAGTCTCAGTACCTCAAGAATTTTGTTAGCAAAGATCCGGTCATAGGTGTGGCATTTCATTAGATCTTAATGTTGATTGACATCATTATACTGCCACAGGACGTTTGCAATTTTCCAGGCGCCATTCAATTTCACAACATGGATATAATCAATCCATTCATCCGCAATTAGCTTAACAGAGGCGGTACGTGCCGAAACATCGAGAAATTTCACCTCTTTCTTTGGATTAGCGGGAAATTTATCTCCATTTTTATTGTAACTCTCTGCCAGTAGAATCATGGATTCACTAGTTGTCTCGCGCAAATAGTCTTTACCGGTAGCCTTATCCTTCCAAAAAGTTCGTTTCACCATCCGCGGATGCAAAGCTCGCTCCATTTGTTCAGGTTTTACCTGATGTTGCGATTCAATATAATCAAGGGCAGCTTGCTTGATCGCTACACTATCCTGTTTTGTCTGCGCCAATAAACTACAGGTACATGCTAAGAGCATGACCAGGGTAAAAGAATATTTTATTCTCATTTCAAAATTAATTTACTCGTTTCACTAAATAACACAATAAATCATTGGCTGATGATGGCAGTTAAAATCCGTAGACCCCTATTTATTATTCGCTGGATAAAACCTGTTTTTTAACTATTGAATGCTCCGTAGACTGATTTCATCGCCCTCGCCACATTAAATATCTTTTCTATTATCATCCGAGTCGATGTCAATCAGTTTGTTATACGGATCGATACCGACCTGAATGGGCTCCTGATCAACAATCAATGTCAACTTATTATTAATTTGATCAATACGATGTTTTCTCAGATAAAGCTCCTGTGGCTTTCCGTTTTTCTTATCCGTTGATTTTGAAAAAATCCCAACCTCAATATAATCCCTAAGGGGCAAAGATTCTAATGTCACCCGATCAGATTTCTTAAACACGAGTGGTTTGCTCCCTTGATCATTATAGCTCTTTTTGCCATTGGCATCCACGCGATATTTGGCCACTTCAAATTGAATATCAACTTGGTATTTTCCATTTTTCAGCTTTTTAGAACTTACACTCTCCACCTTATTGTTATACAAAGTAATCGTTTCAAACATATCTTTGATCAGATAACGCAACGAATCAGGTGTGGCTCTGCGAAAGGAATCCACAAACTCCAATGATGTTGTGTAAGGCGGATTTTGGAAGGCTGTACTTTTCAGATACGCTTTTGCTGTCTGGTTGAAAACAGTTTCACCTAGATAATCACTCAGTGCGTACAATACCAACGACCCTTTCTGATAATGGATATACATCTGATTTTCGTTGTACATCAATGGTCTTTCACCCAATGTCTCCGACCCCCTACCTTTTAAATAGCCATCCAGCGCGTCTTTGAGAAACTTACGCATCTGTCCCTTTCCATACCTTTTTTCGAGGACTTTCAAAGACGAATATTCAGACATACTTTCAGACATCAACGTTGCTCCCTGCGCGTTGGCACCAACCACCTGATGGGCCCACCACTGGTGGGCTATCTCGTGTGCTGTGACAGCATAGGGATAATCCACCGCATCATCTTTCTTCTCATTCACATCTGCTATAAAGCCTATTGCCTCGGAAAAAGGAATGGTGTTGGCAAAAGACTGCGCAAACGTTCCGGCTGTCCGGGGAAATTCAACAATACGCAACTGCCGATGCTGATAAGGACTATATTCCGCAGTATAATACGCTAAAGAGGCCTTGCTCGAAGCCATCATCCGATCGAGGTTGTAGGTATGTCCTTTGTGGTAATATATCTCTAAGTTGACCCCATTCCATTTGTCTTTTTTAATTTCATAGCGAGCAGAGTTAAACGCAAAGAAATTCAATATCGACGAATCCATTTTATACTGATAATATTTCCGTCCATCTTTCTCCCATTGCTTGGTCAGGTACCCCGGAGCTATGGCCAGCTGGTCCGGATCCGTGCTCACAGTCGCCTCAAACCGGACCCAATCCGCATCATTTGAGATATAATTATTCCGCAGTGCCATTGAATCAGTGGGTGGAGCCATACGATCGCGATGAGGTAATCCGTATTTCTTGCGGATATCATTATCCACCAGTTCACCCCGATCCAAATACCCAATGTTTGGAAACAACATATTGTTGATAAAGGTTCCATTACCTTTGACAGGAGACTTCTCGTTCACCCAGGTATTGGAAGGGCTAGTTGTACTGAAATTTAAGACGATGGAATCTCCTGGAGCCATTGGCTTGGCTAACTTGTAGATATTGAAATTGTAAATATCATCTGTAGAGACCAACTTATTGGGAACATTGAAGGAGAAAGTATAGTCATAATCATTATAATTGACAAAAATAGAATCTATAGCGACTGCAGTCTTATTCTTTAACACATAGGAAGCTTGCGCTTTAAAACTACGCCCAGAAGGATAGATATCCATATTAAACTTAATATCAACAACACGGGGCTGTGGCCGAAATTGATATTTTTTATACTTCTTTTCCCATTCCACAGATTGTTTTTCGTGATCCAAGCTGGTATAATAAGGGTTTTTAATATGATCTTCATAATATATCCCACTACCGATAGCAACAAAACCAACAAAACTCAGGATAAGTACGGTCATAGTACTCGCCTTTACATTCGATCGTAAAATAGTCCAGCGCTCTCTTATACCAGAGAATCCACCCCTACGCCATAACAAAAGGGCTAGGGTCAGAAAAAACACAGCGAACAACAGCCAATACACCCGATAGGTTAAAAAAGGCAAGATATAGCCAAAACCGTCCATATCCGAATAATCGAGATCAGGCCCCTTGTTAAATTGATAAATCGCCTGCTCTACCCCTACAAAAGACAAAAATGGCAATCCAATAAATAAAGTTAACAGGATAAAAAAACCAGCCAGATAGTTCTTGAAGAGCGTATGTACAAAGATGGCTACAAATAGCCATACGATATTTCCCAACATACCATATACCATCAAGTGTATCACGTACTGCCCGATTTCGAAATTATAATAATGATGGTAAACCTGAAATGCCATACAGGTGAGCATTACCACCGCGAGCAGGGTCAATTGCATCATGATGATCGCGATTATTTTGGAGCCCATGAGTGTCCAGTTCGGAACGGGTGTCGCATCCAATAATCCGCCCATTCGTGTAATGCTACCGCGATGGACCAATAAACCGCTGAAGAGGAAAGTCAAGATCAACAAAAAGAACTTAAAAGTCGTACCTGGTATCATCAGCATTTTCCAGGTAACAGGATAAGTCGAGGTACCGAATATTGTACCGATTGTACTAGCCATCAAGATGATAAAAAGTACACCAACCAAAGTCAAAATCAAAAAGACTGGATTCTTAACAATATAGCGATAATCATACCGTGCCATTGTCCAGGTTGTTTTCAAGTAATGGGTTATTGAAAAATCGTAACCCACTTTCGGGAGGTTGATACGAAAAACGCTGTCAAAGTTATTTTTTGTCAAGCGTTTTCCTTTTTTCCCTGTCTT
Source organism: Sphingobacterium ginsenosidimutans (assembly GCF_039536865.1). Taxonomy (NCBI): domain Bacteria; kingdom Pseudomonadati; phylum Bacteroidota; class Sphingobacteriia; order Sphingobacteriales; family Sphingobacteriaceae; genus Sphingobacterium; species Sphingobacterium ginsenosidimutans. The sequence goes on from NZ_BAAAZK010000002.1 coordinate 2,008,242, forward strand.
GATCGAGATGGAGTCCTGCGAGAAAGAAAACAACAGGTAAAATCCACCAATAAATAAAGCCGCTACAGCTAGCCAAATCAGTCGATTATAAATTATTGCACCAAGAAAAGGAAGATTGCTTGTATTCTTTTCTTCGGGAGACCAATATTGCGTATAGTAAGAAATGGCACTATCGCCAAAAGGGTCTATCAATGCCCCTAAGTAACGATTATCGGCATTGTCAGTCAGGTTTTGAATAAGCACCTGTAAAATGATAAGCACCAAAACGGCGACAAAACCGACATACACATTGCGGGTGAAGGTTACCAATACGAAAATAATGGCACTTAGGATAACCAGATTAGGAATAACCTGAATCAGATAGGTTTGAAAGTAAGCTAAAACATGTACCGGCCCCAATAAGCTTGAATTGATACCAGGGACAAACTGTGCGACAATAATACCTAGCGTGGATGCCAGTACGATTATAAGTACAACAGCAACTGATCCAAAAAACTTACCCAGTAAATAGTCTGTTTTGGTAAATGGGTAACTAAACAGGATGGTATGTACATTATATTGATAATCCCGGTACACACAAGCCCCCACAATGGAGGGTATCAAGAAATAGATCAATGAGGACATCCCATTAATCATCCCGTTAATAGCCCAAGGGGAATTTCTGATCGTATTGGATGAAGTAGTCGCTGTGACCCCGTCAAATATGCCCAAGGAAGAGAGCATGATGAACAACGATAGTGCAAAGAATAGAGCCATATAAATATAGACGGCAGCATTCTTAAACCAACGGGTAAACTCAAATTTAAAAATCGGACTAAACATGGCGCTGGTCATTTTTTAATGCTACAAAATAAACATCTTCCAGTTGCCCTTGCGCATTGACAAAAGATTCATCTGGTTGCACATCGCTATAAACCCGGATATTGAGCGTATTATCCTGATTGTAGTTGGTGGAAATGACATTATATTTCTGGGTATATTCATCCAATTGATCGCGACTAATAATACGCACCCAGATCTTGCCTTCTAATTGTTCTATCGTTTCCTTTGGCGTCCCCCGCAATAGTATCTTACCGCCATTGAGGATCGCAAGTTCATGGCATAATTCACGTACATCATCCACAATATGTGTAGAGAAAATAACGGTATGATCGGTACCGATCTCCCGTAAGACATTCAAAAAACGATGTCTTTCAGCTGGATCCAGTCCAGCGGTGGGCTCATCAACAATAATCAGTTTTGGATCATTCAATAATAATTGGGCTATTCCAAATCGCTGTTTCATCCCACCTGAATAGCCACTGACACTCTTATTACGAACATCCCAAAGATTGGTAACCTCGAGCACACGCTTGATGATCGCCTGTCTGTCGGCACTTGTTTTAATGCCTTTGAGCTTCGCAAAGTACTGCAACAAATCTGTTGCTGAAAGGTTCGGATAAACACCGAATTCCTGTGGTAGGTAACCTAAAACCTTTCGCAGTTCCATCTGCCTACCAAGCACATCAATATCACCAAAAGTAATACGACCGCTATCTGGCTTTTGTAGTGTCGCAATAGTACGCATCAAAGATGACTTTCCCGCTCCATTTGGTCCGAGAAGACCAAACATCCCCGGTTTAATTTCCAAATTCACTTCATCAAGGGCTTTTACACCATTCGGATAGGTTTTACTGAGGCTTTCTATTGATAAGTTCATAAATAAGTTTAACTGTTAATAATTTGTTAGTATGCTAAAACGACAATTTGTTACAACAATATAACAAAAGTTCACAAGAAAGTCCGTAGATCTATCTATTTTTCAGCGCAATATCAACTAAAAACAGTTATTGATTACAAGGCTTCCACATCTCGAAAAACGGTGGAAACAAATTGGCCTGATTAAAGCTCTCAAAGTTTTATCTCAAACAAACTTACGGTAGCATTGTCATAATGCGCCGGTAAGCCTGCTGTATTACGAAGCTTCTTTAATCCCAAAAAATCAAACCCACATTTCGTGTAGTGGTCAATCAGTCCTTTATTCTCACCTACTGTATCCAATCGGACAAACTTCTTATTATTTGCAATTGCATATTCAATCGACCAATTCACAATAGTGTTAACAAGATTCTTACCTCTAAAATTGGGATTCGTTGCGATGCGATGGATGTAAACTGCCGGATCGTCATTTCTCTCCTCCCAAATGTCAGGGTCGTCGAATGTTGTCGCCCAGACACAGGCGATATCCTGATCTGCAATCATTTTCCATTGCCTATTCTCCTTCAGCTCCTGTTCGATAAGCTTCCGATCAAACTCAGGCCAATAAACCATGGATTTTGCCTTTTGAAAATCAGTTGCAATCCTATAAAACTTAAAGATCGAGTCAATATCGTGAAGTGTGCTATTTTGTATCTGTAATTCCATCATGATGACTAAGCTATTGATAATAAAACTGTGCCTAAAGCACATACAAAGTTACACTCCCTCTCATCGTTGTAATGGGTACAGATCAGACACATCTTACGGTCTCAGTAACGCTGTCCGAAAGAATATCATGAGTTTAAAATCGTCGCAATAGGGGTTGCGTACTACAGCGGAATGAGCCACCAAAACTTCTGCTGATCTGGAAGTCAACATATTCGACATGTATCCCGTAAAGCGAAAGCTTATCGCCAATAGGTTTAAATACAGGGTCAGTGACGTAAACATTGGGGTTGATCGGTAGACCATTGGTTGCCAACTGTCCCGCCTCGCTTAGGGTAACGTTAATCTTATCCCATTGTTTTAAATGTTCCGGTATGCCGTCAAGAAATGCATCCTCACAAACAACCATTAGTCCTTCACGAATAAGTCCGAGAGCACAATCCAAATGTAAAATATCCGGATGCAATCTTATTTCCTCGACCTGATAACCATAAGATTTAAGTAATTTTGACAGCCATCGGATACCCAGGCTATTGGATGCAAGCCCAGAGTTACCGACAAATACCTGTTTGCCAAGGACCAATACATCACCACCCTCGATAAAAGGTCCGTGCCAGCGCGAAAGATCACCATGATCATGGATCGCAGGTTTGGGTGCGGCAACATAGAGGCAATCATCTGGATAGACCTGTTGTTCAAAAATATCCCGAATCGGCAAGATTTCATTTGTGCGTTGAAGAAAACGCAAGGAACCTTCTATGACAGCATTACCCACAGTAAAAAATGGATCACGCACAAAGAAGTTGGCATAACCATCGTCAGCTCCGACTTCCTTCTCCAAGTTTGTCAACAGACGAGGACGCAACACTTCTACCCCATATTTTTCCAGTACAGCAGCAAAATTTGAGCGTTCAAGATCCCATGCTTTTTGTTGCTCAGGATATACTTCCGCGAAATCTTTTCCTGCATTTGTAACATCACTTTCTGTGTTGGTATCGGGGAGAAAACGGAGATCGTCCGCTCGAACTGCTTTTGGAAATCCAAACTCTGAAACCGCCAAGATCACTTTTTGTAAAGGAGCGAACTCATTTTCTACATATACCATAACAATAAAGCTTTTTTATAATACTACTGATTTTGCCTTAACTTAACAAAAAAATAAGATTTAGAAAACACTATTGAATCCCCAATATCCATCTTACGTCAAAAATATCTGTTACTTCTACCAGCTGGTCCGTCTCATTATTTCCCAATACCGCCTGTCGTCCAGCCGTCAGCTTGGTGACAAGCTGACCACGATCAACCACATTTGCACAGGGCAAAAACACCGAAAGATAATTACCGATTTTTCGTCCATCATCATGTACCAGATCTGAGCCGTAGATAACCACATTTGGGGAAGTAAGAGAGGCACTTACAATGGGCAGTTCTGCATACCCATTTATCTTTTTATCCAGCCTGTCAAAATCTAGGCTCCCGCCAAAACATGACTGGTAAAAGGTAAGCGCCTTTCTACAATTTCCCGAAAATGTGATAAAAACCCCGCTTCTTAACCGTTCCATATCCTAAACAAATTGAATTAAACTATGCGTCTGGTATGACGGGCTCCACAAGTTTTTTCATTTTTTCCAAAGATTCCTGCCATCCCAAATAACACATTTCTGCTGGAATAACTTCAGGAATTCCTGTTTGCTCTATTTTAAGTTCAGTACCGCAGCTGACAGCACGCAAAGAAACTGTCGTTGTCATTTCTCCGGGTAAATTTGGATCATCAAAGCGATCGACATACTTGATAAATTCATTGGCTGTAATTTCCAAATACTCTCCACCAAAGGAATGACCATTACCTGTACCAAAATTGATAAATGTCATCTTAAATTGACCACCTACTTTAAAATCCATCTGCTGTACAGTACAGACAAAACCATAAGGGGGTAACCAAGTAGCCTGTGCTACTGGATCCGCGAATGCGCGGAAGACTTTTTCAGGGCTTGCCTGAATAACCCGATGTAAAGAAACACTATTTGTTTTCATCTCGATTGATTGTTTATAATGTAAATAGATAATACTACCTTTTTGTTCTTTCTAATAATTCTCAATAAACCTATCCTTTCGGATGGGCACACTGTCATACCAAGATATTACGATATCGCCGATGCGCCAGTATATGCATTCTGCTGCGAGGTACGACTTGTACCTGCTAGCTTTGACCGATAGACATAAGATAACATCAGTATACCCAATACAATAAGTGGCAATAACATGAATGTTATATTTTTATCCACGCAAGCGTGACTGATAAAGGCAAATAGCAAACTGAATGTCAATCCTGCATAAGCCCATTCTTTTAGTTTAGCCGGAAACTGTGGAATGGCAATGGCAATGACCCCTAAAACTTTACAGATAATAAGGGCATAGGCAAAATAATCCGGGTAGCCCAAGGGTTTGGTTCCTGCGTTCATATATTGTGGTGCAAATAGTAATGTGCCCAGTGGCATAACGCCTTCCCAGATAACAATAAATATTGTCGCTATCCAGAAGATAATTTTATTCTTTTTCATGATGTTGGTATTTTATGGTGATTAATTTGTTGATTCAACGTGTTTTACAAAATTATTGAGAATAGCTTGCCAACCTTGCTTCTGAAATTCAGGATCATTCATCTGCTCCGCATCAAAAGTGGTACTCATGATTGTCTTTCCATCTCTTTCAGAAAATACGGTGCTTACTGTCCGACCATCAGACATGGTATAGGCGATTTCTTGATGCAATTCAACCTTATCATAAGTTCCTTCAAAATCGAATCCAAAACTTCCATCCTTTGCTTCCATCCGATTTTTAAAAGTACCATTCACACGCAAGTCGTTTTGACTGCTTGGACAATGCCAGCTTGGATCCGCAGCATTCCATTGCATAATATCTGCTGGCGCATTCCATTGTTGCCATACCTTTTCTACTGGCGCGTTTACCGCTGCTTCTACCTTAATTTTTGTTTGTCTTTCCATGATTTCTTTTTATTTGTTGATTATGATATAGCAAAGATGCGAAGGATTTTAAGGGGCGGCACATTGTAAAAACGACAACTTTAGGGGTGGATTACGACAAAAACAATTTGTACCTTTATCCTATAAACCAAAAAGATATGCAAATCTCTGTTTTTGTTCCCCAATATGGTACTATTGAAGGTATTACGCCGGCATTTAGAACCTTTCTTACGGCCAATGAATTTCTTTCGGCTTTTGGAAAGAAACCGATATTCAATGTTGAGTATGTAGGTCTTAGTGAATATGTACCGGCCAACAGCGGTGAGTATACCATAAAAACCAATCGTTTGCTGCAAGATGTGGAACGGACAGACCTATTAATCATACCCCCGACTTTCGGAGATATTGACACCGGAATAAGGGATAATGCCGAGGCCATACCTTATTTCAGAAAACTCCATTTAAAAGGTACCCGCCTGGCCAGCTTATGTGTAGGAGCTTTCCTTTTAGCTGAAACGGGTTTATTAAATGGTAAAAAATGCTCAACCCATTGGGCCTATGTCAGCGAATTCAAGGAAAAATACCCTGAAATAGAAGTCGAAGATGGGGCCGTTATTACAGAAAACGATAATATTTACAGCAGTGGTGGCGCCAGCAGCCTGTGGAATTTGATACTATATCTTGTCGAAAAATTTTCCGACCGCGAAACGGCGGTTATGATCGCCAAATATTTTGCACTGGATATCAGCCGTGACAGTCAGTCCCAATTTGCGATATTCCGCGGCCAACGTAATCACGAAGACCTGGATATCCAGAAAGCGCAGGATTATATTGAACTAAAGTATGAGGAAAAAATTACGGTCGAAGATTTAGCCAATTTTGTTAATATTGGCCGCCGAACTTTTGAACGAAGATTTAAAGAAGCAACAAATAATACGCCCGTGGAGTATATCCAGCGTGTACGCATAGAGGCCGCAAAGAAATTTTTTGAAGCTTCAAGGAAGAACGTTTCCCAAGTGATGTATGATGTCGGATACACAGATACAAAAGCATTTCGGGATATTTTCAAAAAAATAACAGGCCTTACGCCTATAGAGTATCGAAACAAGTTTGCTAAAGTCGCTTAAGAGAGAAAGACTTATTAACAAAAAGTAGCTGAATAGCATAACAATAAAATCAGAAAGCCACCCGATATCAGGTGGCTTTCCAATACGGTTTCTTATACCTATTTTTTCAGCATCATTTCCCGGATATATTTTACGGGCGAATTACCAAAGCTCAGAAATTTCTCATTGAAGGCTTTTAGCTTAAATTGAGCACCCTCCTCCTTTTTCACAGCTTCTCTTAAATCATAGATTTCTTTATATCCCGTAAAATAAGATGTTAGCTGTACGCTACTAACAGATACCCTTTTCCATTTCCCGGCGGCCTCTGCCTGCTGTTGAAACGCTTCGTCAACCAATAAATGCATGGCATCCTTTTCACTCATATTCTTCACATGCACACTATAGTCCAAAATAGCGTTACATACAGTACGTAGATGCCATTTATACCACATCAACCACATTTCAGGTGCGTTATCGCCATAGCCATTTTCTAACATCATCTGCTCGGTATATACAGCCCAGCCTTCGATCATGGCTCCATTCCCCAAAACACTCTTGATTAAGCTAGGCGACTGGTTGGCATAGACCAACTGCGTATAATGCCCCGGAATAGCCTCGTGAATATTCAAAATCTGCAAAATATAGTGATTATATTCCCGTAGATAGCTTTCTGAAGCTTCTTTGGTCCATCCAGCAAGACTTCCAACATTGTAATATGTATTCCCACCTTTATCATAGGGACCCGGAGCACTGATAGACGCTCCAGCAACACCGGCCATATACGCAGGTTCTTTCCGTACGACCAAAGGTTTGCTATCATCAATGTACAGGAGATCTTTCTTTTTCACAAATTCCACCAATTTTGGTATCTGCGCTTCAATGGCCGATTGAAATTCATCTGCTTTGACGTGATTGACAGACAAGGTATCAATCATCTTGCGAATAAGCACCAAACTATCTGTGGGTTGTACCGCCTTTCCAAAATACTTTGGCCACAGTTCCTTACTGATTTTATACATTTCAGCATGTAAATAGCTCTTGCGTGCCATTGCCGCATCATAGATCTGTGCAGCAGTAGACCCCGACTGGATATCAAACTTGAACTTTTGATCGTATAGCTCCTGCCCCAATCTAAAGCTTCGTGGCGATGGATTCGGGTTCGTTTTTAAAAACGTTACAAATCCATTGATCGCCTTTACGGCCTGATCGGCTTTCGCTTGAATAGCCGCTTTTTCAGTCGCTGGAAGACTAGATTTTTTCAAGGAATCACGCAGATCCGTTTCAAACACAGATAATCCACCCAAATTCTGCTGTATGGCCAGATCTGTTAATACCAACGCTGGATTCTTAATCTGTCCTTTCGCAGCCTCATAATACGCTGGAATATGTGCCATCCGTTGTTCAATAGCGTGAAGACGATCATGCAATGGGGCATAATTCTCAGCCAACATAAAGGCGATAGTTCCACTTACATTGTAAGATGAAGGATTCCATTCGTAAGAACGCTCTTTTTCGATTGACCATACATTAGATTCCAGGTAGTTCTGGATCAGGTGGTAATCCGTCTGTTGTGAGAGATTCAGCTCGTTCAGATCAAAACTTTTCAATTGATCTAAATGTTGCTTAGAAAATTCCAAACGTAATGCCCTGCTTTTGGCATCGGGGATCGTCAACAACGAATCGTAACGGTGAAAGCCTACCTGTGTGGCCCATTCTGGATTTTCTTTCCAGAGCTGCTCGATGAATCGATCTTCATAAGCTTTAAAATTTGCATTCGAAGTCGTATCCGCAAGGGCTTTTTTTGTATTGGACCCCGACCCGCAGGATGCCAAGATTCCCAAACCCAGGACAGTGAATGTATATGTTATCAGTTTCATTGGAGTAATTTGATTAAAAATAACAATTGTTGTTGATTTTTAATCAAACCACCGCAAGGATTTTACAATTAAAAACAGCCCCATCCTTTTTACTTACAGCCAAGTATGGAATTTTTGAATAAACCAGTTCTTAACAAACTGTGTCAACAGGCAATAACCGATCAAAATACCTATTAGCCAAGGAAAATAAGACAATGGTAGCGCCTGTAATTTCAAAGCCTCAGCGAAAGGTGAAAATGGCAGCAGAATACCGATAACCATAACCAAGGAGGTCAATGCCACGACGGGAGCGGCAGCCCAGCTTTGTATAAAAGGTATCTTGCGTGTACGGATCATATGGATGATCAAAGTCTGTGAAAGCAGTCCTTCGACAAACCACCCCGATTGAAAAAGCGTCTGATGTTCGACCGTATTTGCTTTGAAGACAAAATACATCAATGCAAAAGTCGCAAAATCAAAGATAGAACTGATCGGACCAATAAAAAGCATAAACTTTGACACGCTCCCCGCATCCCATTTTTTCGGTTCCTGAATAAATTCTTCATCCATACTGTCCCAAGGAATAGAAACCTGTGAAATATCATATAACAAATTCTGTATCAGCAGGTGTACCGGCAACATCGGCAAAAAAGGCAGAAACGCGCTCGCGCCGAGCATACTGAACATATTTCCAAAATTACTGCTGGCTGTCATCTTAATATATTTAATGATGTTACCAAAAGTACGTCGACCATAGATCACACCCTTTCGAAGAACCATCAGATCTTTTTCCAATAGGATGATATCCGCACTTTCTTTGGTAATATCCACCGCCGTATCCACACTAATGCCTACATCAGCCTCTTTAATTGCGGCAGCATCATTAATACCATCGCCCATAAAACCAACGGTATGTCCCTTGGACCGCAAGGCTTTGACCACACGTACTTTTTGCAATGGACTTAATTTTGCAAAAACGGAAACGTCAACAATACATTGATCCAATTCTTGATCATTGATCTGATCCAGTTCGCTTCCATTAATAATACGTTGCACAGGGATCCCCACATCATGACAGATTTTACGTGTGACGATCTCATTATCTCCTGTCAGCACTTTTACAGCTACCCCCAATTTATGCAGGGCTTCAATCGCTGGTGCTGCAGAAGGTTTGGCCGGGTCCAAAAAACCAATAAAACCAGTCAACGTTAATTTGACTTCATCTGCAATGGCATAAGTCAATGGATGGGATCCCTCAAATTCCCGAATGGCAACCAACAATACGCGCAAACCTTCTTCATTCATCTTTTTGGATGTATTCAGCACGATTCTCCGCATAGTATCATCCATATATACAGTACGGTCATTTTCAATATGTAGGCTACGATCATCCCCAGGATCAAACGCATGGGTACATAATTCCAACATTTCCTCTACTGCCCCCTTACAGATCAGGAGATGTTTACCGTTATGCTTTTTGAGAATGACGGACATTCTTCGCCGTTGAAAATCAAAGGGTATCTCATCCACTTTCAGGTATTGATCTTCGACTTTTAGATAATCATGCAGTTCAACATGCTCCAGTACCGCCTTATCCATCAGATTTTTTAAGCCTGTCTGATGAAAACTATTGAGGTAAGCCCATTTGAGTACTTCGTCATCTTCTACACCATAGACATTGAGGTGCTTTTCCATCACGATCTTGTCCAAGGTCAGTGTACCTGTTTTATCTGTACAGAGAATATCCATCGCACCGATATTCTGAATGGAGTTCAAGCGTTTGACAATGACTTTACGTTTACTCATATTAACCGCTCCTTTGGCTAGATTTGCCGTCACAATCATCGGGAGCATCTCAGGTGTAAGCCCTACGGCCACAGCAATCGCAAATAACAACGCTTCGGTCCAATTCCCTTTCATCAAGCCATTGATCAAAAAGATCAATGGAACCATCACCAGCATAAAGCGAATAAGTAGAAAACTCACCTTGTTTATCCCTTTATCAAAACTTGTTTCTGGCCGTTCACCCGTAATGGATTTACTGATACTCCCGAAATAGGTATAGTTACCTGTGGTTACAATAATCGCTATAGCTGAACCACTGACAACATTGGTTCCCATAAAACAGATATTGCTAAGCTCAATGGCCTGCTTTTCTTTCGCATCTCGAATTGGCAAATAATTCTTCTCTACGGGAAGCGCCTCTCCTGTCAGCATACTTTCACTCACAAAAAGATCCTTACTCTGTATAATCCGGCAATCAGATGGAATCATATCGCCAGCAGAGAGATAAACAATATCCCCTGGTACGAGTTCAGCAATAGAGATCTCTCGTCGTCCTTTGAATTTTCGCAATACAGTAGCTGTGGTTTTCACCATGCCTTTGAGTTTTTCAGCGGCTGCATTACTTCTATACTCCTGTATAAAACGTAAGAGGGCGCTGATTAATACCATAATAGAAACCACAAGGACAGTCTTATAATCCCTATCGTCCGGTGATGCAAGCCAGACATCTAGAACGAAAGACACAACAGCAATGACCAGCAATATGTAAATAAAGGGATTAGCGAATGCCTTTATCAATTGAATATACCATTTGGGAGCCTTTTGATGTTGTATTTCATTCAGTCCAAATTTCTGGCGGCGCTCACTGGCCATATCATCTGTAATCCCACCATCACTACTTTCCAGCATAGCACAAGCCATTTTTTCATCCTGACTCGCAATTTCCTGCAATTTGGTGATCGTTCCCACATTCATACCATTTGAACTGATCATGCTATGCAATGGGTTTCTTATTTTGTTTCTAACGCTGATCATAACCCTAGTCTTTGTTTAATTTATATGCGATACAACTTACCGCCACAAGAAGTGGCACAACAGTTTTACAGATCGGCTTCAGTGCCGATAATTTCCCAGCTTATTTTGCTTACTTTTTCTTCCATTGTCAGTCGACTGGCTATCCGTTCAATCAGACTATCCTGTTGGCCAACAGCTTTGATAACAGCAGTAATTGCGGCCGCATTCGCCTCCACAGTATCATCGCTGGATAGTGATGTCAATAATACCTTCTCCTCATTGCCCAACATTTGGATCAACAGCACACGAATATGATTTTCGATAGCGATGCCGCATCGGATAGATACCAGATAGTCGGTTTGTGCCACTGCTGATTTACTAAATTTGATGAAACCCATCCGCTGGCCGATGGGACGGAAGATCAAATGTGTCAGAATAATGGCTGCAGCTACCAACGCTGCCTGTGGATACAAACCCAAACCCGATAATGCACCTACTGCAGCTGAGCACCAGATCGTAGCCGCAGTATTGAGACCATGCACATTCAATCCATCCTTCATAATCACTCCCGCACCGAGGAAACCAATCCCACTGACGACATAGGAAGCGATACGTCCTGTAGCATCACCACCTATTTCAATAGAAAGAAGTACAAAAGCAGCTGAACCTAGCGACACCAGTGTATTCGTACGAAGTCCAGCATTCTTCTGGCGCCACTGTCTTTCGGAACCAACTGCGGCACCCAAAAGTAATGCGGCCAATAATCGTAGTGCAAATTCAAAAATAACCATAGCTCATCCTCCTTTGCGTGCAAAGGTCAGCAATCGTTACCAGGATGACCGTTAGAGATCATATAGAAAATCATTAGAATTTTATTAGAAAAATAATAAGATTAAACATCTGAAAAACAATAATTTAAAAAGAAATAAAAAAATATTTCAAGCCTTATGTCCAATTTCTTTAACTTCAATCATTATTGTAGTGTAAAACAGTTACACTTAAAACAATAATAAAATGAAACAACGAATCAATTTTTTCGCAAAAGGCCAAAATGCTATGAAAGCTATGTTTGGATTGGGTGCTTATTTAGGTAAATGTGCAATCGAACAAGAGCTTTTGCATCTGATTTATTTTAGAGTATCACAGATCAACGGTTGTGCTTATTGCCTAGACATGCATTCAAAAGATTTGCTTGCTACTGGCGAAAATCCACAGCGCCTATTTTTATTGGACGCTTGGCGCGAGGCACCACTTTACAGTGCACGCGAACGTGCGGCCTTGGAATGGGCCGAAGCGGTAACAAAAATAACCAATGGTGATGTACCTGATGAGGTTTATGCCATTGCAAACCAAGAGTTTTCTGAAGAGGAACTGATCGATCTGACTTTGGCGGTAACAACAATCAATGCATACAACCGTTTTAATATTTCTTTCCGCACTGAAGCTGGCGGGTACAAAGTCGGTCAACATAAGGTGCAGACGGCATAATAACAAAAAACCAGGTAAATAAAATTATTTAACATATTAAACTATAAGCATGAAAGATTTCATCTTATTATTTAGGCAAGCAGGCAATGAGCAGCCTCTTTTGAATGACGAAGAAATTGCCAGAATAAACAAAAAATGGCAGGATTGGATCGGCGACATTGAAGCACAGGGAAAACTATCCGACCATGGTTCACGACTTGAAAAAGCCGGAAAGGTATTAAAACCCGGTGGAGTCATTACAGATGGCCCATTTGTAGAGATCAGAGAAAGTCTTGGTGGCTTTATTGTCATCGCAGCAGAAAACCTTGAGGAAGCGACAACATTGGCACATGGTTGTCCGATTTTAGAATCTAATGGTAGTGTTGAGATCAGGGCACTTTTAGTTTAAAAAAATTAAAGGGCGGTTGTGTAGTATACAACTGCCCTATTATGTATGATGGAATCTAATTTTCTAAAACAGCTTTTTCAACAGGAATTCACCAAGATTGTCGCTGTAATTTCAAAAGGTTTTGGTTTACAATATATTGAAATTGCGGAAGATATCGTCAGTGAAACATTTTTGCTGGCTACGGAATCGTGGCAGACAAAGGGCTTGCCTCCAAATCCAACGGCATGGCTTTACACGGTAGCCAAAAAGAAAACCTTAAGCTACTTTAGACGGAATAAGATTTTCGAAGACAAAGTAATCCCGGAAATACATCAAAAACAAATCGCAGTGGATCATAGCGATGAATTTAGCTTCACGCAGGAAAACATCAAAGATAGTCAGTTGAAGATGCTGTTTGCCATCTGTACACCTGCGATTGCTAGTGAGGCTCAGATCGGACTGGCACTACGGATTCTCTGTGGTTTTGGTATTGAAGAAATCGCCGAAGCCTTCCTCTCAAATAAAGAAACAATTAATAAGCGTTTATTCCGGGCAAAAGAAAAGCTCCGTACAGAAAAGATCCAGCTGGAGTTGCCATCCGAAAAGGAAATCGTCCAAAGGCTGGACAATGTGCTACATATTATCTACCTCTTATTCAATGAGGGTTATTATTCCAAAACGCAAAACCAGATTTTACGCAAAGATCTGTGTATAGAAGCCTTGCGTCTTGCGTTAATGCTATCCGCCTACGAGAAAACGAATGTTCCAAAAACACATGCACTCATTGCCTTAATCTGTTTTCATTCTTCACGTTTCGACGCCCGGCACAGTACCGATGGTGAATTTATCCTGTATGAGCAACAGAACGAGAAATTATGGAACCAAGAATTAATCAATCAAGGGATATATTTTTTGAATCAATCGGCCGACGGTGATCAGCTGACGTCTTATCATATCGAAGCAAAAATTGCACAATGCCATTGTACAAAAGCAGATACAGCAGAAAAATGGGGCGAAATCCTTCAGCTTTACGACCGATTGCTACTGGTCAATTATTCACCGGGCGCAGTACTCAACAGAACATTTGCTTTATATAAGGCAAAAGGAGCAAAAATGGCATTAGTTGAAGCAAAAAAACTGAATCTATCAGACAATCACTTTTATTTTGCACTCTTAGGAGAACTCTATAAGGATATAGATAGACAGAAAGCAATCGCGAACTTTCAGCGTGCGCAAGCATTGGCAAAAAACGCCCAAGAGCAGGAGACTATCCAACGCAAGATCGATATGCTGTAAAGTTCGCGAGCCGTTATACAGTGTTAATGCATGTACTCTTCCAATTACGGGCTTTTAGTGTATCCCCGATTCTTTTTTTGAGTGCTGCCAATAACTCATAAATAATTCGTAGAGTTCGGCAGGTTCGATGCCTATCACAGAAGCAGAATACATGATATTTAATTCTTGTGTAGCTTCATAATAAGCCATTTTCCATAACATCGATGGAAGCCGGTCTTTATAATTGGAAGCATTGCTCAAAGTGACAATCACCAAAGTATCACCACCTACTTTTTGCAAATTAATGGCTGTGACATCTTCCCAATTTCCTATCCCAAATGCCTTTGCCAATGGGGTTGTTTTTCCCGAAAAATGGTTTTTATTCAATACAATCTGAGCAGACTTGTCCCGAAGGCTTAATAAACTGCTCAACAACAGAATCAGCATCACCAATAATGCAGCACCCGAAAATACGGCAGGTTTAACTTTTAATTCACCATCAAAGAGTCCAATACAGTACAAAAAGGTCAACAAAAGAATGACACAAATCCCGCCTGACATAGCGAGAAGCTTAACGGTTTTGCTGCTATTTCTATATAAGTTAGTTTCCTGATTCATCTTAGTTACCCCAGTTCACATTAAGGTTATGTTTTTCGGCATACGATTTTCCTAAAACATATACTTCATCAAATACTTTGTCGATCTCAGGCATAGCATCTTTTTGAATCTTTTCAAGCAATGCCTGCTTTTCCTCAGCAGATCCCTTGGTATCACAAAGTTTGGCATAGGCCGTATACTCATTTTTATAAACCGGAAGTACCTTCTCAAATAAGGTGATAGACTTTTCTTTTAAGGCTTTTGCATCATCATCTGAAACATGAAGTTCATTGATGTCTTTCAATGCTTTCTCTACAGTTTGAATTTTAAATTCCACTGTTTTTTGAGCCTCATTCCCTTCTTTCTTACTGGAGGGGGTATTTGGAAATTCGACAGTTTCCTGTTCAAGACGTTTACCAAAACGCTCGGGAGCAAAGTCAGCGACAAGGTTTGTATTTAGAACAACTTTTCCGAAAAAATTTTCCGGACTTGGGGATTGGCAAGCCGTGAAGAATAAACTTGCCGACATGAAAATAATAAATAGTAAGTGCTTCATATAAATTTTATTTTGTTCCAAAGTACCTAATATTACTTAAACCCACAACCCCGTTGGTGACCCGCTCCTTCATCCGGAATAGTCAGCAAATCGTTATATTGAATGAAACACCTCACGATCTTTTATATTTTACTTGCCCAACACGCTAATTTTTAATATTTTAGTAAATACAAAAACAACAGATTAAAAACCGCTAATTATGGGCTTTGATATTAGTTACCACCCTATTTCTGAAGAACAGATTAATACCTGGTATTTTGAAGTGATTGCAAATCCAGAAAAAATAGAGGCGCTAGCATCCGATCACCAAATTGACGACTTCTATAAAACCAAATATCAGGACACAATAAACGCAGGTCGGGAAACAGATCAAAATGATTATTTTGACAAAACGCATGGTTTCTTTATCGCTGTTGTTCAAGGATTTTTTGAAACCTACTTTTACGTCCGCGGCGGTGCATTGTCCTTTTCAGAGAACAAACAGTTAGATTCCTACTATAAAAAATGGGAAGAATTTATCCCAATTGGATCCCTCACAAAAAAGGTACAAAACAGGCTTGTTGAAAATTATTGCTCGGGTGTATTTATTTCTGCGGATCAGGTCGTACGTTTATTGGACGATTATCACCATAATCTGGAGATTAAATCGGAATTGGATCAACTATTTTCAGATGGGCGCATCAACATTTTCCTAAAGGCTTTGAATTTTGCCAAAGAGCGCGGATTGGGTCTCTTGGAGGCCACAGAAGTTGTAGAACCTCAGCCCCTTGATTTGAATGAATCTAAAAGCTATTCCAACCTCTTTAACTGTGATAAAGAAGGTCCACTGCTCTATCAAACCACAGCATTCGAACAGATCAAAAACATCGAACAACGCAACGGTCTCCCTGAAAATGAGATCCTACATAATGTCAAAGTCGAAAAAGTTCATGTAGAACCCGCAAGTACAACGACTGATACAGAGAAAACCAATGAGGTTATCCAAAAGAAAGGCTTCTGGAAGCGATTATTTGGTTAACATAAACACAGCAGAGACAATGGTCACACCCCCTTTCATACTTTCACCTGATAATGAAATTGTCAGTTCGAGAATAGTAGATGCAGCAATAGACCTCGTCTTTGAGGCATGTGCTAATCCCTCTCATTTAGAAAATTGGTGGGGGCCAGCTGGTTTTACCAATACATTCGAAGAATTTGACTTTAGACCCGGAGGACGATGGAAGTTTATCATGCATGGTCCAGATAAAGGTAATTACCAAAATGAATGCATTTTTTCCGAAATAATTTACCCCAAATTAATTACCTGGGATAGACTGTCCAAACCGCTTTTCCGAATGGAGCTATCGCTGACTGATATTGCTCCCGGTAAAACAAAATTCGGTTTTCGAATGATATTCAATACTACTGAAGAATGCAACAAAATCAAAAGCTTTGTCATCGATAAAAATGAAGAAAACTTTGATCGCCTTGAACATGAATTAGAAACAATGATTTGATTACATTCGCCTAATAATTTTATTTGCTATCATGTACATTATATTTTTCCTTGTTGTTGCTTTATTTGCCGGATTGATCTATCTACTGCGCTCTGCAATTAAAAGACAGAATAAAAAGATATCCTTTGTTGAATATGCTGTTATTATTGGCTACATCCTGTCCTTAGCGATCTCTGGAGTTGGTCTATTAACCCATTCCAGTCAATATCATGAGGCTGTTGATCCTGTTGACGGTGCTTGTTACTTACCTTTTGGCGGAAAACATGCCTTATCATTGTTTATCTATTTTGTTGCTTTCAATGTCGCTGTGATGGCTATTTGGATAAAAGGCCGGAAAATACCACCTATTCCTCTTGTCCTCGCCCTCATTATTTTGATGATCGGATCAATAATCAGTATCTTTGTATTGACTCAGGTAAGTTATCACGATACATCTACCCTAAGTATCTATGTTGGTAATGAAGGAACATTTTACTTTATTTTCACGCCTCTTTTCTGTTTCTGTTTTGGCATAGGCTTTATCTGGAAGATCATCCGCCAGGAGAGAGAGACATCCTTGCACAGAACTTATCGCAATCCCATACTGAACAAGATCAATATATTGCTCTCATCCAAATTAGATTATCCGCTATGGGCGCTTATCCTGCTCGTTCCTGTCTTTCTCCTGGTGACCGCAATTCTTATTCTATTTGGTCAAGATAGCGATTCAATGGCCAAGGTATTCACGGAGACCACGACCTGGGCTTTCTCTCAAAAAATGCACCCTCCTATTTTAGATCACCGTGGACATTACCTTTGTACAGTGGCTGCCAAAGGGGATCCAACAGTTGTGAAGCCACTACGCTTAGGTAAGCGACATGGAAATACGATCATTGTTAACCGTCAACTATTGGTAGCTAATGCTTTTGAAGAAATTTTAAGTGATCTATCTCCAGTCCTTCATCGTTATGTACGTTCTTTTTACGACAGATACGGATATAATATCTCCACCAGAATCAACTCGGTCAGGGCATCAAATCTGACCTACATGATGATGAAACCACTGGAGTATATATTTCTTTTCTTTTTATATACGTTATATATAGAACCAGAGAAGAAAATCGCCAAACAATACGCTTAATCATTTTCGATTATTACACAATAATATCCTTCAAACAGACAATGCTGGGCTGTATTGGAAGGGTATGACATTTTTTTAATATGGATCAGACAAATTATTTTATTGTCCTCACCGGGGGACCCGGTGTAGGCAAAACCACACTACTTAACGAACTACAAAAACAGGGGTATAGAACTGTACCGGAAGATGCACGTAGAATCATTAAAGAACAATTGGATAGTAATGGTGATGGTTTACCCTGGAAAAACAGACAATACTATGCGACATTGATGTTGGCTGCGTCCACGAACAGTTTCCTTCATGAATTACAAGAAAGCGCTACAGATCCAGGCTATGTCTTTTTTGACCGTGGTATTCCTGATACACTGGCCTATATCGAAATGGAAAATCTAATTATCGAAGAATCCCTGCTTGCCGAAGCCAAAGCACACCGCTATTATAAAAAGATATTTATCCTCCCCCCTTGGCAGGAAATTTATGAAACCGATAATGAGCGAAAACAAACATGGGAAGAGGCCGAAGCCACATTCAATCAGATGAAAAGTGTATATGAGCGGCTTGGATATGAGGTCGTAGAAATACCTAAAACAACGGTCGAACAACGTTATCAATTTATACTTGAAGTGCTCAGATCAGCAGATCATTGATCTTTCATTAACTTTTAGTCATTTCTATAAATCGGTGTTAAAAATTGATATTGCAGTCCCAGGCGAAATACATTCAAGCGTGCCGGCCCTGGGTTAGCTCCAATTAACCCATCGAGATAATCCTTTAAACCCCACGAATAACCTGCAAAAATCGTATAACGATCATAATTGACATTAAACTGTAGTCGCGGGCGGATATCCACATCAATTGCTTTTCCTCTATCATGTGTAAAGCTTGTTTTATTGCCATTCTTGTCTTCTATACTTCCATTTTCCTTGATGCTCAACACCTTGGCAACATCAACACCAAATTGCATATCCATTGTCATCGGTTCAAAATAAACGCGATAACCAACAAAGGGATTAAAATTCAGGAATTGTTGATTGAGTTTGGTCAGCCCACGATTACCATTGGCAAATTCGCTCCCTTCCAGGTCAACTTTAGTTTGTAGACGTTCAAAAGCTCCCTCTACGCCTAAAAGAAAATTATTCGCAAAAACATAGCGATAGTTGACTGCACCACCCAAATTGATCCCGTACTTTTTACCATAAGGACTATTGGTATAATAGTCCTGCTGACTCGAACCATTGAGATTGCTCTGCGCGGTGCTTCCAGATCCCGTAAAATTGGAAACACCCGAAGTGATACCAACACGAAGTTCATGGGACTGTGAAAAAGCTGCAAATGGAACTGTACTAGCTATACATGCAATAAATAAAAATCTCTTCATCATAAAAAAAGTAAAAACAAACTAAAATTAAGAAAATTTATGCGATTGAACTTACATTAGCATTTAATTTTTCGAAGAGATATTTTTCATTCCATCGCGTAACAGATAACTATGGGTATAAGCGGGTAAATAAAAAGCCATTTTTTAGATCTTTTCCATATTTATTGAACTACATCAATGGAATTGAATCAATTCGACTTTAATTTTGTTTTACAAGAAGCAAAAGAGAAAATCGTATGAAATATATTCTAGAGAATCCCGTAAGCGGTCATATCGGCCAACAAAAATATAAAACAACCATCTTATGGCGAAATGGTGAACTTATTACGGACGAACCTGAGAAACTTGGTGGAAAAGATCTCGGTCCTGATCCGTATACCCTATTGATCTCTTCCCTCGTTTCCTGTACATTGGCAACCTTACGTATGTATATTGACAAAAAGGAACTTAACATCGATGAGATTCAGGTATCAGCAAATATGTATCTACGAATTGAAAAAGAACAAGTGGTTACTTATTTTGACCGTGAAATTTCATTCGGACAGGCTGTTGAAGAAAACACTGTATTGCGTCTTCAGCAAATTGCCGACGAATGTCCGATTTCTAAGATACTAAAGGGCAACGCCATCGTCAATACAACTATGAAAACCAACCCTTAGATGAAAAATTTGGTCATTATCGTATTTGGAAAAAACGAAGAAATTCTCCAAACGTTAAAGCGGATTATAGAAAGCAATCAGGGATGGCAGGCCATCATTCAACAGGATCTTTCAACCTGTAAGAATTACCTCTCAGAATATCCTTGTGATATCCTGTTGTTGAGCTCTGGTCTATCGACTCAGGAAGAGGCTGAAATCACAGATTATATAGCGCATTTAAACCATTCTATAGGTTTAATAAAACATTATGGCGGTGGAAGCGGGCTTTTGAAAAATGAAATTTATAGCTTATTTCCTGATTTGATTCCCGATAAATAAGCGAGAGACTTTCAAGATATATCCTAAAATTTCTCAAAGACAAATAATCTCCATCATCAGGCATATTTGCCAATTTTCTGAAAGCTATAAATTTCGATTACAAGGCTTTTATTAAACTAGTTCAATGAAAATTAATCCTTGGTAGATTAATTTTGAATACATCAATACGAAGATCATGAATAGACAAAATTTTATAAAAAAGGGGCTCTTAGGTTCCGGCATATTCGCTGCAAGCGCTGCTTCAGCACGTATTATGAAGAATGACATTGACGAAATAGAACCTTTGGAAGCACTAGATGCCAATGCTGTCCATTACGATTCAGATCAATTGGAAAGTCATAGTGTACTTCATAAAGCAACGAGCCGAGGTCATGCAAATCATGGTTGGTTGCAGAGTAATCATACCTTTAGCTTTGCTAATTACCATAATCCCGAACGCATGCATTTTGGTGTACTCCGTGTGTTGAATGATGATATCGTTGCCGCAGGCAGAGGGTTCGGATTACATCCGCACGATAATATGGAAATTATCAGTATTCCTTTAGAAGGGGACCTGGAGCATGAAGATAGTATGGGGAATCAAGCCATTATTCGAAAAGGAGATATCCAAGTCATGAGTGCAGGAACGGGCATCATGCATAGTGAATACAATAAAAATAACGATCAGGCTGTCAAATTTTTACAGATCTGGGTCTATCCGAATCAACGCAATGTAGCACCTCGGTACGACCAGATTACATTGGATAGATCGCAAAGACACAACAAGTTGCAACAGATACTTTCACCAGATCCGTCCGACGAAGGGGTATGGATACATCAGGATGCCTGGTTTCATATGGGACATTTCGACAATGGTATCAGCACAAATTATAGTATTAAACAAGCTGGAAATGGTGTTTATATATTCGTCATCAGCGGAAGTATCAATGTTGAAGGACAAGAATTGGAAACAAGAGATGGCTTTGGAATCTGGGATGTTTCAGAAATTAAACTTACCGCGACCTCAGCAGATACCGAAATCCTTTTGATGGATCTCAACATGATATTAAACTAACGAAACATCGTCTTAAAGCTACTATTCCCATTGATAATCAAGACATCGAATAGCTTCATAGCTTCCATTGTCGAACAAGTTCAGGATAATGACCAGCAAAATTACAGTTTCACTGTTCGCATGATTTTACAAAAAACGAGGGTATCCAAAACAGCTATTGGATACCCTCGTTTTTGTTTGATTCTATTTCTATCCCCTATCGTCTCTTTTCAAAGATTCAATGTTCAGGGGGTTGCCTTTACTTTCTAAAAGCTTATCGAATTGAGTTTTTTATCAACTAAAATACCATCTATAGCTTTTAAATTGAAATTAACGTTACGTTTGGCTTTCAGCTTAATCTTAAACAGAATTTCAGAACCATTCAGTGTTTCCCTATTGCCCAAATTCACAAAAGTAGGATACAATGCTTTACTACCGTTTGTATGCAGACGGTCATTGGTGTAATTACTCATCTCTTTCAGCTGTAATGGATCTATTCCCACAAACTCAAAATCTCCTTGATTATAAGGCAACGCAAAGCTAAGTGCGTTGACCGCTTTAAGGTTTTCACCACTGACTGCTATTTCAACGATATCACCAGACTTCAAGGTAGTCTTGGAGGCTGTCAATTTCAGCTTACCAGCAACTTTCTCCTCTTTGGTTGGTTTCGCTCCACCTTCGATCATCACAGCAACATTTGAGATATCATAGGCATCAATCAGATTATTTTTATTGACGTCACCATTACTCACATAACCTTCAAAATCTCCATCACCCATTCTTAATCCAGTATAATTGATATAAGAAGTCAAATCATTTTGGTCGATCAGACGGTCATTATTGATATCTCCCGGTAGATAGCTAGTGGATCCTGGCACCTTAAAGACATAGAGTTCCCGGCCTGAACCAAAACCTCCGACAGCTTCTGTAACCGAAATCTTAATGAAACGAGCGACAGGATGTTGGCTAAAATTAAATTGCTTCATTTCACCATCACGCTTCCAATCAAAGCTTCCAGCCTCAGACCAGGTGTCTTTGTCATTGCTATAAAACACTTTACCTTTTAAAATGATTCCGTTGCCACCATCCGTGCGAGGAAGATACGCAAACTTATCCAATTGATTGACCGATTTCAGATCTAGTGTCATGTCAAACGGAACAGCAGTTTGCCCCCATTTGGTATGCCACATGTCCCCTTCATCATAGTTAAACAACTTATTGATGCCATTGCCACCTTGATTGTCCACCGAGGTCTCTGCTTTAATACCTTCGATCGCAAATTCTAACGGATTAGCTTTTGTTTTTGCGGTGAATGTACTCCAATCGGAAGCACCGGCTTTATTGACGGCCCTAATTTTAAAGGCATAATCCGTCTCAGCGTCTAAACCTTCAAAGAGCAATTGATTGTCTTTAATGGTCGAGTAGATCAGATCATTGAAAGCGATCTCATAATAGTCCGCATTGGCAACCTTCTCCCAAGTTGGTGTTATCGTATAAGCTTGTGTATTACTTTCCGTTACTTTGGCTGTCGGAGCGGTCAGTACAGCTGTCTGTGATAAGTACTTATCAGCTGGCGTAAATTGGAAACCATCCACCTGTATTTCAATTGCAGTCGATGACACATCCTGTTTACCAATACGCACCAATACCATCGGATTTTTAATCAAGGCAACTTTCTCAAATTCTGATCCCTTTGTCGCAAATTGATTCAGATTAGGCTGTGCATCATAGAAATAGGCATTTTCTAATCCATTAAACTCGGCTAGTGAATGAGCCTCTTGAAGTTTTACACCTTTTTTGTTCACTTTGGCTGTTACCTTCTTTGGTGTCGCAGTCACATTAAAACGAACTTCAGTCGATTTCGCCTTCTCAAAGCCCTCGAATTCACCTTGTGATGGCGCTATTGTGAACAACACTTTATTATCTTTCTGTAGAGAATAAATCTTTGTGTTCACTCCTTTTCCGTAACGATAGGCCTCAGTTTTCCCATCATCATCATATTCCATAAATTCGGAATTCCCAGATGGATAAACCTCGTAAATACGTTGATCCTTCTTGATTTCATATACATTGTTGTTAGGATTAGTGACCGGTATGATGGCACCATTTTTAACAAACACAGGGAGCTTCCAGATTGGCACGTCAAAATTATTGATAATACGCCCGCCTTTATATTTCTCACCTGTAAAATAATCGATCCACTCTCCATCTGGCAAGTAAATACCATTACGAATATCATTGCCCTTCTCATCTACACGTGTTTCCTGATAGATCGGTGCAACCAAAAAATTCGGTCCATACAGATATTGGTACTGCGTTGCTTTACCAAGCGTATACTGATTTGCTTGCTCCAAAAACATCGCACGGATGATTGGCAAACCATCGACAGCCTGTTTAGCAATACTGTAGCTATAAGGAACCAATTGTGATTTCAACTTGAGGTAGAGGCGGTTAATGGAAGTCGCGGGTTCACCCAGCGCATGAGGATACTTTTCGTTGGATCCCCAACCGTCCATATTCAGTTCCATTGGTGTCCATGTTTTCCACTGAAAGTCTCTAATGTTGACTTTGAAATTTTTACCTCCAAAAATACCATCCATATCGGAAGTGATATTTGGCTGTCCGGACAGTCCAGAACCGATATAGGTTGGAATATGAAATCGAATATATTCCCATACACCACCTGTTTGATCCCCAGACCAAATACCGGCATAACGTTGCGTCCCAGCCCAACCGTCTAATGAGATAATAAATGGCCGTGCATCGTTACCATAATAAGGCATCGTATGACCCACGTCAGCAACGCCATTCAAACCAAAGGAATAGCCTGGGCCTACCCAAGCAACATCTGTCTTCAATACCCGCACACCGGCATCGCGTACTTCCTTAACGATATCTCTTTGCAATAATGCACTGATACTATCTTTGGGGTGTAAATCAGACTGTGTCCACAAACCGATTTCCACTCCATTTTTACGTGCATAATTACCAAATTCTTTTAGATTATTAATATTACCATCCAATGTTTCGGTTTGACCATATCCAGCACCATAACCATCATTGGGTAGAATCCACCCCAAAGGCATATCATGCGCTTTATAACGATCGATTACCGCACGGGCTGAAAATTGGTAATTACCTTTTTCACCATTTAATGATTCTTTCGTACCACCATTGTCTTTTTGGCTTTCTTTATAACGTTTACCATCTTCAAATAGAATCCCTTTTTCATCCTCTTTCCAAAAATCCCGATTATATGCATTTAGGTGACCTTCATATAGGCCAAATTTTGGAAGAAGAATAGGATTACCCGTTAACTGGTAGAAATCATTCAATAGCGGTACAGTACCGTCATTGATCATAAAAAAGACATCGAGGTAATCTGTATCATGAGTGAGTTTAACTGTTCCTTTTGGTTTTGTACCAAATGCATAATTCCCCTTTTTAAAGGTATGCCACATAAACCCATAACCATTGGTTGACCAAAAATAGGGTGTGGGTGATGCGACTCCGCCATCCGTCCAGCTATTTTGGTTTTCTATTGCGATCGCTTTACCTTTATGGGAAAACCGTCCATTCTGAACGCCCCCGCCGAAGAAGTACTCATCCTTGTTTTCCTTTAGTTCTAAGCTCACTTGCTTAGATTCGAAAGCGATAGGTTTTAAACTCTCTACGACGACTTTGTTCGTATTACGATTTAGGATACTAAACTGTGATGTCTGCTTATCTATGGAGAATATGATGTCTTTGGTCGTTATTATCGCCTTACTACCATCGTCCTTTACTTCCAAGTTATCCACTGCTTTTCGTGGCTCTTCGACAAGGATCTTCGCGTCAGGTTTTGCTTCCGGATCGCGAATAATCCCACCGTGTATATCTTGGAACATCCTGAAAATATGATTTCCATAGAAATCCAATGTCAGTCTTTGGTTGTTGTCATATACAATCTCTACTGTTGTTGGGTTAATTTTCTGCACAGCAATAATTTTGCTAACAGTAGAGCGCTGTTCTATCTGATAATAAGCGACTGTGCTAGCCATGGCACTGACTCTATTCGTTTGAAAAATAAACGGAGAAGCCAATCCAACTAACAAACTAACTTGCGCTTTTGTACTCCAAAAAGATATCTTCATGTATATAATTTATAATATTGAATAGCACAATTGCTTTTCCATCTTTGGGATAGGCATCAATATGCTGTTAAATTAACATAACAATAATACAATAGTAAATCCAAGTAAAAAAGAGCTTCAGGAATGCAAACGATTGTCCAATAATAATGTTGCAGGAGTAAAGTGATTTTAGCGGGACTTCTACTGCAAGCCCAATGTATCGTTTTCTGGAGAGTACATAAACGCAGTCATAACACAACACCTTAGATCAGGCCCATATAAATCTGTACCGGATAGTACGGTTGCGGAGCCCTATCCCTCTGTGACATTGGGGAGCAGAGGCATCATTCTTCTGGAATTTTTGTCTTGGCGGGGCCAGTAATCGCTGGGAAACATATTAACAAGGTAGTAGCGCATTACCTCAGAGCAATACCATACAGATCTGTACGGATAGTACCGTTGTAGAGCCTTATCCCTTAGTAGTTTTTGGGAGTGTATTC
Organism: Sphingobacterium ginsenosidimutans; assembly: GCF_039536865.1. NCBI lineage: Bacteria > Pseudomonadati > Bacteroidota > Sphingobacteriia > Sphingobacteriales > Sphingobacteriaceae > Sphingobacterium > Sphingobacterium ginsenosidimutans. Next base: position 2,034,289 of record NZ_BAAAZK010000002.1, read on the forward strand.
CAGTGTGGCTTTTGGGCCAGAGCCATACAGCTTTTTACCAGATAATAGGGTTGCGGAACATATGTGCCTCTTTTCCGAGCGTCACCCAGTGGGCTTTATCCCGGCCCCATTGTCCTTTGGAACCTTCTGAAAAGT